>NZ_JAHLPM010000005.1 GCF_018917865.1 Tissierella simiarum
TTCCAGGTCTTATTAATTTATATTATAGTAACGTTTTTGTCAGACTGGAATATACTTATAGTAGGAGAAAACATCAAGCGACCTTAAATACTAAGAACACGTTTGTTCCTATTTGAAATGTAAAAATAATATTTTCCCTTCTTTCTATAGGAATTGTGTCAATTATTTATGATCACCTCTTTATAAAAAAAGACTAGGATTAATTTCCTAGTTTTTTTATTTTTTGAAACATAAGCGGGTCACAAACGAGACAATCCTGAAGTATTCTTTTAATTAAACATATGTTAATATACTAAATACGGATTATTTTAAAAAAGTTTATACACAGGACCAGAATTAATCTTCTGGTCTTTTATATTTTTTGGAATTTTAAGAGTGGGTGAAAATGTTATGTTTTGTGTAGAAATGTATAGTGCTTTTTGCTAAAAAGTATATTTTATTGCCTTTTTGGTTAAAAAAGTTCCTAAATAAGCTTAAATTTCAACTAAAAGGCTTGCGGAAATTTTGGTAATCTTATAGAATACAATATATATGTTGTGTCTTTTAAGCATAAGTAAGTTTAGATTGGGTATATGTTAAGTATAATTCGTTGTACTTTTTAAACTGCTAAGGAATAGGAAAATAATTAAATGTCAACAATTATAAGAATGGATGATAGCTATGGGGGAACACGTAAGAAAGATAATTGGATTTCATGGAACTAGAAGAGAGTTTGCTGATAGCATTCTTCAATCTGAACGATTTAAAATTTCTAAAGACGATGAAGAATGGTTGGGCCCAGGAGTTTATTTTTTTGAGAACGACATTAAACAAGCATATTATTATTGCATAAAAGCGAAAAAATTTAAATCGTGGGCTATATTAAGGAGTGACATTCAGGCAAATATAATCATGGATTTAACAGATTTAGAGACATTAGAACGTTTTGAAGAAGTGGCAGAAGCAATAAAAAATAGATACTACAAAAGATCTGACGGGAAGCCGAGAAAATTGCTTAATTCTGTTGTTTTAAACATAATATACAAGGCGGAAGAATATGATTTAGTTAGGGCTGTATTTCCAGTGCCTTCTACAAGATGCATACCAAGAACAAATATAATGCCTATGCAAGTACAATTATGTGTTAGAAATTTACAATGTATAAAAACAATTACGGAGGTGGAATATGATGAACAAAAAAGAGTACTTTGATTCAGTTTTAAATTTTATAGACAATTTGTCAGATGAAGAATTTGACGCATTGTTAATTGAATCAGGAATAGAAAAATGTCCATATGAAGATTTTAAGCAAAAATACGAAAGCAAGCCTTATCACCACGATATCAAAGCTACTAGCAGTTTGTCGATTCCTAGTTTGGAAAATTTAAATCTATTCAGTATGGAAGGTGATGCCGCATGATTAATGCTGGACAAGCAACGAGCACTTTAGCATTATATGATATATTGGTTGATAGTGTTGAATTCAAAATGAACGAAGGATGTAAGTATTTAGATGAAGAGAATTTAAGACTTGGTTTCGATTCGAAAACCTACGAATCCGAAGATGGAACTAGTTACAAAATAACCACAACCACTGTAGTTAATGATAAAGAAAACAGAGATATAAATATAAAATTAGTGATGTCTGGATATTTTGGATTTCGGGATGAGGGTGAGCTTAGTGAAGAACAAAGGGATCATTTTATAGAGAAAAACACGTTGGCTATAATATTCCCTTACATAAGAAGTTATATAACTAATTTAACAGCTCAATCAGGAGGCAAACCTATTATAATACCACCAATCAACATAAACATGTTGTTAGAGGATGCACCAGAAGAGGAAGAGGACCAATAATCACAAGAACAAAGGTCCTTTTTTCTTTTTGCTAAAAAATCATTCCGTCATTGTTCCATACAAAGATTATTTTAATCATACCAGTACAATTACTATACTCACCACACAAAACCTTTCTATAAGCCTATACAAGCCTTAAAACGGTATATCAAATATTTTACTATATTTTAGCAGGAATTATTAATTACTTATAGAAATAATAGGTAAATATGGTATTCAGGAGTGGGAAAATGGAAAGTTCAAAAAATAAATTAATAAAACTTAATAAAATAATGCTTGTTGTAACTACATTTATATCAATTGTTTCTTTATCAGTATGTTTCTATTTTCATGCAAAAGCATTTCCTCTTATTTTATTTAGATATCATAAGCAAGAATTTATTTTACTTTTATGTATATTGTTTTTATATTTTTTAGCAAAGATGTTTGAGATGAAGAAAATTAAAAAAGTAATAGCGTTAGGAATAATTTTAAGTGTGATAAATTTAATAGGGTTTAGAATTTTAACTAAAATTATGTAGATTTTTTTGGGGACTATCTGGGGACTATTTGGGGACTAAGTTGTAAAAATGGTCCCCAAAACGACATTAAATACTAAAAAATACTGAAAGACAAAAAGATAAAATGCGTTGAATTCAATATGTGTGTCCAATCTTATAAAATGCAAAAACACATTCATCCTCACTCTTAATCAGTGGGTCCAGGGTTCGAATCCCTGAAGGTGCACCAAAAGATTGAGAACCCTGTAAAATACAAGGTTCTTTTTTTATTTTTGATATTTATTTTATATAATTAAGAATGTCTAAACAGGTCTTTAATTCAATAATTATATTTTTTCTTTGAATTTGATCCAAAGGTGAAAGTCTTTTATGATTAGCAATTATAAAACTAGAAGCTAAATGAGAATACCTTCTTACCATATCAAGGCTAGTATGTCCTAAAATTTGTTGGAGCAAAAATATATCACTACCATTTATTAGATAGTTAGTAGCAAATGTATGTCTTAAAATATGAGGATGTAACCTTTCTATTTTAGTTTTTCTTCTTAGTCTAGCCAATATCATTTTTATAGAGTTATCTGACATATGTCTTTTATTCTTGTCTATAAATAGTTGTTACTAGATTATCTATAAGGCATAAAAAGGGCTAGAAAATTTAGATTTTTTTACTTCTAAAATTAGTTTAGGGTTTGCATAATAATTGAAGAAAAGACAGAAGACAATAAAAGGTCGGGGGCAAGCCCCGACTCAATCGTGATGAATTAGAAGAAATCACAGTTACAGAATATAATCACTAGTATTAAAAAGAAAAATAATAGTGAATCATCAAATCCTCTCTGAGTCATAATAAACACCTCCTATAAAATGATAAAAGATGGTTTTTAGTGGGTCTATATAAATAAATTCTTATAAAAGGTTGCAATATTAGAAACAGAAGCAGAATAAAAGTATCAATATTATGAATATGAATATTATTGATTCATCAAAACAACCACCAAAGAATCCACCACGACCTTGCTTATCAGTCATAACAACACCTCCTTAACATATTAATAAATGAGGATTAAGAAATGAGGAAGAGTTATTAGCAGAGGATTTCCTAAATCCTAATATATAGTATGAAATTATTGATGAATTGCTAATATTTAAAGTAAATTTCTCTAAAAGGAAATGAAAAATAATCAAAAAAGAAAAAATCGGGGGAAGCCCCGATCTATGTGGTGATTTAGCATCTACCAAATCCACCACAGCTACAGAATAGAATTACTAGTAGCAAGAAGAAGAATAGTAATGAATCATCCATACAAAATCCATCACCGAAAAATCCACCACGACCTTGACCATCTACCATAACAATACCTCCTATAAAAGATTTAGAATAAGAACTCTTACATTACAGCATGAATACCGCTAATAATTTGTTAAAGTTTAAGTATAAAAATAATGTGAAAAACAGGAAAACCAAGACAAATATTTTTTAAGTCTCTTTAACAGTTTATGTTGTTTAAAGAAAAGTGTTAATGTTTAAAGATATTATTTTAAAAATAAAATCAATTTTATTATAGTATCCCTAAAAAATAGTGTTTACAGAATATAATAGTAGTAGAAAGGTAAAAAAGGCTGGATTTTTTTAGTCTTTATTTTTGTATTTAATTTGTAATATTATTGTTTTTCTTTTGTAAAGTTTTTGTAACTTGTAATTTGTATAAAGGTAGTATTCTATATTTATTAGGATCATCCTACTTAGGTCTAGAACAAGGGGGATATAGATGAAATACAAAAGGAAAAATATAGTTTTAAGAATATTTGTAATTTTTATAATGGTTGTACTAGGATCTTTTACATATGTAAATGCTTATCTAAATAAAATTAATAAAGTTGATATAACAAAGGATAATGAAAAACTAGGTATAAAGGTAAAAGATAACATAGATAAAAATGAGGAAAAAAGTTCTGGAGAAGAAGTAATTAACATTGCCTTGTTTGGTGGAGATAGAAGAAAAATAAATGATGTAGTGCACTCAGATGCTATTATGATCCTTACTATTGATAATCTTCATAAAAAGATAAAATTATCTTCAATCATGAGAGACACTTATGTAAATGTATATGAACATGGTATGACTAAAATAACCCATGCTTATGGTTATGGAGGACCAGAACTTGCTATTAGAACTTTAAATGAAAATTTTAATCTAAATATTAGAGACTATGGATTTGTAGATTTTTATGGATTCAAAAACTTAGTAGATGCTTTAGGTGGTATAGATGTAGAAATAAAAAAATATGAGATAAAAGAAATGAATAAATATATAAAAGAGTTAGCAGATATAAAAGACACAAGGCCTACTTTAATTAAGAAATCTGGAATGAACCATTTAAATGGAGAGCAAGCTTTATCTTATTCAAGAATTAGAAAAGTAGGGGATGGGGATTTTGAAAGAACAGATAGACAAAGAAGAGTAATGGAAATACTGTTTGAAAAGATGAAAAATATTGAAATAAGTAAATATCCTAGTGTCATTGATGCTATCCTTCCAAATATTGAGACCAGCCTTTCTAAGATGGATATCTTGAAGTTGAGTGCATGTGTTTTAAGTTGGGATAATGAAAATATTGAACAAAGTAGATTTCCTACTGACGAATATTATAAGCAACGAAAAATAGATGGAGTTTACTATATAGTAGCTGATTTAAACGAAACAAAAAAACAAATGCATGATTTTATATACAAGGATGAATTATAATTTTTGCAACATATTGGAGGCAGAATATGAGAAGAAAAAGATGTAGAACAAGAAAAAAGATAATTACCAATAAGAAAAAATTTATATTATTTTTAACATTAGCTATAGGATCTGTATTTGTTTTGAACTATTATATAAAAGAAATATTCTATAAAAATAAGCTTTCTTTAGGAAAAAATACTTCAGTCTATGCTGAATCAAAATTAAAAAAAATTTCTTCTGAAAAGATAGAAGACGAATCAAAAAGCAAAAAAGAAAAAAGTGAAAAAGATAAGAAAGAAGAACTAGAAAAAAACAAAGAGAATATTGAGCAAAATACTACCAAAATAGAAGATAATACTGAGATAGATAAGAAAGATGCAGACAAGAAAGGTATAGATAAAAAAGATATAGATTATAAAGATATATTTTATAATGATGTATTCATAGGAGATTCAATAACAGATAGTTTATCTTTTTACGGATTCATAGAAGAAAAAAATGTAATTGCTAAACTAGGCCTTACAACAGTACAAGGGAAAGAAAAAATAGAAGAAGTTAAAAAGGTAGCTCCTACAAATATTTATATGTTATTTGGCACAAATGATATTCTTACTGGTATTGATAGTGAAAAATTTACCCATAATTATCTTCAACTAATACAGCTGCTAAAGGAAAAACTGCCAGATGTGAATATTTATGTCCAGTCTATTTTTCCTATTTCATCTAATATTAATAAAAAGAAACCTTTGTTAACCAATGATCATATAGATGAGTTCAACGAAGCTTTAATTAAGATGTGTGAGAATGAGAATATAAATTATGTAGATATAGCCAGCATATTAAAGAATGAAGATAACCCATTTGAACCAGACGGAATTCATCTAAAATATAATTTCTATAAGTTATGGTTGGATTATCTTGTAGACAATATAAAACAATAGGAGGTTTATTGAAAGATGAGTAGATTTTTTAAAAACAAAAGGAAAGTTTTTTGTATAATAATAGGTATTATATCTTTTACTTCAATTTTATTAGTAGGGTGTTCTTCTAAAAAAACAAAGGAACCTTCTATAAGTGAAATTAAAAAAAATATAGAAGATTCCGTTGATATATCTGAGATGGAGAAAAAAGATGAGGAAAGTTTAGAAAAACTATACGAGATTAAAGGTGATGAGATAGAAGATTTTATATTATATACTGCAAATTCTAATATTAAATCTAATGAACTATTGATATTAAAGGTTAAAGATGAAAAAGAAATAAGTAATATAAAAGATAAAATTTCAACAAGGATAGAAAGTCAATCCAAGAACTTTAAAGACTATCTTCCAGATGAATATTATTTAATAGAAAAACATGTACTTGAAGTTAAAGATAAATATATTATTTTTGCAATATCAGAGGAAAGTGAAAAAATAGAAGATATATTTATTAAGTCTTTTAAATAAGGGAATAGTTACTTTTTATTAAGGTGGTGGACAAGCTTGGTTTTTAGCAGTTTAATATTTATATTTGTGTTTTTGCCCTTAGTAATATTTGCATATTATATAAGTCCTAAATCTCTGAGAAATTTTGTATTTTTTATATCCAGTTTAATATTTTACGCATGGGGAGAACCAATATATATACTTATTATGATGTTTTCCACCTTCTTTGATTATTTTAATGGATTGCTTATAGAAAAGTACAGAGAAAAAAAGAAAATAACAAAATTGATATTAATAAATTCTTTAGTTATAAACTTAGGGATCCTTGTATTTTTTAAATATTTTGGATTTATATCTTCTAATTTAAACTATCTTCTTAACTTAGATTTAAAAACATTTAATTTCTCTCTTCCCTTGGGAATATCTTTTTATACATTTCAAACTTTATCCTATACTATAGATGTATATTTGGGAAATATTTTACCACAGAAAAACATTATTTCCTTTGGTACATATGTGACTATGTTTCCTCAGCTTGTAGCAGGTCCTATAGTAAGATATAGTGATATAGCATGGGAACTTGATAATAGACGGGAGAATTTTACTACCTTTGGCGAAGGTGTAGAGTTATTTATTATCGGGTTAGGCAAAAAGGTACTTTTGGCAAATAATATAGGAGTTCTTTGGAATATTATAAAATCTACACCTATTAAAGATATATCTATTGTATCTGCTTGGATTGGCATATTAGCATTTACATTCCAAATATATTTTGATTTTAGCGGGTATTCAGATATGGCAATAGGGCTAGGAAAGATTTTTGGATTTAACCTTACAAAGAATTTTAATTATCCTTACGTATCTGAGAGTATCACTGAATTTTGGAGAAGATGGCATATTTCTCTTGGAACTTGGTTTAGAGAATATGTGTATATACCTCTTGGTGGAAATAAAAGAGGGAAGTTAAAACAATATAGAAACTTATTTATAGTATGGTTTTTAACAGGATTATGGCATGGAGCAAATTGGAACTTTGTTTTATGGGGATTGTACTATTGTGTATTCTTAATTATAGAAAAAGCTTTTTTACAGAAGTGGTTAGAGAATAAACCTAAATTCATAAGCCATCTATATGTTTTATTAGTAGTAATAATAGGATGGATATTCTTTGAATTTGAAAATCTTAATGAAGGTGTAAGATTTATTGGAATTATGTTTGGCTTTGGAACTCATAAGTTTTATAATGCTAAAGATATTTACTATTTATATACTAATGGAATTTTATTTACCCTAGCAGGAATTTGTTCTACTCCATTATTAAAAAAGAAAATAGATAGATTAAAAGAAAATTTAGGTCAAAAAGGATCAATGATTTATTCATTAGTGCTTATAACACTTTTGTTTATTTCTACAGCTTATTTAGTTAATGAAAGCTACAATCCTTTCTTATATTTTAGATTTTAAATGAAGGGAGATTTTGATTTGGATCAGGACAGAAATTTATATAAATATATAGTTGGGGCATTAATGCTTATATATATTTATTCAATATTTGCACTTAATGTAATAATTCCCAATAAAGCTTTTTCAGAATCAGAAAATAGAGTATTAGAACAAAAACCTGAATTTTCTATAAGAAAAGTATTAAAAGGAAGATATACTTTAGATTATGAAAAATATATTTCAGATCAGTTTCCCTTTAGAGAATTTTTTATTGGAGTAAAGTCAGACTGTGAAAGATTAATGGGGAAGCAAGAAAATAATGGAGTATATTTAGGTAAAAATGGATATTTAATGGAAGAATTTAAAAAACCGAAATTAGAAGAATTTAAAAGAAAAATTGAAAATATTAATTCGTTTGCTGATTCAAATCTTAATACTAATACTAATATATACTTTATGTTGGTGCCAAATTCGGTAAAAATATTGGAGCAGCAACTTCCTTTATTTGCTCCTGTAGATGATGAGTTTGTTTATATAAATAAGGTTAAAGATAGTCTTCATAAAAATATAAAGTTTGTAGATATATATAATATATTAAATTCTAAGAAAGATGAATATATATACTATAAAACAGATCATCATTGGACTACAAAATCTGCATTCTATGCCTATGAAGAATTAGCAAAATACATGAAATTCACTCCATATTTAGAGAGTGACTTTCATATAAAAAGGGTCACGGACAATTTTTATGGTTCCTTGTATTCAAAGAGTGGTTTTAGACATTTAAGTCCTGACAGTATTGATATATATATTCCTAAAAGAAATGAAGATTATATAGTGAAGTTCTATGACAAAAAGAAAACCTCTAACTCTATTTATGAAATGGATAATTTAAATAAGAAAGATAAGTATACTATATTCTTTGGCGGTAATCATCCTTTAATAAAAATAAATAAAAATATTTCTAATGGAAGAAAACTACTAGTAATAAAAGATTCCTATGCAAATAATTTAATACCATTTTTAATGGGACATTTTAATGAAATATATGTAATGGATCTCAGATATTACAATGATAATTTAAGTGGTTTTTTAAAGAAACAAGAAATAGATGATATACTTATTTTATATAATGAGAAATCTTTTTTTGAAGAAGAATCTATTAATAAAATATCTTGGTAAATGATATTCAAATTTTGCTAATGGTAAAACAATAGAATTATTTATATAAAATTGGGTATAAAGCATATAATAATAAAAAAAGTAAGGATGATGTTATGAAAAATATAGTAGCTTTTTTTGATATTGATGGTACAATTTTTAGAAACTCATTGATGATTGAGCATTTCAAGAAACTAAATAAATATGAAGTTATAGATCCTGCTATTTGGTATACTAAAGTAAAAAAAGTATATGAAGAATGGGAAAAAAGATTTGGAGATTTTGAGCATTACTTGGAAACATTAGCACAAGTTTATATTGAAGAATTAAAAGGTGTAAATAAATCTTATATAGAGTTCATAGCCAGTCAAGTGATTAATATTAATGGAGACATGGTTTATAAATACTCTAGGGATCAAATTGAATGGCATAAGCAACAAAAGCATAAAGTATTTTTTATTTCCGGAAGTCCAGATTTTCTAGTTTCAAAAATGGCTGAAAAATATGATATTACTGAATATAAAGGAACCGTATATAAAGTTGATGAGAATAACAACTTTACTGGAGAAATTGTTAAAATGTGGGACTCGGAAAATAAACAAAAGGCATTAGATGAATTTATTTCAAAATATAATGTGGATTTAAAAAACAGCTATGCCTATGGGGATACTACAGGTGATTTATCTATGCTTAGAATGGTAGGAAATCCAGTAGCTATTAATCCAAATAAGAATTTACTATTATCTATAAGAAATGATGAAGATTTATTAGATAAAACTACTATAATTGTAGAGAGGAAAAATGTTATTTATAAATTAAGACCAGATGTAGGGATATTATAGAAAAAGACGAAGATTTCATTATGGTTCTTCGTCTTTTTTATCGTACTCTGGGACAACAGCTCCTGCACTTATTATTAATTTTAATCCTTCTTCTACAGTCATGTCTAGATAGATAATTTCTTTATCGGGAACAAGTATAAGCATTCCTGATGTAGGATTGGGTGTAGTAGGAATAAACACATTTATTAGCCTGGCAGCAGTTTTATCTTGCACCTCTCCCCTACATTCACCTGTTACAAATCCAATGGCATAAGTACTTTTTCTGGGGTACTCTACTAAAACTACATTACTAAATATTTGTTTATCCTTAATAGAAAAAGCTTCTACTATTTGTTTAACACTAGAATAAATTTTAGATATTAAAGGAATTCTTTGTAGTAATTCTTCTCCTTTTTTTAGCAGCTTTACTCCAACATAGTTAGACACTATAAATCCTGTTAAAAGTATTAAACCAATAGTAAAAATTAAACCTATACCAGGAAAAGAAAAGCCTAATATTGGTACAACAAATTTACCAATTAATCCATCTAGAAAAGTAAAAAACCAAAATAATATATACAGAGTTACAACAAAAGGCAAAATAGAAAATAACCCTCTAATAAATAAAGATCTAAGTTCTTTCATTCAAGTTCTCCTTAAACTAAGCTATTGATTTAAAATATTGTATTAATACTTTTATACCCATTTAATATAGAATTTATAATATAATTGTAACAGATATGTAACCCCATTTTTGTTTATATCAATTATAATTGATATGAAAGGGATTATAATCTAAATATATAAAAGATAGTAAAAGTTTGGTATAGGAGTGATATACATGAAAAAATATTTAAATTTATTATCAATAATTTTGGTAATGACATTAATATTTGTAGGATGTCAGTCTACAACACCACCAAAGAATAATGGTGGTAATGGAGGTAATGGTGGAGTCAAAGAGGAAGTTTTGACTATAAAAGATTATTATCCTTTTAAGGAAAACACAATGATGGAATATGAGGGTATAGGTAATGAATATGCAGAGCAACAAACTTTTTTTGAGTTTATTGATGGAAATAGGGCTCAAATCAAAGTAGCTAATCCTGGAACAACTTTTACAAAAGTATTAGAATATAAAGATGGATCATTGACAGAAATATTTGCTGAAGGTGAATTTTATCATATTGAGAATATGTTAAATACAACTAATGAAAATAACAATATAATATTGAAGGAACCTTTAGAAGTAGGTAATAACTGGACTGGTTCTGATGGGCGTAAAAAGGAAATTACTAGTTTAAATGCAGAAATAGAAACTCCCTATGGAAAATATAAAGCTTTGGAAGTGACTACTGAATTTGAAGAAGGAAGAGTCCAAAGAGAATACTATGCAAAAGATATAGGTCTTGTGGCTTCTATATATAAAGATGGAGAAATGGAAGTAAAGACTCTTTTAGAAGATATAAAAAATCAACCTTTAGAAATTGAAATGAAGTCCTATTATCCAATGTTTAACGATATTAAAACAGCATATGTAGAACAAAATATTGAATTCAATACTAATGATAGTATTGAAAGGATATTAGAAACAATAATGAAAAATCCACCGTCTGATAAATTAGTGCCTGTAATTTCAAAAAATACAAAGATTAATAAACTTCTTTTAGATAGAGGACCTTGGATATTAAAAGTAGATTTTTCAAAAGAGCTTTTATCCGAAATGAATGCAGGAAGTTCTATGGAAGCTGAAATATTAAAGAGTATAGTAAATACATTGGGTAAGTTATATGATACAGATAAGGTTTATATTTCTGTAGACGACGTTCCATATAGCTCTGGTCACTATTCTATAAGAGAAGGTGAATATTTTACTGTAGATGAAAGTAACGTAGAAGAATTTAAATAGATAAATAGTTTTTTTATAATAACCTCACGTTTTTTAAGCTGTATGCTGAAAACGTGAGGTTGTTTTTATTATCACAAAGCAATCAATTTAGATTTTGCCACATTGATATAGAAAAGCTTTACACGTGTATTATTATCAGTATTAAGATATAATTTCCTTAAAGAAATACATTAACTATTTGTATGATAATTAGCACTTTCAATAGCTTTCATGAATATGTGGCAAGGAGGTGAAAAGCAATGTTAGATAAATCAAAAGTAGATCTACTGCTGTTCCTTGGTTAGACCTGTTAGTGATAGGTGGAGTTGATATTTTAGAATTGGGATTCCTGTATCTAATCCATCAATGGATGGTGAAGTTATAAAGAATTCATATGGAAAGGTACTTCAATTGGGCATAAGTGAAGAAGAAATAAAAACAGCTCTTATAAGAATACGAAAGAACTATCCTGATCTTCCAATAGTCATAATGAGCTATTTTGAAGGAATAGAAAAGTATAATTTATTTAACATTAAGGAGTACTACGATGCAATACTTTGTCCTGATAGAGTATTAGAGAAGACAGCTGAAGATATTAATTTAATACAAATATATCACGAGGAAATGGATGATAAGACAATAGAAAATCTAATTAAGAATAATGATGGCTTTGCTTATGTACTAAGCGGTAAAGGTAACACTGGAAGCAGAGGAGAGATATCTTCCAATTATAAAATAACTAAGGAACGAATAAGAAGTATTTCAGATATTCCTATTCAAATAGGATTTGGAATATATAAAAGTTCCCAGATAAAAGAGCTGCTCCAATCAAAAGTTGACGGAGCAATAATTGGTAGTGAAGTTATCCGTAGAATAGATGAAGGGGATAAAAATTCACTATCTGATTATATAAAAGAATTAAAAAAGTATACTAAAAACCTATATTAAATATAGCATAAGTTAGCATTAGAAAACAATAATAATTAAAGAGAAAAGGAGCTACCTTTTCAAATGATATATTAAAGATTTGAATGTAGCTCCTTTCCTTTATTGCTCTTCTTCTTGCTTTTCGCTCTTAGCTCCTTTTGGTTTCTTAGGAGCATTTTTTTGGTTTTTTGACTTAGCCATTTTTTCCCTCCTTATATATGTAATATTCCTACATTTATAGTATTTCTAATTTTTACAATTTTAATCTTAAAATTGTTAGAAAACCTTAAATGTAGTAAACTATAGATAGAAAATACAAAGAGGTGGGTCTATGTTTTTACAATCCTATAGTGTAGCTGTAAAAGAAATTATGGATAAAGACATTTTTTTTTCTGATCATAAGGATGATATTCAAGAAGTTATGGATTATATATTTAAAAACAATAAAAAAGAAGTATTGGTTTTAAAGAATAAAGACCTAATAGGCATAGTTACTATTAAAGACCTGTATAAAATTTTAGGAAAAAATATTTCTAAACTTACAATTGAAGAGATAATGGCTAAAGAAATAATTAGCGTTACAATAGATGAAACTCTATATAGAGTAAGAAGTCTTATGATAGAAAATAAAATAGGAAGAATTCCAGTCTTCTCCAATAAAAAGTTAGTTGGAATTATTAGAGAAGAAAGCATGAGGGACTTTTTTTATAAAGGTGTAGATGAAGCTGAGGAGGCTATTCAACACATATTTGACAATATCCATGAGGCATTATGTGTATTAGACAACAAGGGAAGAGTTATTCTTTGGAATAAAAGGTCTGAGAGTTTATATGGAGTAAAAGAAGAAGAAATAAAGGGAAAATACTTAAAAGATCATTTTCCTAATGCTATAGATTTAAAAGTGTTTGATACAAAAGAAAGTGTAAAGAATTTATACCATTCACCAAAAGAGGGGTATCATGTAATTATAAGTGCTTCTCCTATTTTTATAAATGGAAAACTTCATGGTGTTGTTAGTACAGAAAAAGATATTAGTGAAATAGAAGAGCTACAAATAGAATTAAAAAAAGCTAAAGATAGGCTAGTAGAATTGCAAAAACAAATTAAGAATCAAGAAGAAGATCCCTTTGATAGAATAATTGGTCATAGCAAGAAAATTATCGGAAAAAAAGAGATTGCACGACAAATTGCAAAAACCAATGTTTCTGTTCTAATAACAGGGGAAAGTGGTACAGGCAAGGAGGAATTTGCAAAAGCAATTCATAAACATAGCGGAGTTACTGGAAATTTTGTTCCTGTAAATTGTAGTGCTATACCTAATGAATTATTTGAGAGTGAATTTTTTGGATATGAAAAGGGAGCTTTCACTGGTGCTAGGAAAGAAGGAAAGCTAGGATTTTTTGAACAAGCTAATGGTGGGACTTTATTCTTAGATGAAATTGGAGATATGCCTATTTCAATGCAAGCAAAACTACTAAGGGTTTTGCAGGATAAAAAAATAAAAAAGGTAGGCGGAGAAGCCTTTATTCCTGTTAACGTAAGAATAATATCTGCTACTAATAAGAATCTTTTAGAAATGGTAAAAGAAAATTCTTTTAGGGAAGAACTTTATTACAGAATAAATGTTATAGGCATAGAACTACCTTCTTTAAAAGAGCGAAAAGAAGATATAGTTTTATTTGTTGACCATTTCCTTAAAGAAATATGTACTGAAAATAAAAAGGTTATACCTAAAATTCATAGCGATGTAATGAATTTTTTAGTAGACTATCTCTGGAAGGGAAATATTAGAGAGTTGAAAAATGTAGTAGAATATATGGCAATTATGTGTAAAGGCGATATAATAACGAAAGAACTGATTCCTAAATATATGATAGAAGAAAGTTTAAATATTAAGCTGGAAACTCCTTCTCTGGATTTAAATCAAACTGTTGAGTTAATCGAGATAACTATGATAAAAAAAGCTTTAAAAGAAGCTGAAGGTAACAGGTTGGAAGCTTCACGACTTTTAAATATTCCAAGAACCACGCTCCATTCTAAAATGAAGAAATATAATTTATATGACTATTTATAGTCTTGAGACTATAAATAGTCATTTTGTATTTTATTGAGAAATAGAAAAGTTTTATTGTCAAAATAGATAAAAAAGTATATTTTCTATAGAAAATATTAATTATAAAAGAGTTTAATATGGAAATTATCTATAAATATTTAAATTGGAAATCAATGGGAAAGAGATGGGTGACTAAAATTAGTCAGAAAAGAAATTTAATAATGGTGCAGACTGTTAAAATACAGGTTGTTATTTTGGCATATAACTTGCATTTAAAATGTAGTGGAGGTGAAAACGTGGAAATCAAAATACCTTTAAGGCAGCATGTAGGAGGATTAAATACTCCTATTGTGGCTATAGGAGATAAAGTATATAGAGGACAGTTAATTGCTATTCCCAATGGACTAGGAGCCAATATCCATTCAAGCTTTAGTGGTAGAGTGAATAATATAGATGAAAACTATATTATTATAGAAGCAGATGAAGTTCAGCCGCCAGATTATATAAAAATTAAAGAATCTACAGATCACTTAGAGCTTATTAAAGAAGCAGGTATAGTTGGAGCAGGAGGAGCAGGTTTTCCAACTCATATTAAAATAAATACAAAGCTAGAAGATGGCTGTGTTATTATAAATGCTGCTGAATGTGAACCTATATTAAATCACAATATGATTAGAATTGAGAAAGACCCAGCTATAATAATTCGTGGACTTCGATATGTTATGAATATTACTGGAGCCAAAAAAGGATTTATTGCTATTAAACCCAAAAATACAAAACCTATGATTGAGTTAGCTAAAGAAATAAAAGAATTTGAAGACATGGAAATAAAATATCTTCCCGATGTTTATCCAGCTGGTGATGAAAGAGTAATTATTAGAGAAATATTAGGTATTAAACTTAAACCAGGTCAATTACCTTTAGAAGCTAAAGCGGTAGTATTAAATATCGAAACTATAAGAAATATTACTCTAGCTATTGAAGAAAGAAGACCAGTAATTACTAAAGATGTAACTGTGGGTGGAAGAATTAATTCTCAAGAGAAGGTGTTCCTAGATGTACCTATAGGTACTCCTGTTAAAACTTTAATTGATAAATGTAATGGATATGTAAAGCCTTATGGAGAAATAGTTTTAGGAGGCCCCTTTACTGGAAAACCAAGCGGAGAAGATTCACCTATAACTAAAACCTTAGGTGGAATATTGGTTACTATGCCTTTTCCCAATGATAATAGAAAGTTTGGAGTAATAGGATGTGAATGTGGGGCAGATATTACTAGACTAAAGGCTATAGTAGAAGGAATGGGTGGAAAAGTAGTAGGAGAAACTAATTGTAAAAGAATGGTTGAAGTTAATGGACGTTTTCGCTGTGAAGAACCGGGGGTGTGTCCTGGACAAGCAGAAAAAGTAATGTATCTAAAGAAAAATGGAGCAGAGGCTATTATAGTTGGTACCTGTGAACCTTGAACTGATACAGTGATGAATGTAGCTCCTAGGGTAGGACTACCAATGTATCATAGTACCGACCATACATTAAGAGCCTTTGGTCATAGATTATATAGAAAGAAGAAAGATTAGGAGGGGATAATGTGGCAATAACTCATGAAACTGCTATGGAACATAAAGGCTCATATGCTGTAACCTGTTGCAGGTTTGAAGAGGGCACTATAATTAGTCCATCTAATATTGAAGATCCAAATCTAATTCCAGATTTAGAGGACTCTGGATTAATTAGTATTCCAGAAAATTGTTTAAAAATAGGAGAAGTATTAGGGGCAAAACTGCTCAAAACTGTAGATGCTTTGACACCTTTAACTTCAGATTTAGTAGAAGGAATAAACAAAGAAGATGTAAAAGTTAAAGAAGAATCAGTTGAAGAATTAACTACAGTAGAAAAAAGTACAAAAAAATTAAATACAAATATATCTGCTTTGCCTTCTGTAGGAGGAAATATAAAAATTCATATAGGGGAAGGAAAGGATATAAATATTGAAATCCCTTTTCCTTTAATAGGTCAAGAAAGTAGTATTACTACACCTAATGAAGGATTCATTGAAGAAAAATCAGATGTTAAATATGAAAAAGAACCAGAAATATTAGAAAAAGAAATTCGACGTCTTACAAGAAAGCATTTTAAAATAGAGAAGGTTATTTTTGGTGAAGAAACTAAGATAGAGGGAACTACTCTTTATATTAGAGAAGATATATGTAAGGATGCTGTTGATTCTCAAAGTCTTGTAGTAGATCTGAAATTAGATATTATTACTCCAGATAAATATAATGAATATTCCAATACTATAATGGATGTTCAGCCTATAGCCGTTAAGGAAGAAGGAGAATTAGGTAATGGAATTACTAGGGTATTAGATGGAGTAATAATGATGGTTACAGGAACTGATGAGAAAGGTGTTCAAATAGGTGAATTTGGTTCATCGGAAGGTATCCTTGAAGAAAATATTATGTGGGGAAGACCTGGTTCACCAGATATGGGAGAAATTCTAATAAAGACAGATGTAACCATAAAAGAAGGAAAAAACATGGAAAGGCCTGGTCCTATGGCTGCCCATAAGGCTACAGATTTTATTACTCAAGAAATTAGGGAAGCTCTTAAAAAAGTAGATGAATCCTTGATAGTTAATAAAGATGATTTTATTCAAAAGAGAAAGTTTGGTAAGAAAAAAGTAGTTATAGTTAAAGAAATAATGGGACAGGGAGCTATGCATGATAACTACTTAATGCCTCAAGAGCCAGTAGGAGTAATTGGAGCCAAGGCAAATGTGGATTTAGGAAATGTTCCTGTTGTAGTGTCACCTTTACAAGTATTAGATGGTTGTATTCATGCTTTAACTTGTATAGGTCCTGCCTCAAAAGAGACTTCTAGACATTATTTTAGAGAACCTCTAGTTTTAGAAGCTATGAAAGATGAAGAAATAGACTTAGTTGCTGTAATATTTGTAGGGTCTCCGCAAGCTAATTCTGATAAATTTTATGTATCACAACTTCTTGGTATGACCATTGAAGCTATGGATATTGATGGAGCTATAGTGACTACTGAAGGTTTTGGAAACAATCACGTAGATTTTGCTAGTCATATAGAAGAAATAGGGAAAAGAGGAGTTTCCGTAGTAGGAATGACTTTTGCGGCTGTACAAGGTCAATTAGTTGTTGGAAATAAATATATGGATGCAATGATAGACTTAAATAAATCAAGACAAGGTATCGAGAATGAAATACTAAGCAACAATTGCCTATGTGAAGAGGACGCCATTAGAGCTTTACACTTATTAAAAGCTAAAATGTCAGGAGAAGCTATAAAAGCTGCTGAAAGAAAATATAATGTAGATGTTAAAAACAACAATATTAACCTTATAGAAAAAGAAACAAAAAGAGAAGTATCTTTAGTTCCAAATGAAACTTCCTTAAAAATGAGCAAAAAGCGAAGAGAACTTTATGAAAATAAGGGAGATGAAAAATAAGATATGGATAAGCTTAAATTTATCTCTTCTGAAAGATATTATGAAGGAATTATTATAGAAGTTACAGACGGAGGAGTAACCATAGATTTAAAGGGGAGAATGGGACAGCTTAAAGTTCCTAGAAGAATGGTGATCTGTAATAATGAACTAAAAGAGGGACAAGAAGTAGGCTTTTTGATGACTTATCCTGAGGTCATCAATGAAGAGATAAATGAAAAATATCTAAATTCAATAAATAAGGTTAAAGACGAAAAATAAAGAAGGAGGGATATTGTGAGTTTAACTGTTGTAAAAGGATTACAATCTGAAATATATGTACCTATAACTCCACCACCTGTTTGGACACCAGCAACTAAACCTTTAAATGAGATGGTTATTGCTATAGCTACTGCAGCAGGAGTCCATTTAAAATCAGATAAGAGATTTAATTTGGCTGGAGATACATCTTTTAGAACAATTCCAGGAGATATTCCTAGTAAAGAATTAATGGTTTCTCATGGTGGCTATGATAATTCTGATGTAAACAAAGATATTAACTGTATGTTTCCAATTGATAGATTAAGGGAATTAGTAGAAGAAGGTTTCATAAAAGCTGTGGCACCCCAACATATAGGTTTCATGGGTGGAGGTGGAGATGTTAAAGCTTTTATAGAAAGCACTGGACCAGAAATAGCTAGAATACTTAAAGAAGAGGGAGTAGATGGTGTAGTTATTACAGGCGGGTGAGGTACATGCCACCGCTCTGCAGTTCTAGTGCAGAGAGCGATTGAGGAAGCAGGTATACCTACTATAATTGTAGCTGCTTTACCTCCTGTAGTACGTCAAAATGGATCCCCTAGATGTACAGCTCCAATAGTACCAATGGGAGCTAATGTAGGGGAACCAAACAATATAGAAATGCAAAAAGGCATTCTAAAAGATACATTAAAGCAATTAATTGAAATAGATATGCCAGGTAAAATAATTCCACTACCTTATGAATACCATGCTAAAATTTAAAAAGGGGGATTTAAATGTTTAAAATAGACAGGTTAGAATATGTAGATACTCATACTATGGGTGAACCTACAAGAATCATAGTAGATGGAATACCCCCGATACTAGGAAACTCTATGGCAGAGAAGAAGGAATATTTAGAAGATAATTTTGATTATATTAGAAGAATGGCTATGGATGAGCCTAGGGGACATAGAGATATGTTTGGAGCTATAATAACAGATCCAATACATGAAGAAGCTCATATAGGTGTTATTTTTATGGATGGTGGCGGTTATCTTAATATGTGTGGTCACGGTACTATGGGAGTAGCCACTTTTCTTGTGGAAAGAGAATATGTTAAAGTAACAGAGCCTTATACACATTTAGTTTTAGATGCTCCAGCAGGTCTTATAGGAGTTAAAGTAAGAGTAGAGAAGGGAAAAGTTTTAGAAGTCTCTCTAACAAATGTACCATCCTTCGTATATAAAAGAGATGTTGAAGTCTATTTACCTGAAATAGGGAAGGTTTCTGTAGATATTTCTTTTGGTGGAAGTTTTTTTGCTTTGGTAAAAGCAGAAGATTTAGGGCTGAAAGTATCTTTAGAATATATAGAAGATATAATGAAATTGGGAGTACAACTTAGAGATGAAATAAATAAAGAAGTTGTAGTAACTCATCCAAACAATCCTCACATTAACAAGGTAGATTTAGTGGAAATTTATGATGAACCTACAAATTCAGATGCAGATTTGAAAAATGTTGTAGTCTTTGGTAGAAAACAATTTGATAGATCTCCTTGTGGTACAGGAACTAGCGCAAAGTTGGCAGCTTTATATGAAAAAGGACAGTTAGGACTAGAGGAAACTTTTGTATATGAAAGTATAACAGGAACTAAATTTAAAGGTAAAGTAGTAGAAGAAACAAAAATTGGGGAATATAATGGAATAATTCCTGAGGTAACAGGAAGAGCATTTATTACTAGCTATGGATACTTAGTGTATGATGAAGAAGATCCTTTTAAATACGGATTTATACTAAATAAATAGGGAGAGGCTATACTCTCCCTTCTTCTAATTCCAATAAAAATCTAGATGGGCTTACGATTTTATTTCCTACTTTATTCATACTAACTAAACTTAAGTGATATTTTGCTCTAGTCATACCTACATAAAAAAGTCTTCTTTCTTCTTCGAGTAGATCAAACTTTCCTTTTTCAAAAGCTTCAATACTTCCAATAGTGGGAAAATCACCGTCAATTAAATCAATCATATAAACTCTATCAAACTCTAGTCCTTTTGCAGAATGGACAGTAGATAAAGTAATAGAGCTCTTATTGTTTTTGGAATTTAAGCATAGATGCTGTAAATATTTTAATCTGCCTAAAAAGTCATTTAGATTTTCACTCCTATTAGCAATAAGCTTTAAATAATATAGGATAGTTTTTAAAGAATCATAAGTATATCCAAATCTCATAGAATTTTCTTTTAAGTATTTTTCATATTCTAAATCATATTCAATATAATTAATAGCTTCTCCAGGACTCATTTTAGAAAGTTTTTTAAAATCTAGTTTTAATTCTCTTAGAATTCTTTTATAAAACTCAGATAATCCAGGGAAATCTAATATTCTATCAAAAACACAAAGGCTATAGTTCAAGGTTTTAGCATAGTTAATTTGTTTTTTTGAAATATACCCTTTCTTTTTGTAATAGATATTTTCATAAATATTCATATTGCTAGTATCTTGAGCAAAGATCATGAAATTTATAATATCTTGTACTAACCAATGATTAAAAAATCTAACCTTGACATCTCTCATGTAAAAAGGAATTTTATTTCTTTCAAATAATTCAATAATTCCAATAGCGGATAAATTATTCCTAAATAATATACAAGAATTGGAGGAATCTCTGTTTTTTATTTCCTCTAATAAATATTTGTATTGATCTGCTATAGTGTCGACTTTAATAATATTTATAGGTTCAATATATTTATTTTCTGTAGAAATATTTTTATTGTAACGAAGAGCATTTTTTTTAATAAATCTATTGCAGACAGATACTATATTTCTAGAGGATCTATAATTTTGTTCCATAAGGAAAAGTTTCCCGTTAGAATAGTTTTTGTTGAAATCAAACAATCCCTTGGGATAGGCTCCTCTAAAACCGTAGATAGACTGATCATCATCAGCTACAATAAATAAGTTGTTCTTAGGATAAGCTAAAAGCTTAATTATTTCCATTTGTGCTTTTGAAGTATCTTGACCTTCATCCACTTGGATATAGTCAAATTTAGATCGATATTTTTCTAATAAATATTCATCTTTCATGAGAATTTCTAAAGCAACAGTTAGCATATCATCAAAATCGAGTAAGCTATTATCTCTCTTATATTCTTCATAAGTATTGTAAATTATCTTGAAATTATCTATATCTACTTTATTGTTTTTTAAAAATTCATCTACAGAAATTAGCATGTTTTTTATATATCCTATAGAATTTAATAATGTTTCTAATTTTTCTTCTGTAATATATTCTTTATTTATATCTAAATAAATTTTTTTAATTAAATTATACTTGTTAAGATGATGTTTATCATCTTCAATTAGAGTATATTTAATTCTCTTTATATAAGCATATTCTCTTATTAAGCTAAAGCAAAAACTATGTATAGTTGAAAAATTTATAGGGAAAGAAGAAATTTCTTCAAAATTTTTGCTAAATCTTTCTTTCATATCTTTTGCAGATGCTCTACTAAAAGTAATAGAAAGTATTCTCGCTGGGTTAACTTTGTATTTTAATATAAGATTAATGGTCTTAATAGATAAGATTTTAGTATTTTCAGATGGATAATCTATATATTTTTTCATAACTATTATATCCTGTTCAGTAATGTTGTCTGGAGTAATATTAGTTTTATATACTGGCCCGAATTTTGTTAAATAGTATAATCTATTTAATAGTACTGTAGTTTTTCCAGAACCTGGACAAGATATGGTAAGAGCAGGACCATTGCCATGTAATAATACAGACTTCTGTTGTTGGTTTAAATGTTTAAATTCCTTCTCGATTATTCTGTCTCTTAATATACAAAATTCTTTTTCTAATTTACTATTTTTCATTCAAAAACATCACCTTCCCTCTTATCGATTATATTAGATACAATTAATTTTATCAAATAAATAGAGATATCTTAAATCCCTTATTTTATTTATAATATGAAATATATTGTTATAAAAATAAAGGCATATTAGAGTAAAGTAGTAATGTAATGTTGAAAAATATCTAGTATAATAATCATGTATTAATAATAAGTTACCAGAAATATTTATACCATAGAATATTAGAGATTGGAGTGTTTAATTTGAAAAAGATGATTTTAGCTTTAGTTTTGATTTTATCTTTAGTTATGACATCATGTAGCCCTAAAGTTTCTGAAACAAATGAAACTTTTAAATCTGAAGTAAAAATTGATAGATATCCAAAAGCACCAAACTTGGATAAAGGTAAGATTGATGCTTTACCTTCATATAATAAGAATTCAGAATCTGGATGGCAGGTAGATTTAAGAGGTTGTGATTTATCAGATTTAGATGTAAGGGATAGAATGGAGGATTTACTACGTGCAGATTTTGATACGAGAACTATATGGACAAAAAAACTTCCCAAAGGGTATGATCCTGATAAAATAATGAAGTTTGGAAAGAAACCTGGTTTGAAAATAGAGAAGTTACATAAAAAAGGAATAACTGGCGAAGGTATAGGCATAGCAATTATAGATATGCCACTCTTAGTTGATCATATAGAGTATAAAGACAACCTTAAGCTATATGAAGAAATAAACTGGCCATATGATGAGGCAGAGTTACATGGTCCTGCAGTTGCTTCTATTGCTGTTGGAAAGACTGTAGGCGTTGCACCAGGAGCTGATTTATATTATATTGCAGCACCTAGTGGAGATGATAAAGATAGCGGATTTCAATATAATTTTAAATGGATGGCTCAAGCTATAGATAGAATCTTAGAGATAAATAAATCTTTACCAGAAGATAGAAAAATAAGGGTTATTTCAATGTCTATAGGATGGTTAAAAGAGAATGAAGGATATGAAGAGATTACATCATCTGTAGAAGAGGCAAAGAAACAAGGAATATTTGTAGTATCTACTGTATTAGATGAGACTTATGGATATTCATTTCACGGATTAGGAAGAGATCCTTTAAAAAACCCAGATGAGTTTTCTTCATATGAGCCAGGATCATGGTGGATTGATAATTTTTATGGTATGCCTGATAACTATTTACTAGTTCCAATGGATTCGAGAACAATGGCAAGGCAGACTGGCAAAGAAGATTACGGATTTTACAGACAAGGAGGATTAAGTTGGGCTGTTCCTTATATAGCAGGATTATATGCTTTATGTTGTCAAGTTGAACCAGATATTACACCAGATGTTTTCTGGGAGAAAGCTTTAGAAACAGGGGAAACTATTACTTTTGAGAAAGGGGATAATAAATATGAATTGGGAAAAATAGCGTCTCCTTTAGAATTAATACGAAGTTTACAGTCTGGAAATTAAGATAAAAGTAGTAGAATACTTGAAAACAAAGGTTAGAAATTAGACCTTTGTTTTTTATTACACTGATTATATTTTACTATAAAAATATTTTTAAGAGGAGTTGACAAAGACAATGCCATAGTTTATACTGAATATACCGTACTAGTACAAATAGTACACGAGGTACACGGGGGTGAAAATATGTTTAATATAGATATTTCCAGCAGCACACCTATTTATCAGCAAATAATAGATAGTGTAAAAGAAGGTATACTAAAGGGATTAATGGAGCCAGGAGAAAAATTACCTTCAGTGAGAGAGCTAGCTAAAATGATGACTCTAAATCCAAATACGATCCAAAAAGCTTATCAAGAGTTAGAAAGAGAAAAAGTAATTGTAACTTTAAGGGGAAAGGGAACTTATATTTCAGCCGATTATAAGCCAAGAAAGGATGAAAGTAAAATAATGGAAGTGAAGGATCTATTTAAAAAGGGCATAGTGGAAGCTCACTATATGGGATTTAAAAAGGAAGATATATATGGAATCATTGAAGAATTGATAAAAGAATTAGAGGGGGTGGAATCCAATGATAAAGGTAACTAATTTAGAGAAATCTTTAGGTGGAAGTAAGATATTAAATAACATAAATTTAAATATAGAAAAAGGATCAATTTATGGATTAATTGGGCCTAATGGAGCTGGAAAAACTACTTTGATTAAAACCTTAGTAGGTATTTATGAACCTGAAGCAGGAAAAGTGATGATTAATGGCGAGAGCATAAAGGAGAATACTAAAATTAAATCAAGGATTGGTTATGTTTCTGATTTTCAATATTTCTATCCTAATTTTACTGTTTCAGAAATGGCTTGGTTCTATAGAAATACTTATCCAATGTGGAATGAAGAAAAATACAATAGTTTAAAAAATATATTTAAACTCCCTAATAAAAAAATAAAAAGACTATCTAAGGGTATGAAAACTCAACTTTCTTTACTTTTAAACCTTTCAATTAGTCCAGAAGTACTTATATTAGATGAACCTACTTCAGGACTAGATCCAGTCATTAGAAGAAAGGTGCTTAATTTAATAGTTGACGAGGTTAGTATAAACAACACAACGGTTTTAACGTCTACTCATAACTTATTAGAATTAGAGCAAATATGTGATCATATAGGGATTATGTATAATGGAGAGATACTGTTAGAAGAAAATATTGATGAAATCAAATCTAAAGTAAGAAAAATTCAAGTAGTATTCAATGGCACAATACCAGAAGAAATAAAAAATCATAAGGATGTGCTTCATATAGATTATAAAGGCAAAGTATATCAATTTGTAGTTAATGATAACTTAGATGAGTTTATCGAGGAAACTAAAAAATATAATCCAATATTATTAGAAATGATAGATATGTCTTTAGAAGAAATTTTTATTTACAAAATGGGAGGTGTAGGATATGCATTTGAAGATATTACCCTTTAGAAATATCTTAATAAAAAAGGATTTTAAAATAATTAGTTGGATATGTCTATTTATTGTTTTTTCTATATTTATGACAATGACTTTAGGTATAATAAGAGAATATCGAAACTATAAATATATGGTTAATTATTTTGAGGAAGCATCTAAAGAATATAACAAAGAGGATCTGATTAAACAATCAAGAGGAAGTGTAACAGGATATTTGAAACATATGGGGCGGGGCAGCAGTCTGGCTCAAATGATAATTATACCTTTAGTGTTAAGTATATTATTATTTAGTGAAGAAAAAAGAAATAGAACTTTTGAAGCTTTATCTTCTATGCCTTTTACAAAATATGAAATATTTTTTAATAAATTAGTTCTATGTTTTATAACAATAGTTATAGCAAATTTAATCAATATAATATTTCTTTTCATAGTTAAGGGAATTAATAAAGAACTTGGAATGCTTTATTCAATGAAAGATATAATTTTTTGGAGTATAAGGTATGTGTATATAGTTTTAGCTTTTTTAAGTTTTTTTACATTACTTAGTACCATAACTGGAACAACAGCTTCTTTTGTGGTTATAAGCATAATATTTCTTGTTTTTCCTATAAGTTTTCCTTTGTTACTAAAGTTAAATCTAGGCATATGGGGAGTAAATAGTTCTATCTTAATGGAAATTGAGAAAATAGGTTTTAGATATAATATGTTTAGTATTTTTGATGTAAATAGATTAACTTTGTCTATATTTATTCCATTGACTATAGTTTTCTTTATAATATCAATAATATTGTTTTATAAAAACAAGACAGAAAGAAGTGGCGAAACCCTAGAGTTTGAAAAATTAGAAGAATTCTTTACCGTTGGTGTTACAATATGTACCAGCCTTCTATTTGGACTTCTATCATCAGACTTTAGTATAGGATTTGGCATAGATAAGTTTTATCTAGCAATTGGATATATTGTTGGAGGAGTATTAGGGTATCTTGCAGCTTATTTTAGTATAAAACTCAATAGAGTTAAAGGATAGTGGAGATTTTCTCCACTATTTTTTAATAAGCTTAGGAAAATATAGATATTATCCTTTACATAAGGGTAATAATAATTTACAATATAACATTATAAAGTAGACATAAAGGTGGTATTAGAATGAGAAAAGGACTTAAATGGTTTGATGACAAATTAATTAGCTTAATCAATGATAAAATGAAAAATAGATTTCTTGACTTATTTATGTATAGGATAACAGATTTAGGCGGAGCTATATTTTCTACTTTATTTCTGATTTCTTTGGTATTTTTTGGAAGTAAGAGGATGAAACTTATTGGATTAGAAGGATTAACTATATTAAGTATTAGTCAGATAATAGTTCATACTTTAAAAAAACTTTTGAGTCGAGAGCGACCTTATAAAATTTTAGAAAACTTAAATACATTTGGAATAAACATGAAAGACTATTCCTTTCCCTCTGGCCATACAACAGCCAGTTTTTCTATAGCCACAACCATAGCATTAAATATGCCTAAATTATCTATAGTAGCATTGTTTTTAGCTATGATAATTGGCATATCTAGAATATATCTAGCAGTTCACTATCCTACAGATGTAGCAGCAGGTATTATCTTAGGCGTTAGTACAGCTATAATAGTTCATTTATATTTATTAAACTATATTGAAAGGATAGCTGAAATAATAGGTCTTAATTAATAGATTAATTATTATAAATAGTGGTATATATGGAATAAGTTTATTGTTAGGGGGGATTAATTATGTTAATGACAAATTTTCTAAAGAATAGAAGGTCTGTAAGGGAATTTAAGAATAAAAAGGTAGATGTTAAGGTTTTAGAGAAAATTGATGAATACTTAAAAGAGCTAGAAAATCAAGAGGGGAGTAGAAGTATTTTATTTAATATATATAAAAATGGAGAAGATATTTATCGTAGCTTAAAGGGAATAGGTGGTTACTCTGGAGTAATGATAGAAAGTCCTCACTATATAGGTATAGAATTAGTAAATAATGAAGAAAGAGTTGCTATTTATAGCTCTTATTATATGGAAAAGTTAATTACTAAGTTAAACGACTTAGGAATAGCTACTTGTTGGATTAGCTTAATGGATGTGGATGATAATAAAAAGAAAGATATTCTTGGAAGTACAATTGGACAAACAAATTATCTTCTTGCTATTGGATATCCAAAACCCAAAAATCCATTTATAAATGAAGCTTTTAGTGAAAGACTTGGTATTGAAGAAATTGTATTCAATGAAGAGATAGAAAAGCCTATGGACATAGAAGAGTTGGAAGCTATGGGTTTAAGTGATTTATTTTATTATGTAAGATTTGCACCTTCTGCTTATAATAAGCAGCCTTGGAGGTTTCTAGTTGAAAGAGATAAAGTAACCTTGTTATTGGCTTATTCTAAGGAAGAAGATTTAAACTTAGCAGATGCAGGAATAATAATGTACTATTTTGAGGCTTTAGCAAGTTCTATAGGAATAAATAGTAAATGGGAATTAATTAATGGAGTTCATAAGACTAAAGAATGTCATTATAAATATATAGGAGAATTTAATTTATAAAAAAGCACTTTTAAAGTGCTTTTTTTGTTGACAAATATAAACAATGGGAATATAATATTATTGAACATATGAACAATTGCTCATATGTTCAATACAAAAAATGGGGGATAAGACTATGAAACGAATAGAATTAGAACTTAATGGTCTTAACTGCGCAGGATGTGCAGGAAAAATAGAAAGATTAACTAATGATATGGATGGAGTAGATGGTGCTACCTTAGACTTTGTAACAAAAAAATTAAAGGTAAATATAAAAGATGATAAAGAAGCAAATATCATCACTTCAGAAATAAAGAAAATTGTTAATAGGTTAGAGCCACATGTAGTTGTCGTTGACAAAACAGAGGTTGATCATCATAGACATAGTCATGATCATCACGACCATGATCATAGTCACTGTGATGGTAACTGCCATGGTCATGATCATGGTCATGGTCACGATCACAGCCACGATCATGGTGAAATTGGTAAAAAAGAGATTATAAAACTAATTATAGGTGGAATATTCTTTATATTACCATGGATACTTAAATTAGAAGGAACTACAAGATTGGCAGTTTATCTATTAAGCTATATTATAGTAGGTAGTGAAATAGTAGTTAGAGCAGTTGGTAACTTGTTTAGAGGGCAAGCTTTTGATGAACACTTTTTAATGACAGTAGCTACAATTGGAGCTTTTATAATTGGAGAATATCCTGAAGGAGTAGCGGTTATGTTGTTCTATCAAGTAGGAGAGATGTTCCAAGGAATGGCTGTTAATCATTCAAGAAAATCTATTACTTCTTTACTTGATATTAAACCAGATTATGCTAATTTAGAAAAGAACAATGAGGTAGTTATTGTAAATCCTAAAGATGTTCATATAGGAGATTATATTATTGTAAAACCTGGAGAGAAAGTACCTGTAGACGGAATTGTTGTAGAAGGAGAATCTTCTATGGACACTTCAAATATTACTGGTGAAAGTGTTCCAAGAAATGTCTATACAGGAGATACTGTTTTAAGTGGATTCGTAAATAACCAAGGGCTTTTGAAAGTTAAAGTAACAAAAGAGTTCGGAGAATCAACTGTATCTAAGATACTTGATTTAGTAGAAAATGCTTCAAGTAAAAAAGCTCCGATAGAAAATTTTATTACTAAGTTTGCTCGTTATTATACACCAGCAGTAGTGTTTATAGCGTTGATTATTGGGTTAATAATACCATTGATATTTGGATATGAATTAAGAGATTGGGCTTATAGAGCCTTTGCCTTTCTTGTAGTATCCTGTCCTTGTGCTCTAGTTATTTCAATTCCTTTAGGATTCTTTGGAGGAATAGGTGGAGCCTCAAAATCAGGAATTCTTATTAAAGGGGGAAACTATTTAGAAGCCTTGAATGATGTAGATACTGTGGTATTTGACAAGACAGGAACTATAACAAAAGGAACTTTTAAAGTAACAGAAGTAGAAAGCTATAAAGGATTTAGTAAGGAAGAAGTTTTAAAGTTAGCAGCCTACGGAGAGTCATATTCAAATCACCCAATAGGTAAATCTATTATGGAAGCTTATGGTAAGGATATTGATAAAAATATAATTAAAAATTATAAAGAGATAGCTGGAAAAGGTATTAAAGTAGAAATAAATAAAGAACAAGTTCTATTAGGTAATAAAAAATTGTTTGATGATGAAAAAATAAAAGTTAAAGAAATAGATTCTATAGGAACCGTAATTTATATAGGAAAAGATAATTCTCATATAGGAACAATTGTAGTAGCCGATGAGCTTAAAGATGGTGTAGTAGATCATATGAAAAAACTTAAAACTGTAGGGATTAAAGAAACTATAATGCTTTCAGGTGATAATAGTAAAACAGCAGAAAAAGTTGGGCAAATAGTTGGATTAGATAAGGTATATGGAAACCTATTACCTCAAGATAAAGTTAGTATCTTTGAAGAGATTATAAGTAAAAAAGGTGGTAAAGGTAAAGTTGCCTTTGTTGGAGATGGAGTAAATGATGCCCCAGTTCTTGCTAGAGCTGATATTGGTATAGCCATGGGAGGACTTGGTTCTGATGCAGCCATAGAAGCTTCTGATATAGTTATTATGACTGATGAAATTGGTAAGATTACTACTGGAATTAAAATAGCTAAAAATACGAAAAAAATAGTTACTCAAAATATTATATTAGCTTTAGGAGTAAAACTAATAGTATTAATTTTAGCTGCTATGGGTATAGCTACTATGTGGGAAGCAGTATTTGCAGATGTAGGAGTATCTATTATTGCTATATTAAACTCAATGAGAGCTTTAAAAGTAGAGGAATAAACTTATTCCTCTACTTTTTTGTAACTTATAGGAAAGTATAATTCCTTTAATATGCGATTGATATAAACGGGATTCAATGAAAGATTTTATAATTAAATTATTTTAATAGAAGCTTTTGCTTATTTTTACACATAAAATATGGTAAACTATATATGATAATTATATTAAGAGGTGGATTTATATTGAAGGGTCAGTTGAAAAGTGATGACAGAAGACATAATTATATAGTTTTAGCAGAAAACTTTTATTTAGATGATGAAATGGAGAAAGCTATTAAGTTCTATAGAAAAGCTTTAGAATTTAAAGGGGACAAGGAAGAAGATATAGAACTACTATATAATATAGCTCTTATATATGACGAAATAGACATGCCTTTAGAATCTTTGAAGACTTATGAAAGTATTATAAAAATAGATAATAATAAAGCTGGGGCTTTTTACGGTATAGCTATGATGTACGAAAGATTAGAAGAAAAAGAAAAGGCATTAGAATTTTACTTTAAAGCAACAGAAATAAATCCTACCTATGATAGAGCTTACTTTTATATCGCCAATATATTTGATGAACTTGGGAAGAAAGAAAAAGCTATTTATTATTATAACAAGGTACTAGAAATTACCCCAGATGATTATATAGCATATAATAATTTAGGATCCATATATGAGGAATTAAAAGATTATGAAAGAGCCTATGAAATGGTAAAAATAAGTATAAAATTAAATCCTAACTATTATAAATCTTTGTTCAATATGGGGGTAATATATAAAAAATTGAAGAAATATAATAAAGCTATAGAGTATTATGATAAAGCTATAGAGAAGAACAGAAGCTATTCTTATTCCTTTCTGAATAAATCAGTAATCTATATAGAACAAGGAAGGATAGAAGAATCTATAGAAGTTTTAACTAAAGGAATCGAATATAACCCTTATGCAGAAGATCTCTACTATAATAGAGCATGCTGTTATTCTAAATTAAATAAAATAGAATCTGCTATAATGGACTTAAGAAAAGCTATAGTTTTATATCCAAACATAATAGAATCAATAAAAAATGATGACGATTTTAAAAACTTATATAATAATAAAGACTTTTTAAGGTTAATTCAACAGAATACTAGGAATAATTTGAAATAGTATGATTTTTTTGTTATATATTATAATAAAGGAAGGGAAATTAATTTATGATTATACTTAAAACTCAACAAGAAATAGAAAATATGAAAAAAGCTGGAGAGCTATTAGCAAGTGTTCATAAAGAAATAGCTAAAATTATCAAGCCAGGTATATCTACTATGGAAATCGATAAATTTGTGGAAGATTATTTAAAAAAACATAATGCTTATCCTGAACAAAAAGGTTATCATGGATATGCTTATGCTACTTGTGCCTCTATTAATGATGAAATATGCCACGGATATCCTAGAAAAGAACCACTTAAGTCTGGAGATATAGTAACTATTGACATGGTAGTAAATTTGGATGGATGGTTAGCTGATTCAGCTTGGAGCTATGGGGTAGGAGAAATTTCTGAAGAGGCTAAAAAGTTATTGGAGATAACTAAGAAATCTCTTTACATAGGTATAGAGCAAGCAATTGTTGGAAATAGAATTGGAGACATTTCTCATGCAATTCAAACCTATGTAGAATCTCAAGGATTTTCTGTAGTAAGGGATTTTGTTGGTCATGGAATAGGAAAGGATATGCATGAAGATCCGCAAGTACCTCACTTTGGAAGACCTGGGAGAGGACCGAGATTAACGGAAGGTATGGTTATTACTATCGAACCAATGGTTAATGTAGGTACTTATCATTTAACTATTGATGATAATGAGTGGACAGCAAGAACTGCTGACGGAAAGTTATCAGCTCAATATGAACATACTTTAGCTATTACTAAAGATGGACCTATAGTTTTAACAGAACAAGGAAACTCCCAAGGATAGGGAGTTTTTTTGTAATGCATAGAAAATATAAATCCTTTCAACTAAAAAAGATTATGGAAGTTTTGTTATAATGGACTTTTAAAATATACGGGGAATAGATTATATAGATGACTAATCTAGGAAGGTGTGTATTATGGCAAAAATAGAAGATAAGTATTTAGTGGTCATTTCTTTTGATTCCTTAGGTAGTGAAGATTTAGAAGAACTTAAAAACTTACCTAACTTTAAGTATGTAATGAGCAATGGTGCCTTGATTACAAAAGTAAAAAGTATATATCCTACGTTAACTTATCCAATACATACTACTTTGATTACAGGAAGGTATCCAAAGGATCACGGAATAGTAAATAATACACTAATTCAGCCAGGAAGACAATCCCCCGATTGGTATTGGTATGAAAAATATATTAAAGGTGAAACTTTGCTTAAATTAGCTAAAAAAAAGGGATATAAGACTGCTTCCTTATTGTGGCCTGTGACAGCTAAAGGAAATATAGACTATAACTTACCAGAGATTTTTCCAAATAGACCTTGGAAAAAGCAAATAGTAACTTCATTAACTGCAGGTTCACCTTTAATGCTTATGAATTTACAAAGAAAGTTTGGATATATAAGAAAAGGTCTGCATCAGCCAGCTTTGGATATGTTTGCTAGTTATTCTGCTTCCTATATAATCGAAAAGCATAAACCTAACTTAACGATGATTCATTTTACTGACGTAGATATCAATAGACATATTTATGGATACAATTCAAAGGAAGCAAAAATGGCTTTAAAAAGATATGACAAAAGACTTGGTGAAATAATTACTGCTTTAAAAAAAGCGGAATTATGGAATAAGTGTACTTTAGTAGCTTTAAGTGATCATAGTCAAATAGATGTATCTAAAAGTATTAGACTAAATATTTTATTTAAGGATGTTGGACTAATAGAAGTAGATGAGAAAGGTAATATATCTAATTGGAAAGCTTACTTAAAAACTTGTGAAGGCAGTAGTTATATTTATTTAAAAGATAAAGAAGATTCTGTAGTGAAAAATAAAGTGATGAATGTATTGAAAGAATTTATGGAAAATAATAGGTCCGGTATAGAGACTATTTATTCTGCTAAAGAAGCAGAAACATTAGGAGCGGATCCCAATTGTTTTTTAATGTTAGAAGCGAAAAGGGGATACCATTTTGTGGAATTCATAGAAGGACAAATCATAGATGAGCCTAGAAATGAGTTAAAAGCTTGTCACGGGTATAGCCCGGATAAAAATAAATATGAAACAATATTCATGGCCTATGGCGTTGGAGTAAAGAAAAGTGTTATAATAGAAAATGAGCATATTATAAATGTGGCACCAACTTTAGCAAAATTTTTAGATATGGAATTTGAAGAAACTACAGGAAGGATTATAGAAGAAATATTTAATGAGTGAAATGCTACATAATACAAAAGATACAAGGGGGAAATAAAATTGAAAAAGACAGTTTTTGTTAGTTCTATAGTAGCCTCTATAATTGCATTAGGATTTCCTTCCTTTGCAAACGAGAGTTATAATTTTGTTGATTTGCCAAAGGAACACTGGGCTACAGAAGCGGCATATAAACTTGCAGAATTAAATGTTGTAAAAGGTATAGACGAAAATACTTTTGGTTTAGGCCAAGAAATTAATAAAGGTGAATTTAATAACTGGATTAATAAAGTTCTTTACAAAGATGTTGAGATAAAAGAGGTGGAAGATAAAACTATCTTAACTAGAGAAGAAATGGCTAAGATAGTAATTGAAAAGTTAGGTTATAGTGAATTAGCTAATATCATTAAAGATAATACGAATATATTTAATGATGTAAATGAAAATTATCAATATATTATGATGGTAAATGATATGGGTATTATAACAGGATCAAATAATAAGTTTAATCCTAAAAATCCTGTGACTAAGGAGCAGGCAGTAGTAGTTTTGTCAAGAATCTATGAGAGAATAAATAGTAGCATAAAGGATTTACATGGTTTTTATGCTATAAAATCTTATGAGCAAAAAGATATGATTAAAGGTTTTTCTTCTGTTGGTTTTGGATGGAGTAAATTAGAGCAGGATAAAGACGGAAAAATTATATTAAATACTAGTAAAGCAAATAATAACATATTCAGTATACCTGAAGGATATTCAGAGCCTCTTAATATAGCTGTAGATAATAAAATAAATAGTCAATTAATGGTTTTTCTAGATAATAATGAGTTAGAAGAAAAGATATTTTTTGATGAAAGTATAAGAAAAGATGTTATAAATCGAATTGTAAATAGCTTAAATAATGATGCTACTATGACCTTTAGTGGAGTGATAATAGATTTTGAAGGTATGAAAGGTGAAAAGCTTAGAGAAGGTTTTAATTTATTTTTATCTCAATTAAAGGATGAATTAATTAAAAATGAAAAATCATTGGTTGTTGCAGTTCATCCTAGAACTAAACCTGGTACTAGCTATTACGATGGATATGATTTTAAACATATTGGTGATGTTGCAGATAAGATTATACTTATGGCACATGATTATTATCCAAAAAAACTTACTAAAGAAGACCAAGATAGGGGATATACTATAACACCATTGACACCAATAAATGACATATATTATGCTTTGAAATATATAACAGATAAGAATACAGGAGTAAAAGATTTAGATAAAATTTTATTACAAATTTCTTTTGATTCTGTGCAGTGGAAGTTGAAGGATGGAAAAGTTCTAAATGACAAGCCTTATAGTCCTGCCTATGATCTAATAAGAAAAAGACTTATTGAGGATTCACAAGTAGAGAAATATTATAGTTACGGAAATCCTTATATTAAGTTTAAAAACCTTGAAGATGGAACTGATAATATTGTTTGGTATGAAAATGAACGGAGTATAAAAGAAAAGATAAATCTTTCAAAGATATTTGGTATTAAGGGTGTGTCTCTTTGGAGATTAGGGAATATACCTGATTTTCAAGATCCAGATATTGAATTAAACATATGGAATGAACTGTTAAACATGAAAGGGGAAGGTAAATGATAAAGGTTTTAATAGTAGATGACCAAAGCTTAATAAGAGAAGGTCTTACTATGATGTTGAACCTTTATGATAATGTATTCATAATTGGAGAAGCTGCTAACGGAGAAGATGCTATAAAAATTTTAGATACTCAAGAGGTCGATGTAATATTAATGGATATAAGAATGCCTATAATGGATGGAGTAGAAGCTACAAGAATAATTAAAGAAAAATATCCAAAAGTAAAAGTGCTAATACTAACAACCTTTAATGAAGATGAATATATATTTGAAGGTTTAAAAAATGGAGCAGATGGTTATTTACTTAAAGACATAGGTTCAGAAGAATTGGTTAAAGGAATACAAACGGTCTATGAAGGAAATGTACTTTTACAGCCGGAAGTAGCTAAAAAAATGGTTGGAGCTATGGGGCGGAAAAAACATGATAATAAGAATATTTTTAAAGAATTAACCAAAAGAGAATATGAAATAGCATTATTAGTAGGGCAAGGGAAAAGTAATAAAGAAATTGGACAAACTCTTTTTATAACTGAAGGAACGGTAAAGAATCATTTAACTAAGATATTAGATAAGCTAAAATTAAGAGATAGAACTCAATTAGCATTATTAGTTAAAAGTTTAGATAAATAGCTGTGTTATCACAGCTATTTTTTATATATGTTATAAATTATAGGGTTTTACAAATAGATCAAAGAATTTCTATAACAAAGTTTTACATAAAAACATTAAAAATAAAGGAAAAAATGAAATCATGTAGAAATATTCTCTAAGGTGATATAGATATGGGAAAACTTAATAAGTATAATTTTTATTCATATATAGCTTTACGAATTTTAATAGCACTGGATATCATTTATAGGTGTAGAAGCAATATAACTAATCTTTTAATCTTCCTTGGCTTGTTTTTACTTATAATAGTTAATGATAATCTAAGGATAAATTATTTTTATAAAGATGTGAAGAAATATTATTTATCCTTATTTCTATCTATGATAATAAGCATAATATTAGCCTTCAATATACATGGATATATAGATGTATACATATATATGAGTTTTTATGAATTAATTTTATATACTGAGGGAAGGATTTCCCAATTATTTGTTGGTCTAGAAATAGCATTATTTTTACTTTTACTCATATTCAGAACTATATCTGGAGAAGAAATAAGGAATATAGAGTTTTGGAAGGAAAGCTTAATAGATATTTTAATGATACTTCTTGGATTATTTTTTTATTTAATTAGTTTATTTACATATAAAGCTTTAAGAAAAGAGAAAAAAGAAGTAGAGAGATTGAACGAAGAATTAGAGCTATCTTATAATAAACTAAAGGAACAATCAGAAAAGATCGAAGAATTAACCATAACTAAAGAAAGAAATAGGGTAGCAGGAGAAATTCACGACAATCTAGGACATAGTCTTGTGGCTTTAAATATGAATTTAGATGTGATAGAAAAAATTATAGATAGAGACATTGTTAAAGCTAAACAGCTAATTAACAAATCTCATATATTAACAAAGGAAAGTATGGAGAAATTAAGGAAAGCTGTATATGCCTTAAAGGAAGAGGGTTCTAGTACTCTAATAGACTCTATAGAAAGAATGGCTGCTAATATTGAAGGTACAGGGGAAGTTAAAGTCATATTAAATGTAGATGAGAAAGTGGAAGATTTGTTGCCAGAATATAAAAATATTATATATATTTCTATAAAAGAAGCTTTAACCAATAGTATAAAGCATGGTGAAGCTAAGGAAATAAGTATAAATATAAAATTAGGGAAAAATAAAATATTTATAAGCATTGAAGATAATGGCTTAGGTTGCAATAGTTTAGTAAAGGGAAATGGTCTAATAGGTATAGAAGATAGGATAAATAAATTTGGAGGAGATGTAACTTATAGTGATAAAGATAAGAAAGGCTTTAAAATGGATTTAAGTTTACCAATATAGAGAGGGATATTTTCAAAAAGAAATTTAAATTATTATTAGGAGATGAAATTATGAATATTAGAAAATATAGGGAAGACGAAATAGAAGAATTAGTTGAATTATGGTATGATGTATCTATTAAAGCTCATAGTTTTATAAGTGATGACTATTGGAGAGCAGGAAAAAAAGATATGAGAGAAAAATATATACCTATGTCTGATACTTATGTTATAGAAAATAATGAAGAAATAATTGGATTTGTTTCCATGGTTGATGATTATTTAGCTGCTATTTTTATAGGTACTAATTATCAAAATAAAGGTTATGGAAACAAGTTATTAGATTATATAAAAATGAAAAAAGATTATATAGAACTTAGAGTATATAAAAAGAATGAAAAAACGGTTAAATTTTATTTAAAAAATGATTTTTATATACAAGAAGAATCCATAGATAAACTGACAGGAGAAGAAGAATTTTTAATGGTATGGAATAAGGAAATATAAAAAATTTGTTGAATAGAAATAATCTTTTTATAACGAATAGGAAAGTTCTACTTTTTCTTTTTTTAATGTAGGAACTTGTTCTGACCTAAATGAGTTTCAAAAAAGGCTACCTTAAAATGTTTCTTTAGAAGCCTTTTTTATATTTAGAATTGAAGATATTATGAAATTAGGAGACAATACAATGCAAAAATTAAATAATAATTGGAAAATTTTATCTCCAATAATACCAGAAGGATTAAATAATTTAGATATTTGTAATAGCTATATTGAGGACGATGACTATTTTAATATGGGGGTTATTAGTGATTGTTCTTTTGATAATCAAAAAGCAGAGCATGTGAGTTTTGAACAAATTATTTTTAAAAATGTTATATTCAATGAAATATCTTTTAAATTTCTTGAGCTTACAGATGTAAAATTTATAAATTGTGAACTATCTAATATAGATTTAAGAGGAGCAATTATTCATAGAACAGAAATGATAGATTGTAAGATGATAGGGACAAATTTAAGTGAAGGTACTTTACGTAATGTAATGTTTGATAATTGCAATTGTAGTTATGGATTTTTTAGATTTTCAGATTTAAAACAGGTGAGTTTTACAAACTGCTTATTGAACAATTCTGATTTTCAAAACTCTAATTTTAATAAAGTTAATTTTTCAAAGGTCGATTTGAAACATGCTCAAATGTCAGGAACAAAATTAAAAGATATTGATTTAAGTAATTGTGATATAGAGGGAATAGGGGTTAGAATAGAGGATTTACATGGAGCTATTATTTCACCTATGCAAGCAGTTTTCTTTTCTAAGCTATTAGGACTCGTTATTAAAGAATAAAATATAAATTATATAAATTTCAAGGAAGGTGAATATGGTGGTAAAATTATGGTATTAACTCCTTAAAATAAATTCAATATAAGGAGTGATAGTTAATGGAGAAAATAATATATAAATATGATAAAATTATAGATAAAGAAAAGATTCTAAACTTATATAACGATGCAGGTTGGACAAATTATACTAAAGATGAAGAAAGATTAATTAAGGCTATAGAAAATTCTTTAATGGTAATTTCAGCTTGGGAAGAAGATAATCTAGTAGGCTTAATAAGAATTATTGGTGACGGTGAAACTATTATTTATATTCAAGATATATTGGTTCTAGAATCTTATAAAAGAAAAGGAATTGGTTCAAATTTTCTCAGAAATATATTAGATAAATATAATCATGTAAGACAAAAAGTATTGTTAACAGACGATTCAGAGGAAACTAGAGGATTTTATGAAGCTAATGGATTTTTTTCTTGTGATAAAGGTGAACTTGTAGCTTTTGTAAAGTTTTAAATAGAATAACACCCCTATGTAATTAATTGATTACATAGGGGTTTCTTAATATGGGATACTATATATAAAATCTTTATAATGACTTAAGAAATAATTAATAAATGTTAGATAAAAATAGTTTATAATCAGAAGTAATAGAAAAAATAGATTTAATGCTAGAAAAATCTTTGAAAATATTCACAAGCCATAAAAATATAATTTAAATGGAGGCTACTTCAGATGAAATATTATACAATTTTAATAGAACATTGAAAAAATTCAAGACTATTGGTATACTGAACCCATGCTTAGGTTATATTTTAGATATTTAGAAAGGTTATGATAATATGGAAAAAGAGAAGATTTTAATTGTGGAAGATGAAAAAGAAATTGCAAACTTAATAGAAATTTATCTATCTAATGACGGTTATCGAGTATTAAAGGCATTTAACGGAAAAGATGCCTTAGATATTTTAAGTAAGGAATTAGTCCATCTTGTTATTTTAGATATTATGATGCCCGGTATTGATGGATTAGAAGTGTGCAGAAGGATTAGACAAGATAAAAATATTCCTATCTTAATGCTTAGTGCTAAATCAGAAGATATGGATAAAATCATGGGATTAAGTACAGGGGCTGATGATTATTTGACCAAACCCTTTAATCCTTTGGAATTAATGGCTAGAGTTAAATCTCAGTTAAGAAGATATTTATATTTAAATCCTAAAAGTACAGAAAATATTAGTAATGGTATTATTAATATTAATGGATTAATTATTGATGAGAAAAGTCATGAGGTAACACTATATGATAAATTAATAAACTTAACTCCAACTGAATTTGATATACTCTTACTTTTAGCCAAAAATAAAGGAACTGTTTTTAGTGCTGAAGAAATATTTAGAAGGGTTTGGAAAGAAAAATATTTTGAAGGTAATAACACTGTAATGGTTCATATTCGAAGAATTAGAGAAAAAATTGAAGATAATCCAAGAGAACCAATAATCATTAAGACAGTTTGGGGAGTGGGTTATAAGATTGAAGAATAGAGAACATAAAGGTATCAGATGGAAGATTATTTTATTATTTATATTAAGTATAGTAGCTTCTATTATAACAGTTTTTATATTGCTACTATTTGCTTTTAATTCAGCTAATTATCCTATCCCTAGAAAGATTTTAAAGGGATTAGATATGACCATTGGAAGGGCTCCTATTGTTGTTGTTACAGGGCTGATATTATTTATAATGTTTTTCTTTATATTTACGCAAAAGCGCATACGTTATTTAGAGGATATAAATATGGTGTTAAAAAAAATTGCACAAGGTAATTTAGAAGCTAAAATACCTATTGAATCTAATGATGAGTTAGGACAATTGGCTGAGAATATTAATTTTATGGCAGAACAATTAAAAACTTCTATAGAGGAGGAACGAAAGGCTGAAAAAATGAAAAATGAACTTATAACTAATGTATCTCATGACCTGCGAACACCTCTTACTTCAATTATTGGATATTTAGGCTTGGTTGCAAATGATAATTATAAGGATGAATTGACATTAAGATATTACGTCGATATTGCCTATAGTAAATCTTTAACTTTAAAAAAGTTAATTGATGAGTTATTTGAATTTACTAAGATTAGTTATGGTGGTATAAAGTTAAATTTAGAGAAAATAGACTTAGGACAATTATTAGAACAATTAGTTGAAGAATTTGTTCCCATACTGAATGAAGCTGAAATGGAATATAGGTTAACATCTTCTAAGGAAAAATTGTTTATTGAAGGAGATGGAAGTTTATTAGTAAGGGTTTTTGAAAATTTACTATCTAATGCTATACGTTATGGTAAGGAAGGAAAATATGTAGATATAAATATAAAAAGTGAAAAGGATAAGGCTGTAATCAGCATTATTAACTATGGAGAAACTATTTCAGAAATGGATTTACCCTATATTTTTGACAGATTTTACAAAGTAGATAAATCTCGTTCTCAAGATAGGGAAGGTACTGGGTTAGGTTTGGCCATTGCTAAAAACATTATTGAGCTTCATGGAGGAGAAATTGCTGTTTATAGTAAGAATGGAAGAACTGAGTTTCAAGTTAAATTATAGAATATAAATTTATTACTAAAGACATCTATATTATGATGTCTTTTTTTCTTGACTTCTTACCTTTATTTTGATAGAATTCACCTTACGTCTAAAAAAAGAAGGGGGGATTAATTTGGATATTGTAGCCAATGAACTGTCCAAAGTATATAAAATACCTAAAAGAAAAGCAGGTATAATGAATGGTTTAAAAAGTATGGTACATAGGGAATATGAAGAAATAGTGGCATTAAATAAGGTATCCTTTGAAATAGGAAAAGGAGAGCTTGTGGGATATATTGGACCTAATGGAGCTGGAAAATCTACTTCAATTAAAATACTAAGTGGTATATTAACTCCAGATTCAGGAGAGTGCAAGGTTTTAGATAAAATTCCATATAAAGATAGAATTAATTATGTAAAAAATATAGGGGTAGTGTTTGGCCAAAGAACTCAGCTATGGTGGGACTTACCAGTAATAGATTCCTTTGAATTATTAAAGGATATTTATAAGATTCGTTTTGGGGACTATGTAAAAATGAAAAAGGAGCTTATAAAGTGGCTAAATTTAGAAAGCTTTATAAATACTCCTGTAAGACAGTTGAGTCTAGGGCAAAAGATGAGATGTGAATTAGCTGCTTCATTACTCCATTCTCCTTCAATACTATTTCTTGATGAACCTACTATAGGATTAGATGCCATTTCTAAATTAGCTGTTAGAGAATTTATAAAAAAGTTAAATAAGGAAAGAGGCGTCACAGTTATTCTTACAACCCATGATATGGATGATATCGAAACTTTATGTGATAGAGTAATTGTAATAGGGAAAGGAGAAATTCTTTCTGATGGTTCTTTAAAATCTCTTAGAAATAGAGTTTCTAATGAAAGAAGATTGATTTTAGATTTTGAACAAGGCAAAAATACCTTTTCTATAGAAGGAGCTACTTTGGTAAGAGAAGAAAAAAACAGACTTATCATTGATTTCAATCCAGATATAATAACTCCAGCCAATTTAATCACTGCTTTATCCACTAAATATAAAATAAAAGATATTTTAATAGAAAATCCTCCTATTGAAGAAGTTATTGCACAGTTGTATGAGGAGTTGAAAATATGAAAGCATATTTATCTATTATTAAAATTAGATTTAATCTGTTACTTCAATATAGGATTGCTGCCTTTGCAGGCATAGTTACTCAATTTTTCTTTGGGATCATTAGAGTTATGGTTTTCTATGGATTTTATAGTTCTACCACTGGATCTGTTCCCATTGACTATAAAGTTGCTATTTCTTATATATGGTTAGGTCAAGCTATGCTTGGAATGATTCCTTGGAATGGAGATAGTGAAATTCAAGACTTAATAAGAACTGGAAATGTAACCTATGAACTTGTAAGACCTATGAATTTATATAATTATTGGCTTGCCAGGGCGTTTGCTTTAAGAGCTGCACCAACATTCCTTAAATCCATTCCTTTATTTATTATTGCATTATTATTACCAAAGGAGTACAGAATGGAATTGCCACCAAATATTCTGTCTGTCATAGGATGGATAGTAACTACTTTTGGTGCATTAATGATTTCTTGTACTATAACAAATATTATCAATATAACTACTCTCTATTCTATTTCAGGTGATGGTATACAAAGATTATTATCAGCTATTGTTACATTATTTTCTGGAATGATAGTACCTTTACCACTTTTTCCAGATAGATTAAAACAAATATTAAGTTATCTGCCTTTTAGTGGATTAGTAGATATACCAGCTAGATTTTTTACTGGGAAAATTATTTTTAATCAGTTGCCTAAATATTTTTCTTTTCAGATTATATGGGCTATCTTACTTTATGGTCTAGGTCAATGGATTTTAAATAGAAAGCTAAAAGACTTAATAGTACAAGGAGGGTAAATATGGATAGCATAAAGCTATATTTTAAATATCTTAAGCTAAATATAGAATCTCAGCTTCAATATAAAGCCTCTTTTATAATGATGTCCATAGGTCATTTTCTAATAACTTTTATAGATTTTCTTGGAATATGGGTATTGTTTCAACGGTTTGGAAGTCTTAAGGGTTTTACTTTTCCTGAAGCTGCTTTATTTTACGGAATAGTTCACATTGCTTTCTCTATTACAGAAGCTTGGACAAGAGGATTTGATACTTTTCATAAATTAGTTAGGATAGGAGATTTTGATAGAATACTTCTTAGACCGAGAACTACAGTTTTACAGATTTTAGGGCACGACTTTCAAATAATGAGGGTAGGAAGATTTGCTCAAGGTCTTGTAGTACTTATATGGGCAGTTAAAACATTAAATGTAAAATGGACTTTTGGAAAAACTTTATTATTAATTGGATCTATTATTGGGGGAAATTTTTTATTTTCTGGACTTATAGTACTTCAAGCCACTTTATCATTCTGGTCTGTACAAAGTCTAGAGATAGTAAACTCTTTTACATATGGTGGAGTAGAAGCAGCTCAGTATCCTATATCCATATATAAATCTTGGTTTAGAAAAATATTGATTTATGTAATTCCTTTAGCTACAATTAATTATTTTCCTGTAATAAGTATACTAGGAAAGACTGATTCTCTAAATTATCCTAGCTGGATGGGATGGGTATCCCCCTTCTTTGGGTTTATATTTTTTATATTATCTTTGCAAATATGGAAAATTGGGGTAAAACATTATACTTCTACTGGAAGTTAATTTGAGAAATATAGAATAAACATTATATATTCATGCAATCAATTATTGAACAAAAATAATAACTTCCTCTTTTAGGTTTACCTTTTACTGAAAGAGGAGGTTATTATTTAAGACTATTAATTTTTCTTGCAGCTATTACATCTACACCAGTATTTAGAATATTTTTAATTATAATATCTCCTTTATTGATAGGAGCAGTAACTTCTGTTTCTCTTATAATCTCCATACATTTATCGACTAAGTTTTCAGGAATAACATCACTAGTTTTAACAGGTAACCTACTCATAGGACCATTATTTAAAATAACTCTACCAGTTAAAATTCTTGAAGGCTCAATGATCTCCTTTATACCAAATTCTACGCCTCTATTACAGTTATTTCCTTCTATTTTATATCCGTAAGGTTCATTACTATCCTTAGATATAATGAGTTTACAACCAACAGGACATACTTTACAAGTTAGCCTATGTTTATCCATATTAACCACCTCTATTGCTAAAAACATTACATCTATTATATCACAATATTATAAAATGCTAAGGAAAATTCTTAGACTTCTATAATATTAAGGCAGCAATAGTTCCAAATATTATAAGAGGAATATTGTAATGTAGGAAAGTAGGCACACAAGTATCCCAGATATGATCATGTTGACTGTCAATATTAAGACCAGCCGTTGGTCCTAAAGTACTGTCTGAGGCAGGAGAACCGGCATCTCCTAAAGCTCCAGCTGTACCAACTAAAGCAATGATTGCGGCAGGACTAAATCCTAATGAAACAGCTAGAGGCACGTATATGGTAGCAATAATAGGGATAGTTCCAAAAGAAGTACCTATTCCCATAGTAATTATAAGTCCGATGAGTAACATTACAAAAGCAGCTATAATTTTGCTGCCGCCCAACATAGCACCAACAGCTTCAACTAATTGTTCAACACCGCCAGTGGCTCTGATTACAGCACCATAGCCTGAAGCTACCAACATTACAAAACCAATAAACCCCATTAGCCCTATTCCACCATTCATTAAATCATCAATATCTTTCCACTTAAAGGCACCAAAAATAAGCATTATAATAAGACCAGTTAAAGCGCCAAGTGGTAAAGACTTAGTTATTATTTGAACAACGAAAGCGGCTATAGCACCAATTAAGGCGGCGATATGTTCTTTGGTAAGACCTTCATGCTGGAAAGAGTTACTTACAATAGGCTCGTTAACATTTTTATATTCTCTCGGTTTTCTATAAGAGAAAAATACAGCTATAAATAACCCGATAATCATTCCAATGCCAGGAAGAAGCATGGATTTCCATATCATATTAGTTGTAGCATTTACTCCATTATCAATTAAAGCATCTCTAATAATATTGTGAAACATAAGACCAAAGCCTACAGGGATCATTACATAGGGAGCTTTTAATCCAAAAGTTAATGCACAAGCTGCAGCTCTTCTATCAATTTTTAACTTATTCATGATTGATAGTAATGGAGGTATTAGTATCGGTATAAATGCAATGTGAACGGGTATTAAATTTTGTGAAAAGCAAGCTATAAAAGCTAATAAAAGTACAAACATTACTCTTTTATCCTTAATTAAGTTTCCCATTTTTTTAGCTAAAATATCTGCTACACCAGTTTTACTTATAGCTATAGCTAAAGCACCTAGTAAAATATAACTTAAAGCAGTTTCAGAATTTCCACCCATTCCACCAATAAGAGTTTTCATAGTTTCTGTTAAAGACATATTCGCTAGTAATCCACCAGTTAAAGCTGCTAATATTAAAGCTAGTATTACATTTAATTTTAAAAGACACAGCACTGTCATTACAATGACAGATAATACTACTGGATTTAGTAACATAAAATCACCCCTTTATCATTTAAAATATAAGTCATATGAATTATGAACAAAAAGACACCTACCTTTATTTTGACAATATTTTAATATATTATTATTAAAATAAATTTAACTGTAGAACTATAACAAACTATGGCTATTAAATAAAAAGTTAATGATTTAAATTTTAATACGTTATCAGTCTAAAGTCAAGATGAATATTATTTCTTTACTTGAAAAAAATAGAAAAACATGTATAATATTTTAATAGTCAATAAAAGGAGTAATTTTATAAGTTATATTAAAGGAGATAACAAAGCCTTAATAAATGGTTATAGAATGAACGGAGGATATAAAGTAGATAAATAATAAATTATTATTGAAGAATGTATTCTTTTCATGTAGAATTATTTAGAGTTACTAAATAAAGTAATTTATGTTGATTAATCAATTAAGGAGAGATTGTATGACAAAGAAACCAAACTTAATAGAAGGAAACATTTCTAGTACCTTAACTAAATTGGCATTACCTATTATGGCTACCTCTTTTGTTCAGATGGCATATAATATGACAGATATGATATGGCTTGGCAGACTAAGTACAAATGCTGTAGCTGCTTCTGGAACAGCAGGATTCTTTACTTGGTTTGGGTCTGCTTTATTTATGATTCCTAAAATTGGAGCAGAAGTAGGAGTAGCTCAATCCTTTGGAAAAGATAAAATGGATGAGGCAAGAAAGTATGTTTCACACACTTTACAACTAGATATAATAATAGCATTGATATATTCTTTATTTATTATATTATTTAGACATAAACTTATAGGTTTTTTTGATTTAGGGGATCCTGAAGTAATACAAATGGCTGTAGATTATTTAGTAATTATAGCTTTTGGATTAGTTTTTTATTTTTTAAATCCTGTTTTTTCAGGGATATTCAATGGTTCAGGTAACAGTATTACTCCCTTTATAGTTAATGCTATTGGATTAGTATTAAATATGGTACTTGACCCAGTATTGATTTATGGAATAGGGCCTTTTCCTAGAATGGGTATAAAAGGAGCTGCATTAGCTACTATACTGGCTCAATTAATAGTTACTTGTATATTTATAGTTACAACTAAAAATCATAGAACTTTATTTTCTCATTTAAATATTTTTAAAACTCCTGAATTAAATTATGTAAAGAAAATATTTAAGCTTGGTTTTCCAGCTTTTATGCAAACAGGATTATTTGCTATGATTGCTATGGTTATTGCTAAGATAATAGCACAGTGGGGTCCAACACCAATTGCAGTTCAAAAAGTAGGTTCTCAGATTGAATCTATATCATGGATGACTGCAGGAGGCTTTTCTACTGCCATAAGTGCTTTCATAGGGCAAAATTATGGTGCTGGTAAATTTAAGAGAATTGAGGAAGGATATTATAAAGGATTACGAATTGTTGGTGTAATAGGAATATTTGCCACAATATTACTTATTTTTGGAGCAAAGCCTGTATTTAGGCTTTTTATACCTAATGATCCCGTAGCTTTAGAATATGGTATAATTTATTTAAAAATTCTAGGAATCTCTCAGTTTTTCATGTGTATAGAGATAGCTACAGGTGGAGCTTTTAATGGGTTAGGAAAAACTTTACCTCCAGCAGTTATAGGGATAGTTTTTAATGCTCTTAGAATACCCTCTGCTATAATACTTTCTAAATACACTTCATTAGGATTAAACGGAGTATGGTGGAGTATTAGCATAAGTAGTATTCTTAAAGGAATAGTGTTGACTGGATTATTTATATTTGCTATTAAAAAAGGTCTACAAGAAAATATATTGGACAATAGAATTGATTAAAAGTGGTTATTATTAAGTTTTTAAGTGTACTTTAAAATTTTAAAGTACACTTTTTAAATATATTAAAGAAGGATTTATATGATTAATGAAGAATATTATCTATAATGTAAAATTTTAGATAAATAATCAAGAAAAGGGTGGTAATTATGGTAAACGTTATAAATATATTTCAAGATTGTAAAGTTAGATTTATTTATTGAAAAGTACAATATAGGAGGATCAGGATTGAATAATGATAGATTATTAAAGATAATATATAAAGATGTTTATCTAAGAGAGTTATTAAAAGAAGATGTCGAAAAATATATTAGATGGAATACTATCGAAACAGAATGGACAAAGTGGGATGCACCTTGGGAAAAGATTGAATCCAAAGTAGAGAAAATTAGGGATGAATTTATGGAGATGTTCAATAAACCAAAACCTAAAGTCTCAGGGAGATTAAATATTTGCTATAAGGATGATACCTTGATTGGGAGTGTTAACGCCTATTATATAGGTAGTGATAAGCAGAATTTGGCGATTGGTATAGGAATAAGAGAAAGTAGTTATTGGGGAAAGGGATTAGGAAAACAGGCTTTCAGCCTTTGGATAGCTTATCTTTTCAATACTACTAGATTAGATAATATTTATACAGAAACATGGTCTGGAAATTTTAGGATGATTGGATTGGCACAAGACATAGGATTCTGTGAAGTTGCTGAAGAGAGAAGTATAAAAACAATAGAAGTTGATGGTAAATTATTTGATGGAATTGTTTTTAATTTAAAAAGAAATAGGTTCAAAAATAATAATGCTCAATTAATGGACAATGTAGCTGAACAATTAAGAGATTATAAATAAAATGGAAAGTAATAAAATACGATATATAAGAATCAAAAATCTTAAAATATATGTTGTAAAGACTTTACACAAGATTAGTTATAGAATAAATTAATCTAAAGAGAGATTTATTTATAATGATTTCTTACTTATTGAAAAATTATAAAATAAAAAGGGATTTTACTTTATGTGCAGAATATGTATTTGTATTGACACTAAATGATATTTTATGAAAGGAGTGGTGGTTATGAGAAAGAATACAACTAACCTTTTATCGTTGGAGGAAATTAAGATTTAGTAAATCTATTTCTTATCCATTGACGAAAGGTTTATTTGCTAGATAAATAATGAATAAATAATTGGGGGAAATAAAATATGTCAATGGAAAATAAAAAGAACTTAGGATGTAATATTTTTAATTGGATAGAAGAAAGTTTAAATCCAACAAATTGTACTTCTGAAGACTTTATTTATAATGAAATGGAGTCTCAATCAGGAAATAGCTTGCCAATAATATATCAGCCATTTGACGGAAGGAAAATTTCTCATTGGATAGATAGAGGTCTGCTTTATGATTTTCTTTATTCTACAGAGGGAGAAAATAAGAAATTGTTAGACTTTGGACCGGGAGATGGGTGGCCTTCATTAATCGTTGCACCTTACGCTAAAGAAGTAATAGGTATTGACTCTTCGACTCGTAGAATAGAAGTTTGTTCAGAAAATGCAAAGAGGCTTAGAATTACCAATGTTAAGTTTAAAAATTATGTTGTTGGAAGTAAAATACCTTTTGAAGATAATAGCTTTGATGGAGTCATGGCAGCTTCATCTGTAGAACAAACACCCAATCCAAAAGAAACTTTAAAAGAATTATATCGTGTTTTAAAACCAGAAGGAAGATTAAGAATTCATTACGAAGCATTAGGCAGATATAGAAATGGTGGAGAAAGGGATTTATGGATTGCAGACTTAAATGAGAAGTCTTGTAAACTAATATTATTTAATAGAAATATAGAGGATGAATATGTAATTCAGTATGGGTTAACTTTTGCTATGTCAAAGGAAGAACTAATGGGGAGATTATCAGCAAATGAAGGGGTTTCCTTTAACCAAATAACCATTCCTCTTTTACAGGAATTAAAATCTAAAATTACAAAAGCTCAAGTATTGAAAACCGTTCATCCTTCTGCAAAAACTATTATTTCTTGGTTAAAAGAAATAGGATTTAAAGAAGTCATTCCTTCCCATAGTGGTAGTTCAGTTGCATTTAAATTATTTAACCAATATGACAACAGTGAAAGACCTAAAGACTTACATTCTATTGATGAAGTTATAAAAAATGTTGTAAAAGTTGCAGTTCAATTAAAAGCACCAATAGAAATAGATCCTATGATTACAGCAATAAAATAGATTTTAAAAATATAAAGATTAAAGGAATAAATTAATTTATTCCTTTAATCTTCTTTAACTTTAAGAAGTTCTGTGAATTTCTTCCATTCTTTATAATAAGTATTGTCTTTATTTTTATTAACTTGTTTTTTATAGTCTTTTTCTATAGATTTGATTATAATAATAGATAACATCCAGATACCAATGGTAATAATATAAGGAGTAATTAGTTTATATATAGGCATTATAATTTTTCCTGTTCTATGTAGCAAAGATTGAGCCTCCTGTAGTCGGAAAAAAATTGAGAATATATGAAATACAGCCGAAAACTTTATTAAAACAGTAAGGATGACCTTGTAGATTTTTCCGTCTATAGAATCTCCAAGAATAAATTTCCATAAATCTGTAATCATAAAGATAGAAATGAGGAAAATTAAGATCACATAAGGGATGAAAAAGATTTCGACTTTGTTTATATACTGATTTATTTCAGGTGTGTATTCATGGGGTTGTAAAAATACTATCTCTCCCCTATATCTGATGATTTCCATAATAAGACTCGAAGCCATAAGGGATAATAACAATAGAATAATTATACCTTTAGTCATATTTCTTGACTTCACTACAATCACCCTCCCTTTTTTACTTTATATTATACAGTTATTATGCAATATTTGGAAGCAATATAAAACATTTAGCCTTTTTTAGAAAATATTATAATGAAAGTATATTTATATTGATTGCTTTACTTTTTTTATTGGTATAATTAAGATGGAAGAATAAGTATATTTTTAAAGATCTTAAAGTAGTAAATTGCAACTTAATAAATAAAAATTTATGTAAAGGAGAGATTTATCTAATGGATGTGTTAAATACGATCTTAACGAGAATAAGCATACGTAAATTTACAGGGGAACCTATTAAAGAAGAAGATTTAAACATCTTATTAAAATCAGGTTTTCAAGCACCTTCAGCTCATAATTATCAGCCTTGGCATTTTGTTGTAGTTAGAGATGAAGATGTAATTGAGAGAATAGCAGAATTTCATCCTTATGCAAAGATGTTACCTAAAGCTGGTTGTGGAATAATTGTCTGTGGTGATGAGGTAAAACAACCTAATAAAGGTTTTCTAGTAGAGGATTGTTCTGCTGCTATACAAAATATGTTGTTAGCAGCTCATGGAATAGGATTAGGAGCAGTTTGGTGTGGAATATATTCAGCTGATAAATTAGTAGATTCTGCTAAGGATGTATTAGGGTTACCTGAAAATATAATACCTATTGGGATGGTAGTTGTAGGAGTTAAGGATGAAGAAAAAGAGCCAACAGATAGGTATGATGCTAATAAAATACACTATAATAAATGGTAACATACTTTTTTAAATTTAAAAGGTACAGAGGAAAAAGAATAATGTGAGGAGAGTCATATTAATGAAGAGAAAAAACGAATTAGGAAAAATAAAAATTTTAACAAAAGGAATCCTTGAGTGGACTTTTACTTTACTTGCTTCTTTTATTATAGCAATAGTTATAAAGAACAATGTATTTGCTATGCCTGAAATAAAAGAAAGTTCTATGGAAAATACCTTCTTTGAAGGTGAAAAAGTGGTTTTAAATAGATTAAGCTATGCTTTTAAAGAACCAAAAAGAGGAGACGTAATAATTTTAAATAAATCTGAAGGAAAAAAAGGTGTATTGAATGGCATTTCCGTGGAAATAAAAGAAATGTATAAATTATTAAATGGAGAGATTTCAAGAAATCATTTACTTAAAAGAATAGTAGGTGTACCTGGAGATTTAATAGATATTAAAGATGGATACGTTTATTTAAATGGAGAGATAATTAAAGAATTTTATATAAAAGGAGAAACATCACCAAGGGATATGAAATTCCCTATAACTGTGCCTGATAATAAAGTATTTGTGTTAGGAGACAATAGAGAAGTTAGCTTAGATAGTAGAGAATTAGGATTTATTGATTATAATCAAATAGAAGGAAAAGTGGTATTTAGAATATGGCCGATAAATAAGATAGGAACAGTGTATGAAAATAAAGGAGTAAATTAAGAACTAGGTAGGAAAACTCTTACAAAGTTACTCTTAATGTGGTATCCTATAAAAGTATTGTGAGATTAGGAGAGTTAGAAATGAAAACAAGAAACAGTAAATCTATCCTATTAATACTTATTATAAGCTTTATAGTATTAGCAGTAGGATGTGAAAAGCAAGAACTAGAAGAGATAGAAGAACAAGGAGGACAAAATATGGAATTAAATCAGTTACAACCGCCAAATCAAGGAGAAGAAATAGCTGTCATTACTACTAATTATGGAGATGTTAAAATCAAATTTTTTCCAGAAATAGCACCGAAGGCTGTAGAAAATTTTAAGACTCATGCTAAAAATGGATATTATAATAAAGTTACTTTCCATAGAGTAATTAATGATTTTATGATTCAAGGAGGAGACCCAGATGGAACAGGAAGAGGCGGTGAAAGTATTTGGGGAGAACCTTTTGAAGACGAATTTGATATAAATTATCGTAACTTTAGAGGGGCATTATCTATGGCTAATGCAGGACCAAATACTAATGGCAGTCAATTCTTTATTGTGCAAAAACATAAGGTTGAAAAGGATATAATAGATCAGATGAAAGAGGCTGGGGAGGAAAAAGGATTCCCTGAAAGTGTAGTAAAAGCGTATGAGGAACTAGGAGGAACTTACTGGTTAGATGGTAAACATACAGTATTTGGTCAAGTATTTGAAGGAATGGATGTAGTAGATAAAATAGCAGAAGTAGAAGTTGATGGGAACGATAAGCCATCAGAACCTGTTGTAATGGAAGAAGTAAAAATAGTTGAATTTAAGTAAACAATATAATCAAAAGCCAGTATTTCTATAAACTATAGTTATCTGGCTTTTGATAATTTATTTAAGCAAATATTTTACTAGATAAAATATTCAATTTTAGCCTCTGGAAAGTGCTTTTCAACTGTTTGTAAGAAAAATTCTTTTAACTCGTCTATTTCGTTAGAAGTATAAATATATTTACCATATCCAAATTGACCAAACTTAAATTTTCGTTCTTCTTCATTCATCGGAAGTTTAGTATTAGGAAAAATATTTGTAATATTGGATTTAGCCCTACTAGTAAAACGATGAGTAATGAATTCAAAGGTTAAACTATCTGGAGACCAGTTCTCTGGCAAATTTTCATATAAATATTTTTCTAATAAAAGAAATAAGCTTCTATATTCGTTTTTCCAATTTTCAAATCTAAAAATAGGAGCAACTATAAACCCTATCGGATACCCAGCTTTTACAACTTTTGCTGCTGCTTCTAATCTTTCTATAAGAGAAGGGGTTCCGTGTTCAAATTTATTGATTATTTCTTGGCTATTTAGACTAAATCGAAATCTTGTATGGTTATTATGTTGGATAGTTAATAGACTATCAACGTTTGTAAACTTGGTAACAAATCTAAAGCGTCCTAGTTCTTCTTTTCCAAAAAACTCTATAGTCTTTTTTAAACTACCTGTATATTTTTCTACAGGGAGAGGATCAGATGTAGCAGCACCCTCAAATATAGTTATCTCTGGTGAACGACTTTGTATAATTTCTTTTGTAATATTTAATATTTCATCTATATTTACATAAACTCTCAAGTAAGGTTTTGGACCTAATGTAGTTGAAAGATAACAGTATTCACACATACCAGGACAGCTAGTGGCTAGTGGAAGTTGATAATGAGCTGATGGTTTACAGCTTTGAAAATCTTTACTTCTTCTAACTCCTATAACTAAGGTATTTTTTGCTTCTCTATAGGCTTCTTGAGGTGTATCTCCCTTAATACCAGTAACACGATTATGAGAAGTAGTAGGATTAATTGGAATATTCATAGATTTAAAATATCTAAAAATTTCTTTTCCTAAAGGATAATTTAAAGCTTCAGGTTCATAAAATATTTGTTTAGGCATAAAATCTGTCAAAACTATTCACCTCCAAGGCTTATTGTATCCTATTGAGAATAGTAATATTTATATTAGTTTTTATATATTTAGATTATATATAGAGAAAATAGAAAGTATTTAAAATTTACTTAATAGAACCATCATTGATAATTTCTCTTACAACTTGAGAAATTGTATATAAACCCTTTTCAATATCTTCTAAAGAAGCATAGGAATAGGAAATTCGTAAACTACAACTTGACTGAGGTTCATATATACTACCAGGATTAATCAATATGCCTCTTTCCAATGATTTGCTAAAAAGTTCATGCATATAAACTTTATCATTCAATTTTAGCCAAATATAAAATCCTCCTTTAGGGATATTCCATGTTGCAATATCAGAAAAATATTTATTTAAAGCAGAAAGTGTGACTTTTCTACGAACTTTTAACTGTTGCCTTATATATTGTAAATGTTCATCATATAAACCACTAGCAAACCATTCTGCTGCAATCCATTGAGACAATGAACTAGAACCATAATCTGTCTGCATCTTAATATCAGCTAATCGTTCAATAACAGGCTGGGGGCCAACTACCCATCCAATTCTCAATCCAGGACTTAATGATTTCGACATGCTTCCCAAATACAAAACAATTCCGTTTTTATCCATAGATTTTAATGGATAAGGTGACTGTTCATCAATCCATAAATCACGATAAACATCGTCTTCAATAATAGGCAGTCTTTCTTTTTCACATATTTCTAACAACTGTTTACGTCTTTGTATACTCATAACAATTCCAGTAGGATTATGAAAAGATGGGATTGTATATAGCAAAGCTCCATTTTTTTGCTGTTTATTATAAGCAATATTGTTTATTTGAATTCCTTCATCATCAATAGGCAATCCAGATAATCTCATATCCGCTGATTGAAACACATGAAGGGAATAGAGATAAGATGGTTCTTCTAAAAGAATAGTTGAACCTTTGCGTAGAAGACCTACAGAAATAAGTTGTAAAGCTTGCAATGCTCCAGAAACAATTAGAATGGAAGAAGGAGAAACACTAATTCCATATTTCTCTAAACGTCGACTTATTTCCTTACGAAGAAATAAAAGCCCTTTCGGCTCTTCGTAGCTTAAAGGTTTCATTTTTTCTGCTGACTTCTTAAATATTTCTTTCATCATTTCATTAGGTAAAAGTTCAGGAGATAATTCACCAGTACCAAGTCTGATAATTGAAGGATCGAATTCTGAACGATTAATTTCTTGAATAAAAAGTTGGTTAGGTTTATGAGCTCCTGCATTGACATAGGAAATCCAATCTGGGGGAAGGTTTGAAGAAAGCAAAGACCAGGTATTATTCATAACTACTGTTCCTCTACCTGATTTACCTAAGATCAGTCCCTCTGCTGCTAACTCATCTAGAGCTGTGGTAATTGTACTTCTGTTTACATTAAAGGTATTAGCTAACATTCTCTGGCTAGGTATTTTACTTCCTACAGGCCATTCTCCATTTTCTATTTTGTTCTTTATATATAAGGAAATTTGTCTATAGAGAGGCATAGGGCTTTTTTTATCAGGTTTCCATTCTATATTGGGCATAATATTTTCCTCCTAGTATCTGACTTTATATAATTATATAATTTGGTTGGTTTTATTACAAGCCAAATGGATGGCGACATTAAACTTATAATACACTATAATGAAATCAAGTTATCGTTTAAATGATTTCAATTGGTGAAATATAAAATTTGGAAGGAAAGGTTGGTAGAATTTATGAAGATGAATGATTTTAAATTAGAGGTCTATTTTAATAAGTATGAATTTACCGCACCCTATTTGCTTACACAATCTGATTGTGAGACTATGACTATTAAAGATTTACTTAAGTTTGAAAAGGGGGCAGAAGAAAAGTTTTTAGAAAGTGGACTTGGCTATACAGAAGTTCAAGGGAGTCCAGAACTAAGGGAAGAAATTGCAAGACTTTATTCTAATATAGATGTTGATGGAATTTTAGTCCATGTAGGTGCTCAAGAAGCAATTTTTAACTATATGAATGTTGTTCTTGAACCTAATGATCATGTTATTTGTCAGTTTCCTGTATACCAATCTCTTTACGAAGTTGCGAATTCCATTGGATGTGAAGTCTCTAAATGGGAATTGAAACAAAGTGAACATGGATGGACAATGGATATAGAAGAGCTAAAAGGTTTAGTAAAATCTAATACTAAACTAATTGCTATAAATACACCAAATAATCCTACAGGTTATGTTATTAGCTTAGATGAAATCAACGCAATTACTGAAATAGCTAGAAAAAATAACATACTTGTTTTCTGTGATGAAGTATATAAAGGACTCGAATATGATGGAGATAGATTACCCTGGTTTTCTGATGTATATGAAAATGCAGTATCTTTAGGAGTAATGTCTAAAGCTTATGGTCTTGCAGGTTTAAGAATTGGTTGGATTGCTACACAAAATAAGAAAATATATGATGAATTAATTCGTTTTAAACATTATACTTCTATTTGTAGTAGCAGTACTAGTGAATTTTTAGCAACAATTGCTCTTAAACATGGTGATAAAATTTTAGAAAGAAATAAAAAAATTATACAAGATAATTTAAAAATTAGTGATAGCTTTTTTGAAAGATATCCAGAATTATTTGTTAATAATCATCCACAGGCTGGTCCAATTGCTTTTCACAAGATAAATATTAATCAACCTGTTGAAGGCTTTTGTGAAGATTTAGTAACCAAAAAAGGTGTTCTTCTTTTACCAGCAAACATTTATGCTTTTAATGATAACTATTTTAGAATGGGATATGGCAGAAAAAACTTTGAGGAGAGTTTAGCAAAGTTTGAAGAATATCTTATACAAAATAGATTTGGAAAATAAAATTTATAAAACTATGAAGACTTTATTATTAAAACAGAAAGATGTTGAAAAGTTAATTACAATGAGTAGAAATTCTTCATAATAAAGGTCAAGTAGAAGAGGTAAAGGTAGCAGGAAGTGCAGTTATTATCATGGAGGGTACAATGCTATTATAATTAAACTTATATTAGTTTAATATTATAGATAATAGACTTATTAAGGACGGTTAATATTTATTATGGGGTGAATTGTATGAAAGCTAAAATTGAATCCATTATAAAAAACTACGTTAATAATTATCATAATATTCAAGATATAGAAACTAGGTGGAAAGAACCAATAGTCTCTTTTGCTAATGCAAACGATCCAATATTTTATAAACTAAAGGAAGTGGTAAGCCCTACCCATAGTTTACCTAAGGATTTTATGGAAGAAGCAGAAACTGTTATTGCTTATTTTATACCTTTTGAAAATAATGTTACTAAGAGTAATTCAGAGGGAAAGATGAGTTCTAAAATTTGGGCTACTGCTTATGTCGAAACAAATAAACTTATACTTGATTTAAATAGACATCTAAAAAATAAGTTAGAGGAAATGTCCTATCAATCGGAAATCATTCCAGCAACTCATAACTTCGATACAGAAAAACTTATTAGTGATTGGTCCCATAGGCATGTAGCATATATAACAGGATTGGGAGGATTTGGCTTAAACAATATGTTAATAACAGACAAAGGATGCTGTGGAAGGATAGGAACTGTAATTACAAACTTAAAAATTGAACCTACAGAAAGAAAGGACAAAGAATATTGTCTTTATAAGTATAATGGAAGTTGTAAAAAATGTGTTGATAGATGTGTAAATAATGCCTTAACAGTAGACGGATTTAACAGAAAAAGATGTTATGATATGTGTCTGGCTAACGCTGAGATATATGAGGATATAGGATTAGCAGACGTTTGTGGAAAGTGTTTAGCTAATATACCCTGTTCCTTTATTGATCCAATAAAATAAAAGAATCAAAAGATAATATGATGAATATAAAATAAGAGTGTTATCAATGAAGGTATAGAGATAGATAAAGATATATGGATATCCTTATCTATCTCTATTAATCTATTGTTGCCATTTTATAAATTTATCTTCTATTACTGCGATGATTTTATACATTAAAGCTGATATTAAAGCTAAAATAAATACGCTCATCATTACTAAATCCAATCTAAATACTTGACCACCATAGACAATAAGATAACCTATACCTGCTTTTGATACTAAAAATTCTCCTACAATCACACCTACCCAAGACAATCCGATATTTATTTTAAGTGTACTTATTAAGGCAGGAATTGAAGAAGGAATAACTACTTTTTTTAGAACTTGAAATTTAGAAGCACCAAAAGTTTTTAATAATCTAATCTTATCTTCGTCAACAGATTTAAAACTAATAAACATATTCATTATCGTAACAACTATAGATACTGTTATAGCCGTTACAATAATACCAGAATAACCTGCACCTACCCAAATGATTACTATTGGGGCTAAAGCAGTCTTGGGTAAACTATTTAAAACTACAAGATAAGGATCCAATACTCTTGCCCAAAAATCAGACCACCAAAGTCCTATAGCAATGATTATACCTAAAAGAGTACCTGCAAGAAATCCTACCACTGTTTCAAAGACTGAAATTCCCACATGATAGAATAGGTTTCCGTTTTTAGAGTATTCTATAAAGAGTTTCCATATACTTGAAGGATAACTGGTTAAAAAAGTATCTATCCATTTAAAGTGTGCAGCAATTTCCCATAAAAGTAGGGCAACTACTAAGATACTTATTTGAGCTAATAGAACACTTCTATTTTTTCTCTTTACATCTATTAAATACTTTTCATGTTCTTTTGAAATTCCTTTATTAGACATGGACATCTAGCTCCTTCCATATTTTATTAAAGTAATGCCTAAATTCAGGAGCTTCTCTACATTTCATAGGAGTTCTTATACCTGTAGGACAGGAAAGTTCTATGTTTATAATTTCCTTTATGCTTGCAGGTCTTTTCGTTAGTATAACCACCCTATCTGACATACTTATAGCTTCTGATATATCGTGAGTTACCAATAAGGCGGTTTTTCTTTCTTGTTTTAATATTATACCAATTTCATCAGCTATAGCTAATCTAGTTTGATAGTCCAAAGCCGAAAAAGGTTCATCCAATAGTAGTAAATCTGGTTCTAATAACAGGGTTCTAATCAATGCAACTCTTTGTCTCATACCTCCAGATAGTTGATTTGGATAACTATGCTTAAAATCTCCTAGACCATAGTTTTCTAACATTTCTTCAGCATTTTTATAAGCAAGATTATTTAATTTACCTTGAATTTCTAAACCTAATACAACATTTTCAATAATAGTTCTCCATTGGAAAAGCTGATCTTTTTGAAACATATAACCAAAATTTTTACAGGATTTTTGAATTTCTTCTCCATTAATTAATATTTTTCCTGTACTAGGTTTAATAAGACCAGCGATTATCGAAAGAAGAGTAGATTTTCCACAACCACTTGGTCCTACAATACCTACAATTTCTCCCTCATAAATATTTAAATTTATATCTTTTATAGCTTCTGTTTCCCCTTCTAGGGTGTGGTAGATCATTCCAATGTTCTTAATCTCAACTACTGTTTTTTCCTTCATTCTATCACTCCTTAACTAAAGGAACATATGATACTTTATAGTATTCTAAGCTATATGATTATGTGAAAGTCTTTAAAAATTAAATCCTCTTGAAGTATAATACTTCTAAAGAGGATTTAATTTTATAACTATTATTTTTTTGTTATATTTTTAATAGAAAATTTGGATATAAGTCTAGAAATATCTAATAATATTGGATAAACTCTAACTTGGCTAGGATAAGCTAAGTATCTTGGCTTCCAAATAGGCTCGTAGAAGACTTATACATAATGTTTCTAAAACTAAAGGCAACTACTCCATCAAAACCAATAAAATTGTTCATTGCATTTGCTATCCAAGAAAATCTGAGTAGTTTAGAATAAGTAATATTTGGTTTGAAGAAATGGAATAAAACTAAATCATATCCCATTATTAATGATACAGATAATAAGCCTAATAAAAACAGAATAAGTACTTGTATTCTAGGAATACTTCTTAAAGTAATAAGAATTTGGGCATAATCTATAGCGTATAATTCATCTTTTAATTTTAGAAAAATAATTTATGTAATTACAACAGAAAGTAAAATTTTCATAACCTTTTTGTTTCTTTTATCATTTAAAGACTTTTTTATAATACTTATCAATCTAGCCATAAAAACTCCTTTCTAAATTATTATTTAATTACAAATAATATTAGTTATGCCTTACTTTTTAGTACTAGAAATATTTTAAGGGTTTCCAATCTAATCCTATTATAATATATTTCTATATTTTAATTCAAAATATAAAAAAAGTGGTATAATATTTAAGGTTGATAATCTAAAGGGGGAATTAGTTTTGCATCAGTATAAAGGAAAGTTGATAATACATACTGGGTCTATGTTTTCAGGTAAAACTTCCAGTCTGGAAAAAGATGTTAAAAGGTTTAATATAGCAGGATATAGCACTATAGCCTTTAAACCGTCTGTTGATAATAGATATTCAAGAAATGAAATAGTGACTCATGATTTAACTTGCTTAAATGCAGTTTTAGTTAAAAATATTGATGAAATAATAGAGTATTGTAGAGAATTGAAACCAGATGTAATTGCTATAGACGAAGTCCAATTTTTAGGAGGTACTATAAAAGATATTGTTTCAGGGATTAATTACTTTTTAGAAAAAGACTTGACGGTAATACTGGCAGGTTTAGATATTGACTTTACAGGGAAGCCATTTGAAATAGTGAAAGAATTAATGCCTATTGCAGATTATTTATATAAGCATCATGCAGTATGCGTTAAATGTGGAGCTGATGGATGGGTAAGTCATAGAAAAACAAAGGATCAAGAGAGAATAAAAATAGGAGCATCAAAAGAGTATGAACCTTTATGTAGAAAATGTTTTTTAGAAGAAAAAAGAAATATAGATTAGTAGTATAAAAAACGGAGGTATATAGCATGTCAGATTATATATTATTTGAACCTTCAAAACATCCTCTATATGAAGAATATAATCAAGACTATTTATATATTTTTAAAGAGAATAAATTGATGGTTGTTAAAGACAATGAGAAATATCATGTACCTAGAAGAGATACTATTGATGAACTCAATGTAGATTTAATTAATTTTCAGTGCATAGGTGCTTATGATGGACACAATTGCTTTTGTGGAGAAATTACAGATAATATAAATAGTAACAGCATTGATTTTGTTGACTTAAGAACTTATTCAAAATATGTAGATGAAGAAACATATTTACTATCTTCAAAGGCACTTCTATTATTAAACTGGCTAAAATCTAATCAATATTGTGGTAGATGTGGCTCTAAAATGGAAAGAAAAGAAGATGGAAACGATAGAGCTATGGTTTGTCCTAATTGTGGCAATATAGTTTGGCCTAAAACTGCTCCTGCTATTATTGTGGCTGTTACAAAGGGAGATAAACTTTTACTAGCACACAATAGGCAATTTCCCGAAGGAATGTATAGTGTTTTAGCTGGTTTTGTAGAGTTAGGTGAAACTTTTGAACAATGTGTAAAAAGAGAAGTATTTGAAGAAACTGGTATAAAGGTAAAAAATATAAAATACTTTGGAAGCCAACCTTGGCCTTTCCCTAACTCCATGATGATAGGATATACAGCTGAATATTTAGAAGGAGAAATAAGAGAAGATAAAGATGAAATTATTCATGCTGATTGGTTTTCAAAAGAGGAGATACCAGGAAAGTATAGACAATCTATAAGTATAGGATCAAGACTAATAAAATGGTTTTTAGAAAATCATTAAGACAGAGTTTATACGGTATTTCTTATATTTTATTGAAATAAAATTAGATTTTTGATATTATATGAATAAACAAATAGAAAAGGATGGTATATAAGAATAATGAGAATGTAATCTTTTCATCAAGAACAAAATTTAGGAATATTTTTAGGTAGACCTTTAAATAGGTTTACTTTTGGTGCTTAAATGTTCTGGAAAGGATTACATTAATTAAATGTTTTAAAAATAAATTCAACATATTAGTTTTAACTAGTATGTTTTCGTGATTATTTAAAATATAAAAAGTAATCCTTCCAGTGTATATAGGAGGGATTTTTTTGTTAGTATTAGAAATTAAAAATTTGAAAAAATATTTTGGAGATAGGCTAATTATAAAAATTAATAACTTAAAGATATACTCTGAAGATAAGATCGGAATAGTAGGCTTAAATGGTAGTGGAAAGACTACATTATTGAATTTTATATATGGAATTACCAAGCCTGATGAAGGATATATAAAAGCATATGGTACTATCTCATATATTAAACAATTTGAGGATTTAGATGAAGCCTATGTAGATGCAAAATATTTAAGTAAATTTGAGTTAAAGAATAAGAAAGCTACCTATATGAGTGGAGGAGAAAAAACTAAGCTAAAATTAGCTCAAACGTTAAGTAAAAATAGCAAACTAATACTTGCAGATGAGCCAACCTCAAATTTAGATTTTGAATCCATAGATTTACTATATAGAGAATTCATGAAATTTGATGGAAGTTTGGTTTTGGTTTCTCATGATAGAGATTTCTTAGATAAAGTATGTAATAAAATAATAGAGATAGAAGAAGGTAATATAAAAGTATATGAAGGAAACTACTCTAAGTATAAAGAACAAAAAGAAATAGAAAGAAAAACTGAAAATCTAGAATATGAAAAATATATAACTGAAAAGAAGAAATTAGAAAAGGCAGTATTTCATATTAGTAATAAATCGAATAAGATAAGAAAAACACCAAAACGAATGGGTAATTCTGAAGCAAGGCTTCATAAAATGGGTAATCAAAATGCTAAGAAAACTTTAGATAAAACGATTAAAGCTTTAGAAACTAAGTTAGAGCGATTAGGGCAAAAAGAAAAAGCTAAGGAAATAGAAAATATAAAAGTTGATTTTTCCAAAAAAGGAGACATTTATTCTAGAATAGCTATAAATGCAGAGAATATCAATAAAAGCTTTGGAGATAAAGTTTTATTTAAAAATAGCAGTTTTCAAATTTATAATGGAAGTAAAACTGCTTTAATAGGGAATAATGGAGCAGGAAAGACTACTTTAGTAAAGATGATTTTAGAGGAAAATAAGGGAATAACCCTTTCTAAGAATGTTAAAATTGGATACTTTAGTCAGGAATTAGAGATTTTAGACAATGAAAAAACCATTATTGAAAATATTATGGATTCTAGTATTTACGATGAAACTTTTTCTAGAACCATACTTTCTAGGTTATTGTTCAATATGGAAGATATTCATAAAAAAGCTGCTGTATTAAGTGGAGGAGAAAAAGTAAAAGCATCCTTTGCAAAAATCATCTTGAGTGATTTTAATTTGCTCATTTTTGATGAGCCTACAAACTATTTAGATGTCTATTCTATTGAAGTTATAGAAAAAGCGTTACAAGAATATGAGGGGACTATTTTATTTGTTTCTCATGATAAAAAGTTTATTGAGAATATAGCTGATAATATTTTATATATAGAAAATCAAGAGATAAAAAGCTTTTTAGGTTCTTTTAAAGAATTTAAAGAAAGTAGTGAAAAAGATACTGAAATAGAAATTAGCCTTATTGAGAAGAAAGCTGTATTGGAGTATAAACTAACCGAAGTTTTAAGCAAACTATCCATAACATCTAAAGATGAAGAAAAGGAAATATTAGATGAAGAGTATAAAGGAATACTTAAAGAATTAAATAAAATTAGAGAAAGTTTGAAAACCAATTAAAACTATAAATAAAGTATAATTATATGGCAAATAGATAAAGAACATTATAGCAGGATGAAATTTTCATCCTGCTATTTAAAAATTTTTATAGGCTCTATCATTTAATTATTTATCACATATTGGATTGCATTATCTTCTTCATAATTAGCTCCAATTGTTGCATCTATTTCGATATTAGGAATAGTTTGTACTTCTTCATTTATGGTCCCGTCTCCATTCAATGCAAGAAGGCTGCTAAATCTTATTACTATTCCACTGTTAGGTAAATAGAAAAATAATGGATCTATACCAATACCATCTCCACCAGTAGTTTCACCTACTAATGTTGCAAAACCGCTATCTTTACAGAAAGCAGCAAAGCTTTCTGAAGAAGAATATACTCCTTGGTCTACTAGTAGATATATTTTGCCTTTAAAGTCTACAGGACTTACTGGTTTTAAAGTTAGCGTAAATATATTATAATGATCGAAATCTGTTTCTATTTCTTCTGGAAAGTCTTGTAAGATTTTTTTATCCAGTTTAGATATAGGAAATAGTTTCATTCCTCTTGATTTGTAAAAAGGATTTCCGTAATTACCTCTAGTAAATACATAGTTATCTACAGATATATTTATTTTAGCTAAGGGTTCTACTACATTTTTTCTCCAATAAAGATCATTTCCACCACCATTACCTCTAATATCTATTATCAGTTTGTCATAATCTTTAATTTCTTCATAAAATTTTCTTATTTCTTTTCCATCTTCCTCAACTCTTTTACCATTCATTTGATTAATTTTTAAATAGGCTAACTCGTTAGGAATTATAATATCTGAATTAAAGGCAGGATCATTAGATCCAAAATATTTTCCGTTTTCAAACTCTTTCATGTGGTTTTTATCGAAATCATACCATTCTAACACTTTCTCGTTTTTAAATACCTTAGCCCAAGGCTTATTATAGGTCTTGGAACCTTCGGAATTTGCATATACATCATAATACCATTCAAACTCTTCTTTACTTACTACATGGGTATGCCCATTATTTAATTCTTTAACGATATTACTTATTTGACCCATAAAAGTATCATTATCAGTAGTATTCTCTATCCAAGCTTTATATTCATCCTTATTTTCTAACCAGTCAATACCATTAACTCTCTCATTTACTTTAAGAAAAGGATAATTTCCTTCAATGATTTTGTATAGATATTCGAAATCTTCTAGTTTTTCTTCTTTAGTTAATTGAGCTATAGAAGTTTGAACATTAGATGTTTCTTTAGTACAGCCTGCTAAACTACTTAATATAACCAGTAAAGATAAGATAGAAATTAAATATTTTTTTAGATTATTTTTCAATGTCATCCCCCTTAAAATCTAATTTTTAGTAAAAGTAACATCACCAGAAGAAGTTTGTATTTTAATAGTTTTATCTCCTGTTCCTATTTTCCCTTTAAATGTTCTATCATTATTTTCATTTATAGTCATAGGTATATCTGATTCAAAAATTCCAGATGATGTTATTCCGTCTATTTCATAATTTACATTGTTAGATAGTTTAAAGATTATATTTCCAGAGCTTGTAGCTATGTCTATATTTCCTGATGTCTTTTTAAAGTCTAGTATAATATCTCCTGAATTACTTGTTATAGTTGAGTCTCCTAGAAAATTTCCAATTTTAATATTCCCAGAAGAAGTACCTGTTTTTAATATGGGTGAATTAAGATTATCCATATCTATATCTCCTGAGGAAGAAGTTAGATTTACTTCATCACTAAAATTAAGACCGTCCAGCTCAATTTCACCAGAAGAAGTAGCTAAAGCTAATGTTTTACCTTTAATATTTTCTATATCTATATCACCAGAGTTAGAAGTAATGTTAAAATCAATACCTTCTAAATTATTTATTTCAATTTCGCCAGTTGCAGTAGCTACATTATAATTTCCATTAAAAGTGTTTGGAACATATATCTCTAAAACCAAATTCGATTGGCTTACAGTATAAGAATTAGTTTTAGGATTTTCTAATTTTATTGATAGATCGTCTAAATTTTTTTCTACTTTTAAAGTAGGAATAACATTGGCAACAACGTCGCCGTGATAATGAACTCTTACATCATTTCTATTCTGAGGTATAAACTTAATGTCTACAAAATTAGAAGCGGCAGAGATGCTTTTGATCTCGTTTAAATTATGAATTTTTACTTCATCCATAGTTCTGGATTTTAAGTTTCTTGAGTTAATGGTAAAGATATTATTTTTTCCTCCTATAGATATAGATTCATTGCCATCTTTTATATTTATGCCTCCTATACCAATATTTACATTATTTTCTCCATCTTTTATACTTATTCCACCTTTGCCTATTTTAACACTAGCACCATCAGCATCAATATTTATTGTACCATTTCCATTAATATGTTTACTATATTTATAATTGTCATTGTATCTTAGTGATAATAATCCAATTCCAAAAGAGATTAAAGCTATTCCAGTTAAAATAGCTACAATTTTTTTTGTTGACATGTTAACCCTCCTATCTTTTAATTAAATCTAAATTCCATTGTATATATTTAATGGCACCTTTATATAGCAATTTTGTTAAATATACACATAGTAATAAACTTAAAATGCCTAAGGAAGTTAAAGCAATACCAAAGGCAATACCTGTTAATGGATGGAAGTTTATACTAATATTAAAGAATCCTAAAGGACCTATTATGGCTCCAAAAAAAGAACCTAAGCCACCTGCTAGAATTCCGATAGCTCCTCCGTAAAGACCAATTAAACCACCAACTATTCCTAAAAAAGGACCTAATACTATAACTAAGTTAAAGAAACCTAGAGCTAATACAATTAATAGTGTTCTTAAAGAATTATTAGATGAATTATTATTGCTATTATAAACTGTTTCATTTTGATAATTTTTAAAAGAACTTTTATAATTATTAGCTATATCCTGTGGATCTCCAAGTTCTTGTGAAATTTCTTCTTCGCTTTTTCCTTTAGAAAGTCCTATATCAAAATGTTCTTCATAATCATATAAAATATCCTGTAAATCATCATTAGGTAAACCTTGCAAAGCAATTTTTAATTGTTGTAAGTATTCTGCTCTATTCACTAAAATCACCTCTTATTATATTATTTACCCCATCAATAAAACTTTCCCATTCTATTTCTAGTTCATCGTATACTTCCTTGCCTTTGGAGGTTATTTTATAGTATTTTCTAGGAGGACCTTCTTGAGATTCTTGTAAATAAGTGGTCACATATCCTTCTGTACGAAACCTTCTAAGTAAGGGGTAGATAGTTCCCTCAGATATATCTATAAATTTAGAGATATGATCTACAAGTTCATAGCCGTAATAATCTCTTCTAACAAGCAAGGAAAGAACACATAGTTCTAATACACCTTTTTTAAATTGGATGTTCATAAGTTTCTCTCCTTATTATATTCTTGAGTACATTATATACTACGCTACCTTTTATTACAAGGTACTAAGAAAAAATAATAGCCGCAAATTAATGCAGCTAAAAATTTAGTCCATCTTTATGAATACATACACTTAAAGCTATTCCAATACAGACCATATTAACCAACTGAAAAGTACCTCCATAACTTAGAAAGGGAAGAGGTATACCTGTTATAGGCATTAGTCCAATAGTCATACCGATATTTTCCCATATGTGAGCTACAAACATAGCAGTAATGCCAATAACCATTAAAGAACCAAACATATCATTACTATCTTTTGCAATTTTAATTAATCTATAAAGCATAATAAAATAAAGAATAATTAAGGTTAACCCGCCTATAAGACCTAATTCTTCACCGATAACTGCAAATATAAAGTCTGTTTGTTTTTCTGGTATATAATTAAATTGAGTATATACACCTTTGAATAAACCTCTACCAAATACTTTTCCAGAGCCTATGGCTACACGACCTTGCATAGCTTGATACCCAGTATTAGGAATATCTCTTTCTGGATCTAGAAAATTTAATATTCTGTTTCTCTGATAATCTTTAAGAGAAAACCATAGTATAGGTAAACTAATTATTGCTGAAAGAAAAGCATAACCTATATACTTCCAATCCAAACCTGCTACGAATAACATAACTGCAAGAAAGAAAACTAAAACGATAGATGTACCAAAATCAGGTTGCTTTGCTATAAGAAGAATTGGTATTCCAGAAAAAAATAATATTTTAAATAGTGTTAAAGGGCGATTTAATTCATTTTTATTATTATCAATATATTTCGCCAGAAATATAATTAAACCTACTTTTGAAATCTCTGCTGGCTGAAACTTAAAACCTCCAATGGCCAACCAGCTTCGTGAACCCCATTTCTCAACACCTGTTCCAAATAGTGCAACTGCAACTAACAATAAAACTGATACTATGTAAATAGGAATATAGATTTTTCCCATAAATTCGTAGTCTAATAAAGTTAAAAACACAATAGCAATAATACCTAAAATTGTAGAAAATGCTTGTACTTTCACAGAACGAAGATTATCAAAAGTCAAAGTTGCACTCCTAATCATAAGTATTCCATAGGCACATAATAGTAATACAGTTATAAATAATACAAGGTCAAATCTTTTCAGAGACTTTTTTCTTAAATTAAACATATCTTATGCTCCTTTATTCAGTGATTAAATAGATTGTACCATATTATAGCAAAAGATGGTAAACAAAAAGCTGCAAATTAATGCAGCTAAAAGTTTAATCCATCTTTATGAATACCCACACTTAAGGCTATTCCAATACAAACCATATTAACCAACTGAAAAGTACCTCCATAGCTTAGAAATGGAAGAGGAATACCTGTTATAGGCATTAGTCCAATAGTCATACCAATATTTTCCCATATATGAAATACAAACATAGATGTCATGCCAATAACCATTAAAGAACCAAACATATCATTACTATCTTTTGCAATTTTAATTAATCTATAAAGCATAATAAAATAAAGAATAATTAAGGTTAACCCGCCTATAAGACCTAATTCTTCACCAATAACTGCAAATATAAAGTCTGTTTGTTTTTCTGGTATATAATTAAATTGAGTATATACACCTTTGAATAAACCTCTACCAAATACTTTTCCAGAGCCTATGGCTACACGACCTTGCATAGCTTGATATCCAGTATTAGAAGTATCTCTTTCTGGATCTAGAAAGTTGAATATTCTCTCTTTCTGAAATTCATCTAATTTAAACCAAAGCACTGGAAGACTTAAGATACCTACTAAAAAAGCATACCATATATATTTCCAATCAATTCCTGCAGCAAAAATCATAACAGCTATAAAAAATACAAAAACCATAGCAGTACCTGCATCAGGTTGACGTAAGATTAAAAGTACTGGAAATCCTGCAAAAGCCAATATTTTAAATAGAGTTAAAGGTTCATTTATATTTTCTTTATTTTTGTCAATAAATTTAGCTAAAGATATTATTAGCCCTATTTTTACAAATTCAGCTGGCTGAAATTTAATAGGACCAATTTTTAACCAAGACCTAGCACCCCATTGATCTTCACCAAAACCAAACAGTAAAACTGCAACTAATAATAAATTACATAGAACATAAATAGGGATATATAATTTTCCTATGAATTGATAATCTAAAAGAACTAAAGTGACAATGGCTATTACTCCTAAAACAGTAGAGATAGCCTGAGTTTTTACATGGCGTGCAGTTTCTAAACTTAAGGTCGCACTCATTATCATAACTAATCCATAGGCACACAATAATAGTACTGTTATAAACAATATAAAATCAAATCTTTTTAAAGACTTTTTCTTTAAATTAAACATATAAGTACTTCCTTTCATTATGCTAGAAATAATTATATCATACTTTTATATTTTGAAATAGTTAAAAATAGGTGATTTTGTGGTATATATAATATAAGGTATATATAACATAAATAGTAAAAAAAGGAGTGGTTAAGTGTTAGTTGGTTGTCATTTGAGTATAGCACAAGGATATAAAAAAGCAGCAGAGTGGGCTGTAGAAATAGATGCTAATGTATTTCAATTTTTTAGTAGAAATCCTAGAGGAGCATCCTCTAAAGAATTGGATTTAGAAGATGTAGAAGCCATGAAAATAATAGCAAAGCAACACAATTTTGGACCACTATTGGCTCATGCTCCATATATACTAAATTTAGCATCATATAAAGAGAGTACTTATGGTTTAGGAAAAAGGATATTGAAGGAAGATTATGAGAAACTAAACAACATATCTATTCCATATTTTAATTTTCATCCAGGAAATCATGTGGGTAAAGGAACGGAATATGGTATAGAGAGAATAGCCGAAGCTTTAAATGAAATAATTACTGGAAATGAAAATACTATGATTTTACTGGAATCCATGTCTGGAAAGGGAACAGAAGTGGGTTATACGTTTGAACAGCTTAAATCTATAATAGATAAGGTTGAATACAGCGAACTAGTAGGAATTTGTTTGGATACTTGTCATGTATATTCAGCTGGCTATGATATCGTTAATGATTTAGACGGGGTTTTAGAGAATTTTGATGATGTAATAGGTATTGATAAGTTGAAATGTATCCATTTAAACGATAGTATGATGGAATTTAATAGTAGAAAAGATAGGCATGCAAAAATAGGTGAAGGAACACTTGGATTAGAAGCTATAGAAAAAATTATAAGTCATCCTCAGTTAAAAGATTTGCCATTTTATTTAGAAACACCTAATGAATTAGATGGACATAAGGAGGAAATTAAGCTTTTAAAGAGCCTTACAGTTAAATAGAACAAGAAAAAGCCTATATGTAGGCAAAATAAGCATAGATAAAAATATAAAAATTAGCTATGTTTAGTGATTATGAAAAGCTATTTTAAGCATCATGAAGAAATAATAAAATGATATATAACTATGTATCTATATTAATTATAAATAGAGAGAATGTATTGTTAAAAATAGCCATAATTATAATAGGGAATGAGTATATAGTCAGTGATAGAATGCTATCCTGACTATATAACTGTTAGATAGAAAAGGGGAGAGACTGCTTGAAATATTTTTATGAATTGATAAAAAGTGAAGATGGACTTCCGGTAAAATCTTTTATACATAGTGTAGACAAATTTGAAATGCATTGGCATGGTGAGATAGAGATAATATTAGTGCTGCAAGGCACGATAAATATTAGAGTGGGAAACGAAAGGTTTCTTCTTGAAGAGAATGATTTAATATTAATAAATAAAAATGAAGTACATAATACTAGCAAAACAAAGGAAGATAATATGCTGTTGGTATTACAGATTAATCCAGAATATTATTCTTCTTACTATCCTAGATTTAATAAAATGATATTTAATTGTAAATCTTTTCTTTATGGAAAAGAAGAGCAGAAAAGCTTTGATATGATTAGGCACCATCTAGCCAAAATAGTATGGGAATTAAATAAAAAAAGAGAAGGATATCAGCTTATAATAGGAGCTGAAGCACACCTATTAGCAGCTTTTTTAGTTAATAATTTTGATCATACCTTTATAGAAGATGAAAAATCAGTAAGTATGAATAAAGATATTGTTAGACTTCAGAGCATAATTAACTATATAAATAGGAATATGGAAAGGAGAATAACACTTCAAGAAATAGCAGATAATGAACAACTTAGTGTTTATTATTTATCCCATTTTATCAAGAAAAATATGGGAATGTCTTTTCAGGAATATCTAAACAATATCAGACTAGATAAAACAGTAAATTTATTATTAAATAGTGATAAAACAATAACAGAAATATCTTATGAAAGTGGATTTGCCAGCACTAAATCTCTTAATAAGCTTTTTAAGGATGTGTATGATTGCTCACCTTCAGAATATAGGAAAGCGTATGGAAATATAGTTTATAATGAAAACAAAGATAGAAATGAAGATTCTAATAAGAAAAAAAGCAGAACATATTTAGATGTTGATAGAAAAGCAGCTTTTAAAAGGTTATTTAGTTATTTGAAGGGATTAGATAATGAAGTTCAAGATGAAAATACATTTTCTACTACTAAAGATGTTATATCAGTAGACGTAAGAAATGAGGGAGTTAATTACAAACCTTATTGGAAAAAATTAATTACATATAGTAGAGCAGTAGAAGGATTAAGAAAGGGATGGCAGAATCAATTTGAGGAACTACAGAATGACATAGGGTTTGAATATATAAGATTTCATAGCATTTTTTCTGATGATATGATGGTATATAACCTTAGCGAAGAAGGTCATATTATCTACAACTGGTCTTACGTAGATGAGCTTTTGGATTATTTTAAAAAAGTCAATATAAAGCCTTTTATTGAACTGGGATTTATGCCTTCTGAGATAAAAAGTCTAGATGAAACTGTATTTTGGTGGAGAGCAAATATATCTCAACCAAGAGATATTAAGTTATGGACAGATTTAGTAGTAGAATTTATTAAACATTGTATAAACAGATATGGGCTAAAAGAAGTAGAAACTTGGTATTTTGAAGTATGGAATGAGCCAGACCTAGAATACTTTTTTTGGATTGGAGGAAAAGAAGCGTATTTTAAATTTTATGAAGCGACTGCATGGGCAGTTAAATCTGTTTCCAATAAACTAAAAGTAGGAGGACCTTCTATTACTCATCAAGCTATTTCTGATAGTACTTGGCTAGAAGATTTTTTGATATATTGCAATAAAAATGATGTTCCCTTAGATTTCGTTTCCTTGCATATATATTCTGAATCCTATTCATCTAAAGAAAAAGTACAAGATATAATGCTAAGAGCAAAACAAGGAGAAAGTCAGCAGGAATTAATGGCTGAATGGAGAGAAATGCAAAGAATTTATTTTGGCAAAGATCATACTTACGATACATTAAATTCAGCTAATGATAAAATAAATAGGCTGTTATCTTATAATACTGAACTTCATATTACAGAATGGAATGCCTCATCCTATAGTAGAAACTTAATCCATGACACATGTTTTATGTCTACTTTCATTATCAGCAACATTTTAAAGTCCATAAATATAGTAGATTCTATAGGATATTGGACTTTTACTGATATAATGGAAGAGGCGAAAGCAGGTATATCTCCATTTCATGGAGGGTTTGGTTTAATTAACAATAATGGTTTGAAGAAACCGTCATATTTTGCATATTATTTTTTATCAAAGTTAGGAGAAAAAATTATAGAACAAAATGAGGAATATATAATCACTAAAAGTGGAGAAGACATTCAGATTTTAGTTTATAATCATACATATTTTGATGATTTATTCTTAAATGGAGATACTTCTGCGTTAACTAATACAGAGAGATATTTAGTATACGAAGAAAAGGCAGAAAGGGAAGTTGAAATTAATATAAATGGAATTTCAGGGAAGTATAAAATTACTAGATATCAGTTAAATAGGGAGTATGGATCAGTATTTGATGAATGGATAAAGATGGGTACTCCAGAAAATATGACTCAAGAAGAATTAAACTATCTTAAAGGAAAGGCATACCCTAAAATTACTGTAGAATATTTAAATTTAGATGAATATTATAAAGAAAAATTATACATACCAGTACACGGAATTGAGCTAATGACACTAGAGAAGAAACTATAAATAATGGTTTTATAAGATAAGATGTTAAGCTAAACGGGTTTATTTTAAAAAATAAACCCGTTTTTTATATGGAGTAATATAAAATATAGCAAAAAAGAAGATGAATATAAGCAAGATATGCATAGATATAAATGGAATAATTTACTATGATGGTATTTATAGTATTTAATGAAAAAGAAAGGAGGATTATATTGAAAATATTTCACAAGAAAATTAAATATCACAAGAAAATTAAATATAGAATAACTTTAATGATTATTCTAGCAATGCTACTTCAAATAGTAGCACCTAAGGTATTAAATTATACTTTTGCTGACGGAGGTGAACCTGGATTAGAAGAACAAATAGATCAAGAAAATCCAGATGAATCAATAGTTCCAGAAGAATCAGAGGATCAGGAAGGTGAGGTAATACCTGAAGAAGAAAATTTAGGAGAACCAGAAGAAGAAAAAAGTGAAACAACAGATGAAACACAAATAGAAGATAGTGAAAATGATGTAGAGGTTACAGATGAAGAAGGTAGCGAGGGCAATTCAGATAAATTCCCTTATATAGTTAATGTAGAAATCAAAGATCAAGATGGTAAAGATTTTGTAGGAAAAATAGAAAAGGATTCGAAAATCCGCATTGAATATAAGTTTGAAATTCCTGATGAAGAAATTGTAGATACAACCAACACTTATATACTAACGATTCCGGAGCAAATCAAAATAGAAAGTGAGATGAATCTTCAGGCAAAAGATGGTGAACGTGTAATAGCAACAGCTACTGTAACTACTGACAACAAGATAACTATTAAGTATGAAGATGAGGTTAATAATGAGGACTATCTATATGACCGTACTGGATACTTTTGGATTTACACCGAATTTGATGAAGAAAAAATAGGTAACGGTGGTGAGACAGAAATCGAATTTGATTTGGGAGGAGGTAGTAGTACTACTATCAGAATCGAATTTGAAGAAGAGGAAGAGAAAGTAGATATTAATCTAGAAAAATGGGGTCACTATAACAACGAAAATAATGAAATAACATGGACAGTTAGGGTTAAACCTGAAACAACACCTAAAGGAAAAACTATAAGTAATGTGGTTATAACAGATGTGATTCCAGAGAATCAAACTTATTTATTAGATAGTGTCCACATTTACCCTGAAGTTACAGAAGGTGAATTTTCTTTTGAAGGAAATATATTAATCTACAGGTTTAACAAAGATATTAAAGATGGAGACGAATATACAATAACTTTCAAAACAAAACCTGATATTTCTGCATTTAATAAGGAAGGAGAGCTTATTCGTTTCCATAATCAAGCAGAAGCCACATTTGGGGATGGAGGTATATCTACTTCTAATAAAGCTACAGTTGAAACAGTTGTAGACTTTGTTAACAAAAGTGGTAGATATAATGCAACGACTAATCAAATTGATTGGACTATAACAATAAATAACAACAACTTGGAAATCAGAAATGCGAAGATAGTAGATACTATTCCTGAAGGTGTAGAATTAGATGTTGATTCGATAATGCTTGATGGAACCCCTATATCTATAGGAGGAAATTTAACATATGTTAATAAAGTCTTAACATATGAATTTGATAGAACTATCATAAGACAGCATACCCTAACTTATTCAACTAATGTAGTAGATCCAGATGCTTATAACTCAAATGATCCAAAGATATATACAAATAAAGTAAAGTTAGATGGCGATGGGGTTCCAGGAGATGCTACTGATGAAGAAGGGGTAGGAGTTCCTACAAGTATAATTAGAAAAGAAGGTGCTGGATACAATCCTTCTACCCATGAAATTACATGGAAAATTATAGTTAATAGTAATAAGATCAAAATAGAAAATGCTGTAGTTACTGATGACATTCCTAAAGGTCTAGAATATGTTGAGAATTCTTTTACAGTAGATGGTATGCAAACTAATGAAGGATTTATTTATACTAAGGAAAATAATGAAAATGCTAATAGAACTGGAAGTTTCATTTATTCTTTTGGTAATATTGATAAAACAACTCATGTATTAACTTTTAAAACTAAAGTATTAGATAATAATATATGGGCACATAATAAAAACGTGTGGTTTGACAATACTGCAAAGTTAACTGGAGAAAATATAAAAGATTCCATATCAACAGGGAATCAACAAGTTAGAAGCAAAGTCATAGAAAAGACTGGAACAGGGTATGATTACATTACTAGAAAAGCAACTTGGAAAATAGTGGTTAATCAAAACAAAATGCCTATAAATAACGCTATTGTTACAGATATTATAGGCGATTATCAAAATTTCATAGTGGGGTCTGTAAAAATAGATGGAAATGAAATTACTGAGGGTATTGATGATAAACAATATAGCTTTGATGAAGAATCGAGAACTTTAACCATTAATTTAGGAAATATTAAAGATCAACACACTATAACCTTTGAAACTATAATACCTGAAGATAAGTTGGATATCTTCTATAAAAATGGAGATAAAGAATTATTAAATACTGCAACTCTAACTGGAGATGAAATTCCAGATGGAGGTGTGTCTTCTACAGGTAAAAATAGAATAAAAAATACTGTTGTTAGTAAAACAGGTAAATATGCGAAGGGCAACTCTTTTATAGATTGGGAAGTAGTTATAAATCAAAATCAACTACCTATAAAAAATGCTGTCTTAGAGGATACATTACAAGAAGGTCTTGAATTAGATACTTCATCAGTTAAGTTGATAAAATTAGTAATTGATAAAAGTGGAAAACATACAGAAGGCAATGAAGTTACATTAGACACTTCAAATGTTAAGTATAATCCAGAAACTAGAGTATTTGAATTCATCTTTACGGAAGATATAAAAGAAGCCTATATTCTGAAGTTTAGAACAGATATTGCAGATACTCATAATAATGCTTCCTTTACAAATACTATTAACTTTAAAGGAAGTAGTAGAAGTGAGACGGGTACCAGTACTAAAATAGGGGTAAGCTTCCAGACTGGTGGCGGCGGTGCAGGAGGTACCGGCAGAGGTAGCATTACCATAGTTAAGGTAGATGAAAATAACAATTTAACTAAATTAGAAGGATCTATATTTGAACTTCTTGATATGTTCAAGAATATCCTAAAAGTATCTGAGCCAACAGGAATCAACGGAGAAACTTTATTTAAGGGATTAAAATATGATACTACTTATTATATAAGAGAAAAAACTCCGCCTAAAGGCTATGCATTAAGTAATGAGATTTATGAATTCCAAGTAAAAAATGAAACAGGTAAAAAAGACATTAGATATGAATTTAAAAACACTAAAATCAAAGGAAATATTGAGTTTGTTAAATTTGGTGAGGGAGAAGAACCACTTGCAGGTGCAGAATTTAGCTTATATAACGCAGAGGATGACTCAACAAGTATAGTAACTGCAACAAGTGGAGCAGATGGTAAAGTGATATTTAATAATATTGCTTTTGGAAGCTATATTATTAAGGAAACTAAAGCACCAGAAGGATATATATTATTAGATGTGGTTTTAAAAGCCACTATAAGTGAAGATGGAGTAACGATTAAGGCAAATCCAGAAAGTATATCTAATACTAAGATAAGAGGAATCTTTGAACTAACTAAAATAGATATATCTACATCAAAACCATTATCAAATGCTAAAATAGCCATATATACAGAGGATGATGTTTTAGTAGATGAAAAGATAACAGATGAAAATGGAATTGCAAAGTTTGAGAATTTACCTTATGGTAAATATTACTTCATAGAGACAAAAGCTCCATCAGGTTATTATAGGAATAATGAAAAACATTCATTTGAAATCAAAGAAAATGGAGAAATAGTAAAAGATACTCTTAAAAATGAAAAGATGAGAGATCCAAGAGATAGAGATGAACCATCGGATCCAAAAGATCCAGATAAGCCAACGGATCCAAAGGAACCAAATAAGCCAACAGATCCGAAAAAACCAGAGAAACCACAAGAGCCAGAAGATCAAGATGATTCTATTATAGAAACTACAGAGATAGAAACACCTGTAGATGATGAAGTAGAAGTTGATCCAAATGAAATACCTTTAGGAAATGTAGATACCAAACCAAATGTAGATACTAAACCAAAAGGACCTATGGATGTACTTCCAAAAACAGGTGAGGGGAGTAAAATAGGGTTCTACGTTAGTGGCGTATTGCTAATATTAATAGGTTTCATCTTTAGAAGAAAAATGGCCTAAATAATGAAAAAGGGCAGAGAGTGTTTCTCTGTCTTTTTCCTATTGGCTTATGTAAAAGGTAGTATGATATTAATCTATGGAAACTAAGGTAGGTAAGAAAATGAAAAGAAAAATAATTTCAACATTGATTATAATATTGGGAATATCAATAATGATATATCCCAAGGCATCAGAACTATATAATGATTATCAACAGGAGAAACTCATTCAGGAATGGAAAGAAAGTATACTGAATGTAGAACAAGACTACATGGAAGATGAAAATGATGATATAAATTATGATGCAGATGAAATTGATGTAGAGACTATTAAGGAAAATTTGTTATCCAATAAAAATAAAAGAGAAGAAGAAATAGAATCTAGAAAAAGAGAAGAAGAGGCTAGAAAGCAAGAATATATTAAAAAAAATATGGAAGGAATATTAAAAATTGAAAAAATAAATTTAGACTTACCAATTTTATCTGGAGCAACACAAGGAAACTTAAAGATATCTGTAGCTAGTATAAGAAATACTGGAAAACCAGGGCAGGTAGGAAACTATGCTATAGCTGGTCATAGAAACAGAACCTATGGGAGAAACTTTAATAGGTTAGATGAAGTTGAAAAGGGAGACATTATAGAGGTGGATATTGAAAAAGGTAACTATATCTATACTGTAGTAGAGAAAATCTATGTTAAACCAGAAGAAACTTGGGTTTTAAATAGTAATAATGAGGATAGGGAAATTACCTTAGTAACATGCCATCCTATGACTAATCCAACCCATAGATTAATAGTAAAGGGAAAAATAATAGAATAGGACTTTAGGTGTAAATATTTAGAATTAGATGGGTATACGGTACTATATACAAATAAGATAAATCATTATACAATTGAAATAATTAAATATTTTATTAGGTGCTTTCCACCGATAAAGGCAAATCTAGCGAAAGCTAGAGACGCAAAACTAAAGGGCCTTACTTATGAAATAAGATGGCAGCCAGTTATCGAAAGGGGAGTTTTTTATGTTGAAACTACGTATAATGACTTTCTTGCTAGTACTTTTTTTATTATTACCTTCTACAGTAGTTTTTGGACAAGCCTCTTCTTCAAGTATCGATAAGACCAACTTAAGTAATGGATTAATAAGTACAAATTATAAACTTAAGAAAGACGTAGAAACAAAGATAATGATTAGTAAGGGAGACATAACATATACTTATGATTTAAAATCAAACAATAGTTTTCCATTGCAACTTGGAGACGGAGAATATACTGTTTCTATATTGGAGAATGTAGCAGGAAATAAATACAGACTAGTAGAAAAAGAAGATATTACTTTAAAATCAATAGATGGAAATAAAGTATTTTTGCAATCTATTCAAATTGTTAATTGGAATCAACATATGGATTCTGTTAAGAGAGCTAAGGAATTAACTAAAAACGCTAAAGATGATAAAGAAAAAGTTACTAAAATATATAATTATATTATAAATAATATTAAATATGATTCTCATAAGGCAGAAAATGTAAAGACTGATTATATACCGTCTATAGATGAAACATTGAAAACTTCACAGGGAATATGTTACGATTATGCTGCTTTATTTGCAGCAATGCTTAGAAGTGTAGATGTTCCTACAAAACTTGTCATGGGACGTAAAAATGACGTAAAAGCTTATCATGCTTGGAATCAAGTTTATTTAAAAGATACTAATGAATGGGTTACTATTGATACCACTTATGATGCTGCTATAGCGAAAAATAATAGGTCTAATTTAATGATAAAAGATGAAAAAGAATACATGATAGAAAAACAATATTAAAATATAAAAAACCCTAGAACGCTAATAAGTGTTCTAGGGTTTTAAAATTCTAATACATTCTTTTAATAGACCATTTTATTGATTTGTCAATATATATTTAAATTTAAGTGGTATAATAATATTAAATTATTTAAAGGGAGATAATTATGGATTTAAAAGAGTATATTATTCAAAAGTCTAAAGAAATAAATATAGATATTATTGGTTTTGCTGATTGTAAGCCTTTGTTAAATATCAAGGATTATCTTATTTATAAAGAAAAAGAAAATATCCAAACAGAATTCGAAGAAAAAGACATGGAGAAGAGAATAGACCCAAAGCTTACTTTACCTAGTTGCAAATCTATAATTGTCTTAGGGATTTCCTATAATGTAGATTACAATGAAAAGACAAATTATAAACTAAAAGGAAAACTATCCAAATCCACTTGGGGATTAGACTATCATATAGTATTAAAACATAAAATGGAACAGTTGGTTGAAAGAATCAAGGAAGTCACTGATTTTGAATACAAATATTTTGTAGATACAGGGCCATTAGTGGATAGAGAGTTAGCTAAGAAAGCTGGAATAGGTCATTATGGAAAAAATTGTTCTATTATAAACCAGGATTACGGCTCTTTGATATTTATAGGTTATATACTTACAGATTTAATTATTGAATCTGATGAAAAAAGCATTGAAGAAAAATGTGAAGATTGTAATCTCTGTTTAAAAGCCTGTCCTACTGGTGCATTAGAAGGATCTTATAGATTTAATCCTAAAAAATGTATATCCTATTTAACTCAAACCAAAGAGAAAATTCCTTATGAACTTAGGCCAAAGATGGGAACGAAAATATATGGATGTGATACCTGTCAATTAATATGTCCTAAAAATAAGGATGTAAGTAAATCTAGGCATATTGAATTTATTCCAACGAATAATAAGGGCTATATGGACTTGGAGGAATTGCTTCAAATATCTAATAGGGAATTTAAAGAGAAATATGGATATATGGCAGGTAGTTGGAGGGGTAAAACCATTTTAAAAAGAAATGCTATAATCGCATTAGGAAATATGAGAAATAAAGAAAGTCTACCTTTACTCATAAATTTATTAAAAGATACAAATCCTATGATTAGAGAATATACAGCTTGGGCTATATTGAATATAGATAAAGATTATGGAAAAACAATAATAGAAGAAGCTATGTATATAGAAAAGGAAGAAGAAGTAAAGAAGGAGATGGAATGTTTGTTAAAGTATTTTTTTACAAACCTATCCAATAATAAATAAAATTATGATATACTATAGATGCATGAAATGTCCTAAATATTATACATAGGGAGGTAATACTGTGGCCAATGTCCATGAATTAAAATTTTTAAAGGAAAAAATTGAAGATTTAAAAGAGCAAGGAGTATATAGAAAATTACCTGTACTAGAAAGTGCAAATCAAGCTGAAGTAATACTAAATGGGAACAAGGTTATTAACCTATCTTCTAATAATTATCTTGGATTTGCAAACCATCCAAGATTAAAAAAAGCTGCCATAGACGCTGTTGAGAAATATGGTGCTGGTGCTGGTGCTGTTAGGACTATAATTGGAAATATGTCAATTCATGAAGAACTAGAAGCATTACTTTCTAAATTCAAAAGAGAAGAAGCAGCTTTTGTTTATCAATCAGGATTTAACTGTAATGCAGGTACTATTCAAGCTGTTACTGAAGCTGGAGACATAATTATTTCTGACGAATTAAATCATGCTTCAATTATAGATGGAAGTAGACTTAGCAAAGCTAATAGAGCTATCTATAAACACTCTGATATGGACAGTTTAGAACAAGTACTTAAAGAAAGTAGAGATAAATACAGAAATATTTTAATCATAACCGACGGTGTATTCAGTATGGATGGTGATATAGCTAAACTTCCAGAAATCGTAGAATTAGCTGAAAAATATGAAGCTATGACTTATGTTGATGATGCTCATGGTTCAGGAGTCCTGGGAGAAAGTGGTAGAGGTACTGTTGATCACTTTGGCTTACATGGAAGAGTAGATTTTACTATTGGAACTTTATCAAAGGCTATAGGCGTTGTAGGAGGATATGTAGCTGGATCTAACACCATGTATGAATGGTTAAGCCATAGAGCTAGACCAGTATTATTCAGCACATCATTACCACCAGCAGCAGTAGGAGCAATAATGGAAGCGTTAACAATGCTTATGGAATCTACAGAGTATACTGATAGATTATGGGATAATGCAAAATACTTTAAAACCAAACTTGGAACATTAGGATTTAATACAGGTCATAGTGAAACTCCAATTACTCCAGTAATTATTGGAGATGAGGCTAAAACTATGGAATTTAGTAGAAAACTACTTGAAAAGGGAGTTTACGTATCAGGTATAGTATTCCCAACAGTACCAAAAGGAACTGGAAGAGTTAGATGTATGGTTACAGCTGCTCATACTAAAGAGCAATTAGATAAGGCAGTAGAAGTATTTGAACAAGTAGGAAAAGAAATGAACATACTATAATAAAAGGGGGAATATCCCCCTTTTTATTTTATCAAAAATAGTCTAAAATAGATAATTAATGCTTAATATAGTATGAGGTGATATATATGATAATTGGTGCTTGTTCTTTAAAGTTAATGATTTATGAGTCTTATTCTTTAAAGGATAAGAGACATATAATAAAGAGTATAATTGGCAAGATTCAATCTAGATTTAATGTATCTATAGCAGAAGTCGATTTAAATGATAGTTGGCAAACCTCTATTATCGGTTTTGCTTGTGTAACCAATGACACAAGTCATGCTAACCAAATCCTTTCAAATGTGATAAAATTTATAGATGGAGATAGTAGGGTAGAGATTATAAATTATAATATAGAAATATTGTAGGTGATAAAGTGAGAAAAATGTTAAGTAAAGATGAGATAAAAGAAGTTCTAGATTTATTAGAAGAACTTTATCCAGATGCTAAGGCAGAGTTAAATTATACAAATCCTTTTGAGCTTTTGATTGCAACAATTTTATCTGCTCAATGTACTGACGTACAGGTCAATAAAACCACAAGTACTTTATTTAAAGAATTAAAAAGTCCAGAAGATTATTTGGAACTTTCAGAAGAAGAACTTGGTGAAAAAATAAGAAGTTGTGGATTTTATAAAACAAAAAGTAAAAACATTTTAACTACATGTGGTCTATTGGTAGACAAATTTAATGGCAATGTACCTAATACTATGGAAGATTTAGTTACGTTACCTGGGGTAGGAAGAAAGACTGCCAATGTGGTTTTAAGTAATGCTTTTGCTACACCAGCCATAGCTGTAGATACTCATGTTTTTAGGGTTTCCAATAGAATAGGTCTAGCTAATAGTAATAATGTACTAGATACAGAAAAGGATTTAATGGATAATATAGATAGAGATATGTGGTCTAAAGCTCATCATTTATTAATATTCCATGGAAGAAGGATATGTAAGGCTAGAAAGCCTTTGTGCGAAAAATGTCCATTAACTGATTATTGTTTCTTTTTCAAAACAGAAAATAAATAATAGGATGAAAGGGTTGTTAGCATGAAGCATTGGGAAGAAACAAGAGAAGATTTAATATTTTCTCTAGATATAGGTACTAGAACTATAATAGGAATAGTTGGGGAATACACAGAAGATGAAAAATTTAAAATTCTTGCCTATACTATAAAAGAACATAATAGAAGAAATATGTATGATGGCCAAATTCATGATATTGAAGGAGTTACTAAAATAGTAAAAGAAATAAAAAAAGATTTAGAGGAAAAAATAGATGCTCCTTTAAAAAGAGTTTCTATAGCAGCAGCAGGTAGAGCTTTGAAGACTTATAAAATAAAAGTAGAACAGTTTTGTGACAGTTTATCTGAAATATCTAAAAGGACAATAGAGGCTTTAGAATTAGAAGCAGTACAAAGAGCTCAAGAAGAAATTAATGCCCAAGATTCTAATAAAAGTTTTAAATATTACAGCATAGGATATAGTGTAGTAGATTATTTTTTAGATGATAATAAAATGGAAAAATTAGAAGAACATAGAGGCGAGAAAATTGGAGTAGAATTATTAGCAACGTTTTTACCTCAAGTTGTTATAGAAAGTTTGTATTCTGTTATATCTAAAGTAGGATTAGAGGTTGGAAGTATTACATTAGAGCCAATAGCTGCTATTAATGTTGCTATCAAGGAAGAGTTGAGACTTCTTAATCTAGCTTTAGTAGACATTGGAGCAGGTACCTCAGATATCGCTATAACCAAGGATGGGCATATTATATCCTATGCTATGACCTCTACTGCAGGTGATGAAATAACCGAAAGGTTAGCAAAAGCTTATTTGTTAGATTTTAATAATAGTGAAAAATTAAAGGTAGAATTAAGTCAGAAAGATGAACATGAATTTACAGATGTGCTAGGTATATCTTATAAGATGTCTACAACAGAAATAGTAGATAATATATTCGACATCATAGAAAAAATAGCTATAGAAATAAGTGAAAGAATATTGGAATACAATGGAAAAGCCCCTAGTGCTGTATTTTTAGTAGGTGGAAGTAGCCAGATGCCTAGGTTGAAGGAAACTTTGGCTGAAAAATTAGGGATACCGAAGGAAAGAGTGGCTATAAGAGATACTACTTTTATAGAAAATATAGAAGGATTAGAAGACATAAAGGGACCGGATATGATAACTCCTATAGGTATAGCTATGGAGGGAATTCAAGATAAATATAGAAATTTTTTAAAAGTACTCTTTAATGGGGAAGAGGTAAGAATTTTTAATACTGAGAATATAAAAGTATCTGATATATTAGTTTTAACAGGTTTTAATCCAAGAAAGCTGATACCAGAAAGAGGAGAAGACTTTATATATTACATTGATGGAAAGAAAAGAATAATCAAAGGAGAAAATGGAACTTCACCTGAAATATTAGTTAACGGGAAATTAGCCAATCTAAAAACTGCTTTACAAGATAAAGACGTTGTGGCAATAGTACCAGGAATTAAAGGTAAAACAAAAATCCCATATTTATACGATTGCATAGTAAGAGATAAAATTATCTCTTTAAATAAAGAAGAAGTAAATTTAATAAGAACTATTAAAGTAAATGGAAAGGTTATTGAGGAAAACATACAACTAAAGATGGGTGATTCTATAGAAATAGAAGAAATAAAGGATATAGATTCGTTATTAAAGTACCTAGATAGAGATTATAATATTAACGATTTGCTAATAAACGGTAAAAAAATAGAAAATAACTATTGTCTAAAAAACGGAGACTTAATAACAACAAAAGAAGATAAAAAATCTATTAATCTTATTGTAAATGGAGAAGATAAGACAATAGTTTTCGATAAAGAAGAATTTATATTTGTAGATATATTTAATTATATTAATTTCGATTTATCTGCTATAAAAGGTAAGCTTGTGTTAAAGACAAATGGAAAAGAAGCAGAATATATGGAACCTTTAAAAGATGGAGATAAATTAGAAATTTATTGGGAGTAGTAGGTGATTATTTATTTTGTTTAAGTATGGAGGCAAGAGATGGAGAAAAGGAAAATAATTTTTTTAATATTGATCTTAGTCACAATCTTTGCTGGAATTTTAGGTAGCGGATTTTATATTTATAAAAATATTCTAAACATAGATACAATTTATGGAGGCGTTAAGATTGATGACTATGATGTAAGCCAGAAGACTAAGGACGAAGCCATAAGATACTTAAAAGAAAAAAAAGAACCTGCGATAGATGAAAAAACTATGAAACTAACTTATGAAGACAAGATTTATAATATAAGTTTAAGACAAATAGGTTTTTCATTTTACTATGAAGATGCAGTAGATAAGGCATATAATCTTGGTAGGGAAGGAAATGTATTAAATAGGTTAAAAGATATAAGGAAAATAAAAAACAAGGGTGTAACAATTCCCTTAGAGTCGTATTACGATAAAGATAAAATAGAGAACATAGTAAGTAATATTTCCCAAGAAATAAATAAAGAAAGTATTAATGCTGAGTTTCATTTTAACAATGGCAATATTAAAATTACAGAAGAAGTTATTGGAAGAAGAGTAGTTACAGAAAAATTAATAAAGAGTATAAATGATAATGTTTATACTTTAAATGATATTGAAATTCCAGTAGATATAGTAGCTCCTAAGGTGACAAAAGATGTTCTAGGAAGAATAAATGGTATTATTGGAGAGTTTTCTACATCATTTAAAGGAAGTAGTGCTGATAGAGTAGCGAATATAAAATTATCTTCAGAAGCTATTAGTAATAAACTTTTATTGCCTGGAGAAGAGGCTTCTTTCAATGGATTAACTGGTCCAAGGGAAAAACAATATGGTTATAAGGAAGCTAATGTAATTGTTGGAGGAGAGCTAACACCTGGAGTTGGAGGAGGAGTATGTCAATCATCTACTACTCTTTATAATGCACTATTATTAGCAGACGTTAAAATTATACAAAGGCACCCTCATTCAATACCAGCTAGTTATGTAAAATTTGGGCAAGATGCTGCTGTAGCTTATGGTTATTTAGATTTAAAATTTAGAAATGATTTTGATTTTCCAATATATCTTTATTCAAAGGTAGTGGGAGATAGGGTTTATATGTATGTATATGGTGATAGAACAGCAAAAGATTATACTGTAAAAATAGAACCTGAAATTGTTGAAATTATATCTTCAAAAGTAGAAGAAGTTGTTGATAAAAACTTAACTCCTGGTACTAAAGAGTTGTTACAAAAAGGTAGAACAGGTTATAAAGTAAAAACTTATAAAGCTATAGTTAAAAATGGAAAGGTAGTTAAAAGAGAGTTAATTACTTCAGACTATTATAAACAAAAAAATTCTATTTATAGAATTGGACCTTAATCTGCCAGCAACTACTGAAACTAATAATATAGAGTAGAAGTATTTATTTAGAATTACAATTATGGAGGGACTAAGAATTGGTTGAAGCAAAAGAATTGTATGATAAAAAGGAAAAGTGTCCAATATGTGAGAAGGAGTTTACTACAAAAAAAACAAGATCTTCTAAATTAAGACTTATAAAGAGAGACGAAGACTTTTTTAACCATTATAGTGGTGAAAATCCTATAAAATATGGAGTTTCTGTATGTCCAAACTGTGGATATGCGGCCTTGGAAAATAAATTTCATTCTATTACTAAAGAACAAGGTGAAATTATAAAAAATAACATTACTACAAAATGGAATAAAAGAAGCTACGGAGATGCGCGTAGTTTAGATGATGCCATAGAGACTTATAAATTAGCTTTGTTAATAGGAAATTTATTAAACTATAAAAAACTTGAAATAGGCACTATTTGTTTGAGTATTGGATGGTTGTATAGATTAAAAGAAGATAGAACTGAAGAAACTAGATTTTTAACTCTAGCGAGAGATCAATTTAAAGAAGCTTATTATAATGAATCCTTAGAAGGAAGTAATATGGATGAAGGAAAATTATCGTATTTAGCTGGTGAAATATCCAGACGTCTAGGAGATAAGGAGGAAGCTTTAAATTGGCTTAAACTCTCTTTATCTTCTCCTTCAACTAAACAGAATCCAGCTTTAGATAGTATGGCAAGAGAACAATGGAGAATAACGAAGGAGTTGTAAACTATGGATATCAAGTATTATGATTTTGAATCCTCTATAGGAAAGATAAATATATTTTTCGCTTCAGAAGGGATAGTTTGCCTAACTTTGCCATCAGATAGACAAGAGGATACTTTTTCTTATATTGAAAAAAGATTTGATATACCTTATAAAGTAGATAAAGAAGATTATAATTATCATGAAGAAATAAATCTTTACTTAGAAGGAAAATTAAAGAAGTTTACTTTACCTATTTTCCTAAGAGGGACAAGTTTTCAAAAAAAAGTATGGGAAGAACTTTTAAACATTCCTTATGGGGAAACTAGAACCTATAAATATATAGCAGAAAAGATTGGTTCTGCAAAAGGTTATAGAGCTGTAGGAGGAGCTTTAAATAAAAATCCCATAGCTATAATTGTACCTTGCCATAGGGTTATCGGCTCTAATGGTAAGTTAGTAGGTTTTGCTGGTGGTGTTGAGCTTAAAGATCAATTATTAAAGCTAGAGAGAGATAATATTTAATTAACAAAGATAATGATATTTGAATATTCTGGTATAAAAGTAAAAGGAGGGTTAGTATGGATTATCCTATTATTTTTATACCAGGACTTTTTGGTTCTTTAGGAGATGATGTAATAAAGGGAACAGGGAATTTTTCTTTTGGTTTGGCAGAACGTGTTTATAGACCTTTTATAGAGATATTAAATTCTATGGGATATGAAGAAGGAATAAACCTGTTTATATCTTATTACGATTGGAAGAAACCTGTTTTAGAGGCAACGGAAAAATACTTATCCCCTACTATAGAAAAAGTTAAAAGGAAAACTGGAATGAGTAAGGTAATACTTATTGGGCATAGTCTAGGTGGATTATTGGCAAGATCTTATATAGAATATTTTAGTCCATCTTCCGTCGATAAATTAATTATGATAGGTACTCCAAACTTGGGGAGTATAGATGCCTATTATTTTTGGAGTGGAGGAAAGCTGCCTTATCCAAAGGTAGAGGAAAATCTTCTGTATAATGGGTTAAAAATTGCTTTTATAATCTATTATCATTTATTTTTAAAAATAAACTATATAGAAGTTTTAAGAGATAAATTTCCTGTTACTAAAGACCTATTGCCTAGCTATGGTTATGGAAACTATTTACTTTATAAAAAAGGTGAAACTAAAAAAGAAATTCCTATAGAAGACATGACCATAAGTAACTCATTTTTAAATGGAATGGAAAAGAATCCTATAAGTCGAGATAATTTATTTATTATAAGTGGTAAAGGGGTCTATACAAATCAAAAATTTATAGTAGATAAAAACAATAAAGAAAAAATTAAATGGGCTGATGGAAAGCCTAATAATGTATATAAAACGACTTATGGAGATGGTACTGTTACAACTGTTAGCACCCTAGGGAATCTATGTAAAAATAATATAACGTTAGAAGGAAATCATATAGATATTCTATATAAGTCTAAAGATTATTTATCACATATATTATGTAAAGACATAAATGAAAAAATTGAAAGACAAGAAGTGGAGAAGATATATGTTATTTTTGGTCATAATTGCAGAAAGATAAATGTAAGAACTCCGAATCTAAACGAAGTATCAAGTGAATCTATAAATATTACTGATAGTAGGGTTCAAGCTGTTAATTTATCTTTTAATAGGTTTTGGATTATGGCTGCAGGAAATAAAAACTTAGAGATTGACTTAGATATAGAACCTATTAAAAGAGTTAAACCTCAAATATATATGGCTATTATAGATAAAGAAGGGGCTAAATTTGAATTCAATCCCTTGAAGAATAAAATCTAATTTGATATTATTATTATATAATAGAATAAAAACTATAGGTATTCCAACAAAGTTGGGATTTAATAGGGAAAGTGGTGAGACTCCACTGCAGCCCCCGCTACTGTAAATGAGTACGAAATCAACAATAAACCACTGGGAAACCGGGAAGGTGTTGATAGTAGGATGATTCATAAGTCAGGAGACCTGCCTATAATTATAACTTTCGGAGGGAGAGGTGAGATGTTTCTTGAAACTTATCCTTAATATTTAGAGGTATAAGTTTTTTTCTTTAAACAGACAGTATTAAATTACAGAGGAGGAAAAAAGATGAGAGTAAATCCAAAGAAGATTTCCTTATGTTTATCAATACTACTTATATTATCAGTTTTAGCTGGATGTAGTCAGAATAAAAATGATATTGTAAAGGAACTTGAGAAACAGGAACTAAGTCAAAACACTGAAAATTATCCTATGGAAGTTGAAGATGATTTTGGAAATAAGGTAACCATAGAAAAAGCACCTGAAAAGATTATTTCATTAGCGCCTAGCCATACAGAAATATTATTTAGTTTAGGATTAGATGCTAAAATAGCAGGAGTAACAACTTATTGTGATTATCCTGAAGAAGCTAAGACTAAAGAAATTATAGGAGATTATACAGCAATAAATTTGGAAAAAATTATTGAAATTGATCCTGACCTAGTTCTAATTTATGGCCCTGGAGATGAAGAATCTAATAATAGATTGAAAGAAGCAGGAATAACTATTTTAGGTTTTATGCCAGAATCTATTGATCAAGTAATAGATACTATTAAAAAAATAGGCGAAATTACGGAGAAAACTGAAGAAGCCAAAGAAATAACTGACAAAATGATTGAAAAAAGAGATTCTATAGCAGAGAAAGTAAAGGATAAAGACAAGGTGAAAGTATTCTATGAAATTTGGCATGACCCATTGATGGCAGCAGGTCCAGGATCTTTTATGGATGAATTAATGACCATAGCAGGTGGAGACAATATAGCAAAGGATGCTGAAGGACAATATCCACAATTCGATATAGAGCAATTAATTGAAAGAAATCCAGAAGTTTATTTAACTTCAAAAGATTCAGAAGAAAAAACAGTTGAATCAATAAAAGCTAGACCAGGTTATGAAGATATAACTGCAATTAAAGAAGGCAATATTTATATACTTGATCCAAACATTGTATCTAGACCGGGTCCAAGAATAGTAGAAGCATTGGAATTGGTAGCAAAAGCAATTCATCCAGAATTATTTAAGTAAAGTTGGAGATTTTAATGAGAAAGAAAATAAACAAAAATAGGTATGGCTTTATATTGTTCTTACTATCTATGTTATTAATACTTTCTGTTGGAGTTTTTTCTACTATAGGTACAGCAAACATAAGCGTAATTGACACTTTTAAAATAGTTGGATCTAAGATTCCAATAATTAAAAACTATATAGATATATCTTATATAGAGAAATCCTATGAAACTATTATTTGGTCCATAAGATTGCCAAGAGTTTTTTTAGGTATATTAGTTGGTGCCAGTCTTTCCATGGCTGGAGCAGCTTTTCAAGGTATGTTTAAAAATCCTATGGCAGATCCTTATGTAATAGGTATTTCTTCAGGAGCTGCTTTAGGTGCTACCATTGCCATAATAATAAAAGCTGATGTGAGTTTTTTAAATATGTCCACAATCTCTTTATTTGCATTTATTGGAGCTCTTGTTTCGGTAATGGCAGTTTATAATATTGCTAGAATAAAGAATAGGGTTCCCATAACGACTCTGCTGTTATCAGGCATAGCTGTTGGCCAGTTTTTAACAGCAATAATGTCTTTTTTAATGGTTATTTATAACAAGGATATGACAAAAATAATTTATTGGACTTTAGGCAGTTTATCTGGGAAGGGATGGGAGCCTTTACTTAAAATTTTTCTGCCAACTATAATTTCTATGATACTTATTAATTTCTTTTCGAGAGATTTAAATATAATGTTGACAGGTGAAGAATCAGCCCAAAGTTTAGGCGTAGAAGTTGAGAAGACAAAAGTATATATACTTTTGTTGGGAACTTTCATGACCTCTATGGCAGTATCTGTTAGTGGAATTATAGGGTTTGTTGGTCTTATAATACCTCATATCGTTAGGCTGATTCTCGGTCCAGATCACAGAATTTTGTTGCCCGCTTCAGCCCTCATAGGAGGAATATTTATGATTTTTACAGATACTATAGCAAGAACCATTATTTCTCCAGTAGAAATACCGGTTGGTATTATTACGGCCATATTTGGAGGACCCTTTTTTATATATTTACTAAGGACAAAAAAGAAATCCATATGATGCAGGAGTGAATATAATGTATGCTCTTAAAGTAAACGATATTGAATTTGGATATGATAGAGAGTTGGTTTTAAAAGGAATATCATTTAATATTGAAAAGGGTAAGTTTATCAGTATTATAGGTCCAAATGGATCAGGAAAATCAACTCTTTTAAAAACTTTAAATAACTTATATAAACCTACTAAGGGGAATATTTTTATTGAAGGAAACGAAATTAGTTCTTTAAAAGGAAAAGATTTAGCTAAAAGAATAGCTTTAGTTCCTCAAAATACTAATATTGATTATGACTTTACTGTAGAAGATATAGTGTTAATGGGAAGACATCCTTATAAAGGAAGATTTCAAAAAGAGAATCAAAATGATTATAGTATTATAGACGAGTCTTTAAAAATGACCAACACTTTACATCTTAAAGATAGACCTATTACAGAAATAAGTGGTGGAGAAAGACAAAGAGTTATAATAGCTAAGGCTTTAGCTCAGAGACCTACTATAATACTTTTAGATGAACCAACTAGTCATTTAGATATTAACCATCAGATAGATATTCTCAACTTGCTTAAAAATTTAAATAAAGAGAAAGGAACTACTATTATCTTAGTTATACATGATATAAATTTAGCTGCTAGATATTCGGATGAAATTATATTGTTAAATGATGGTGTAGTATTAGGTATAGGTAAGCCAGAAGAAGTAATTACTACAACTAATGTAGAAACAGCTTATAATTTAAACGTGGTAATAGATAGAAATAAGTACACTAATAGTCTTTATTTAACTCCTGTAGAAATAAAAAAGAGAATCCCTAAAAAACAAACTGAAACAGTTCATATAATATGTGGAGGAGGTACAGGAGCTGAGGTTATAAATAGGTTATATGATGAGGGATTTAATCTAACATTAGGGGTCTTAAATGTTGGAGATTCAGACTGGCAACATGGTAAGAGTTTAATGATTCCCATGGTTGAAGAAGCTCCTTTTACTGGAATAAGTGAAAAAACCTATAATAAGAATTCTGAAAAAGTAAAAGCAGCAGATATTATTGTTATATCTAGTATCCCTTTTAGCAGAGGTAATTTAAAAAATCTTATTTCAGGATATGAAGGATTAAAGTCTGGAAAGAAGGTATTTTTTATATGGGATTATCCTGATGAAAATTTTGATTATACTGATGGAAAAGCCACAAAATTAATCAATGAAATGAAGCAGACTGGTATGAAAGTAGTAAAGTCTGTTGAGGATCTTGTTAGAAGTATAAAAGAATGCACTTAACTTTAAAGATTAAATGCATTCTTTTAATAGAAAGTTATTTTCAAAAGCATAAATTATTTTCTTTATATAATCTAAAGTCTTTTTTACTATAAGCGAAATATCTTCTTTAGGATTATTTACAAGGTTATGGAGTAATCCATGATAGACTAAAACTATTAATTCCGAGAGAAAAACTAAGTTTTCATCAGACTCATTAATGTTCTCAAAAACTTGTGTTACTATATTAGTGTGTATTTCATAAATAGTCCCACCTTTAACTGAGGTTATAAAAGGAATGATATTTTCCTCCAATTCTTCTTCAAATATTAAATAATATTCTTTAATATCATGTTCTAAAGAATTGCTGTATTTATTAAAGAAAATATAATAAAATACTTTAGGATTAGAATAGGAATGAATAAGAAAACATTCTAGCATATTTAAGTACATATCTTTTGGGGTAGCTTTAGAATCAATAGACTCACTTAAATCCCTAATAAAAATATTAAAATGTTTTAGATAAGTAAAAAACATTAAATGCTCTAAGTTTTCAAAATAATTATAAATGGTTGCACTATTATATCCAGCTTTATTAGCTATTTCTCTGATTGGAATGTTTTTTATACCTTCACTATCTAATATAGAATAGGTAGCATTGATAAAACATTTCATCATTTCTCTTTGTGAGGTTATTTTCTTTTTCATCTTTATCCCTCCTATTTAGATAACATATTAATTATACCAAGAAATGTATTTGTCAAACAATAAAATGAAAATTTCATTATAAAATCTCTTTATTGACTATTTGCTAATTTATGATATATTTAATTGGGAAATTATAAGGAGGTTTAAATATGAAATATAAATTAATCGCAATTGACATGGATGGAACTTTATTAAATAGTCAAAATCAAGTATCTGAAAGAAATATGAAAGCTTTAGAGGAAGCTAAGAATAAAGGGGTACAGGTGGTTATTTCCACTGGAAGAATACTTCAATCAGCTTTACATTATTCTGAAATTCTAGATTTAAAGAATCCTATTGTTGCTTGTAATGGAGCAGTAATAATTGATGAATTTTCTAAAATATTATATGAAAAACCTTTATATAAGGAGTCTGTATTAAATATTATTAATCTAGCAGAAGAAAAAAATATATATTATCACTTTTACGATTCAGATACTTTTTATGCAAAAACCTTTAATAAAGAAGTTATGAAGTATTATGAAGCTAATAAATCTAATTTATCAAAGCAACAAATTAATTTTAAAATGCTGGATAATCCTACAGAAACAATAAAAAATAGTGATTTAAAAGTATATAAATTTGTATTTATTGATGATAATAAAGATAAGCTTGTGGAATTTAGGGATAGTTTAAATAAAATAAAAGGTATAAATGTATCAAGCTCATGGTCTAATAATATTGAAGTAATGGGAGAAAATGTATCTAAGGGAGAAGGATTAAATCAATTATGCCAGATATTAAATATCAAGCCAGAAGAAGTAATAGCAATAGGTGACAATGAAAATGATATATCTATGTTTAATTTTGCAGGATTGGCTGTAGCTATGAAAAATGGGGATGAAATAATTAGAGACCATACAAATTTTACTACCGATACAAATGATAATGATGGTGTTGCTAAAGTAATTGAAAAATTTATTTTAAAATAAAGGAGATGAAGGTTTAATTATGCCATTAAATATTGTACTTGTAGAACCAGAAATACCTCATAATACTGGTAATATTGCTAGAACTTGTGCCTTAACAGGAACTATACTACATTTAGTTAAACCTTTGGGCTTTTCTGTAGATGATAAACATTTGAAAAGAGCAGGTTTAGATTATTGGCATTTAGTAGAGATCCATTACTATGATAACTTTTTTCAAATACTAGAAAAATATCCAAACAATGATTTTTATTATGCTACAACTAAGACAAATAATGTTTATACAGATGTGAAATATAAAGATGGTTCTTTTCTAGTGTTTGGTAAAGAAACCAAAGGATTATCTAAAGAAATTCTTAGCAATAACTGGGATAAAGCTATTAGAATACCTATGAAAAAAGACATTTTAAGATCTTTAAATCTGTCTAATTCTGTTAATATTATATTGTTTGAAGCATTAAGACAATTAAATTTTCCTTCTTTAGAATAAAAAACTTTACACAGATTTAACAAAAGACTTAAAAGAATCTAGTAATATATTTATGCTTGCATAAATATAGGTTAGGAGGATTACACATGGATATAGCGTTACCAGTATTAGGAGGTTTGGGACTTTTTCTTTATGGCATGAACTTAATGGGAATGGGGCTTCAAAAAGCAGCAGGAGAAAAGCTAAAAAGATTAATTGAAGTACTTACCAACAACAGACTTATGGGGGTGCTTGTAGGTACGGTAGTTACTATGGTTATTCAAAGTAGTAGTGCTACTACAGTAATGGTTATAGGATTTGTAAATGCAGGACTTATGAATTTATACCAAGCAGTAGGAGTAATAATGGGAGCCAATGTGGGTACAACTGTAACGGCTCAACTTATTGCTTTTAATCTAACGGACTTTGCACCTTTAGCAGTAGCAATAGGAGTAGGTATTTGGATTGCTACATCTAAAAAGAGGGCTAAAAATTTAGCGGAAATTCTTATAGGTTTTGGTATATTATTTATTGGTATGGATATGATGGCAAATGGTTTGGCACCTTTGGCCAATAACCCAACATTTACTAATATAATGGTAAGTTTAAATGATCCCTTTCTAGGAATGTTAGTTGGACTAGGTCTTACAACCATTATCCAAAGCAGTAGTGCTTCTATAGGATTATTACAAGCTTTAGCTTCACAAGGACTTATTAATATAAATATTGCTTTTCCAATATTGTTTGGAGACAATATTGGAACTACAACTACAGCTTTAATATCCAGCGTTGGTGCTAATAGAACAGCTAAAAGAGCAGCAGTTATTCACTTTTTATTTAATTTAATAGGAACTATTATTTTTATGACTATTTTAAGAGTACCAATACAAGCTATAGTAACCAAGATATCACCTAATGATATTCAAAGGCAAATCGCAAATGCACATACCTTATTTAATCTAATTAATGTAGCAATTCAATTTCCTTTTGCAGGTCTTTTAGTAAAAGCTGCAGAAAAGTTGGTTTCTGGAGATAAGAAAGAAGAATTGGAAAGATCTAAATTCTTAGATACAAGAATCATTGAAACTCCTTCTATTGCATTAGGTCAGGTTACCAAGGAAGTTTTAAGAATGGGTAAGTTGGTAGAAGATAATTTAATATTGGCTGGAAAAGCTTTTATAGAAAATGAGGATGAAGATATAGAAAAGGTTCTATCCCAAGAAAAAACTATAAATAAAATGGAAAGAGATATAACTGAATATTTAGTAGAATTATCGAATGCTCCTTTAACAGATGATCAGCATAATCAAGTAAATGTTTTATTTAATATAATAAATGATGTAGAGAGGGTAGGAGATCATGCTGAAAATTTGGTTGAACTTGCTCAATATAAGATAGACAATAATTTAAATTTTACTGACGAGGCTATAGATGAACTTAATATAATGTTTGGTAAGTGTCAAGAAGTGTTTAAAAAGGCCATAGATTCTTTTGAGACTAATAGTGAAGGCAAAGCTAGAGAAGTAATGAAGTTAGAAGAAGAAGTTGACTTTTTAGAGAAACAAAATAGGGCAAACCATATTGACAGATTAAATAAATTACAATGTCAAACAGGCCCAGGAATTATATTTTTAGATGCTATAAGCAATCTTGAAAGAGTTTCAGATCACTCTTCAAACATTGCAATGTACGTATTAGATCAATATAAGTAAATCAATAAACATTATAAAAAAATTTAATATATAAAATGTGTTGTATATTTTTTCTGTATATATTATAATATGTGTGGAGTGTGAAAAAAGTATCAAAACTAAAAAGCTCTGGATGAGAAATGCGGGAGAGACCTTTTAGGCGCCGAAGGAGTAAGTTGTGGGGTTTGCCATTCTATAATGATCCTCTCAGGCAAAAGGACCGTGTTTTGACAGAACTCTGGAAAGCGAAAGCACCGAAGGAGCAATCCATACATATTAGGAGAATCTCTCAGGTAAATGAACAGAGTAAATAGGCATTTATAGCCTATTTTATTCTGTTTTTTTTATTTTAATTTTAAGTTTAATGGGTACTAATATAGTGATAGCACTATTAGAGAAGTATAATTTAAAAAATAATTTTATGTTTGATTTTTTCTATTGACTATGTTTATAATTGAATTGGTAGTATAGGTTTAATCTATAGGTATAAATATCCTAATTAACCAGTTTGAGGAAGGTTTGTTAAGAAAGTTGCAATACTTTAATTACTATAATATTAGAGTTTTAATGTATTGGTGATTTTTTAGTATTAGTCTAGGAATATTATTAATGCATTTATGGCAAAAATACCATAGTGGACTGCCATGTAATAATTATATGTAAGGGAGGAGAAAGTATGTCAGAAATTTATGATGTTATCATTATAGGAGCTGGCCCTGGTGGATTAGCAGCAGGACTATATGCAGCGAGAGCTAGAATGAAAACTCTTATTCTAGAAAAAGAAAAGGCTGGTGGACAAATCGTTACTACTGACGAGGTAGCTAATTATCCAGGTTCTGTTGAAAATGCTAGCGGACCATCTTTAATAGCTAGAATGGTTGAACAAGCAGATGAATTTGGAGCTGAAAGAAAGTTAGACACGATTAAAGAAGTTGAACTTAATGGAGAAATTAAAGTATTAAAAGGAGAAAAAGGCGAGTATAAGGCTAAATCCATTATTATTGCAACAGGTGCACGTCCAAGACCAATTGGTTGTCCAGGAGAAAAAGAATTAACTGGTAGAGGAGTTTCATATTGTGCTACTTGTGATGCTGCTTTCTTTGAAGATATGGAAGTATATGTAGTTGGTGGTGGAGATTCAGCAGTAGAAGAAGCTATGTACTTAACTAAATTTGCTAGAAAAGTTACTATTGTTCATAGAAGAGATGAATTAAGAGCAGCTAAATCAATTCAAGAAAAAGCTTTTAAGAATGAGAAAATCGATTTCTTATGGAATAGTACAATTACAGAACTTAAAGGTGATGGTATACTTGAATCCATGGTGGTTAAAAATACTGTTACTGGTGAAGAAACTGAAATCCATGCCAATGAAGATGATGGTACCTTTGGAGTATTCGTATTCGTAGGATATACACCAGAAACTAAATTGTTTGAAGGTTTAATTACTATGGAAGGTGGATACATCAAAACAGATGATGACATGAAGACAAACATCCCAGGAGTATTTGCAGCAGGAGATTGTAGAGTTAAATCTTTAAGACAAGTTGTTACAGCTACAGCGGATGGAGCTATTGCAGCAGTTCAAGCAGAGAAATACATCAACGAAGCATTTGATGTTTAAAAATAAATTTAGGAGGGATAATTATGTTAGAACTTACTAAGGAAAATTTTGAACAAGAAGTTTTACAAGCTGAAGGATATGTATTAGTGGATTATTGGGGACCAACATGTGAACCATGTAAAGCTCTAATGCCACATGTTCATGAATTAGAAAAAACTTATGGGGATAAAATTAAATTTGCTTCCCTTGATATTACTAAAGCAAGAAGACTTGCAATATCACAAAAGGTTATGGGGCTACCAGTAATTGCTATATATAAAGATGGTGAAAGAATAGATGCAGTAGTAGCAGATGAAGCTACAGCTACTAGTGTAGAAGAATTGATTAAAAAATATGCTTAAATCTTAATACGATTTTAATTCTGGGCGAAAGCCCGGAATTAAAATAGATACTTGCTAAAATAAGAGGAGGTGAATTTTATGCGTCTGGAATTAGGCCATGTGCTAATTAAAGATGTTCAATTTGGTACTGAAACCAAAATTGAAAATGGGGTGCTAACTGTTAACAAACAAGAGCTAATAGATTTAATAAAAGAAGATGAGCACCTTGCATCAGTAGACGTTGAAATTGCAAAACCTGGTGAAAGTATTAGAATAACACCTGTTAAGGACGTAGTAGAACCTAGAGTTAAGGTTGAAGGTCCAGGAGGTGTATTCCCAGGAATATTATCAAAGGTTGATGTTGTGGGATCAGGAAAAACTAATGTTTTAAAAGGTTGTGTAGTTATGACAACTGGTAAAATAGTAGGATTCCAAGAAGGTATTGTAGATATGACGGGACCTGGAGCTGAATATACTCCATTTTCCAAAACAATAAATGTAGTATTAAAATGTGATCCTGTAGAAGGATTAAAACAACATGATCATGAAAAAGCAGTAAGATTTGCAGGATTTAAAGCTGCAGCTTATTTAGCAGAAGTTGCTAAAACATTAACACCAGATACAGTAGAAGTATTTGAAGTAGACCCATTATTAGAAGGAATTAAGAAATATCCTGAACTTCCAAAAGTTGGATATGTTCAAATGCTTCAAACACAAGGGTTGCTTCATGACACATATGTATATGGAGTAGATGCTAAGCAAATTGTGCCAACTATAATGTATCCAACAGAAATTATGGATGGTGCAATTGTAAGTGGTAACTGTGTATCAGCGTGTGATAAGAATACAACCTACCATCAAATGAATAATCCAGTTATTCATGACCTTCTAGCGGCTCATGGTAAAACACTTAACTTTGTAGGAGTTATAATTACAAACGAAAACGTTTATCTAGCTGATAAAGAGAGATCATCAAACTGGACAGCTAAACTTGCTGAATACCTAGGACTTGATGGAGTTATAATTTCACAAGAAGGTTTCGGTAACCCAGATACTGACCTTATAATGAACACTAAAAAAGTAGAAGCTAAAGGTATTAAAACTGTAATAATTACTGACGAATATGCAGGAAGAGATGGTGCCAGCCAATCATTAGCTGATGCTGATCCTTCAGCTAATGCAGTAGTTACAGGTGGTAACGCTAATGAAATAATAGTATTGCCAAAGATGGACAAAGTAATTGGAACATTAGATTACATTGACATTATAGCTGGTGGATTTGATGGAAGTTTAGCAGCTGATGGTACAATCACAGTAGAAATCCAAGCTATTACAGGTGCAACTAATGAAATTGGTTTCAATAAAATGTCAGCTAGAGGATTCTAATTATATAGAATGTATGCAAAAATTTAAAATATAATACAAAATATTAAAAAATATAACAAAGGAAAGGAAGTGGAACAATGTCAATTTTTAATGAGAACACAAAAGTTATCATTATTGGTGACAGAGATGGTATACCAGGACCAGCTATGGAAGAATGTATAAAAACCACTCCTGCAGAAGTAGTATTTTCAGCAACAGAATGTTTTGTCTGAACGGCTGCAGGCGCAATGGACTTAGAAAATCAAAAAAGGGTTAAAGATTTAACTGAAAAATACGGTGCAGAAAATATGCTAGTATTAATCGGTGGTGCAGAAGCTGAATCAGCAGGATTAGCAGCTGAAACAGTAACAGCAGGAGACCCAACTTTCGCAGGTCCATTAGCAGGAGTCCAGTTAGGACTTAAAGTATATCATGCAGTAGAACCAGAATTTAAAGAATCAGTAGATGCTGATGTATACGATGAACAAATCGGTATGATGGAAATGGTTCTAGATGTTGATGAAATAATTTCAGAAGTAAAAGCTATGAGAGATGAATTCACTATATATTAATAAGAAATAAAATCCCAATAGGAAATATATGAGAGGAGGGGAACAAATGGGGAAAATTAAAGTTGTACACTATATAAATCAATTTTTCGCAGGTATCGGTGGAGAAGAAAAAGCGGACCATAGACCAGAAGCTAGAGAAGGCGCAATGGGACCTGGTTTAGCTCTTCAAGCGGGATTTAAGGATGAAGCTGAAATCGTAGCTACAGTTATATGTGGAGACGGATACTTTGGTGAAAACTTAGAAGAAGCTAAAAAGGAAGTTCTTGAATTAATTAAGAAGTATAATCCAGATCTAGTTGTAGCTGGACCAGCATTTAATGCAGGTAGATATGGTGTAGCAGCAGGTACAGTTACAGAGGCTGTACAAAACGAATTAGGTATCCCAGCTGTAACTGGTATGTATATTGAAAATCCAGGTGCAGATATGTTTAAAAAATCAGTTTATGTTGTTTCTACAAAGAATTCAGCTGCTGGTATGAGGGACGCTGTTAAGAAATTGGTACCATTAGCACTTAAAATTGCTAGAGGCGAAGAAATTGGTTCTCCAGAAGAAGAAGGCTATTTAGAAAGAGGAATTAGAAAAAATTACTTTACTGATAAGAGAGGTTCTGAAAGAGCAGTTGATATGCTTATAAAGAAACTTGCGGGAGAAGAATTTAAAACTGAGTTCCCAATGCCAAACTTCGATAGAGTAGATCCTAACCCAGCGGTGAAGGATATTACAAAAGCTACAATAGCTATTGTAACATCTGGTGGTATAGTTCCACACGGAAACCCTGATCATATCGAATCATCATCAGCTCAAAAATATGGTAAATATGATATTGAAGGTATTGATGATTTAAAAGAAGGTGAATTTGAAACAGCACACGGTGGACATGACCCAGTATATGCTAATTTAGATGCTGATAGAGTTATTCCAGTTGATGTTTTACGTGAAATGGAGAAGGAAGGGAAAATAGGAAAACTACACAGATACTATTATTCAACAGTAGGTAATGGTACTGCAGTAGCTAGTGCTAAGAAATTTGCAGAAGAATTTAGTGCAGAAATGAAAAGAGACGGCGTAGATGCAGTTATTTTAACTTCCACCTGAGGCACCTGTACACGTTGCGGTGCAACAATGGTAAAAGAAGTTGAGCGTGCTGGAATTCCAGTAGTTCACATGTGTACAGTTGTTCCTATATCATTAACAGTTGGAGCTAATAGAATAGTTCCAACAATAGCAATTCCTCATCCATTAGGAAATCCGAATTTAGAGCCTAAGGAAGAGAAAGCTTTAAGAAGAAAATTAGTTGAAAGAGCTTTAGAAGCTTTAACAACTGAAGTAACAGAACAAACTGTATTTGACGTTAAAAAGTAATTAATATAGACTTATAAATGGGTGATTTTTTATCACCCATTTATAAGCTAAACTTATATAAAATACATACCAAATATTATGGAGGTGGACATATGAATTATTCAGTAGTAAAAGGTTCAAGCTATGTACTAGTACATGCACCAGATATGGTTATTCACAATGGAACTACTCAAACAACAGAAAAATATCTAAATCCAAATTCAGAGTATTTAAAAGCTCTTCCAAACCATTTACGTAGCTATGAACAAGCAGTAAATTATATGCCAAATCAAGTGTATATTGGAAATCATAAGCCAGAAGAACTTAGAACTCTTGAACAGCCATGGTATGATAAAGATGTTCAAGATGCAAAAAGAGAAGGTAGATTTGGTGAAATCATGCCACAAGACGAATTTATAGGTTTAATTAAAATAGTGGATGTATTTGATTTAGTTCTTCTTTCCAAAGAATTCACAGCAGAAATAAAGCAAAAATTAGAAAAACATCCGTTAATTAAAGATGAACTTATAGGTAAATTAAAAGAAGGCGTAGACCAAGCAGATATCGAAAAGTTCGTTAATGAGCAAGATGCAGAAGGACTTTACAATGACAAAAAATTAGTTGGTTGCGTAAAGAGAGCACATGACGTAGATGTTAACTTAAATTCTCATGTTATACTTGAAAATCTTGTATCAAAAGCATCAGGAGTATTAGCAGCATTACATTTAATTGATAAAAATAATCTTCAACCAGAAGAAATAGAATATGTAATCGAGTGCTCTGAAGAGGCTTGTGGAGATATGAATCAAAGAGGTGGAGGAAACTTTGCCAAGTCAATAGCTGAAATGGCTGGTTTAACAAATGCTACTGGTTCCGACCTAAGAGGATTCTGTGCAGCCCCAGCTCATGCTTTGATATCAGCTGCTTCACTAGTTCAAGCAGGTACTTTTAAAAAAGTAATGGTTGTATCAGGCGGTTCAACAGCTAAATTAGGTATGAATGGTAAAGATCATGTTAAAAAGGATATGCCTATATTAGAAGACGTAGTAGGCGGATTTGCAGTAATAATCGCAGAAAATGATGGAATAAATCCAGTTCTTAGAACTGATTTAGTAGGTAGACATACTGTTGGTACAGGATCATCACCACAAGCAGTAATCACTTCCTTAGTTACAGCTCCTCTTGATAGAGGTAACTTAAAGATTACCGATATAGATAAATATTCAGTAGAAATGCAAAACCCAGATGTAACTAAACCAGCAGGAGCGGGAGACGTTCCAACAGCTAACTATAAGATGATAGCAGCTTTAGGTGTTAAGAGAGGGGAACTAGAAAGAACCGCTATTAATGATTTCATTGTAAAACATGGTATGGAAGGATGGGCACCAACCCAAGGACATATTCCTTCAGGAGCACCATATGTTGGATTTGCTAGAGAAGAAATTTTAGCAGGTAATATCAATAGAACTATGATTGTAGGAAAGGGAAGTTTATTCTTAGGTAGAATGACTAACTTATTCGATGGTGCATCAATAGTTATAGAAAAAAATACTGGAAAGGTAGATGAAGGAAAAGGTGTATCAGAAGAAGAAGTTAGAGGACTTGTAGCAGAAGCTATGAGAGATTTTGCTTCTCATCTACTTCAAGGTTAGAGGTGATAATATGTCAGATAACAATATAAAAAGCATGATCGGTAAGGTATTTAATGACATTGCCGATGCTATGCAAACTGGACAATTTGGCGAAAAGGTTCGAGTAGGTATCACTGTAGCTGGTAGTGAATTAGGCATTGACAATATAGTTAAAGGTGCTGAAATTGCTCAAGCTAGAGATAACAGTATTGAGGTAGTATTAATAGGACCTAAGGTTGAATCTAAACTTACTCAATACAATGTTGAAGGTGAAGATGCTCAACATAAGAAAATGGAAGAATTACTTGATAGTGGAGAAATAGGTGCTTGTGTAACTATGCATTACAATTTTCCAATAGGGGTGTCAACAGTTGGAAGAGTTATAACTCCAGGTCATGGTAAAGAAATGTTCATAGCTACAACAACTGGAACCTCTTCACCACATAGAGTTGAAGCTATGGTTAAAAATGGTATATACGGAATTATTGCAGCAAAAGCTATGGGAATTGAAAATCCAACTGTAGGAATATTAAATCTTGATGGTGCTAGACAAGTTGAAAGAGCTTTTAAAGATTTAATCAGTAGAGGATATGAAGTTAACTTTACAGAATCCGGAAGAGCTGATGGCGGTTCAGTAATGAGAGGTAACGATCTTTTAACTGGGCAACCAGATATAATGATAAATGATACTCTTACAGGAAACATTCTAATGAAGGTATTCTCTTCATTTACAACAGGCGGTAGCTATGAAGCACAAGGTTTTGGATATGGTCCTGGTATTGGAGAGGATTATGATAGAACCATTCTTATTCTTTCAAGAGCATCAGGTACTCCAGTAGTAGCTAATGCAATTGGCTATGCTGCATCTTTAGTTAGAGGCAATGTAACAAAAATTGCTAAGGAAGAGTTCGAGAAAGCTAATAAAGCTGGATTAAAAGATATATTGAAAGGTTTAACTAAAGACAATAAAAAAGCTGAAGTGAAAGAAGAAGAAACTGTAGAAGCTCCACCAGCTGAAACTGTAACAGGTACAATTAATGGAATTGATATTATGGAATTAGAAGATGCTGTTAAAGTATTATGGAAAAATGGTATCTATGCTGAATCTGGAATGGGATGTACAGGTCCAATAGTAATGGTAAACGAAGCTAAGTTAAATGAAGCTACTAAAGTACTAGCAAAATCAGGTTATGCTGTTGGTGAAGCAGATCCTTGTTAAAAACACTCTAGGCTCCAAGGGAACTTGGAGTGTTTTTTTGTAAAGTATAAGTTAAAATTCTTTAAAAAAGTCTCCTTGACTTAAGATGTTCCTATAGGAGCCTTTTTTATTGTAAATTCTTTGTAAATCATATATAATAACCTTGTACCCAAAAGTTTAAGGGAACATATATGGATTTCAAAGGACATATAAGTAATATAAAATTACTTATACTATATTAATATTTAATCATTGAAAGGGGAGTTTAATTTGAAGAAAAAATTATTATCGTTACTACTAATTACTGTATTGGTTTTTAGTTTAGTTGGTTGTGGTAAAAAAGCAGAAACACCAGTTGATACAACAGATGAAGGCACAGAAGCACCTGAAACAGAAACAGCTGAGGAAATTAAAGTTGCAATGGTTACAGACGAAGGTGGAGTACACGACCAATCTTTTAATCAATCAGCATGGGAAGGTTTACAACAAGCTGAGAAAGATTTAGGAGTTAAAGTATCCTATAAAGAATCTCAACAAGATGCTGACTTTGCGCCAAACTTTGAATCATTACTTGATGAAGGAAATGATTTAATTTGGGGTATTGGTTTTAAATTAAGTGATGCTGTAATGGATGCTGCAACAGCTAATCCAGAGCAATTATATGCTATCGTTGACTCTTCTTACGGAGATAATACTCCAGAAAATGTAGTAGGGGTTATGTTCAAAGCAGAGCAGCCATCTTTCTTAGTAGGTTATATTGCAGGTAAAATGACTAAGACTGATACGGTCGGTTTTGTTGGCGGTATAGCTGGAGATATTATTTGGGGATTTGACTATGGTTATCAAGCAGGAGTTCAATATGCAGCTAAGGAATTAGGTAAAGAAATTAAAGTATTAAATCAATATGCAGAGTCTTTCTCAGATGTAGCAAAGGGTAAAGCTATAGCTACTCAAATGTATCAACAAGGGGCAGATATAGTATTTCATGCTTCAGGAGACGTAGGAAATGGAGTTATAGAAGCAGCTAAAGAGCAAGATAAATGGGCAATAGGTGTAGATAGAGACCAAAATGATTTAGCGCCAGATAATGTACTAACATCAGCCATAAAACGTGTGGACTTAGGAGTTTACTATGTAACTGAAGAGCTTAAAAAAGGAGACTTCCCTGGAGGAAAAACAATTACTTATGGTTTGGAAGATGGAGCAGTTGATATTGCACCAACATCTAACAAACATGTTCCAGAGGAAATTCTTAAAAGTGTAGAAGATTTAAAAGAAAAGATAATAAACGGAGAGATTAAAGTTCCTTATAATGAAGAAACTTATAATGAATATTTAGAAACAATAAAATAGTTAATATAAGCAGCTCAGGCAGAAGTCTGAGCTGCTTAAGGCTATAAAAGATAGGAGGAGCCCTATTGAACAATATTGATTTTAATACTAAAGTGATTGAAATGAAAAATATTACAAAAAAGTTTGGAGATTTTACTGCAAATGATAGTATAGATTTAACAGTTCATAAGGGAGAGGTCCATGCACTATTGGGAGAAAATGGGGCTGGGAAAACTACATTGATGAATGTTCTTTATGGATTGTATGAGCCAACTTTTGGCGAAATCTATATAAATGGAAATAGAATAGAAATTAAAAATCCAAATGTAGCTATAAAAAATGGAATTGGAATGGTACATCAACATTTTATGTTAGTTGAAACTTTTACAGTAGTGGAAAACATTATATTAGGAATGGAAACCACTAAAAGTATGGGAATTATAGATATGAAAAAAGCTACAAAAGAGGTAGAGGAAATATCTAAAAAATATGGTCTTCATGTAGATCCTCATGTTAAAATTCAAGATATATCTGTAGGAATGCAGCAAAGGGTAGAAATATTAAAAGCTCTTTATAGAGGAGCAGACGTGTTGATCTTGGACGAGCCTACGGCTGTATTAACACCACAGGAAATAGAAGAAATAATTCAAATTATGAAGAATTTAACAAAACAAGGAAAGACAATAATAATAATTACTCATAAATTAAAAGAAATAAAACAATCAGCAGATTATTGTACAATTATTAGACGAGGAAAGAAAATAGATACAGTAAAAGTAGATGAAGTGACAGAAGAAGATTTGGCATCTATGATGGTAGGAAGGGAAGTAAGTTTTAAAGTAGATAAAAAAGATGCCGACGTAGGAGAAACTATATTAAACTTGGACAATTTAGTAATCAAAGATAATAGAAACTTAAAAGCGGTAAAAGAACTATCTTTAGAACTTAAAAGAGGGGAAATATTAGGAATTGCAGGAGTAGATGGAAATGGTCAATCTGAGCTAATAGAAGGAATAACAGGATTAAGACCAATAGAGAGCGGTACAGTAAAATTAAATAACGAGAATATTACTAACTTAACACCAAAAGAAATTATCGAAAAAAGATTAAGTAATATACCAGAAGATAGACAAAAAAGAGGATTAGTATTAGACTTTACTGTAGGCGAAAACATAATATTAGAAAATTACCATAAAGAACCTTTTTCCAGCAAAGGTAGGTTGAATCATAAAAAAATTAGTGAATATTCAAAAGAACTAATTGAAAAGTTTGATATTAGACCAAGAAATGATAAGCAAATGGCAAGAAATCTATCAGGAGGGAATCAACAAAAGATTATACTTGCCAGAGAAATTTCTAATAATCCAGATGTTTTAATAGCAGCTCAACCGACAAGAGGTTTAGATGTAGGGGCTATAGAGTATGTCCATAAATATTTAATTGAACAAAGAGATAAAGGGAAAGCAGTACTTTTAATATCCTTTGAATTAGATGAAATTATGAATTTATCTGATAGAATAGCAGTCATTTTTGATGGGAAAATAGTGGATATATTAGATGCGAAAAATGCCGATGAAAAAACATTAGGATATTTAATGGCTGGTGGAGGTGTAAAGAATGAAACAAAATAAATTTATGATAACTTTGATATCCATAATGTTTGGTCTAATAATAGGAGGGGTAGTCCTTTTAATAGCAGGATTTAATCCAATAGAAGCTTATGGAATAATGCTCAAAGGTGTATTTGGTAACCCTAAATATATATCATGGACCATAATAAGATCTACTCCACTTATATTAACTGGTATGTCCGTAGCATTTGCTTTTAGAACTGGTTTATTTAATATAGGTGCAGAAGGCCAGTTTATAATAGGAAGTTTAGTAGCCACTTTAGTAGGATATTTCTTTAAGTTACCTCCAGTGATTCATCCTATTGTAGCTATTTTGGCAGGTTGTTTAGCTGCAGCCCTTTGGGCAGGAATAGCAGGATTATTAAAATCAAAATTTGGAATTAATGAAGTTATTACTACTATAATGTTAAATTGGACTGCCTTATACTTTAGTAATTATGTAGTATTCTGGGACAAGTTCAAAAGACCAAATAGAGATGCTTCTCAAAAGATATTAGAAAGTGCTAGTATCAATATACTTGGTAAATGGAAGACTTCAGAAGCAGGAAAAGCTTTCCTAAAGACTAATACTTTTTTAAAAGATCTTTTAAATCCACCGCTTAACTATGGTTTTATAATTGCAATCTTAGTTGCTATTCTAATATTATATATACTGAAACACACTACACTAGGATATCAATTAAAAGCAGTAGGACATAATAAATATGCTGCAGAATACGGTGGTATAAATATTAAGAAAAATATAATTGTATCTATGATGATAGCTGGAGCATTGTCTGGACTAGCAGGTGCGACACAGGTACTGGGGGTATCTAGAGAAACCGCTATATTAGCAGCTATGGAAGGTTATGGTTTTGATGGTATAGCAGTTTCTTTAATTGCAGGCAACAATCCTATTGCATGTATACCAGCAGCTTTATTGTTCGGAGGATTAAAATATGGTGGAGGTAAATTACAATCAACTATAGGTGCTCCACTAGAAGTTATTAATATAACTATAGGTGTTATAGTGTTCTTTATTGCAATGCCAAAACTAATTAAAATGATGACTTCTTTTAAAGTAAGGAAGAGAGGTGAAAAAGTTGAAAGTATTAAATGATATAGGAGTAATAATTGGAATAACTTTAATGTATGCAGCTCCTCTTATCTATACCTCTTTAGGTGGTGTAATATCAGAAAATTCAGGTGTAGTTAATATTGGTCTTGAAGGAATGATGACTATTGGAGCTTTTGCAGGTGCTGCTGTAGGATACTTTACTAAAAATCCATGGTTAGGATTTTTAGCAGCCGGATTGGCAGGAGGAATGCTTGCTTTATTGCATGCAATAGCGTGTGTAACTTTTACTGCAGACCATGTCGTATCAGGAATTGCAATTAATTTTATAGGTCCAGGATTAGCATTATTTTTGTGTAAAATGTTCTTTGATGGGGCAGCTATGACTTTGCCTTTAGACTTAGATAATAAAATTCCAAGACCATTTAATGGAGTTTTTCCATCTAATTCATTTTTAAATTTAGTATTTAATCAATATGCTACAGTATATATTGCTTTTATTTTAGTTTTAATTGTCTGGTTTTTGCTATATAAAACAAGACTAGGATTAAGAATTCGTTCTGTTGGAGAACATCCGAGAGCAGCAGATACTTTAGGAATAAATGTTTATAGAGTAAAATATATAGCCGTTATACTTTCAGGAATTTTTGCAGGTTTTGGCGGAGCAGCTATGAGTTTAGCTGTAGTATCTAATTACAGAATTACTTTAATATCTGGACAAGGATTTATAGCTTTAGCAGCAATGATATTTGGTAAATGGAAACCACAGGGAGCTATGTGGGGCTGTCTATTGTTTGGTGCAGCTCAAGGATTGACAGTCTATTTAGGTGGTGCTGGTTTAGGAATATCTTCTCAAATACTGGCCATGGTTCCATATTTAATAACTTTATTAGTGTTGATGGTATTTGTAGGAGAGTCCAATGGACCAGCAGCTAACGGTTTACAATATGAAAATGATAAGAATTAAAAAAGTTTTTGGTCTTTAAAAGGCCAAAAACTTTTTTGTATTATGAATCTCTCGAGGCTGAAGTCTATTTATTAGATATAAAAATACCGTTGATTTTATAATTTTATAGAGTTATACAATCTTACATTGTTTCTTATATGGCATCAATTTAAGTTTTAGTTGTATCCTACTGATAATTATAAAAATATATTCAGCAATAGATGTACATATTTTTGCAGATATTTTAGCTTAAAAATTTTTATATAAGTACTATAAAATCGAGGGTTACATGCTTTGGTTTTTATTTAAACGATTACTTTTTTCATGTATTAATAAATTTCTTGTTAATGAATCTAATGAATATATAATTTTTTATTACTTATAAAAAACCACCTTCAATTGCATCTATTCTACAATAGGAAGTGGTTTTTCTTAATGTCTATTTTGGGGATTTAGTGGTGTAATCACAATCTGGATTTGTATGATGTATTATTCTATCATTTCCTTAATTGAATCACACTTAGTACATCATGTTTCCAATCAGCAGGAAAATGTATCAATATTTTTCCTATGGATTATCTCCTAATATAGTAGGTGTACTATTTATCACAAAATTTATTGTTGAACTTCTATTTTTATTAATAATATTATGAAAAAAATTGTAGTTTTAAAAAGTATTTATGTGAATACAAAAATTAAAAAACTTGCTAGTCTATTTTGCTATAAATTTTTACTAAACAAATATGTTAATTATATTTTAATTATCACAAACTGTATGGTATTCTATATCGTTATTTACAACTTTGCTGGACCCACATTTATTACATTTATATGTTTCTTTATTGGAATAGTATTCGATAATACATTCTCTGACATAACTATCAATAACAGGATAATGCTTTTTAGACCAACTTCTTTGATTTAAATCTACTAAATTCCAATCATGAGAACATGCAGCCATCAAAGATAAAGAACCATCTTTATCATGGTCATGTAAGTCTATAGCATATACTAAATTGCTACCAAGATTTAATAATATAAATAAACTTAATACTAATGAACACACTTTTCTTTTCATCAAATTATCCCCCTAGTATTTATTTTTATAGTTAGACTAGCAAGTTTAATAAATACTATTTATATTATTTAAAAACGTTATAAGTTCTGATACAAATTTGAAATTATAAGTAAAAGAGTAATTAATTGATTTCCTACTAGAACCTAAATTAATCATATCATAATTAAACAAGTTTTTATAGAATTTTATTCGGCTAACTTTCAACATTTTTCAATATTATTTAGAGTTATTATATCAAAAAAAGGAGAAAACTGATTTACTCTAATCATATCATATATTTATACCTAATTTTATCTAATATTATTTATAAGCAATTTTACGTTGGATTAAGTATACAAGTAAATAAATCAGAAGTATATATTTAATATAAAAGTTTTTCATATTTTTTGAATTAACAAATATGTTACTGAAAAATCATTTTAAAGATTATTATAAATTTAAATTAAATTTTTTATTAAAAACAAAAAACAATTTTTATATTATTTTATAAAAACTGTTTTCGTTGTATGTTACATAAACAAAAATTTTATTTGTATTATCTAAACATTTATTGATAGGATATTTGCTTTTCTTTTTTAGTCAGATTATAAAGCCAAATTCCTCCCATATCAGAAACATAACCTAATATGGCACCACAAAGCAATGATATAATTACTAATTTCCAGTTTCCGTCTGCTCCAAAAGTAGAAAAACTTCCACAGAATGTCCCTGGTATAAAAGATAATAGTTCAAACTTTGCTTGAGCACACATTATAAAGGAGAATACTCCTGTCATTATAGCTCCAGCTGATGAAAATGGTATGTACTTGCTTGTTATAATAATTGCCATAGCCCATAAAACACCAGTCATATTAGCAGCAACAGATTTTCTTAACCCTGAAAGCTTACCACCAGAAGCATAATAGCTTGTGCAACCTACAAATCCCACCCAAGTTAATAATCCAAATGAGGAGCCTATAAATCCCCAGATTCCTGATAAAAGTCCTACACTTATAGAAGTATATATTAATAGATTAATAACAATTCCTCCTTTTTAAATAGAGCATAAAGGTATATAGGTAATATAATACTAATATAATTTTTGAAAAAGTATAGACATGATATGCCTATACTTTTTCAACTTTATTAAAGTAATATTTCTCTTTCTTTTTCGCCTTTTTTAAATACTATGTCTCCCTTTGAAATACATTGAACAGGGCATACATTGGCACATAAATGACATCCTACACATCTTTCTTTGTCTAATACAGGTTTTCTATTTTCTTTTTCCCATTCAATTGCTTGATGCCCACCGTCATAACAAGATATGTAGCATCTTCCACATCCTACACATTTTACTTCTTCAAATTTTGGATATACAATATATCCTCTATCTAAATCTTCTGCTGGAATTATATTTTTGTTTGCTAATCCAACCATATCTTGTAATTTTTCAAATCCTTTTTCTTCCATATAACGTGATAAACCATCTATCATATCTTCTACTATTCTATATCCATATTGCATTATAGCAGTAGTTACTTGTAAATTTGTTGAACCTAATAATATAAATTCAGCAGCATCTTCCCATGTTTCTATACCGCCAATACCACTTATTGGAACATTTTTAAGATCTTCATTGGTAACTAATTCTTGTATAAATCTTAAAGCTATTGGTTTTACTGCCTTTCCTGAATATCCAGAAATTGATGATTTACCGTTTACTATTGGATATCCTATAAATTTATCAAGATCTACTCCTGTAATACTTTTAACTGTATTAATTGTAGAGATTCCTGTTGCTCCACCTTCCATAGCAGCTATTGCTGCTTCAGACATATTTCCTATATTTGGAGTCATTTTAGCAAGTACTGGAATGTCAGTTCCTCTTCTTACTGCTTGACAATATTTTTTAACTAATTCTGGACTTTGACCAACATCTGAACCCATTGCATGACTTGTCATCTGTGGGCATGAGAAGTTACATTCTATTATATCTGCTCCTGTTTCTGTAACAAGTTTTGCAAGTTCTTCCCATTCTTCTTCATTTTGTCCCATTATGGAAGCTACCAAAACTTTATGTGGATAATCTTGTTTTAATCTTCTTAAAGCATCTAAGTTTTCTTCTAATGAATGTTCTGCTATTTGTTCCATATTTTTAAATCCTAAGAAAGGAGTTCCTTCTTTTTCTAAATTAGTAAAACGTGGAGAAACTTCATTTGCTATAAAGAATCCTATAGTTTTAAATACAATACCGCCCCAGCCTTCTTCTAAAGCCTTAGCGCACATTTCATAACAATTTCCTACTGGTGAGGATGATAAGAAAAATGGATTTTCGCACTTTACTCCACAAAATTCTATTGAAAGATCTTTTCTTTTCATTATCTTGCACCTTCTTTCTTACTTGTTAAGTATTTTGCTATTTCACTTGCAGCTTCTTTACCATCTTTTATAGCATATACTACTGTTTTATCTCCTTCAACTATATCACCTGAAGCAAATACTCCTTCTACATTAGTCATGTAGTTTGAGGTTTGAATTATTCCTTTTTCGTTAATATCCACTATTTCTATTTTTTCTGCTTCCTGTCCAATTGCAAATATAACCATGTCTGCTGAAAGATCCAATTCTGAATCATCGAACATACCTATTGCTTTAAATCTAGTAACTTTGCCGTCTTGTCCAATTATTTCACTTGGTTTGAATCCAGTAAACACTGGTATGCTTAATTCTTGAGTATAAGCTAATTCTTTTCTATCTGCTGGCATTTTTTCTATAGTTCTTCTATAAACTATTTTTACGTCTTCAGCCCCTACTAATTTAGCAGTTGCAGCACAGTCCATAGCAACATCGCCGCCACCTATAACTATAACTTTTTTACCAACTTTAATATTTCCATTTGTAGTTTTAGCTTCAGCTAAGAAATCTACTCCGTTAATAACTCCTTCTAAATCTTGTCCTTTGACATTTACAGATTTACTATTTTGCATTCCTACTGCTATTAGAAAAGCTCCAAATCCTTCTTTTCTAAGATCATCTATTTTAATATCTTTACCAACCTTGCAGTTAGTTTTAAATTCAACACCTAAATTTTTTATATATTTAATTTCATTATCAACAACTGTTTGAGGAAGTCTATTTGCTGGTATTCCATAAGTTAACCATCCACCTAATAAATCTTTAGATTCAAAGACAGTTACTTTATATCCATCTAAAGCTAATTGAGCTGCAGCGGCAAGTCCACTTGGACCTGAACCTATAATTGCCACTTTTTCTTTTGTAACTTCTACAGCTTCTAGAGCTTCAAATCCTGTCAATTGTTCATAATCGGTCAAATAACGTTGAAGTTTCGCAATTTCAATTGGTTTATCTATTCCACATCTACTACATGCCCCTTCACAATATGTACTTGTAGGACATACTCTTGCACAAACTCCACCAAGAACATTGTTTTCACGAATTGTAGCCACAGCACCCTTAAAATTTCTAAAACGTAATGAACGTATAAACTTTGCAGGATCTGTCCCTGCTGGACATGCTTTGGTACATGGTGCATCATGGCATAACAAACACCTTGATGCTTCTTCAATTGCTAGAATTGGCGTAAGTACTTCTTCTCTTTCTTGTAAGTAATTTGTTTCTCTTTCCAAGACTTATTCCTCCTTTATATTTAATATTGAAAAGTTAATTGCGTTTATAGTTTAACAAAAAAATAAGCATATTTCTATATAAGAAATATGCTTAAACGACTATTTAAAACAAAATTTGCACTTGTATGATCGTATAATCAAGTTATACCAAAGATTACTCGAGATTTCGACATTTTTTTAACAATTTCTATAACATCATAACAAATGTTAAAGTTTTAACATCATTTAAAGTTATTTAAATGAGATTATTTATAGTATTTTTTTATAAAAACCTTGTACAATTTCATATAACAATATGAAAAATTTGCAATTAACCTTTCAATATTATTTATATAAAGGATGTACAAGGATTTTAACTAAATCAAGTCCATCTATTTCAGCAAGTTCAACAGAAACAGTTTCGCTTATTGAAGTAGGTATATTTTTTCCAACATAATCTGGCCTTATTGGAATTTCTCTATGGCCTCTATCTATTAAAACTGCTAATTGAATTCTACTAGGTCTTCCATTATCAAATATAGCTTCTATAGCTGCTCTTACAGTTCTTCCAGTATAAATTACATCATCTACTAGAATTATTTCTTTACCTTCAACATTTATCCCTATTTCACCATCTTTAATTAATGGACCATCAGAGAGTTCAGATAAATCATCTCTATACAATGATATATCTAGACTACATACTGAAATATCTATTCCTTCAAACTTTTTTATATTTTCTGCAATTCTTTCAGCTATTGGAACACCTCTTCTTTTAATTCCTACCAATACTATGTTTTCAGTATCTTTATTTCTTTCTAGTATTTCATGGGAGATCCTAATTATAGATCTACTAATTTTGATATCGTCCATTACTATAGCCTTTAAACCCACCTGAATTCCACCCTTCATCTATATTTTAAATAAAAAAAGTGTCTTGATCCCCAATTAAAATCAAGACATTTACATAGACTAATTCTCATCTACCTTACAATCTCTCAGGATCATTTAAAGGACTTAAATATGTAATTAATTATATATTTAACAATAGCATAAAAAAATTAGTATTTCAAGTTTTTTCTATTTTAATATTCAAATAAAGATATTTATTGATAATGTTTTTAATCTAAATTCATAAGAATTTACTTAAACATAATAAAATCAAAAGTCAAATAGTTAAACTTTTAGTTATAATAATATGATGTAAGCTTGAATCTTTCCTTATATAACTAAATATGAAAAATAGAAAAAATAGCAATAAATAGACTCTTAGCGAAAATGAAATATGAAATTTTTGTCTAAAAATAAATGATTTTGTACTTTAAAGATTAATTTGGTATAATAGAACTAAAGTATTAATAATAATTTATTAATGAAATTAATTGGTGGGAGTGAGTTTAATGAAACTCAGTTATGATTTAACTCTTGAACAAGTCCAAAAGTTAATAATGACTCCAGAATTAAGACAAGCCATTCAGCTTCTTCAATATAACAGTTTAGAATTAAATGAGTATTTAGAAAGAGAAATAGAACAAAACCCAATGTTAGAAACTGTTCATAATGATCAAGAATTTGAAAATATTGAAGAATATACAAAAGATAAAGAGATTGATTGGAAAGAATATATTGAAAAATATGATGATATAAGCTATAAGCCACAAAGAGATAGAAATATTAAAGAATATAGCTATGAAAGTTATATCAGCTATTTACCATCTTTAAAAGAACATCTAATGTTTCAATTGAATTTAATGAGATTAGAAGCTAATGAACTAAAAATTGGAGAGAACATTATTGATAATATTGACAGAAATGGCTATTTAATTACGTCAGTAAGTGAAATTGCTCAATTTACAAAGGCTAGTGTTCATGACGTTGAAAACGTTTTAGCTGTTATTCATAGTTTTGAACCCTTAGGAGTAGGCGCAAGAGATTTAAGAGAATGTCTATTGATACAAATAGATGAACTTAGAATTAGAAATCCACATATTAAAAAAGTTATAGAAGATTATCTTGAAGATGTAGCCCATAATAGGATGCAAAAAATAGCCAAGGAATTAAATATTGATTTAATAGAAGTACAGGAAATTTGCGATTATATAAGGAAATTGGAGCCAAAACCTGGGAGATGTTATAGTGGTAACTATGATGAAGTAAAATATATAACTCCTGATGCAGCTATTCAATTGATAGATGGAGAATTTATTATAATATTAAATGATATAACAGGCCCAAGATTAAATATTAATAGCTTTTATCGTGAATTAATGAGGCATGGTGGTGACCAAAGTACAACGGATTTTCTTACAGAAAAACTTAACTCGGCTATGTGGATTATTAGAAGTATAGAACAGAGAAGGATGACTATATACAAAGTAATAGAATCTATCTTGAAATTTCAACTAGACTTTTTCAAACAAGGGGATAAGGCTTTAAGACCCTTAACCTTAAAAGATGTGGCTGACGATATTGGAGTTCATGAATCTACTGTAAGTCGTGCAACTAATGGAAAATATGTTCAAACACCTAGGGGATTATTTGAATTGAAGTATTTTTTCTCCAGTGGCATATCTGGAAATGACGGAGATATATCTGCAATAAGTATTAAATCAACAATAAAGGATTTGATTGATAGAGAAGATTCAAAGAAACCTTATAGTGATCAGCAAATAGCCGATTTACTTAAAAAGAAGGGAATAATTATATCTAGGAGAACTGTTGCAAAATATAGAGATGAATTAAATATACCATCGTCATCTATGAGAAGACGATATTAATAGCCCAAATTAATAGGGCTATTTTTTTTGCAGGTATTGTAAAAGAAATTTTATTGGTATATAATATTATTAGGCAGTGAATTCACTCCTAATTTTTTTAATAAATGTGGGATGGATTATGCACATGTGGGACGCAATGAGTCCCTGGGCTATTTTTCTGAAATTAGGATAGCATAATAGGTAAGAGGTGGTTTACTATGAATTTGCTTGAGTTAGAAAAGAAAATTGTTCCAGAGATATTAGAAATAATGGAAAAGAGATACATCATTTTAAGGACCATATATTATAACCAGCCTATAGGAAGAAGAACTTTAGCCAATAACTTAGGTTTAGGAGAAAGAACCATAAGGACAGAAGTAAATTTTCTTAAAAATCAGGGACTATTAAATGTGGAAACTATGGGTATGTATGTTACTAAAGAAGGAAAAGATGTATTGGCTAATTTAGGTAGTGTCATTCATGAATTTAAAGGTATTTCACAGCTTGAAAAAACCTTGGAGAAGATGCTAAATGTAGAGAAGGTAATTATTCTACCAGGAAATTCTGCTGAAGATGGATTAGTATTAAAGGATATGGGTAAAATTACATCAGCAAGTTTAAAAAAAATTATTAAAGATAATTGCATTATTGGAATTACTGGTGGAAATACTATGGCAAGTGTAGCAGAAGAAATGATACCAGGTAAAATAGCAGATAATGTATTAGTGATACCTGCTAGAGGCGGTTTAGGCAAAGACGTAGAAACTCAAGCAAATAGTATTGCTGCTAAATTAGCTCAAAAACTAGGAGGCAATTATAAACTTCTTCATGTACCCGATAGCCTAGAAAAAGAGGCTTTGGAAGTTATTAGAAAAATAGAAGATGTAAAAGAATCCATAGATTTTATAAATAAAATGAATATTTTAGTATTTGGCATTGGTAGAGCAGATACTATGGCTGAAAGAAGAAATTTGCCAAAAGAAAAAATAGATGCCCTTACAAAAGATGGAGCTGTTGCAGAAGCTTTTGGTCATTATTTTGATATAAAGGGTAGAGAAATATGGGAATACTTAACTGTAGGATTGACTATAGAAAAATACAAAGAAATAGATCATGTTATAGGAGTAGCAGGAGGAGAAGAAAAAGCAGAAGCTATAATTGCAGTTTCTTCTTTAAGGAAAAAGATGACTATTGTTACTGATGAAGAAGCTGCTAAAAAAATAATTGAAATAGTGAGTAAAGCTACATAGTAGCTATAATAATTAATAAATATTAAGGAGGAATATTTATGGCAATGAAAGTTGGATTAAGTGGATTTGGAAGAATTGGTAGAGACGTTTTAAGAATCTATGCAGAAAAAGGAATAGAGGACTTTGAAATAGTAGCATTAAATGCATCAGGTGATTTACATGACTTAGCCCATCTATTTAAATATGATACACTTTATGGAAGATTTAAAGGAACCGTAGAAGTAGAAGAAGATGGCTTTGTAATTAATGGCAAGAAAATTAAGGTAGTTGCACACAGAGATCCTGAGCAAATTCCATGGAAAGAATTAGGCGTAGAATTAGTAATAGACTCTACAGGAGCTTTCAGGGACAAGGAAGGATTATCAAAACATATTACTGCTGGAGCTAAAAAAGTTATGATTACTGCACCAGCTAAGAATGAAGATATTACAATAGTAATGGGAGTAAATGAAAAAGACTATGATCCAGCAAATCATCACATTATTTCAAATGCTTCATGTACAACTAACTGTTTAGCACCAGTTGCTAAAGTAATATTAGATAACTTTGGAATTAAAAAAGGTTTAATGACAACAGTTCATGCTTATACAAATGACCAACAAATTCTTGATAAGAGACATAAAGATCTTCGTCGTGCTAGGGCAGCTGCAGAATCTATAATACCAACTACTACAGGTGCTGCTAAAGCTGTAGCATTAGTAATTCCTGAGTTAAAAGGAAAATTAAATGGATTTGCTATGAGAGTACCAACTCCTACTGTTTCAGTAGTAGACGTGGTATTTGAAGTAGAAAAATCCACTACAGCAGAAGAAGTAAACAAAGCATTAAAAGAAGCTAGTGAAGGAGCAATGAATGGCGTATTAGGATTCTCTGATGAACCATTAGTATCTATTGATTATAGAGGAGATTCACATTCTTCAATCGTTGATGGACTTTCAACTATGGTTATAGATAATATGGTTAAAGTTGTATCTTGGTATGATAACGAATGGGGATATTCAGAAAGAGTTGTTGACCTAGCAAGCTATATTGCTAATAAATAATTATAAAGCCCGGTCTTGATATCAAGACCGGCTTTTAAAAACTATATTAAGTAAAAAGGTGGGTTTAGTATGTTGAATAAAAAATCATTAAAAGATTTAAATGTAGAAGGCAAAAAAGTATTAGTAAGATGCGATTTTAATGTGCCTATGGATGAAGACAGAAACATAACAGATGATATAAGAATAACAAGTTCCTTGCCAACAATAAATTATTTAATTGAAAATGGAGCAAGAGTAATACTTATGTCTCATTTAGGAAGACCAAAAGGAGAACCTAACCCAAAATATAGTTTAGGACCAGTAGCAAAAAGATTATCAGAGCTTTTAAATAAAGATGTTGTATTTGCACAAGATGATATGGTGGTTAGTGATAAAGTAAAAGAAATAGTTAATAATATGAAAAATAGTGATGTTGTGCTTTTAGAAAATACTAGATATAGAAAAGAAGAAGAAAAGAAGGAAGAGAATTTTTCTAAAGAGTTAGCTTCTTTAGGAGAACTTTATATTAATGATGCTTTTGGAACGTCTCATAGAGCTCATGCTTCTAACGTTGGTATATCAACTTATCTACCATCAGCTGTAGGTTATTTAGTACAAAAGGAAATAGAAATTATGGGTAAAGCTTTAGAAAATCCAGAAAGACCTTTTGTTGCTATTTTAGGTGGAGCTAAGGTATCGGATAAGATTGGAGTAATTGAAAATTTGTTAAATAAAGTAGATACCATATTAGTTGGTGGAGGAATGGCATATACATTCCTAAAAGCTCAAGGATATGAAATTGGTACTTCAATATTAGAAGAAGATAAAATAGATTTAGCAAAAGGATTACTTAAAAAAGCTGAAGAAAAGAAAGTTAAGCTTTTATTACCAGTAGATGTAGTTGTAGCAAAGGAATTTAAAAATGATACAGAATTTAAAACTGTTAAAATCAATGAAATACCATCAGATATGATGGGATTAGATATGGGAGAAGAAAGTATAAAATTATTCTCAGAAGAAATTAAAAAAGCTAAAACTGTAGTTTGGAATGGACCAATGGGTGTTTTTGAAATGGAAAACTTTAAAAAGGGTACTGATGCAATAGCTAAGGCTATGGCAGAATCTAGTGCTATAACTATAGTTGGTGGTGGAGATAGTGCATCTGCTGTAGAAAAAGCAGGCTATGAAGCTGAAATGACTCATATTTCAACAGGAGGAGGAGCTTCTTTAGAACTGTTAGAAGGAAAAGTTCTACCAGGAATTGCAGCTATTACAGATAAATAAGGGGGAAGATAAATGAGAACTCCGATTATTGCAGGGAATTGGAAAATGAATAATACTATAAGTCAATCCCTACAATTAGTTGAAGAAATAAAATCCTATGACCTAAACGAAAGGGTAGAAGTTGTCCTTTGTGTTCCTTTTACTAATCTTCAAGAAGTTAAAAAATCTATAGAAGGTACTAGTATTAAGCTTGGAGCACAAAATATGCATTGGGAAGAAAGTGGAGCATATACAGGGGAAATTTCACCTTTAATGTTAAAGGAATTGGGAGTAACCTATGTAATAATAGGTCATTCAGAGAGGCGCCAATATTTTAATGAAACTGACGAAACGGTTAATAAAAAAATAAAGGCAGCTTTAAATCATGAATTGAAACCTATTGTATGTGTAGGTGAAACTCTAGAAGAAAGAGAAGCAAATATTGAAAAAGATATAGTAAGAAAACAAGTATTAAAAGCTTTTGATGATATAGAAGGAAAAGAAATCAAAGACATTGTGATTGCCTATGAACCAATATGGGCAATAGGTACAGGAAAGACAGCATCTAGTGAAGATGCTAATGATATGATTGGTTTTATTCGTAAAATAATTGGAGAGAAATATGGTGAAGAAGAAAAGAACATCATAAGAATTCAATATGGAGGTAGTGTAAAACCAAGTAGTATAAAAGAATTAATGGAGAAATCTGAAATAGATGGTGCATTAGTTGGTGGTGCCAGCTTAAAGGCAGAAGATTTCCATAAGTTAATAAACTATTAATTGGAGGAATAACTATGACTAAAAAACCAGTTATGCTAATAATACTAGATGGTTGGGGCATAGGGAAAGACTATCCAGGTAATGCAATAAAACTAGCTAAAACACCTATATTTGACAGGCTAATGAATGAATATCCTAATACTACCTTAGAAGCTAGTGAATTGGCAGTAGGACTTCCTAAAGGGCAAATGGGAAACTCTGAAGTAGGTCATTTAAATATTGGTTCTGGTAGAATTATATATCAAGAGTTAACTAGAATTAGTAAAGCCATAGATGATGGAGATTTCTTTGAAAAGAAGGAATTTTTAGATGCTATAGAAAATGTAAAGAAAAATAATTCTAAAATGCATTTAATGGGTTTAGTATCTGATGGTGGTGTTCATAGTCATAATACTCATTTATATGGATTGCTAGAATTATGTAAGAAGCAAGGTTTAAATGATGTATATGTTCATGTAATTTTAGATGGTAGAGATGTTCCACCTACTATAGGTAGGGAGCATGTAAAAAAATTGGAAGCTAAAATGGAAGAATTAGGTGTAGGTAAGATTGCTACAGTATCAGGTAGATATTATTCCATGGATAGGGATAAAAGATGGGAAAGAATTAAATTAGCTTACGATGCCATGACTTTAGGAGTAGGTAATGAAAACAGTTCACCAGATTTAGCTATTGAAAAATCTTATGATGAAGGTGTAACAGATGAATTTATTATACCAACGGTTATAAAAGAAAACAATTTACCTGTTGCAACTGTAGATAGTAGAGATTCAATAATATTTTTTAACTTTAGACCAGATAGAGCTAGACAAATCACTAGGGCTTTTGTAGATGAAAATTTTGATGGTTTTGCCAGAGAAAAGAAAGTTAATCCTTTCTTTGTAACTATGACAGAATATGATAAGACTATTGAAAATGTTCATGTGGCTTATAAAAATCAGCCTCCTGTAAATACTTTAGGAGAATATATAAGTAAGAAAGGTCTTAATCAGTTAAGAATTGCTGAAACTGAAAAATATGCTCATGTAACTTTCTTCTTTAATGGAGGAGTTGAACAACCTTTTGTTAATGAAGATAGGGCATTAATACCGTCACCAAAAGTAGCAACTTATGATTTAAAACCAGAAATGAGTGCTGTTGAAGTAAAAGAAGAAGTGCTAAACAGACTTAGAATGGATAAATATGATTTAATAATTTTAAACTTTGCTAATCCAGATATGGTAGGTCATACTGGAGTAGTTTCTGCAACAATAAAAGCTATTGAAACCGTAGATAGCTGTCTAGGTGAGATAATAAGTTTATTAGAAGAAAAAGGTGGCAATGCTTTAATAACAGCAGATCATGGAAATGCGGAGATGTTAATAGATGAATCTGATAGCAGTCCAATTACTGCTCATACAACTAATAGGGTCCCACTAATATTAGTAGGAGAAAAAGATGTTAAATTGAAAGAAGGAATTCTAGCAGATTTGGCACCTACTATATTAGAACTAATGAACTTAGAAAAACCTGAAGAAATGACTGGAAATTCATTAATAATCAAGGAATAAAGGAGGAGTAATATATGAGTATAATAACAGATGTATATGCAAGAGAGGTATTGGATTCAAGAGGTAATCCAACAGTTGAGGTAGAAGTATGGACAGAAAATGATGCTTTTGGTAGAGCTTTAGTACCATCAGGAGCCTCTACAGGTGCATTTGAAGCTGTAGAACTAAGAGATGGAGATAAATCTAGATATTTAGGAAAAGGTGTATTAAAAGCCGTAGATAATGTAAATAATATTATTGCAGACGAAATAATAGGTATGGATGTATTTGATCAAGTAGCTATAGATAATTATTTAATAGAGCTTGATGGAACAGAAAATAAAGGTAAATTAGGAGCTAATGCAATCTTAGGGGTATCTCTTGCAGTAGCTAGAGCAGCCGCTGATGAATTGGGTATGCCGCTATATCAATATATTGGTGGAGTTAATGCTAAAGTATTACCTGTTCCAATGATGAACATTTTAAATGGTGGAGAACATGCTGATAATAATGTAGATATACAAGAATTCATGGTTATGCCTGTGGGAGCAGCAAACTTTAGAGAAGCATTAAGAATGGGAGCAGAAATATTCCATAACTTAAGATCAGTTCTAAAAGCTAAAGGATTAAACACATCTGTTGGTGATGAAGGTGGATTTGCTCCAAACTTATCAAGCAACGAAGAAGCTTTAAAAACTATAGTAGAAGCTATAGAAAAAGCTGGTTATAAACCAGGGGTAGATGTATTCTTAGCTTTAGACGTAGCTGCTACAGAAATGTATGATGAAGCGAGAAAAGTTTATAAACTTGAAGGTGAAGGAAGAGAATTATCAGTTGAGCAAATGATAGATTATTATGCAGAAATGGTAGAAAAATATCCAATTATTTCTATAGAAGATGGTTTAGCTGAAGATGATTGGGATGGTTGGAAAGCTTTAACAGAAAGATTAGGTGATAAAATTCAACTTGTTGGAGATGACCTATTCGTTACTAATACAAAGAGATTAGAAAAAGGTATAGACTTAGGAGTATCTAATTCAGTATTAGTAAAGCTGAACCAAATTGGTACTTTAACTGAAACTTTAAATACTATTGAAATGGCTAAAGTAAATGGATATACAGCAGTAGTATCCCATAGATCTGGAGAAACAGAAGATACAACTATTGCAGACTTAGTAGTAGCAACTAATGCTGGCCAAATAAAGACTGGTGCACCATCAAGAACAGATAGAGTTGCAAAATACAATCAATTATTAAGAATAGAAGATCAATTAGGAGATATTAGCGAATATAGAGGGAAAAAAGCATTCTATAACATAAAGAAATAAAAAATTAAACTCAAATAAGGAGATAATAAGACATTTTATTATTTCCTTATTTTTATTTATAAATTTATATTATTGTAATATATAAGATTAAAACTACATAAAGAACTTTTAAAGTTGATTTTTATTAAAATAACAAATATAATAAGATTAATGGAAAATTTATCTTTTTAAATAACAATTTTTGCTTTTATTCATTTTTTAGAAATTACAACCAAATACATAAATAGGTGTCAATTATGTTTTAAACATAAACATGAATTGGTGAAAAGGGAAGATGGGTGAAACTCCCACGCGGTCACGCCACTGTATAAGAAGAGTCTTTCAAGTGATACCACTGATTTTTTAATCGGGAAGGTTTGGAAGATGATGATACTTAAGCCAGGAGACCTGCCTATTTGTTACACCATTATACTCTGCGAGGGATAGGGAGGTGTTATTATTGTATATAAATAATTGTTTTTATAATACTTAAAAACCTTTTAACTATCTTAGTTGAAAGGTTTTTTCTATTAATTAAAATAAAGTAAGGAGGTGCTACATTGAAATCTGATAATGGAATTAAGTTGAACGAACAAGAAGAAAACCTGATAGATTTAATTAGAGAAACAGAATTTGGAGAAATTAAAATTATTATTCAAAATAGTATTCCTATAAGAGTAGAAGAGGTTAAGAAGTCTATAAAACTTTAATAATATACTGACCAGAAAACTGGAGGTAGCCCAAGATTTAAAAGAGCTTCCTGTAGTTTTTTTTATTTCTATAACTAAATATTACATAGTAAAGGAGAGATGGTATATGAAAAGGTACAATAAGATATTATCAATACTGCTTATATTAAGTATTCTAATGTCACCTATTTCAGGTTTATTTAACAGTTACATCGTTAATGCAGAGAGTCAAGTTCCAGCAGAAATGCCAACCAATTTGATAGATGAAATAGGTGATTTAGAAAAGTTGGATGTTCAGGAGATAACAGATAAAACAGGGTCTCAAGAATTAGTTGATGAAGTAAGTATGTCAGAAGAAACAGATGAAAAAAAAGAAAATATATCAGAAAGTATAGATGAAAATGTACCAGTAATCGACCATATTACACTTGATTCTAGTGAAGATAAAGAACCAAGAATCGAAACTAACTTAGAAGATATGGCAACAAAATCAGATAAACTGACATTTGATTTATGGGTAAAAGATAGCAATGGAAATAAAATAGATGATTCTTATGTTAAGGTCACAAATAATGGAGAACCTGTTAGCGCCACTTGGGACGATCTAGAAAAGACCAGCTATACTTTAGATTTAAGAGTAGGTACAAATAATATTGAAATTAATGTAACTTATAATGAAAAAAACTACTTAGCAGAATACACAATAATTCGTGAAGAGGCAGAGGATGAAGAAGTAATTGGTACTATTACCTTTACTATGGAAGCTTTCACAATAGGTATAGGATATTTAATAGAGCCTATTCAAGTTGATATTCACAAAGGGCGAAATGCAGCTCAGGAATTAGTTCAAATATTAAAAGACAATGGATATGACTATGATCATAGTGGAAACCTCGAAAGTGGTTTTTATTTATCATATCTTTTGGATGATACAAATACAATTTATAAGACAACCCCTAGTATTCCAGAAGTACTGAAAGAAAAGTTAGAAGGAGTTTATGATGAAGAGGATTACTCATATGGAGAGTTAGGAGAGTTTAACTTTAACTCTATGTCAGGCTGGATGTATGCTGTAAATAACGTGTTTCCAAATGTTGGTTTTTCTGATAAATATCTTCAAGATGGAGATATAGTGCGTGTACAATTCACATTAGCCTATGGTAACGATATTGGTGGTTCCGATGCTTTAGGCGGAGGAAGTGGAAGTGAATTTTTCCCTAAGGTAAATAAAGGTGAATTGATTAAAAAAATAGCTGAAATTAATAGTAGTGGCGATAAAGAAGAGTACTTATCAAGCAGCAGAGTAAAAGAGGCTTATGACAATGGGATGTATATTCTTCAAAAAATAGATGCTACTCAACAAGAAATTGATGATGCATATCAAAAGTTAACTAATTCATTATCAACTCCAAAAGACATAGAGCCACCAGTAATGACAGTGAAAGGATTAAATAATGGAGAAACAGTAACAGAGAAAGAATTAACTTTCATAACAACTGCAATAGATGATGTAGATGGAAAGATAACTCCAGTAATTAAACATAATGGAAGTATTGTAACGGGAACAGATGGAAAATATTATGTTTTATTAACAGATGGTGAAAATACTATAACAATAGAAGCAACAGATTCATCAGGAAATAGGTCTGATTACATATATAAATTAATATATAAACCTTTGATTAAAGTAGATTCAATAATTCTAGATAAATTAGATATTGAACTATTAGAAGGAGAAGCCTTAGAATTAAATCCAACTATAATCCCTAATAATGCAACAAATAAAAATATTATCTGGGAAAGTAACAATGAAGAAATAGTAAAAGTAAATAGTAATGGAAAAGTATCAGGAATAAAAAAAGGAACAGCGACAATTATAGCAACAACGGAAGATGGAAATAAGAAAGCAACTTGTTCTGTAACTGTAAATAGAAAAGATAATAAAGTATTAACACCAAAAGAACAAGTTCAAAAGAATCTTAAATATATTTTAAAAAACACCCAAGATCCAATTTTTGGAACAGGTGGGGGAGAATGGTCTATCCTTTCATTAGCAAGAGGTGAATATCCAGTACCTAAAGGATACTATGATACTTACTATAATAATGTGGTTAATGAAGTAAAAAGATTAATGGAACAAAATAAAGGTAAACTTCATAGAGCAAAAGGAACTGAACATTCTAGATTAATATTAGGACTTAGTTCTATAGGAAAAGACATAACTAATGTAGGTGGCTATGATATAAGAGAAGCTTTAGCGGATTATAATTATGTGATTAAACAAGGAATAAATGGACCTATATTTGCTTTAATAGGATTCGACACAAATAATTATGAAATACCCATAGTAGAAGGAGTGAAGGTTCAAACTACAAGAGATAATCTTATTAAGTATATCTTAGATGAAGAAATAAATAAAGGAACTGAAAATGCAGGTGGATGGGCATTGGGAGGAAATACACCTGATCCAGATATAACTGCAATGGCAATACAAGGACTTACTCCGTATTATAAGTCTAATCCAAAGGTAAAAGCAGCAGTAGATAGAGCAATTACTTGGCTATCAAAAGCTCAAAAAAATGACGGTGGATACTCTAGCTGGGGAAGTATAAATTCTGAGAGTATAGCTCAAGTAGTTGTAGCTTTAACAGGATTGGAAATTGATCCTCATACAGATCCAAGGTTTGTTAAGAATGGTAATTCAGCTATAGATGCTTTAATGACTTTTGCATTGCCGGATGGTGGATTTATGCATGTAAAAGCAGGTCAAAATACTGGAGGAGGACCATCTATAGGGGGACAAGTAGATGGCATGGCTACAGATCAAGGGACATATGCTCTTATTGCATATGATAGATTTATAGAAGGTAAGAATCGTCTATATGATATGAGCGATGCAAAAGAGGCAAAGCCAGAACAGCCAAAGCCAGAACAGCCAAAGCCAGAACAGCCAAAGCCAGAACAGCCAGCACCAGGGGCAACAAAAAAATATGTTACTCTATCAATAGATAAATTAACTATTAATAAAGGTCATGTTCTTAAACCTACAAAAGTAGAGCTTAAAACAGGTGATACAGTTTGGACACTATTGAAAAGAGAGATGGATAAGCGTGGTATAGAATATACCTATGTTTGGACTCCAAAGTATAATAGTGTGTATATAGAATGGATAGATGGAGATGGAGAATTTGACCATGGTAGTGGTAGTGGCTGGATGTATAATGTAGATGGCTGGTATCCTAACTATGGGGCAAGTGCATATAAATTAAAAGATGGAGAAGTTGTACAGTGGAGATATACTACTAATTTAGGAGAAGATCTTGGAGAAGATATTACTAAATGGGATCAGCCAACTATAACTGTTGAAGGTATAAAAGATGGAAAAGAAGTAACAGAAAAGGAATTAACATTTAAGGTTATAGGGAGGGCAACATATGGACCTATAAAAGGTGAAAATACAACTTTAATAGTTAAGTTAAATGGAGTAGAAGTAAGAGGAACAAATGGGAGCTATAAGATTATATTAAAAGATGGAGAGAATATAGTAGAAATAACAGCTATAGATTCAGAAGGAAATAGAAGGGATGAGACATATAAGGTAACATATAAAATACTAGGTTCAGTAAATTCCAATAACTCAGCATATCCAAATAATTCAGTAGATACGAATAAATCAACAAATTTAGAATGGAAAGCTGGAAACAAAAGTCTAACGGATGTTAGCATAAACAAACTATACTCAGATTCAAAATCTATTTCATCATGGGCTTTCGAGTATGTTAAAAAAGCTACACAAAAAGGATTTATAGAAGGTAGCAATGGTAAATTTAATCCAAAAGCTAATATTACAAGGGTAGAATTTATAAAGGTAATGACGTCTATATTAGGCCTCGATCTTAAAATTGATAATGTTATTAACTTTATAGATGTTAATCAGAAAGATTGGTTTTATCCTTATATAAATGCCGCATATAAAGCAGGTATTGTAGAAGGGAACGAAAATAAATTTAATCCAAAGGATAATATTACTCGTGAACAAATGGCAGCTATAATTGTAAGGGCATTGGATTTAAAGTATGTCAAGCCAAATATCATAATTAAAGATATAGATAAAGTATCTGATTGGGCAAAAAAAGATGTAGAAACAGTTGTGGTTCTGGGATTAATGACTGGAGATAATGGAAAATTTGATCCAAAATCTTTTGCTACAAGAGAAATGGCAACTGTAGTAGCCATGAGAGGGTATAATTACAAGCATTTAAACAAACTAGAGGATAAAAAAATAGATGTAGATAAAGTAGAGCATTTAGATGTCAAGGAACAGATTAATAAAACAGCAGAATTTATGCAAAAAACAATTACTGATCCAATTATAGCCAGTGTTGGTGGAGAGTGGACAGTCTTTGGACTGGCTCGTTCTGGTGTTGAAGTTCCTAATAGCTACTACAGCAAATATTATTCAACTGTAGAAAAAACTTTAAAGGAAAAAGAAGGAAAGCTACATCATATAAAATATACAGAATACGACAGAGTTATTTTAGCACTAACATCAATAGGGAAAGATGTTACAAATGTAGCTGGATATGATTTAACAAAACCTCTTGCAGATTTTGACACTTTAATAAAACAAGGCATCAATGGACCAATATTTGCTTTAATAGCGCTTGATAGCAATAACTATGAAATACCTATAGACAGAGAAGTAAAAACCCAGACTACAAGAGATATGCTTGTGAAATTTATCTTAGGTAGAGAGATAAAAGGTGGAGGATGGGCATTAGGAGAGAAACCTTCTGAGGCAGATCCAGATATAACAGCAATGGCTATACAAGGACTTACTCCATATTATAATAGACCTGAAGTTAAAGCAGCAGTAGATAGAGGACTTGAATGGTTATCAAAAGCTCAACATGAAGATGGTGGGTATTTTAGCTGGGGATCTATTAACTCCGAAAGTATAGCTCAAGTTGTTGTAGCTTTAACAGGATTGGGCATTGATCCACATAATGATCCAAGATTTATTAAAAATGGTAATTCAGCTATGGATGCACTACTAGGATTTGCTGTATCGGAAGGAGGATTCTACCATGTAAAACCAGGTGGAAAAGGTAATGGTGGAGCAAAACCAGGAGATGTTGACCCTATGGCTACAGATCAAGCAATGTATGCTATTGTAGCATATAATAGGTTTGTTAATGGACAAAATCATTTATATAATATGACAGATGTAAAAAAATAGTATTTTAAAGAAGGGTAAAGTTTCTTTACCCTTCTTTAAAAATTAAGGTGGTAATTAAATGAGAAAGAAGAAAATTCAATTAACACTATTTATAATGGCTATATTGACCATAGCATTTTTTGGGGGAGGAAATAAAGAAGTAGTTCCCCTAAGTATGGAGCAAATGGAAAAAGATGCGGGAATTGTTGAAGATACATCTCCTTCTAATAATGATATTAGTATAGAAGCTAATGAGAAAAATGAAGATATCAGAGACATAGAAAATAGTGAAAAAGAAGAAAGCAAATTACAAGGGGATTTAGTAAAAGAATCAGAAGAAGAATCTCTAGGTTTAGAAATAGATTCAGAGAAAAAATACATAGATAAAAAGGATAATGATAAGAAAGCAGATAAGCAAAAAGAAATTAAAAGAGAACAAACTAATAAAATAGAAACCAAAGAAGAAAATGCTAAAAAGGGGAAGAATGAAAAAGCAAAGATAATAGCACAAGATAAAAAAAATATAGATGAAAAAGATAAGTATCTAACAGACCCAGTTCCAGAAGGGAAACCTGAACCAGTTGAATGGCAAGACATAACAATAAATAAAGAAAATACATTAACTGCTACATTATCAGTAACCTGCAAAACCATATTAAATAATATGCATTTATTTAATATGGATAAACTTGAAGTATTGCCTGAAGATGGTATTATTTATGCTACGAAAAAGGTTGTTTTCTATGAAGGAGAGTCTGTATTTGATGTTTTGCTAAGAGAAATGCAAGAAAATAAAATCCATATGGAATTTGTAATGACACCTATATATAACAGTAATTATATTGCAGGAATTAACAATATATATGAATTTGATTGTGGAGAGCTTAGTGGTTGGATGTATAGAGTAAATGGTTGGTTTCCAAACTATGGTGCCAGCAGATATCAATTACAAGATGGTGATAAAATTGAGTGGATTTATACATGTGACTTAGGGCGTGATATAGGTGGAGATTGGGCAGTTACGGGAGGAGAAGAATGATGAGAGATAGTTTCTCTACTTTCCATCCTATTATAAATTTTACTTATTTTATAGCTGTAATAGTCTTTAGTATGTTTTTTATGCACCCAGCATTTCAGGGTATAGCATTTATAAGTGCTTTTACTTATTCTCTTATGATAAAGGGGAAAAGTGGGCTTAAGTTTAATATTTTATATATGTTACCTATGCTCCTATTTATGGCTATGATAAATCCTGCCTTTAATCATGCTGGAGTAACTATTTTATTCTATTTAAAAAGTGGAAACCCAATTACATTTGAATCTATAATTTATGGCATATCAGCAGCTTTTATGTTTATAACAGTAATTTTATGGTTTTCTTGTTATAATTCAGTAATGACATCAGATAAATTTATTTACTTATTTGGAAGGGTTATACCAGCGTTATCATTAATTTTTTCAATGGTACTTCGTTTTGTTCCTAGGTATATAGAACAAATAAAAGTAATTTCTAATGCTCAAAAATGCATAGGGAGAGATATATCTCAAGGTAATATAATTAAAAGAGCTAAGAATGGTATTAAAATCTTATCAATCATGGCTACATGGGCTTTGGAAAATGCTATTGAAACAGCAGACTCTATGAAATCTAGAGGCTACGGATTGCCAGGAAGGACTAGCTTTTCAATATTTCGTTTTGATAATAGGGACAAAGTAATTTTTGGAGTTATGATAGGATTAATCGGCATTGTCTTAGTTGGGGCTGCAATGGGACAAAATACAATTCGTTTTTTCCCTTCTATAAAAATTGTAAATATTACAGTATTTAGCGTGTTGATATATATATCTTATTTTATATTATGTATGATACCAGTCATTATTAATATTCAGGAGGCAATCAAATGGAAGCATATAGAATCGAGGATCTAAGTTTTTCATACCCTGAAAGCTCTAAGAAAGCTCTTTCCAATATAAATCTTAGTATAGATAGTGGGGAATTTATAATCATATGTGGGAAATCTGGTTCTGGGAAGAGTACATTATTAAAACAATTTAAAACTATTCTTACACCTCATGGAAAAAGTGAAGGAGAAATATATTTTTATGGACAACCTCTATCAGAAGTTAAAAGTTCTAAACAAGTTTCTGAAATTGGTTATGTACTTCAGAGTCCTGACAATCAAATTGTTACAGATAAAGTATGGCATGAACTTGCATTTGGATTAGAGAGCTTGGGCTATGACAATAGTACAATTCGTCTTCGCGTAGCTGAAATGGCAAGTTTTTTTGGAATACATACTTGGTTTCATAAAAAAGTTACGGAGCTTTCAGGAGGACAAAAACAAATTTTGAATTTGGCAGGGATTATGGCTATGCAACCTAAGGTTCTAATACTTGATGAACCCACATCTCAGCTAGATCCTATTGCAGCTTTAGATTTTCTAGAAACAATAAAAAAAATAAATAGGGAACTAGGTATAACAATTATCATGAGTGAGCATCGATTAGAAGAAATAATTCCTATGGCAGACCGTCTAATAGTCATAGATGAAGGCATGATTATTGCCAATGATTTGCCACAAGTTGTAGGAGATAAATTAAGTAAAATGAAACACCCTATGTTTTCTGCTATGACATCAGCTATGCAAATTTATAAAGGGGTAGAAGATGATAAAAACTGTCCTATTACTATAAAGGAAGGAAGAAAATGGATTAGTAAATTTATGGACGGAAAGACTATTAAAGAGGAATTATGTATAGTGGAAAATTTAAATAAATCAAGAAATATAGCAATAAAATTGAAAGATATATGGTTTAGATATGAAAGAAATATGCCTGATACTATAAAAGATCTATCCTTAGAAGTTAGGGAAGGAGAATTTTATTGTATTGTAGGAGGTAATGGAACAGGTAAGACGACGGCGTTATCCATAATTAGTGGTATAAATATTCCTTATAGAGGCAAAGTTTTAATAAATGGTAAAGATATTAGAAAGATGAGTACTAAAGAACTTTTTAAAAATAATTTGGGAATACTTCCTCAGAATCCTCAAAATTTATTTGTAAAAAAGACAGTAGAATTAGATTTATATGAGATACTATCTGATACAAAATTGAATAAAGAAGAAAAGTCATATAAAGTAAAGAAAATAGTAGAAATTATGGAGTTAAATAATTTACTAGATATGCATCCCTATGATTTAAGCGGAGGGGAGCAGCAAAGGGCTGCTCTTGCTAAGGTTCTTTTATTAGAACCTAAAATATTATTATTAGATGAACCAACTAAAGGATTGGATAATTTCTTTAAGGAAAAATTAGCAGAAATTTTAAAATCTCTAATTAGACAAGGAGTAACTATAGTTATGGTATCTCATGATATTGAATTTTGTGGGAAATATGCAGATGTTTGTGCAATGTTTTTTGATGGAAGTATAATCACTGTTAATAATACAAGAGAGTTTTTTTCAGGAAATAGCTTTTATACTACTTCAGCTAATCGTATAGCTAGGCACATATGTAGAGAGGTAGTAACTATAGAGGATGTGATTAAACTATGCAGGAAGAACGATTAAAAAATAATTCTTTAAGTCGTAGAACTTTAATATCATCAATTCTTATTTTATTTATAATTCCTGTTACTATTTTATTTGGTATATTTTTCTTAAATGATAGAAAATATTATTTTATTAGCCTTTTAATTATAATTTATACTATGATTCCTTTTGCTATGATTTTTGAGAAGAGAGAACCTCAAGCACGAGAATTAATTATTATTGCAGTATTATCAGCCGTTGCTGTTGCAGGAAGAGGAGCTTTTTTTATGCTGCACCAGTTTAAGCCTGTTGTGGCTATTGTAATTATATCAGGTGTTTGTTTAGGAGCAGAATCTGGTTTTCTTGTAGGTGCAATTACAGGATTTGTTTCTAATTTTTTCTTTGGACAGGGACCATGGACACCATGGCAGATGTTTTGTTTTGGAATTATTGGATTCTTGGCTGGCATTTTATTTAAGAAAGGAATTCTTAAAAAAAAAGATTATCTTTATGTATTTATGGTGGATTATCGACATTTTTCATATATGGAGGAATTATTAATATAGGAAGTCTATTAATATTTACATCTCAATTTTCATGGAAGGCTTTGTTAGCAACTTATATTTCAGGATTTTGGTTTGATATGGTTCATTCTATTGCTACAGTTTTTTTCTTGTTTTTTATTTCTGAGCCTATGATTGAAAAATTGGACCGAATTAAAATTAAGTATGGCCTTATTGATATAGAGTAGATATGTAGGGGTATATTATTTATGAACTTGGCTTAAGATATAATGTGTAAAAATAGTAAGGCATCTCCCTTACTATTTCTTACCTTATAGAATTAATCTGTCTATTGATTTTATAGTGTCACTATGTTAAAATATTGTTGTTTATGGCAATGATGAAGTTAATATTCATTTCACATATAGGAGGTGTAAATATGACAATTTTATTTTCAATTTTAATTCTTTTATCAAGTTTAGCATTAATCATTAGTGTACTATTACAGGAAAGCAAGTCAGAAGGATTAGGAGCTATAGGTGGTGGATCTACTAATTCTTTGTGGGGTAAAAATAGAGGAACAAGCTATGAAGATATGCTTAAAAGAATTACTACAGTTTCGGCCGTTATTTTTATAATATCTGCTTTAGTTTTAGCGGCAGTGAAATAAATAGAAATAAATAAAAAGGAGGTATGTTAAATGGAGTTCGCAGTAACAGCTGCACCAATAGTCGGTATAATAGCCCTGTTATTTGCTTTTTATAAAGCGAGTACAATCGATAAAGTTAGTCCTGGCAATGATAGAATGAAAGAAATTTCGACTTATATCCAAGAAGGTGCTATGGCTTTTCTAAGGAGAGAATATAGATCCTTAGCTATTTTTGTTGTTGCACTATTTATTATTTTAACATTTGTAATTAATCTTAGCACAGCAATTTGTTTCGTACTAGGAGCACTATTCTCAATTTTAGCAGGATATTTTGGAATGAAGGTAGCTACAAAGGCTAACGTAAGAACTGCTAATGCAGCAATGGAAAGTGGAATGACAAAAGCTTTAAATGTAGCATTTTCAGGTGGAGCAGTAATGGGAATGTGTGTTGTAGGTTTAGGTATTTTAGGTGTTGGGGAGCTATACATAATATTTAGGGACCCTAACATTATAACAGGATTTGGTTTAGGAGCTTCATCAATAGCTTTATTTGCTCGTGTTGGTGGAGGAATTTATACTAAAGCAGCAGACGTTGGTGCTGACTTAGTAGGTAAAGTAGAAGCAGGAATACCTGAAGATGACCCAAGAAACCCAGCTGTTATAGCTGATAACGTTGGAGATAATGTAGGAGACGTAGCTGGTATGGGTGCCGACTTATTTGAATCTTATGTAGGAGCAATAATATCAGCGATCACTTTAGGATTAGTAGCTTATGGAGAAAATGGAGTTACTTTTGCATTAGCTTTATCAGCATGTGGAATAATTGCTTCAATAATAGGCGTTTATTTTGTTAGAGGGGACAAAGATCCTCAAAAAGCTTTAAATAATGGTACTTTAGTAAGTTCAGCTATTACTTTAATAGCAGCATTTTTCTTAAGTAATTCTATTTTAGGATCATACAAGCCATTTATAGCTATATTATCAGGATTAGCAGTAGGACTTATAATTGCAAGAATAACAGAATATTATACATCTGGAGATTACAAACCAGTTAAGAGAATTGCAAAAGAATCAGAAACTGGAGCATCTACTAATATTATAGGTGGACTATCTATAGGTATGATGTCTACAGCTGGACCAATAGTTGTAATTGCAATAGGTATATTAGTAGCTTTCTATGTATCTGGTGGAGCAGCTGAGACAGCTGTTGGATTGTATGGAATTGCTTTAGCAGCAGTTGGAATGCTTTCTACAGCAGGTATGACTATAGCAGTAGATGCTTATGGTCCAATCGCAGATAATGCTGGTGGAATTGCTGAAATGTGTGAATTACCATCAGACGTTAGAAAAATTACAGATAAATTAGACTCTGTTGGAAATACGACAGCAGCAGTAGGTAAAGGATTTGCTATAGGTTCAGCAGCTTTAACTGCTTTAGCTTTATTTGCATCCTATACACAAGCTGTACAACTTAGTGGAATTAACTTAACAGAACCATCTGTTATAGCAGGATTATTCATTGGAGGAATGCTTCCGTTCCTATTCTCGGCTATGACTATGGATGCTGTAGGAAAAGCAGCATTTAGTATGATTGAAGAAGTAAGAAGACAATTTAGAGAAATTCCAGGTATTATGGAAGGTAAAGCTACTCCTGAATATAGTACTTGTGTTGATATCAGTACAAAAGCAGCATTAAGAGAGATGATTATACCAGGTGTGCTAGCAGTAATAGTACCAATAGCTGTTGGTTTATTATTAGGACCAGAAGCTTTAGGTGGATTATTAGCTGGTGGTTTAGTAACAGGAGTATTAATGGCTATATTCATGGCTAATGCTGGTGGAGCGTGGGACAACGCTAAGAAGTATATTGAAGAAGGACATCACGGTGGAAAGGGCAGTGAAGCTCATAAAGCAGCTGTTACTGGAGATACTGTAGGAGATCCATTTAAAGATACATCAGGACCATCATTAAACATATTGATAAAATTAATGACTATAGTAGCTTTAGTATTTGCCCAATTGTTTGTAAATTATGGTGGAATATTATTTTAATTAAATAGAATAAATTTAGCCCATATCTTTATAAAGATATGGGCTTTTTAAGTAAAGTTTTATTTTATTTATAAATGACTAACATATTATATCAACTTTTTTCTGCTTTTTTATAATACCTTGTCCGTTAGTTTTGTATGCCAAAAGATTTTCTTTAGCATTTTCTACTGATAAAGAATCTTCTTCTGTATTATTGTACTTTATTTTCTTATATTTATTGGCTTCAGATTTCAATTCTAATTCCTTTTTAACAGTTTCATTTAAGTCTTTCTGGATATCTAAAGATTTATTTACAATCTTATCTTCAACTTCTTTAGCTGCTTCATAAAAACGCTTTGCTCTTAACTCTAATTGACGTTTTCTAAGGGGATTACATTGGGCAAGATTATTAGTAGCTGAGATTAAAGTTTTGGCTCTTGAAGAAAAAATAACTTCATCTTCATCTTTATATTTTAATTCATCCTTTTCCAATTTTTCTTCCATCTGTTTTTGTGCTTCTTCTATTTCCTTCTGTCTTTCTTGTAAAATAGCTTGTTGTATTTGACCTTGAAGACCCTTTATCTGTTCTTCAATCTCTTTTATTTTCTCCATTTTTATTTTAGGATCTTCATTGCTTTCTCTAATAGTGTCAATTTGTTTTTGTAAGGCTTGAATTTGTTTTTCCATATGACTAGCAACATTATTGACCTTTGGAGCAATAGCTTTGTTATAAGGCATATTTTGAATTTTCATATCTTATCTTCATCCCCTCTCTTTAGCTAGATATATATTGTTATCGACTCTAAGAGGTTACACCTTTAATATTTGTCTAGGATTTTTGCAGGGTACAGTTGAAAAACCCAGATAACATAAAAATGAATCTATGATATAATATATATTAATAGGCAAAGTAGATTATTGACTATATAAATATTATTAAAATTCTTAAGCAACGGTATGTTAATTACACTATAAAACCTAACATTTATATGATATAATCTTATAGTCATTGGCTATAAACAAAAAAATAGCTATATATGTTATATTACTACATAGATAGTTAATAATATTTAATATAATAGTTTGTGAGGAAGGTTTTTATGAAAATAAACATAGATAGATTAGAATTAAATTATATATGTGAAGGTAATGGGGATAATGTTCTACTTTTGCATGGTTGGGGTGCAAATATTAATACAGTAGTTCCTATTTTAAATGTATTAAAAAATAACTTTAAAGTATATGCTTTAGATTTACCAGGTTTTGGTGAAAGCCAAGAACCTTATGAGGTATTTGATTCTTTTCAATATGCTGAAATAGTTAAAAAATTTATAGATGAAATGGAAATGCAAAAACTTGTTTTAATAGGTCATTCCTTTGGTGGAAAACTATCTATTATATTAGGGACAAAATATCCAGAAATAGTAGATAAAATAGTTTTAGTAGATAGTGCTGGATTGATACCAAAAAGAGGCTTAAAATATTATCTTAAAGTTTATAGTTTTAAATCTGCAAGATTTATCTATAAAAACCTTTTTTTCTGGATGAGTAACGAAAATAAAATGGAAAGATTTTATAAAAAATTTGGCTCTACAGACTATAAAAATGCTTCTGGTATAATGCGGAGGATATTAGTCAAAGTGGTGAATGAGAACTTAAAACCTATTTTAAAGGATATTAAAGCACCAACTCTTCTTATTTGGGGAGATAAGGATACTGACACACCTTTATATATGGGCAAGATAATGGAAAAGGAAATACCTGATAGTGGCCTGGTAGTACTAGAAGGTACAGGACACTATTCTTACTTAGATAACTATCAAAGATTTGCAACAATATTGAAAGCTTTTTTATTGCCTTAAAAGAAGTAGTTAAAAATTATGGAGTAGTAGATTTATATGTTGATTGTGGAGGTTGATAAAGTGAATTGGTTTGGTATAGGGATATTCCTTTTACTTAGTTTAATAGGCTTATTACTCATATTGAAAAGAGCTAAATATTTTTTACATATGATTCAATTAGAAGGTTATAAAAATGAACAATATATAAAATGGATGGAAAATAACAGTAGAGTTTACTCTAAAAAGATGAAGAATACTCTTTTACTTGGGACTATAGCAACATTTATATACCTAATTGTAGGTATAATACTTATTAATACAAAGTTAAGTGTTTATTTGGCTTATATATATTTTATTATTTGGATGGCAATTATGCTTATGTCTATAGAAAAGAATATAGATGAACCCAAGAAGCCTTTAGTCTTAACTAATAGGGCAAAAAGATTATATTACACAAATATAGCTTTAAATATTATTACTACAGTTGTTATATATTTTATCTATAGTTTATTTACCTCTCATTTTATGCTATTTTTACCTATAGTTATATTTATGGAAATGCTATTATATTATTTCCAACCTTTAATCATGCTTTTATCAAATATTATAATAAAACCGGTAGAAAAAAGTATAAATATGCATTTTTATACAATGGCTCAAGAGAAAGTAAAATCTATGGGAAACTTAAATGTAGTAGGTATTACAGGAAGCTTTGGAAAGACTAGTACAAAATTTATTATAGGTACTATATTAAGTGAGAAGTTTAAGGTTTTAAATACGCCAGAGAGTTATAATACCCCTATGGGATTAAGTAAGATAATAAACAATGATTTAAAAGAGGACCATGAAATATTTGTTGCAGAAATGGGAGCAAGAAATATTGGAGATATAAGGGAATTGGCAGAACTAGTGTCTCCTAAAATAGGAGTTATAACGTCTATAGGACCTGCACATATAGAAACCTTTAAAAATATTGATAACATTATGAAAACTAAATATGAGTTGATTGAGGAATTACCTACAGATGGAGTAGCGATTTTTAATTATGATAATGAATATATCAAAAAGTTAGCAGATAAGACCTTCAAGGAAAAAATTCTTTACGGATTAGAGGATAAAGAGAGTTTAGATATTTATGCAGAAGATATACAAGTTTCAGAAATAGGATCAACTTTTATGGTAAAGGATAAAGAAGGAAATAGTATTAGATGCACAACTAAATTATTAGGCAAACATAATATTTATAATGTATTGGCAGGAGTAAGTGTTGCACGATCCATGGGAATGTCTTTCGAAGAAATAAAGAAAGGCATAGAAAAAATTGAACCAATACCTCATAGATTGAATATGATAAACCCTGGAACTGGTGTAGTTATAATAGATGATGCTTTTAACTCTAATCCTATAGGAGCAAAGGCAGCTTTAGAGGTATTAAGTCAATTTAAAGAAGGTAGAAAAATTATAGTTACTCCAGGAATGATTGAATTAGGATCTATGGAAGCCGATGCAAATAGAGAGTTTGGAGTTAATATTGGTAAAGTTTGCGATTATGTTATACTTGTAGGAGAAAAGAGAACTACTCCTATATATGAGGGATTAATGGAAGTCAACTATAATAAGGACAATGTATTTATTGTCAACAATTTAGATGAAGCTTCAGCTCAAATTCAAAAAATAGTTAAACCAAAAGATGTAGTTTTATTTGAAAATGATTTACCGGATAACTACAATGAATAAGTTTATATGAAGGAGGTCTTTTATGTGAAAAAAAAGGTTGCCGTGATCTTTGGTGGACGGAGTGTAGAACATGAAGTATCAGTAATCACTGGTATGCAGGTTATTGAAAATATTGATAAGACAAAATATGAAGTAGTACCAATCTATATAAACAAAGATGGAAAATGGCTAACTGGAAATAGCTTAATGGAATTCAAGAGTTTTAAAGAAAATAATCTTAAAGATTTAAAGGAAATTATTTTATCACCAAATCATGGAGATAAAAATATTTATGCTCATCCAGAAAGTCTTGGACTTTTTGGAAAGAAAATAATAGATAAAATAGACATAGTATTTCCAACTATTCATGGTACCAATGGAGAAGATGGAACTATTCAAGGTTTATTTGAGTTAATGAACATCCCTTATGTAGGTGGAGGAGTTTTAGCATCTAGTGTAGGGATGGATAAGATTCTTATGAAAGATGTTTTTAAAGCTAACAATCTTCCAATCGTTGATTATACATGGTTCTATAGATCAAGATGGGAGAATAATAAAGATGATATTATAAAAAATATTGAGGAAAAATTAGAATATCCTTTATTTGTGAAGCCGGCTAATTTAGGATCTAGTATTGGTATATCTAAAGCTAAGGATAGGGAAAGTCTTATAAAAGCTAGTGAAGTTGCTATAGAATATGATAGGAAGATTATAGTAGAAAAATCAGTAGAAAACCCTAGGGAAATAAATTGTGCTGTAATGGGTTATGATGAAGAGATAATTACTTCTTTATGTGAAGAACCTTTAGGCTGGGAAGAAATTCTTACTTTTGAAGATAAATATGTAAAGAGTAATGCAAAAGGTGGAAAAAGCAGTGGTGAAAGGAGAATAATTCCTGCAGATATTGAAGAAAATATCAGAATACAGATAGAGACTATAGCTAAAGAAGCATTTATATCTATAGATGGTAGAGGAACATCGAGAATAGATTTTTTATTAGATGAGAATAATAAAGTTTACATTAATGAAATAAATACACTTCCTGGATCTGTAGCTTTTTATCTTTGGGAAGGTAAAGGATATCCATTTAAAAAATTAATTAATGAACTAATAGATATCGCTATTAAAATTCATGAAGAGAAAAATGAAAACATGTATTCTTATGATGCAAATTTATTTAACAGAATCCAATATGGTGGTAAAGTCAGAGCTAAATAAATCAGCAGCAAAGTAAAAGTGTAAGATATTAAAAGTATCTTACATTATTTTTATAATCTATAAGATTAATTTTAACAAAAAATCTAATGATATTAGAACTAAAAGGTCATAATAATACTAAGATAAAAACCCTTTGAAGGGAGGACAAAGATGAATATTAGATCAACTATAATAGATTTTATGGAAGAAAAGATATATAAACCTATGTTAAAGGAAGAGTTAGCTGTTCAATTTGACATAGATCTTAAAGATTTAGAAGATTTCTATAAAGTTATAGAAGGCATGGAAAAAGAAGGCATAATTATAAAGACTAGAAATGAGAGGTATGGACTAGCAGACAAGATGAATCTGCTAGTAGGAGTACTTGAAGGAAATGAAAAGGGCTTTGGTTTTGTAGTTCCAGACGACAAAACTAAGGGGGATGCATTTATTTCTCCAGAAAATATGAATGGTGCTCTTCATGGAGACCGTGTAGTGGCTAGAATTATAAAGAGACAAGAAGTTGGAAAAAGAGAAGAAGGAGAAATAATAAGGATTTTAGAAAGAGTAAACAAAACTATTGTTGGTACCTTTGAAAGTAATAAAAGTTTTGGTTTTGTAGTTCCCGATGATCATAAGATAAGTTATGATATATTTATACCAAAAGCCTATATGAAGGATGCTAAAACTAATCAAAAAGTAGTAGTAGAAATAATGAAATGGCCAGATCAAAGGCGAAATCCCGAAGGAAAGGTAGTTGAAATATTAGGATTTTTAGATGAAAAGGGAACAGATATTTTATCTATAATTAAACAATTTAAATTACCTGAAGAATTTCCAAAGAAAGTTCAAGAACAAGTATTAAGCATTGAACAAACTGTAGAAGAGAAAGAAATTGAAAGAAGAGTAGATCTAAGACATCTAAATACTTTTACTATAGATGGTATAGATGCTAAAGATATAGATGATGCTGTGTCTATTGAAGTCTTAAAAAACGGAAACTATAAATTAGGAGTTCATATAGCTGATGTGGCTCATTATGTAAAGGAGAAATCTGCTCTTGATAAAGAAGCATTAAAGAGAGGTAACAGTGTTTATTTAATAGATAGAGTAATACCAATGCTGCCTAAAGAATTATCCAATGGTATATGTAGCTTAAACCCCAATGTAGATAGATTAACTTTAAGTGTAATTATGGAAATAGATAAAAATGGCAGTGTAATAGATCACGAAATAGTAGAAGGAGTTATAAATAGTAAGCAACGACTTGTTTATGATGATGTGTCTAATTTATTGGAAAATGATGATGAACAGGCAAAAGAAAAATTATCAAAGGTGAAAGATGATCTGAAATTAATGGAAGAGCTATGTCATATACTATATGCAAAAAGAGAAAGAAGAGGAAGTATAGACTTTGATTTTCCAGAAGCTAAAATAATATTAGATGATAAGGGTGTTCCTGTAGAAATCAGAAAAGATGATAGAAGAATTTCTAATAGAATGATAGAGGAGTTTATGCTAGTATGTAATGAAACTGTAGCAGAGCACTTTCATTGGGCAGATGTTCCATTTTTATATAGAATCCATGAAGAACCTTCTGAAGAAAAGATAAGTGATTTTAATAAACTTATTCATAATTTTGGATATATTTTAAAAGGGAAACAAGAAATTCATCCAAAAGAATTACAGCTTTTAACTAAAGAAATAAAAGGAAAAAAAGAAGAAACACTAATTAGCACCCTTTTATTAAGGTCATTGAAAAAAGCTAGGTATAGTAGTGAATTAGATATTCACTTCGGTTTAGCGGCAAAATATTATTCTCATTTTACAGCACCTATTAGAAGATATCCAGACTTAGTAATCCACAGAATAATTAAAGCATATATTAATGGAAAACTTACACCAGATAAACAAGATAGATTGGAAGTTTTACTTCCAGAAATAGCAGACCATACTTCTAAGACAGAAAGAAAAGCTGAAGAAGCAGAAAGAGAAGTTGAGGATTTAAAGAAAGCTCAATATATGAGTGAAAGAATTGGAGAAGTATATGAAGGAATAGTATCTTCCTTAACTCATTTTGGGATGTTTGTTCAACTAGATAATACAGTAGAAGGACTAGTACATTTTAGCAATATGATAGATGATTATTATCATTTTGATGAAGATAAATATTATATAATTGGAGAAAGAACCAATAAACAATATAGACTTGGAGATACAGTAAAAATTCAAGTTATAGATGCAGATGTAATGAAGAGAAATGTTGATTTCCAAATTGTTCCTTAGAACATTGACAACTGTGAGAAAATTTGTTAAACTACAATATAGATTAAAAATTATAATGTGGTGATTGTATGAAAAAAATAGGTACAAAAGTGGTGGCTACCAATCGAAAAGCAAGATATGAGTATTTTATAGAGGATACTTTTGAAGCTGGCTTGGTTCTCACAGGAACGGAAGTAAAATCAGTAAGGCAGGGAAAATTAAATATTAAGGATAGCTATGCCATCATTGAAAATGGAGAGGCCTATATTAACAATATGCACATTAGTCCTTATGAACAAGGAAATATATACAATGTAGATCCTTTAAGGAAAAGGAAACTCTTACTTCATAAAAGGGAGATAAGAAAACTTTTATCTTCTATAATGCAAGATGGATATACCTTAGTTCCTTTATCTGTATATTTAAAAGACGGATTAGTTAAATTAGAGTTAGCAATAGCAAAAGGTAAAAAATTATATGATAAAAGAGAAAGTATTGCTAAAAAGGATGCAGAAAGAAGGATACAGAAGCAAGTTAAAGAAAGATATTAATTATCTTATAAAACAACATGAAACTATTCATTTTAATTTTTTAAATATTAATATGGATAGTTTTTTATATTAATGAATAGGCAACTTAAAATTGACATAATATTGTTATTTTGTTATAATATAAAATAGACTAAAATTCAAATGATTGATCAAACTAATCATATTGAGAAATAAAATTAAATATGGGGGCGAATTTGGTTTCGACGGGGATGCGGAATCAGGAGTAGCGAGTCGTTGATGCCAAACAACGTTAAAAGTGGCAACATAAAATAAACGCAAACGATAATTACGCATTAGCTGCTTAGTAAAGTAGCTCGTTCTACCTAAGAATCCCACGCCTTGGGATAGAACGTCAATATAGTGGGGAACCGAGCCTTACAAAGCTTTGAGTAGGGAACGGAAATTATGAAGCTACTGAAACTTGAACCTTGTCAGTAAGGGTCAAGTAGAGGGAATGTTAAACTACTGAATGCACTCGGAGAAGCTCTTGTGGAAGTGTTTTCGGACGTGGGTTCGATTCAATAAGGAGTCGCCCTATAGAGTGATCTATAGGTGAAAATCTGGCTTTATCGGTGAAGGCTTAGGCTTTTTTTAAAGGTTATGCTGATACCGAGGGGTATGAGGAGAAATCTTACAGCCCTGTATCGACTTATAGGCTGCTAAGTTCAATTTGAATATGCAGTACTAGGATGGAAGGTTTTAAAACTATAATATACTTCCATAATACGCCAGGAAAGTTAAGTAGTAAGTCTACTAAACTTTAAGATATAGTCAGTGCCATTAGGAAACTATTGGATAACATGTCCCACCGCCTCCACCATACATAAGTATAAAAGCCTTGATTATTATAATTAATCAAGGCTTTTATAATGCCATAAAATCCATATAAAATTGCTCTTTTTTCTCTCTTAATTCATCAGAATATTTCCCGTTCCTAGGGGTCACTTCTTTATATTTCTTTAAAATATGATATAGGAAGTATTTATGAGTTATTATCCAAATTTAGTAGGTAATCTGCATTTTTATTAATTTAGTGCATTAAGTAAATCAAAAATAAATGATGTTTATATGAATAAATCAATCTTACAGCTTTGTTAAGAGAGCAAAATAAGGTATAATTTTAAGTGGGGACAAATATTTTAAAATGAAATATTATATTAAAAATGTTATTTTAACTAGTAATATCACTCAAACATATTAAGGAGGAAACTATGGAGATAGCAGTAATTGGTATAAATCACAATACAGCACCTATTGAAATTAGGGAAAGAGTTTCTTTCACTGAATCTATGAAAATTGAAAGTGCCAATAGAATATTGGATAAATCTACAGAAGAAATAATTATTATTTCAACTTGTAATAGAAGTGAAATATATATATCAACTAATGATATCGATAAGGCCGTAGAAGAGATTAAAGAATTTTATAGGGAGTTTTTTGAGTTTGATGAAGTAAAAGATTATATCTTTACTAAAAAAGGAAGGGATGTAGTAGTTCATCTTTATATGGTGGCTTCAGGATTGGATTCTATCATATTAGGAGAAGATCAAATACTAGGTCAAATAAGGAAAGCTATGATGTTTTCTATGAACTTAGGATTTAGTAAAAAGGTTTTAAGCAGATTGTTTATGGATGCAATATGTGAAGGTAAGAAAATAAGGAACAGTATAAAAATATCGGAAATTCCTTTATCTACTAGTTATATTGGGATAAACTTACTTAAAGAAAAAATGGGAGGATTAAGAGGGAAAAAAGCTTTAGTTATTGGAGCTGGAGAGATAAGTACTTTAGCCATTAGGTATTTATATGAAGAAGAATTAGAAAAAATATATGTTACCAATAGAACTCATGGTAAAATAAAGGAATTATTTAAGGAATTTGATGGGTTAAATCCTGTAGAATATAATAATAGATATGACGTTTTAAGGGAAGTAGATATTTTAATTACTGCAACGGGAGCACCTCATACAATTATATCTTATAATAATGTAGTGGATTTAAATAATCAACTATATATATTAGACTTAGGTCTTCCTAGAGATGTAGATTCACAAATTGGTGAAAAAGAAAATATAGTTTTATATCATAATGATGATTTAAAGAAAGTGTCAGAAGAAAACTTATTGAAGAGAAAAAGACTTTCAGATGAAGCTATGGAGATTATTAATGAAGATGTGGACAAGTATATGAAATGGATTAGGAATATAAGTGTTGATCCCGTTTTAGAATCTCTAAATAAAAGATGTTCTTCTATAAAAAGTGAAACTATGGACTACATTAATCGGAAGATTGATTTAGATAAAAGAGAGGAAAAAATAATAGACAAAATGATTATGTCTGCATTAAAAAAAGTTATACGAGAGCCTATAAAGGCATTAAAGAAATTAGATGAAGAAAATATAGAAGAATATATAGAGGTTATTGAAAAACTATTTGAAATTTAGGGGTGACCTATGTTTTATCCTATAATGTTAAATATTCATGAGAAAAAAATATTAGTAGTAGGTGGAGGAGAAATAGCCTATAGAAAATCTGAGAAACTATTAGAATTTGGTGGAAACTTATTAGTCCTAAGTCCGAAGATCAATAATAAGTTTAAAATGTTAAAAGAAAAATATAAAGATAATTTAAATTTTAGATATGATTTTTACAATAAATTATATCTTCAAGACGTCTTCTTAGTGGTAGCTGCCACATCTTCAAAAGAAATAAATAAGCAGATTTCAATCGATTGCAAGGACTTAGGTATTTTGGCCAATATTGTAGATAGCAAGGAAGATTCTGATTTTATATTTCCTTCTATTATAAATAACGATAATTTAACTATAGCCATTTCTACAATGGGAAGTTTTCCTTATTTAAGCAAAACTATTAGAATGGATATGGAAAAAAAGTATAAAAAATTTAATAAAGAATATATAGATACTTTGGAAAAAATAAGATATTTAGTTCTTGATCAGCATAAAGATAAAATGAAAGAAATAATGGACTATGCTTTAAAATTAGATATAGATGAATTAAAGAATTTCCTTATAAAACTAGAAGTTAATGATTTAAAATAAAGGGGGATCAGAAATGAAAATAGTAGTAGGTACCAGAGGAAGTAATCTAGCCTTGACTCAAACAAATATGGTTATAAATGAATTGAAAGAAAATCACCCAAATATAGAATTTGAAGTAAAGATAATAAAGACAAAAGGAGATATTTTAAATAACATTCCCATAGATAAAATTGGTGGAAAAGAAATATTTATAAAAGAAATAGAGAAAGAATTATTAGATGGAACTATAGATATGGCTGTACATAGTATGAAGGATATGCCCGGGGAGCTTCCAGAAGGGTTAAAATTATCTTTTACGCCAAAAAGAGAAGATTGTAGAGATGTATTAATATTAAAAGAAGGAATAACAAATATAGATGATATTCCTATAGGAGGTAGAATAGGTACAGGCAGTAAAAGAAGGAAATATCAAATACTAAAATATAGACAAGACCTAGAAATAGTAGGAATAAGAGGAAATATAGAAACTAGAATAAAAAAGATAGAAACAGAGGATTTAGATGGAGTAATACTTGCTGCTGCTGGAGTTAATAGATTAGGGTTGGAATTAGGTGATAGGATATTTTATTTAGATAAGGAAGTAGTATTGCCTTCACCAACTCAAGGAATACTTGCTATTGAAATTAGAGAAAATGATATTAAGCTTCACAATATATTAGAATCTATATCTCATACGGAAACAGAAATTCAATCGAGAGCTGAAAGAGCGTTTCTTAAAGGAGTAGGGGGGAGCTGTCATATTCCGGTAGGAGCTTATTGTAATGTTATGGATAAAAAAATATATTTAGAAGGACTCTTAGGTACAGAAGATGGATCTATTTTAATAAGAAAGTCTGTAGAAGGAAATTTAGATTCACCAGAGGAATTAGGATATAATTTAGCTAAATATATGGTTAAGGAGATAGATAGAATATGAATGGAAAAGTATATCTTATAGGAGCAGGACCAGGAGATCCGGGGTTAATAACATTAAAGGGATATGAATATTTAAAAATTGCAGATGTAGTAGTCTATGATAGATTGGCTAATCCTAGATTACTAGAAAACATTAAAGAAGGATGTAAACTTATTTATGTAGGTAAAGCGTCAAAAGAACATACAAAAACACAAGATGAAATAAATGAAATAATATTTCAAGAGGCTAAAAAAGGGAACATAGTTGTAAGACTCAAAGGTGGAGATCCTTATGTATTTGGAAGAGGTGGAGAAGAGGCAGAATATTTATACGATAGAGGTATTGATTTTGAAGTAGTACCAGGTGTTACTTCTGCTATTGGTGGACTTGCCTATGCAGGAATACCTATTACTCATAGAGGTATATCTACATCTTTTCATGTAATTACTGGACATTTAAAAGATGAAGGTCAAGAGTTGAACTGGAATGCTTTAGCAGGGCTAGATGGAACAATGGTTTTTTTAATGGGTGTTTCAAACTTAGAAGATATATCAGCGAATTTAATAAAACATGGGAAAGATAAAGAAACACCAGCAGCTATTATAAATTGGGCTACTACCAATCAACAAAGAGTTGTAGAAGGAAATTTATCTAATATATATGAAAAAGCTCTTGAAGAAGATATACAACCTCCTAGCCTAATAGTAATAGGTGATGTAATAAACTTAAGGGAAAAATTAAATTTTTATGATAACAAGCCTTTATTGGGAACCAATATAGTAGTTACTAGAGAAAAACGTTATGCGAAGGAGACTGTAAGGAAATTAGAAGAATTGGGAGGAAACGTTATATCTTTTCCTACTATAAAAATAGAAGAGATAACTCCTAATAAAAAATTAGATGAATCCATTATAAATATTGATAGATATTCTCATATAGTATTTACTAGTGTTAATGGAGTTGAAATATTTTTCAAAAGATTTTTTGAGTTAGAGAAAGATATACGAAGTATTTCTGGAATAAAAATTTCTGCAGTAGGGCCTAAAACGGCAGCAGTTATTAAGAAATATGGCATTAATGCTGATTTAGTTCCAAAAGAATTTGTAGGGGAAGGTTTAGTCGAAGAACTTAAGAAAGTGCTCTCTAAAGAGGATAGGATATTAATACCAAGAGCTGAGATAGCTCGCAAGGAATTGGTAGACGAATTATCTAAAGTTTGTTTAGTAGACGAAGTAAAAATTTATCGTACTTCTAAAAGTATAGAAAGTAGAAATGAGATAATAAATTCTTTAAAAGACTTAGAATCATATTATTTAATATTTACATCTTCCTCAACTTTTATAAACTTTATTGAAATACTTGATCAAGACACTAGATGGGTGTTAGATAAAGGAAAAGTAATATCTATTGGACCCATTACTACAAAGACTATTGAAGAAAAGGGATATTCTATATATAAACAATCTGAAATCTATACCATAGATGGAATACTAGAATTACTCATAAAGGAGAGTAGATAAAATGAATATTATAAATAGGACTAGAAGACTTAGAAAGAATCCTACAATAAGGAGCATGGTAAGGGAAACTAAATTATCAATAGATGATTTTATTTATCCTTTATTTATTGTAGAAGGAGAAAATATAAAAAAAGAAATCTCTTCTATGAAAGGTGTTTATCATTTTTCAGTAGATATGGTTTTAGATGAAGTCAAAGAACTTTTAGAATTAGGAATAAAATCTATATTGCTATTTGGTATACCAGGTAGTAAAGATGAAATAGGATCAGAGGCTTATTCAAGTCAAGGTATTGTTCAGAAAGCAACGAGAGAAATCAAAAAAGCATTCCCCGAAATCTATATAATTACAGATATATGTATGTGTGAGTACACATCACACGGTCATTGTGGAATATTAACGGATAAAGGTGAAGTAGATAACGATATGACTTTAACATATTTAGGGAAAATTGCTCTTAGCCATGTAGAAGCAGGAGCAGATATGGTAGCACCTTCAGATATGATGGATGGTAGAATCGGATATATAAGGAAGGTTTTAGATGAAGATGGATATGAGACTATTCCTATAATGTCATATAGTGCTAAATATTCATCAGCATTTTATGGACCGTTTAGAGAAGCAGCTGATTCTGCTCCAGCTTGTGGTGATAGGAAAGCCTATCAAATGGATTGTGCCAATTCTGATGAAGCTATGAGAGAAATAATGTATGATATAGAAGAGGGTGCAGATATTGTAATGGTAAAACCTGCTCTTTCTTATCTTGACATAATAAGAAGAGTTAATGATAACTTTAATATGCCTATTGCAGCCTATAATGTAAGTGGAGAATATTCAATGATAAAAGTGGCTATAGAAAATGGGATTTTAGGAGAAGAAGTAATAATGGAAGTTTTAACTTCTATAAAAAGAGCTGGTGCTGACATTATTATTTCATATTTTGCTAAGGATGTGGCGAAATTTCTAAAATAGAATCTAAGTATAATTTGAAAGGAGTTTTGGAATTGAATCTTGAAAAGTCAAAGAAGGTATATAAAGAGGGTATAAAATATATTCCTGGTGGTGTGAATAGTCCTGTAAGAGCTTTTAAATCAGTATGTACAGATCCTGTTTTTATATCAAAGGGATATGGTAGCAAAATAGAAGATGAAGATGGGAATACTTATATAGATTATATTTGCTCTTGGGGACCAGCAATTTTAGGTCATTCAAATCAAGAGTTAATGGAAGGAATCGAAGATATAATTAAAGATGGACTAAGTTTTGGACTACCTACTAAAGTTGAAGTAGATATGGCAAAGCTGATGGTAGAGTCCTACCCAGCTATAGATATGGTGAGAATGGTTAATTCAGGTACAGAAGCTACTATGAGTGCTATAAGGGTTGCAAGAGGATATACCAATAAAAATAAAATAGTAAAATTTGAAGGGTGTTATCATGGACATAGCGACTCCCTTTTAGTAAAATCCGGATCTGGAACTATAACTTATGGTGTACCCACAAGTTTAGGTGTACCTGAAGAAATCGTAAAAAATACTTTAGTATGTAGATATAATGATATAAAGGATTTAAAGGAGACATTTGAAAAGCATGGTTCTGATATAGCAGGAGTTATAATAGAACCTGTAGCTGGTAATATGGGTTTAGTTCCAGCAGATAAAAAATTTTTAGAAGAACTAAGGAAGATAACAAAAGAATATAACTCCCTTCTTATATTTGATGAAGTAATTACTGGATTTAGAATTGATTATGGTGGAGCTAGTGAAGTATACGGAATTAAACCTGACATGGCTTGTTTTGGAAAAATAATAGGTGGAGGGTTTCCAGTAGGAGCTTATGGTGGAAAAAAAGAGATTATGGAAATGGTATCTCCTCTTGGTGGAGTATATCAAGCTGGAACGCTTTCAGGAAATCCTCTTGCTATGCATATGGGATATAAGAATTTAAAGATTTTACAAAGAAATAAAACCGTGTATAAAGATATGGAAGAAATGGCTATAACTTTAGAAAAAGGTATTGCTGAAAATATTAAAAACATAGGAATAAAAGCTACTATAGTTAGATTTAAAAATATGCTTACATTGTTTTTTGGAGAAGGACCTTTTAGAAATTATGATGATGTACAAAAATGTGATACTAATGTTTATGCAAAATATTTTAAAGAAATGTTAAATAGAGGAATTATGCTTCCACCTGCACAATTTGAATGTATGTTTTTATCAGCAGCTCATACAAAGGAAGATTTAGAGTATACTATAAAAGCAAATTATGAATCTTTAAAGGCAATTAAGGAACTATAAAATAAGACCTGAGAAACAATTGTTTCTCAGGTCTTATTTTATAGTTATTTTTTAAAATTATCCAACATAGTTAGCGAATAGTGTGATAAACAATAAAGTAGATAAAGCAACGGCAGCCCAAGTACATCCTCCAAGAATAATAGGTTTAGCTCCTTTTGTAAAAAGATCTTTAAATTGAATTTTAAATCCAACTCCAGCTAAGGCTGCTGTAATTAAGAATTTATAGCCATTTTTAAAGAATTTTCCTAATCCAGGAATAATATTAAATACTCCTAAAGTATTTAATATAGCCATTACTAAGAAAATAAGTATAAACCATGGAAAAACCTTCATAATAGTTTGACCTATGGATAGTTGTTCTTCATTATTTTTATTTAAATTAGATTCCTTTTTTACAGTTATAATAGTAAAGATAATTGAAACAAGAATTAACAAAGTAGTTCTGGTAAGTTTTATAGTAATTGCTAAACTTGAATCAAGATTATTTAAAACATTATATGTAGCTTCAGCCGCAGCAACACTAGAAGTATCATTTATGGCTGCACCCGCTAAGAATCCAAACTGATTAGGAGTTAATCCAATAGCTCCAGCTAAATAGGGATAAAGTAAAGCAGCTAAGATATCAAATAAAAATATGGCAGTCATTGCATAGGCAATTTCTGATTCCTTAGCTTTGACAATTGACGCTAGAGTTGCAATTGCAGTACCACCACAAATACAACTACCACCACCAACTAACGTACAAGTATTAGTAGATAATTCCAATTTTTTACCTACAAAATAGGCTACTGTAAATGATAAACAAATATTAAAGAGTAGTAATGGTAATGCTTTAGCTCCATAACCTAAGACCTGATTAAAGTTAAGAGTTGCACCTGCCAAGATGATTCCCCATGTTAAGAATTTTTTGCCAGCAAAAGATGTACCAGCTTTAAAATCTTTATCTATAGAAGGCATAATATTTAGGATAATCATACCGATGAATAAGCCGATCATAGGGGCGCCAACTAAATTTTGTAATCCTCCTAGAAATGTGGCTAGTATGGCAATTCCAATACAAAGAATAATACCAAGTAACTTTTTATTACTCATAATTTTCTCTCCTTTATAAAAATTAATGTTAAACTTTTATGTTCATTTGAAAATATTAAAAAGGGGGACAAACTATTTTAAAAAATATTATTCAATAGTGTTAAAAAAAAGACAAATAATTTTAAAAAATATTATTATCCAAAAGAAAGTTTTATTAAATACTTTCTTTTGGATAATTTTCTAGCTAATTAACAAGTAGCTCCACCAACTAAATGAAGTTCAGAGTTTAAGATTTCTTCTTTTCTATCTAAAATTTCATCTGATAACAATTGAGCCTCTACATCTTCAAAACCAATTCTTTCTATTGTTTCAGATAAACGCTCTCCAGTTATACCTTGTTCTCTAAATAGAAGTATAGTCTTTTCAATTATATCCATAACTTCTTCTTCAGTTGTAAAAATTTTATTTAAAGGAATTCCATGATTTACTAACTTACCCCATCTACCACCTATAAATACTCTATAACCTGTTTGTCCATCGGGTATAGCATCGAAATGACATTTATCAATACAACGTCCACAGTTATTACATTGTTCTTTATCAATTTCTAGGATACCATCTATAACTTTAGCTGCATGAATTGGACAAGTATTCTCTACACTACATACTCTACAACCATTACATAGCTCTTGATCATAATTAGGAATTCTTTGTCCAACAATTCCTAGATCATTTAAGCTAGGTTTCATACAGTTGTTAGGACATCCTCCTACACCAATTTTAAATTTATGTGGTAATTTAACATCAGAATAACCTTTAAAGAATATTTCATGAATTTTTTCAGATAAATCGAAAGTATCAATTAAGCCGTATTGGCAGGTTGTACCTTTACACGCAACTACTGGACGTACCTTAGAGCCAGTACCACCAGTTTCTAGACCTTCTTTTGCAATATAAGCTCTGAAATCTTCTATTTTATCATAAGGAATCCCTTGGCATTCTATTGTTAATCTTGATGTAAAAGTTACAATACCATTTCCAAAAAGTTCTGCAGCTTCTGATAGACACTTATTTTGAGCAGCGGTAATTTTGCCATTTACAGTGATGATTCTACCAGAGAAGTTGTCAGTACCTTTGTTAGCGAGAAACCCTAATGCCTTTACTTTTTTTTGATCTTCTGGACTAATAGTTAAACTTGCCATAATTGATTTACCTCCTATTTTTTATATTTATATTTGATTTAAAGTTAAACCACCTTCAAGAACTAATGTATTAGTATAACCAAAATGTTTTAAGCGATTTTGTAACATATAAGCTCTTTTACCTTTAGCGCATACTAATAATAATTTTTCATCTTTATTAAATTCAGGTAATTCTCCATTTACTTTAGAAAGGTCAATATAAGGAACACCTTTTAAAGAAGGAGCAATAGATGCATCGATTATTTTATATCCTTCTGCTTTTCCAGTTGCAAAATCATAAGGTGTAATTGTATTAAACTCTCCATTTATTTTATTTAATAAAACATTTACAGTATGTGTAAATGGATGAATTGCAGTTGAAAATGGAGGAGCATATGCTAAGTCCATATTTTCCATATCTTCTAAAGTTGCCCCCATAGTAATTCCTGTTACAGCAATATCTATCATCTTATCTACAGCACCTTGTCCTAGTACCTGTAAACCTAATAACTTTTTAGTCTTTCTGTCTGCCAACATTTTAACTATAAAGAAAGATGAATCTGGATAGTAATGAGCTTTATCATCTACAACTGTTACTACAGTCACTACATCATAGCCTTCATCTTTAGCAGCTGATTCTGTTAATCCAGTTCTACCAATGTTAAGTTCAGGTAGTTTGGCTACTCCTGTACCAAGAACTCCTTCATAATTAATTGTTTTACCATTGATATTTTTAGCTAGAATACGTCCTGTAATATTAGCAGTAGATCCCATTGGTGACCAAGTAGGTTTTTTTGTTATTCTATTTGTTACACTAGCACAATCACCAATAGCATAAATATTTTCATAATTAGTTTGGAAAAAATTATTTACTTCTATTGTTCTATTTGGCATTAATTTAATATCTGTATTAGATAAAAATTCTGTATTAGGTCTTATACCTATTGAAAGAATAACTGCATCTGTCTTCATAATACGTTTATCTGTTTTAATTTTTTCCACTTTGCCTTCACCAATAATGGCTTCTAATTTTGTTCCTGTAAAAACCATAATTCCATGTTGAGATAAATGATCTGCAATATATTCAGTAAATTCAGGTTCAAATCCTGGTGGTATCATTTCAGCCATGTCTATTACAGTAACCTTAACTCCTTGAAGTGCTAAGTTTTCAGCTACTTCAAGCCCTATGAATCCACCGCCAACTATAGTAGCCCGTTTGATTTTATTTGCTTCAATAGAATCACGTAAAGAAATAGCATCCTCTGGAGTTCTCATAAAAAATACGCCATCTAAATCTATTCCATCTATAGGAGGTTTTATTGGCTGAGCACCAGAAGCAATAATTAATTTATCGTATTCATATGTACAAGTTTCATTTGTTTTTAAACCTAAAGCTTCTATTGTATTTTCTTTAGGATTAACTTTAGTCACTTTAGTTTCTGTTAGTACATTGACTCCAGTTAATTCAAAGAAACTTTGTGGAGTGTTTACGATTAATTCCTCTTTATTATGAATCACATTACCTACATAATAGGGTAAACCACAACCTGCATAAGAGATATCCTTACTCTCTGTTAATATTGTAATGTTAGAATCTCGATTTTCACGTTTTAATTTTGCAGCAACTTTAGTTCCAGCCGCTACACCGCCAATAATAAGAACTCTCATACTTTCACTCCTTTGTATTATTTTTAACGATTCTTACTATATAAATATATCATTTGTTTAATTATTAATAAAGTGATATTATCTAATGATAATCATAGGTAAAACCTATAGCAGTTTTAGTTCTAAAATAATAATTCTTATAGGTAAAGGGAGGATGCATTTATGACAATAAGACATTTAAGAATTTTTATTGAAGTAGCAGATAGTGGCAAAATGAGTATTGCAGCATCAAAGCTTTTTATTTCTCAGCCTACAGTTAGTCAAGCTATTAGAGAATTAGAAGAACATTATAATGTAATTTTATTTGAACGCTTATGTAAAAGATTACATATAACCCCTGAAGGTAAGAAACTACTTTCCTATGCTAGAAATGTAGTAAAACAATATGATGATTTAGAAGAAAAAATGTTAGCAATAAATGATATTGATAAAATATATATTGGTGCAACGATAACCGTAGGTAATTGTTTACTCTCTAATATTATTAATAAAGTTAGGGAGAATAGTCCAAAACTTGAGCCTTATGCTTACATAAATAATACAAGTGTTATAGAAGAGAAACTACTAAGATCGGAATTAGACATCGCACTAGTGGAAGGCAAAATTACAAATTCTAATTTAATTTGTATTCCAGCAGTAGATGATTATTTGGTTCTCGTTTGCAGTAAAGACCATATTTTCAGCAAAAGAAAAGAAGTTAGTTTGGATGATTTAGCAGATATGGATTTTGTTATGAGGGAAAAAGGTAGTGGAACAAGAAAATTATTTGAAGACTATATGTTGGATAATGGTGTTAATATAAGAACTCGCTGGGAAACTAATTGTCCTGGAACCATGAAGAGTGCAGTAATAGAACACCAATGCTTGGGCGTTCTTTCTGTTCGGTTAGTAGAAGAAGAAATTAAAAATGGCATAATGCATGTAATTCGTAATCCTGAGTTTAAATGGGAGAGAAATTTTAGTATTGTATATCATAAAGACAAAATTATAGATGAAGGGATGAAGGACGTAATAGAAGTAATCAGCAATTATAAAGAGATAGATATTCTAGAAAAGTTGTATTAGAGAAAATAGATAATAATAAACTTGTTGTGCTAGTTAAAATCACAAATATAAAAGCTCTAGTTATTATATTGACATATCAAGAGAGCTATTTTTTCAGACGGTGAAATAATTACTATGAGTATTGTTGGAGAACTTTAACCATTGATTCAGAAAAAGCATGGTATTACTTTATAAATAAAACCCTTAAGGTTAAGTTATGTGATTAAGGGAATAATAATGAAAGAATTAAGGACACGCTAACACATATTGTAGAAAGTAATTATAAAATTGTAGAGGCCCTAGGCTATATATTCTAATAATTTAGGATTTAAAGAAAAGTTTAGATTTAATGGATAGATATCTTAAATATATATCTATTTATTGCTTTTATTAGTACCATAGATTATAATTTAAATTAACATAAACTTAAAACTTTCAATAGGAATATTTAGGGAGTGATTAAATGAACAAAGAAGATCAAATATTTGACCTATTAGAAAGACTGTATATAGAATTACAAGATACAAAAAAGGAATTAAAAGAAGATATTTCAAGTGTAAGAACAGAATTAAAAGAAGATATTTCAAGTGTAAGAACAGAATTAAAAGAAGATATTTCAAATGTGAGAACGGAATTAAAGGAAGATATCTCAAATGTAAGAGCGGAACTAAAGGAAGATATCTTAAATGTGAGAACAGAATTAAAAGAAGAGATATCCAATGTAAAAACAGAATTAAAGGAAGATATTAAAATTCTTAATGACAATCAGATGATTATATTCGATAAATTAGAGAGAATGGGTTCAGATATAGAAGAAATAAAAGAAGATATTTCAGAAGTTCAGATGATTACAGCCAAAAACTATAAAGATATAGTTAAGTTAAAATCAGTTAAATAAAAAAAGGCTCTAGTGAGTTATCTCCATTAGAGTCTTTTTTCTAGTTTTATGGTTAAATCTAATATCTCAACTCAATAAAATATCCCATTATATAAAGTATCCAAATATGAAGGGGATAAAAAATATAAAAGAAGTATTTAAGATTGAATCCTCTTTTGCCATTATACATTAGCATAAATGGTAGAGAAAAAACCATCATCCACTGGGGATTAAGGACAAAAAGATTATTATAAGTAAATCCACCTGTTAAAAATATAGAAGATAATAAGATATAAGCAATGGACATTTTTATTTTATCCTTTTTAAAATAAAAGAAAATTAAAACCATAGCGGTTCCAATAAAAGAACCTTCCGTAAAGAGAGAGATTAAACAGATGATAAATATTAATAAGATATTTTTTACTTTGTTTCTACCTTCCCTATTATTTAAGTTATCAATAGCAATAAGCAAGGCTATGCCCATAGCCATAGATAAAAATATATTATTTGTCACAAAATAATCTCTTCTAAAGGTAAAAGATACTAGGAAGTTTCCAATAAGCATTATTCCTCCCATTTAAAGAGTCTCATCATATAAGCATTTCTATTTCTCGTATGCTCATATCCTTCTACTAGAAGATAAAAGAAAATTGGTGCCACCAATCTGCCTAGCCAGTGAAACCAATAGGGTGTATTTGGTATAAATTGAGCAACATGATCAAAGACCATAAGCACTACCATTATCAATTTTAAAGTAAATCCATCAAAAAATTGCATATACTCCAACTCCATTCTTTATGGTAAAGGTTTTTAATTACCTAAAAAAGTATCAATTAAGTTTTCAGCTAATTTTTTTTGTATAGATGCTTGTGTAATAAGGAAGAAAATTATTGAAAAGAATATTAAGGCATCTGAATTTTTTTCTTCAGGATGAATTTGTTCTTCTAATTCATCAAATTTTTTTAATATTTCTTCAGAAAAAGTATTATATTCTATAGCTTGGATTTCTACAAAATTTTTATATAATTCTTCAATAGGAATAGACATATTTTTTTCTTTATCTTTTCTCTCAGAAATAGGAGATAATAAAGAATGAATATCACCTATAGATAAAACTTGTTTTAAATGATAAGTTAAAATCAATAACATCATATGTTTTTTAGAATATTTTTTCTTTACAGGAGCTGGAAGAATTTTATTTTTTGTATAATTATTAATCATAGTTTTGGTCAAGATTTTATCTTCTTCTGTTCTTTTAAACTCTTGAAGTTTATCTTCCATAAAGGTTGTTACTTGATCCATGTACAATTCAATATCGGGAATTTCAGAAACATCAATAGTCTTGAAATGTAAGCTTTCTTTGATTAAATTTAATAGTTGTTCTTTATCAAACTCCACAATTATCACCTCATTCTAATTATAGGGTATCTAATACTACATATCAACATAATGATATGAAAAGGTAAAGAAAAATAATAAAAACATATTGTTATGTTTTTAAAATAAGTATATAATATAATGTAGTAATAAAAACTATATAATAATACATGAGCAAGAGGAGAGGTGGTTCGATGAAGCGTAAAATTAAAGATCCAGTTAGTGCATTAACTCATTTATTAGGAGCTGTTTTATCCATATTAGGGGCATTAATTCTTATTCGACATGCTTACCAAGAAGCTACAACTTGGCATATTGTTTCTTTTATTATCTATAGTATTAGTCTTATTTCATTGTATACAGCTAGCACAGTATATCACTGGGTTCCGATTTCAGGGGAAAAAGGATTAATCTTTAGAAAAATAGACCATATGATGATTTATATTTTAATAGCTGGAACATATACCCCTATATGTTTAATTTCTCTTCGTGGTCCTTGGGGATGGAGTTTACTTATTAGTATTTGGATTCTTGCTATTGCAGGAATTATTTTAAAAAGTATTTCTATGGATATTCCTCGATGGCTGTCTACAGGAATATATATTGTAATGGGTTGGCTTGTGGTAATTGCATTTTATCCACTTAGAAGATCTCTTCCAACACAAGGTATTCTTTGGCTAATAGGAGGGGGAATTGTTTATACATTGGGAGCCGTTATCTATGCTTTAAAATGGCCTAAATTTACGAATAAATGGTTTGGATTTCACGAGTTATTTCATTTATTCGTTATAGGTGGTAGTGTATGTCACTTTTTGTTAATGTATAAATATATCTTGTATACAGTATAGAAATAAGATTTAGATGCTAGTGCTTATTTACACTAGCATTTTTATTGACAAAGACGGACTGTATTGATAATATGTAAGCATAATAGATACACTTCTAAAGTGTATTAGTACAAAGTATATTAATAGGGAGGTCTATAAATGAGAAGTCCATTATTAATGACACCTGGGCCAACTCAGATTCATGAAAGTGTAAGGTCGGCAATGGCAAAAAATATAACCAATCCAGATTTAGATGTAAGTTTTTTTGAATTTTATAAGGAAACTTGTAATAAATTAAAAAAACTTTTAAACACCAAAGAAGATATACTTATTCTAGGAGGGGAAGGGATACTTGGCTTAGAAGCAGCTTGTGCTTCCTTAATAGAGCCAGAGGATAGAGTACTTTGTATTGATAATGGAATATTTGGAAATGGGTTTGGTGATTTTGTAAAGATATATGGGGGAAAAGTAGAATATTTTAAGGGAGATTATAGAAAGGCCATTGATATAGAAGAATTAGAACAGTTTTTAGTAAAAGACCACAATTTTAAATTAGCCACTATGGTTCATTGTGAGACACCTTCAGGAATTACCAATCCTGTAGATAAAATATGTAATTTATTAAATAAATATAATATAATTAGTGTAGTAGATTCTGTTTCAGCAATTGGTGGAGAACTAGTAGAAGTAGATAAATGGGGAATAGATATAATTTTAGGTGGCAGCCAAAAATGTATATCTGCATCCCCTGGATTAACATTTTTAAGTATATCTAAAAGAGCTTGGAATACAATTCTTAACAGAAAAACACCTATAGCTTCCTTTTACTGTAATTTAGCATTATGGAAAAATTGGTATGAAGAAAAGTGGTTCCCTTATACCCAGCCAATAAGTGATATTTATGGATTAGATTGTGCCATTGATATAATACTAGAAGAAAATAATTACATAGAAAGACATAGAAGCCTTAGTGAAAAAGTAAGAAATGCTATAATTAAATCAGGTCTAGAATTATATCCTTTGGATGGATATTCTAATACTGTAACTACTATGGTAATCCCTAAAGGTATCACCTTTAACGAAATATATAATAATATGCTAAATGAACATAATATAATGGTAGCCGGAGCTTTTGATTATTTAAAAGATAAAGTAATAAGAATAGGACATATGGGGGAAAATTGCCATGAAGAAAAAATATATATTACATTAAAAGCATTAGATGAGACCTTGAAGAAATATGGAGTAAAGATAGATGGCAGCATACATAAGTATTTTGCTGAATGAAAATAAAGTATAAATAAAAAAAGCATTCAATTTCAAAGTTGAATGCTTTTTTTATTTTATCAAGAAATGGTGGGCGATATTGGAATCGAACCAACGACCTCCACGATGTCAACGTGGCACTCTAACCAGCTGAGCTAACCGCCCTTATATTTACTTACTTAGGTATAGTATCATATCTGCAAAGATTTTTCAATTGCTAAATAGTATTGTTTTTTATAATCATATAAGTTAAAATTGGATTAAATTATAAAGGAAAGAGGGTTTTTAGAATGAATAAAATTATTCCAAATAGAGAAAAAGCTTATGAATTATTGAAAAAATACAATAAAAGTGAAAGTCTTATAAGACATGCACTAACTGTAGAATCTGTTATGCTACACTTTGCAGAATTGTTTGAGGAAGAAGATGTAGATAAGTGGGGAATAATAGGATTGATTCACGATCTTGATTATGAACTGTATCCAGAAGAACATTGTAAAAAGACAAGAGAAATTTTAACAAAAGAAAACTGGCCTGAAGACTATATTCGAGCTATAGAAAGCCATGGATGGAATATTTGCACTGATGTTGAGCCTGTAGAGAAAATGGAAAAGGTATTATATACCATTGATGAGTTAACTGGACTAATAACTGCTACTGCTCTTATGCGTCCAAGTAAAAGTATTTTGGATATGAAAGTAAAATCAGTTAAGAAAAAGTGGAAGGATAAGGGATTTGCTGCAGGAGTTAATAGGGAAGTGATTGAAGAAGGAGCAAAAATGTTAGGAATGGAAATAGATGAAGTAATTAATGAAACTATAAAGGGAATGCAAAAAGCAGCAGAAGAAATTGGATTGAAAGGTGAATTATAGGGTAAAATTATTAAGAAGTATAATAAATGAATTTACCTATAGAAAGGAGAAAATATGAAATGGAAAAAAGAGAGGGTCTAGTCACTATGGGCGGGAATCCGATAACTCTTATAGGTAAGGAAATAAAAGTAGGAGATCAAGGACCTGATTTTACAGTATTAAGAAATGATTTATCAGCATATTCTTTAAAAGATGCAGGAGACAAGATAAAAATAATCAGCGTAGTTCCTTCCTTAGATACAGGTGTATGTGAACTTCAAACTATAAACTTTAATCAAACTGCATCTGACTTAGATGATGTTATTATTCTTACCATTTCTGTAGATTTACCTTTTGCACAAAAAAGATTTTGTTCAGCCAATGACATTAACAAAGTAATTACTTTATCTGACCATAGAGATTTATCTTTTGGAATGAACTACGGATTTGTCATAGAAGAATTAAGATTACTTAGTAGAGGAATTGTAGTTCTTGATAGGAATAATGTTGTTAGATATGTTGAGTATGTAAAAGAAGTTGGAGAGCAGCCAAACTATGATAAAGCCATAGAAGAAGTTAAAAAACTAATATAAATTTAGGAAAGAATCTCGTAAGAGGTTCTTTTTTTATGTATATTTTTTATGCAAATCCACAAAATACTTTTATATGAGTATATTTCATAAAAGGAGTGGTCGCAATTAAAGGAGTAATAATGTCGGGAGGAATGGGAACAAGGCTTAGACCTTTAACTTGTCATTTACCTAAGCCAATGGTACCTATTTTTAATAAACCAGTAATGGAATATGGAATAGACCTTTTAAAGGAATATGGAATTGATGATATAGCGGTTACACTATACTATTTACCTACTATGATTATGAATCATTTCGGAGATGGATCGAGTTACAATGCAAATATTAAATACTATATTGAAGAAAAACCATTAGGTACTGGTGGTAGTGTAAAAAATGCTCACGAATTTTTAAATAGCACCTTTGTTGTAATTAGTGGAGATGCTTTTACTAACATAGATTTAAAGAAAGCCTATAATTTTCATAAAGAGAAAGGCTCTAAGGCTACTTTAGTATTAAAAAGAGAACCGATTCCATTAGAATATGGTGTAGTTATAACTGATGATAACGGAAAGATAATAAGATTTCTAGAAAAACCTAGCTGGGGTGAAGTCTTTAGTGACACCATTAATACAGGCATATACATTTTAGAACCAGAAGTATTAGATTATTATAAACAAGGACAAAACTTTGATTTTAGTAAAGATTTATTTCCAAGACTTCTTAAAGACAACATACCTATGTATGGTTATATAACGGAGGAATATTGGTGTGATGTTGGGGATTTAGATACTTATATAGGAACGCATATAGACATACTTTCAGATGAAAAGAAACATTACTTATTAGGAAAACCGCAAAGTAAGGGAATATGGATAGGAGAAGGTACTGTTATCGAAAAAGATGCAAGAATACACCCACCTGTTTATATAGGAAGAAACTCTATAATAAGGGAAGGAGCTGTTATAGAACCTTATACAGTTATAGGAGATTATTGTGCAATATCTGAAGGAACTTCCATAAAAAGAAGTGTTATTTGGGATAAAGTTAATATTTCTAAAAACTGTGAAATTAGAAGATCTGTTATATGTAACAATGTAAATATTAGTGAACGTAGCAGGATGTTTGAAGGTGTAGTAGTAGGTTCTTATTCTAAAATTTTTTCAGACACTACAGTAAAGCCTAAAATAAAAATATGGCCTTATAAGACAATACAAGAAAATGTTACAGTAAAGGATAATTTAATATGGGAAGAGAAAACTTCAAAAAAACTATTTGGCTATAGAAATATTTCAGGAAGATTTAATGTAAACTTAACTCCTGAAATTGCTACTAGAATTGGAACTGCTTATGCTTCTGTTATTAAGCCTAAAGGAACTTACGTTGTAAGCAGTGACGAATATAATTTATCAAAATCTATTAAAAACTCCATTATTTCAGGGATACTATCAACAGGTTCTCAAGTAATCGATATAAAAAATAGTACTATACCTATATGTCGATTTGGAGTAAAACATTTTAAGGCAGATGGTGGTATTCATATAAGTACTGACAATCTTTACGAAGATATGCTACATATTGAATTTATCAATAAGGAAGGAGCCAATATCGACAAAAACACAGAAAGAAAAATTGAAAATTCTTTTACTATAGAGGATTTTAAACGCTGCTCTGGTAATGAAATTAAAGATGTAGTCAATACTTATAATTTTTCTTCCATTTATATAAAAGAGGGAGTAGAAAAGTTAAAAAACATTAACGAAATCAGAAATAAAAAACCAAAACTGATTATAGCATCTCCATCCAAGAATATATCTAACTTAGCAGAAAGATATCTTAAAGATATTGGATGTCAAGTGAAAATAGTAGAATACAACAGAGAAATGGAAGTAGAAAGCTTTCAAAATATTATATTTGAGGAAACCGGGGATTTAGGAATTGTTTATAGCGGAAATGGAGAAAAAATAGTAGTTATGGATAGTACAAATGTTATTCATGATGAAAAATATTATTTACTATCCTTACTAATAGGATTTAAGAGCGGAGAAATGAAAGAAGCAGTGGTTCCTTATAATTTTCCTAGGATTGTGGAAAAAATAATCTATGAATATGAGGGAAGTACAATCTATAGCAAATCTAATATTTCAGATGTTATTCAAGAGATTGTAAATAGAAATATAGATTTTCAATATACTCTAAACTTTGATGGTATTTGGGCTTCAGGGAAAATAATTGACTATTTAATAGGTAACAATACTACTTTAACTAGGATAGTAGAAGAATTACCTCAATATTTTTATATGAAAAGAGAGATTCCGTGTAAATGGGATGACAAAGGAAATATTATAAGGAGATTAACAGAAAATCGGCAGGAAGGAATTGAATTAAAAGAAGGTGTTAGGTTTATAGATGATGGAGGATGGGCATTAATTATTCCTGATGAAGAAAAACCTGTATTTAATCTCTATATAGAAGGTTACAATGAAGAATATGCAGAGGAGTTATGTACTCTTTATGATGAAAAAATCAAGAACTTAATGAAATCTTGATTTAAGAACGTTAAGGATGAAAGGAAGGACGATATGTGGCCAATTATTAAAGACGTAAATTTGAATGAAGATATGTTAGTCGAACATGGAGAAGAAATTGGAGCATTATATGAAATTGGTGGAAAAGCTAACGTAAAAGTCTTACTTTTAAAGAGATTAAATAGAAGCTTTAGAGATATAGAGAAAGCTTATTTAAAATTTAATAAAGAGGTTTCTAATGGAAAGAATCTACCTAAAGGAACAGAATGGTTATTAGATAATTACTATTTTATTGAATTAACCTATAAAGAATTGAAAGATAAATTAAAATCACAAAATAAAATAGAATTAGGCATAATAAAAAGTGGTCCACTAAAGGGATATCCTAGGGTATATGCACTTGCCCTAGAGATGGTATCCCATTCAGCAGCCAATATTACAGAAGATAATCTAGTAAGATTTACAAATGCTTTTCAAAAGGAAGAGATATTAACATTAGAGGAAATATACCATCTTTCCACATTCTTAACGTTAGGGTTAATGGAATATATTAGAGATATTTCGTTAAGCTTACTTAAAATAGGTGAAAAATGGGATGAAATAGAAAACATTGATCTTTCAATAGAAGAGAATATAATAAAACTAGTAGATAATATACATACTATGGATTCTACTAAAGTAGAAAGATTAGTAAGAAGAATAAGACAAGATAAAGAAGATTTTCAGCAGATATTAGAAATAATTGATAGAAAACTAGATTATGCAGACAGCAGTATAAAGGAAACCTTAGAAAAAGAGTACAGAGTTCAATCTAAATATAAAATATATCTTGGATACGGTATCACAAGCTTGAGAAATCTATCTTCTCTTTATTGGGAAGGTATTTTTGATTCTATATGCTTAGTAGAAGAGGTATTAAAAGAAGACCCCTTAAATGTATATGGAAATATGGACTTTCAATCCAAAAATTACTATAGATATGAAGTTAAAAAATTAGCAGAGAAATTTGGAGTTCAAGAAGTATATATTTCAAAGAAGGTTGTAGAATTTGCTAGAGAAGAATGGGATAAAGGAAGCCAGGATAAAAAAGCTCATGTGGGATTTTATTTAATAGATGAAGGAAGACAAAAACTATTTGAATTTTTTGGTTATGATAATAAGAATAGTAGTCTTATGTTAGAGAAATACAGCTATTATTATTTCCCTATCATTCTATTATCAATTGTATTATCATATATTTTCAGCAGCTACGGATACATTAAAGGTAATATTTATTGGAGTATGTTAATTTTTATTGTTGTTTTTATTCCTATGGTTACCGTTTCTGTAAACTTAGTTAATTACTGCTATACCAAAAGATTTAAGCCAAAAGTGTTGCCTAAAATTGATTATAAAGAAGGTATACCTAAAGAGTGTGCCACATTTATCGTTGTTCCTGCCCTTTTACCAAATGAAAGCAGAGTAGAAGAACTAGCAAAGAATTTAGAAACTTATTATCTATCTAATAAAGGAAAAAATATCTATTTGGGAATAGTGGGGGATTTTAAAGACGGAGATAAAAAAACTACAAAAGAAGATGAAGGAATAGTAAATAAAGGCTTAGAAATAATACAGGACTTAAATAAAAAATATAGTGATGAAGAAGATATATTTTACTTTCTTCATAGGGAAAGGGTATATTCTGAAACTCAACAAAAATGGATGGGGTGGGAAAGGAAAAGAGGAGCATTAGTAGAGTTTAATAATTTATTGTTAGGAGACGAGAAAACAACTTTTAATTTTATTTCAGGTGATGTATCAAAGCTTAAAGATAGAATAAAATATGTTATTACTTTAGATGCAGATACTAAATTAATTATAGATGGTGCTAAAAAGTTAATAAGTACTATATCCCATCCTTTAAATACAGCTGTATTGGATGAAGAAAAGAATATTGTAAAAGAAGGCTATGGTATTATTCAGCCAAGAATTCTTATAGATATTGAGAGTAGTAATAAATCATTATTCACAAGAATATTCGCAGGAGCTGGAGGGATAGATCCTTATAGTGGTGCCATTTCAGATATATATCAAGACTTATTTGGAGAAGGAATATTTACTGGTAAAGGAATATATGATTTAAGAGTATTTCAACGGTGTTTAAAAGAAAATATACCAGAAAACACTGTATTAAGTCATGACCTATTAGAAGGTAGCTATGTTAGAGTAGGATTGGCTACAGATATTGAGCTAATGGACGGATATCCTGAAAAGTATAATTCTTATATTATGAGACAGCATAGATGGGTAAGGGGAGATTGGCAATTAATTAAATGGTTAACTAGTAAATATGGTAATTCTATTTCTTCTCTTTCTAAGTGGAAAATCCTAGATAATATGAGAAGAAGTTTATTACCTATATCCTTATTTCTTATATTATTTTTTGGTATAGCATTTTTCCCTGGAAATGTTTTTGTTTGGTTAGGGGTTTTTATATTTCTAGAAGTTATACTATATAAAAATTTTAAAACTGAAAAGGTAAAATTAAATGGGAATATTATACTAGGGTATAAAACCTTTTTTTATCAGAGTATTTTATCTCTTTTATTTCTTCCTTATGAAGCTGTTATGATGTTAGATGCTATAATTAGAACCTTGTATAGGGTACTAATTTCACATAGAAATCTACTGGAGTGGACTACAGCCTTTGATATGGAGAAAAAGTTAGAGAATAATCTTTCCAGCTATTTTATTAGGATGAAAGAAAATATTATTTTTCCAATATTATTGGTAGGTTTAACCTATATCTTTAATCCTAGAAATTTGGCTCTTAGTAGTATTATTGGTTTGCTTTGGTTAGTTGGACCAGTAGCAGCTTATATAATTAGTAAAGAAGATAAAGAAACCATAGAGGTTCAAGAAGAAGATATAGAAATGCTAATGGAAATAGGAAGGAAAACTTGGGAGTATTATAAGACTTTTACCGATGCTAAAAATAATTATTTACCTCCAGATAACTTTCAAGAATATCCTTATAATGGAGCAGCCAATAGAACTTCTCCAACAAATATAGGTTTCTATCTTATATCTATACTTTCTAGTCGGGATCTTGGATTTATAACTACTGAAGAAATGGTAGATTTAGTTGACTTAACTATAACTACTATAGAGAAAATAGAAAAATGGGAAGGTCATCTATATAATTGGTATGATACGGAGACTTTAGAGCCATTAAAGCCTATATTTGTATCAACGGTAGATAGCGGTAACCTTGTATCTTATTTAATAGTATTAAAGGAAGGATTGAAAGAATATCTAACTTCCTATATCCATGGGAAAAGATTAGAAAGTTTGATTGAAAGAATAGAGAAATTAATAGATGACACGGAGTTCAAACCTTTATATGACTCTACTAAGGATCTATTCTATATTGGATATAATGTAGAAGAAAAGAAAGTATTAAATGTTTATTATGATTTATTAGCTTCTGAGGCTAGAACTACAAGTTATATTGCAATTTCAAGGAAAGAAGTACCATTAAAGCATTGGGAAAATTTAGGTAAGTCTTTAATTATGGAAAAAGGCTATATAAGTCTAGCATCCTGGACAGGTACAATGTTTGAATATTTAATGCCTTCTTTGGTTATGAAAAATTATAAAAATACTCTTCTAGATGAAACTTATCAAACCTCTATAAAAATACAAAAAGATTACAGTAGTTATAATAAAGTGCCTTGGGGGATTTCAGAATCGGGATTTTTTGCCTTTGATAGTCAGCTAAACTATCAGTATAAAGCTTTTGGTGTACCAGCTTTAGGTTTTAAGAGAGGATTAAAAGAAGAGTTAGTGGTATCTCCATACTCTACTTTTTTAGCTCTAAAATTTGATTATAATGGAGTATTAGAAAATATAAGGAGACTTAAAGAAGAAGGTTTAGAAGGCCCTTATGGATTTTATGAGGCTATTGATTATACAATAAGCAGATTACCAGCTCATTTAGACAAAGGCATAGTTAAAAGTTATATGAGTCATCATCAAGGTATGATATTTACTGCTATAAACAATTTTATAAACAAGGATATAATGGTTCATAGATTTCATAGGGATTCAAAAATGAAATGTGGGGAATTTCTTTTGCAAGAAAAAATTCCTTTAAAATTAATTATATCAAAAGAAAAAGAAATCTTAGAGGGAACTGGAATAGTTAGAAAAAGAGAAGGACTTTGGAATAAAAGAGTATATTCAAAAGAAGATTTATCAGATATAAAATGTCATATTTTATCATCTAGCTCCTATTCTTTAATGATAAATAATAGGGGGGAAGGGTTTTCAAAAAATGAAAATATGTTTATTAATAGATGGAGAAAAGATTTTTTGTCTACACCCTATGGACAGTTTATTTATATAAAAGATTTGAAGAATAATAAGCTATGGTCAACCACTTATGCTCCTACATATAAAGAATCAGATTTATATAAGGTGGAGTTTTCTACATATAAAGCTGTATTCCATAGAAATGACGGAAACATTGATACAAAAATGGATATATTTCTGCTACCAGAAGAATTAGGAGAAATTAGAAAAGTCACTTTAATAAATAATGGAGAAGAAGAAGCATTTCTTGAAACTATAAGTTATTTTGAAATAGTAGGTGCAACATTAGAATCTGATGTGGCTCATCCAGCTTTTAGCAACCTATTTATTAAAACTGAAGTGTTAGAAGAACAACAAGGATTAATAGCCCATAGGAGAAAAAGAGAAGAAGGATCAGTAGATAATTTGATTCTTCATGGCATTAAATCCTTTGGAGATAATGAAGATAAATTTCAATATGAAACAAATAGAACAAATTTTATAGGAAGAGGTAACTCTTTAAGAAAACCTAAAGGGGTAGAAAAGGGACTTACCAACACAGCTGGAATAGTTCTAGATCCTATAATGAGCATAGGAAAAAAGATAAAGCTACAACCTAATGAAAAAGTAGAAATATATTATATAACAGCTTTAATTCACAGCAGACAGGAAGCTATAGATATACTTAAAAAATATGACGATTTGAATAATATTAATATGGCTATGGATCTTATAAACACTAAAAGTCAGACTGAAATGGGATATTTAAATTTAAATCACTCAAATATCAAACTTTATGAAGAGCTAATTCCCTATCTGTTTTATTTAAATAAAAACATTAAGCTGCCTTATACTGAAACAATAAAGAAAAATATAAAAGGTAGGGAAGGTCTTTGGGCTTATGGTATTTCTGGAGATAATCCTATAGTATTAGTTACTATAAAATCCATGGAAGGTATAGAAACTTTAATTAAAATAATCCATGCCCATGAATATTGGTCTTATAAAGGCTTGAAAGTAGATATAGTGATTTTAAATGAAGATGATAGTATATATTATCAACCATTATTTGAAAGTATAAGAGAGACTATATATGAAAAAAGAGGAAATATAATAGATGTTTCTGGTGGTATATTTATTAAAAATGAAAATATCTTAGGTGATGAAGATAAAGCCTTACTGTATAAATGGGCTGCATTAATTATAAAGGCAGAAGAAGGCTTTATAGATAAAAATTCTATAGAAGACTCTATCCCTTATAAACAATTTAACCGTAGAGGAACAATAGAGTATCCAAAAATAGACAAAAATCTAGACATTGATAACTTTAATGGTTATGGAGGCTTTACTAAGGATGGTAAAGAATACATTATTAAACTTACAAAAAATTTAAATACTCCACTACCTTGGATAAATGTTATAGCAAATAGAAAATTCGGATTTATTGTTTCAGAATGGGGAACAAGTTTTACTTGGTCAGAAAATAGTAGGGAAAACAAGCTAACACCTTGGTATAATGACCCCATAATGGATTCTTCTGGTGAAATGGTTTATATAAGGGATGATGAATCAGGGGAAGTTTGGAGTATAACACCTAAACCTGTCAGAAAAGAAGAGGATTATACAATCACCCATGGACTAGGTTACAGCAGTTTCTATCATTATAGCCAAGGTATAGAGCAAAGCTTAACTATGTTCGCTCCTGTAGAAGATAAGATAAAAATAAATTTAATTAAGTTAAGAAATATCTCAGATACAGAGAGAAAGATAACATTGGTTTATTATATTAGACCTGTTCTAGGAGTAACTGATGAAGAAAATGAGAGTTTATTGGAAACAGGTATGAACGAAGGAGAAATATTTACAGTTAAAAATTCAGCCAATACTGAATTTAAAAACAGTACTATTTTTATTGGTACATCAGAAAAAATAAGAAGTTATACTGGAGATAGATTAGAATTTTTAGGACATTTTCCTAACTATGAAAAGCCAGAGGGATTAATGAAAGAAAGATTTTCAAATACAGTAGGATTAGGTTATAATCCCTGTAGTGTAATAGAGGTAGAAATCATTATTTCATCAAAAGGTGAGAAAGAAATAGTATTTTTATTAGGAGAAGAAAGAGATTTAGAAAAAGGATATACACTAATAGATAAATATAAGGATATTGAGTTTTCAAAAAATTCGTTAAAAGAGATAAAGGGATTTTGGAATAAAAACTTAACGAAAGTTCAAGTAAATACTAAGGATACTACTATGAACTATATGATGAATAATTGGCTGATGTATCAGACTATTGGGTGTAGGATATGGGGAAGAGCAGGATTTTATCAAGTAGGGGGAGCTTTTGGTGCAAGGGATCAAATGCAAGATGTAACCAATACCCTATATCACTTGCCAGAAGAGGCAAAGAGACAAATTATAGAAAATTGTTACCATCAATATGTAGAAGGAGATATCCAACACTGGTGGCATCCTGTGCCTAATAGTGAAGTGCATAAAGGGATTAGGAGTAAATGTTCTGATGACTTACTATGGTTACCTTTAGGAGTAGCTGAGTATATCTTAGTGACTGGAGACTATGAAATCCTACAACAAATAGCACCTTATATAGAAAGTCCAATATTAAAGGAAACTGAATATGAGAGATATGAAATTCCTAATAAATCCCAGGAGAATGGAACAGTATATGATCACTGTATAAGAGCTATCGAAAAATCGCTAAATTTTGGGGAAAATGGATTACCTCTTATGGGAACTGGAGACTGGAACGATGGCATGAATAAGGTAGGATATAAAGGGAAAGGTGAAAGTGTATGGCTAGGGTGGTTCTTAGCTACAGTATTAGGAAAGTTTATACCAATCTGCGAAAAGATGGGGGATTTAGATAAGGTAGAGAAATATAAAAATGTCATCTTAAAGTTAAAAGAAGCTATAGAAACTAATGGATGGGATGGAGAATGGTATTTAAGAGCTTTCTTTGATGATGGAACCCCTATAGGATCTAAAGAAAATCAGGAATGTACTATAGATTCTATTTCTCAATCTTGGTCCGTAATCTCTACGTTAGGAGATATAGAAAGGTCAAAGACTGCGTTAAGCTCTGTAGAAAAATATTTGGTTAATGAGGAAGAGGGAATAATATCCCTATTATCCCCTCCTTTTGATGATACAGATTTAGATCCTGGATATATAAAATCCTATGTTCCAGGAGTAAGAGAAAATGGGGGACAGTATACTCATGCAGCTATCTGGGTAATTAAGGCATTTGCTATGTTAGGAGAAGGAGATAAGGCCTATAATTTATTTAGGCTAATAAATCCAATTAATCATTCTAGTACATTAATAGAATGTGCAAAGTATAAGGTGGAACCCTATGTTATGGCTGCTGATGTATATACTAATCCACAACATTTAGGCAGAGGTGGATGGACCTGGTATACTGGCTCTTCTGGATGGATGTACAGAGTAGCATTAGAAGATATATTAGGATTCACAAAAGAAGGAGATAAAATTTTCATAAACCCTTGTATTCCTAAAGATTGGGAAGAGTATAGTATAAAATATACTCATGAAAATACTTTATATAATATAGAAGTAAAAAATCCAGATAAGGTGAATAGTGGTGTAAAACAAATATTAGTAGATGGAATAGCCATTGAAGAAAAATATGTTAAATTAATTAATGATGGAAAAGTTCATTTAGTAGAAGTGAAAATGGGAAATTAAAATGTTAAAAGGCTCTAATTAGACTTAAAATTTAATTAGAGCCTTTGATATATATTAAATTTTACTTAGATATTCTTTAAATAAATTTGATATTATAATAGTATGAAAAATACAAGTATAGCAAAGGTTTTATACTCTATCACATAATTAACACATTGGACATTTATAATGTGCTTATAAGAATTAAGTACAGTGGGAGGAGTCGTATGTTTAAGATTTTAGTTGTAGATGATGAGGAAAAGATTCGTGAGGTTATTAGAGAATATGGAGAATTTGAAGGTCATGGTGTTTGGGAAGCTAAAGATGGCATGGAAGCTATAGATATGTGTAAAGAGCAAGATTTTGATGTCATAGTAATGGACATAATGATGCCCAAATTAGATGGATTTTCTGCCTATAAAGAGATTAGAAAGATAAAAGATATACCAGTACTTATGCTTTCAGCAAGAGGAGAAGAATATGATAAATTATTTGGTTTTGAGATAGGAATTGATGACTATGTGGTCAAGCCTTTTTCACCTAAAGAGGTTATGGCTAGGTTGAATGTCATAGTGAGTCGTCATAATAAAATACATGGTAATACTGATTTAAATCAAAGATATAAATTTGAAGGTCTTGAAATAGATATGATTGGCAGAAATGTGTTTGTAGATGGTGTTAAAGTCGATATGACTCCAAAGGAATATGATTTATTATTCTATTTAGTTAAAAATAAAAATGTGGCTCTAACTAGAGATAAATTATTAGATGAAGTTTGGGGCTTTGACTTTGTTGGTGATGATAGAACTGTTGATACTCATATAAAAATGCTTAGAAGCAGTATTGGAATATATAGGGATTTTATTGTAACACTAAGAGGTTTAGGATATAAATTTGAAGATATTAAATAATCTAAAAAGTGGTGGTAAAATTGAAGAAACGACTTGATATAAAAAGTTTGAAATTTAAACTATGGAAGTATTTTGTTTTATTCGCTGCTACAATTATGATAATATTGTGGCTTCTTCAAATTGTATTTCTAAATACCTATTACAAATCTATGAAGGCTAATGAAATTAAAAAAATAGGAGATAATCTAGTTTTAGAATATGGAAATGATAATTTCGAAGATACTATTTATAAAATTTCATTTAGTAGAGGAATTATTATTCAGATTTTGAATAATGATGGAATTCCTATATTTCCTATGAACGTTTTTGGAGAAAATAGACCACCAAGAATTGACCCTATGGCTATGGAAATGTTTATAGATAAGTTAGTAAATGATGAACAAGGAAAAACATTATATACTACTGAAGATCCTAGACTTAGAAGACCGACTATAGTATATGGGGCTATATTAAAGGAAAAGAATGGTGAAAATTTATATCTTTATATTAATGGATTATTAGACCCAGTAGATTCTACTACTTCAGTTTTAAAAAATCAGCTTATAATAGTCACTATAATATCGTTAATATTGGCAATAGGATTGTCTTTTATTATTGCAACAAAAATATCTAGACCTATTACACAGGTAACTGAAGCAGCTTCAGTTTTAGCCAAAGGGGATTACAATGTTATATTTGAGAAAGGTGATTATACTGAAATAGACAATTTAGTAGCTACTCTAAACTATACTACTATCGAGCTTTCTAAAACCGAGGAATTAAGAAGAGATTTAATAGCAAATGTTTCTCATGATTTAAGAACACCACTTACCTTAATTAAATCCTATGCTGAAATGATAAGAGATATATCTGGCAATAACCCAGAAAAACGCCAATCCCATGTGAATGTAATTATTGAGGAATCAGATAGACTTACAGGACTTGTAAATGATATTTTAGATTTATCTAAGATGCAATCAGGTCTTAGTCAGATTGACTATATAGAATTTGATATAGTTAAAACTACAAAAGACATTTTAAAAAGGTTTTTAATTCTCACAGAAAGAGATGGTTTTACTTTTGAATTGAACTGTGATGATGAAATAAAAGTATTTGGCGATGAAAAGAAAATAGAACAAGTAATATATAATCTTCTTAGTAATGCTGTAAATTTTACTGGGGTTAATAAATTAGTATATATTGATATAAAAAACTTAGGAGATTACGTTCAGTTTGAAGTAAAAGATACAGGGAAAGGCATACCTAAAGAGGAATTAAATCATATATGGGATAGGTATTATATGGTAGGTAAATCTCATAAGAGAGCGGTAATTGGTACTGGTTTAGGGCTTTCTATTGTAAAAAGTATATTAATAGCTCATGATTCAAATTTTGGTGTAGATAGTTCTATAAATCAAGGAACTACATTTTGGTTCCAATTAAAAACTAAATAGTTGAGGTTAAGACAAGATTTATTCTTGTCTTTTTTATAACCCATAGGAAAGTCCTACTTTTCCTTAATTTAAACTTTCTGTGATGGGTTTCAAAAAAGGCTTCCTTGATGTATCAATGCTTCAATAGAAGCCTTTTTTATAACGAATAGGAAAGTTCTACTTTTTTCTTTTTTTAATGTATGAACTTGTTCTGACCTAAATGAGTTTCAAGAAAAGCTACCTTAATAACGTGTCGATAGACGCTTTTCTTATTTTTCACCTGTATTTCTATTAGTTATCATTTAGATTTCACAAAAGGAATGTATTCTTGAGATAAAAGTATAGATTGGAGGTGAAAAATATGAATGATATTAAATATAGACATGAGCACAAACTTTATATCAATATAGGAGATTATTATATTCTTAGATCTAAACTCAAAAATATAATGAATCTAGATAAAAACTCTAAGGAAAATGGAGGATATTTCATTAGAAGTATTTATTTTGATGATATAAATGATAAAGCTTTATTTGAAAAAATATCTGGAGTCAATCATAGAGAAAAATTTAGAATTAGGTTTTATAATAATGATCCTTCTTTTATAAAGTTAGAAAAAAAGCTTAAACATAATGGACTTACATCAAAATCTAGTATTCCAATTTCTTTGGAAGAATGCAAGAAAATCTTAGATGGAGATATTGATTGGATAAAATCTACTAATCGTGGGCTATTAAAAGAACTCTATGTCAAAATGAAGAATGAATTATTCAAGCCAAAGACCATAGTTGATTACACTCGTGAGGCATATATTTATCCTATAGGGAATGTCCGAATAACTTTTGATAAATCAATAAAATCAGGATTGTTTTCAAAGGATATGTTTAATGTAAAACTTCCCACTGTGGACTCACTAGACCCTAGGATAATTATTCTTGAAATAAAATATGATGAATTTCTACCTAGCATTATAGCTGATACTATACAAATTGGAGAAAGAAGGGTTACAGCAGTGTCAAAATATGCTCTTTGTAGAATATTAGGTTAGAATCAATAAAATAAGGAGATGAAAAAATGAATACTACAACAAAGACATTACATTTTAGTGATATCTTTAAATCTAGTTTTATAGAAAAAATAGGCTCTATATCAGCTCTTGATATGGTTATAGCTCTAGGACTAGCTTTTATACTAGGACTCTTTATAATGACGGTTTACAAGAAAACTTTTAAGGGAGTTATGTATTCTTCAAGCTTTGGAGTAGCTCTTATGTCGTTAACTCTTATTACAACTTTAATTATTTTGGCCGTTACTTCCAACGTTGTATTATCCCTTGGTATGGTTGGTGCATTGTCCATAGTTCGTTTTAGATCTGCAATAAAAGAACCAATTGAAATAGCCTTTTTATTCTGGGCAATTTCTGGTGGAATAGTCCTAGGTGCTGGTCTAATTCCTCTGGCTATATTTGGTTCAATATTTATAGGAATTGTAATGGTACTATTCGTAAATAAGAAATCTAATGAAACACCTTATATAATGGTTATAAATTATGAAGATGATAATAGTGAAAAGGATGTTTTAGCAGTTGTAAATAAAAAAGTACCAAAATATCTAATAAAATCTAAGACTGCATCAAGGCATAATGGAATTGAACTGACTGTTGAAATTAGATTAAAAGAAGCTACTACAGATTTTCTCAATGAATTATCGAAGATAGAGGGAGTTTCAAATGTAGTTATGGTTAGCTACAATGGTGATTATATGGGATAATGAAAGCTTCTTAAGGAAGAAGGTGTTTTACAATGATAAAAGAGAAATCTGTTACATCTATAAGTTTAATTTCTATTACTGTAGTTGCACTACTCTTAATAAGTTATATTATGAGTACATCAACAGATAAAGGTAATCAGAGTACAATTCAACAGCCAGAGTATGTAGATAAAATATTTAACAAAGATATAGTATCAGAAATAGATATTATAATAGATGAAAATTCATGGAAAGATTTATTAGAAAATGCCATAAAAGAAGAGTACTATAATTGTGATATTATAATCAATGGGGAGACATTTTCAAATGTAGGGATTAGAGCTAAAGGTAATTCTAGTTTAACTATGGTAGCTAATGATAGTACTACTGATCGTTATAGCTTCAAAGTCAATTTTGGTAAATATATAAAGGGACAGAGCTATTATGGTTTAGATAAGTTAGTCCTCAATAACAATATATCTGATGCCACAAGTATGAAAGAATACTTATCCTATGAGATGTTCGAAGAAATGGGTGTTCCAACACCAGGTTTTTCTTACACTAGTATTAAAGTGAATGGTGAAGTATGGGGATTATATTTAGCAGTTGAGGTGATGGAAGAAAGTTTCATTGAAAGATATTTTGGACGCGTTGATGGAAATCTATACAAGCCTGAAGGTATGGAAATGGGGGCTAAAGCTATGGGAATAGGTGGAAATAAAGACAACATGCCTAAAAACTTTAAAGGTGCAGATGAAGGGGAAAACAGAAACAATATGCCTGAAAACTTTAAAGATCCAGGTGAAGGAGAAGATAGAAATGAGAATCCTGAAGCATTTAAAGGTCCAGATGGAAGAGGAAATAAAGAGGCCAACTTAGTATATAATGGAGATGATATTTCTAATTACTCAAGTATTTTTGATAATTCAATATTTAAAACTACGGATAAAAAAGATTATAAAACTGTGATCGAAATGATGAAAAATTTAAGTGAAGGTACTAATTTAGAGGAATATCTTGATACGGATGAAATACTGAGATATTTTGCTGTGAATACATTTCTTGTAAACTTAGATAGTTATGCTGGAAATATGAAACATAATTATTATCTATATGAGAGAAATGGAGAATTTCAAATATTGCCTTGGGATTTTAATTTATCTTTTGCAGGGCATGAAATAAGAGATGCTTCATCTGCTATAAATTTCCCTATAGATAAACCTGTTAGCGATAGTATGGAAAATAGTCCTCTTATATCTAAGCTGTTAGAGAAAGAGGAATATAAGGAAATTTATCATCAATACCTTGAAGAATTAGTGGTAAACTATATTAAATCTGGAAAATATGAAGCTTCTATTAGCAAGGTTAATGAATTAATAAAAAAGTATATTAAAGAGGACCCTACAGCCTTTTTCACATACGAGCAGTATGAAAGCTCTTTACCAGTATTACTTAAATTTGGAAAGGATCGAAGTGAAAGTATCATAGCGCAGCTTAACGGTCAACAGCCAAGTACTACTTATGGAAACATTAGCACTAGTATTGATCTATCTGCATTAGGTTCTATGGGAAGAGGGGCTGGAGATAGAGCACAAGGGAATAGACAACCTAACATGGAAAACATGCCGAATCCTGAATTAATGGGACAAATAATGGAGATAATAGGAAATACAGACGCAGATGGAATTACAGAAGAACAAAAATCAAAATTAAAGGATCTGGGATTAACTGATAGCCAAATGGAAGAAATGATTCAAATGAAAAATCAAATGCCATTAAAAGGTAATGAACAGTTTCAAGAACAAGAGGAATTTAGACCAAGAAATAATCAACAAAACAAAGATTTTGAGAACAATAGACTATTACAAGATAATACAAACAATCAATGGATAATTCTTATAGTTGTAAGTGTCTTAACTTTGTTAATAGCTTTACTATTTGTATCAAAATTTGAACGAAGAAAGTATTATAAAAGTTAAAATAATTAAAGGCTCTGATTAAGCTTAATCAGAGCCTTTAATTATTTTATTTCTTGAAGTTCTTAAATTTCTTTATACTATTGTATAATTAGTGCATAGGTGAAAATAGAATAAACTTAAAATAAGACATCATTTTTCTTAAAATAGCTAGAATTTTTTTCTTCTATTGTTTATTAAAACATATAAACCAAAAACTATTAACGCTATGGGAGCAAATAATTTTATGAGTAAACCTAAAGTAATTGCAGAAGTTATAAAAAGTAGCAATAAACAAACAAAAAATAATACAAGGAATGTAATTAAGCAACCTAATATCATAAGAGACCTCCTTTATTATATTAGTAATGAAATAATATCTATTATTAGTGTCATCGGTGTCATCATTATACCATAGATTATTTTATCTTTTTATAGATAATATGATAATATAAAGATATAAAATACTAAGTTTACTACTTTTGTTAGGAGAGATTATTATGTCAAAAACAAATGCTATGAGAATATTAGATAAAAAGGGTATTACTTATAATATAATTACTTATGAAAATAAAGATGGAAAAATTGATGGAGTTTCTGTTGCTAATAAAATTGGAAGAGATCCCAAGACTGTGTTTAAAACTTTAGTAGGTCATGGGAAAGATAATATTTATGTATTTATTATTCCAGTACAAGATGAGTTAGATTATAAGAAAGCTGCTTTAGCCACAGAAGAAAAAAAGATAGAGCTTATAAATGTTAAAGATATTATAAAATACACAGGGTATATAAGAGGAGGATGTTCACCCATAGGTATGAAAAAAGCTTATCCCACTTTTATTCATGAGAGCAGCTTAAATTTAGAAAAGATAATAGTAAGTGGTGGTAAGATTGGTATGCAGATTGAATTAAATGTTGAAGATTTAAAAGTTGCTACAGAAGCAGATTTTAAAGATCTAATAAAATAATACATTTACACGTTTCACCTATAGAGATTGTTAAACATATTATATACCAAGTGAAAGTATATACTTTGGTGGTGAATATTATGAATGAGTATAATTGCTTAAAGTTAGGAATGAAAGCTCCTGATTTTACTGCTATGTCAACTTTTGGGCCTATAAGATTATCAGACTTTAAAGGTAGATGGATAGTATTGTTTTCTCATCCAGGAGATTTTACTCCTGTTTGTACTACAGAATTCATTGCTTTTGCAAAGGAGAATGATTCTTTTATAGAAAGAAATGCACAACTTTTAGGTTTAAGCATTGATAGTAACCCTTCACACCTCGCTTGGGTATATAATATCTATCAAAATACAGGTATTCAAATACCATTTCCCATAATATCAGATAGAGATATGAGTATTTCTAAATTATATGGTATGATAGCTCCTGACGTTAGCACTACAGAAACTATAAGAAGTGTTTTTATTATTGACGATAAACAGATAATTAGAGCTATTTTAACATATCCATTAACTAATGGTAGGTTTATTCCAGAAATACTAAGATTGTTAATTGCACTTCAAACTACAGATAGCGAAAAGGTAGCTACTCCAGCAGATTGGTTACCAGGCCAGCCAGTAGTTATTCCTCCTCCAAATACTTATGAAGAACTTTTAAATAGGATAGGTGGAGAAGAAGGATATTATTGCGTAGATTGGTATCTTTGCTTTAAGAACATATAGAGACTAAAACCCAGCTCTAATAACAAGAGCTGGGTTTTAGTCTTTAAATAAATTTTAAGCCATATGAATATGTCCACTTATTGTTAGTGTAATGTATTTATACTATAATTAAATAGTATCTAAATTAAAGAATATTCACCTAATAGGAGGTATGCAGAAGTGAATCAGTTATCAATGAAGATATCAGAAATTAAGAATTGGGTAATAGATATTCGAAGGGATTTTCATCAACATCCAGAGTTAGGTATGGAAGAGTATAGGACTAGGGATAAAATAATTGGGTATTTAAATGATATGGGAATAGAAAATAAAATTGTTGCAGGGACAGGAGTATTAGGTATAATAAAGGGCGCTAAAGAAGGAAAGACTGTAGCTTTAAGGGCAGATATAGATGCTTTGCCAATGGAAGATAAAAAAGAAGTTGCATATAGATCAAAAGTTCAAGGCAAAATGCACTGTTGTGGTCATGATGCTCATGCCTCTATATTATTAGGTACTGCTAAAATTTTAAATGATATGAGAGAGGATTTAAGAGGAACAGTAAAACTATTTTTTCAACCAGCAGAAGAAACTACAGGAGGAGCTAAGCCTATGATTGAAGAAGGGGTTATGGAGAATCCTCGTGTTGATGGAGTTTTTGGTCTTCATGTAGATAGTGAGCTAGAAGTGGGACATATTGGAATAAAGTATGGACAAATGAGTGCAGCTTCTGATATGATTAAAATTATAATTTATGGGAAAAATAGTCACGGGGCATATCCTCACGAAGGAGTAGATGCTATATCCATAGCAAGTCAAGTAGTAAACAGTATTCAAACTATAGTTAGTAGAAACATAGATCCTAGAAGTTCTGCTGTAGTAACTATAGGAACTATTAATGGTGGTTATGCAGGTAATATTATTGCAGATAAAGTAGAAATGATTGGTATAGTTAGAACATTAAATAAAGGAGCTAGAGAATTAGTATTAAATAAGCTAGAAGATATAGTAGAGAATCTTCCTAGAACCTTAGGCGGTAGAGGAGAGCTAATTAGAACTGAAGGTTATACTGCTTTGATAAATGATGATGAAATGGTTAAAATAGTACATACTAATGGTATGGAATTTCTAGGGGAAGAAAATGTCCATCAATTAAAGCATCCAAGCTTTGGTGTAGAAGATTTTTCATTTTTTTCAGAGGTAAGACCAGGAGCTTTTTTTCACTTGGGATCTGGAAATAAAGAAAAAGGAATAATTCATAAAGGGCATACTCCCTATTTTGACATAGATGAGGATGCATTATCTCTAGGGGTAGAGCTTCAAGTGATGAATGTATTAAAATTTTTAGATAAATAGGTTAATAAGAGGTGATATAATGGAGTTTTTAGAGAAATATAATTATTGGATAGAAAATGAATATTTTGATGAAGAAACAAAAAAAGAGTTAAAATCTATTACTGATGAAAAGGAAATAGAGGACAGATTTTATGCAGATTTAACTTTTGGTACTGCAGGATTAAGAGGAAAAATAGGTGCTGGTACAAATAGAATGAATAAATATACAATTTCTTTGGCAACTCAGGGGCTAGCTCAAGTTATAGTAAATAGAGGAAAAGAAGCTATGGACAGAGGCGTTGCTATAGCTTTTGATGTAAGACATTTTTCTGATAAGTTTGCAGAAATAGCGGCTCAAGTTTTAGCCGCCAATGGTGTAAAAGTATATTTATTTGAAGGAATTAGGCCTACACCAGAACTATCTTATACTATTAGAAGGTTAAACACTATTTCTGGAATAGTAGTTACAGCTAGCCATAATCCTAGAGACTATAATGGATATAAAGTATATTGGGAAGATGGATCTCAAATATTAGATGATGTGGCAGGAGAAATTTTAAGTGAAATAAATAAAATCCAAGATTTTTCAGAAATAAAATTGATGGATTTAAATGAAGCTATAGAAAGAAAATATATAAATTATGTTGGTAAGGAAATTGATGATGAATATATTGAAAAAGTAAAAAATCTAGCTTTAAATGAAGATATCGATAAGGGTATAAAAATCGTTTACACTCCTCTTAATGGTACAGGCAATAAACCTGTTAGAAGGGTTTTAAAGGAGAGGGGATTTAATAATATAATAGTGGTACCAGAACAAGAAAATCCTGATCCAGACTTTACTACAGTGGGTTATCCAAATCCAGAAGATGTAAAGGCTTTTAATTATGCAGTTAAACTAGGCAAAGAGAAAGAAGCCGATATACTTATAGCTACAGATCCAGATTGTGATAGGGTAGCCTGTATGGTAAAAAACGATAATGAAGAATATGTATTTATAAATGGCAACAAAACAGGAGCTTTACTGATTAATTATATTCTTACTACAAGAAATAGAGACAATACTATTCCTAAAGATGGTGTCATAGTTAAAAGTATAGTGACAGGAGACTTAAGTAAGGCTATAGCTGAAAGCTATGGAGTAGAGACAATAGAAACTCTTACTGGCTTTAAGCATATATGTGGAAAAGCCAATGAGTTTGATAAAACAAAAGAGCATACATTTATCTTTGGTTATGAAGAAAGTATTGGATATGTTTATGATACAATAGTTAGAGATAAAGATGCAGTTATTTCTTCTATGCTAATAGCTGAAATGGCAGCTTTCTATAAAAAACATGGAAAAACTTTATTAGATGAATTAGAAGCCATATATAAGCAATATGGCTATTATGATGAAAAACTTATTTCCATAGTATTAGAAGGCTTAGAGGGTAGCAGAAGGATTGGAAGGATGATGGATTCATTTAGGGAAAGTCCTATTGATAAAATAGAAGATATGAAGTTAATAAAAGTCATAGATTATTTAAATGATGAGACAGGAAATCCTAAATCTAATGTATTAAAATATTACTTTGATGATGGTTCATGGTATGCTATAAGACCTTCTGGAACGGAACCTAAAATAAAAATTTATATATATTCTAAAGGTGGCAATAAAGAAGAAGCAGAAAGTAAAATACAAAGTATTGAATCAACTGTAATAAGTAGAATAGATTCTATAAAATGAAATAAAACAACTCTCTTTTTGGATGTATAGCACTAAAAAAGAGAGTTGTTTTATTTCCATTGATTTATTAACTATATTGAGATAGAATTTTAATTAGAAAGACTTAATAAGGAGGTGTACAAAGATAGAACTGCTGAAAGAAAGAATTTTAAAAGATGGTACAATTGAAGAAGGAAATATATTAAAGGTAGATAGCTTTTTAAATCATCAATTGGATATAAGTTTATTAAACGAAATAGGAAAGGAGTTCAGAAGGAGGTTTCCTGAAAAAATTGACAAAATATTAACCATTGAAACTTCAGGAATAGGTATTGCGGCTATAGCTGCTCAATACTTTAATACACCAGTGGTATATGCTAGAAAAATAGACTCCAAAAACCTTGAAAAAGACGTTTATGAAACAAAGGTTTATTCTTATACTAAAGGAAAAGAATATACTGTAAAGGTTGGAAAAAAGTATTTAAATAAAGAGGAAAAGATTTTAGTAATAGATGATTTTTTAGCTAATGGCAAAGCTTTAGAAGGTCTAATAGATATAATTTCTCAAGCTGGAGCTAGTCTAGTAGGGGCAGGTATAGTTATAGAAAAAGGTTTTCAAGAAGGCGGACAAGACCTTAGAAATAAGGGAATAAAAATAGAATCTTTAGCAATTATAGAAAGTTTAAGTGATGGAAGAGTTATCTTTAAATAGTATTAAAAAGTAAAGTTCTTAATTAGTTACACATTTATATAGGTTGAATTAGCAAAATTATTGTGATAAAATTATCTATTGAAATGTGTTGAAACATATAAATAAATTGTATAACATAATTAGCATGTATAGATTAATTAAAATTATGTATTTGTAAGGGAGGAGTTGCAATTGTTTAAAATTGTAGAAAAAGAGATTCTTGCTCCAAATATTTTTTCAATGGATATTTTGGCGCCAAGAGTAGCAGCTTCAGCTAAACCAGGTCAATTTGTCATCGTTATTGCTGATGAAACAGGTGAAAGGGTGCCTCTAACAATTTGTGATTATGATGCTGAAAAAGGAACAGTACAAATTGTTGTTCAATCAATGGGATCTTCAACTAAAAAGATGGCTGTATATGAAAAAGGAGATTCTTTTAAAGATTTTGTTGGACCTCTTGGAGTTCCTTCAGAGTTTGTTAATGAAGATCTTGAAGAATTAAAGAAAAAGAAAATTTTATTTGTAGCTGGTGGAGTTGGTACAGCACCTGTTTATCCTCAAGTAAAATGGCTTCACGAGCGTGGCGTTAAAGTAGATGTGATTATGGGAGCTAAGACTAAAGACTTAGTCATTCTAGAGGATAAGTTGAGAAGTGTTGCTGATAATCTTTATGTGGCAACTGATGATGGAAGTTATGGCTTTCATGGTTTAGTTACTAACTATATCGAAGAGTTAGTTAACAATCAAGGAAAAGAATATGATGTTTGTATTGCTATAGGGCCTATGATAATGATGAAGTTCGTGGCATTAACTACAAAGAAGCTAAACATTAAAACTATTGTATCTCTTAATCCAATTATGGTAGATGGAACAGGTATGTGTGGAGCTTGCAGGGTTACTGTTGGTAATGAAACAAAATTTGCTTGTGTTGATGGACCAGAGTTTGATGGACATCTTGTTGATTTTGATGAAGCATTAAAGAGACAAGGACAATACAAAACTGAAGAAGTAAAAAAAGATCATAAACACCATGAAAATTGTGTTTTCAATGGGGGTGCTAAATAATGGATAGATTTAAAAGAATTCCAATATCTGAACAAGACCCTGAAGTAAGAAATCATAACTTTGAGGAAGTTTGTCTTGGTTATACTGAAGAAGAAGCTATAGCAGAAGCTAAAAGATGTCTTCAATGTAAAAAGCCTCTTTGTAGAGGAAATTGTCCAGTGTCCATAGATATACCAAGATTTATTGGGAAAATTGCTGAAGGAAACTTTGCAGAAGCAGCTCAAGTTTTAGCTGAATATAGTGCACTTCCTGCTGTTTGTGGAAGGGTTTGCCCACAAGAAGAACAATGTGAAATGAAATGTGTTTTAGGAAATAAAGGAGATGCTGTATCCATAGGAAAGCTTGAAAGATTTGCAGCTGATTGGGCTAGGGAAAATAATATAGAAGTTGGCAAGGCTAAAGAAAGTAATGGACATAAGGTAGCTGTAATTGGTTCAGGACCTGCGGGAATTACTTGTGCTGGAGAGTTAGCTAAGGAAGGATATGACGTAACTATCTTTGAAGCATTACATGAAGCAGGAGGAGTATTGGTATATGGTATTCCTGAGTTTAGACTTCCAAAAGAAACTGTTGTAAAACATGAAATCGAAAACCTAAAGAAACTTGGTGTAAAAATAGAAACTAATGTTATAGTTGGTAGAACTATTACTATAGATGAAATAATGGAAAAAGAAGGCTTTGAAGCTGTATTTATAGGATCTGGTGCAGGTCTTCCTAAATTTATGGGAATCCCTGGGGAAAACCTAAATGGAGTATTTTCTGCAAACGAATTCCTTACAAGAAATAATCTTATGAAAGCTTTTAAAGAAGACTATGATACCCCTATAAAGGTTGGTAAAAAAGTTGCAGTTGTAGGTGGGGGAAATGTTGCAATGGATGCTGCTAGAACTGCTAAAAGACTTGGAGCTGAAGTATATATAGTATATAGAAGAACTGAAGCAGAATTACCTGCAAGAGTTGAAGAAGTTCACCATGCTAAAGAAGAAGGTATTATATTTGAACTTCTAACCAATCCTGTAGAAATACTAGGAAATGAAGATGGATGGGTAAGAGGTATTAAATGTGTTAGAATGCAGCTTGGAGAACCAGATGCATCTGGAAGAAGGAGACCAGAAGTAATTGAAGGATCTGAGTTTGAATTTGAAGTAGACACTGTTATAATGTCTTTAGGTACTTCACCTAATCCACTTATTTCTTCGACAACAAAAGGTCTTGAAATTAATAATAAAAAATGTATAGTAGCAGATGAACATGGACAAACATCAAGAGAAGGTGTTTTTGCCGGAGGAGATGCTGTAACCGGTGCTGCTACTGTTATTCTTGCTATGGGTGCAGGAAAAGAGGCTGCTGCAGCTATTGATAGATATATAAAAGAAAAAGATAAATAGCACTTGTTAAAAGAACAAACTCTTTGTTAAGGAGTTTGTTTTTTTAATTTTTTATGTTATAATATTTAGAGTATCGAACTAAATAATTGAAAGCAAGGGTGATTTGTGAATGGAGTCTAGTATCAATGAGAAACATCTAAGGGATGAAATAGTGAAAGTAGCAGGACCTGTGTTTATAGAGTTACTAATGGGTACTCTCTTTGGAATGGTAGATATGATGATGCTAGGTAGATCAGGGGATGCTGCTACTACGGCCGCATCTATTGCAGCAGTTGGTGTGACTAATCAGTTGGTGTTTTTAGGACTATCTTTAGTACAATCTTTAAATATAGGAGCTACAACTATGGTAGCTCGTTATATCGGAGCAAAGAGAGAAGATAGGATTGAATCTGTAGTAAAGCATGTTATGATATTAACTCAACTGCTTTTAGTTATTCCTATATTGTTTATAGGGTTAGGTATGACGGATACTGCTATGAAGTTTTTTGGTGCACATGAAGATACCCTTTTAATAGGTAGAGGTTACTTTAGAGTGATTGCGTTAGGATTTATATTTCAAGCTTTTAATTTTTCTATTTTTGCTTCCTTAAGAGGCTCGGGGGACACAAAAACACCTATGAAAATAAATATTATAGCCAATTTATCAAATGTTGTTGGTAATGCTGTTTTGATTTATGGCCTATTTGGATTTCCAAGACTAGGTGTATTGGGAGCAGGAATATCAACATCTCTATCACAAGTAATAGCAAGTATAATGCTAGTTAGAGTTGTATTAAATGAGAAAAATATAGTTCATATAAAGATAAAGAAAAAATTTAAATTTGATAAAGATATAGTCTATAATTTAGTTAAAATTGGATTGCCAGCTTCTGGAGAACAACTTGCTATGAGGGCAGGATTATTAATGTTTACAAAGATTGTAGCTTCATTAGGTACAGTAGCCTATGCAACACACCAGATATGTATTAGTATACTTAATCTATCTTTTACTCCAGGACAGGCATTTGGTATATCGGCATCAACATTGGCAGGACGAAGCTTAGGAGAAGAAGAGCCAGATAAAGCAGAATCTTATATAAAAATGTGTGGTAAGATAGGAGCGGTAATAGCAGCTACCATGGGAATTTTATTTTTTTTCTTTGGGACATTTATAGCAGGTTTATATACTAATAATAGAGAGGTAGTAGTAGAAGCAGGAAAGGTACTAAAACTTATGGCATTTATTCAGCCATTCCAATGTTCTCAATTGATTATTGCAGGTGGACTAAGAGGGGCAGGAGATACTGTATGGACTCTAATATCTACTTTTTTAGGAATTCTAGTAATTAGATTAATATTTGCTCGTATTTTTGTTATGAAGATGGGGATGGGACTTAGAGGAGCTTGGTTAGCAGTGTTAGTTGATCAAGGAATTAGATGGTTACTTATTTTAATGAGATTTAGAACTAACAAATGGAAATATATTACTATAAGATAAAAAGCAGCCTACTAATAGGCTGCTTTTCTATATATTGTTCATCAAATTAATAGCATAATCTTTGGATATTTTTTTGATATCTTTTACTTTTTTAATAGCTCCCATATCATTAGCGGTAGCTCTTAGAGAGAAATAAGGAGGAAGCTTAAAAGTTTTGTTAATGTTTAAGCTGCTTATAAGCTGTTTAGCCAAAGCATCTCCACCAGAATAACCTGAAACAATTATAGAAAATAAGGTTTTATCATAAAATTTAGTTTTTCTATAAAGAGCAGTAAGTCTATTAATAGAAGCTACTAGGTTTGCTGTTATCATATCGTTATAGTTTGGACATATAAATATTATAGAATTTGTTTCTAAAACAGCAGGATAAACTTCCTCTATAATAATACCTCCGTAGAAACATTTATTCTGTTTTCCATAATATTTACAGGCTTTATAAGGACAGCCTTTACAGTCAAAAATATTTCCATTTCCCAGATTTATTTCAATTATATCTATTCCTTCTAAACTATCTTTAACCATATCCCAAAGAATTAAGGTATTAGATATTTGTCTGGTACTTGAATGAAGTACCAATAATTTTTTATCCTCATTAATGTTGATTTCTTTGTCTAAGTATAAAAATCGTTCTCCCAATTCTTTACACTGCATTAGGCATATATTTTCTAAAGAAAGATTATATACTTTTTCCATAGGAATAAAGTTATCTAAATTTTCATTAGCTTCCACTAGAGGTCTTCCAATAAAACTACAACCTAATTCGTTAGATAAAAAGATTATAGATTGAGCGGCAGTTTTAGTAAACATATTATACTTACTATGAATCAATAAAGCACCATGAGAGCCTAACAGAGAATCCTTGCCTCTTTTGTATAAGTTTAAGAATATATTGTTTAAATTATTACTGACACCTATTTTATTGATTTCTATAGCAAAAAGCAGATTTTTATTTTTTAAATCAGGTAAATTTTTATGATCTTTAATAATCTTATATGGTTTATCTTTAATAGTTGTATGTATCATATTTTCCAATAAAGTACTAGGAGTTTCTGGTAGAATTAAATATAAATCTTTCATCTTATGCTCACTAAACTTTCATATGTATTAGTTATTTTCTTTAGTAGGGAATAAGGAATATCTAATTGTTCTACTTCTATACCCGATGAAATAAGCCTACATTTTGAGCCAACATAAGCTCTTCCCATATAAGTTGAGCCATAGAACCAATGTCCTTTAATAGTGGAAATAATAGATAAAGCACCAGAAGAAAGGCTAGGAGCAACATAGGGTTTAAATCCAAAACTCCTCACTTCTTTGTTAGCATTTAAAGTTTTATATGTTAGATAATCTGAAATTTCTTCATTATAATTCTGTATACTATCTGCTACGATTAAACCTTCACCATGAGGGCCGAAAACTCTCCCTTCCTCTAGATAGTGAATAGTGTCTTTAGATTGTTCTGCATAGAAACAAGCTCTACCATTCATTACTCCTAGACCATAGCCTATTATTTGGTTAGAAGAAAGTCCTAAGAAGTCATATTCTTTTTTTGAGTTTTTGTTACTTTCTAGAAATGCCACTTTACATAGTAAGTCCACTGGATCTGAGACTACGGCAAAAATTCCATTAAATCTTTTTTCCCTAGCTTTTAAAGCGTATTCTTTTATAATTTCAGAATTAGATTCAAATTGAGCCATTCTAACATCTACTACATTACTTCCAACAGGAGGAATTCCTTTTGACGCACAAAATATAAACATATCACAGTTAAATAAATCTTCTTCATCAATAGGTTTAATGGGTGGAAAAGATTTCTCATTAAAGGGATATCTTACTTGATTTAATTCATATTCCCATCTCTTAAGTCTGTTTATATTTCTATCAAACATACCTATTTCTTCTATACAGTCTCCTCCTAGAAGCCTTAGACCTATAAGTAAGGTGCTTCCTACATCTCCTAAAGCAATTAAATTAACTTTCCATTTCTTCTTTTTCGGCTGAGATAAAATTTTCTCCCAATTTGGATATTCTGTATTTATAGAAACAATTTCTCTATTATTAATTTTTTCTAATATCCATGAAGGAAGGATATTAGAAAAACAATTCTCATTTGATTGCAATAGGTTAATTCCCTCAGATTCTAGAAACATAAGGGAAGGATGAGAAAGAGAGAAACTTTTTCTAGAGTATAATGGATCTAATTTATTCAAATAGTACAATATGCTATTTGAATTTTTTATTTCTTCTTGAGAAACTTTTTCTAGATTTTCATAATCAAAATATGAAAACAAGTGATCATTCTCATATTTATAAAATCTTAAAGTTTTATTAACCATTTTAATTCCTACTTTCTCAATAATTATTTACCTCTTAATAATATTTTCTAGTCTTTTTAGATATTCTAAGTCTATTTCAACATAGGTAGAAGGTTTTATATTTTTATTTAAGTTTATATTTTTATCCATATAAGGATGGCGAGGAGATAAAAAAACTTCTCTTAAACTTTTTAAATTTAAATTTTTTTCATTTATCTGTTGATATATATCTTCTATTGCCTTAAATATATTAAAGGTATTTATTAAACAAGTTTCAGATAAGTTATATATGGCCTCATTCGTAGTATTTTTTATGAATCTAGGGGACACATAAGGTAGTATTAAATTTACACTAGGAATTAAATAAGATTCCATAGTGTTTCTTTCTACCATATCTCCACCTATAAAAGGATATTGACTGCTTTCGTTAAACCATAACTTTAAGTTGGGAACAAAATAGGCTGAATCTACTGGAATATTTCTTATTTCACCTATTTCTTTGCCTCTACTAGATAAAATACCAACTATTATTTTCTTTATTTCTACGTGGTTGTTTTTAAGTATGGGTTCTACTACATTTATCCTGTATCCTTTATGAAGAAGATCATCTACAAGTATTATGGGTTTATCAAATGATTTTAAAACCCTGCTTTGATTTTCTAGAGATAAATAATAAGGGTAAGATCCTATAGTAAAGTTTAGAATATCTGGTTTAAATATTTTTTCTGTATGTAAAGTTTTAGTTATGGTGTTAGGTATTATACTGCTGTTTAATATAGAGCCAAATGGAACACACATATTTGGTCCTAACTGTCTTTTAGATAATTGACTGGTGGATACCTCATTATTGTCACATATTTTCTGAATTAACTTGCTATAGATCATATCACGATTATAGGTAATCAAAAGTTCTCCAGGGTAAAGACTAGAGATAGCTTTTTTTAAATTTTTTCTGGTACTGTGAACTACTTCTAAAATCTTTAGATTATTGTTAAATGGAGGTTTCAACATATTTTCTAAATCGAGGTTTAAAGTAGAAGGATTGTTCATATCTACTAAGAATAATGGGTTATCTTCATGCAAAAATTTAGTTTTTATAAACCCTTGAAGTAGCAATTGTTCTTCTACCAATAAGTTTTTCTTTTTAGTTAAAGTATTATTGTATAGTGCATAGTTATAATCTCTATTAATGGATATAGATAAGGTTTCATTTAATATTATCTCTATTAAATGTTCATCATCATTCATAGCATGGATTCCAGATATTAGAACGGTTCTACCCTTAGTATTCTTTCTAATATATTCGGTTATATCTGTATTTTTAAATTCATCAAATAGCATACTATTTCTAACCCAATAAAAAGTAGAAATACCTAATAGTTTTTTATTTTCAACATCTTTAAGTAGGAGAAGTCTATAACTAAGTTTTTTTCTTAAATTTTTAAGAGATTCTACATTAAGATTTTCACTAAAGTTACTATTTAAATATTCAATAATGTTATCATCAAAATTTCTTAATACTTCAACTTCAATAGTTTTAGTTTCAAATAGAGTTTTATATTGTGGTTCTTTTAAATATAGTCCATAATCATAAATATATTCTTGAGCTAATGGATCAATTAACCTAGATATATCTCTATTAGTATCAATATACTGTCTGATCTGAGAAGAACTAATATCTTCATATTGAGGTGGTAGTGAAAGTCTCAATACCTCTCCTTCAATATTATTTAGACTAACTTCTAACAGTTTCTCATCATCATTTTTAGATAGGTAACTTTTTCTGTCAAAGATAATATGAGAAAATTCTAATAAATAGCTATCTTTTTTATAAGCACTTGCATTTATCAAAACATCGGTACCTACAACTATATACACTTCTTTATTTGGGAAAATGCTTTTAAGCTTATATAAATCTTTAGGATTACTGATATTTATAGGTATTTCACTAGGGAAAAGATAAATGTTTTCTTCATTGGCAATGCTCATATTTATTATGTTTCTTCTCAGACTATGAGGCTCCGTTCTCTTAGACCAAGAAAATTCATCTACAGCTAAATAAACTTGGAAACCTTTATCTCTAATTTCAATAGCTATTTCCTTATGACTTAAAGAAAAAGGATCAAAGGTGCCCGGAAAAAAAGCAATGTTTTTATTTTTATCAAAGTTAATGCTATTGAAGTAAAATTCATAGTCAGAAATAAATCTGTATATATGATTTAGAGAAGCTGCATTATTGTAGAATAAAAACTCATCATCTTCTTTTCTAGTTATTAACATCAAGACTTTCTTGCTTATTTTTTTAAAGATAACGTATTTATTTTCTAAACTTAACTTATTAGAATTGAAGATTTTACTGCTAATGATCCTAAAAGATTCATTGTTTACTTCATGGTTATAAGATGACATTGCAATAAGCAAAAGTCCTAACAGTCTAGTTAATCTATTTTTATATACTGACTTTTTTTCCTTAAATCTATACATATAATCTGGATAGTTTTCTATACAGACTCCTATAGTGTTTAACAATAAAAATATAATTTGGGTAGTAGATACTTTTATTTTCATTTCAAAGTCGTCAATTATTTCATCCAATTCTGTAGGAGGAAGATATAAAAGAAGCTGTCCTAAATAGCTGGGTATAAATTTAGTAAACTGATAACTTTCCATTTCTAATGCTCTAAGGAGCTCTATAGCTACATCATTTCTTTCTTCTAAAGAAAGGAGAGGAAATATATTTAACAAAGTTTCTCCAGCATAATTTCTTACCCGTTCAACGGCACTGACTTTTAATAAATTGCAAAAATGCATAGATGTATGAAAACATTTAGTAGAAGGATTACTTACAACTTGATCATACAAAATATCTATGTTTACCTTTTTATTCATCCATTCAGTAGCAGTTTTTAGATTTTTTAAAAAAATGTCTGTTATATTATTCCTATCTTCTTTATAATTTTTTTCAAAGATTAATAGGTTTTCTTTTGATAAACCAACTTTTATTCCAATCATATACTTTAGATAATTTTCAGCAGGAGTTGAGGATTTATTTGTATTTGACAATAGCCAATTTTTAATAGAATCAATAAAAATGGAGTTATTATCGATTTTATTTAGAATTTCATTTATTGTATCTAAGGTACTTAATCTTATTTCTAGGTTATTTGAATTTAATAGACTGAGAATATAGAAATATAAGTTTAACAGCCTTTCTTCATTTAAATGATTTATAGGAATGTAGTTAATTGTTTGAGATAGATAGAATTGAGCTATTGAGGTGAATGTAGTATATTTACTATAGTATTTATATATAGTATCAAAATATTTAAGGTAATAGCTTTCATGTCCATTTTCAAAAAGAGATTTAATTATTATTTTTAGGTTATATAACCATTCTTTTTGAGAATCAGCTATTTTATGATTTGGATATAAAAGGTTGTTTAAGAACTTATCCAATAGTTTTTGACTAGTAGAATCTCCATTGTTTAATACTGCTGATTTTGGAATTTCTTTTCTATATTCTTCATCAAATTTACCTATTAAAAGACCTATCAGTTCAGCAGATTCTTTTCTAATATCTTCTTCTTTGTGAAGAAGTAAATCTGATAAAAAATAAAGAGTAGTAATTTTTTGTTTTTGTGTTAAATAGGTAGAATATTCTCTAAAAATTTGAAGATATAGTCTTAATTTTCTCCAATTATATTCTCCACGGGCCATTTCTAAAATATTATTAAAGGAAGTATTACCTACTAATTTAGCCATTAGATTAACATTATGGTTAATAGCTGAGTACTTAATATTATTAACTACTTCCTGACTATCCATTAAAGCATAAGGTTTTCTAGTTGTAGTCTTTGAAATGTTTTTTAGTGTAGTATCTACTCCTAAATTTTTCATGAAGTCCTCAAAATCTTTTAACTTTTTATAGACTTTTTTATATCTATTTTCTTTTTCTTCATCAACGTTATCGAGTTTACTAAGTACTACATCAAATGCTTCGTCTAATGTATATATGTGTATTTTATATTCATTGTTTATTAGATGATTTTTTACTCTAAAATCTGCATAAATCAGGATTAAAGATTCTATAGGGAGATTTTCAAGTTCAAGATCCCAAGTAGAATGATTAGTAGCAATATGACCTATTCTATCCATATTAAATTTTCTAAACCACTGTTCAGTATAATAATAGTGAAGATAGGGAACTCTTTCTATATCTTCTTTGAGCACTCCATATTTACCAATATCATGGCCTAAACTAGCTCCTACAATTACTCCTAAGTCTACAGGTAAACCAAGTTCATAAAGTTGTCTGCCTATGTAGAGGCTAAGGTAATTTACACCTACTATATGTAATAAGGTGTTATGTTTGGTAATAGCCATGTTTAAATACATAAGTTCATATATATAATATTCATCAAAGGTTTTTTTAAATGTAAAATACTCTTTAGGAAATTGTAGTTTATTTTCTTCTTCTTCAGTAAGAAAAGATAAAGGATGATTACTGATAAAGGTATCTTTTTTATATAGACTTTCATAAGAGATAAACGCTCTTAATAAGTTTAAATAAAGCTCATACAATGGTATAAGCTCTTTATTATAATTAAACTTATTTTTATGGGGAAAAGATTTAAAAACGATCCAGTTATATATGGTTTCCATCCAATCCTCATAAGAAATAGGATCAAATAGTTTAAAATAATCATAGAATAGATCCATTAAAGAGAATGCAGAAAAAAGTTTATCTTTAATTATGCCTTCTAATAGACTTTCAAACTGTTCACTATCTATATATTGGATAATAGAATCTTTAAATTGATATAAATAATCTTTATTTAATTCATCCATTAAAAATCGAATATCTCATCACGAACAAGCATCATAATATCCTCCTTTTGAGCTCCTCTCCAGTTGGAGTTGATGCAAGACCTCCCATGGCTGTTTCTCTTAAAGATTCAGGCAATAATTTACCTACTTTATACATAGCATCTACTACTTCGTCAAAAGGTACTAAAGAATTTACTCCAGCTAATGCTAAATCAGCAGAAATCAGTGCATTTACTACACCAGAAGCATTTCTTAAAGCACAAGGATATTCAACCAATCCTGCAATAGGATCACAGACTAAACCCATGATATTTATTAAAGAAAAACTAGCAGCATTTAAACAAGCTTCAGGAGTACCACCAGACATCTCTACAACAGCTGCTGCTGCCATAGCACTTGCTACACCACATTCTGCTTGACATCCACCTTCAGCTCCAGAAATTGTTGCATTCTTTGCTACTATTTCACCAACACCTGCTGCTGTAAAAAGACCCTTTATAACATCTTCATCTGTTAAATTTAATCGTTCTTTAGCAGTTAATACTGCACTAGGAAGTATACCTGATGCTCCTGCTGTAGGACAGGCTACAATTTTTCCCATAGAAGCGTTTACCTCTGAAGTAGATAAAGCTTTAGCCATAGCAGAGTTAATTAATCTTCCGCTTAATGTATTATCCATATTTTTATATGCCTCTACTTTTTTTGAATCTCCTCCTGTAAGGCGGCTTACAGATATAATTTCTTTATTTAAAGCTGAAGTAGCAGAGTTATTCATAACATCTAAGGTTTCTTTCATTTTATTCATTAATTCGTCGTAGGAAACACCAGTATCGTTTAATTCTTTTTCTATCACTATATCTGATATTTTCTTATTTTTTTCATTACAAAGTTTTAGTAACTCTTCACCTTTATTAAACATGCTCATCACCCCTTAATTGGATTAATTCCTTTAATATATATAACTTCTTCTAATTTAGATATTTCATTTAAAATAAAGTCACTAATTTCTGTATCTGCTTCTACTACCATAGATGCAATGTTGCTTTCTCTAGTAACTTTCATAGTTGCAATATTTATATCGTTAGTTGATAGTATAGAGCTGATGCGGCTTATGGTACCCTTAGTATCAATATATTTTGATAGTAAAGTTGGATAATCTCCACTAAATTTTAATTTAGTACCATTTATGTTGGTAATTATTATACTTCCCCCTCCAATAGAGGAGCCTATAACATAAAAATCTTCATTATCTATATATTTAAATACTATTTTAACAGTATTAGGATGCTCATAACCCAAATCTGTTTCAACGAATTCTATGTCTATTCCTTGATTTTTAGCTATGTTGAAAGAATCTTTAATGTTTTCATCAGAAGGTTCCATTCCAAGAATACCAGCTACTAAAGCTCTATCGGTGCCATGACCTTTATAGGTTTTTGCAAAGGAGCCATGAAGATAAAAAATAGCTTTATAAAAATTACCACCAGCTATTTCTTTAGCAATTTTGCCTAATCTAGCAGCCCCGGCGGTATGAGAACTCGACGGACCAATCATAACGGGTCCTAAAATATCAAACACTCTATAGTCTTTCATAAGTATGCCTCCTCGTCCCTTAGTTCTTTAATTTTAGCACTTTATTTATAATTAAGCAATAAAAAAAGAGGGATTCTACCCTCCTAAAGTCACGTCTTGTCGGTCATACCATTTTAAAGCATCATAAAAATGTTCTGGATTAAATTCTGGCCAATAATCTTCTATTATGTAAAAATCAGAATAAACGGATTGTAAAGGTAAAAAACCACTAAGTCTTCTTCTACCACCCCATCTAATTATTAAATCTACTCTTGATATATCTCTGGATTTTATTAAATTTAACACATCTTTTTTGTCTTCATTTTGAGAAAGATATTCTTTTAAATCCCACTGCCATCCATAGTTGACTAAAAAATTTACTTTAATTCCACCTTTTCCAAAAGTTTGCCTTTTTAAAGTGAAAGGTATTAAAGCATTAGGAAACATTGGAGATTCGGTATTTCCAACTACTAAAAGTTCTGCATTTTCTTTAGATAACATATTAACTGCATCAATACAAGCAGTGGTAAAAGCAAGTCGTTGAATAGTAGGTCTTTTAGTATTATCTACTGTAAAGCCATAGTAGGTTATTTCTTTTATACCTTCTTTTTCACAAAGTTTAAAAAGTTCTAGTCCAGGATCTAATCCTGCTCTATATCCTTTATCTTTAGTCATACCGTTGTCTACAGCCCAACGCCGATTACCATCAGGAATGACTCCTATATGATTTGGTAGCCTCATCTATAACCCCTCCCATTTTATACTATCCTATAGTGTTGCCATTAATAAAAATATAATGCATAATTAATATTAGAATTACATTTTAAGTTTTAGAATAAGTTTACCAAGAAGGGATGATGAAGATGAAATATAATTTTGACGAAATAATCAATAGGAAAGATTCTCATTCCATAAAATGGAGTAATTTAGAAAAAACTTATGGAGATAAAGATATTTTACCTATGTGGATAGCGGATATGGACTTTAAAGTAGCAGATGAGATATTAGAAGGGTTTATGGAAAGAGTAAATCATGGTGTATTTGGTTATGACTATAGACCAGCCTCTTATTATGAAGCAGTTATTAATTGGGTTAAGAAAAGACATGGATGGGATATTAAAAAAGAATGGATATTATTTACTCCAGGGGTAGTTATGGGGTTAAACTTAGCTGTAGTGACTTTAACTAAAAAACGTGAGAAAATAATCATTCAACCTCCTATATATCCTCCTTTTTCAGGAGTGATTAGTAGAAATGAACGAGCAATACTTACCAATCCACTGAGACATAATGGCGAAAAATACATAATGGACTACAATGATTTAGAAAAGAAAATAGATAATGATACTAAATTAATGTTACTCTGTAGTCCTCACAATCCAACAGGAAGAGTTTGGGCAAAAGACGAGCTGGAAAAGTTAGGAGAAATATGTTTAAAGAATAATATTATAATCGTTTCTGATGAAATCCATTCTGATTTGATATTTAAAGGCCATAAACATACTACTATAGCTTCTATTTCAGAAGAATTAGCTATGAATACCATTACACTAATGGCTCCAAGTAAAACTTTCAATATTGCTGGCTTATTTACTTCTGTTGCTATAATACCAAATAAAGAGATTAGGGATAAGTTTGTTAAAACTATTGAGATTTTAGGCATAGACCATAATTCTACATTTGGGGCAGTAGGACTAGAGGCAGCTTATAATCATGGAGAAACGTGGTTAGAAGAAGTTTTAGAATATATTGAAGATAATTTAGACTATACTATGGAATATGTAAAAAATAATATTCCTAAGATTACTATTGATAGACCAGAAGGAACTTTTCTAGTTTGGCTAAATTGCACAAAACTTGGATTAAGTCAAGAAGAATTAAATGAACTTATGATAAAGACAGGAAAAGTTTTACTAAATGATGGGATGACTTTTGGTAAAGAAGGGGAAGGTTTTTTAAGATTAAATATTGGATGTTCGAGATCTACTTTAGAAGAAGCCTTAAAGAGAATTGAAAAGGCAGTAAAAAGTTTAAAAAATTAGAAGGTGAAAAAATGGAACTGATTAAGTGCATTTCTACCATAGAAGATTTTAATATGGAAGAATTTATTAAAAATAAAATAGGAGTAGAAATTCAGGATTTTACTGAGCCAAGCTTATTAGATGAAGGATGGAATCAGCTAGTAGATGAATATAAAAAAATATTAACAAGCTTTAATAATACTGTTTCTATTCACGGACCTTTTTTAGATTTAAAGCCTGTTAGTCCAGATGAAAAAATCAGAGAAGTTAGCTATAATAGATATTTAACTACATTAAATATTGGTAAAGAATTAAAAGCTGATTATATTATATTTCATAGCCAAATTAATCCTTGGATCAATGAGCCATATATTAAGAATCTAAACAATGAATTAAATAAGGAATTTTTTAATAAAATATTGACTGATGTAGAAACTTTTAAAGGTAAGGTTTTATTGGAAAATATTTTTGAAGATAGTCCTTATCTATTAAAAGAGTTAATAGAAACTATAAATTTACCTAATGTAAAAGTTTGTTTAGATATTGGTCATGCAAAGTTAAGAGAAGAGATTCCTTTGTCTATATGGTTAGAAGTATTAAAAGACCATATTGAATATATTCATTTCCATTGGAATGGAGGAATTTATGATGAGCATAACTCTCCTCCTAAAGAAGCTATAGAAGAAATTACAGAATTACTATATAAATTAAATATTAAATGTAAATTAGCTTTAGAGTATAGAGTTGATAATTTAACAGAGGAAATTCATAGAGTAAGAAAAAGCTCCTTCCTAGTTTAGAGAAGGAGCTTTAGATTATTCTCTGCCATACATATCTAGATCAATAGTAACTCCATCTAATACCTTAAGTTCTATGTTAATTGAATTTAGATCATAAGATATTGAATTCACAAAACCAGCAGATATATCTAAACTTTTTGTATCAGTTCCAGCCATACTTGGAGTTGACATTGGGTTTAGAAATAAAACTCCAATAATTAAGAGTATAACACTTCTATTTTATAATTCCATCTTATGTTCTCACTTCTTTTATTTAAGAGAAATGTCATTTTTAGTCTAAAATTATATTATCATAAAAATTATACAAAGTCTTTACAAATTAGGCATATTAGGTTTGACAATAGGGTATTAAAAAAATATGATTAAAGTAATAGATATAGTTGAGGTGAAAAAATGGCAGAGAAGGTTTATGAAAATATATACAAAATAGAGATTCCCTTACCCAAGAATCCTTTAAAAGCTTTAAATTCCTATGTTGTTAAAGGAAAGGATAAAAATCTGTTAATAGATACTGGATTTAATACAAAGGAATGTATAGATGCTTTGATTCAAGGTATGGAGGAATTAGAAATTAATTTTAATAATACTGAATTATTTATTACTCATCTTCATGCAGATCATTCTGGATTAGCCACCTTTTTTCAAGAGAAGGGGGTTAGAATTTATGCTGGAGAAGTTGATGGTGAATTAATTAATCAAATGACTAAAATGGAGTATTGGAAAAGGTTTAATGAATTTAAGATTATTTTTGACTTGGAAAAAGATGAAGTAAGTTTTGAAGATCATCCCGGCTACAAATACTGTTTAAGAGAACCTATTTCTTATGTTCCTTTAAGAGAAGGTAAGGGGCTTCAAGTTGGAGAATACTTTTTTGAAGTTATATTTATTCCAGGTCATACACCAGGACATATAGGTCTTTATGAAAGAAACCACAAGCTTTTCTTTGGAGGAGATCATGTATTAGATAGAATTACTCCTAATATTGCATTTTGGGGCTTTGGTGAAGATATATTAGCTACTTATTTTAATAGTTTAGGAAAAATATTTGAATATGATATAGATTATTTATTTCCATCTCATAGAAATGTTATTAGGGATCATAGAAGAAGAATAGGAGAGTTATATCTACATCATAAAGAAAGATTAAATGAAATAATCAACATAATAAAAAAAGAAGAAACTAGCGTAAGAGATGTAGCGTCACAAATGCAGTGGAGTATTAGGGCAAAAAACTGGGAAGAGTTTCCTAGCCCTCAAAAATGGTTTGCTACAAGGGAGGCTATGTCTCATTTAGAGCATTTATATTATATTGGAAAAGCTGATAAAATCTTAAAAGAAGGAAAGTTATTTTATAAAGAAAAATAGCTTTCTCTATATAAAGTTAAATAATTAAAAAGGAGAGGATAAAATGCTAAATTTTAATTATTCCATACCAACTAGGATTTTATTTGGTGAAGGGAAGATAGAATTATTAGGCAAAGAAATAAAAAAATATGGATCAAGGGTACTTTTAGCCTATGGTGGAGGTAGTATCAAGAAGAATGGTATTTATCAGAACGTAGTTAAAATATTAAAAGAGAATGATATACCATTTTTTGAGTTAAGTGGCATAGAGCCAAATCCAAGAGTTGAGTCTGTTATTGAAGGTGTTAAAATATGTAGAGAAAATAATATTGACTTTATTTTAGCCGTAGGTGGAGGAAGTACAATAGATTGCTGTAAAGCTGTAGGTGCAGCTTATTATTATGATGGAAATCCTTGGGATTTAGTAATTGGAAAGGCAAAGATTGAAAAAGTTCTACCTATAGGATGTATACTAACTTTAGCTGCAACTGGCTCTGAAATGGATGCTGGTGGTGTAATAACCAATATGGAAACGAATCAAAAATACGGTGTTGGTCATCCAGACATGTCTCCTAAATTCTCCATATTAGATCCTACTTATACTTATACTGTATCTCCTTATCAAACGGCAGCAGGAGTTGCCGACATTATGAGCCATATTTTTGAATCCTATTTCAGCAAAGTGAAAGGAGCCTATCTTCAAGATCGATTGGCTGAAGGCTTACTAAAAACTTGTATTCACTATGGTAGAATTGCTATAGATGAGCCTGAAAATTATGAAGCAAGGGCTAATCTTATGTGGGCTTCTAGTTTAGCAATAAATGGATTGCTAGCATATGGGAAAGATTCGATTTGGAGTGTACATCCTTTAGAACATGAATTGAGTGCATATTATGATATTACTCATGGAGTTGGCTTAGCTATATTAACACCTCATTGGATGGAACATGTTTTAGATGAAACTACATTATATAAATTCGTAGAGTATGGTATAAATGTATGGAATATTGAAAGAGAAAAAAGTGATATGGAAATAGCAAAAGAATCTATTGAAAAGACTAGAGATTTCTTTATCTCTTTAGGAATACCTATGACTTTAAGAGAAGTAGGAATAGGAGAAGAGAAAATTGAAACTATGGCTAAAGCAGTAATTGAGTATAAAGGAGGTAAAGTAGGGAATTTCAAACCTTTAGATTATGAAGATGTATTAGATATTTATAGGAAAGCATTATAATCAAGAATCTCCTATTAGGATTTTAATTAATTTTACTATAAGATAGGCCATTCCTGCTCCACTCAACATTCCTACAGGGATTCCGCCTAAAAAAGCAACTCCTATTATAGAACCTAAAGTAATTCCAAGTAAAGAAGAAACATTATCATTTATAAAGCGACTACCTTTTGAAGCAATTATTACAATCATTAATCCACTAATAAAAGATACAAGGCCTTCCAGATTTAAATAGCTTTTTAAATGAAAAGAATTAATAGTAGCAGAGGTTTGAATAAGGGGAATTAACATCCAGATAATAAGGCTAGTCATTCCCAGTGTAAGAAATATCCCCTTATCCAATCTGTTTAAATATTCCTTATTTAGAAAAGATAAAAGAAATATAAAAAGTCCCCCGTAAGTCATAGGTCGATTCTTAGATAATAGGGATAGAAGTATTATCAATAATATAATAAGTTTATTCAACATAGTATTACCTCAAATTCATTAGAAATTTTGGATAGTATTAAATTTCGTTATATGTAAATTCTATTATTTAGGCTGTATATAAAAGAACATTATTTAAAATATTAAGTTAAGATAACTTTAATATTTTTTAATATCTAATAAAAATTATTATAAAGTGGAGTAAGTAAAAATAATAAGGAATGGGGGTGGAGTACTAAGACTAGAGAGTTTTAGTACGCTAATATTGATGTATAAGGATGAAGGCAAAGTTACCAAATGGGAAGTTGCAGGTATTTTCTGGATTGTTATTGTAGGTTCTCTTTTGCATTTTACTTATGATTGGTCAGGTAAATTGACCATAATTGGAATGTTTAGTCCGATAAATGAAAGTGTTTGGGAACATTTAAAATTAGGATACTGGTCTTTAGTTTTTTTTACAATAATAGAATATTGGTTTATTAGGAAACATACTACAGGATTTTTTTGGGCTAAATTTTTAGGTATCTTTACTATGGAACTGTTTATAATTTTGTTTTTTTATACATATACTTTTTTTACTAAAAAAGAAATTTTATTTCTAGATATTCTTTCCTTTATTATAGGGGCAATACTTTGTCAGTTCATAAGCATGAAGATAATGAAAAAGAGAGTTTCTTATAGATTAAATATTATTGGGTTGTTGTTATTTACTTTGCTTGGATTATCTCTTATATATTTCACCTTTTATCCCTTAAAATTACCAATATTTATGGATTCTAATAATGGTAGTTATGGAATAGACTAGGCATAAATAGGGAAAGGAGATAGTTATGGAAGGTTGTTCTGGGATAGAGTATAAAAGGAGTATAAATAAATCTCCTAAGTATATTGTAGAAAAAGGAAAATTTAAATTCGGAAATTATAATAAAGCTATAGAAAATGTAAATATGCTAGACGCATTAAATCCTTTAGGGAAAAAATATCCTGTTTGGTTTAATAACATTAGATTAAAAGAATGGGAAGCTTTTCAGGCAGGTAATGATAAAGTATTTATATTTGGAGCCATATATAATGCTAAATTATCTTCCATAGTTTGTTTAATGATATATGATAGAATCAAGAAACTACTAATTAAAATACAAAAATTTACACTACCTAGAAAGACTTCTATCGGGAAAGGAATGCTGAACAGTCAAACTAGTTATATTTCAAATAATTTTTTAATGAAGATAAAAAATAGAGTAAAAGAAGGAAATATAGAAATACAATGTACGATTCATGGTTATAGAAGTGTTCCTTACTTAAATTTAAAATTATTAGCTCATCACAGCACAGAACCTATGGTAACATGTATGCCTTTAGGAGAAAATAGGGCTATTTATTCACATAAGAATTTCATGCCGATGGAAGGATTTCTTTGTATTGATGAAGAAAAGATTACCTTTAATACTTTAGATTCTCGTATGATTATAGATGATCATAAAGGATTTTATCCATATAAATTAGAATATGATTGGGTCACCGGATGGGGTATGTCAGATGATGGTAGTGTAATTGGGTTTAATCTAACAGACAACCAAGTAACAGATAAGGAAAACTATAATGAGAATTGCCTATGGCATGAAGGCAAAGCCCATCCATTACCGCCTGTTAAGGTAGAGAGGATATATATTCCTAAGGAAGTTTGGTATATTAAAGATAACTATGAAAAAGTGAACATAGTTTTTTATCCAGAGGAAAAAATGGAAGTCAAATTTAATTACATATTGATATATTCAGACTATGAAGCTCCAATAGGAGCATTTGAAGGATTTTTTATAAGTGACAATAAAAAAATTGAGTTAGTAGAATGTTTTGGTATGGGAGAAAAGAAAAAATATAGGTTTTAAATAGAGGAGGATATATTTTGAAAGCACTTCTTATAATCGATATGTTAAATGACTTTATTAGAGAAGATGGCTCTCTTTATGTGGGGAGAAAAGGAGAAGAACTAGTCCCTTTTATAAAGGAGAAAATAGAAGAATTTAGAAAAGAAAATAATCCTATTATCTATGTATGTGATAATCATGAAACTGATGATAGTGAATTTCAAATGTTTCCATGTCACTGTGTAGCAAATACAGAAGGAGCCTTAATAATAGAAGAATTACCTGTGGAAAAAAGAGATAAGATTATTAAAAAAAGAAGGTATAGTTCCTTCTATGGAACTGATCTAGATTTATATTTAAGAGAAAAGGGAGTCGACGAAATCTATTTAGTAGGAGTCTGCACAAATATATGTATATTATATACAGCTGCTGATGGAAGAAACATTTCATATAAAGTAAATATATATAGGGATGGAGTTACATCTTTTGATGAAGCAGCCCATGAATTTGCATTAAAAGAAGCAGAAAAAACTTTAGGATGTAGAATTATCTAAAATTCTAAATTTATAATTGACATTATTAAGAAAGTATTGTACTATTATGATAACTGGTAATTACCAGTTATCATAATAACTAAAGGTGGTAGAAATGAAAATAATAGATAAACAAGGAAGAATTCCATTAGATTATCAACTTATGGATGCCATTATTGAAATGATACAAACAAATAATCTAGATGAAAATGATCAGCTGCCTTCTGAAAGAGAGCTTTGTGATATTTTTGATGTAAGTAGAGCAACTGTAAGACAGGCAATTCAAGAATTAGAAAAGGATGACTATATTTATAAAGTTCACGGAAAAGGTACCTTTGTTTCGCCTAAGAAATTTAAGCAAAATCTATTAAAGTTTTATAGTTTTACTGAAGAGATGAAGAAAATAGGAAAAAAGCCTACTTCTAATGTAATGGATTTTCAAATAATTGAATCTGATGAAAAATTAGCTAAGAAAATGAAAATAAATTCTGGAGATAAAGTGTATATGTTTACCAGATTAAGATTAGCTGACGGGGAGCCGATGATGCTTGAAACAAGTTATGTTTTATATGATAGGTTTCCAGGAATAACAAAAAAGGATCTACAGGAAAATGCTATGTACGATATTCTAACACAAAGATATAATACGGTATTTACTTGTGCAGAGGAAATATTTCAACCAGTTCTTACTAGAAAAGATGAAGCAAAGCTTTTAAATTATCATGAAGGATTATCAAGTATGATGATAGAAAGAATAACTCATGAAGGTAATTTAATTATTGAGTATACTAAGAGTATAGCTAGAGGAGATAGGTTTAAATATCGTGTTCTGTTAGAAAAATAAATTTTTTTAGAATAACTGGTAATGACAACATGACATCATTTCGATAATTAAGCAAAGGGGGCATCAAATTGTTTGGACTAGATAAAAAACAATGGGATGATTTAAATGGCTTATATACTGCTAATGAGATTGTTCAACAGCCTGAATTGTGGCTAGAAACTATTAAAATTGTTGAAAAAGATTTTGATAAAATAGATATTTTTTTAAAAGAAAAACTAAAAAAGAAAAGTGTTCGCGTTATATTTACGGGAGCAGGAACTTCAGCATATATAGGTGACATTATTACACCCTATTTTAATAAAAGAAAATTTATATACGAATCAATACCTACTACAGATATTGTAGCCAATCCCACATCATATTTTAAAAAGGAAGTTCCCACTATTTTAGTTTCTTTTGCCCGCTCTGGTAACAGTCCAGAAAGTTTAGCATCATACAATTTAGCTAATCAATTAATAGATGATGTAAATCATATCTTTATTACTTGCAATAAAGATGGACATCTAGCTGATATAGCTAAAAATAAAGATAATATATTACTGATTTTAATGCCTGAAGAATCAAATGATAGAGGATTTGCTATGACTAGCAGCTTTTCCTGTATGACTTTAACCTCTCTGTTAATATTTGATCTAGAAAATTTCAGTAAGAATAAAAAAGAAGTCATTAAGATGATAGGTATAGGCAGAAATATATTAGAATCAGGATATAAGCAGTTAGAAGAAATTATTAGTTATGGATATGAGCGAGTAGCGTACTTAGGAACTGGAAGTTTACATGGTATAGCTAAAGAAAGTGCTTTAAAACTTCTAGAATTAACAAGAGGTCAGATAGTATCTTATAGCGAGTCTATACTAGGATTTAGACATGGACCTAAATCTATAGTGAATGATAAGACATTGGTATTCATGTATTTATCTATGGACCCTTATAGTAGAAAATACGATATGGACTTGCTAAAAGAAATATATAGGGATTCAGGAGATCATAAAATTATAGCAATTTCAAGTATTAGGTGTAATGAAGTAGATATAAATTCTCATAATCAACTATATCTGACTGAAGAAGATGACGGTATAACCAATGAAGGATTTATATCTCTACTTTATGTATTATTTGCTCAAATTTTTGCTTTAAAGTATTCCATAAGAACTGATGTAGAGCCAGACAATCCCAATCCAAATGGGTTAGTCAATAGAGTTGTTAAAGGAGTAAAAATTTATAAATATCAAATTTAAGGGAGGTAATTTGATGTCAAATATTTTATTAACGAGAATAGACAATCGTCTAATTCATGGTCAAGTAGGTCTAACTTGGATTAATCATATTGGAGCAAATTTAATCTTGGTAGCGGATGATGAAGTAGCTTATGATGATATACAGCAAAACTTAATGGATATGGCAGCTCCTAGTACTGTTGATACAAGATATTTTACTATCCAAGAAACCATTGATAAAATCCATAAGGCGGCAGATGATCAATTAATATTTTTAGTAACCAGAACTCCAGAAAATGTTCTTAAAATGGTGGAAGGAGGGGTGCCAATTAAAAAAGTGAATATCAGTAATATGCATTTTAAAGAAGGTAAAAAACAAATTAGTAGTACAGTTTCAATAGATGAAAAAGATGCTGAAGCCTTTAGAAAATTACATAAATTAGGAGTAGAGTTAGAAATTCGTAGAGTACCTGATGAAAGAAAAAAAGATATTCTTGAATTTATTTAAGATGTTATCCTTGTTTAAAGTTTAAATAAGGTTAATAAATAAAGTTTAAGGGGGAAAAGAATATGTTTTTGAAGTCTTTACTGGTTGCAGTCTGGGCTGGAATAGCAGGTATAGATTTATTTGACGGTTTAACACATATTCATAGACCAGTATTTACGGGTATGATTGTAGGTTTAATACTAGGAGATTTAAAAACGGGACTAATAACAGGAGCTACTTTGGAATTTGTATGGATGGGGGCAGTGCCATTAGCAGGAGCTCAACCTCCTAATGTAGTTATTGGAGGTATTATAGGTAGTGCATTTGCTATACTTACCAAACAGGATCCACAAGTAGCTGTTGGAATTGCAGTACCTTTCGCTGTAGCAGTACAAGGGGCAATTACTTTAATATTTACAATCTTTTCACCAGTAATGCATAAAGCAGATAAATATGCACAAGAAGCCGATACAAAAGGAATAGAAAGAATAAACTATTTAGGCATGTTAACATTATTTATATTTTATGCAATAATAGCTTTCTTACCAATATATTTTGGAGCGGAGTCGGCTCAAAAAGTTGTAGAAATAATGCCTGCATGGTTGATTAAAGGATTAGAAGTTGCAGGAGGCATGATGCCTGCTATAGGATTCGCAATGCTATTAAAGATTATGCTAAAGAAAGAATATGTAGCATTTTTAATAGTAGGTTTTATACTGGCTGCTTATCTTCATTTACCAATATTGGCTATAGCATTAGTTGGAGTTTCAATAGCACTATATGATTATTTTACGAATAAATCAAGAGAGGGCCAAGTAATTAGAAGGGGGGCAAGGACAGATGGAATCTAGTTATAGCTATACAGATACTAACATTGATAAGGTTATTTCAAAGAGAGACTTAAATAAAATGACTTGGAGGTCATTATTTTTGCAAGCATCTTTTAATTATGAAAGAATGCAAGGATGTGGATGGCTATATGGCTTAATTCCTGGACTAAAGAAAATCCATAAGAATAAAGAGGATTTATCTAATTCTATGTCTATGCATATGGAATTTTTCAATACCCACCCATTTTTAGTGACTTTCATTATGGGAATAGTGATAGCAATGGAGGAAAGAAAAGAAAGTCCAGATACTATTAGGGCAATAAAAGTTGCTACTATGGGACCCTTAGGTGGCATAGGAGATGCTTTGTTTTGGATGACACTATTGCCAATTAGTGCAGGGATAGGAGCATCTATGGCTATGCAGGGAAATATTGCTGGTCCTTTTGTATTTCTAATTATGTTTAATGTTGTTCATTTTGCACTTAGATTTGGATTAATGAATTATGGATATAACACAGGTGTTAAAGCTACAGAATCGCTTAAGACAAATACCCAAAGTATTTCTAGAGCAGCTTCTATATTAGGATTAACTGTAGTTGGCGGTTTAATTGCTTCATTTATTAATTTAAGTACGAAGATAGTTATAAGAACGGAAGGTAATGAAGTAATACTTCAAGAGTTGTTAGACTCTCAAGTAATGCCAAAGCTATTACCTCTGGCTTACGCACTACTGATGTATAGACTGCTGAAAAAAGATTTTTCACCAGTTATGTTGATATTTATTACAGTAGTTATAGGAGTATTAGGTCATCTAATCGGAATGCTTTAAAAATTAGATATATGAAGGAGATAAAAAAATGTATGGAATAATTGTAGTAGGTCATGGGAGGTTCGCTCAAGGATTAATAAGTTCAATTAACTTAATTTTAGGTGAACAGCCTTGTCTAGAAGGAATAGAGTTTAATGAAAAGGATTCTAGTTGGATTTTAGAAGAAAAAATAATTGAGACAATGAATAATATGAAAGAAACCAGCGGAATAATTTTTCTGACAGATTTAATAGGTGGCACACCTTTTAAAATTTGTGCTATTTTGTCAGAAAATATTAAGAAATCTAAGGTTATTGCAGGGACTAATCTACCTTTATTGATAGAAATATTAATGAACAGAGAATTAGAACTGATTAATAAAATAATTGAAAAAGGATTATATACTGGAAAAGAAGGAATAGCATCTTTTAATAATGCAATCAGTAATAAAAAGAATATTAAAAGGGAAGATGGTATTTAAAAATCTAAATAGCCGCGATTTATCGCGGCTACATTTTATAAAACATAGTAAATATATACTCTTAAGAGATTTCATTATTAATAAGGAGGCTGTTTTATGGATATAGTTTCAACAAAGAAAATTTTATTAGATGCAAAGAGAAAAAAATATGCTGTACCAGCATTTAATATACACAATTTAGAAACTCTACAAGCCGTATTAGAAGGTGCTTGGGAAATGAAATCTCCTGTTATAATAGCCACTACTCCTGGCACTATAAAATATGCGGGTATGGATTATATGATAGCTATGGCTAAGGTAGGAGCAAAGAAGTATAATATACCTATAGCACTACATCTAGATCATTGCGAAGATATAGAATTTTTGAAAGAATGTATATATGCAGGATATAAGTCTGTTATGATAGATGCTTCTAAGTTAGAATTTGAAGAAAATATAAAGATATCAAAAGAAGCTTCTAAATTTGCTTATAAAAATGAAGCCACAGTAGAAGGAGAATTAGGTAAGTTATGTGGACAAGAAGATGATATAATTGTTGATAGAAAGGATGCAATGCTAACCAACCCAGATGCAGCTTTGGAGTTTGTAAAAAGAACAGGAGTGGATTCTTTGGCAGTAGCCATTGGAACAGCTCATGGTATATATAAATTTGAACCCAAATTAGATTTTGATAGATTACTAAAAATAAGTAGAATTGTAGAGATACCTTTAGTCTTACATGGAGCTTCAGGGATTTCAGACAATAGTATAAAAAGATCCATAGAATTAGGAATTTGTAAAGTTAATATTGCTACTGAATTAAAAATTCCTTTTTCAGATGAAATTAAGACATACTTTAGTGAGAATCCAAAAGAAAATGATCCAAGAAAATATTTTAATCCAGCAAAGGAAAGGGTAAAGAATATAGTAAAGAAAAAGATATTAGTATGTGGTAGTGCCAACAGAAAATAAAGGGGGTGAAATCATTTGATTTTAACTGTGACCTTAAACCCGTCTATTGATAGGAGATATTCAGTACATGGATTTGATAAAGGAAAAATACACAGAGCAAAAGAGTTTCAATATACTCCTGGAGGAAAAGGCCTTAATGTAACTAAGGTAATTAATATATTTGGCGAAGAAGTATTTGCTACAGGATTTTTAGGTGGCAAAAGTGGTGAATATATACACGATAGATTTGTAGATATGGGAATTATGCATGAATTTATACAAATTAAAGAGGAAACTAGGAGCTGTTTAGCTATAATTTCAGATGATGGGATTCAAACAGAAATTTTAGAAGAAGGTCCTAGGATTACTAGGGAAGAACTTATTAAATTTTATGAATTATATACTTATTTAATAAATAAATCAGAGATTATATGTATTTCTGGTAGTTTACCTTTGGGAGTCCCTAAAGATATATATAGAGATTTAATAGCTATAGCCAATAGAAATAATAAAATAGTTATATTGGATACCAGTGGGGAAGCTTTAAAATATGGGATAGATGCTATTCCATATATGGTTAAACCGAATAAAGAAGAATTAGAAAATTTACTTGGTATAAGGCTTCAAACACAGGGAGAAATAGTTAAAGCAGGTAACTATTTAATTGAAAAAGGTATAAAAATAGTAATAATATCTTTAGGTAACGAAGGTGCTATTGTATTAAGTGAAGATCAAGTATATAGAATAAATATTCCAGAAGTAGAAGCTATAAATCCTGTAGGCTCGGGAGACTCAATGGTAGCAGGTTTTGCTGTTGCTATGAAGAGAAATTATGATTATGATATGATGCTTAAACTTGGAGTAGCCTGTGGAATTGCTAATGCTATGGAAGCTGAGACGGGAAAAGTTGAAATGAATAATGTAAAAAGGTTAATGGGAGAAATAAAATTATCATCTATATATTATTAAAACTGTGCTAAAAGCACAGTGTTTTGTATAATAAAGATGATAAATATTAATCGGAGGTGGTATTATGAAATGGGGAATCATTGCTACATGGAGAATGGCTTTAGATGGTGTTGTTGAGGGAAGTAAGTTGTTAAGAAAAGAGGAATTATCAGGTAATGCCATAGAAAAAGCTATACAATGTGTAGAGAACAACCCTTATTATACTTCTGTAGGTTACGGAGGCTTACCTAATGAGCAGGGAGAGGTAGAATTAGATGCAGCTTATATGGATGGAGATAATTTATCTATAGGTGCTGTTGCAGGAATTAAGGATTTTGAAAATCCAATTTCTATTGCTAAAGATTTAAGTAAAAATAGATTTAATATTTTTTTAGTAGGTAAAGGAGCAGAGGAATATGCAACTAGCAATGGGTTTAAGAGAAAAAATATGCTAACAGAGGAATCCAAAAGAAAGTGGGAAGAAAGAAAAAAGGAGGTTTATAGAAATAATTTAACTCCTTATGATGGGCATGATACAGTTGGAATGGTGGCTCTAGACACAAAAGGGTCAATGGTTTCTGCTACCTCTACAAGTGGGCTGTTTATGAAAAAGAGAGGTAGAGTAGGAGATTCTCCTATACCTGGTTCTGGATTTTATGTAAATAGTGAAATAGGTGGAGCAACTGCTACGGGATTAGGAGAAGATCTTATGAAAGGATGTATATCCTATGAAGTAGTAAGACTTATGAAGGAAGATTATACTCCACAACAGGCAGCAGAAATGGCGTTATATGAACTACATAATAATCTAGAGAAAAAAAGAGGAAAAGCTGGAGCCATGTCTATAGTATGTATGAATAATAAAGGGGAGTGGGGTGTAGCAACTAACGTAAAATTTTCCTTTGTAGTATCTACTTCCAAGATAGAACCTACAGTTTTTATAGCTTATATGGAAGATGGAAAAACAGTTTATAAAGAAGCTGAGAAGGAATGGGTAAACTTAAATATAAATGATTAGGATAAAAAAGTTGTTAAAAATATTTTTAACAACTTTTCTTTGTATTATGAATACCACCCGCTATGCGGGTGGTTCTAAAGAGCTTTTAGCGGTGAGTAAAAAAACAAAACCTCCTTTGATATAATAAAGTTAGGTCTAGCCAACCATAACTAAAAATC
>NZ_JAHLPM010000006.1 GCF_018917865.1 Tissierella simiarum
GCTCGACTTGCATGTGTTAGGCACGCCGCCAGCGTTCGTCCTGAGCCAGGATCAAACTCTCATTTAAAAGTTTGATTAGCTCTTTTATTTCTCTTTGAATAAATTTCTAACTCAAAGTATTTCACACTGTTTAGTTTTCTAGGTTCTTCGTCTCCTCTTGTTGAGGCGACTTTATTACTATAACATTTCTTTAACTTCTTGTCAACTGTTTTTTTCAACTTTTTTAAAATCTTTTTTCTAGTTGATTTGTTGCTGTGTTCCAGCCGACTTTTATTATCATACAGGGTTTTTAACTTTTTGTCAACAGTTTCTGATAAAATTTTTCATTTTTTTATAGATTATATCTATATTACTGATCATAACACTATTTCTGGCTTATAACAATGTTCTTTCTATTTCCTTTCGGAACTTTTCTAAGATTCTCTTTTCTATTCTTGAAACAGTCATCTGAGATATATCTAACCCTTTTGCTATGGCTACTTGAGTTTTCTTATTAAAATATCTTTCTATTAATATCTGTTTTTCTACTTCATTTAGCTTCTCCATAGTTCTCATTAAGAAATCATTATTTTCTATTTTACTAAAGTATACATCCTCTTCTCCTATAAGTTCTGCTAAATTTACATCCTTATCATCATTGTTTGAATCATAAGTTACATCTAGAGATTGAGGAGTATAAACTTTACTAGCCTCCATAGCTTCTAAAACTTCTTCTTCTGAACAGTTTAAATACTGTGCTATATCTTCTACTGTAGGTGATCTTTGCAATTGCTGACTTAATAATACTTTTGCATTATTTATCTTCTTAGATAATTCTTGGATTCTTCTAGGTACTCTAATGGTCCAACCTTTATCTCTAAAGTACTTTTTTATTTCTCCAATGATAGTAGGTGTAGCAAAACTTGAAAACTCAAAACCTTTATTGACATCATACCTATCTATAGCATAGATAAGTCCTATACAAGCAACTTGGTATATATCATCATAGTCGATACCCCTATTAGCATATTTTTTAGATAGAATTTCTGCTATATATAGATGTCTTTCAATTAAAACTTCTCTAATCTGTTGATCATTAGTATCTTTTAATCTTTTAAATAGACTTTTAGTATCTGACTTTTCAATATTTTGTATATCTCCACTTTCATAGTAGTTACTTTTTATCATTTACTACCATCCTCTATATATTTTATCATTTCTATTCCATATTCATTAAACTTAACTTCATCCATTAGAGATTTAATTATAAGCAATCCAAGCTCTCTTTCCTTTCCTTCACTTAATTCATAAGGTATGTTTTCTTTTACATTCTTCACCCTAATAACCAGCTTGTCCTCTTCTACTTCAAATTCAATTGATATTTCTTCCTTACCATTTAGATTTAAAGCATTAATACACGCTTCTGCTATAGATACTTTAACATCTTCTATTTCGTCAATATTTAGTCCTATCTTATGTGCTATGGCTGAAGTAGTTAATCTAACTACACTAATATAATCTGGTTTACTTGGAATGATAAGGCTTACAACATCTTTACTCATTACCTTCACCTCTAATTATAAATAACTTATCTAGGTCTGTTATATCGAATAACTTTCTAATATTAGGTTTAATATCTTCTAAATATATTTTATTATTATTTGCTTTAACTGTTTTAAGTATACTTATTAAAGAACCTAAACCAGTGCTATCTACATAATCTAACTTTTTACCATTTATCAATAAGTCTGTTTTTTTTGTATCAAAAGCTCTTAAAATTTCTTCCTTAAACTTAGAAGAAGTATAAATATCTACTTCACCTTCTGGTGAAAAAACCCATAAATTTTCTTCTTCATTGAAGTTTATAGATATATTTAAAGACATAGGAAAACCTCCTTTATTTCCATAACAATTTATATTAATTTTATAATAAATAATAACTAATGTAAAGTAAAATACTAGGATATAACAGTTTTTTACCTTAATCATCAAAGGGCATCTCATTAATCTGAGATGCCCTAATATTATTCTTCTGTCACTTCTACATATTTAGCTACAGCTACAACTCGATCATCTTTCATTTTCATTAGAGTAACCCCTTGAGTGCTTCTTCCCATAATCGATATATCTTTAGCCTTAAGTCTAATTATAGTACCTCCAAGAGAAATCATCATTATCTCATCATTTTCATCAACTACTTTTGCAGACACTATTTTTCCAGTCTTATCTTTTATATTATAAGTTTTTAGCCCTCTTCCTCCTCTGTTTTGAACTCTATATTCATCTAAAGAGGTTCTTTTTCCAAATCCATATTCACTTATTACTAAAAGATGTTTATCTTCTTCAACTAAATCCATAGCTACTACTTTATCATTTTTACCTAAAGTAATAGCTTTGACTCCCATAGCACCTCTTCCCATTTCTCTAACATCATTTTCATCAAATCTAATAGCCATTCCATTAAGAGTAACCACTATTAATTCCCTTTTTCCATTGGTCTTTCTAACAGCTATTAACTCATCATCTTCTTTTAAGCTTATACCTATTATGCCATTCTTCCTTATATTTTCAAATTTGTTTAATTTAGTCTTCTTTATAATACCTTCTTTTGTAGCAAGAACTAAATTACTTTCTGGATCATATTTTTCTATAGGTATGATAGCCGTTACTTTTTCATCTCCTGTTAGGTTTAGTAAATTTATAATTGCCGTTCCTTTTGCTTGTCTTCCACCTTCAGGAATTTCATAAGCTTTCAAAGAAAAGACTTTACCCTTATTTGTAAAGAATAATATAGTATCATGGGTAGAAGTAATAAATAAGTCTTCTACAAAGTCTTCTTCTCTAGTAGTTAAAGCAATTATACCTTTTCCACCTCTTCTTTGAGTCTTATAGGTATCTTCAGGCATTCTCTTTATATATCCAAAGTGAGTTAGTGTAATTACCACATCTTCTTCTTCAATCATATCTTCTATATCTATTTCATCTGCAGAAGGCATTATTCTTGTTCTTCTTCTATCACCATATTTTTCTTTTATTTCTAATAATTCATCTTTTATTATTTGATATATAAGCCTTTCATTTGCTAAAATTTCTCTTAGTCTATTTATTTCTTTTATAAGTGCTTCATATTCTTCTTCTAACTTTTCTCTTTCTAATCCAGTAAGACGTTTAAGTCTCATATCTAAAATTGCTTGAGATTGTCTATCTGACAAGCCAAAACTACTCATCAATCTTTCTTTAGCTACAGAATCATCTTTAGAACTTCTAATTATATTGATTACTTCATCTATATTATCTAAAGCAATTTTTAATCCTTCAACTATATGAGCTCTTTCCTCTGCTTTATTTAAATCAAACTGGGTTCTTCTTATAATAACTTCTTTTTGATAATCTATATAATGTTTTAATACTTGTTTTAAGTTTAATACTTTAGGCTCACCATTGACTAAGGCTAGCATTATAACTCCAAAGGTTGTATGAAGTTGAGTTTGTTTATATAAATTATTTAACACTACATTTGGATTAGCATCCCTTTTTAATTCAATAACAATACGCATACCTTCTCTATCAGATTCATCTCTTAAATCAGATATTCCTTCAAGTTTTTTATCTCGTACATATTCAGCTATTTTCTCAATTAAATTTGCTTTATTAACTTGATAAGGTAGCTCTGTTACAATTATTCTCATTCTTCCTTTGTTTGTTTCTTCAAATTCGGTTACAGCACGAAGTGCAATTTTCCCTCTTCCAGTCCTAAATGCAGATTTTATTCCTTCTTTCCCCATTATCATTGCACCTGTAGGAAAATCTGGACCCTTAATTACTTTCATTAAATCTTCTATATCTGTTTCTGGTTCATCTATTAACATAACTATTCCATCTATTACTTCTTTTAAGTTATGAGGGGGTATATTTGTAGCCATACCTACAGCTATACCAGATGATCCATTAACTAATAGGTTAGGAAATCTACTTGGTAAAACAATAGGTTCTTTTAAAGTTTCATCAAAATTAGGTCTATAATCTATAGTATCTTTGTTTATATCCCTTAACATTTCCATTGTTAGTTTTGTCATTTTTACTTCTGTATAACGCATGGCTGCTGCACTATCTCCGTCTATGGAACCAAAGTTACCATGACCATCTACTAAAAGATATCTAGTATTAAAGTCTTGGGCAAGTCTAACCATAGCATCATATACTGAGGTATCAGAATGAGGATGATACTTACCTAATACATCCCCTACAACTCTAGCAGATTTTCTATATTGTTTATCAGGGGTCATTCCTAATTCATTCATTGCATAAAGTATTCTTCTGTGAACCGGCTTTAATCCATCTCTAACATCTGGGAGAGCCCTACTTGCTATTACACTCATGGCATAGTCTAAGTAGGACTTCTTCATTTCTTCTTCAATGTTGATTTCTATTATATTATCTGTTTCCCTGTCCATAACTTCCTCCTTAACAACAGTATGCAAATTATAATTTGCTATATTAGGAATATTATATCATATTTTCTCTTTATTAAAAATTATTGTCCATTTCTTTTATTTTTAACCTAAAATTTTTGACTTTGTATGTTTCTAGGATCGAGAACATCTCTTAACATATCCCCCAATACATTAAAACTTAAAACGGTTAACAATATTAATATTCCAGGAAAAGCTGCTAAGTAAGGGGCATCCTGCATATATTTTTGAGCATTTCTAAGCATACTTCCCCAAGATGAAAAAGGTTCCACTACACCAAAACCTAAGAAACTTAGAGAAGATTCAGTTAATATTGCTGAAGCAACATTTAAGGTAGAAGAAACTATTATAGTAGATAATATGTTCGGAATAATATGTCTAAATATAATCCAAAAATTATTTCCTCCTAAAGTTTTAGAACACAGTACATACTCCCTTTCTTTTAAAGTTAGAGTTTCTGACCTAACTATTCTAGCTACACTTGTCCAGCCAAACAGTCCGATAATTAGAATAATACTAGCTATGCCCGGCTTAAAATAAGCATTTATAATTAATATTATAAAGAAACTTGGTATAGACATAATTATATCTACAGTTCTCATAAGGAAACTATCTATTCTTCCACCAAAATATCCGCTTATAGCTCCTATTAAAGTACCAATAGTCATTGAAATTATCATAGAAACAAATCCTACTGTTAGAGATACCCTTCCTCCATAAAGTGCTCTCGTAAAATAATCTCTTCCTAAATCGTCTGTTCCAAATATATGTTTTTTGTTTGGGCTTACTAGTTTATTGTTTATATCTATTTTTGTAGGATCATATGGAGATAAAAATGCAAAAATAGAGGATAAAATTAATATAGATATTATACAAACATATATTTTTATACTCTTATTTTTCTTAACATATTCTTTTGTTTTTTTTATTGTAACCTCATTCATCTAAATCACCTTATTAGCTTTATTCTTGGATCTACAATAGAATAACAGATATCAGATACTAAATTTCCTACAATCAACATTACCGAAGATAACATTGTTATAGCCATAATAACGGGATAATCAAAGTTGAATATAGATCCTACCCCTAATCTTCCCATACCTGGCCATCCAAAAATACTTTCTGTTATAAAAGCTCCTGACACTAGAGATGGTAGATTCATTCCAAGTATTGTGATTACAGGTAGCAAAGAATTCTTTAAAATATGAACGTAAAGTATTCTTTTGTAATTTAAACCTTTAGACCTTAACATATCTACATAATTTTCATCCATCTCATCTATGACATTACTTCTTATATATCTGGTCAGAATTGATGTATTAGGAAAACTAAGAACTATAACAGGCATTATTCCATGTTTTATTAAATCTAAAGTTGACTTTACTCCTATCGATCTCATTCCTAAACTTGGAAGTATCTTAAACTTTAAAGAAAATGTATATATCAACATCATAGCAAACCAAAAACTAGGAATGGATATTCCTATATAGCAGACTTTTGAAATGAATTTATCTAAGAATTTATCTTTATAGACAGCAGAAATTGTTCCCAATGCTATTGATAAAATAACAGAAATAATCATAGATATGCCCATTAACCCAATGGTTGGACCTATTCTTTCTTTGATGAGTTTTATAACTGGTTGATAATTTATAAAAGAATATCCTAAATCACCTTTTAAAAGGTTTTTTATCCAGTAAAAATATTGTATATATATAGGTTTATCTAAGCCAAGTCTTGTTCTAGTTCTTTCTATTTGTTCATAAGTCATTTGTGGGGTAATAAACACCTTTACTGGATCTCCTGGTGCCATTCTTATTATAGAAAAAGATATAATAGAGATAATTATAAGAATTGGTATAGATTGAATAATTCTCTTTATTACAAATCTTGTCATTATTATACTCCTTAATATTTATATTAACTAAAGTAAACTAGGAAATTTCCTAGTTTACTTTGCTTTTATTCAATAATATAAAGTTTTGATAAATCTTCAAATATAAATATTGGCATTAATTTAGATTCTTCTACTCCTCCAATATTTCCACTTACTGCTATAAGAGCTTTTGGATAACATATTGGATATTGTATCATTTCATCCATGATTTGTTTTTGAATGTTTTCATATAATTCTTGTCTCTTAGCTTTATCTATTTCCATCGGTCCTTGAACCCACATTTTATCCATTTCTTCATTTTCATATCCAACAAAGTTATAAGGACCACCTTTTGTAAATATTAATTTATAACTATCCGGTTCTTGTCCCATAATATATCCATTAAATACTAAATCAAAATCACGATTGTCTGGTTCAAATAATTTTTGATAAAAAGCTCCTCTATCTAATGGCATAAGCTCTAATTCTATTCCTATCTCTTTTAGTTTTTGTTGAATTATTAAAGCTTCTTTTTCTTGTTCTTTAGATGTACTTATGTATCCAAGAGTAAGCTTAATATTTTCTTTTCCTGATTCTTTTAATAAATCTTTTGCTAGTTCTACATTATGTTCATATTTATTTACATCTTCTGTATAATATAATGTTTGAGGAGTAAGTACTGTATAAGCTGGAACTGCATATTCTAAAGAATCATAAGCTCCTTTTATTATTTCTTCCTTGTCTAAAGCATAAGCTATAGCTTGTCTTACTTTTTTGTCTTTTAAATCATCATTATTTAATTTAAAAGCCATGTAATTTAACATACCTTCATCAAAACCATATACTTTGAAGTCATTGCTATTTTGATATTTTTCATATTCATTAACATCTATATATCTTACTGATATTTCACCATTTTCAAAAGCTACATTTGCAGCATTAGAATCTGCTACAACTCTGTATACCACTTGATCTAAATGAGGTTTCCCATTATGATAATCATCAAATCTTTCTAAAATTATACTTTCTCCTTTGTTCCATTCTTTCATTTTAAATGGACCAGTACCTATAGGATTTTCATTTTTTTCGCTTTTTGTAAAATCTTCTTCTCCTTCAAATATATGCTTTGCAATAGGAGTAACTCCTGCAAGGGTTTCAATAAATGGTACTGAAACTTCAGGCAAAATTATCTTTACTGTTAAGTCATCTACTTTTTCAAAACTTATAGGTTTTCCACCTATAATAAAGTTTTGATATGCATTTGCATTTTGTTTTTCATCAATTAACTTTTCCAATGTAAAAATTAAATCATCTGCAGTTAAATTTTCACCATCATGCCATTTTACCCCTTCTTTAAGCTTCACTGTATAAGTTAAGTTATCTTCAGATACAGAAACGTTTTCAGCTAAATAATATCTAGTCTCATTTCCATCCCTAACAAATAAAGGATCAAATAAAGCATTATCAATAGTCATAGTAACTCTATCTGTAGCATAGAATGGATGTAATATTTTAGGGTCATCTCCTATACCAAATACCATCATTCCGCCATCTTTTATTTTTTCCTCTGATCCTTCTACTACATTAGTACCATTTTCTTCGTTTTCTGGCTCTGTAGAAACCTCTTCTTTCTCGCCACAGCCAACACTTAATACTAATATTAAAGATAAAAACAATACTAATATTTTTTTAAATTTCATTAGTTATGCCTCCTTAGTGTTGTAAATATTCTCCAATAAATATATTAATTGAAATGTAGCTTTTTTAACAATTGTTTTTATTTATAAGTATCTAAATTGATATAATTTTTATCTATGACTAGATAAAAAAAAGAAGCATAGATTTCTCTATACCTCTAAATATCTAGATTCTTTACAAATTTAGCATTTGTTTGAATAAAACTTCTCCTTGGTCCTACTTTATCCCCCATTAAAGTTGTAAATATTTCATCTGCTGCTACAGCATCTTCTATACTAACCTTTAAGAGTATTCTATTCTCTGGTTCCATAGTTGTTTCCCATAATTGTTCTGGGTTCATTTCTCCAAGACCCTTATATCTTTGGATTGTATAATTGGTTCTTCCTATCTCTTTCAAAATATCGTCTAATTGTTTATCACTATAAGCATAATAAGAAGCTCTACCTTTTCCCACCTTATAAAGAGGGGGCTGAGCTATATAAATATGACCATTATCTATTAAATCTTTCATATACCTATAGAAGAATGTTAATAATAAAGTTCTTATGTGAGCACCATCAACGTCAGCATCCGTCATTATTATTATTTTTCCATATCTTAGTTTTTCAATATTAAACTCTTCACCAATCCCAGTTCCAAAGGCAGTAATCATAGCCTTTATCTCTTCATAGCCTAAGATCCTATCTATTCTAGCTTTTTCTACATTCATTATTTTTCCTTTTAAAGGCAGTATTGCTTGGAATTTCTTATCCCTTCCTTGTTTTGCACTACCTCCCGCTGAATCCCCTTCGACTATAAAGATTTCTGTTATACTTAAGTCACTTTCTTGGCAGTCAGCTAATTTCCCGGGTAAAGTAGTATTATCTAAAATACTCTTTCTTCTTGTTAACTCTCTAGCTTTTCTAGCAGCATTTCTAGCTCTTTGAGAATTTATAGCTTTCTCTAGAATTATCTTACCATCCTTTGGATTCTCCTCTAAAAAATTACTTAAAAAATCATAAGTTAAGGATTCTACGATGCTTCTAGTTTCACTATTTCCTAACTTACCTTTAGTCTGACCTTCAAATTGAGGTTCCTTTAATTTTACTGATAATATAGCTGTTAAACCTTCTCTTACGTCGTCTCCCTGAAGATTCTCATCTTTTTCTTTTAAATAATTATATTTTCTTCCATATTCATTGATAGTTCTAGTTAAGGCAGTTTTTAAACCACTTAAATGAGTACCGCCTTCCTGTGTATTTATATTGTTGGCAAAAGTAAAAATATTTTCAGAATAGCCATCAGTATACTGCATAGCTAACTCTACTGTTGTACCGTCTTTTTCTGCTTCAAAATACATAACTTGTTTTTGTATAGAGGTTTTATTTTTATTTACATACTCAACAAAAGATTTTATTCCACCTTCATAGTGAAACTTCTTGCTAACATTCTTTCTCTTATCTTCTAATAAAATCTTTATACCTTTATTTAAAAATGCCATTTCCCTAAATCTATATTCTAAAGTTTCAAGATTGTATTCTAATACTTCAAATATTTCACCGTCTGGTTTAAAAGAAATAGTCGTTCCTGTAGTATTGGATTCACCTATTATTTCTAGCTCCGTTACAGGTACTCCTCTTTCAAATTTTTGCATATACTCTTTTCCATCTCTTCTTACCTTTGCTACTAGCCATTCAGATAAGGCATTTACAACAGAAACCCCTACTCCATGTAATCCACCAGATACTTTATAAGCACTATTATTAAATTTTCCTCCTGCATGAAGTATGGTTAGTACTGTTTCAACAGTAGATTTTCCTGTTTGAGGATGAACTTCTACTGGTATTCCACTACCATTATCCTCTACTGCTATAGAGTTATCCTCAAAAACTGTCACCTTAATAGTATCGCATATTCCAGCTAAAGCTTCATCTATACTATTATCTACTACTTCATATACCAAATGATGAAGTCCTTTAGGACCTGTACTTCCTATATACATTCCTGGCCTTTTTCTTACTGGTTCCAGTCCTGTTAATACTTGAATTTCATTAGCTGTATAATGTCTTCCATTATTTTCATTGGCCATTTATTTCCCTCCAATCTTAGTTTATCCATTAATAGTATTTCTCTTTGCTAGAGTAGTAGACGATATATTCGATGTATAAAGTACATAACTACTCTTGCGGCGTCTATTATTACTGTGAATTTCTTTTTTACAAGTAATAATATATGTTTTAACACCTTTATCTATAGTATTATATAAGCATCCTTCTTCTATTAATTTATTAATAAAGCGTCTTGTAGTCCTTGAACTATCTACAGCTTTTTTATCTAAAATGGATATAATATCCCTTTCAAGTATAGAAATATTTTCACCTATATGAAGAATCATGTTTTGAAACCTCTTTCTATATTATTAATTTACCTTCTTCTATATAAAATATAGATCTTTCAACATTTTGCAATTCCTCTAAATCAATTACATCTGTTGCAGTAATTATTGTTTGCATTTCATTAAAAGACCTAGTTAAATACTTTCTTCTTTCCTCATCTAGCTCAGAAAAAACATCATCTAAAAGTAAAACCGGGTATACTCCTCTTTCTTTTTTAATAAGTTCTACTTCAGATAATTTTATAGATAAAACTACTGTTCTTTGTTGTCCTTGAGATCCATATGTTTTAACATCTCTATTGTTTATATACATAATAATATCATCTCTATGAGGACCTATTTCAGTAGTGCCTATTTCCAGATCCTTTGAAAAATTCATTTTTAATTTATTTAAATATTCTTTTTCCATGTTTGTTTTGTTTTTTAATAATTGAACATTAGATATATATTCTAACGTTAAATCTTCATTATTTAAAGTAGTTATATTATGGATATTTTTACATATGTCAGACAGCCCTTCTATAAATTTAGCTCTCTCTATAATTATATCTGTTCCTATCTTTGCCATTTGCACGTCAAATATGTCCAATAAACTAAATATTTCACTTTTCGATTTATTGGACTTTAAAAGATTATTTCTTTGGAATAATATTTTACTATATCTGTTAATATTGTACTTATAAACAGGCTTAATTTGAGAAATCCCCATATCTAAAAAACTTCTTCTTTCTTGGGGACCTCCTTTTACTAATTTTAAATCTTCTGGTGAAAAGATAACTACATTTAATCCACTATATAATTCTTTATAATTTTTAAGTTCAGTTTTATTAACTCTTATTCTTTTATTTTTATCTCTTTCCATCTTTATTTCTATAAATTTCTCATAATTGTCTATATTTATCATAGCCCCAATATAAGCTTCATTTTTATTGAAATTTATTATTTCCTTATCCCTATTGGTTCTAAAAGACCTACCAGTAGCACACATATATATAGATTCAAGTAAGTTAGTTTTTCCCTGGGCATTTTTTCCTATAAAAATGTTAATTCTTTTATTAAGATTGATATTTAGGCTATTATAATTTCTAAAATTTATAAGCCTAATACTTTCTACATTCAAGAAATACACCCCTTAATGCAACTAATATAATATATTATATCACAACAAAGCTATCAAAATCTTCAATTTCTACTACATCATTTTTCTTTATCTTCCTACCTCTTTCTAAAACAACTTCACCATTAACCTTTATAATCCCTTCACTAATCATCATTTTAGCCTGACCTCCTGTTTGAACTACACTAGCATATTTCAAAAATTGGTCAAGTTTTATAAATTCCGTATCTATAGAAATTTCTTGCAAAATAACCACCTCTTTTTTAATAATCATCTTGAGCAAGACGTACTGGTAATACTAAATAAGTATAATTTTCATCTCCAACAGGTTTTATAATACAAGGATTTAAACTTCCCATAAAACTAAGTTCTATTTCTTCTGCTTCAATCACTTTTGTACCTTCTAAAATATATCTGGAATTAAAAGCAATATTTATATTTTCTCCATTTTGATTAGCAATAATTTTTTCATTTACATTTCCAATTTCTGAGTTGGATTTAATTATAACTTGACCATCTAATAAATTTAACTTCACTAAATTAGCCTTTTCTTCTTTTGCAAGTAACGAAGCTCTTTCCAAACTGTTCTGAAATAATTTTTTATTTACTATAATATTAGTTTTATGGTCTTTTCTTATTATATCTCTATAATTTAAAAATTGGCCTTCTAAAAGTCTTGAATATACTAATGTATCTCCTATATTAAAAATAACATGGCCTGGAGCTGCTGTAATGGTTATATCCTCTTCACTATCCTCTATTATTTTATTAAGCTCATTTAAAGCTCTCCCAGGTATTACAATTTTTATATCCAAGGAAGAATCAATTGGTATTCTTCTTAGAGCTAATCTATATCCGTCTAAAGCAACAAAAGAAATCTTTTTATCTACTAATTCTAATAAAACTCCTGTAAGAATGGGTCTAGTCTCATCTTGAGTCGTTGCGAATACAGTTTGTCTTATTGCTCCCTTAAAAAGATCCTTTGGCATAGTAAAAGATTTCTGATCTATAATTGCAGGTAAATCCGGATATTCTGTTGGTGAATTTCCTAATATATTAAATTCTGAATTTTCACAGGTTATGTTAATATTATTGTTTTTCACGTCTATGTTAATTGTGGATTCAGGTAATTTTTTAATAATATCCCCAAATATTCTTGAATTTACTACTATAGATCCTTCTTCTATTATTTCACAATCCACATAAGTTTCTATGCTGATCTCTAAATCCGTACCTGTTAGTTTTAATCTTCCGTTTACTGTTTCTAATAGTATACCATCTAATATTTGAAGTGTTGTTCGTGATGAAATACCTTTTTGAGCCATATTGATGTGTTTAGATAGATTTTTTTGATCTATTCTTATTTTCATTTTTAAAACCTCCTTTTCGATTTTAGATATAGAAAGAATATATAAAGATTAGTAGTAATAGTAGTAGGGGCTGTTAATATGTGGATAAGTATGTGTAAAACTAAATTACGAACATTTATAGAGTTTAATAACATGTTAATAATATGATTTTTAAAACTCTAGTTATCCACATGATTAAAAGCAAAAAACATAACTTTACTTATCAACAAAGAGTTAACAGAGTAATTAACAATTATTGTTGACTATTCTCCTTTGATTTCTTTAATTATTTCTTCAATTCTTTTTTTAAAATCTAAGCTTTCATTTATATCTGATCCTATTTTATCGCAAGCATGAATTACAGTAGTATGATCTCTTCCTCCAAATTCATCACCTATTTTTGGAAGAGAAAGATCTGTTAATTCTCTAGTTAAATACATAGCAACTTGTCTAGGATAAGCAATAGCTCTTGTCCTTTTTTTAGAGTTGAAATCATCTATTTTAACATTGAAATTTTGGGATATTATTTCTTTAATCAACTCAACTGTTATTTCTCTAGGTTTATTACTAGATATAATGTCCTTTAAAGCTTCTTCTGCTAATTCCTCAGTAACGTCTCTGTTAGTTAAAGAAGAATAGGCGACTATTCTTATTAAGGCACCTTCTAATTCTCTAATATTAGACTGTATCTTTGTTGCAATATACAGCATAACATTATCAGAAACACTGATATTTTCTACTTTTGCTTTCTTTTTAAGAATAGCTATTCTAGTTTCTAAATCTGGTGGCTGAATATCTGCTATTAATCCCCATTCAAATCTAGATCTAAGCCTATCCTCTAATGTAGGGATCTCTTTGGGCGGTCTATCACTAGATATTATAATTTGTTTATTTGCTTCGTGTAGTGCATTAAAAGTATGGAAAAACTCTTCTTGGGTTCTTTCCTTTCCTGCTATAAATTGAATATCGTCTACTAAAAGAACATCAATATTTCTATATCTATTTCTAAATTCATCATTTCTGTCATCTCTAATAGAGTTGATAAGTTCATTAGTAAATTTTTCTGAAGAAACATAAACTACCTTTGAACTAGGGTTTTGGCTTAGTATGTAATGGCCAATTGCGTGCATTAAGTGAGTTTTTCCTAGACCTACACCCCCGTATATAAATAAAGGGTTGTATGCTTGAGCAGGAGCTTCAGCTACGGCTAAAGATGCAGCATGGGCAAAACGGTTACTATTACCTATTACAAATGTATCGAAGGTATATTTTGGGTTTAATTGAGATTTTTGATTATTATCATTATTTTCCTGTATAGCAGATTGTCCCATATTTAAAGATATTTCTTCTCCTGGTATGGTAAATTGAATAATATATTCTTGTTGTGTAACTTGTGTAATAGCATTTTTGATGAGATTTAAATATCTGCCTTCTAATATGCCTTTAGTAAAGTCATTAGGTGCTGCTAATATTATTTTATTTCCAGAAATGCTAATGGGTTTAATGGTTTTAAGCCAGGTATTAAAGCTTACTTCTGTTAATTCTACTTTGATTAAATTTAGAACTTCATTCCAAATACTGTCTAAATTTGAAACCATTCTTAGTCCTCCTATTTTATTTAAAATTATTGCCTTAACTTAAAATGTTTATAACAATTAAAAAAATTATCAACAAAATTATCAACAAAAAAATGTAAATAATAGTGTCATAATATTTAATAAAAATGGTATAATATTTGTGGATAAGCTATTAACAAGCTGTGATTACTTAAGATATAATTATAATTACATCGGATATCCACAAAGCTGTACATTATTTTTATGTGGATAATAAATGAGTTGTTTAGAGGGTTTAGGAGAAAATAAATTAGAAGAATAAAAAACTTATACACATTTTATCCACAATTTGTGTATAAGTATTGAATTTTATTTTAATAAACAAAGTATCCACATGCTTATTTAATAATATCAAAATTCTAGATTATATTCAATAAAATTATCCACAAGTTGAACATATTGTTAACAAGTAATTCTGTGGAAGGCTAGAACTTAAAAATCTTGACATAAACGGCTTGAATAAATATAATCAATAGTAGTATTTATGTTTTCTTATTAGAGAAAACTCTATATTCTTATATATTTTTTATCCGATGGCTAGCAATTCTAATGCTTTATTCTGTACAAGGCTAAGTAAAGAATTGTACAGTCGGTGGATAAGACGGCTGGTGTTCGGATGAATAAAGATTTATTTGAACAGAGTCTTACTTTATAGAGAAGGTACTCATTGAAGGAGGTGTGCTTTATGAAAAGAACTTATCAACCAAAAAAGAGACAAAGAAGTAAAGAGCATGGTTTTAGAAAGAGAATGAAGACAAGAGCAGGTAGAGAAGTAATAAAAAGAAGAAGAAAAAGAGGCAGAAAGAAACTGACAGCATAAGGCCGCTAAAATGTGGCCTTTTTATTAAATGTCATTTTTTTGTCTATTTTTTGAAAACCTAAGGGAGCATTGCAATGAATAAGAAGTATAGATTGAGAAACAATATGGAATTTAAAAAAGTCTATAATGGAAGAAAAAATTATTGGAATAGAAATCTAATCCTTTACATTCGTAGAAATGGATTAGATAATTCACGAGTAGGGTATTCTATTACTAAAAAGATAGGTAATAGTGTAGTTAGAAATAAGGTTAGAAGACGAATGAAGGAGATATATAGACTAAATTTCCATAATATTAAAGAAGGATATGATTTAATATTTATACCCAAGAAAAATGTAGTAGACATTTCTTATAAAGAGCTAGAAAGTGCAATGCTTCATTTACTAAAATTGTCTGGTCTTTTAAAGAATTAAGGTGAAAAATAATGGCTAAAATAGCTATTTTGCTAATAAGATTTTATCAAAAATTTATTTCGAGATATATTTTAATAGGAAGAAATTGCAGATTTTATCCAACTTGTTCAGAATATTCTATTCAAGCCTACAAAAAATATGGTTTTTTAAAAGGAACGTATTTAACTATAGGTAGAGTATTGAGATGTCATCCGTTTAATGAAGGAGGATATGATCCGCTTAAATGATAGGGGGTTAATTAATGACAGCTTTTCTAGGTAACCTATTAGGAAAACTACTAAAGTTTGTTTATGATATCGTTTCAAATATAGGAACAGAGCCAGAAAAATTTTCTTATTATGCTATGGCAATAATTATAACTACGATTATATTTAAATTGATACTTTTGCCTATAAGTCTTCACCAAAGCAAGTCAACAAAGAAAATGAATGATCTTCAGCCGAAAATAAAGGAAATTCAAAATAAATATAAAAATGACCCACAGACCCAGCAAGCCAAAATGATGGAAGTTTATAAAGAGAATAAGTATAATCCGATGTCAGGATGCCTAATACTTTTAATTCAATTTCCTATTATTATAGCTTTTTTTAAAGTAATGGGAAATCCTGTAACTTTTGCCTTTAAGGATCCTCAAGTTTATGCTGCTATGAATAAATCTTTCTTGTGGATTGCAAATTTGGAAAATCCAGATCCTTACATGTGGGGATTACCACTATTGGCAGCAGCTACTACTTATTTACAAAGCTTAACAATGTCTGCAGCTGCAACAGCAGATCCTCAAGCCCAAGCAACTCAAAGAACTATGAATATATTTTTACCATTTATGATTTTCTTTGCGGCAAGAGGTTTTGCAGCTGGATTAGCACTGTATTGGGTAATAAGTAATACATTCCAAGTAATACAGCAATTAATATCCAACAGGTCTTTGGGTAAAATTAAGGAGGAGACAAGATAATATGAGGTCCGTTGTTAAGGTATCTAAAACTGTTGATGAAGCTGTAAAGGAAGCCTTAAGGGAGTTAGATGTTGACCAAGATGATGTAAAAGTAGAAGTGATGGAAGAACCGAGTAAAGGATTGTTTGGATTAATTGGTGTAAAGGATGCAAAAGTTAAAGTGACCGTAGTAAATGATCCTATAGAAATAGCAGATAATTTTTTGAATAGGTTATTACCATCTATGAATATTGAAGCTATGAGTGTAGTAAAAAGAGAAGGTATGTCTTTACATGTGGATATAACTAATATAAGTTCTTCAGATATGGGAATTTTAATTGGCAAGAGAGGAAGTACTCTTGATTCTATCCAATATCTTTTAAGTTTAGTAGTAAATAAAGATAGAGAAAATTATATAAAAATAGTAGTAGATATAAAGGGATATAGAAAAAAGAGAGAAGAAACTTTAATAAGACTTGCAAATAAGATGGCAGAGAAAGCCAAATACAGCAAAAGACCAATTAGATTAGAGCCAATGAATCCTTATGAAAGAAGGATAATTCATTCAGCGTTACAAAATATGGAGGGAATAACTACTCATAGTGAAGGAGACGAGCCCTATAGAAGGGTAGTTATCCAATCAAAATAGTTTATTAAAACCCAGTATATTACTGGGTTTCTCTTATAATGTAGAAGAAAGTATATTTTTTCTTAATGTGAGTTAACCTAAAGTACATTAATGTTGAAGTATTTTTTATAATTAATGAAAAGAGGTGATATTATGGCAGATACTATTGCAGCTATATCTACAGCTATTGGTGAAGCGGGAATTGGTATAGTAAGAATGAGTGGAAAAGAATCTTTAAATATAGGAAGTAAGGTATTTAAGGGCAATAAAATAGAAAATTTAAAGGATGGAAGAAATCGAGAACTTTTATATGGCCATATTATAGATAAGAGTAAAGATCAAATAATAGATGAAGTCCTAATTGTTTACATGAAGGGACCTTATACCTATACAAGAGAAGATATGGTAGAGATATATTGTCACGGAGGAATAATTTCAGTAAAGAAAGTATTAGAATTGTTATTGAATGAAGGGGCAAAGTTAGCTGAACCAGGGGAATTTACTAAAAGAGCTTTTTTAAATGGAAGATTAGATTTATCTCAAGCGGAAGCTGTAATAGATATTATAAGGTCTAAAACAGATAAAAGTTTTCAAGTTTCTTTAGATCAATTAGAAGGAAGTCTATCTAAAAGTATAAAAGAGATTAGAAATATATTATTAGAGATGATTGCTCATGTAGAAGTATCCATAGATTTTCCAGATGAAGATATTGAAGAAGTAGCCTATGAAGATTTAGAAAATAGTGGTAGAATAGTAATGGAAAAAATTGAGGCTCTTTTAAATACAGCAGAAAGAGGAAAAATACTTAGGTATGGATTAAATACAGTTATTTTAGGAAAGCCTAATGTTGGGAAATCGTCTCTTTTAAATGCTATTTTAAGAGAAAATAGGGCTATTGTAACAGATATACCAGGGACCACTAGAGATATAATTGAAGAGTATGTAAACATAGATGGCATACCTTTAAAGATTATAGATACAGCTGGAATTAGAGATACAGAAGACCTAGTAGAAAAAATTGGTGTAGATAGGGCTAAAGAAACTGTAGAAAAAGCAGATTTAGTTATAGTTGTATTTGATGTTTCTAGAGAGTTGTCAGAAGAAGATTATCATATTATAGAACTTATTCAAGATAAAAAAGCTATAATATTATTGAATAAAACGGATTTACCTAATAAATATGATGAAAAGTTTTTAAAAGAATTGGTAAGGGATAAGGAAATAATAACTACATCTATGACTACAGGTCTAGGTATAGATATATTAGAAAAGAGTATAAAAAACATGTTTTATTCTGGAGAGGTAGAAATTTTTTCTGACACTGTTGTTACAAATATTAGGCATAAAAATCAATTAGAAAAAGCTTATAAAAATATAGCAGATGGATTAACAGCTATAAAATCTTATGTACCCTTAGATTGTATAGAAGTAGATTTAAAAAATTGTTGGGAAAACTTAGGTGAAATATCAGGGGATACTGTAGGAGAAGACATATTAGATAAAATTTTCTCAGAGTTTTGTATTGGTAAATAAGTAAGGAGGCACCAATGATGAAGGAAGTTAAACATTATTTAGCAGGAGAGTATGATGTGATAGTAATAGGAGCAGGCCATGCAGGATGTGAAGCTGCCTTAGCTAGTAGTAGAATGGGAATGAATACTTTAATTTTAACTATGAGCCTTGATTCTATAGTAGCATTATCCTGTAATCCTAATATTGGTGGTACAGGTAAAGGTCATTTAGTTAGAGAAATAGATGCTTTAGGGGGAGAAATGGCATTAAATATAGATAAATCCTTCATCCAGAGTAGAATGTTAAATACTTCTAAAGGACCGGCAGTTCATTCTCTTAGAGTTCAAGCAGATAAAAAAAAGTATCACATTGAGATGAAAAAGGTCTTAGAGGATGAACCTAACTTAACCTTAAGGCAAGGTGAAGTTATAGATATTTTTTTAGATAATGGTTGCGTAAAAGGGGTACTAACTAGAACAGGAGCTATTTACAATTGTAAGGCTGTGGTTATTGCAACTGGTACTTATCTAAAAGGTAGGGTTTATATAGGTGAAGTTGATTATGAAAGTGGTCCTGATGGAATGTTTCCTTCTATACTGCTATCTAATTCATTAGAAAAAATGGGGTTTAATTTAAGAAGATTTAAAACAGGGACTCCAGCTAGGGTTCATAAAGATAGTATAGATTATTCTAAGATGGAAATACAACCTGGCGATGAAGAAGTAATTCCTTTTTCTTTTTTAAACATGGAGAAAAAGTTTGATGTAAAGCAAGTACCTTGTTATTTAACTTATACTACACCAAAAATGCATGAAATAATTAGAGAAAATTTACATCGTTCCCCTATGTATGCAGGAGATATTGAAGGGGTAGGACCAAGGTATTGTCCTTCTATTGAAGATAAAATTGTAAGATTTTCAGATAAAGAACAACACCAAATATTTATTGAACCAGAAGGTCTTACTACTAAAGAAATGTATGTCCAAGGTGCCAGTTCTACTTTACCAGAAGAGATACAATTAGAAATGTATAAAAATATAATAGGGTTAGAAAATGTTCAATTTATGAGGTCTGCCTATGCCATAGAATATGATTCTATAGATCCTACAATATTAAAAAGAACATTAGAACATAAAGAATTAAATAATTTATTTTTTGCAGGTCAAGTAAATGGCTCTTCAGGATATGAAGAGGCAGCTGCACAAGGAATTATTGCGGGAATAAACGCAGCTTTAAATATTAAGGGGGAAGAATCTTTTATATTAGATAGATCCGAAGCGTATATAGGAGTATTAATCGATGATTTAGTAACAAAGGGTACTAATGAGCCTTATAGAATGATGACTTCTAGAGCGGAATATAGGCTTACTTTAAGACAAGATAATGCAGACTTAAGGTTAACAGAAAAAGGATATAAACTAGGATTAGTAAAAAAAGAAAGATATGAAAAAACCTTAAATAAGAAAGAGGCTATTGAAAGAGAGCTTAAAAGATTAAAAACAGTTCAAATAACACCAACTAAAGAAAATAATGATTTTTTAGAAGGACTTAACAGTACTCCTTTAAAAACACCATCAAGCCTTCATGACTTAATAAGAAGACCAGAGTTGAATTATGAAATACTAAAGGAATTAGATAAAGATAGGGAAGACTTGCCAAGAGAAATTAGATTACAGGTGGAAACTCAAATTAAATATGAAGGTTATATTAAAAAACAAATGGCCCAAATAGAACAATTTAAAAAGCTAGAGAATAAGAAATTAGAAGAAGATCAAGATTATAATGAGATAAAAGGGTTAAGCAATGAAGCTAAACAAAAGTTGAACGCTATTAAACCTGATTCAGTAGGTCAGGCTTCTAGGATTTCTGGAGTTTCTCCATCAGATATAAATGTACTTTTAATTTATCTGGAACAAAAAAGAAGGGAAGTAGGAGTGAAAAAAGATGAGTAGTATAGAAACTTTAATCGAAGGCTCTAAATCTTTAGGGTTCGAATTAAAGGAAGAGGAAATAAATAAGTTTATAGAGTATAAAAAACTATTAAAAGAATGGAACGAAAAAATTAATATTACATCTATAACTGATGATATAGAAATAGATATAAAACATTTTATAGACAGTCTAACACCCTTATTAACAGGATTATTTAATGGAAAAAAGAAAATAATAGATATAGGTACCGGAGGCGGTTTTCCAGGGGTGCCTTTGAAAATTATAAGGAATGAGCTAGATATTACACTTTTAGATAGCTTGAATAAAAGAATTACATTTTTAAATGAAGTCATAAGTTCTCTAGGATTAAAAGAAATTGAAGCAATACATAAAAGAGCAGAAGAATTAAGTAGGAAAGAGGAGTATAGAGAACAATATGATATTTGTATTTCTAGAGCAGTGGCTTCTTTAAATACTCTTTCCGAATATTGTATTCCTTTTGTAAAAAAAGGAGGATATTTTATTTCTATGAAGGGACCTGATGTAGAAGGAGAATTAAAGGAAAGTGAAAATGCAATTAAAATCTTGGGTGGAAAAGTTAGAGATAAAAAAATTATTACTCTTCCAATGAGTGAAATTAATCATAGTTTGATAATAATCGAAAAAGTTAAAGAAACTCCGACAAAGTATCCAAGAGCCGGTGGGAAACCAAAGAAAAACCCGTTGTAAAATAGAATAATTTGTTGAAAAAAATTTGGGCAATAAAGAAGGAAATATTTATTGTATATAGAAATATATTATTAAAGTTTAATGAGAAGAGGGATGGTAATGAAGAACATACAGCCAGAAATAAAATATATTCCTATAGGATCCATTAAACCAAATCCTTATCAACCTAGAAAGGATTTTAACCAAAAATCCTTAGAAGAATTAAGTCAGTCAATTAAATCTTTTGGACTTATCCAACCTATTAGTGTAAGAAAGATCTATGGAGATTCTTATGAACTAATTGCTGGTGAAAGAAGATTAAGAGCATCAGAATTAGCAGAACTAGAAAATATTCCTGCTATAATAGTTGAGTATAAAGATAAGGACTCTGCTATGATTGCCTTGATTGAAAATTTACAAAGAGAAGACTTAAATTTTATAGAAGAAGCAGAGGGATATAACAACTTAATATTAGACCATAGCTTTACACAACAAGAATTGGCAGAAAAAATGGGGAAAAGCCAATCTACTATAGCAAATAAGTTAAGGCTATTAAAATTACCTGATGATATAAAGAAGGATTTATTAGAATATAATTTAACAGAAAGACATGGACGAGCTTTATTAAAGTTACCAGATGATGATCTTAAAAGAAATATCTTAGATAAAGTAATAAAAAACGAATTAAATGTTAGTCGAACGGAAGCTTTAGTTGAAGATATATTAGATGATTTAACAAAGACAGAAGAAAAAGAATCTAGACAAAATATTAAAAGTTTAATAAGTATAAGGATTTATCTAAATACTATAAAGAAAGCTTATTCAGCTATAAAGGAAAGTGGCGTAGAAGCTCAATATGTTGAAAAGGATAAAGGTGATCATGTAGAGGTTACGGTTAAAATACCGAAAAAATAAAGGCAGGAAAATCTCCTGCCTTTAAATGTTTCACGTGAAACATTTAAAGGCAAGTACTTCTAAAATCACTTTTAAATTTTCTTGTTTCTTAGACCTTGCAACCTACTATCTCCACAGGCGTTAATCCCTATAGTTTTTACCCTATATTTATATTGCTAATTTCAATTTTCGAGTAATCGGATTAGTATGTTGAAGCAAGATATTGGTAAACCAATTATGGAAAAATATATTTTCGGAAAAATTTAGAAAAGGAGTACCCTCTCATGGATAATTTAATAGCCAGATTACAAGAAAGTGGAGTTCAATTTGAAATCATTCATCACAAAAAACAAATTTGTACAGCACAGGAAGGTGTGGATTATTTTGGAATTGCAATAGGTCAGACAGCACCTACATTAGTTCTAAAGTCAGAAAAAGGCTATTTTGCGATGATTGTTTCTGGTAGTCGTGAGCGAGTAAATTTAGAAGAAGTGTCGAGAATTTTAGGATGCAATCAATTGAAAATGGCAACCCCAAAAGAAGTCCAAAAGATAACTGGACATACCATTGCCAGTGTTCCTTTAGTGGGTCTTTCATTGCCTTGTATCGTAGATAGAGGGCTTTTCAGTTTTCCATTTATTTACGGTGGCACAGGAGAACCAACATCGACACTTAAAATTACTCCAAATGCTTTGAAAAAGCTAAATCAGGTTATTGCTTTATTTGATTAAAGTGTTGCTATTGAAAATAAAGAAAATAAATGAGATTATTTCAACACGATATTCCGAATGCCCTAATTTTCTCAATCCTTAGTTTAATATATTAATACTATTATTTCTGCCTTTACTATATTTAGGATTACTATTACTATTAGAATAAATCCATTTTCTAACAGACAAATCTTTTGTTTTTTCATTTTTATATTCACAATTGCTGCATATTTAGTTACTCAAAATATTTATCTATTTTATGATATACTCTGCTTTTCCATTGGATTTTATATTTATATGTGAGTTTATTATTCTCTAAAATTTTCCTTCACTTATAATAAGTAAATCTGATATACTTAAGTCTAATCTTATTGATGTATTATTCTTTAGTAGTTTTTTTGTTTACATTCAATATTTAAGTTAACAATCAATACCAGCAGGATGATTATATTTTATTCTATTTAACTCTTCTTTTAAAAAGATACATTCTTCCATGTCTATATCATATATATTAGCTATAGCAAGAATATAGTAGAGTACGTCATATAATTCTTCTTCTATAGTTCCTTTAATATGATTTTTATCCATTAACCGAGTGTCTTTTCTAAGGGCTTCGGATAATTCTCCAACTTCTTCTATTAGCTTTAAAAAATATTTTTCTTTTAAATTGGGATTATAATCTATATTTTTAATAAAGTTTTGCAATTGATTAATAGAAATTGATTTTTTCATTAAATTCTCTCCTCATGTGTAAAGTATATAATTAATTCAGTATTTTATCATAAAAATGTTCCACATGGAACAAAAAATATATTATTTCCTTTTGTATTATTTTGATTATCTGATATTATATAATTAAATATAATAGGTATGAGGTGTATATTATGGGAAAAGTTATTTCCATATTTAATCAAAAAGGTGGAGTAGGTAAAACTACTACAACTATAAATTTAAGTGCTGGAGTAGGGCGAATAGGTAAAAAAATATTAGTTGTAGATATAGATCCTCAAGGAAATTCTACAAGTGGTCTAGGTGTTGAAAAGAATCAAGTAGATTTTATAGCATATGATGTATTGGCTAATGATACCCCTATTAAAGAGGCTATTCATGAAACTTCAGCTGAAAATGTAGAATTGATACCTGCTAATAATGAACTGGCTGGTCTAGAAATTGAACTAGCTAGGGAGAGTGGATGGGAAACAATCTTAAAAGAGAAGTTAGAATTGATTAAAGGAGACTATGATTATGTCTTTATAGATTGTCCTCCTTCTTTAGGTATACTAAGTATTATAGGTCTTGTAGCTTCTGACAGTGTAATTATTCCTATCCAATGTGAGTACTATGCTTTAGAAGGGGTAAGTCAATTATTTGAAACCATTCGATTAGTTAAGAAAGGATTAAATCCTAATCTTGAAATTGAAGGAGTAGTTTTAAGTATGTTTGACGGCAGAACAAATCTTTCTATACAAGTGGTAGATGAAGTGAAAAGTTTCTTTAAAGGAAAAGTATATACTAGTATTATTCCGAGAAATGTTAGATTAGCTGAGGCACCAAGTCATGGACTATCTGTCTTAGATTATGATTTAAAATCTAAAGGTGCTGAAGCTTATATGGAACTAGCTGAGGAATTTTTGGAATTAGCGGAGGAGTGGTAAAACATGGCTGTTAAAAAAAGGGGACTTGGGAAAGGATTATCAGCATTAATTTCAGAAGAACCTATAGGTGATGTTTTAATTAGTCAGGAGTCGGAAGATTATAGAGAGAGTATAGAGAATATAGATATAAAATTAATTATACCAAATAAAGAACAACCTAGAAAAGAATTTGACAAAGATGCTTTAGAAGAGTTATCTCAATCAATAAAGACTCATGGAATTATTCAACCTATAGTAGTTAGAAAGGCTGATGATAAATATGAAATAATTGCGGGGGAAAGAAGATGGAGAGCTTCAAAAAAAGCAGGATTAGAGGATATTCCCTGCATTATTAAAGATATAGACACTGAAATGTCTACAAAACTAGCTTTAATTGAAAATATCCAAAGAGAAAATTTAAATCCTATAGAGGAAGCTTTAGCTTATAGAAAATTAATGGAAGATTATAAATTGACTCAAGAAGAAGTTGCTAAAGTAGTAGGTAAGAGTAGATCTTATATTGCGAATACCATAAGATTATTAAATTTAGATCAAAAATTGATCAATTATATATCTGAAGGGAAACTTACTAGTGGTCATGGAAAGGCACTTTTAAGTATAAAAGATAAAAAAGAACAAATTAAGGCAGCAGAAAATATTATCAATAATAATCTAAATGTAAGAGAAACAGAATCTATTGCGAAGAAAACTAATATTAAGCCTTTAAAAAAGGAAATATTGAGCAATAAAGACGCATATATAATAGATTTAGAAGAAAGTTTAATGAGAGCGCTAGGGACAAAGGTTAATTTAATTCCTGGAGCTAAAAAGGGTAAAATTGAGATTGAATATTATGGAGATGAAGACTTAGAAAGAATAATAGAAACATTGGTAAATTAAATGTTCCACGTGAAACATTTTGGTTTTCACTTAGTTCTCTAGAAAGGAGAAGACATTATGGAAATAAATATTTATCAAGTAGATGCCTTTGCTGAGAAGCCTTTTGGAGGAAATCCAGCTGGAGTAGTGCCAGATGCTAGACTTCTGACTGAAGAACAAATGCAAAATATAGCTAGAGAAATGAATTTATCTGAAACTGCGTTTATAATTCCTATAGATAAAAATTACTATAAAGTTAGATTTTTTACTCCAAAATGTGAGGTAGATTTATGTGGTCATGCTACTATTGGAGCTTTTTATACTTTAGCCTTAAAAGGATATTTGCCATCTATATATAATGGGACAAGAAAAGTTTATCAAGAAACAAAGGCTGGAAAATTGTGTGTAGAAATAACTTTTAAAAACGGTAAGGTAGAGCAAGTATTAATGGAACAAGCTAGCCCAAAATCTATTTCTAAAATAGACAATTTAGAATTTTTACTGGAAAGTATAAATTTAACTAAAGATCAAATTGGTATAAAGAATTCCTTTGTCTACCCTGAAATAATTTCTACAGGATTGCCAGATATTATTTTACCTATTAATAATAAAGAAGATTTAGATAGTTTAAAGATTGACTTTGGAAAGATATCTAAGTTGTCTAAGGATCTTAATGTAACAGGAGTGCATGCTTTTCATCTACCAGATTTCAATTCTAGAAAGGTATATACTAGAAATTTTGCACCTCTAGTAGGTATTGATGAGGAAGCAGCTACAGGTACTTCAAATGGAGGGTTAATATACTTTCTTAAGAAAAATGGATTTATTAAAAATAATAGTATAATTTCTATGCAGGGAAGCTCTTTAAATAGACCTAGTACAATTCATTGCTATATCCAAGAAAAACAAAATAGTTATAATGTTAAAGTTGGAGGTAAAGCCAAAATAGTACTAGAAGGAATAATGAGTATATAAGCCAACCTTGTTAGGTTGGTTTTGTTATTTATGTTTGTAATAAAAAAAGATGATGTCCCATATTAATAGATAATAGATTTTATTAATTTGAGGTGAATAGAATGGAAATAAGTATGGTCTTTATTATGTTTTTTATTGGACTATTGATAACAGTAAAAGGTGGCGACCTGTTTGTAGATGCCGCAGTTTGGATAGCTGAAAAAACTGGAATATCTCCTGTAATAATTGGAGCTACTATTGTCAGTTTAGCTACTACTTTGCCAGAGCTTTTTGTTTCTGCTATAGCAAGTATAGAAGGCCATTCTGATGTATCTGTGGGAAATGCTATTGGCTCCTATATATGTAATATTGGTTTTATAATAGGAGTATGTGCCTTAATAAAACCTATGAAGATAGAAAGCAAATATTTTGGAGCTAGAGGTATTATGATGCTAGGATATTTAGTTGTATTCTATGTTTTGGCACTAGATGGTGTTATAACTTCTAAAGAAGGAATGGCTTTATTATCTTTAATAATATGGTTTATAATTATTAATATAATAGAGCATAAGAAAAAGAATTATAAAAAAATTATAAATAATAATATAAATAATAGAGATAATAGAGAACTCGTAACTAATTTATTAAAATTTATATTTGGGGCATTACTAATACTTGTAGGGGCTCACATTATGGTAGATAAAGGGGTAGAAATAGCTAATATTCTAAGGATACCAAAACAAATCATAAGTTTGACCTTAATTGCATTAGGAACTTCTTTTCCAGAATTAGTAACTTCTATATCATCCATAGTAAAAGATAAACAAAATCTATCAATAGGAAATATAATAGGAGCAAATATTTTGAATCTAACTATTGTAATGGGAATTTCAGCAATAGTAAGTCAACAAGGACTAATAATTAATAGACAATCTTTATTTTTAGATGTTCCTGTAGCATTTTTAATAAGCTCAGTTTTTGTATTAGCTGGAACTTATAAAAGAAAGATTGGAAGAATTACTGGAGCCATTATTCTAATTTTATACTTTTCTTATTTAATGATTTTACTTTAATGATGTGGATCAAAATAAACAAAATTAACCAACCATATTGGGTTGGTTAATTTTATTTAAAAAGGATGTATATGACGATTAATTAAATTATTGCCTAATGGAAAGAAGAAAAGGCTATATTGCAACAACTTGGCATGGGAAAGCTATAAAAAGTTTAGTAATATAGTACATTTTTTAACATAAAATTACTTATAGGACTACCAAAATCTATAGATATATGTTATATTATATGGTGTATTAGAGTTGTAATCCATTAAACTATTATGAGGAGGTAGACTTATGGGTATTCAAGGATTTGTAGATGCTGTAAATGATAATTTGTGGTTTATCTTGATGTTTATATTATTAGGTACCGGAATTTATTATACTCTTAGATTAAGATTTCCACAATTTAGACAAATAGGTCCAGCATTTAAACAGGCCTTTGGAGGTATGTTTAGCAAAGATAACAAAGCAGATCAAGATGGTATGACTTCTTTCCAAGCTTTAGCAACAGCTATAGCAGCTCAAGTAGGAACAGGAAACTTGGCTGGTGTTGCTACAGCTATAGTTTCAGGAGGTCCAGGAGCAATATTTTGGATGTGGATAAGTGCTTTATTTGGAATGAGTACCATATTTGGTGAAGCCGTTTTAGCCCAAAAATATGCAGATAGAATAGATGGAGAAGTAACAGGTGGTCCTGCATATTATTTAAGCAAGGGTGCAAAAAGTAAATTTTTAGCTACATTCTTCGCTATCACTATTATACTTGCATTAGGATTTGTTGGTAATATGGTTCAATCTAACTCAATAGCAGTAGCGGTAAATAGTGCTTTTGGAATTAATAGATTAATTGTTGGTATTGCAATAGCTGTATTTGCAGGATTAATCTTAATAGGGGGTATGAGTAGAATAGCTTCCTTTGCTGAACTAGTAGTACCTTTTATGGCTGCACTTTATATTATTGGTGCTATTGTAATAATGATTAAAAATGCTTCACAAATAGGACCTGCTTTTAGAATGATATTTTTAAGTGCATTTTCTCCACAAGCTCTTGGTGGAGGTATTCTAGGAGTTTCCGTAAAGGAAGCTGTAAGATTTGGTGTTTCTAGAGGACTTTTTTCCAATGAAGCTGGTATGGGTTCTACACCACATGCCCATGCAGTAGCTAAAGTTGCTCATCCAGCACAGCAAGGTTTAGTAGCTATGGTTGGAGTTATTATAGATACTTTAGTAGTTTGTACTTTTACTGCATTAGTTAACTTGGTTACAGGCTCACATGAATTAGGAATAACAGGAGCTGAGATGACTCAACAAGCCTTTACTTTAGGTCTTGGCAGAGCAGGAACTATATTTATAGCAGTAAGTTTATTTTTCTTTGCTTTTACAACTATAATTGGATGGTATTTCTTTGGAGAAGCCAATATTAAATATCTGTTTGGTGGAAAAGGAGTTAAACCTTATAGATTATTAGTATTATTATTCTTAGTAATAGGTTCTACACTAGATGCAGAATTAGTTTGGGATATAGCAGATATGTTTAATGGAATTATGGTATTGCCTAACGTTATAGGGTTATTAATATTAGCACCACAAGCAGCAGCTATACTAAAGGATTATGAAAACAATTTCCTTAGACAAAAATAACTTTAATACAATAGTGTAATTAGAAGATGACTTTAAAAAGGGAGCAAAAATATTTTTGTTCCCTTTTATATAATTTAGTGTAAACTATAATTATAGGGGGTGTTTTTATGTTTATTGATAAAAGTTTAAAGGAATACATAGGAGATGTTTCAAGTAATGAACCTACTCCAGGAGGGGGGAGTGTTTCGGCACTAGCTGGTAGCTTAGGAGCAGCACTAACTGCTATGGTAGGTAATCTAACTATTGGAAGAAAATTATACGATGAACTGTCTGATGAAATTAAACAGGAAATGGATAGAAACTTTGGGGAAGTTGGAAAGAGTGTAGAAAAACTAAATCATATTGTAGACGAAGATACTAAAGCTTTTGATGAAGTTATGGATGCTTTTAAACTTCCAAAAGAAACGGATGAAGAAAAGAAAGTTAGATCTAAAGCTATCCAAGAAGGATATAAGAAAGCGCTAGAAGTTCCTTTAAGGTGTGCTGAAGAATGTTTTCATGTATTAGAGATGCAAAAAGTTTTTGCTAGATATGGAAATGTTAATGCTATAACTGATGTAGGAGTAGGTACATTATTAGCTTATTCAGGTCTAGAAGGAGCTCTTTTCAATGTAAAAATAAACTTACTTAGTATAAAAGATGAAGAATATAGAAACAGCATAGACTCAAAAGTCAATTCTTTATTAAATGAAGGTAAAAAATTGAAAGAATATTTATTAGAAGTTGTATATGAAAGATTGGCATAGAGAAGGGAAACCTTCTCTTTTTCTTTCTTTATTTGGGCATATAATGTATCATAATATTATAATATCTAATAAGATAAGAAGAAGGATTTAGGGGGTATAAAATGTTAAAGGAAGATTTAAAAAATCTTATAAGAAAATCTAATGGTCGTGAGGATAGTGAACTAGTTTTAAAAAACTGTAATATTATAGACGTATTTACTAGCGAAATTATAAAAGGTGATGTGGCTATAGAAAAAGGTAAAATAGTAGGTATAGGAGAATACACTGGGAAAAAAGAAATTGATTTAGAGGGGAAATACTTAGCTCCTGGTTTTATAGATAGTCATGTTCATATTGAGTCTTCCATGTCAACACCTTCACAATTTGCAAGGATAATAGTACCTAGAGGAGTAACTACTATAATTGCAGATCCACATGAAATAGGAAACGTTAAAGGGTTAGAAGGAATAAGATATATAATAGAGGATAGTAAGAACTCTCCATTAGACGTATATATAATGCTTCCTAGTTGTGTTCCTGCTACATCTTTTGAAAATTCAGGAGCTATATTAGAGGCTGAAGATTTAAAAGAATTAATAGAAGAAGAAAAGGTTATTGGACTAGGAGAAATGATGAATTATCCTGGGGTTATTAATGGTGATGATAAGGTAATAGAAAAACTAATTTTAGGAAGAAAAAAGATTATTGATGGTCATGGACCTATGATAGATGGAAAAGACTTAAATGCCTATGCAGTATCGGGCATAAAGACAGAACATGAATGTTCCACTGTTGAAGAAGTTAAGAGCCGTTTAAGACTTGGCATGTATATACTACTTAGAGAAGGTTCTGCTGCTAGAAACTTGGCTGCTTTAATAAAGGCGGTTAATAAAGATAATTTAAGAAGATTTCTATTCTGTACTGATGATAAACATCCAGAGGATTTAATTAGGGAAGGCTCTATCGATTTTAATATTAAATTAGCAATAAAGGAAGGAATAAATCCTATAGATGCAATAAGAATTGCTACATTAAATGCTGCAGAATGTTATGGACTAAGAAATAAAGGTGCTATAGCTCCAGGGTATGATGGAGATTTAGTAGTAATAGACGACTTAGAGGCTTTCAATATAGAAAAAGTATTTAAAAATGGTAAACTAGTAGGAGAACATTATAAGCCATTATTTCAATCTGATATATATACTCCAGATTATATGAAGAATACAGTAAATATTGGGAAAATTGAACTTAAAGATATACAGATTCCAATGAGATCAAACAAAGCCCATGTAATCAGCCTTAGAGAAAATAGCATAGTTACAGAAAAAGTTATAAGAGAAGTTAAGGTGAAAGACGGATACTTTAGTTATTCTAATGAGGATATTTTAAAAGTTGTTGTAGTAGAAAGACATAAGAAAACTGGAAACATAGGTGTAGGATTAATTGAAAACTTTAAGTTAAAAGAAGGTGCTATAGGGTCAACAATAGCTCATGATTCCCATAATATAATAGTTATAGGAGATAATGATAGAGATATTTTATTAGCCATAGAAGAGCTAGAAAGAATTGGTGGAGGAATTACTATCGTTTCCAATGAAAAGGTGATTAAAAGTTTACCTTTAGAAATAGGCGGTATAATGACATCAAGACCTGTAGAAGAAACCAATAATATTTTAAAGGAAATGATAGAAATTTCATATGAAGAATTAAAGATAAATAAAGATATAGATCCTTTTATGACCCTTTCATTTATGGCACTGCCAGTTATACCAAAACTTAAAATTACAGATATGGGTCTATTTGATGTAGAAAGTTTTCAATTTGCACAAGTTTCTTTAGATAATTAAATTTATTGTTTATCAATTATTAAAAGAATTATATGATATAATTATATGGTAAAAAAAGATGGGGGTGGAGTAACTTGGTATATTTTGATAATGCAGCTACATCTTTTCCCAAACCCAATACGGTCTATGATGCAATAATGGAGGCTATGAAAGACTATGGAGCTAATCCAGGAAGATCTGGACATAAATTAGCTCTTAAATCTAGTAGAGGTATATTTGAAACTAGGGAATTGATTGCTAAACTTTTCAACATTAGAAATCCTATGAATGTTATATTAACTTTTAATTGTACGGAAAGTTTAAACTTAGCTATAAAAGGTATATTAAAAAGAGGAGATCATGTTATAACAACATCAATGGAACATAACTCTGTTTTGAGACCATTAAAATACCTAGAGAAAGAAGGTATTGAAACCACTATAGTTAAAGGGGACTCCATGGGAAGAATAAATCCATTGGATATACAAAAAAGTATAAAACCTAATACTAAATTAATAGTTACAACCCATATATCTAATTTAACAGGAACCATTATGCCTATAGATGCTATCGGGAAAATTGCAAAAGAACATGGAATTTTTTATTTAGTAGATGGAGCTCAATCGGCAGGGGTATATGATATTGATGTAGATAAAATGAATATTGATATGTTGGCTTTCCCAGGACATAAATGTCTTTTTGGACCACAAGGAACCGGAGGATTATATGTTAGGGAAGGTATAGATATTGAAGATGTTTTTCAAGGAGGAACAGGAAGTATCTCTTATTCATTGGATCAGCCTGATATTAGACCAGATAAATATGAAAGTGGAACTCCTAATGCACCGGGGATTATTGGTCTTGGTGCTGGAATTAAATATATTTTAGACAGAGGTATAGACAATATAAGAAGCCATGAAGAAGAATTGACACAGCATTTTATTGAAGAGATAACTAAAATTGAAGGAATAAAAGCTTATGGACCGCTAAATGTTAAAGAACAAGGTGCTGTTGTGTCTCTTAATATAAGAGAAGAGGACTCTTCGGAGATCAGCTTTGTATTAGATGAAGAATATGATATTGCAGTAAGACCGGGATTGCATTGTGCTCCCCTTGCTCATAAAACAATTGGAACTTTTGAACAGGGAGTAGTTAGATTTAGCTTTGGTCCTTATAACACTCATGAAGAAATTGAATTTGCTGTAAAAGCTTTAAGGGAAATAGCTAGAGAAATATAGAAAGGAGAAAACCTATGGAGCAGCTAAGAGAAATTATTGCAATTTATAATGTAGAAATCATAATTGGACTTATGGCAGCTTTTTTTGTATTAATATTACTTTATCTAATAGCTGAAATAAGAATCTCAAGAATAAAGGAGAAATATAATCAACTAGTCCGAGGAGTAGATGGTTATAATATAGAAGAACTACTAATAAGGACTGGAGAAAATGTTGAAAGAGTACAACATAATCTAAATAAATTAGAAAACGATATGAGTGATTTGGAAACTAAACTAACTTTTGCTGTTCAAAAAATAGGTTTTGTAAGATATAATGCTTTCGCAGATATGGGAAGCGAACTTAGCTTTTCTATTGCCTTATTAGATAACTTCCTTAATGGTTTTGTAATAACTAGTATATATGGAAGAGAACATTCTACTTGTTATGCTAAACCGATAAAAGATGGGAAATCTATATATCCACTATCAGTAGAAGAAATGCAAGTTATAGATAGAGCAATTAGAGGAGAATATAGCGAAAATTAGTTTAACCCAGGAGGAGCTATGGACAATATACTTTTTATAATAAATCCTGTTGCTGGTGGAGGAAGAACAAAAGAGATAATACCTTTGATTAAGGAAACTATGGAAAAACATGAAAAAGATTATCAAATAATGTTAACTAGCAGACCTAAGGAAGCCATAAACATTGCAGAAGACAATGCACATAAATTTAAAACAGTAGTAGCAGTAGGTGGGGATGGAACAATAAATGAAGTGGCTAAGGGATTAATAAATGAGAATAAGGGCACTTCCCTAGGAATTATTCCTGGTGGTACAGGAAATGATTTATCTAGAAGTTTAAATATTCCTTCTAATCCAAAAGAGGCTTTGGAAATACTGGTTAAGGGTAATAAAAAAAATATAGATGTAGGTCTTATAAACGATCATTACTTTTTAAATATAGCCAGCGTTGGATTAGATGCCGAAGTAGTAATTAATACAGAAAAAGTAAAAAAGAAGGTTAAAGGAAAAACAGCTTATGTAATAGGGTTGTTTAATACTCTTTTTAGATTTAGAAATAAAGAGGTTATATTAGAAATTGATGGGAAAACCTGTAAGAAAGATATAATGTTAATAGCAGTAGGAAATGGCAAATACTATGGAGGAGGTATGAAAGTAGTTCCTATGGCCTCCGTAGATGATGGACATTTCCATATGTGTCTAATAAAAAACGTAGGGAAACTTAAAATTTTATTTCTATTTCCCTCTATTTTTAGGGGAAAACATACTAAATATAAGAAATATGTAGAAGTTCATAAAGCTAAAAATATAAAGATAAAAACAGAGAAGGAGCTTTATTTAAACTTAGATGGAGAAGTTTTTCCTATAAAAAATGAAGCTTTCTTTACTATAGTAGATTATAAATTAAATATAATTTGTGATTAAAGTAGCCATTTCGGCTACTTTTTTGTAATTTAAATAAGTATCAAAAAATAAATTAATATGTACATTCTTTGTCTTTCTCTGCATAAAATTTGAATAAAGCAGAATGTATACTTTTAGATATTATTTCTGCCATACTCATTACAATAGATAGCCTAGTGTTTTGCAATACCATATACTCCATCATTCCTCCTATGTTGACTACTCCAGTTATGCTAATATCTCCAACAGCAGGTAAGTTTTTATTAACTCCTGCACCTGGCTTTAACGAGGAGTTTTTTATGCAAACATAGCCTACCTTATCTTGCCTACCAAGTGATGCATCTACAGCTATTATAAAAGGGTCTTTGTAGTCATCGTTTAAATTATCAATAATCTTTTCAAGATTTTGAGCATGAACAGGAGAATCTAAAGTTCCTAACAGGTGAACATTTTTATAATTACTCAAAACGGAAGATAGTTTATGACCTACTAATGGACCTAAGGCATCTCCAGTAGATCTATCAGTTCCAATACATAATATTAATAGTTCTCTATCTACGTTAACTTTATCAATTAAATAATTAAAAATTAAATTTGAAAAATTATTTACTGCAAAAGGAGAAGCAGAATTTACGTAATTACTTTTAACTATAGGATTCATATTAAACCTCCTATTGATCTTTATAAAAATGTAGTACGATAAAAAAGCATAAGCCTTTAGTATATTTCTATTACATAATAGAAGACAATAGAAGTATTTCCAATAATTAAGATATAAATACTTATAATAAATATAGTAAATAAAAGTATAATAAATTGGTAAAAAGTTAAGAATTATAATATTTATAAGATGATTAATGATTATAATACATTATTTCAAAAACTTTGTTTCATAAAAATAAATATTATTAAATATTTGTAACAAAAAATTATGAAATATTTATGTAAATGGAAATATATAGGTAGAACTATTGAAATTAGCTGAAAGTAAATGGAAAGAATAATAAAAAGTATATAGAAGATACTATGTAATACTAGACAGGCTAGCAAGTTGAAAAATTTTTGTATTGTGTTATAATTAATCATATTGTTACAAATTGATTACAAAAGTCTTAAAGATATGATTTTAAGGCAAGCTAAAGGTTAGGAGGAACTTTAAATCCATGGATGAACCAAATCGTTTGGAACTTAAGATTATTGTGGCTAAAGAAAGAATAGCAAATTTAATTAATGACATAAAAAATCATAAACTTAAAAACATAAATTTAAAGAATAGTTTAATAGGCTTTATGCTACTAGTAATAGTAGGACTAGGAATTACAGGGTATAAAATCAATGAAATTAGAACAAGAGCTTTTGATGTATACTTTGGTAATAATAAAGTAGGAACTATTAGACAACAAGAAGAAGCTTTAGATATATTAGATAATTTAAAAGCTGATTTATCTAGTACATATAATGTAGATGTGGTAATCAACAAAGATATTAAATTTGAACAAACTCATGTGAAGGATGACTTAATTACTTCTAGTGTTCAGTTAAGAGAGAATATGAAATCTAAAATGAGTTTTTTAGTAAGTGGTTACGTTTTATTAGTCAACAATCAAGAGATAGGTGCCTTAAAAACAGAAAAGGAAGTAAAAAATATTATTGAAAAAATAAAAGAACCATATATATCTAAGGTTGAAGAAAATTCTAAAATAAAAGAAGTTAAGATTCTTGAAGATGTTCAGATAGTTAAGAAAGATGTTCTTTTAAATAAAATGAAAAGTTCAGAAGAATTATTAAAATACATAGAAACTGGCTCAGAAGAAATAAAGACTCATATGGTAGAAGTTGGAGAGAGTCTATGGACTATAGCTAAAATATATAATATGTCTGTAGATGACTTAATTGCAGCTAATCAAGATAAGAATCCAGAAAAGTTATATCCAGGAGATGAAATTAAACTTGTAGTGCCAAAATCTATGCTTACGGTGGCTACTATTGAAGAAGTTGAATACACTGAAAATATAAATTATGATGTAAAAATAGAGTATAATGAAAAAATGTATAAAAATGAAAAAAAGGTTAAGGTAGAAGGTGCTAAAGGGAAAAATCAAATACTAGCCAATGTTATAAAACATAATGGTGTTCTTGTTGAAAAGGAAATAATCAAAGAAGAAATAGTGGAAAAACCGATAGATGAGGTCGTAGTTAGAGGAACTAAAGAAGTGCCTAAAACTGTTGCTACAGGATCCTTTTTAATGCCTACTAGAGGAAGTATATCTTCAAGATATGGTATGAGAAATGGCAGGATGCATAAAGGTTTAGACATAGCTGCAAAAGTAGGAACCCCTATTAAAGCTGCTGATGGAGGAAAAGTTGTTTTTTCTGGTTATAAAGGGAATTTTGGCTATATGGTAGAGGTTGATCATGGCAATGGCTATAAAACTAGGTATGCTCATTGTAGCAAACTTTTAGTTAAAGTAGGAGATAAGGTTTATAAAGGTCAACATATAGCTAATGTAGGGAACACTGGTAGGTCTACAGGACCTCATCTCCATTTAGAAATATTAAAAAATGGAACAAATCAAAATCCAATTAAATATGTAAACTAGAGGAAGGTCAACTTCCTCTTTTTTATGTTTAAATATAGTTTAAAGTTCAATAATAGGAACCTTTTCTATATCTTTGAATCTAATAAAAATATTATTATTAGCAATATTAAAAAACTTTCAAAAATATCTCCTTCAAAGAAAGCTGGAGTTGTTGATGGAGGTTTCGAAGGCTTAGAAGGTTTTCTTCTTCCTGATTGTTGAACACCATCATCAAACAATATTTTTAAGTTAAGCATACCTGCGCCTTGATTTTCTTTAGAATCATTAAGATCTATACAAGATCTAGCAATCTTATTTTTTACTTCTCTTGGAGAAAGATTAGCATTTTTATTTAAAAGAAGAGCCACGCTTCCTGATATTAGCGGTGTAGCCATAGAAGTTCCACTTAGAGCAAGATATCCATCTAGTTTTGTATTAGACAGAGATTTTATATTTACTCCTGGAGCCACAATATCAGGCTTTATTAGACCATCTTTAGTAGGACCTCTACTGGAAAAAGAGGCAATGGTATCATCTGATGGATCTATAGTTCTTTTATCATCAACAGCACCAACAGTTATAACTTCTGAGCTAATGCCAGGAGATAGTATGGTTCCTTCATTTGGTCCGCTATTTCCTGCAGCGGTTATTACTATTAGTCCATTTTTTACAGCTTCTTGTGCAGCTTTACATAGGGGATCTTTTTGACAAGAATTATTAGGGGGACTTCCTAAAGAAAGATTAATTATTCTTGTGTTATATTTATTTTTAGTTTCTACTGCATAGGATAGAGCTGCTATAATATCAGATGTATTTCCACTTCCATTTTCATCTAAAGCTTTGATACCTAGTATGTTAGACTTAGGGGCTACTCCTGTATATTTTCCTTTAGATGCATACCCATTTCCCCCGATGATTCCTGCTACGTGTGTACCATGACCATTATCGTCATAAGGAGAGTCTTTACCATTTACAAAGTCTTTAAATCCAATAATTCGGTTATCAGGTCTAGTTAAATCCTCATGAGGAGCTACACCTGTGTCTATAACTGCTACAGTTATTCCTTCACCTTCATAACCTTTTTCATGAGGGAAATATGCTTCCATGGTAGGTGTAGCAATATCTAGTAAAGTATATACTTTTGAATCAAAACTAATGTAATCTACTTCTGGGCTATTAGCTAATTTATAGATTATATCAGTAGTCATGTGCCCAGCAAACCCTTCTATTAGAGGCAGGTTTGATTTTATTTTTGTAGATAAGTTTGAAATATTCTCCTTAAGATTTGAACTATTTTTATTAAATTGGATTATTACAGGCAATTCCTCTCTAGATTGAGCCATAACCTTGGCACTTAAAATTGGACATAGTTTAGAATTACTCATTTTTCTCACTATTACCACCTTCCTTGTTCTATTCTATGCTTAAAAAAAATAAAATGTGCCGAAAAGAACAAAGACTTCTATGGTAAATATGATGAATTTATAAAAATATATTTAGGATAAAGTTATATTAAAAAACTTATGATTTATTATAGATATAAAAAAAGCCCAAAAGGGCTTTTTTATCTTTTTCTAATTATTACTTTATAGAGCTCACCTACAACAAGAGGAATAAATGCATAGGTCAATACTATTTCCCAATCTCTTAAACCAAGGGCAAAGGTATCAAATATTGGTTGTAAGAAAGGTAAGTATAGCACTCCTAATAATAAAACAAATGAAAATAACATAGCGTATACTAACGTTTTATTGGAGAAAAACCCAATTGTAAATAAAGAGTGTTTTTCAGATCTACTAGAGTTAGCTCTTAATAATTCAGCAGTTATTAATGTAGTAAAGACTATAGTTCTAGCCATAGCTGGATTATCTATTCCATAGGTTCTAAGTCCCCATCTATAGGCTAATAAAGAAGTTACAGTTATGGCTACACTTTGAAAAATTATAGCACTAACCATTCCCTTATCAAGAATAGGTTCATTAGGATTTCTAGGAGGATTCTTCATTATATCAGGGTCACCTTTTTCTACACCTAGAGCTAAAGCAGGAAAACTATCTGTTATTAGATTTAGCCATAATAATTGTATTGGTAATAAGGGTATAGGTAAATTAAATAATATACTTAAGAAGACCAATAAGATTTCTCCTATATTACAAGACAAAAGGAAGAAAACAAACTTCTTAATATTACTATATATAATTCTACCCTCTTCAACGGCTGATACAATACTAGCAAAGTTATCATCTGTTAAGATTAGTTCTGCTGTGTTTTTAGCTACATCAGTACCAGTAATTCCCATGGATACGCCGATATCTGCTCTTTTTAAAGCTAATGCATCGTTAACACCATCACCAGTCATAGCAGTAATTTCTCCATTAGCTTTTAATGCACTTACAATTCTTACTTTATGTTCTGGTGATACTCTAGCATAAACTTTAGTATGCTTAACTACTTCTCTTAATTCTTCATCAGAAATTTTATTTAATTCTTCTCCCATCATTGCTTCATCAATGGATTCTGCCATTCCTAGTTCTTTGGCTATAGCAAAGGCAGTTTCTTTATAGTCACCAGTAATCATTACAGTCTTAATCCCAGCTTCTTTACACCTTCTAATAGCTTCCATTGCTTCAACTCTTGGAGGATCTATCATGCCTACTAATCCTACAAAAGTCATATCATTTTCATTTGTATCGGAAGAAATATTATCAGGTAAAGTTTCATATTCTCTATAGGCAAAGGCTAATACCCTCAAAGCATCTTTAGAAAAAGAACTGTTTACATCTAAAACTTCTTTTTTAAGATTATCATCAAAGGGAACTATTTCACCATTAATACTAATACGACTACATCTATTAATTACTATGTCTGGTCCTCCCTTAGTGAAAGAAACTATTTTTCCAGGAACATAATTTTTATGGAAGGTAGTCATCATTTTTCTATCTGAATCAAATGGAATTTCTTCAATCCTAGGAAATTCACTATTAATTTCATTTCTATCAATATTACCTTTACCTGCTAAAGTAATTAAAGCACCTTCTGTAGGATCACCTACAACTCTATAGCCTTCGGAAGTTTTTTCTAATAAAGCATCATTACATAGGGCACTTATAGATGTTAAAGTTTCTAGATCTCCAATTTCTCCAGAAGAAATAGTATATTCTCCTAATTTAAATTCTCCTTCTGGATCGTAGCCTCTTCCTGTTACATCCAATATTTTACCATCAGTATAAACTTTAACTACAGTCATTTCGTTTTGAGTTAAAGTACCAGTTTTATCAGAACATATAACTGTGGTACATCCTAAAGTTTCTACAGCTAAAAGCTTTTTAACTATAGCATGTCGTTTAACCATTTTATTCATGCCAATAGCTAAAACAATAGTAACTATAGCAGGTAGTCCTTCAGGTATGGCAGCCACGGCTAAACTTATAGCAACCATAAACATTTCTAGAATTTCTCTGCCTTGGAGTAATCCTATGCCAAAAACTAAAGCACAAACTAGTATACAAGCTATTCCTAAATACTTACCTAGTTCATTTAATTTTTTTTGTAAAGGAGTAGTTTCGTTTTCAAAGGTTTGAATCATAGTTGCAATTTTGCCTATCTCAGTTCCATGTCCTGTTTCTACAACTATACCTTTTCCCCTACCATAAGTAACTATTGTACTCATATAAGCCATGTTACTTCTGTCTCCTAAGGAAACTTCTTCGTCAAAGGTTATATCACTTCGTTTCTCTACAGGAACAGATTCTCCTGTTAAAGAAGCTTCTTCGATTTTTAGATTAGAACTTTCAATAAGTCTTAAATCTGCTGGAATAATATCTCCAGCTTCCAAAACTACTATATCACCAGGAACCAAAGAGTTCGCTGGTACTACAGTAGTATGGCCATTTCTAATTACTTTAGCATTAGGTGAAGCCATTTTCCTTAATGCATCTAAGGCCTTTTCAGCCCTACCTTCCTGATAGATTCCTAAGAAAGCATTTATAAAGACTATTGCTATAATAACTATTGCATCTTTAACTTCACCAACGAAAAATGAGATTACTGCTGCTCCAATTAAAATAAGAACGAGGAAATCTGAAAATTGAGCTATTACCTTTGATAAGAAGCTGCTTTTTTCTTCTTCTTTTAATTCATTGGTACCATATTTATCTAACCTTTCTTGGACGTCATTATCATTAAGACCTTGATCCAAGGTAGTGTTAAGGTTAGATAAAAGTTCTTCTTTACTTTGTCTGTACCATTCCATCTTACCGTCTCCCTTTCTTCATATATATTACTAATTAGTATACCACTTAATTTTAAAAAAAATCATTAAGTGTTACTTTATGGAAACCCATTGAACTGGAAAATTAAAAATGTTAAAATAAAATTTGGATACAAAAAGACCTTTGTTTAAACCACAAGGTTTAAACAAAGGTCTTGCTTCCTAATAGAAGATAGGCAGTTAGCCGGGAAAAATCCGTATTGACGACTAACTAATTTTAAGCTACTCCCCTCTGATGTATCATATTATATAGTAAACTAATTTTAAATTCAATAGGTTAAAAAAATAATATTTTATATAAAATTAGCGGCAAGTCTTATTAAGGAGGATTTGACAATAATAGTCCTTTATTAGATAATTTAAAGAAGGGAATTTACATTAGAGCATAGGTTTAATCTACATAAAAAATATAGGTTTGGAGTGATTTTTTGTGGATAAAAAGATATTGATAGTTGATGACGAAAGATCCATTGCTGACATTATAAAATTTAACCTAGAAAAGGAAGGTTACTTTGTAGAGACAGCCTACGATGGGGAAGAAGGAGTAAAGAGAGTATATGAACTATTACCTGACTTAGTAGTTTTAGATATTATGATGCCTAAAAAAGATGGATTCCAAGTGTTAAAGGAAATTAGGAAAGATTTAAAAGTTCCAGTAATCATGTTAACAGCTAAAGAAGAAGAAGTAGATAAGGTACTAGGACTAGAATTAGGAGCTGATGATTATATTACAAAGCCTTTTAGTATGAGAGAATTAGTTGCGAGAATTAAGGCTAATTTAAGAAGAGTAGACTTTTCAAATATAGAGTCTAATGGAGACGTAATTGTATCTGAAGAATTATCTATAGATTTAAATAAATATGAGGTTAAAAAGAAGGGACAGGTTGTAGAACTTACTTTAAGAGAATTCGAACTGTTAAAATTCTTAGCTTCTAGTGCAGAGCAAGTTTTTTCAAGAGAACAGCTATTAGAAGAAGTCTGGGGATACGAATATTATGGAGATATTAGAACTGTAGATGTTACCGTAAGACGCCTTAGAGAGAAGATTGAAGATAATGGCGGAGAATTCAAGTACATTATGACAAAACGAGGTGTGGGCTACTACTTCAGGAGGGGCTAACCATGTTTACAAACATAAGATGGAAGTTTATTTTAGTCTATTTCCTACTAGTATTTATTGCTATGGTAATAGTAGGTGTATTTATAATAGAAAAGTTTGAAGATCAACAGATTACAAATATTACCAATACCATGGAACAACATATAGAGACCATAATTGGTACTTCTAGTTATATATCTAAAGATGATTGGTCCGAGGTTAGAGAGGAAATTCAAGACACTGTAAATGAGTGGAGATTAGATGGTAAAGAAACTCTATATGTTATATATGACGAAGATATACCAACTATCATAGCTTCTTCTTCAAAGAATTATGAAAGGGATATTGGGCAAAACGCTTTACATTATAAAAAGCTAGATTCTAGTTTAATATTTGAAGCTTATAATGGAGAAAAAAATGCAAATATTAAAGAGGATAAAAATGACGGTTTAATGACTCAGCATCTAGCTTATCCAGTATTAGACAAGGTAGGCCAAGTAAAAGGTATTTTATATATGACTGCTACTTTAAATGATGTATATGATACTTTAAATGAAACTAAGAAAATATTGACCAATGCAACTATATTAGCTCTTTTAATTACAGTATTTCTAGGATTTCTAATAGCTAGTAGTATTACAGAGCCTATTAGAGATGTAACTAAAAAAGCAGAAAAAATGGCTAAAGGAGATTTTGATCAATTTGTTGAAGTAAAATCAGATGATGAAATTGGTCAGCTTGCTAGTATGTTTAACTATTTAACTTTAAAGCTTAAAGATACTATTCAAGAAATGGATTTAGAAAAATCTAAGTTAGATACTATTTTTAACTATATGGCAGATGGAGTTATTGCTATTGATATTAAAGGTCATATTATTCATGCAAATCCTATAGCTATGGATATCTTAGATTTAACTCGAGAAGATATTATAACACCGAATATAATTGAAAAGAAGAACTTTCCTGAAGAATATATAAATCTTACAAAAATAGATTATGAGAAAAGTGATACTTTAGAAGGAGATACAATAATAGAGATTAATTCAGAGGTATACAAGGTAAAATATGCACCTTTTAAAAATGAAAAAAATAATATTGGAGGACTAATAATTGTATTCCAAGATATTACAGATGAACATAAACTAGATAATATGAGGAAAGAATTTGTAGCTAATGTATCACATGAATTAAAAACTCCTATTACAACAATAAAGAGTTACGCAGAAACATTGATGGAAAGTGATGTTGATGAGAAACTTACCCATAAGTTTTTATCTGTAATAGATAATGAATGTGATAGAATGGCTAGGATTGTAAGGGATTTGCTTCAGCTTTCAAATTTAGATTATAATAAAACTAAATGGCAAAAGACAGAGGTATCTGTAGAAAGATTAATAAAAGATGTGTTGTTAAAATTAGATTTTGCTTTTAAAGAAAAGGGTCAGAAATATAGCATTAACATAGAAGAGAATCTTCCAAATATTGTTGTAGATAAAGATGGTATAGAACAGGTAATACTAAATATAGTATCTAATGCAATTAAATATACCCAGAATCAAGGAGAAATTAATATTAAATCAATAAGAGATGAATATAAGGTAATAATTAAAGTAAAAGATAATGGAAGTGGTATTCCAGAAGAAGATCAGCAGAGAATATTTGAAAGATTTTATAGAGTGGATAAGGGTAGAAGCAGGGAACTAGGTGGTACTGGGCTAGGACTATCTATTGCTAAACAAATTATTGAGGCCCATAATGGAGAAATTGTTTTAAAAAGTAAATTTGGAGAAGGTACAGAAGTCAGTATAATATTGCCTTATACTAGAGTGTAATTTAATCTTAATTGGGTTGTAATACTTTTGTAACATATTTGGTATATAATGATAGTGTCCTATAATATATAGAAAAGGAGGTTGGAATAAATGTGGAAGAAAATATTAGCAAGTATGTTAATTGCAACAAGTATCTTAACTTTTAGCCCAGTAGGACATGCGGCAAATTTAGATACTAAGAATAAATCCGAAACTAAAGTAGAAGCATCTAAATATGAAGTTATAAGCCCTGAAAAAGACCCTTATTCTATTGAAGATAAGGTGGTACTCATTAGTGGTAAGGCACCTGAAGGAACTTCTGTGGTAATAGATGTTTTTGGAACTGCAGATCTTACTACAAAGAATTTTAATTTAGATAAGCTGCCTTCAGAAGAGGATTATATCAGCATATCTAGTGATACCGTTAAGGCTGGTAATATGGGATTTTTTAAAAAGCAAATTGATTTAGTTATGGGAATAAATAAAGTAGTAATTACCTTTAAAGTTGACAATGTTTCTCCTATAGAAAAAATAATTTATGTATCAGATAAGGGAAAAGCTGAGGAAGAAATAAAAAGTACTAAAGATAAGAGTACTACAGATGCATTGGTTCCTAAAAAATAATACTTACCTTAGGTATTGGAGATGATTTATTATGAAAGAAAGATTTAAAACTTTTCTCCTTCTATCATTGGTATGTATTAGTGTCATTTTTACAAAAAAGCTGTGGATTCAGCTACCCAATGAAATATTTGGAATGTTTAAAAAAGAAGAGGTAGTAAGTGCATCTTATCTATTATCAGATATGATAACACCGAATAAATATCTACTTAATTTTAATGAAAAAAATCACACTCTATTATATGATGATAATAAATATAGCTTATGGACAAGTACTCGTGGAATTCTGGTAGATGTTTTAAGCTCAAAAAATATTAAGACCGCTGATCTATCCAATGAAGAATTTTTAACTTATCATGGGAAAAAGTCCATTATTTTTTATTTCCCAGAAAAAATAAATACTTATATACTTGCCAAAGCATTAGACGTAAAAGACCCTAATTCTATTGCTGATATAATGCCTAGCATAACTAGTATATATTTATATTTGGGCAAAGACGATACTTTTTTCGTTTTTAGCACAAAGGATAAGCATTTAGCAGTTTATGATTTGACAATTGATACAAAATATTTAAGAGATCAGCTTATTTCCATTGAAGCATCCAAGGACTATACCTATTATTATTCCATGAGAGAAACTTTAGGCACAAAAAATGACATATATATTCCTTATGAGATGTCTAATGCATTGCCTACAGTATATGTGGAGAATGAAATTAGTTCTATAGATGAGCATAGAACAAGAGAAATAGCAAAAAAATTTTTTAATAAAGATATTGATTATATTAAAGAAATTATTGAAAATAATGGTTCTGCTATATATGTTTATAATCAGCGGGTTTTAAAAATTAATAAAAATGGACTTTTAGAATATTTTTATCCTTTAGAAGAACCCGTTGGAGAAAGAAACTTATATGTCAGTTTAAATTCTGCTGCTGATTTTATATCTAAAAATATTGGAATACCAAGAGGCATGTATTTAGCTAAAATAGAGGAAATAAAGTCAGAAGCAAGTTTAGGTTATAGATTAACTTTTAAATATAGAATAAGAGGAATTCCAGTTGTTCTTGGGAGTAGTGAAATAGAAGATTTTATCCAGATAGATGTCTTTAATAAATATATAAGAAATTATAAGCAGTTTATCAGAAAGGATATGAAAATAAAGGTTGATAGTGTTTCAAAAAACAATGTAATGTTATCACCCTTTGATGTTATAGATATGAATTATGGTCTTTTAGAAAAAAGATATATACAATATAAGGAAAAAGACAAAAAAGAAATAACAGAAGAGTCAATAACAGAAGAGGTTCTATCATCTATAGAAGATATAACCCTAGCTTACTTTGATCCTTGTCTAAAAGACAAAGAAGACAAACTTATTGGAGTGTGGTTAATTAAAACAGGGGGAAGGATATACGCTTTTGATGTTAGCAATGGAAAATTAGTATTTGAAAAAAATTGAAGGATTTTGGATGGTGAATTTTAATGGATTGGTCTAAAGCAAAAACCATCTTAATAATTGCATTTATTGTAACTGATATTCTGTTAGGATATATGTTATTTTCTAGTGAAAAAATTGTAGAGCCTACAGTGCAGCAAGATTTTATAGAAGATGCTCTTAATCTTCTAAATAAGAAAAACATTATCCTAGCCACGGAAATACCAAAAGATATTCCTTACCTAAACACTTTAATTGTTGATTATGAGAAAAATAGTACATCTACTTTAAATAATGCCTTTTTTAATGGAGATGGGGAGATACAAAGTGATAATGAAAATTTAGTAGAAATAGTCCACGAGTCAGAGAGTTTATTGGTGTTGAATAAGAAAAAATTATTAATATATGAAGATAAAAATTATGTAAATAAGTTTCCTAACTTAGATGAAGATGAAGCTATTAAAATAGCTACAAAGTTTATAGAGGATAAGAAATTTGATACTTCAGATATTAAACTTTCTTTCATAAAAAAAGAAAACAATACCTATTATATTGAGTTTTCAAAGTTGTATAAAGAAAATTATCTAGAAAATGCTTTTACTAACATTCAGGTTGATAAAAGAGGAGTTAAAAAATTTGAGAGACAATGGCTTAACGTTAAAGATATGGGAGAAACACCTATATATACAAGTACTGCACCTAAAGCTATATTAGGGCTGCTTAGCATGGAAGAGGTCTATGGAAAAACTATAAAGGATATATCTTTGTGTTATTATTTTGATCCAGAAAAGCATAATTATCTAGAGGAACCTAAAGCTGCAAAGCAAGGCAAAACTGATCCAGCGTGGAGAATTCAATTTGAAGATGGTTATAAGGTTTTTATAGGTGAATTTTAAGAAAGAAGGAATTTAACATCCTTCTTTTTTTTCTTTAAATATACTATAATAAATAGGAGTGAATTAATAAAAATTGGGGGAAAATACAATGGGAATTAGATTTTGTTCCCTTTCTAGTGGAAGCAGTGGGAACTGTCAATATATAGAAACGGACAATACAAGAATGTTAATAGATGGAGGTTTTAGTGGGAAAAGAATAGAGTGTTTACTTTCTTCTATAGGAGTTTCTCCTAGTACTTTAGATGGTATATTGGTAACTCATGAACATATAGATCATGTTAAGGGAGTAGGAATTCTTTCAAGGAGATATGATATTCCTATTTATGCTAATGCAAATACATGGATAGCTATGAATAGTACTATAGGAGAGGTAAAAGAAAAGAACACTAAAGTTTTTATAACAGAGAAAGACCAAGATATAAATGATATAACTATTCATCCTTTTAATATATTTCATGATGCAATAGAGCCAGTAGGATATTTAATATATTATAAAAATATAAAAATTAGCATTGTAACAGATACAGGTTGGGTAAATGATACTATAAAAGATAAAATAAGAGGTTCTTCTCTTTATTTAATGGAATCTAATCATGATATAACCATGTTAAAGGAAGGAAGTTATCCTTGGCATCTTAAAAAGAGGATTATGAGTACAAAAGGACATCTATCTAATGAAGATGCGGGAAGAGTTTTAGGAGAAGTTTTATTAGGAAAAGGAGAAATTGTACTATTAGGACATTTAAGTCAAGAAAACAATGTACCATCTCTTGCTCATGAAACGGTAAAAAATTATATTTTAAATTGTGGGATAAACGTACATAAGGATATTACTTTAAATTTAACCTATAGGGATAAGGTAACAAAAGTATATACTTTATAAATTTAGGAGGTATAACTATGGATGATAGAAGACCAACCTATAATGATTATAACTATTACAGTTACAACAAACCACCAAAAAAAAGAGGACTTTTTTCTTATTTTATAGTAGCTTTAGTAGCAGCTTTAATAGGAGGCGTTATTAGTGCCTATATTGCACCTACTTATCTTTATGGGAGACTAATGCCTATACCAGAAATATATAAAAATTCTGGATCTACTATATCTAATGAAATAAAAATTACTCCTACAGAAGATATTTCAGCTGTTACTGCTGTGGCTAAAAAAGCTATTGGATCTGTAGTAGGTATCACTACAGTTCAAGTCCAAAGAGAACTTATTTGGGAGAGAGAAGTTCAAGGCGTTGGTTCTGGTGTAATAGTAGATTCTAATGGTTATATTTTAACTAATTCTCATGTAATAGGAGATGGAAAAGCAAAAAAAATAAACGTACTCTTTGAAAACGGAGATAAGGCAGAGGGAAGAGTTTTATGGAATGACTCAGCTTTAGACTTAGCTGTAGTTAAGGTAGAGGCTAGAAATTTACAAGTGGCTGACTTAGGTGATTCAGATAATTTAGAAGTTGGGCAATTAGCTGTTGCTATAGGTAATCCTTTGGGCCTGGATTTTCAGAGAACAGTAACTTCTGGAGTAATAAGCGGGCTTCATCGTTCCATTAGAGTAGATGAATATAATATAATGGAAGATTTAATCCAGACAGATGCATCTATAAATCCAGGAAATAGTGGAGGACCATTGCTTAACAATAAAGGAGAAGTAATCGGAGTAAATACAGCAAAGATAAAAACTGGAGAAGGTTTAGGTTTTGCTATCCCTATAAATGTAGCTAAACCTATTGTAGAACAGGTGATAAAAGAAGGAGATTTTAATAACGTATACATTGGTTTTCAAGGTACAGAAGTAGAAAGATATGAAAGACAGCTTGGAATTGATTTGCATATTGATAGTGGAGTAGTAGTAATCGAAGTACTACCGGATTCTCCTGCAGAAAAGGCTAATTTAAAGGCTATGGATGTAATAGTTAAAATAGATAATCAGCCTATAGATAGTATGATTCAGCTTAGAAAAATATTATATAAGTATAAAGTAGGAGATAAGGCAGTATTAACCATTTATAGAAATGGTAAGGAAGAGAAGACTGAGATTATATTTTCCGATTTTAGATAACTTAAAAGGCTTGGCAACTGTCAAGCCTTTTAAAAAAAATAATAATGTACATACTAATAAAAAATGGAGTTGATAAAATGTATGTAGTGTGTAATGAACATTTAGAAGATGCAATAGAAGACTTTGTAGAAGCATATGAACAGTCTCCAGATGTTTATGAATTAGAACAAGTTTCTTTTACAGATTGGGCTAGTCCTAAAACCTGTAACTATTGTGATAAGCAGCCAAAGTACTTAGTTGTATAAAAAATAGGGGGATTTATATTATGAGAACAGAAAGCATAGCAGTGGCAAAATGGGCAATAAATTTAGCTATTTCTAGTAGGGAAGAAGAAAAAGCACTAATAGAACAAATGAGGAAAGATGAATATAAAGGTACAGCTGTAGATATTGGAGGGGATTTAATCAATTCTATTCCAAAGATTATAGAAAGAGCTCTAGTTGCCTCTAAGAAAACAGGAATTATTAAGGATATTCATGTTCATGAAGGAGCTGTATCGGGAGCAGTTATGGATGCTATTGTGGCTGTAAATCCAAAGGCTATGGGTTTGAATTTTGGAGGTAAAATTGGTATAGCAAGAAGAGGGGAACATCTTTGTGTATGTTTATTCATTAGTATAGGACTTCTCCATTTAAATGATTTAGCTATTGGCATAGGTCATAGATCTATTCCCATATTATAACAAGGAAAAAGAGGTTGACAGGAGATAATATACCCTTTATAATTTTATATTAATTAGTATTGGTAGTATTGTAGATAGCCTTAAGGCTAAAGGTAGAATGGTAGAATCAATAAAAAAGAAAATAGGAGGACGGTAGTATGGTAGGGAAAAAACATATCTCAGGTCTAAGCAAGTCCTTAGGCTTAATTTTGCTATTCACAATTATCATTTCATTAGTTGGTTGTTCCACAGGAGATAACTCAACCACTCAAGTTTCAAATTCTAAATCAAAATTTTCAATAGGTATAAGTCAGATAATAGAGCATCCTGCTTTAGATAGTGCTAGAGAAGGATTTATTGCTGTATTAAAAGAAAAAGGCTATGAAGATAAGGTTGATATAGATACCCAGCTTGCACAAGGGGATATATCTTTAACCACAACCATAGCTAATAATTTTGTGTCTAAAAAGAAAGATTTAATTCTTGCAATTTCTACTCCATCTGCTCAATCAGCCTTTAAAGCTACTAAAAATATACCTATACTATTTACATCTATAACTGATCCTGTTACAGCAGGTATACTTAAAGATCCTAATTCACCAGAAGGAAATATTACAGGAACTACAGATTTAGCACCTTTAGAAAAACAAATAGAACTAGGATTAAAAATAGTACCAAAGGCTAAAAAAGTAGGAGTACTATATAATACAAGTGAAATAAATTCCCAAATTCAAGTTGATAAATTAAAAGGTATAACTAAAGATCTTAAATTAGAGTTAGTAGAAATACCAGTAACCAATACATCAGAAATTGAAATGGCATTAGGTGGTAAGATTAAAGGAATAGATTTTTTATTCCTTCCAAGTGACAATCTAGTAGCTTCTAGTATGCCAATAGTTTCTAAAGTATGTTTACAAAACAAGGTGGTCACCATAGGCGTTGATGAACCTATGGTTAAAAATGGAGCATTAGCTTGTGAGGGTATAGATTATTTTAAATTAGGATATGAAACTGGTCTTATGGCTATTGAAATATTAGAAGGAAAAGAGATTAAAGATATACCTGTAACTTCCTTAGAAGAAACTCAATTAACCATAAATGAAGATATAGCAGAGAAATTAGGTATAAGTATTCCTAAAGAGCTTCTAGATAAAGCCATTCTGGTAAAGGGGGAAAACTAGATGAAAGATTTTTTAGTAGGAGTACTAGGGCAAGGTTTTATTATCTCTATTATGGTAATGGGAGTTTATATAACTAATAGATTTTTGAATTTTCCTGATTTATCTATAGATGGTACCTTTACTTTAGGAGCTAGTATCTCAGCTATACTTATCTCAAAAGGTGTCTCACCTATGGTATCCTTAGTAATAGCTATTATAGGAGGATTTTTAGCAGGAAGTATTACTGGGTTATTAAATGTAAAATTAAAAATAAAAGATATTTTATCGGGTATATTGGTCATGATTGGGCTATATTCCATAAATTTAAGAATTATGGGAAAGGCAAACTTGCCTTTGCTTAATGAAAGAACTATTTTTACTCAAGGAAATAATTTGATTACTGCATTGGTTTTTGTATTTATTGTAGCTTTACTATTTACTATATTTTTTAAAACTAAGATGGGTTATATGATAAAGGGTGTTGGAGACAACGAAAAAATGATAATTTCTCTAGGTATAGATACGGATAAAGTAAAGATACTAGCATTAGCTTTTTCTAATGGACTAGTAGCTTTAGCAGGCGGATTAATGGCTCAGTATCAGGGGTTTAGTGATATAAATATGGGTACAGGGACCATTATAATAGGATTAGCATCCATTGTGATTGGTCAAACTCTGTTTAGAAAAGTTAAATTTTTAAGGGAAAGTACATTGATAATTTTAGGAACAATTATTTATAGAATGAGTATATCATTGAGTTTAATTGCTGGATTTAATCCTAGTGATTTAAAACTTATTAGCTGTATAATAGTAGTATTAGCTCTAGCCTTAGGAAACAAGAATATAATATTTCTAAATAAGAAGATGAGCTTTAATTTTACAAAACCAATAAGTAGTTATGATTCAACTAGGGTCTAGAGGTGATTAAGATGCTAAGATTAGATAATATAAGTAAAACTTTTAATGAAAATACAGCAAATGAAATGAAGTTGTTTAAAGAGTTTAATCTAAAAGTAGAAGAAGGAGAATTTGTCTGTGTAATAGGCAGCAATGGTGCTGGAAAGTCTACTTTATTAAATTTGATAACAGGAAATATATATTCGGATAAAGGCAAGATTTATTTAGATAAAGAAGACATTACTAATAAAAAAGAACATGAAAGATGTAAAGATATATCTAGAATATTTCAGAATCCATCTATGGGAACTGTACCTAGTATGACCATATTCGAGAACTTGTCTATGGCTAAGAATAAAGGAGAAAAAATGGGACTATCTTTTTTGGCAAATAAAAAGGATAGAAAGCTATTTAAAGAAAGACTAGAAAGGTTAAACTTAGGGTTAGAAAATAAATTAGATACAGCTGTATCTCAGCTATCTGGAGGACAAAGACAATCTTTAGCTTTAATAATGTCTACTTTTACTAATCCTAAACTCCTTTTGTTAGATGAACATACGGCAGCACTAGATCCTAAGACCTCTGAGATTATAATGGAGATTACGGCTCGTATTGTTGAAGAAAAAAATCTTACAGCTTTAATGGTCACTCATAATATTGATCATGCTCTTAAATATGGAAATAGAATAATTATGCTTCATAGAGGAAATATCGTTATAGATTTAGAGGGAAATATGAAAAAGGATTTAAACAAAGAGCAGCTTTTAGGTCTCTTTAAGGATATAAGTGATAGAAGCTTTTTTAGTTAATATGAAAAAGGGTATAGAGGAATCTATACTCTTTTTTATATCCAATTCTAAATAGAAAATCATATATTAAAATTTTCTATACAATAATGTAATGATATCAATATTCTCTATTAGACTTATTATTAACAATTTATTAATATATCCTTAGGAACAAGATAGGGAGTGATAATTTGGAAAGAAATAGAAAAATATTAATGGTTTGTCATTGTATTTTAAATTCAAATTCTAAAGTAGAAGGTTTGAGCCAATATAAAGGAATGTTTAAAGAAGTAATAGATATTATCAATGAAGAAGATATTGGTATAATTCAGCTCCCTTGTCCCGAAACAATTGTCTATGGTATTAGAAGATGGGGTCATGTGAAAGAACAATTTGATACCTTGTTTTATAGAGAAAGTTGTAGGGAAATGATTAAACCAATAGTTAATCAAGTGAAAAGTTATATAGATGCTGGCTATGAAATACTAGGGGTTTTAGGAATAGATGGTAGTCCAAGCTGTGGAGTTAATTTAACTTGTTCTGGAGACTGGAGAGGGGAACTTTCAACTAATAATAACTTAGAAGAAATGATTAAAGATATAAAATATATAGAAGGTTCTGGCGTGTTCATTGAAGAACTACAGAAATATTTTATGGAATATGGCATAAAAATTCCATTCATAGCTATAGATGAGAGAAATGTATATGATTCTTTAAGCAATATAAGAAAGTTCATAGCAAACAAATAAACTTATTGGAGGGAAAATCTATGACTAAAAAATTTAAAAACGTAGCAGTATTAGTTCTCGCGTTATCTATAGTAATAACCTTTACTGGATGTTCCAAGAAAAGTGAAGAAACTAGTAATGACGTTTCTTGGGAAAATGTAAAAGATAACGGTAAAATAACTGTAGGACTTTGTGCAGCTTATCCGCCTTTTGAATCCAGAAATGATAAGACTGGAGAACTAGAAGGATTTGATATTGATCTTGCTAAATTATTAGGATCAGAATTAGGAATAGAAGTTGAAATCAAGGATGCAGAATGGCCAGCATTATTAGGAGGTTTAAATAAAGGTGATTTTGATGTACTGATTACTTGTATGTCCAAAAGAGAAGCAGCTGCAGAGAATGTAAATATGAGTGATGTTTATTATGAATTGAATGATGTTATCATTGTAAAAGAAGGAAGAAATGATATTAATAGTATAGAAGACCTAAAGAATAAGATAGTAGGAGTTCAATTGGGTTCTGGAAGCGAACAAGTTGTAGATAAATTAGACGGACTTAAAGAAGTTAAAAGATATGACTATAATCCGGAAGCTTTTATAGATTTAGAAAACGATAGAATAGACTGTGTAGTTGTAGGCTATGCTTATGCAGTTAATTATATGAAGGAAAATGAAGGTTTTAGGTTAGTAGATGAAGCTTTAGAATCTGCTGAAATCGTTATGGTTTTAAGACAAGGAGAAGATGGACTGACAAATAAATTAAATGAATCTTTGTCCAAAATCAAAGAAAATGGTAAATATGACGAAATTTTAAATAAATGGCTTAAAGTCAACTAAGCAATAAAAGGTAAACGTACTGTTTACCTTTTTAAATATTTAAACATGGAGGTATGATTTTGAAATTTCACATTATATCAAATAATCTAGGATTCATTCTAGCAGCTGCTTTAACTACTATTAAGATAACAATTATTTCTTTTTTACTTGGATTAGTATTGGCAGTAATAATAGGAACTATTAGATATGAAAAACCGCCTAAATTTTTAGAAGTAATATTAAATGTTTACATTGAAATATTTAGGGGGACTCCATTGTTGATTCAATTATTTTTCATTTACTATGGACTACCTACCATTGGAATAAAGATGTCTAGTTTTGTTGCAGCTATATTTGGACTAGCCTTAAATAGTGCAGCATATATGTCAGAGATTATTAGAGCCGCTATGCTATCTGTAGATAAAGGGCAAAGAGAGGCTAGTTATGTATTAGGATATAACAGGATTCAAAGTTTAATATATATTATTTATCCTCAAGCTATGAGGATTGCTATTCCATCTCTTATGAACTCTTTTTCATCTCTATTAAAAGAAAGCTCTTTAGTATCTAGTCTTGCAATAACGGAACTTACTAGAAGTGGACAGCTAATATATACAAGAACTTATAGGGCATTTGAAATATACCTTACTTTAGGTGTTTTATACTTTTGTATGACTTATTCAGTATCTTTAATCTCAAAGAAAATTGAAAAGAAAATCAATAATATTTATCAAAATTAAAGGGGTAATAATTATGATGGATAGTACAATATTAAAGCTTCATAAAATAAATAAGTCTTTTGGTGACCTTAAGGTATTAATAGATATTGATTTAGAAGTTAGAAAAGGTGAAATCATATCTATAATTGGACCTAGTGGTTCAGGGAAAAGTACTCTTCTAAGATGTATTTCTGGATTAGAGAAAATAGATAGTGGAAACATTAATATAGACGGAAGTATAGGGATGGTGTTTCAACAATTTAATCTCTTTCCCCACTATAGCGTAGTAGAAAATATATATAAACCGTTAACAGTAATTAATAAAATGGATAGAAAGGAAGCTAAAGAAATTGCATTAAACTTACTTGCAAAGGTTAAATTAGAGGATAAAGCAGATAGTTACCCAGCTAAACTATCAGGAGGGCAGAAACAAAGAGTTGCCATAGCCAGAGCTTTGGCTATGAGTCCTAAGATAATGCTATTTGATGAGCCTACTTCTGCTTTAGACCCAGAGTTAACTTTAGAGGTCCTTCAAACTATTAAGGATTTATCCAAGGAAGATATGACTATGGTAATAGTTACTCATGAAATGAATTTTGCTAGAGAGGTTTCCAATAGAACTATATTTATGGATGAAGGTAGAATAGTAGAAGATGGACCTGCGGAAGAAGTTTTTCTTAGACCAAAGAACAATAGAACTAAGGCATTTCTTAAAAGAATTAATATACTATAAAGACTCTTAGAACTAGAGTCTTTATTTTTCATAATGCAGTGATAAGTATAAATTCTCTTAGCGTATAATAAAGAATAAGTTTTCTTAAAATATATTTAGTTTTAAATGAATTTTGACTAAATCTTAACCTATTAATATAATGAAGTAAGAAGGGAAATAAGCTGTTAATATAGGTAAAATTAATATATAATAGAATAAAAGTTCTAGGAGGAGAAACATGAGAATATTATTGACTAATGATGACGGAATATTAGCAGAAGGAATATATACACTAGCTAAAGAACTAGAGAAGGATCATGAAGTAATATTGGTAGCACCAGAAAGTCAAAGGAGTGCTCAAAGTCATGCTATTACACTATTCACTCCTTTAGTAGTAAAGGAAGTTAACCTAGAAGGATTAAGATCAAAAGCTTATAGTATATCGGGAACTCCAGCAGACTGTGTTAGAGTAGGATTAGATACCTTAGCTGAGGGACCTATTGATGTGGTTTTATCAGGAATTAACATGGGATTAAATTCAGGTATGGATATCTTATATTCTGGTACTGTTTCTGCGGCTATAGAAGCTAATGTATATAAAGTACCATCTATAGCTGTATCAGCAGAATGGGTTGATGGATCAGCTTATTATGAGGTGGCAGCTAAATATGCAAAAATGATTCTTGAAAAATCAAAAGATAAGTTGCTGGAATCAAATATAGTGTTGAACATAAATACTCCTCATGTCAAAGAAGAAAATATAAAAGGAATAAAAACATGTAAAATAGGCGGAGTGATTTATGATTATTACTTTATGGAATATAACGAAGAAGGAGAGAGAACATTAAAGCTTAAAGGCAGAAGAAATGGAGAATTAGAAGAAGATACAGATAGATATTATTTAAGTCAAGGTTATGTAACGTTAACACCACTTCATTATGATTTAACCAACTTTAAATTATTAGAAGAAGTAAAAGAATGGATATAGAAAAATTCTTCTCAGTAGATAACTGGGAAGAATTTTTATTTTGTTCTATTTTTTAGAGTTAACCTGAGAAGTTAAATGGGTATATAACAAAAAGTAGGCTATTAATGATTGTAAACAAGCTACTAATATATAAAATAGAGGTAATATTTTATATATTAAAGAATATAAATTATTAATTAATATACTGGAGGGTATAATTATGAAATCTTTAAAGGGTACAAGAACTGCTGAAAATTTAATGAAAGCTTTTGCAGGGGAATCACAAGCTAGGACAAGATATACTTACTACGCTTCCCAAGCAAAGAAAGAAGGCTATGTGCAAATTTCAAATATTTTTATGGAAACTGCTGAAAATGAAAAAGAACATGCAAAGAGATTTTTTAAATTCTTAAATGAAAGTTTATGTGGACAGGCAGTAGAGATAAATGCTGCATATCCTGTTGCTTTAGGAGATACTAAAGTTAATTTGAAAGCTGCAGCAGAAGGAGAAAATGAAGAGTGGACAGATCTTTATCCAGCTTTTGCGGATGTAGCAGATGAAGAAGGTTTTCCTCAAATAGCTCATGTATTTAGAGAAATAGCAGAAGTGGAAGAGAGACATGAAGCTAGGTATAGAAAATTATTAAGTAATATTGAAAATAATAAAGTGTTTGAAAAAGATGAAGAAGTAGAATGGAAATGTAATAACTGTGGATATATACATAAAGGAAAAAATGCACCTCAAGCTTGCCCAGCATGTGCTCATCCAATGGGTTATTTTGAGGTTTTTAAAGAAACGTACTAAAATTAAAGCTATAGATTCTTAAGAATCTATAGCTTTAGTTTTAGAAATAGTTGTATATTGAATTATGATTTTGGGTAATTACTAAACAATAGTATAAAAATGGAATGGAGTGTGCTTTTATGTTAAAGATTAGAAATAAAGAAGAAGTATTAAAAGAGTACATAAATCGATATCCTGAGTTAGATAATTTTGTTTTAGATGAATTATCAAAAGAATATGATAGATACAAAAATTTATTAAAAAACGCTGATAGTAAAGAAGAAGCTTTACAAATTTTTGATGAAGAGATTGAAAAAAATGAAAAGCGATATAAAGATAATGCATTAATGAAATGTTTAGAAGGTTCTCCCCACAATCAATTCATGGATATATTAGCTAACTATGGGCTCATAGTATTTTTCAGGGATAATATGATTGAATAATTGTTGATGATAGCAAAGAAAAAGGAAAATCATCAACAGTAGACATTAGAATTTTACTGTATCAGCTTATAATAAAGAATAATTAAAGGTTGAAAAAAATTGGATAAATTAACTAATTATTTGAAAGAAAGCAAGTAGAATGATATAATTTACATAAAATAACCCTGTTAAGGTGAGAGAATCGGATTACATTAAATTAATGTCTATAATCTACTTAATTATAGAAAAATAAAATTAGAAGGGATTGTGATACTATTTGAATGTTCTGATACAAAAAATGAAAGAGGTAGTATTGTCTGTACTTCCAATTACTATTATAGTATTAATACTCAATTTCACTGTAGCTCCTATAGGTGCAAACCTAATGTGGAGATTTCTAGTAGGAGCAATATTTATAGTATTTGGGCTTGCTATATTTTTGTTTGGAGCTGATTTAGCAATACAACCGATAGGTAATCTTATGGGGGCGGCTCTTACAAAAAGAAAAAATTTATGGATCATAATAGCATTTGGATTTATACTTGGGTTCTTAATAAATATTGCTGAACCAGATTTATTGGTGTTAGCAAGACAAGTGTCTGAAGTAACTTCTGGAGCATTGTCACAGAATAGTATTCTAATTGTAGTTTCAATCGGTGTAGGGATATTAGTTGCAGTGGGATTGATGAGAATTGTCCTGAATATACCGTTGAACAAACTTTTAACTTTTTTATATGGAGTAATATTTTTGTTAGTACTATTGTCACCTGGAGCATTCTTAGGGATAGCTTTTGATTCGGGCGGAGCAACAACAGGATCCATGACAGTACCTTTCATTCTTGCATTAGGTTTAGGTGTGTCTTCAACTCAAGGCGGGGTGACTTCTGAGGAAGACAGTTTTGGATTAGTTGGAATAGCATCTACTGGTCCTATGATGGCAGTTCTTATAATGAGCTTGTTTTCCGGTATAGAATCTCTAACGGGAAGCCTTCCATATCATTCTATTAATACAAAAGGTGTATTAATTACTTTCTTAAAAGAAATACCATTAATATTGATTGAAGTAACCAAGTCTATGATACCATTGATAACATTATTTCTTATCTTTCAAATATTATTCTTTAAATTATCAAAAAAACAACTTATGAAAATCATAAAAGGTCTAGTATATACATTTATAGGATTTGTATTATTTCTTACTGGAGTAAATGCCGGTTTTATGGAAGCAGGAAGTGCTATAGGACATGCTGCTGCAACTCTTGATAACAACTGGATTATTATAATAATAGGCTTTATTCTTGGATTTACAGTAATATTTGCTGAACCAGCAGTATATGTATTGAATGAACAAATAGAAAACGTTACAAGTGGGCATATTAGAAAGAAAGTCATTTTATATACATTATCAATAGGAGTTGCAATTGCTGTATCTCTTTCTATGATAAGGATATTGATACCTAGTATTAAATTATGGCATTTTCTAGTACCAGGTTATTTACTGGCAATAATTTTATCTTATTTTACACCTAAGTTGTTTGTTGGCATCGCTTTTGATTCAGGAGGAGTAGCTTCGGGACCGATGACTGCTACTTTTATCTTGGCTTTTGCTCAAGGAGTAGCAGAAGCTATAGAAGGAGCCGATGTATTGATGGATGCCTTTGGTATAATTGCTATGGTAGCATTGACACCTTTAATTGCTATACAGGTTTTAGGGTTAATATATGAACGCAAGACTGGGGAAAAGGAGTTGAGGTAGAGTGAAAATAGATATGATTAACAAGGCTCAAATCCTATCTGTTGCAATAGTGAATTGTGGAACAGGAAGTAAAGTTTTAAAAGAAGCAAAGAAAATTGGTGTTTTGGGAGGAACTATTTTCTTAGGAAGGGGTACGGTTAAAGAACCTATTCTGGAGTTACTAGGGCTTGATGAGGTAAAAAAAGAAGTAGTATTAATGATTTCAGATAGCAAGCTTGAAAATCAAATTCATGAAGTTTTAACTGAAAAATTTCATTTAGATAAACCTAATCATGGAATAATCTTTTCTTCATCTGTAAAAAGGGTAATAGGTACAAAAAGCTATATCCCATCTAGTGATTCGATAGTAGGAGGTAAAGACGATATGGAATATGAAGTGATTTTTACTATAGTTGAAAGAGGCGTAGGGCAGGAAGTTGTAGATATTGCTACTTCTGCAGGTTCAAGAGGAGCAACTATTATAAATGCAAGAGGTTCAGGTATTCATGAAAATACTATGTTCTTTTCAATGAATATTGAACCAGAAAAAGAAATAGTTATGATAATAATTGAGAAAGAAAAATCGGATAAGATAATAAAATCAATAAAAGAAACTCTACAGATTGATGAGCCAGGTAAAGGTATAATGTTTGTTATGGATGTTAACAAAACTTCAGGTCTGTTCGTAGAATAAAAGATGCTATAATTTATCTAAAATAATCACTTAAGGATAGCCACTTACTTATGGTTGCAGTTTGGTGAGTGGCTATAATAATCTATTATTTTTCAAGTGAAGTTAGTATGAGTGAATAAAATATTTATTGTATTTATTTTATAATTATGATATATTGAAGTTGCAATATACAATAAAATGTATATTGATAATGGAGGTAGTCATGGATAGATACAAAAACAAACTAATGTCAAAAAACGGAATAGCCATTATTTCCTTAGCTAGAGAAATGTTTACTTTAGATGTTGGTGATAGAATTAAGACTGTAGAACAATATTCAGAAACATTATGTTTAGGTAGAGGAACAATACATACAGCATTAAAATTCTTACAAAAAGAAAAAGCCATTACTTTAGAATCAAAGGGACATTTAGGAACATATATAAACTTTATAGACTATAAAAAATTATGGACCATAGGGGATATTGGAACAATTATGGGGGTAATGCCTTTACCATATTCTAAAAGATATGAAGGTCTTGCTACTGGATTATATAAAACCTTTGAAGCTGTTGATTTACCATTTAGTTTAGCATTTATGAGAGGGGCTTCAAGAAGGATTGAAGCGTTAAACTCAGGTAGATATAACTTTGCTGTAGTATCTAAATTAGCAGCACGATTAGAAATGCAAAAATCCGATAATATAGAAATAGCTTATGAATTCTCTGAGAATAGCTATGTAGGAAGACATGTCATAATTTTTGCAGACAAGGAGCAAACTCAAATAACCCCAAAGATGAGAATAGGAATTGACCCTGATTCAGTCGATCAAATTATACTTACGAACTATGAATGTGAGGGAATTGATGTAGAATTCGTAGACATATCATATTCTCAAATTTTTAATAATATAAAAAGCAATGTAATAGATGCTGCTATTTGGAATGGAGATGAACTAAAAGAGTATACCGAACATTATGGCATCGTACCATTAAGAAATAAAAAATCTATTAATTTAAGTAAAGAGGATACCATTGCAGTTATTGTGATAAACAAGGATAATAGTATGGTACATGAAATTCTATCAAAGTTTATAGACATAAAACAAATTTCAAACATACAAGAAGAGGTAATGAACGATAAGATGATTCCAATGTATTAGTGATAGAATTAATTTTATTTACATACAATATACAAAAAACTGTATTTTGAAGATAAGGAGATTAATAAATGGATAATACATTAAAAGAGAGATTAATAATTTTACGTCAGGCTGGGCAGATAGATAATAAAATAATAGATATTGTAACAGAATTTATGAAAATGGTGGAAAATGAATTAAATATTAAGCTTAATGAAGAAAATGCTTCAATGCTTGTAACTCATATGGCAATGACTTTATCTCGAATCCGAAAAGGAGAAGAAATCGCCCCATTAGATGACTCATCACTAGAAGAGTTAAAGTCCTTAGCTATTTATAAAAGAGTACAATCATTGATAGTAAAAATAGATGAGGAACTTCAAATAGGCATACCTCAATCAGAATTTGGATATATAGCACTTCACTTATGCAACTTAGGGAATATTGATAAGGTTTAGAAGGGAATATCTAGTTATAAACGAAAGAAACAATAATGTAATTGAACTAGACTAGTTAATGTTAATAAGACATTAGAAAAATATATTAGGGAGGGATTTATATGATTAATATTGTTGTTGGTGGTCAAATGGATAAGCAACAGGTTTCAAAGCTTATCGAAAAATATGGCGAAGGAAAGGTAAATATTAGTGTTAAGAGTGATATTGACGCTGCTCTTGCCGTAAAAAGTGGACAAGCCCATTATTACTTTGGTTCTTGTGCAACGGGAGCTGGAGGTGCTTTAGCCATGGCAATTGGAATTATAGGAGCTCAGCAATGTATTTCTGTAAGTATTCCAGGACAAATACTTTCTGAAGATCAGATTAAACAAGCAGTAAATGATGGAAAAATAGCATTTGGTTTTGTAAATACTGATGCTGAAAAAGTTATCCCAATCTTAATGAAAGAAATATTAAACAAATAAGGGGGAGTATTTAATGTTATTTGAAATCAATATCCTTACCATTATTGTAATGGCAGCACTTGGAGGAATTTGTGCTTACCTTGCTAACCAAAATATTGCAGTGTTTCATGATGGTTTACGTCCTTTATATCCCCAATATCTTGATGGAGTAATGGATAGAAAAACATTATTTGCAACAAGTTTCGCGTTATCCTTTGGATTGGTAATTGGTTTTGGTATTCCAACTTCAATAGCAGGTAAGATTATAATTACTCATACTATTATGCTAGCTTGTGACATTATAGGTACACTTTTCTCAGATGATAGAAACGGCAAATGGATATCAACAGGAGTAGGTGCGTTGTTTGGAGTTGCTTTATTATTTGGTATGCAAGTATTAATGAATATATTTACTATACTACCAATAGACTTTACAGGTGATTTAGGCTTGGTAGGCAGTTTAATAATTGTTTCTTTTTCAGTATTTCCTGCAATTGCAGTTGCATATCAAGCAGGAGTAGTTAAAGGCGGAATCGTACTAGTATTAACTATGGTTGTAAAACAGTTGACTGTTCTATTTGGTAGTTTTACTATAAATTCAGTAAATGTTCAGATAAATGCAGATGGTATGGCTTTATTGTTTGCTATCATTTCAATGGTTTTTGTTGCTACACGATATAATAAAAAGTCAGATGTAGGTGCAGTAGATGCATTTGCTGTATTTGGTAAGAATATTGAAAGAATTAAAAAGAATATGCTTGTTTTAGCTATTAGTGGTGGTATTGTTGCTTTAGCTACAACATTATTATTGATAGCTGAAGGACCAGCTTCTCTAACACTAACAGCAGAAGGCCAATACTTCGAGGCAGCCATGGTTTCCTTAGGAAGAACATTAGGATTTATACCTTTAGTTATGACAACTGCTATAATTTCTGGAGTATATTCACCAGCTGGTACAAAAGCTGTTCATGTTCCAGCAATTTTATTTATCAATATGGGAATTTTAGGCATGGTTGGTTCTTTCTTTGTTGGAGCTTTAATAATGATAATTGAAGTGCTGCTATTAGGCTTTATAGCTGCAGGAATGGACAAATTCCCAGGAATGAAAGATCTTGGTGATAATGCACGTACTGCCATGTCTAAAGTATTAGATATTGCATTACTTGTAGGTGGAATGTTAGCTGCTAATGCAATAGCTCCTACAATAGGCTATATCTGGGTAATTGGTCTATTTTTCTTAAATCAAGTTTCAAAGAAACCTCTCGCATCAATGGCTATTGGACCAATTGGTGCTATAACAATGGGATTAATTGTTAATATTCTACATTTAATTGGCTTATTCCCTATTGTTTAGATATCGGAAATAGTCTAGAGGAAAAATAAAAGTTAAGGGAGAAATTCCTCCCTTAACTTCATTCAAAATAATTGAATGTACTTAGTTGGATAAAGTTGTAAGTACTTTAAATGTAATTAGAGTATTGACAGGTTTAGCTAACGATAACTTATAGTAGATAATTAAATTTATTAATTTTTAATAGACATAGGTTTCAATACTAATAAAAGTAAAGGGGTAGGATAATGATTAGAACCATAAATGGCAATATAGAGACCCTTGGTAAAACTTATATACATGAGCATATAAAATTAGATCTATCGGGATATAAGAAAGATCCTGATACAAATTATAACAACACTACTGCGATTATATCGGAACTTCAAGAGCTTAAGAAAAAAGGTATAGACTCAATAGTAGAGGTTACGAATCGTGGTATGGGCAGAGATATTTCTGCAATGCTAAAAGTGGCAGAAGAAACGGGCTTAAATATAATAGGGAGCACTGGATTCTATAAAGAACCGTTTTTACCTAAATATTTTTATGAGCTAAATGAAAAGCAATTGTCAAATATGCTATTTAAAGATATTGAAGAGGGAATGGATGGTACAGATGCAAAAGCTCATATACTTGGCGAAGTAGGAACAAGCCATAATGTGATTAAGGATATGGAAGAGCGAGCTTTAAAGATAGTTAGTGATGTACATTTAGAAACTGGTAGGCCGATTTTTACTCATACCACATTAGGAACAATGGCATTGGAACAAATAGAAATCTTTAGTAGTAGAAATGTAAATCTACAGAAGGTATTAATCGGACATATGGATTTAAACTATGATATAGAATACCATTTAAGAGTAGCAGATAAAGGTTGCTATTTAGGCTTTGATACAATAGGAAAGTTAAACTATCAGCCTGATGAAAACAGAATTAGATTAATTAAAGAACTAGTAAAGAGAGGATATGAAAATCAAATTGTAATGTCCTTAGACTTAACGCGAAAATCACATTTGAAAAATTTAGGAGGTATAGGATATTCATATTTAATTGATATCTTTTTACCTACATTAATAGATTCAGATGTTAAAGAAGAGTTAATAGATAAATTTTTAATAGATAATCCAAATAGATTACTTAATATATCATAAAGGAGGCAGCATAGTGAAAGCATATCCAATAAAGACTATAAATATAGAAGACGCAAAGTTATTGCAATTTAAATTAGTTGATATTATACATCAAAATTTTCAAGGAAATGAATTTTTGCAATCAGGAGATTATGGTGTAGTTTCTGGATTTGGACAACCTAGATGCACAGAAAAAGTTGAAAAAGTATTAGCAGAATTTTTTAATTGTGAATCGGCAGTGCTTGTGAGAGGTGCTGGAACAGGTGCAATGAGAAATGTTATGAATACAAAGTTAAAACCTAATGAAAAAATAATATTGCACCAAGCCCCAATATACCCTACTACAAAAGTAATAATTGAATCTATGGGTCTTAAAGAAGTTTATATAGATTTTAATGATTTAAATGAAATTAATATTGATATTGTACAAGGTGTGGATTTTGCACTAATTCAACATTCTAGACAGCAACTAAAGGATAAGTACAATCTTGAGGAAGTTATAAGTAGATTAAAAGAGATAAATCCTAACATGACTATACTAGTTGATGATAATTATGTAGCCATGAAAGTAAAAAAAATAGGAGTTCAATTAGGTGCAGATGCCAGTGCATTTTCATTATTTAAACTACTTGGACCTGAAGGTATAGGCTGTGTAGTTGGTACAAAAGAAATCATAGATAAAATAAAGAAAATTAATTATTCTGGTGGGAGCCAGGTACAAGGACACGAAGCAATGGAAGCTTTAAGATCTTTGGTTTATGCACCAGTTTCTTTAGCAATTCAAGGTGAAGAAAGCAATAAAGTAGTAGAAGGACTAAATAATGGAACAATCAAAGAAGTTAAAAATGCATTTATAGCTAATGCTCAATCAAGGGTAATACTAGTAGAATTTAATGAACCTATTGCGAAAGAGGTCTTATCTTATTGCAATATATTAGGTGCAGCGCCATATCCAGTAGGAGCAGAATCACGTTATGAAATTACATCTATGTTTTATAGAGTATCTGGAACATTCCTGGAATCAAATCCCGATTTAGAAAACTTTATGATTAGAATAAATCCCATGCGTTCAGGAGCAGATACCATAATGCGTATCTTAAAAGAGGCAATTAATAGGACACAGAAAGGGGAATAAAAATATGTTTCTCAATAGACTTATTAAAACAAATCCCCAATTATTGAAAACAGCATTTGAGTTTCATAGAAGTGGGATAATCAATCCTGACACTTATGTTCTAGATCTAGATTCCATATTAGAGAATGCTAAAGCTTTAATAGAAACTGCAAATGACAATTCTATTAGTTTATATATGATGACAAAACAGATTGGACGAAATCCTAAAGTTGCTAAAGCTATTTCAAAAGTAGGTATAAATAAGGCTGTAGTAGTAGATCCTTGGGAAGCTATTACTTTAGCAAAGGAAGGAATAAAAATTGGAAATGTTGGTCATTTAGTTCAAATCCCTAGTAATATGTTAGAGGAAATTATCAGATTTTCCCCAGAAGTTATTACTGTATTCTCTTTAGATAAAGCGAGGGAAATATCTAATATATCTAAGAGAATGGGGATAACTTCAAAATTAATGTTACGAGTAATAGGGCCTGATGACATGATTTATAATGGACAAGTTGGGGGCTTTAGGGAAGAAAATATAATCAAATCTATAAAGGAAATTCAAAAACTGCCAAATGTAGAGATAGAAGGTATTACGGCATTTCCATGTTTATTATTTAATTATGAAACTGGAAAAGTAGAAAAAACCGAAAATGCAATTACTTTACAACGTACGATTGAAAAGATAAGAAAAGAGTTACAGTTACAAATTAATCAAATTAATATGCCAAGTGTTACATGCATAGAAACTATTCCACTCTTGAAAAAATTAGGCGCGACTCATGGTGAGCCAGGTCATGCACTAACTGGAACAACTCCTTTACATGGATATACAGAACAGAAGGAGAAAATTGCTATGGCATATGTAAGTGAGATATCTCATTTATATGAAGATAAAGCTTATGTATATGGTGGTGGTTTTTATAACAGATCTCATTTAAAAGGAGCTGTTGTAGGAAACACATACGATAATTTAATAAATAATTTTTTATTGGCAGAAGATAACTGTTCTGAATCTATTGATTATTATGGCACTCTAGAACTAGGTAAAAACCGAGTTAAGGTAGGAGATACTGCAATTTATTGTTTTAGAACTCAAATTTTTGTTACACGTAGTAAAGTTGCAGTAGTTGAAGGAATCAGTAGAGGAAGGCCTAAGCTATTAGGCATATACGATAGTTTAGGAAGAAAAATTAATTAAGGTTGTGATTAGCATGAGTAAAAAAAGAGTAATCCTAGTGGTAATAGATAGTTTAGGTGTTGGATACATGGATGATGTTAAACTTGTAAGACCTCGAGATATAGGTGCTAATACTTTTAAGCATATACTAGATCAAAGCAATATACTAAGGATACCCACATTAGAAAGGTTAGGAGTCAATAGTATCTTAAATCATGAAAAGCTAAATAAGGTTAAACCAATAGCTAGCTATGGAACATTAAATTTAATGCACCAAGGTGCAGATAGCTATGCTGGACATCAAGAAATCATGGGAACATTTCCTAGAATCCCCAACATATCTCCATTTAGAGATTATCTACTCAAAGTACAACAGATACTTGTTTCAATGGGATATAAAGTTGAGACTCCTGATAAAACTAAGCCATATCTATTGGTAAATGACCTTGTAGTGATAGCAGATAATATAGAGACAGATTTTGGACAAATATATAATGTAACCGCTCCTCTAGATTATATAGATTTTGAGAAGGTGCTAGAAATAGCAACTATTGTTAGAAAAGAAGTAAAAGTTAATAGGGTTATTGCCCTTGGTGGAAACGGAATAACAATTGAAAATATAATAGATAGCATAGAGCAAAGAAGTGATGGTCTTGTTGGAGTAAACAGCCCAGCTTCAGGTGTTTATAAAAAAGGATATAATGTTAGACATATAGGCTATGGAGTCGATCCTAATACTCAAGTTAGTTCTATATTAACAAAAGCAGGTAAAAGTACGGTTCTAATAGGAAAAATGCAAGATGTCATAAGCTGTAAACATTCTATTAAATATCCTGCAGTAGAAACAGAGAAAGTAATGAAGGTTATACTTCAAAGTATGTCTGAAATTGAAGAGGGATTAATTGCTGGGACAGTACAAGAAACAGATTTAGCAGGACATAGCCAAGATGTAGAAAAGTATGCTAGCAAATTAATGATAGTAGATAAGTATCTTGATGAGATCATTAAGAAAATGACAGATGAAGATATGTTAATAATAACTGCAGACCATGGTAACGATCCAACTATAGGACATAGTCAGCATACTAGAGAAAAGACACCTTTACTTATCTACTCTAAATTATATGAAAGTAAGAATAATATTGGAGAAAGACAAACTCTTTCTGATATCGCAGCAACTATAGCAGAATTTTTAAAGGTCGAACCTCCAGAGAATGGAAAAAGTATTCTTCCAATATTAAAATATTAGATAAGGGGACAAGTCATTTGTCCTCTTATTATTATGTGTAGTTTAGGCATAAATAGATGTATAGCTAAATTATTTTGGAAAATATAATAGGTTAAGTTATTAACATTATTTTCTATTGAATAAAGGTTATGTGAGTAGATTGTTGATAACTATAAAGAAGAAATGAAAGTTATCAACAATAGACACCAGGATTTTGTTATATTATCATATAATAAAAGATTAAAAAGAAGAGGTGATGGTTAGTGTCCGCAACAAAAAGAACACATGAGTAAGCCTTCTATACTTAGTAGAAATAGATAAGGTCATTATGATTAAAGAGAATATAGAAGGCATTTGATATGAAAAATAATGTTTTTGAAAGCTGGATGCATAGTTATATTATAAAGGATTATATTACAAATAAAAATATTGAGGTTGGTGATTTTACTTATTATTCGGGTTATTATCATGCTAAGCGTTTTGAGGATTATTGTGTAAGATAGTGGTAGGAAATGATGTTTGGATAGGAACTGAAGCAGTTATAATGCCTGGAGTGGAAATAGGGGATGGTGCTGTAATAGGAACAAGGGCATTGGTTACTAAAGATGTAGAGCCATATACTATTGTTGGAGGAAATCCAGCCGCGCCTATTAAAAAAAGATTCTCACAAGAGGAGATTAAAATGTTGTTAGAAATGAAATGGTGGAATTGGTCTATTAAAAAAATCCAAGAGAATATCCCATTTTTATGTAGTGATAATATAAAGATGTTATATAATAAATTTTTAAATAAAAATATTTAGCTAAAGTAATTTAATTAAGTTTCTTGTTATTTTTGTAACTCTTTTGAAAACTCTTTGAAACTAGTTTGTAACTACATAAACATGAAAAATAAATATAATTGTAATATAAAGATTTTTAATATAAATCAAAAGAGGAGATGTAGTTATGAAGAAATTAGTATTGTGTAGTGCGATTGTTTTAGGCTTGACACTTAATGTAGGATGTGCACAAGAGAAAAAAGTACAAGATATACAAAATAATAAAGTTTCTACAAATCAGTCAGTTCAAGAGCAGTCAGATGTTGATATAAAAGATGTTATGAATAAAGTATCGGCAATTGATAAAGATTTAAAGGAATCTGAGAAAAAAGAGATTACACTAGAACCAGAAAAACAAGGCTGGGAACCACAGACTCTTTCTATTTGGATAAAGGAAGGAAAGCCAATGAAGGTAACAGCTACACAAGCAGATGATGCTGGGAAGATGGATGGATTAGCTTCTTTTTACTTAGAAGATGAAAAATTAATACTTTTTAAAGCTCCTTTTTCAAACCATATATTTAAAGATGACAAAATGGTTCTTTGGTTAGATGAAAGCATGAAGCCATTAGATAATATACCTGTAAAGGACATGAAAGATGCTGAAAAAGGTATCCAAGAAGAATTAACAAGAATTCTTGATATTTTTAATAAGAAAGATGGAAATGCAACTGACGATAATATAGTAAGATTTGAGTCAGGAGATATAAACTTTTCAGATGTTTCTTATGTAGAATCCGAATCAAATAGAGATGAGAAATTAGAGAAAGCTATCAAGAATGTTTTAAAGTATAATAAAAATGATGGTCCATTAGCATATTATTATAATAAAATAGACCTTAATGGAGATAAAAAGCCAGAAACATTTGTATATTTATCAGGCTCTTCTGTATCTGGAACAGGTGGTTCTACGGCGTTAATATTTGAAGACGATAAAGATGCTTATAAGTTAGTTTCCCGATTTACTCTTGTACAAAATCCTATTGTTGTAAGCAATAGCAAGACAAATGGCTGGAATGATTTGATTATGTACGTATCTGGAGGAGGAATAGAGCCTTTCTATTCTCAAATAAAATTTGATGGCAATAAATATCCAAGTAATCCATCTGTTCAGCCAAAAGTAAAGTCAGGTACAATTATTAAAGGTACAGCAATTATTGCTGATGATATATCAAAAAATTCTGGAATAGAAGTACAATAAGACTATTAGACTGTAGTTATAACTGTTTTTAGATTTTGATATTATCATTATTAATAAAGATTTTATTATAAAGTTTTTTAATTAAACTATGTAGAGATCAGGTAACACCTGACTTCTACATAGTTTAATGATTTTTAAATTATTATTTATTTTACATATAATCTGACGTTTCACTCGGTAATCCTTTTTGCTTTAATTTACTCTCAACAATATCTTTAACTATAGAATAAATAATAGCGAATAAAGGAACCCCTATAATCATTCCCATTAATCCAAATATTTTGCCCGTTACTAATAAAGAGAATAAGATCCAAAAAGCTGATATTCCTAGAGATTCTCCTAAAATCTTAGGTCCTATAATATTACCATCTATTTGTTGAATTACTAGTATGATTAGCAAGAACCATAGTGCCTTTATTGGTGAAACAAATAAAATTATAAAAAAGGATGGGACCGCTCCAATAAAAGGTCCAAAAAATGGGATAATATTTGTAATACCTACTATAAATGACACTAATATAGTATATGGCATTTTAAAGATTGTTAAAACAATAAAAGTCAGTATCCCTATAATAAAGGAATCCAATATCTTACCACTTATAAACCTTCCAAAGATATTGTTACTCCTATGAGTTAATTCTAAAATTTTATCAGAATATGTTTTAGAGAATAAAGAATACGTTACTTTTTTACTTAAAGCAAAAAACTTTTCCTTATCAATTAATAGATAAATAGATACTATTAAACCTAAAACTATATTCCAAATACTAGATGCAATTGCTTTCAATAAGTTTCCAAGCATAGGAATTAAATTAGTTACAAATTTAATAATATAGTTTACAAAGTCATTCCATTTATCAACGATTAGATTTAAATATTCTTCTCTAAGATCTAAACGAGTTGTAAAATTATCTAAGGATTTAGTCACATTATTAACATAATGGGGAATATCATTAGCTAATCCAACAACACTAGCAGTTAATTGAGGCAACACAAAATTCATGAATAAATATAATAATAGAACTAAAGTCGTATAGGTAAATAAAAGACCTAAACTTCTTTTTGACTTTGGTTTAAAGTTTTTAAATAACTTAAGTGTTAGTACCTTTTCCTCATAAAATTTTAATACAAAATTTAAAAGATATGCAATTGCAAAACCTATAATAAAAGGCTGTAACGTTGCAATAGATTTACTGACTTTAATTTTAAATAAGTTTATTTCTGATGTTATAAGATAAAAGATAATGCTGCAACAAACTACTATAAATGAGTATATAGCTATTGTTGTGTATTTAATATTCCAATTTATCTTCACTTTGACCTCCTAGTATAGTTATTTTTATATTAGATTATTTGACTTATTATAAACACTAAATTAGCCGTACTGTCAATACTTTTTAAGCAATAATTTAACTAAATGAATGTTGTCAATTCTAAGATTAATCTATGATTCTATATAAGAACTTTAAATCAAAACATTTGTCTTGATTTAATATATTAAGAAGTAATATTATGTTAGAAGAGAATACAGTTTTAGAATACTACTATTTGTTAAAGTTACATAATATTTGAGAAAGGATGTTGACTTTGAAGAATAAAAAATATTTACCTATACTTTCTGCTATTATTTCTTCAACTATATTTGGATTTTCCTTTATGTTTACTAAAATAGGTCTAGAAATCATGACTCCTATTGAGTTGATTTCTTTTAGATTTTTATTAGCAGCTATTGTTATGACGTTACTTAAGTTCTTAAAAATTATAGAGGTAAATCTGAAGGGGAAAAATATTAAAATGATTTTATTAGCATCCTTATGTGAACCAGTATTGTATTTTATATTTGAAGTAACAGGAATAAATATGACTACTTCATCGGAAGCAGGATTGATGATATCAATAATTCCAGTATTTGTAACGATTTTTAGTATAATATTTTTAAAAGAAAAGCCTAGAATTTCACAACTATGCTTTATTGGATTATCGGTATTTGGAGTTATATTTATTAATATGATGAAAGATAGGTTAAGTATATCGGGAAACTTTTTAGGTATTATATTTTTATTTTTAGCGATAATTTCATCTGCTGGATATAATATTGCATCAAAAAAAGCATCGGAAGAGTTTAAACCTCTTGAGATAACCTTTGTAATGATGTGGGTTGGAGCGATTGCATTTAATAGTATATTAACTGTTAATCATCTTTTAAAAGGTACTATCGCAAAATATTTTTATCCATTAGCAAATATTCAAGCCATAATTCCTTTATTTTATCTAGGAATATTATCATCTGTTGCTGCATTTTTCATGGTAAATTATACAATATCTAAGATACCAGTTTCTCAATCTGCAGTATTTGCTAATCTATCTACCATAGTATCTATTGTTGCAGGTGTATTAATATTAAAAGAAGATTTTTATTGGTTTCATGTAGTAGGTAGTATTATGATACTTATTGGAGTTTGGGGAACAGTATATTATGGAGATAAATCTATAGAAAATAAAGTACTAGTCAGTCAGATTGAAGAAATTTAAAAAAGAAATAAATTTTATTATAAGAAATAAGGGGGCTGTCTCAGAATAATTTTTAAAAGTCGTTATGAGACAGTTTTATTATTTAAAAAAACTGTTACCAAAATAGAAAAAATAGTTTATACTAAATTATAAAATAAAAAATATAATATATGAATTTTTGAAAATGGAGGCGGTCGCTTGAAAGACAATACAAATAATAATCATTCATTTCACCTAGGAACAAAATCTAATTTTATCATACTCTCAATTTTTCCTTTATGTCTATTAATTATAGCTTTCTTTATAGACTCCCCCCAAAATATTATTAATGGATTGCACAAAATAATTGTATCTCCAGACATACTTTTAACAGATTATTTGGCTGTAGGAGGTATAGGTGCAGCATTTGTTAATACAGCTCTGTTAACTCTAGTAGGCATATATATGTTATATATCCTTAAATTGAAGATTAATGGTACACTTATAGCCGCAATTTTTAGTATTAGCGGATTTGCCTTTATTGGTAAAAATATATTAAATGTTTGGCCGATATATTTAGGTGGATTTATATATTCAAAATATGAGAATATACATATGAAAAGTATTATTTTGGCACTTATGTTTGCTACGGCCTTAGCTCCTGTTGTAAGTGAAGTAGCTTTTGGTCTTGATTTAGATCTAAAGATAAGCATACCATTGGGTATATTAGTTGGAATAATGATAGGGTTTGTTATAACACCATTAGCATCTCATATGGTAAGATTTCATGATGGATATAATCTTTATAATATGGGATTTACAGCAGGAATTTTAGCTACATTAATAACTTCTATATTAAGAAGTTTTGGATTAATTATAGAAACTCAATCTGTTCTTTCCTATGAGTATAGTAACTTTTTAAGAAATATACTGATTATTATGTTTATATCTATGATAGTATTAGGATTCATTATTAATAAAAAGAGCTTTAAAGGATATATTAATATATTTAAATATAAAGGTAGGTTGGTTACAGACTTTACAAAACTTGTTGGATATGGTATTACATATATGAATATGGGGATTATGGGACTAATATGTGTACTATATGTAATAGTATCCAAAGGATATTTCAATGGTCCAGTAGTAGCTGGAATATTAACTGTAGTTGGATTTTCTGCATTTGGAAAACATCCTAAGAATGCTATTCCTATACTAATTGGAGTCTATGTAACCACTATTTTAAATATCTGGGACATATCATCTACTACAGTTATTATGGCTGGATTATTCGGTACAACTCTTGCACCTATTACTGGTACCTATGGATTTACAGCAGGTATTATTGCCGGATTTTTACATGTAGCAGTAGTGATGAATGTTGTAAAGATTCATGGAGGTTTAAATCTATATAATAATGGATTCTCAGGTGGAATAGTTGCCTCTATTATGGTTCCCATAGCAGAAACGTTGAAAAATAGGGGGGAAAGGAATGAAACAGGAAATTAATAAAGTTTCAAAGATTGTAAGTGAGTTGATTAATTTTTGTTTGAATAATTCTGCAAAAAAAATAGATATTTCTATAGAAGATAAAGAAAATAGATTTGAAATTCTCATTAGTACAGATTATATAAAATGTAATAAAGATGATGTAGAAAATGTTAAAACCTTGTTAGAGACTGGGCGACAATTAGAGGTAGATGAATACTATTGGCAATTAACTGGAGAAGACATGAGCGATCAAGAGTTGAGTTTAGTAGGTATGATGGTTGATGAAGCTATAGTTAATTGGGAGAATCCATCTATGAAGATTAAGTTAATTAGATATAGAGAGACATAAAATACAAACAAGTTTGAATTATTTTTTATTAGTTTAATCCTAAGACTCTTCCAATAGAAGTGCTTTAGGATTTTTTTATTTAAAACTAATATATTTAACAATTTAGACTTAGTTTGTAAAGACTTTTTGATATTATAATGCTAGGGAGGGGTAAGCATGTATAAAAAGCTAGTATATATGGTCATACTTTTAAGTTTAACAGTACAGTTAACGGGTTGCGGAAAAGAAAGGCAAAAGGATGTTCAAAAAATTGTACTTGAAAAAGATGTAAGAGAGCGGAATTTAAAGTTAAAAGACAGTGATCCAAAGATAACAGTAGAAAAAGTGAATTTACAATTAGATGAGGGAGATTATTTTTATCCAGCTTTTTATCGTGAAGGGGAAGTCTATGGGTATGTTGAAAAAGGCTCTGGAATAATAACGAATGTACCTACAGATAGCCATCCAATAGCAGGGCATATTAAGCAATATTTATATAAAATAGATAAAAGTAATCATTTAATAAAGACCTCAAAAGAAGCTTTTACTTATTCGAGAAAAGCTAAAGTGTTAGATTTTAAATATGGAGAACAAGACAAGGTGTTCAGTGTAGATTATAAAAAGGAGGATAAGCCTAGAGAAATTATTGAATTGACAGATATAATAGAAGAGTTAAAGAAACCAAGCTATAGCAGCAACTACTATATTAGAGATATTCCGGAAAATGAAAACTATATAGTTATTGATGAGATGGCATTAAGTAAAAGAAAGAAGTACTTATATGATATTAAAAGGAAGAAGCTCTATGAGACGAAAGGTGAGAGTGATGGTTGGTTTTACTATGTGGATACTTTAAAATCTCTTGTATATATGGATAGAGATTTAAAATTCTATAAAGTAAAATTAAAAGGAAAATACTTTTATTTAGAAGAATATATTGATTTGAAAAAGAAAGATAAAATAGATAAAGTATGGGGGAGGATGATAAATAGTGATGAGATACTAATATTGCAAGAAAGATGCGCAAATGAATTAGGATATTATCAATACCCATCCTCTTTATGAGACTATCTCTGTTAGTAAGTTTAATTTTAAGACTAACCAATATAATATATTGTTTGAGACACCTGAGGAAGTTAATATATATGCTGAATACATTGGAAATAATATGTTAGTACTAGAAGAATTTAAAGGGAAGGATAATTGTATAACACCTATAAAGAGATATTTTAAAGAAATAGAAGGGAATGAGTTGAATAGCTTATTTGAAGAAAAAGTAGAGAATGAAGGGGAAACAATGTATCCTCATATTGAAGTAATCAGTGAAGACGGAAGAGAAATCTTTTTAGTTAGAAATTTGAGTGAACTAAAAAGTGGTGGAAAAACAACAAGGGAATATATATATAAGGTATAAAATCCAATAACGACAGATTGTAGTATACTTCATTGATGGAGAGAAGGTTCTAATATATAATATTTTATATATAAACTATAAATAATTGTTATTTTAAAGATTAGGATGATTATTTAGGAACGTTAGTATTTCAAAAAGATTATTTTAACGAATATAATCATTCTATTGAGTTAATGATAAAAATTGTAATCATTCAAGTGTTTTTATTTATAGTTATGATTTTCATAATTTATCTTTGGTTAAAGAAAATAACATATTCATTAAGTCATTTAGCTGATGGAATGGTTTTTGTAGGGAAAGGTGATTTTTCCAATAGATTAGAAGTTAGAAGTAAGGATGAGGTGGCAAGTTTAATTAATCATTTTAATATGATGCAAGATCGAATAGAGGAGCAAATGGATTATTTACAGTTAGAAAAGAAAAAGATAGAGGAATTAGAAAAGTCGTCTAGAGATTTCTTTAATTATGCGACTCATGAAATGAAAACTCCTATTACTGCTATTATAGGGTATACTCAGTTATTACAAAAGGGAGATATAGATGAAGAAGTAAAGGAAAAAGTGTATAACAGAATTATAGCTGAATCTAAAAGGTTGCATAAGATGGTTCAAAATATGCTAGTAGTTGCAAGAAGTAAAGAAATGCAAACATATACACCTCAAAGCTTTAATATTAAACATCTATTAATTAGAATAGTCCATGAGTTTCAACTTGCCTTTAAAAAGCAGAATATAGAAATAAATTTAAAGAGTGAAGATGCTGTAGTTTTTGCTATAGAGGAAGAGATAAGAAGTATTCTTTTAAATTTAATAGATAACGGAATTAAATATAGTCAGGATGGGAAGATCGATATTGGGTGTAAATGTAAAGATGATAATATTTACATTGCTGTAGAAAATAAATGTTCTCCTATTCCACAGGAAATTAGAGAAAATTTATTTGACTCATTTATCAAGTACAACTATGGAAATCATAAACAAATAAGTTCTGGATTAGGTTTATTTATATGCAGAGAACTAGCTGAGAAAAATGATGCACAAATAAACTATACAATAAATGATGATAGAATTTGTTTTAGTATAGAATTAGCTAAGGGTGAGTAAGCTTTTCTCATTTTTATAAATCTGATGAGAACATTATAATTATTAAATTCAAAGAAAATCCTAACATAAGATTGGAACTGTGGTTAGGATTTTTTTATATTTAAATACATTTGATTTAAAAGCATTTAAATATTATTAATAATATAGATATTTAACGTGACAGGAATAAAAGCCATTGCAAATTTAGCCTATGAACTATATAATTACACTATAAAAGTAAAAAAGTTCACTTCTAAAAGATGATGAGATATATCAAAAAAATAGTAAATGGAATTGCTATCATAGAACAATATAAAAATGATTATAGAACATTATCTAAATCTAAAATCTTAAGACATATTTCAAAACTATAATTTAAAATTCAAGAATTATAAAATATAATTGATAATTTAGGGATAGCTTATAACCATTATGCAATTCGCCATGGTTTGCTACCTCAGACTTTTCAGCTACCATGCCTTAAAAAGACTAATAAATATATTATTATAACTACTAAAGGTTAATAAGAGAAGGAGTGGGTAAATGACATTTAATTACACAGTTTTATTGGTTTCTTCAGTACTCTTAGTATGTGTCATGTCTAGTAAACTATCTTATAGAATAGGAGTTCCTGTACTTATAGTGTTTCTGGGCATAGGTATGTTGGTAGGATCTGATGGTATTGGGTTTGTATATTTTGATAATCCAGCCATAGCACAGTATATAGGTTCTACAGCATTAGCTTTTATACTCTTTACAGGTGGTATGGATACAAAATGGACTTCTGTTAAACCAGTAATCAAATCAGGATTAGTTTTAGCAACTGTTGGAGTTCTGGGTACAGCAATATTTGTAGGAGTATTTACGTACTTTGTAACAGATATGACTATTTGGGAAGGACTTTTACTTGGAGCAATAGTTTCATCAACAGATGCTGCAACGGTTTTTTCAATCTTAAAGTCAAAAAGTCTTAATTTAAAGGGCGATTTAGTTCCTTTATTAGAATTTGAAAGTGGCAGCAATGACCCTATGGCGTATATGATTACAGTTATACTTGTATCAATAATAACTACAGGAGAAAGTAGTCTAATAGCATTTATATTGATGTTTACGAGACAAATGATCATAGGTGGAATATTAGGTTATGTTTTAGCAAGACTGTTTACTTTACTTATTAACTATATAAAGTTAGATTATGATGGATTATACTATGTATTTCTCATAGCTACAGTTTATCTTATATTTGCAATAGTTAGTATTTTAGATGGAAATGGATTTCTTGCTATGTATGTTGCTGGTATAGTATTTGGTAACACTAGATACATTCATAAGAGAAGCTTAATTAAATTTTTTGATGGCCAAACATGGCTTATGCAAATTACACTTTTTGTTACATTAGGATTATTGGTATTTCCTAGTCAACTACCTTCGGTTGCGGGAAAAGGGCTGATTATTTCATCTTTTATTATTTTTGTTGCTAGACCAGTATGTATGTTTATTTTAATGAGTTTCTTTGAATATAGTTTTAAAGAAAAGTTACTAGTATCATGGGTTGGATTTAGAGGTGCAGCTTCAATAGTATTTGCCATAATTCCATATATGGAAGGGCTTCCAGTGGCAAATGAAATATTCAATATCGTTTTCTTTATAGTTTTAACATCTGTTGTTATTCAAGGTACGCTGTTTCCAATTATAGCTAGAAAGCTTGGTTTAGTTGAAATGGTAGATGATACAATTTTAACTAGAAGCTTTAACGAATATGCTGATGAAATAAATGGTGTATTTGCAGAACTTCTAGTTTTACCTAATTCACCTATGTTAAAAAAGAAAATTGTTGAAATTAAAATTCCACAAGAGGTTTTAGTTATCAGTATACACAGAGATGACAAGTATATTGTACCAAAAGGTTTAACGATGATAAAAGAAAACGATAAGTTACTAGTTACAGCAGAAAGTGAAGAACATGTTAAAGATTTAGAAGAAAGATTTGCAGTTAAGATGATTACTAATGAACCTTCTAGTATTGATTTTAAGGGAAGAAGGAATGAGTTTCATATTGTGAAGGGAGATATAATAAAGAATAAAAGAATCAAAATAAAAGAGAAGATTAAAAACAAAACCTCGTAATATCAAGAGTGATAGCGAATATATAAAGAGTCTATAAGAAAAAGCTTATAGACTTTTTATATATTATTAAACTTTAAATAAGAATAATTATTGACATTACCCTTAACTGGAAGGTGTATACTTATGTTATCAACGTTGATAGAAAAGGGGAGAAAAAAGTGTATACAATAGGTGAGTTTTCTAAAATCGGAGGTGTTTCAACAAAGACTCTACGTTACTATGATGAAATGAATATTTTAAAACCGGCTTATGTAAATAATGAAAATCAATATAGATACTATTCACAAGAACAAGTGCTAGAAATTCTTTTCATCATAGAGTTAAAGGAATACGGACTAACTTTAGATGAGATTAAAAAAGTTCTTGAAGATAAGAATATTTATTTTTTGCAAAATATTTTAGAAGAAAAATTACAAGAAATTAATAAGCAATTGGAAGAAAAAATAAAAATGCAAAGTCGGATTGAGAGAAAGATAAAGAAGATGAAAATAGGAGGTAAAATCATGGAAAGTTATAAAACATTAGCAGTACAATTAAAAGATAGAGCTCCAATGACAATTATCAGCCAACGTACTATAACAGATGTCCAACAAATAGATGATTTAATATGTAATTTATATAAAAGTATAGAAAGAATGAATTTGAAACCATCAGGACCTGTAATGTCTATATATCATGATAAGGAGTTCGATCCTGAATCCACAGATTTAGAAGTATGTATTCCTGTTAATAAGAATTTAGCAGTCAAAAATAGTAGGGAGCTAGCTGGTGGATTACATGCATGTACTACATTTATAGGACCTTATTCAAGATTTGGAGAAGCCTATGCAAAAGTAATTAAATGGATTCAAGACAATGGATACCAAATAGCAGGAGCACCCTTCGATATTTACATTGTAGGACCTGATTCTACTGATAACTCGGACGAATATGTTACGGAAATATGTTTTCCTGTTAAACTAGTTTAAAAGTATTTTAAATCTATAAAAGGTATGAAATCTTAAATTTCATACCTTTTTCGTTTATTTGACGATGGTGACTTTAATATATCGTCTTTATATTTATAGGTTATCAAGTAAGGAAATAGATGAATTAAAAGAGCTGGTTTCAAATAGATTTAATGAAAGAATAAATTTAATAAAAGATAGCATGGGTATTTGGGATTATACAATTATAATAACACAGATAGTCTCAAGCATAGTGGAATGATGACTATTTATTAACCTTGTTGACAATCTAATATTTTTATTATACAATAAAAATGAACAATGTTCAGGAGGCTAAATAAAATGTATAATAATGAAAATCAGAAAGACACTATCTTATCTGTAGCTAAAGATATTGCTGCAAAACAAGGTATAACTAAAATTAATATTCGTTCTGTGGCACAGAATAGTGGAATCGCTATTGGTACAGTATATAATTACTTTCCTTCGAAGGGAGATTTGTTGGTAGCTGTTATTGAAGATTTCTGGGAAGGTGCTTTTGTAAATATTGATTGGCAGAGTCTTTCAAATAGCAATTTTTATGATAATTTAGAGAAAATTTATGACAGTTTACATCTTTATCTTAACAGTTTCAAAGAGAACTGGCTAGAGCAACTTTCTCTTCTAAAAACACAGGAAAAGCTGATTGGTAAGCAAAAAGAAAACGAATATTTTGGAAAGATTCAAAGTAGAATTATGACATTGATAGATATGGATGATAGTTTAAGATCTTATCCATGGACTGAAAGCTTTTCAAAACAAAAAATATCTGAGTTTATATTTGAAAACATGTTAATTATGCTTAAAAAAGGTGAAAAAGATATAAGTTTTTTTATGATGGTTTTAAAGAAGATAATGTCTAATTGAAAGTCATACTTATAGTATGATTTTTAATATAAGCAAAATTGAACATAGTTCATATATTATGAAAGGGTGATCTTTATGCAAGCAATTATGGAAACTTTATTTGATGCAGTTTACTTAATTGGTGTTATTACAATAGGAATAATAATGATGACAAAAAACGACAGAGATAAACAGTATAAGCTATTTGGTTTGATGGCAGTTTTATTGGGTGCAGGCGATGCATTTCATCTAATACCTAGATCATATGCACTGCTTACAACAGGACTGGAAGCTAATGCTGCTGCTCTTGGATTAGGGAAACTTATAACATCTATTACCATGACGATATTTTACGTTATTCTATATCATATATGGAGACAACGTTATAAGATTGAAAGACGTAACGGACTTACAATTTCGATTTATGCTCTAAGCGTTATACGTATAATATTGTGTCTTTTCCCTCAAAATGATTGGTTAAGCTATAATGCTCCTGTTTCTTGGGGAATATATAGAAATATTCCATTTGCCATTATGGGAATTATAATTATTTGCATTTTCTATTCTGAAGTTAAAAAACATGCTGATAAAAATTTTAAATTTATGTGGTTAGCTATTGTATTGTCTTTCGCTTTATATATTCCAGTTGTGTTGTGGGCTACTACGATTAGGTGGATTGGAATTTTGATGATACCGAAGACTCTTGCTTACGTTTGGATAGTAATTATGGGCTATAAGGAATTTAGAACTGAAATAAAAAAGATAAAAAGTAGATAAATTAAATTTTAATAATGGGTAGTGAAGTCACTACCCATTATTAGTAAAGAAAGATAAAGTAAATTTATTTAGTTTGTTTATTTCTTAACTCTAGTTGTTTGTTAATCTCCATTGCTTTTTTCTTCCAATAAGCTTTAAATGATAGCCAAACTATTATAGATATTAGTACGTAAAAAATTATAAAAATAATTTTAGCCACTGTAGGTACTGGAATCCATCCTGCATAAACAGATACTGGGAAATAAACAACACTCATCAATATAAAATGAACTATAGTTTGTTTTAATAGACTCCAATTATCTATATTAAATACCATAGAAATAGTTATAAAATAAAATCCTGCTATCTTCACTATAAAAATAAAAAATATCTTCAAGATTTAATATATAAAGTCTCTCATCTTTAATGCCCATGATTCGTTTCTTTTCTTTCTTTTCAGACTATTAATTATTTCTTGTACTTCATTTGTAATTTCAGGAGTATATATGACAACCCTAGTTTCACTAGATTCTGGTTGAATTTCAATATCAATTTTCATATGGGACCTCCTTTCATAATTATTATAATAATACTTAATCTCAGATACTACAAAAATCAAGTAAGAGGTTATATTTTGAATTTAAGCGGTTTAGAAGTTATATGTTATTTTTGTAAAATGGATTATTTAAAAATAGGCAAGAAAAGTTAAAGTTTAGGAAAACATTTTTAATTTATTTGACTTATTTTCTATTAAGTATTAAACTATACTAGAAAATTATAACTAAATAAGACAGTTCGAAACCATCCTGTCTATAAATAAAACTAAGGGTCCATAAATAAAAATAACTGGTTTTTATAAGGCGCTTTGCGCCTTTTTTTATTTCTATAAAGTAAATTTAAATTTCTTAGTCTATTGTTTATAGTTCAGGAACAACCTTTCTTGTTTAGAATTCACTAAAAAATAATGGGGGAGAGATATGAATATTAAATCAAAGACAGTTGTTGAAGAAACTATATCAACTACTAAGAAAATAACTATATCAGGAGTTTCAGTAGGACTTTATGTCATATTAATGTATTTAACTCAAGGTTTTGCTTTTGGACAATATCAGATAAGAATAGCAACATCATTCTATGCTCTCACTGCTATTCATCCATTTTTAATAGTTCCTATGGCAGTAGGGAATATGCTAAGTAACATACTTATGGGAGGACTAGGAGTCTTTGATACATTAGGGGGATTAATAGTAGGACTTATTACTACTACAGCCGTTTATTTAGTTAAAAAATTTAAATTGAATGACTGGCTTATAGCTATTTCAATAATTTTAGGCCCAGGATTGATTGTTCCTATATGGCTTTCAATTATACTAAAAATACCCTATAGAGTGTTAGCAGCAAGTTTATGTATTGGACAAATTGTTCCAGGAATAGTGGGAGTTATTCTTGTTAAACAATTAAGAAATAGAATATAAGATAATAAAATAGGAGGTTAATAATATGGCTGGAAGAAAAGAAGAAGAATTAGAAGGAGTAACACTATTAGGGAATCAAGGTACAAAATATAATTATGATTATGATCCATCTGTTTTAGAAACATTTGAAAACAAGCACAGAGAAAATGACTATTTTATAAAATTTAATTGTCCAGAATTTACAAGTCTTTGTCCTAAAACAGGACAACCTGATTTTGCAACAATATATATATCCTATGTCCCAGATAGACTTATGGTAGAGAGCAAATCTTTAAAGCTTTATCTTTTTAGCTTCAGAAACCATGGAGATTTTCATGAAGACTGTATGAACATAATAATGAAAGATTTAATAAAGCTTTTAGATCCAAAGTATATTGAAGTATGGGGAAAGTTTACTCCAAGGGGAGGAATTTCTATTGATCCATATTGTAACTATGGAAAAGAAGGTACTAAGTGGAAAGATGTAGCTGAAAAGAGATTATTTTATCACGACATGAATCCAGAGAATATAGATAATAGATAATATTTTTAAGCTATTGGTAGGTGTGACAGAAGGAGAACTTTTGTTACACCTTTAGTTTATGTAAAAGTTTCTATAACATTGTTTTTATATAAAATTTAGGATAAACTATAGTGGTCAATTAAGTTTAAAAATGGAGTGATATTTGTGAATGAGAAAGAAAATGGGTTAGCAGGAACTGGCTGTGAAATATTAGTTCCACTTAACGATAGAAAACCATTGGCTGAAATAGAAAGAAGCATTATAAAAAGATACAGAAAACATATATGGAGTAAGTTTATTAAAGCAATTAAAGAATATGAGCTGATAGAAGATGGAGATAGGATTGCAGTAGCTATTTCTGGAGGAAAAGATAGTCTATTAATGGCTAAGTTATTTCAAGAGCTTCATAGAAATGGAAATCAAAACTTTGAATTGGAATTTATAGCTATGGATCCAGGATATCATCCTGATATAAAAGAATTATTAATAGAAAACTGTGAGTATTTAAATATTCCAGTCCATATATATGAAGCTAATGTATTTGAAGTTGCAGATAGAATAGCTAAAGACTATCCATGTTACATGTGTGCGAGAATGAGAAGAGGAGCCTTATATGGAAAGGCACAAGAACTAGGATGTAATAAACTAGCACTTGGACATCATTTTAATGATGTTATAGAAACTACATTATTAAACCTTTTATGTTCTGGTAACTTTAAAACCATGTTACCAAAGTTAAAATCTCAAAACTATGAAGGAATAGAACTTATAAGACCACTTTATTATATAGAAGAAGTTTATATACAAAGATTTATTCAAAATAGTGGAATATGGCCTTTAAACTGTGCCTGTATGGTAGCTGCTAAAAAAATAGGAAACAAACGCTATGAAATAAAAGATTTAATAGAGGAATTAAAAAAGAACTTTAAGAATGTAGATATGTCAATATTTAGGGCGGCTCAGAATGTAAATATGGATTGTATATTAGGGTGGGAAAAAGAAGGAGAGAAATATTCATTCTTAGATTTTTATGATGAAAGGTAGTGGGTAAATTAAGTGAATATAAGAATCGTTTCCGTAGGAAAAATTAAAGAAAAATATATACAAGATGGTATAAAAGAGTTTTCTAAAAGGCTTTCTAGATACTGTAATTTGGAAATTATAGAAGTTGAAGATGAGAAAGCTCCAGAAAATTTGAGTGAAAAAGAAATAGAAATAATTAAAAGTAAAGAGGGAGAAAGAATATTATCGAAGATTCCTCAAAATTCCTTTGTAATTTCTTTAGCTATCGAAGGAAAAAGTTTATCCTCAGAAGGATTAGCAGAAAAAATAAAAAATTTAATGATAGATGGAGCAAACGATATAACTTTTGTAATAGGAGGTTCTCTTGGATTATCTGAAAATATTATAGGAAGAAGTAATTTTGAACTTTCCTTTTCAAAAATGACTTTTCCTCATCAATTAATGAGGCTTATTTTATTGGAACAAATATATAGAGGATTTAGAATAATAAAGGGTGAACCATATCATAAGTAGTGGGACATTTTTTGCAAGTGAAAGAATTTATATCGAAATATAATATCATAAAAGTAGCTGTGCTGTTTTAATCGTAAATTTAGATTTTATAATTATGAATATGCCATTTAGTAGAATAAGAACATATTACTATTGAGGAGAGAATTATATGAAAATATCACGTGAATGTATTTATTGTCTTGCTAGACAAGCAGTAGAAATAGCTGAAGAAGCCACGAGTAATATAACAATGCAAGAAGAAATAATAAAAAGAGCTTTGAAAGAATTAGGAGAAATGAACTTCAATGAAACAGCACCTGAAATAGCTTTTAGGATGCATCAACATGCTAAGAATATTACTGGTATTAATGATCCATATAAGAGATTGAAGGAACAGTATAATGAAATTGCCAAAGAGATTTATGAGAGAATTATTGAGGAAAAATGGTTGGATAAGGCAGAAGATCCCTTTGATATGGCTTGTAGGCTGGCTATTGCAGGAAATATTATAGATTTTTCAGTTGGACTAAAGCTAGAGTATTCAGATATTGTTAAGTCGGTTGAAGACAGTATCAAACATGATATTTTTGGTACGGGAACAACTGCTCTGCGAGAAGCAGTAGAAAACTCAAAGAACATTATGTATATTGCTGATAATTCTGGTGAAATCATATTTGATAAATTTCTATTAGAGAATCTTCCAACAAACAAGGTTACTTATGTAGTGAAGGGAGGTCCAATAGTTAATGATGCAACTATGCAGGATGCAATAAGCACAGGTGTTGTAGACCTAGTAAAAGTAATTGACAATGGGCATTCTGCGCAAGGAACGATATTAAAAGATTGCTCAAGTACATTTAAGAGTGAATTTAGTAAAGCAGATCTTATTATAAGTAAAGGGCAAGCGAATTTTGAAACATTGAGTGATATTAGAGATAAGAATATATTCTATCTATTGCGAGCAAAATGTAGTTCAGTTGCTTCTGCTATTGGGTGTAAACCAATGGACTATGTGCTTACAAATTATTAGAATAAAGGATATTTTTATTTCCCACAGAAATAGGCTGAAAATGATAGTCTTTTAATTAATAGAAAGGTTCTCTGATTTTTTATTTTTATTAATATGAACTTTACATCAAAGGATTTAAAAAAGGGTTACCTTATAACGATTTGATAGACCTTTTTTTTAACACAATTGAAAGAGTAATTAATATTGAAAGGATTTAATTTAGGAAATAAATTAATCAATGAGTATATAAGAAAAAGACATTTGTTCAATGACAAATGTCTTTATTATTGACATAACAAAACAAAAGTGATAACATAAATTTATATTGCCACTTTCAATAAATACTTATTTACCCTCAATTATATTATACATCTTTTAAAAAACAATGTCAATATGTTTTTTAAAGAATTTTATTGAATTATCTATTATAAGGAGGTTATATCATGAACAGGGATGACTCTGAATGGAAGCTTGAAGATGAATGGCTGCAAGATGTGCTTAAAGAGGCTCGAAAACAGCTTGATAAAAACAGAGATTTTAAAGAAAAAATTAGAGAAGATGCCATTAGAACACAAAAGGAGCTATGGGATGAAATAGGTTCAGTTTCTATAACAAATGGGCTAGAGCAGGTTGCAGACTTTATGCAATTCGTCAATCTCATGAAAATGCAAAAGATAAGCCATGAGTCAACCAGAAAACTTCAAGAAAAATACGAGAGAATGCTTTCGTCACCCTATTTCGGAAGAATCGACTTTCTTGAAAATGAAGATGACAAAGCCGAGAAATATTATATTGGGATTTCAAACCTGATTAATGATAACCTTGATTTCCTAATATATGACTGGAGAGCACCGATTTCCAGCATGTTTTATGATTGTGAAATGGGAGAGGCTAATTATAAATGCCCTGAAGGAGTTATAGAAGGGAAACTTATGCTAAAAAGACAGTATAAAATTAATAATGGCAAAATTGAATATATGTTTGATAGTAATCTTAAGATAGACGATGAAATGCTTCAAGATATTTTGAGTAAAAGTACTGATAGTAAGATGAAGGCCATAGTAACGACAATTCAAAGAGAGCAGAATAAAGTGATTCGTAATGAAGAGTACAAAACTCTGATTGTTCAAGGTCCTGCAGGAAGCGGGAAAACTTCTGTTGCTCTTCATAGAATTGCCTATCTCTTATATAAATATCGGGAGAAAATAACACCTCAGAATATAGTAATATTTTCACCCAATGAAATTTTTAATGATTATATCTCTAATGTATTACCAGAGCTTGGAGAAGATAATATGTACCAGACAACATTTAAGGAATATATGCATATGGCTTTAGGTAGCGAGCTTATAAAGGAAGGTTACTGCGAAATGATGGAATATATTCTAGTTTCAAAGAATGAATCAAACTATCAAAACAGAATCAGTAATATAAGATATAAGTCTACTGTAGAATTTGTAAACATATTAAAATATTATGTGACCTATGTTGAAAAGATGGATAGAAACTTTACAGACATCGTTTTTAGAGATAGGCTAATAGTGTCATCTAAAGATTTACAAGAACTATTTTTTAAAGATTATATAAGACTTCCGCTGAAGAAGAGACTTAGAAAGATAAAGGAAAGAATATTGTTCCTTTTAGAGCCATATAAAAAAGACAGGATAGAGGAAATTGTCACTGAATTAGAACATACAGGCTCTTATATAGATAAAATGGAGATTTTAAAGGATAGTATAGCTATTGTAAAGGATGAAATGAAGGAAATATACTATGAGATAGATAGAATAACAGACTTTAATTTAGTAGATATATATATAAAGCTTTTTGATAAATTGGAGTTTTTTTATAGAAGTTTAAATACTGAATACTGTGAGGAGAAAATTGAGAAAATCAAAAGTTATACTTTAGAAAACCTGAAAGCTCAAAAACTCAACTATGAAGATCAGATCCCCTTTCTATATCTAAAAATTGTGCTAGGAGATCTTCCAAAAACCTCGGAAATTAAATATGTTATTATTGATGAGGCGCAGGACTATACACCACTTCAGTATGAAATATTTTATCAGCTTTTTAATCATGCAAATATGACTATACTGGGCGATTTAAATCAGTCCATCAATCCATTTATGAGTGTAGGAGATTATAATAATATCTCCCATATATTCTCTCAAAGCAACACTTGCATAATAAATTTAACTAAAAGCTACAGATCCACAAAGGAAATTACCGAGTTTTCTAGAAAACTACTTAATGATGAATTTATTGATGAAAGTATACAAAGAAGTGGAGATGAACCTTTATTTCTTGGTTTTTCAGATGAAGAAGCTATAAAAGAAAGACTTCTTGAGGATATAAAGATATATAAGGAGAGAGGATATAAATCCATTGGAATAATAACAAGAACTATAAAAGAAGCAGATGAGGCATATAATTTCTTAAAAGAGAAAATTCATATTAAAGCTATAATAAAAGATGATGATGAGTATGTCAGTGATACCTTGGTAATACCTGCATATCTTGCTAAAGGATTAGAATTTGATGTTGTGCTTATTTATAATGTAGGAAATGGGAATTACTGCTGTGAAGAGGAAAGGTTGCTACTTTATACTGCCTGTACCAGAGCACTTCATATTCTATGTATATACTATTCTGGGAAGTGCACACCATTGCTGAATTAAAAATAGCAAATAAGTATTGCAAGCATATGGCAAAAATATGATTTTAAATTATGATACTTATGAAATTTTAATTTAAGGAGGAAAGTAAGTGATGATGATATTAAATTGTTAATATTAATCAAATAAGATACTAAATTATTAAATGTGAGGTAAAAACATGAATATTTTAATAAGTGCTTGTTTATTAGGAGTTAATTGTAGATATGATGGAACAGGTAAATTTATTGGACAATTACACATTTTAAAAGAAAAACATCATTTGATTCCAGTATGTCCTGAAATATTTGGCGGCTTAGAAACTCCACGACAGCCTGCAGAAAAAATAATGGATAAGGTTATTACTAAAACTGGTGAAGATGTAACTAATTATTATAAAAAAGGTGCTAATGAGGTCTTAAAGCTTGCTAAATTCTATAATAGTAAATTTGCAATTTTAAAAGAACGCAGTCCTTCATGTGGGCACAGAGAGATTTACGATGGAACATTCTCTGGCACAGTGATAGACGGTAATGGAGTGACTGCAGAATTGTTAATTGAGAATGGGATAACTGTTATAGGTGAATCACAAATAGAAACTTTGTTATAATATAGATTTCAGAACCAGATATCTATGTAGATTACTCAGAAGATGCGCTAAGCAAAGCTATAGAACTGATTACATCGAAGTAGAAAAAATAAAAGAAATATTATAAGTGAATGAAGCTATATTATAAGCCACTATTGCAAATAATGTTGATCATTTGCAATAGTGGCTTTTGCTATTTTTACTATATTTTATATGTTAAATAGTATAATATAAAAATATAGTAGTTATAAACTGTGAGGTGAAATTATGTACAAAATACTTATAGTGGAAGATGATGATGCCCTTTGTAGTAAAATAAAAGATAGAATTTTAAAATGGGGTTATCATGTAGTTTCGATTGAAAATTTTGAAAATATTTTAGAAGAATTTGCGAAATATAATCCTCATTTAGTGATTATGGACATAAATTTACCATACTTTGACGGGTTTTATTGGTGCAACAAGATTAGAGCTATATCTAAAGTCCCTATTATATTTCTATCATCTAGAGATAACAATATGGATATAGTAATGGCAATCAATATGGGAGGAGATGACTTTGTTACAAAGCCATTTTCTATGGATGTTTTATTAGCAAAAATTCAGGCTATACTTAGGCGAACCTATTCCTATGGAGAAAATGAAGGACAAATAATAGAATGTGAAGGAGCTATTTTAAATATAAACGATGGAACAATGACCTATAATAATGAAAAAGTAGAGCTTACTAAAAATGAGTTTAGAATATTGTATTTACTTATGAAAAATAGAGGAAAGATAATGTCAAGGACTAGAATTATGAGAGTTCTGTGGGAAAGTGAGTATTTTATAAGTGAAAACACATTAACGGTAAATGTGAATAGATTGAGAAAAAAACTTGAAGATATAGGATTAAAGAATTTTATAATTACTAAAAAATCTCAAGGATATATGATACCATGAGCCTCTTTAGATATATAAAAGATTTATTTTGGATAATCCTATATTTTCTAATAACAGTTCTGATTATAAATTTAATATTGATAAGTAGTGTAAATATAAATAAATCTATAGGTGATATTTTCTACATGAATATACTTGTATTTTTTATCTCTTCAATATTTTTATTAATAGGGTATGTGAAGTGGATAAAGGAATATAAAGATTTACGAAAAGCCCTTTATACTGATGAACCTATCGATATGTTAGCTTGCCAAGGCAATAAATTAGAACAAGAACTTATTAGGCAAATAATAGATTTTAAAAAGAAAGAAAAACTAAGAGAAGTAACGATGTTAAAGGAAGATTTAGAAGAAATTAGTGATTATATAACACAATGGGCCCATGAAATTAAAATACCTATATCTGTGTGTGATCTCATAGCCGATAAAGTTGAGGAAGAAGATTTATATAATATTTCAGAAGAGCTAAGACAGGAACTAGAAAGGATAAAATTTCTTACTAATCAGGTCTTATATATCAGTAGGGTTTCAAGTTATTCAGAGGATCTCATAATAGAAGAAGTAAACCTAAAGGCTTTAGTAACAAATGTGATTAAAAACAATATGAATTTTTTTATAAATAAAAATATAGATTTAAAAATTCATGATTTAGATTTTAATATATTAACGGATAAGAAATGGACTTCCTATATATTAGAGCAAATAATAAATAATGCTTGTAAATATGTGAATTTACAAGGCAAGATTGAAATTTATGCGAAGGAAAATGAAGAAAGTGTAAGATTGTTTATAAAGGACAATGGAATAGGCATACCTCAAAAAGATATAGGAAGAATTTTTGATAGAGGATTTACAGGGGATAATGGACGGAAAACCACAAAATCTACAGGTATGGGTCTTTATATATGTAACAAAATAGCTTCAAAATTAAATCACAAAATAGAAGTGTTTTCTAAGCAATCACAATATACAGAGTTTATAATAGTCTTTTATAATATATCGGATTATTTCAATGTGACAAATATGTAATGTAAACCTTTATATTGTCACCATAAATGATGGCACGTAGGTAATGAAAGTATTAATATAAAAGTAAATAGTAAGAATTATTCTCTCTTAGTTTAAGAGAGAATTTTTATTAGTTTAATTTATTTTTATATAGGGGGCACTTGAATATATTCTTCAATGGAATTAATTTTAATTTTTTACAGCATATAAAAAACTGGAGGTTATAATATGGATTTAGTACTTGAAACTAAAAACTTAAAAAAAGAATATGGGTCAAAAGGAATGGTTTTTACAGCTGTAGACAATATAGACCTTAATGTCTATAAAGGTGAATTTTTAGGTATTATGGGACCATCAGGAGCAGGTAAAACTACACTTTTAAATATGTTGTCCACCATTGATAGACCTACTTCTGGAGAGATATATTATGAGGGCAAAAATATTGGACATATGAAAAACAGAGAACTTTCTATATTTAGACGAAATAATGTAGGTTTTATATTTCAAGATTTCAATCTATTAGATAGCATGTCGGTTGAAGACAATATAGCACTACCCCTTGCTCTTTCAAAAGTTGATAGTAAAGAAATAAAAGATAAAGTAAAAAGGTTGAGTAAGTTTTTTGGATTAGATGATCAGCTTAGAAAATATCCCTATCAATTGTCAGGAGGACAAAAACAAAGGGTAGCAGCAGCAAGGGCTCTTATAACTTCTCCATCTGTAGTATTTGCTGATGAACCTACTGGAGCTTTAGACTCAAAATCTTCTTCAGAGTTATTGCAATGTTTTTCTAGAATGAATCAAGAATTTAATACAACTGTTATTATGGTGACTCATGATGCCTTTGCGGCAAGTTATTGTAAGAGGATTTTAGTCATAAAGGATGGAAAAATCCATGCTAAATTAGATAAGGATGAAACGAGAAAAGAGTTCTTTAAGAGGATTCTTGACTTATTGGCATCCATGGGAGGTGGAGTGGATGAACTTATTTAAAATAATCTTTATGAATTTTAAGCAAAATATAAAGACTTCCCTACTATATTTATGTGCAATGATATTTTCTGTGGCTTCATATTATAATTTTTTATCTATGAGGTACAATCCTCAACTTTTAGAAGCTCAGGAGGTATCTAAATATGTAGAAAGTGCTTCTTATAGTGCTTCTATGCTTATGATAATGTTTTTAATATTTTTTATAATATATTCTAGTAACTTTTTTTTAAATCAAAGAAAAAAAGAAATAGGTGTATATGCTTTCATGGGTATCGACAATTATAAGATGGCCTTTATATTTGCTTCAGAAGGATTGTTACTTGGTACATTATCAGTAATTATTGGTCTAGCTATTGGTATAGTATTTAGCAAATTATTTATGATGATGATTGCAAAAATAGCACTTTTAAATATTACCATTGAGTTTTTTATATCCAAAAAAGCTGTTCTTAGTACTATAATTGTCTATTCGATTATTTTAGGTGTTACCTTTCTAAAAGGATATTTTCAGGTTATTAGAACTAATCTGATAGATTTATTAAACTCATTAAAAAAAGAAGAGGAATTGCCTAAGATTAATTATTTTAAGGGAATAGCATCAATAGCTATAATCAGTATAGGATATTATATTGCAATAAATTATGAAATACTAGGTTTTGGTAATACATCAATTATTACAATTCTTCTTACTATTTGGGGAACCTATTGGATGTTTAATTCTTTCTTCTCCATAGTTATAAGGTATCTTATAAATAAGAAAAGTTTTTTATATAAGGGCACAAACATTATAAGCATATCCAATATATCCTTTAGAATAAAAAATAACTATAGAACCCTTGCAGCAGTAACGATTTTAATTACAACAAGTATAACTTCCTTTGCCACAGTAAGTTCCCTTAGATACTTTGCAGATCACAATCACAAGGTAGAAGTTCCTTATACCATCAGCTATGTTTCCGCTGATGAAGATATTATAGAAAAGGTAGATAATATAATAGAAGCATCAAGTCATAATGTACAGCTTACAGAAAGGGTTAATTTTTTGAATGTACCAGTGGTTGAAAACTTTCAAAGTGCCAATCAGGTTGTAGTAGTAAAACTGTCGGATTTTAAAAAGATTTTATCGGATTTGGAAGTAGAAAATAAGGAAAAAATAATACCTAGATTTAACTTTTCAAAGGGTGAGGCAGGTTATGTACACAGACCTGGGACAGCAATAAGTATCCTAGATTTAAATAACATTACAATAGGAGATGTGGATTTTAATATAAAAACTGATATTAAAGTTCCTCTTTTGGGTGCAGGAGTACCCTATCCTTGTATAGTTGTTGATGATAATGATTATTTACGACTAAAATCTTCCTTTGAGGAGAAGCAGTTTAATGGGATTATATTAGATAATCAAGAGAATACTAAAGACTTAACTATGGAATTAGCAAATGCAATACCTCCTGAAGAAATTAATTTATATACTTATTATGTGGCTGGAGCAACATTTTATGATATGGTGGGAATTGTCTATTTTGTAGGAGCCTTTTTAGCCCTTGTATTTATATTTGCTACTGGAAGTATTATTTACTTTAAGATTTTAAGTGAATCCTTTAGAGATAGAAACAAATATCAAATACTTAAAAAAGTAGGTACTACAGATCTAGAAATATCTAACTCAGTTTCAAAACAGGTTGGTATATTTTTTATAATGCCTTTAATAATAGGATCAATTCATAGTATAGTTGCAATTCTAGTATTAGGTAAAGTCATGAAGTATAGTTTTGTTGTACCAACAGCTATAAGTATAGTTATGTTTGCATTAGTATATGGAGTGTTTTACTTATTTACTACAAGGAAATTTATAACTGTAGTTAAGTAATGTCCTGGAAAATTATTTATATTCCCGTTTTTGTAACTTTAGTAACATTTATAGATTTATGTAAACAAATCTATGAATGTTACTAAAATCTAGGTATTTCATAATTCATATCTATTTTTAAATATATCCTTAAGCTCCATCAAATTAGAAATTTCATAGGTGGGGTTTTATTTCTATCTTATTTGCAATTTTATTGGGATTAAACCAGTACGTATCTATACCAAAATTTATTCCACCTTATAATAAAATGATATTATACCATAAAATGGATAAAAATGCAAACTACTATTATAGAATCACTATTAGTGCAATATAGAAAAAAGTAGAGAGTGGTATTCTGAAAAAGAAAATTTATTTCAAACTAGGAACACTAAGGAAAGACTTAAAGGACAATGGGATTTTTAACATAGCTCAAGCTTACGCAAGAAATAAATTTAAGAAGGATGAACTGAAGAAAATCAGTGAAGAGATAAAAAGAAATATTAAAGAGTCTGGATATGATATATAGTATCAATTTTTATTAAAAATAAATTGTTTACTAATTTATCTAGTTTATGTAAGTACTACTAAGGATGTAGTAATAACTATTTAATTAAAAATTTCCTCTTAACTAGGTGAGGTGAACTGTATCATGAGTAACTGCGATTTTTAGAAATTCATGGTATACTAGAAAATAGTTGATTAAAGTTAGAGGGGGAATTAGATGAAAAGATTAATAGCAGCTTGTTGTATAATTGTTACATTATTATGTACTGGATGTGGAGTAAATTACATGAATTCGCTATATTCAAAAGATGATGAGATTTCAAGTGATACAAACTCATTTAGTTTAGATAAAGACGAACAATCAATAGATGGACAAGCTTATACTGGTAAGCTGGAGTTTGAGGGAATGGATACTATATGGAAGTATAATGCTGAAGATGATATGGAAATTGAACTTTCATATTTATTATCAGTAAGCAAAGGTAAAGCAAAATTAGTTTTGATTGATCCGTCAGGAAAGCTAGAAACACTTGTTGAAAATAAAGACAAGACCATTCAAAAGGATATGGAAACAATCAAGATGTCCTTAAAAAAAGGGGAAAACAGGATTAAATTAGTTGCATCTAATAAAGCACAAATTGAACTTAAACTTAGTGTAGATGTAGGTGACCTTAATAATATTGGATTTAATAGATAGATAAGTGTTCTTGTAAAAGACGATAGTGAAGTCAATACAACACTATATAAATAAAGTTGAACGGATAAATTTCATAAGGGAGAGGTATGGCAATGAGTCGAAGTGAACAGGCTATTTTTACAAATATGTGTATGATATATAATGAAGACTATATTTTAGTACAAGATAGACGTAATCCTGATTGGCCAGGGATTACATTTCCTGGTGGTCATGTTGAATATGGTGAATCCTTTGTTGAGTCTGTTAAGCGTGAAGTTTTTGAAGAAACAGGGCTTGTTATTGAAAATCCTATTTTATGTGGGGTAAAGCAATTTCAGACAAAGCAGGATGAGAGATATGTTGTTTTGCTTTTTAAAGCTAATCAGTTTAAAGGGAATTTAAAACCTTCAAAAGAAGGTGATGTATTTTGGATAAAAAAAGAAGATTTAGGACAATATCAGCTTGCTCATGATTTTTTAGATATGTTTAATGTTTTTGAATCTGATAAATTTAGTGAATTCTATTACTACAAAGAACAAGGTAATTTGAAGAAGAAATTACTATAAATGAAAAGAGAGCAGAATATTTAGCAAATAAATTATAAAATATAATATTTAAAAACGTAGGATTGAAGGCTATTACTATATTTTAATTATGCCTTATGAAGTCTAGTTAGATAGAGAATATTGAAAGAAGTTTATATAGAAGTTATAATATATGACTATGATTTATAGAAAATCCAACCTTCGGTCAAGGGAAGGTTGGATGTATAAATTATAGTCTCTTCCTATATTTCAGCAATTACCCTACAAGGCAACCCACTTATATTTTCTATACTAATTGGAAATGTATATACTTTAAAACTTTCATCTTGAGCATTATCTAAAAGTAGTTCTAGATTATTAAGGTTTTCAATTACAAAAATTCCATTATCAGCACAGTACTGATCTGTTTCAATATGAATATCAGGTTTTACAATACTGGCTGTATCTATTCCAATAAGACTAACTTTTTTAGAGATAAGATTATCTATTAAATCTTTTGAAAGGACAGGATAATCCGTAAAGTACTTTTCTGTTCCATATGGTTCTTCTTCAAGATAGCCAGTATAGAATATCACAAAATCATTTTCTTTTATTCTATTTAAATCTATATCTCTAGTGTCAATTTCTCTATCTCTAATATTTCTAACATCAAATAATCTACCATTTCGATTAGTGTTTTCTAGAGAAAACTTTTTATCCATTACATCAAAATGTGTTCCGATATGTCCAATGATATCTCTTTTAGTTTTAAAAGATTTCTCTAAAAGGTCATTAAAAAGTTCTCTTTGAATACTTATACTTAAATCAATTTTCATTTTTACTTATCTCCTCTATCTGTTCTTTAAAATAATTATTCATTTCTTTTAAAAAACTTATGATTATTTCTATTTCATTATCATTAAATTTTTTGAAGATATTCATATATTCCAGCTCAGATATATCATGCAGTTCTCTATGGGCATGATATACTTCCCATCCGTTATCTGTAAGTTCGAAAAAAATTTCTTTTTTATTGTCAGGCTTTTTATACTGCTTTATAAGCCCCTCAGAAAGTAACTTCTTAGTTATTTTGCTGATGGCACCTCTGGTCATATTTAATTCTTCTGATATTTTAGTAACATTGGTATCTTCTAGATTACCAATACAATCTATACAGTGCACTTGTGACAGACTATATTTTTTAAATATTCCACGATTATGATCTGGAACTCCTAGATAATCTATGTTTTCCGTTAAACTTTTAAAATTTAATAATAATTGATCTAGATTACTCAAGGCAGGACCTCCTTATATTGTTTCCTAGGATACAATATAAGAATATAATATTATTGTTTCCATGTCAACTATATTTTTAAATTATTTTTGGGATCAAAAAAATGAATAAAGTGAGGAATATTCATTATGTAATCATCCATCCTTCTGCTTTCTCACGAATTCCAATAAAACGTCTATAAATACCTGCTTCTTCTATTAAGTCCGTATGAGTACCTCTTTGTACAATTTGTCCATGATCTACAACAAGTATCTGATCTGCATTTTGAATAGTAGCTAAGCGATGGGCTATGATAATAATGGTTTTTCCATGTACCAAGGCACTGATTGCTTGTTGAATGAAGTGCTCGTTTTCTGGGTCAATGCTGGCTGTAGCTTCATCTAATATGACTATTGGAGCATCTTTTAACATGGCTCTTGCAATGGATATTCTTTGTTTTTCACCGCCAGAAAGGGTAGAACCACCGTCCCCTATGATAGTATCATAACCTTGGGGAAGATTCATAATGAAGTCATGACAGCATGCTTTCTTTGCTACTTCTACAATTTCATCGAAGCTAGCTTCTGGCTTTCCAAATTTAATATTATTTAGAATAGTGTCATGAAATAAATATACATTTTGAAATACCATGCTAATATTTTTTAATAAACTATCACAGGTCATTTCTCTGATATCCACATTCCCTATTTTAATACTTCCTTCATTTACATCATAAAATCTGGCAATCAGACTGCATATAGTTGTTTTACCGCTGCCAGATGGACCAACGATAGCAGTAGTTGTATTTTGTGGAATCTGGAATGATATATCATTTAATACATTTTTATTATCGTAGGCAAAGGTTACATTCTGAAATTCAATATCATAATTATGTAAGGAAATGTCCTTACCATCATAATCAATAAATTCTGCATTTTCAATTAGTTCTAATTTATCAAAAGTTGCATCTATAATTTTTAGAACATGAGCAGCATTATTAATGGTCTCTACACTACCAAAGATAACAAAAGAGAAGATAATCATCATTAACATAGTTGGTATATCCATAGTTCCATTTATAGCAAAAATAGAAGAAATAGCTATAATACATACAGATGCGGCCTTTAACACAAAATGATGCAGTGTGTTATATGGGACATAATTCTTTTCAATTTTAATATTAATGTCTTTGCTGGATTTATAAGCATTACGAATCCCATCTATTGAAACCCCTTCTTGTTTAAATGCTTTTACGACAGGCATTCCTCTAACATATTCAATGGTGGCGTTGACCATATCATCTTGTGCTTTTTGATGAATAGGGGCATTTTGGTTGCTTTTATTTCCTAACAGTTTCAAGAATATTGCAGATAATAATATTCCTATTGCTGCAGTTACTGCAATCCATATATTATAAAATCCCATACATAGTACCATGGTAAAAGCGCTGATATATCCGTTTACTACTGTATCAATCATTTTCATTCCGTGCATTTCAACGAAAGATAAATCTGTTGTAACAGCCGAAGTTAGTTCTCCTGTATTATTATTACTGAAAAATCCAAGAGAAACTCTTTTTAGTCTATTTCCGATTTTAGCTCTTTCTTCTGCAGAAACTTCATATCCCACACTTTCTTGTGTCTTAGCACGAAGATAGGCAAACAAGAATCTTCCTAGCACAGCAAATATCATATATAGAGTTAGCAAAATAATTTCTTTATTGGTCAATGCTTTTTTTCCATGTATATCATCTAATATTAGATTTAATCCATAAGCTGTTGCCATAATGGGCATTGCAGTAAACATAGTGTGTATAAAAGAGTAAATAAACCCAATGTATAACCTTTTTTTTCGTACCGCTGTCCATGCCATTATTCTTTTTATTGATTTAAACATATTATACTCCTCCTAATTCTTGATTGGCTGCCCATAGTTTTGCTCCAATATGTGCTTTCCACATATCTTCATAAAGTCCCTCTTTTCTTAATAACTCTTCATGAGTACCTTTATTTCTAATTTTTCCTTTTTCTAGAACAATAATTTGATCTGCATTTTTTATAGTAGACAATCTATGAGCAATAACTAACAATGTCTTTCCTTTCGTAAGTGCAGCAATAGATTTCTGGATTTTATCTTCATTTTCTGGATCAGTAAATGCAGTTGCTTCATCAAGAATTACAATTGGGGCATCTTTCAATATTGCACGTGCTATAGCAATTCGCTGTTTTTCTCCACCGGATAGTCTTCCTCCAGCTTCACCAGCACTAGTATGGTAGCCTTTTTCAAAATTGGAGATAAACCCATCACAACATGCAGATTTGGCTGCTTGTAAGACTTCCTCATCAGTAGCTTTTGGATTACCTAAGCGAATATTTTCAAGTAATGAGCAGTTAAACAAGAAGTTATCCTGTGTAACAAAGCTTACCATATCACCTAATTGACTAAGGGGAATTTCTTTTATATTTGTGCCACCTATTCTTATTTCGCCTTCACTTACATCCCAAAAACGAGCAATCAGTCTTGCTATGGTAGACTTACCACTACCAGATGGTCCAACTAATGCTGTGAAATTTCCTTGGGGAATATTTAAACTTAAGCTTGATAATACATTGTTATTGCAATGATTTCCTGTACTATCATAGCAAAATGAAACATTATTTAATTCAATATCGTATCCTTTAATAGAGGTGGATTTATTTGTATTTTCCAGTTCTTCTAGGTTAAGCAATTCGTCGGCATCTTTTACAGCATATTCAATAGATTTTAAGTCATTAATGAATACTGTAAAGCTTGTTAATGGTCCTATGATTCCCAAGGATAAAATCATACACATAGTAAGTTCTGCTGGGCTTAAACTTCCTTGTTTATAAAGAATCATTCCTATAGGTAATGTACCAAGCAAAGTAGAAGGTAAGACTGCTCCACCAAAATTCATCAATTTCCATGTACTTCTAAACCAATCTAAGGTGTATTCCTTAAAAGAGTGTATCGCTTTTTCAAATTTTTCATAGGAGGTTGTGGATTGGTTAAAGGCCTTAATGACCTCTATTCCTTCTACGTATTCTACAATAACTCCATTTACATAATTACTAGCTTCCATATAGTCATGATATTTTTCATTGAAATTTTTCATCATAAAGCCATATGTAATAAATGCAATGGGAACCGTTATAATTGATGCTAGTGCCATACGCCAATCTATTATGAAAAGATAAATAAAAACGCAAATAGGTAATAATAAATTTGAAAAACCTTCTGGAATTAAGTGGGCTAGGGGAAGTTCTATAGTTTCTACTCTATCAACTATAATGCTTTTTAAACTTCCTACTGTTTGATTTAATACGGTACCAAGGGGTGCATGCATTAACCGATCTGCCATAGCCATTCTCATCCCCTCTAAGATGGTATAAGCAGAAATATGAGATAGTGTTGTTGCGAAAGCATGGAATAACAATTTAATTACATACCCTAAAAGACAAATGGATGTCCAAAATAATATATCTTGTACAGTCTGTTTTCCTTCAAAAAATAGAATGATTATCTGATATACTCCAAAGTAGGGAACTATACCTCCTCCTACACTGATAACTTCTAAAAAAATAGAAAAAATCAGTTTTCTCCTACACGGTTTTGCAAATCTCACAACAGTCTTTAACCAAGATTCTTGATTCATAGTAGTCTCCTTTCTAAAATTAAAATTCATAAAAATAGGAATAGTTAGTCGTCTCTAACTATTCCCAATTATATTTTATCTTGAGCAACATATCTACTCCAAGGGGCCCATAATGCTCCACTTAGACAATAGAATTCCTATATTCTTTTGGCGATTTTCCTATAACGGCTTTAAAGGCTGATGCGAATTTACTGGAGTTATTATACCCAACCTTATGAGCTATCTCAGAAATGTTTTCTTTCGTTTGTTTCAGCATAATGGCAGCTTTGTTCATACGATATGTTCGTATATAGGAATATATTGAAGTTCCGTATACGCCTTTAAAGCATAGTTTCATCGAGGTCAAAGGAATACTAAACTTTTCTGAAAGTTCATTTAATGTATAGTGTTCTTCTAAGTTTTTCGTAATAAATTCCTGAATTGCCTTTACTTTTTCAACTTGAGTTTTATAATAATATGGTCTTTCATCAAAATTTTTTGGTACCTCTAGAACGCTTAAATGGAGTAGTAATTCTAAAATCTTTATTTTTAGATAATCATCTTTTATTTTATTGGGTATATTATAGAACTCCAAAAAGATATGTGCTATTACTTCATCTGCTTGAGTAATAAAAGGTCTATTTAACATACAAAATTTTTTACTTAAAGTAGCCAAATCAATAGAAAATCCTCCATATAGTTTTGTGATGATCTCTGCTTCTTCAATATGAAATACTAATGATATTCCATGGTAATGTTGTAGAGGAAATCCAAAGTTTTGAATATGGTTTTCTCGACTGTTTATTTGCAAATCTCCAGCTTTCATGTAGATGTAGGTATCGTTGTCTAATTTCCATTCAATTCTTCCTTCACGGCAGAAATCAATGCAAAGGAAATCAGCGTTTGTATGAAATTGTGAGGAACAATTTTGTATATGAAAATCATTATATATTAAAGTAATTCCTGGGAATACCTTAATTGCTGTCATAATACCGTCACCAGATTCGTCTTTCATTCGGTAAATTGTACAATCTTCACTCTGACAAAAAGTAGTTATATTGTCACCAAAAAAAGTTTTTTCTTCCCATGACATTTTATACACACCTTTCCGCTTTAAGTTCTATTAAATTCAAATGGCTTTTCCATAAAAGATTAGATCAGATCCTTTATAAAATAGTATTTATCATTCACAGTTAATCTTATTTAACTGTGAAATGAAAGTAGATAATTTACATATGTGAATATATAGATATTACTAAATAGTCTAATATAAATTTTTAAGGTTGTCTGCTCTATAAAGACCATTATACTCCATTTAGACAACAACATATAATCATTTCATAAAAAAGCTAATTAGAAAAAGACTTATTATGAAAATAGACGTTTCTGGTATAGGGATGGTGGGTAAGAAATTTATGTGTTTAATGAAATAAAAAAGCGCCTTAAGGCGCAATGCTTATGATTTTGGCTTTATATTAAATTTAATAATAGCTCCCTTTGGACTATTGTTTTCAGCTTTAATATTTCCTCCATGTTTTTCAATAATAGTTTTAGCTATATACATACCTAAGCCAGAATGACCTGTTGTAAATGAACGAGATTTATCTCCCTTATAAAATTTGTTGAAAAGATTTTTTAAATCCTCATTACTAAAACCTTTACCAGTGTCTATGATGGAAAATTCTATTTCATCATCTTTGCATATAATATCTAATTTTATAGATTCACCTTTTTCTGTATATCTAATACTATTGGATATAATATTATCTAAGACTTGTTCTAGAGATTTGATATCAAATTTATCAATAAGAGATGTTTCTCTTAAATCTATAATATCTACTTTAAAATTAATTCCTTTTTCGTCACATAAAAGTCTGTAATCTTTTTCTTTTAATTTTAAAAACTCTATAATGTTAATTTCTATAGGATCTAAAGCAAAATTAGGATTTTCAATAGTAGATATTTTATTCATATCGTCTAATAAGATTAAAGCTCTCTCATTATTTCTTTTAATTACTTCTATATAATCTTTAAACTTGTCTTCCATAACTGTACCATCTATTAAGGCTTCAGAATAAGTATTTACAATGGTAAGGGGGGTCTTTAAATCATGGGCAATACTTGCTATATTTTCTCGTCTCTTTTCTTCTAAATCCCATTGCTTTATTAAAGAGTCTTTAAGATTAACTCTCATTTCCTCAAAAGCATTGCAAAGCTTTCCGATTTCATTGTTTTCTTTGTAATCTATAGAGAAATCTAAATCTTTATTCTTAATTTTTTCTGAACTTTCCATTAATAATTTAATAGGATTTGTTAAGTTTCTAGTCAGTTTTCTAGAATATAATATTGTAAAGATTACGATATATACAAAAGGTATAAAGATGATTAAATTATATAATTTAAATATTAAGGAATTATTTATTTTTTGAGTAGTTCTAAGTTGGTATTTTAGTATGATTGCACCTTTAATATGATTATCTTTATTGAAAACGGGTACGACTCTAGCAAAATTATTATTTCTCAAGTTTATAACGGAGTTTAAGTTCTCATATAATTCCCTTTCATTTTTAAATAAGGAATTTTTAATATTTCCGTATATTAAGTTTCCATTACTATCTAAAACTTGATATGAGATTCCTTTACTTGGTACAATTTTATTCATTTCATCTTCAAAACTTTTATCCAAAACAGCTTCATATTTTTCATTAATTTTATATATAATATTGGGCAATTGATTTTCGTAATAGTTAGCTGGGTATTGAATATATTCAAAAGTTTTAAACCATATTACAAAGCTTAGCACAGATAGAATAAAACTTAAGGTAATTATCTTTATGAAAGCTAATATAAATTGATATTTTAAACTTTTGCCTTGCATCATTTTAAATCCCATTTATAGCCAACACCCCAAACTGTAGCTATATATTGGTTATTATCATCAATATCTGAAATCTTAGACCTGATTTTCTTAATATGCTCCGTAATAGTAGAGTTGTATCCCATTCCATCAAATCCCCATATCTTTTCATATATTTGTTCTTTTGAAAAAACTTGTCCTGGATAAAGAGCTAGGAGTTCGACTATCTCAAACTCCTTTTTAGTAAGGTTTAAGTCTTTACCGTTAACTGTGACGGTCATTCCCTTAAGATCTATTTTTAAATTTTTAAACTGTAAAAACTCTTTATCATCCTTAGCTAGAATTCTTTTTTCTCGTCTCAAATGAGCTTTAACTCTCATAACTAACTCTTTTAAACTAAAAGGTTTTGTAATATAATCATCTCCGCCAATAGCTAAACCCTTTATCTTATCGGCTTCTGAATCTTTTGCTGAAAGAAATAATATAGGACAACTTACATTATCACGAATTGCATTACATACATTAAATCCATCTATATCAGGCATCATAATATCTAAGATTATTAAGTCTGGCTTTTTCTTAGATAACTCAATTCCATCAAAACCATTATATGCAGTTAACACATTGTAATTATTATTTTCTAATACATCTTTTATTATCATAACAAGATCTGGCTCGTCATCGATAATTAGAATTGTTTCCATATTTACCTCCAAGGTCTAATATTTAAATTTATATAATAAGAAGGATAGAATGTATAGTATATAGATGTGTGCAGGATAAAATATATAGAATAATCTCTTCATAGATTTACCCTTTTCTCCATTGTATAAAAACATAAAAATCAATGCAAATACACTCATCCACTCGTAATAATCTGTAAACATGAGTTTTAAGCTAATAGGTCTAATATAAATTAAAGGAAGACCTACCATCCAAGCTAATACAAATATTCCGTAGATTGTACCTTGTAATTTTCTATTTTCACGAAATGAATATAATATAACGCCAGTAATAATCACGTATAATCCACCTTCAACTAGAAATGGAGAAGGGATTAAAGTAGATGCTAAAATATAAGCGTATGGCATTATTGCCTTTGGTAAAAGATTGAAGCTATAGCTTGTTATAAATGGTAATAAGATTAGCCCAATACCTTTAAATAATTTTTTCTCTCTTATATAATCTATTCCCTTAAATATAATAATTAAAATTACAAAAGTTGAGAATATACTATTTTCAGGATAAAATCCATCTCCTCTTTGAAGCTGAGGTGAGATTTGAATTATATACTTTATAAGTCCCATAGATGCAGACATTAAATAAATTCTTGTAAAATATTTCTTTTTATTAGAAGTATGAGTATATCCTTCTATCATTGTAAATAGAAACAATCCTCCTGCTAATCTACCGATCCATGAAAATATAACAGGTACTTTTCCTGTAAATTCAAAGAAATAATGTATATGGTCAAGCAACATAAATATAAGAGCTAAAAATTTAATCTGAAATCCTGTAAATCCTTTTTTACTGCTTTCTAAAGTCATTTTTCTTCCTCCTTTTAGATTCTATACATAATCTAACATCTAATTATAAAGAATCTATAAAGTTTATATAAAAAGATAGAGTAAATGAGATTTTTTATTTGTTATACTCTATGTGATAAGGTAAATATAAAGATGAAAGAATAATTCTATTCAGTTCTTTAAGTACAAATTAAGTTGATTTAATTATAATATCTTTTATTAAGGTTAGTATTATATGTTAGATGGTATCATAAATAGAGGTGAGGACTATTTATATGTTATATGTTATCTTATATAGTGTTTGGATTATGTATGATGAATGTACCATAAATAATAGAGATTTTTGTATAGAGGGCCAATGTAGCTCATCTTCGCCATGCATATCCATGACCATCTGCAGGTGATTACGTTTTTATTGGATAAGGGAAACTAAACCTAATGTAAGTTCTTAATCCAATTATTAGATAAAAGATAAAGGCAACATGTAGATAGAAAAGAATATGATATTCAGGTGATCGAGCTTACCCAGTTTAAATATTCAAAGGTGAGTAGTATAATTAAGTTAATAATGTATCCTGATTACGATATAAATTAGGAGGATATTAAAATGAAATACAAAATATATATTGTAGAAGATGATTTATTAATAAGTACTTTATTACAAGAACATATAGATAAGTATGGTTTTGAGGCTAGAACAGCAAATAACTTCGATGATATAATGATTGGCTTTAATGAATTCAATCCAAACTTAGTATTACTAGATGTTAATTTGCCTAAGTTTGATGGGTTTTATTGGTGCAGAAAAATAAGACAACAATCAAAAATTCCTATAATATTTATATCAGCAAGGGACAGTGGAATGGATCAAGTGATGGCTTTAGAAAGCGGAGCAGATGATTATATAACTAAACCTTTTTATTATGATGTTGTTATTGCTAAGATAAAGAGTCAAATAAGAAGAGCCTTCGGTGACTACGCAGCCAAATCAGAGGAAAGAATCGTTGAAGTTGAAGGTCTTAAGTTTTATCCAGAAAGATCAGAAGTAGAATTTAAAAATGAGAAATTAATTATAACTAAAAGAGAAGGTATATTGCTGGAATGTCTTATGAGTAAATATCCTAAAGTTGTGGGAAGAGATTTGCTTTTAGAAAAGATATGGGATGATTTGGAGTTCGTAGAGGAGAATACTTTAAGTGTTAATATTAGCAGAGTACGCAAAAGACTGCAGGCTCTAGGAATAGACAAGGGAATAGAAACAATAAGAGGGTCAGGTTATAGATTAAATAAAACTTGGTAGTGAGGAGTAAGTATGAAATTGTTTTTGAAGCATAACAAAGAGTATATAACTATATATTTTTTAAGTTTAGCTCTTACAATAATATACTCTAATCTTAATGGATTTATAGGATTTAGTGAGATTATTTATATATTTATGTTTAATACCTTTATTTTGCTGTGCTTTCTAGCTTTTAGATATTATCAAAACAGACAATTATACCGGTTGCTAGAGGGTGGGGTCACTGATTTAAATAATGTTTTTTTAGATTTTGGTACTTCAGATTTAAGTCAGAGTATTTCACAGGTATTAAAAGATTTGCACAGCTTATATGAAGCTCAAATTCAAAAAGGAGATAAACTTCATAAGGAACATTTAAGGTTTATAAATCAGTGGGTGCATCAAATGAAGACCCCTCTTTCAGCAATACAGCTGATACTTCAAGAATTTGAAGGAGAAGAGAAATATGATAACATGCAAGATGAGGTCAATAAGTTAAAGGAAGGATTAAGAATGGTGTTACATTTCGCTAGACTAAATTCTTTCCAAAAGGATTTTTTAGTAGAAAGAATTTCTTTAAAGCAACTGACTCGGGATATTGTAAATGAAGAAAAGAAGATTTTTATAAGGAATAGAATAATACCAAGAATTGAGATAGATGAGAGTATTGAAGTTTATAGTGATGCTAAGTGGTTAAAGTTTGTGTTAGGGCAGCTCATTATTAATGGAGTAAAATATTCTAAGGGTAAAGGAAAAGAATTAATTATAAATGCGTCTGAAAATGAAAAAGAGATTAGACTGAATATTATTGATAAAGGAATAGGAATTCCTGTGAAAGATATAAAAAGGGTATTTGATCCTTTCTTTACAGGAGAAAATGGACGTAAATATGGAGAGTCTACCGGTATGGGATTATATATAACTAAGGAGGTGTCCAAAAATTTGGGACACGAAGTAGAAATACAATCTACTGTTGATGAGGGGACAATGGTTACAATTAAATTTAAAAAGGCAAATGGATAGGTAACTATTTATTTGCCTTTTTTAAGCATAAAATCTTACATGCATGTCACATTCCCGTAAGCTTCGTAGATAGCAGTATATGCATTATTATTATAAACTATTGCTATCAGTTTTAAAGGAGAGTGATATCTAATGGATATAATTTTTATATTAAAGGCTATTATAATTGCTATAGTAGAGGGTTTAACTGAATTTATACCGGTATCTTCTACAGGTCACATGATATTAGTAGGATGGGCAATTGGCTTCGACGGAGAATTTGCTAAGATGTTTGAAGTTGTAATTCAGCTTGGAGCCATAATGGCAGTAGTTGTTTTGTATTGGAAAAAGATTGAGGAGAGTATAGTTGAATTCTTTAGCTTTATATTTACCCAGGGAAAAAAAGGAGAAACAGGTTTTAGATTTGGAATAAATGTTATTGTGGCGTCTATTCCTATGGCTATTGTGGGATTGATGTTTTACGATAAAATAAAATCAAAGTTCATACCTGAAGCTGTTATAGTTGGTTTTATAGTTGGAGGAGTATTATTAATAATACTTGAGAAGATATATAGAAATAAGGCTCGTAAGGTAGAAGACATAGATAATATGACACCAGGACAAGCAATTAAGGTGGGTTTGTTACAGCTTTTGGCTTTATGGCCGGGAATGTCAAGAAGTGCTTCTACAATCATGGGTGGATGGATTGCAGGCCTATCTACACCCATAGCGGCAGAGTTTTCATTCTTCATAGCTATTCCAGCAATGATAGGTTCTTCCGGAAAGGACTTATTTGAATTTGACTACTCCATAATGACACCAACTCTATGGATTGCATTAATTTCTGGATTTATTGTAGCTTTTTTAGTAGCTTTAATAGTTATGAAAAAGTTTGTGGACTTTCTGAAAAAGAAACCACTGAAGGGGTTTGCGTTATATAGAATAGCAGTAGGGATTTTACTAGGAATATTAGTATTAACTAGGATTATAACTTTAACATAATAGGAGTGAATAGAATGGGAATTTTGGAGGTAAGTAATTTAAGTAAAGTATATGGAAATAAGGTATTATTCAGTGCATTAAATAATATAAGTTTTTCTATAGAAGATGGTGAATTTGTAGGGATTATGGGGCCATCAGGAAGCGGTAAGACAACACTGTTAAATATGGTTTCAACAGTAGATAAACCAACCTCAGGAGAAATAACAATAAAAAATAAAAATCCTTTAAGGCTGCAGGGGGATGAACTTGCCTTATTTAGAAGGAGAGAACTAGGCTTTGTATTTCAAGATTTCAATCTGCTTGATACCTTAACTGTGGGAGAAAATATAGTACTTCCACTTACACTAGATGGTATACCGGTTAAAAAACAGGATGATGAGCTTAACAGAATATCCAAGATACTTGGAATAGAGGATTTGCTAAATAAGAGAACATTTGAAATATCTGGGGGAGAAGCTCAAAGAACAGCAATCGCACGAGCATTAATTCATAATCCTACTTTATTATTAGCAGATGAACCTACTGGCAACTTGGATTCTAAAGCAGCTAAAACAGTAATGGAATTGTTTGAAAAAATAAATGAAAAGGAAAAAGTAACTACAATTATGGTAACCCATGACCCTCTATCTGCCAGCTATTGCAGCAGAATTTTATTTATAAAAGATGGAGCTATATATAATGAGATTTATAGAGGGGACAGCAGACAGCAGTTTTATCAGGAAATTATTGATGTGCTTGCACTGTTGGGAGGTAGTAACTAATGAATCTTAGAGAGTTTGCAACTAAAAATGTGCAGAGAAATGCAAAAGCATATTTTGCATACTTTTTAAGCAGCACCATATCGGCAGCCTTATTATTCTCTTTTACTATGCTCATATTTCACCCCGATTTTAAGGTAAGTTTATTTCCTCAGCACATAAAAAATTCATTTTATGTGACAACGGTAATTGCATATCTATTTTTATGTTTCTTTGTATTTTATTCCATAAGTGTTTTTCTTAAAAGTAGGTATAAAGAATTTGGAATACTTTACATTATAGGTGCTTCAAAAAAGCTAGTACAAAAGATGATACGTATTGAAAATATGCTTATTAGTTCAGTAGCAGCAGTTGCAGGCATATTGCTGGGATTAATTTTCTCTAAGATACTTTTAGCTGCCAGCGGAAAGCTTTTAGGATATAATGCACTAAAGTTTTATTTCCCTGTTAAAGCCATGATTATTACTTTTAGTGCTTTTGTAATAATTGGAATAGTAATTTCAACTTTTTGCACATTTATTATAAAAGAAGATAAAGTTTTAAATTTAATAAAGGGAACTAAAAGACCAAGACCTGAACCAAAAGCCTCTATTATTCTTGCTATCATATGTATAGTGCTTTTAGCTGTAGGATACTTTCTATCAGTTACAAGCAGTATAAAAACAATAACTCATAGAATAATACCTGTAACTACAATGGTTGTTGTTGCCACTTATTTATTATTTTCTCAATTGAGCGTGTTTGTAATCAAATTACTAAAGAGAAATAGAAACTTATATATGAAAAAAACTACAATGCTTTGGGTTTCAAATTTATTATACAGGATAAAAGATAATACCAGAATGTTTTTCCTAATAACAATAACTTCAACGGTTGCCCTTTCAGCAATAGGATCAGTATATGCTTATTGGAGAGATAAGGAATACCAAATAAGCAGAGAATTTCCACAAGCGTTTTTCTTTTCTAATACTTATGAGAATAAAGATGAAGTTGATTTAAAAGCTGATTTTATTGAAAATTCACTGAGAGCTCAAGGGATATCTTACACTAAAGCTAATGACGAAATAAAGTTTGTTATTCCTAATGGGGACATAGATGAAGTAGTTATAATTAACGAAACTTCCTATAAAAAATTAGCATCAACACTGGCTTTAAATACTATTCCCTTTAATGAGCGTGAAACTATAAAGTATTCATCTTTCTCTGCAGATAAAAGAAAAAATATTAGACTGAACAACATAAAACTGGAGGTTACAAAAGAGAGTGATAAAGGAATACTTCCGGCAATTTATAGAGATGTAAATGTAGTTAATTATAGAGATGTATATGTAGTTAAAGATGAGGTATATGAAAGGATAGATGGTGTTAAGTACTATTTTGGAGCATTAAATGTAGAGGATTATAAGGATACATTAGATATATGCGAAAATTTTTATAATAACTTTGAAAGTATTGACGAAAATAATAAGTTGTATAATAATTTCTTGAAAGCATATATACTAGAAAGTACAAAAATAGCTTATGGGGTACTTTTGTTCAGTACAATATTTATCGGGCTTATATTCTTTGTAACAACGGGAAGCTTCTTGTATAACAAGTGCTATATGGATATTATAGAGGATAAAACTAAATACAAACAGTTAAATAAAATAGGCTTAACTTTTAAAGAAATAAAAAAGATACTAAACATTGAAATAGGGGTACTATTTTTGCTTCCTTATATAGTTGCTGTAGTGCACTTTGCATTTGCTATAAGTGCATTAAAATATAGTTTGGGCATCGAAATAACTGTCCCAGCATTGCAGGTGATAGGAATTATGTTAATCGTTCAAATTATATATTTCTTCATTATTAGAAAAAACTACTTGCTAGAGATGAAAAAAAGTTTAATATAATAAATAAGATATACAGAAAATTACTGATTTATACTTATATTAAATATATTCTATTTATTTTGCGAACCAATTTAATATAGGAAACCCTATCATAAAAAATAAGTAAAAATTTTTATTTTTTCTATAAATGTGTGAAGACCTCTTTAGATTAGAGGTCTATTTTTATATTCTTGATTTTTCTGTTATGACCCAGTATGATTATATCTGGAAACATTTTGAGCAGCTAGATATCTAAACATTAAAGTTTACAACTTCATTTCAGAAAAGGAGATAATTACATGTCTAAAACAAAAAAAATAGCAATGATTTTATTAAGTATACTTTTAGTAGGTTCAATTACGGGATGTGGTGAAAAAAAACCTCGATTTGAGCCATTACATATGAGTGTAGATGGTACTGAGATTTTACTTGGAGAAGCAACATTACAAACCTTTATTGATGCAGGGTATAAAGTAACATTAGATAGAAACTTAAAACAAGATATTGCAGGAGGGACAATGCCAGCTATGACTTATGATGTAGCAGCTTATGTAAGTAAGGACAATGACATAGTGGGCATGGTAGGCTTTTTAAATAATACAAAAGATATTATTCCTCTTGAAGAATGTATCGTTAATGAATACGAGATAAAATATAAAGATCCATCAAGTAGTGCAAGCTATAATACAGACAATATTCTAGTAGATGGTGTTAACTTAAAAGGGATGCAAGTAGAAGATGTAAAAAAGGCGTTCGAAGGGAAAGGAGAAGATTTTAAAGAATTTGAGAATCCAGATGGAAGTGTTGGTGTTATATCTTTTGAAATAGACAAGGTTAATATAAGTGTAAGCTTCGATTATACGACAAGGGAAGCAACGACTACTGACATAAAGATTTTCTTAACATATTTTGAATAAATATTAAAATTATTAAACCAGTTAATATAATGTATAAAAATAATTTTTAGTTATTTTAAGCTCTCGAAATGGTAATTATCAGTGAATATAATCTTAAATATTTTAAAGGTTCACTTATACTAATATAGTAGACATATTTTATTGATGAATTGTTCTATATATTAATTAATCAAAGAGCTGTTTCCACAGCTGTTTCCACAGCTCTTTTTCATATTTTTTACTTAATTAAATAAAAAATTAAGTACTAAGTATGATGAAAATATAAATATAGTGAAAGTTTTAGACTAGGCATCTATCTTTAAAGATGGATGTTCTTTTATTTAAATATAAAATTCTATCTAAAAGTTCTAGAAATCTAATATTACTCTTGCTTTTCTTTTACATATCTATATAATATATATCAATGCGATATATATTATATAGATACACAGTCGCTAAAGACTAGAGAGGAATGATAAAAGTGATAAAGTTTATAATCCTAGGTTTTTTAACCTATAAAGAATTAACAGGGTATGATATAAAGCAGATAATGGCTCAAAGTACTTCAAACTTTATGAATGCAAGCTTTGGAAGTATTTATCCTGCATTGAATAAATTAGAAAATGATGGATTAATAAGTTCCAAGAAGGTCATAGAAAATGGGAAATATAAGAAGATATATACTATTAATGAAACTGGAGAGGATATATTTATTAAATGGCTGGAAGAGCCTATAGACTTTATGAGATCCTATGAAGATATTCTTGTCAAAATATTTTTTTATGAAAAACTTCCCAAAGAAAAAGCTTCAAAGCTTATAGAACAACTTATTGAAGATGTTAATAAAAAGTTAGAAGAACTTGAAAAACTTGAAACTGAAATTAAGTGTGAAGCAGGATATTTTGAGATGTCAACACTTTATTTTGGAATAGATCATTTAAAATTCATGGTTGGTTGGTACGAAAAGTTTTTAGATGATTTAAATAAAAGTGGGAGGTAGTTAGAAATGAAGGCATTGATACTTAATGGTGCATTAAAAGGAGATAAAAGCATGACAACAATAAATAAACTTGCTGAGGAGATACTCATTGAACAAGGTCATGAAGTAGAATCTATATTACTTCATGAAAAGGAAATAGGAGAATGCATAGGCTGTTTTGGTTGTTGGGTAAAATCTCCTGGAATCTGTGTGATAGATGATTATGGACGGATACTTACAGAAACTATTATTAACAGAGATATAGTAATTTATCTTACTCCTGTTGTATATGGTGGATATTCATCTGAGTTAAAGAAAGCTTTAGATAGGACCATTCCTTTACTTCTTCCCTTTTTTAAAAAAATTAATGGAGAAGTACATCATAAAGAACGGTATAAAAGCTATCCAAATGTAATTGTATTAGGCATAATGTCACATGAAGATAATGAGATGGAAGAAATATTTAATAGTCTTATTAAAAGAAATAGCTTAAATTGGTACAATTCTTTTAGTGGAGGAACCATAAAGAATATTTCAGGAAAGGATATTAAATATCAATTAAAAGAAAAGTTAAATATTATGGAGGTAAGAACATGTTAAATGAAAAAAAGGCTTTGCTATTGATAGGAAGCCCTAAATTAAAGAAAAGTACCTCTGAATCATTAGGAAACTATTTATTAGAAGGCTTATGTAAAAATGGATATCGATGTAACAAACTTCATATACTTTCTACACTAAAAAATGATGTAAAAGAACTTTTTTATAATATTAATGATACTGATATACTTATAATTTCTTCTCCTTTATATGTAGATAGTCTGCCATCACCGTTAATTAGGGCTTTTGAGCTTATAGGTCAAAATAGAGAGGAAAGGGAAAATGTTAAAAATCAAAGTATGATTTCTATTGTAAATAGTGGGTTTCCTGAATCTTTTCATAATGACACTGCCCTTAAGATATGTAAGAATTTTGCACATAAAGCTGATTTTCAGTGGCTCGGTGGATTTGCTATGGGAGGTGGACCTGCAATAAATGGTATGCCTATTAAGGATTTAGGAGGTATGACTAGAAATATAGTAAAAGCTCTAGATATAGCTCTAGATGCTATAGCTAATAACAAAAGTATTCCTCTGGAAGCTACTAATATGATGTCAAGTAATTTAATACCTACATGGTTATATACATTAATAGCGGATAAAGGTTGGAAAACTCAAGCTAAGAAATTTAATGCACATAAAAATTTATATGCAAAGCCCTATATAAAGGGATAGAGAATATTATAGTTAAAATTATAGATTTAAATAAATTAATTTATTTAAATAATATATTTTTTAGATCTATTATGGCATGGAAACTATACTTATGGAGGACTAAAATAAATATAATGTAAAAATTTTATTAGATCAATTCTATAGAAAAGAGGCTGTAGCCAAAACGATTTTTAAATCATTTTAAGGAAGCCTCTTTATTAATCTATATCTATTTTTCAAGTACATCCTTAAGTTCCATCAGACTAAAGATCTCATAAGTGGGTTTTATTTCAGTATTATTTATAATCTTATTAGAATTAAACCAACATGTGTCTATACCAAAATTTATTCCACCTTGTATATCAGATGTTAAGCTATCTCCTACTATTAATACTTTGCTCTTGTCATTATGCTTTATATTGTTTAAAGCATGTTCAAATATTTTAGGATTTGGTTTTGATACTCCGACCTCCTCGGATATCACTATATTCTCAAAATATTTTGATATAATAGATTTTCTTATTCTATTATCCTGAACATCCGTAAGACCATTAGTAATTATAATAAGTTGATGATCTTTGTGAAGACTTTCTATAAGGCGTATACTATCATCATATAAGAATGATGAATAGGATAGATGCTTCATATATGATTTCGCAAATTTATTTTCATCAAATCCAGCATTTAACCTATCAGATAATCTTCTAAATCTTTCAACCTTTAATTTTTTCTGAGTAATGAGTCCACTCTCAAACTCTTTCCATATAGCTGTATTTATATCCTTATATATTTTCAAATGATAATTTTCATCATATTCTATATTAAATTCAAGCATAGTATTTTTAAGAGCATCTTTTTCAGACTTTTTAAAATCAAATAAAGTCTCATCTGCATCAAATATTATAATCTCGTATTTCATAATAGTCCTCCTATATAATTAGTTTTGATAATTCTATAATATAACTTGTAGGCACTTGACCCAACTTTATAAATAAAATACAATATTTATATAAATTTGCATATGACATATGTCATGTTAAGGAGGAATTATGAGAAAGATTTTAAACAATGACCTTTTAGACTACTATGTTGTTAAGCATAATATAGAGAACATATTCGATAAAGATATATTAAAATATGCACAACTTCATTTTTATGGAAAAGATGAATATATATTAGAAGCAGAGTCTAACCTTGAATACTACTATTTACTTGTAGACGGAAAAATCAAAATTTCATATCTTTTTGAGAATGGTAAATCAATGCTTTTAAAGTTTTATAAAGAATTTAATTCAATAGGAGATTTAGAGCTTTTAAAAAACATTCCTATACTCTGCAATATTGATGCAATAGAGGATACTTATTTAATAGCCATACCTGCAGACATACTCAGAAAAAAATACCTAGATAATCTAAAGTTTTTACACCATTTAATAAACTCTTTAAGTGAAAAACTTTATGCAACCATTAATAATAGCTCATACAATTTTGTATATCCCCTTATAAATAGATTATCCAGCTATCTAGTTGAACATATAACAGATAAAGATTATATAATCTTAAATTCATCATTCAAAGAAATTGCTCAATTCTTGGGAACAACTTATAGACACTTAAATAGAACATTTAAAGAGCTTGAATCAAAATCAATTATAAGATGTGAGCATAAAACCGTATATATATTAGACGAGGATAGACTCCGTGAATTATCTAAAAACCTATATATAAAATCCCTTTGATGCTAGGATACTATGGAGAAATGAACATGTCGTCTAAGTTAGAGCTAGAAAGACAAGTCCTAGAAATTTCAATTGAAAAAATTAAGTAAAAGTGTCCAATAATAGAAACCTTTCTTACTGAATCCTTTTATATAGAATAGATGTAACTATGATATAATTTCATTAATCAAGCTTGTTAGAGGTGGTGTAAATGAGTTCAATAATCAATATAGCTATATGTGATGATGAAAAGATTCAAGTAGAGCTTTTAGAAAAACATGTGCTAAATTGGGCTAATGAAAAAATTTATCGGAAAAATACTGAAGTAATAGAGAAAACATTGGATGAAAATATCTTTGTAAGTTGCCATAGATCTTATATTGTTGGATTGAAACATATAAGAAAAATAGGAAAGGACAATATAGAATTAGACAATAGTCATGTAATTCCCGTAAGCAGGAGACAATACTCTAAGATTATTTAATATCATATATAAAAATAATTTTTAAATAGATTTCTATCCATAAATGAATATGAATAGAACAGAGATTATAAATTAAAAACACTTGAAGATTAGGATAGGAAATCGCTGTAGTAGGAAGATTAAAAGCAAAGATGGGAAAATATATCTAAGTCTAATAATTTTTGATAAAATTATAATATAAAAAAATTTATAATAATTTAGAATATAGAGGGGAAAAAAATGTTTAAAATTGGTGAGTTCTCGATACTTTCTTCCATAAGTATTCATATGTTAAGAAATTACGATAAAATAGGATTATTAGAGCCTAAGTATATAGATGAATCAACAGGGTATCGTTATTATAGTAAAGAACAATTGCCAATAGCTAACCAAATAGTAGCATTGAAAGTAATGGGATTTGGTTTAAAAGAAATATCGAATATGCAATTGGAAAATATGCAACTAGATAAATTAAAAGAGGTATTACAAAATAAGATTATTATTAAGGAACAAGAGATAAAACAAATTAAAAGGCAATTATCTCAAATGGAAAATGCACTTAATGATTTAGAGAAAGAAGAAAACTTTGCGTTTTCCATAGTAACTAAAAGAATACCTCCTAGAAAAGTGGCAAGCTTTAGAATGAAAATTGAGGAATTCCCAGATGAAGGTACTTTGTGGCAAACTCTTGGAGACGAGTGTGCAAAATTAAATGTTGAATTTGCAGATAATGATTATGCTATAGCTATTCAACATGAAATTAATTTTGATGACAATTATATAGATGTGGAAGTTCAGAGAACAGTAGAAAAAGTTATGGAAGATACAGATAAAATTAGGTTTTTTGACGTATCATCATGTGATGTGGTCTCATTAGCGTTTCAAGGGGGATATTACAGGCTCAAAGATATAAACTTATATCTGGCAAAGTGGATAATACAAAATGAGTTTGAAATATGTGGACCGGTTTTTAATATTTATTATGTATCACCAGAACATGAAAAGAATGAAGACAAATTTATTACAGAAGTTTGTTTTCCGATAAAAAAGAGAAAATAACCTATTGACTCTAGCATTGTGCGAGGGTATATCCTTTACTTAAAGAAGTCATCTATGTGACTGACTTTATAAAAGGAGGATATACATGTCAAAAAGGATTATGGAATTAGAACATAAGGTATGTGACTATACCTGTATGTGGAATGGTATTGAAGATTTATATCAGAGGAAGTCTGGAGAAGCAGTTCCAGATTATTTTTTCTTTTGTTTAAGTGGAATTGGCAATTTTGTTTATTTAAAATTTAGCCGGGGAAATCCTAAAAGAATGGCCTGTTGGAATGATGGAAGAACTAAGAAAATGTATCAGTCAATCTGTGATACAATAGGGTTCAAGTATAAGCATATTGAAGGAAGAAAATTTGAATATGCGATGAAGAAAGCAAAAGAGCAGATTGATGAGGGAAAACCAGTAGTTTTAGGATGTCTAGATATGTATTATTTAGAATACTATCCAAAATTTTATTATAAAGAACATATTCCAATCCACTATGTATTAATGGTAGGATATGATGACGAGGAAAAATGTGTATATGTATATGATTGTGGAATAAAAGATATACAAAAAATATCATATGGAGCACTTGAAAAGGCCCTAAATATTGAAAAGACTTCACTTTCAGATAAGAATGCTATATGTTACATTGAATTTAATGATGAACTAAAGAGCGTTCGAGAAATTGCTATTAATGGATTTAGAAATAAAGCGAACCAAATGCTTGATTCAAGGGTAGGATTTTGTGGAATTCATGGGATGCGAAAACTTAGTAAGGAGGTTGAACGTTGGCAAGAAGAGTTAACAAAAGAAGAATATGAAGAATCACTTCAGCACATTGTAATGTATACAGGTACAATACCTATTTTACCAAGTAGTCTATTAATGAAAGAAGAAGCCGATTTAATTAAACATCAAGCGGCTAGAGAAGAATATGCCGTATTAATGTTGCAACTGGGCGAAAGATATGGATTCAAAGAATGGATAAAGGCAAGCGAACTTTTTGTAAAGAGTGGTATTGTAATACAACAAATGACAGACTTTATAGTAGAATATTTGCTTGAAGAACGTGCAGAACTTGATGGACTATCGTATATGATTGAGCAGATAGCAGATTTTGAAGAAGAAGCTTATAAATGGATTTTGAAAGGAGTAAGCCATGAAGCATGAATGGAGAAAGCACGAAAAAGAATTATATGTACCAAAGGATAAACCACAGTTATTAACTATACCTAAGCAAAAGTTCTTTGCAATTAAGGGGAAAGGTAATCCAAATGATGTGGATTTTTCTGATAGAATAGGCGTTTTATATTCATTAGCCTATGCGGTAAGAATGATGTCTAAAAACGGTTTTACCCCAGATGGATATTTTGAGTATACTGTATATCCGTTAGAAGGAATTTGGGACTTAACTGAAGAAGGTAAAAAAAGTGATATCCTAAACAAAGATGAATTGCTTTACACAATTATGATACGACAACCTGATTTTATTACAAATGAAGTAGTGGAAAAAGCATTTGAAATTGCAAATAAAAAGAAACCACATCCATTACTGAAAGAAGCATATTTTGATGAAATGGAAGACAGCTTATCTGTTCAGATCATGCACAATGGTTCTTATGATAATGAACCAGTTTCTTTTCAAAAGATGATAGATTATATAAATGAAAATGGATATATAAGGAGATGTATGTTTCACAGAGAGATATACTTATCTGATGCAAGAAAAACTAAGAAAGATAAATTAAAAACAGTTTTAAGATATATGATAAAGACAAATGAGCATAATATATAACGTTATATATTATCACTTTTTACACAACTTGCAATTGGGATATTCAATATTTGTATAAGGGCTTACCATTTAGGTAGGTCTTATTTTTATTAGCAGGTTTTTATGTCTAAACATAATATTAAAATTATCATTGTATAATTAACCTTAAACATTAATTCTTACTATATTTGAGAAAAAATTAATAAAATTAATTTTATTTTTAAAGCTATGCAATATTTATGGATACAAATATGAATAATAAATGTAGAACGACCTATATCAAATAAATTGAGGAGGACTTTTATGGAGTCATATTTATTTCCTATAAAAATTGCTTTTATTACATTCCCATTTATAGCATTATTTTTTACTTTTCCCTTTGCAATTTATCAGTATAAAAAATATGGATATATAAATAAGTTTAGGATTTTTATTTTGTATTCTTTTTTATTATATTTAATTGTAGCGTATTATTTAATAATATTACCTTTACCACAAACAAGAGATATAAAGAGCTTACAAAGACCTGGTACCCAGCACTATAACTTAGTACCTTTTTCATTTATTCATGATATTCTTAGAGAGACTAGCGTGGTTTTTAATAAGCCTTCAACATATAAGTATTTATTAACTGAAAGGGCCTTTTTACAAGCAGTTTTTAATGCAATTTTACTTTTACCTCTTGGAGTTTATTTAAGGTATTATTTTAAAAAAGATTTAAAGAAGACTATAGCTACTACATTTTTTGTTTCTCTATTCTTTGAAGTCACACAACTTACTGGATTATATGGTATTTATAATGCGCCTTATAGACTCTTTGATGTTGATGATTTATTTTTAAATACTCTTGGAGGATATATTGGATATGTAATAACGCCTATGTTTACTTTTTTCCTTCCAAATACAGATGAGATTGATAAGAATATAAATCTTCAAGAAATGAGGGTAAGCTATTTTAGAAGAGGATTAGCATTTCTAATAGATATCAATATAGTTAGGCTAATTCCTAAAATAGAAGATAATATTATTTATAAAGGAACTATATATTTTATATATTTTATTTTAATTGCATATTTAACTAATGGTAAGACAATAGGGAATTGGCTTACGAGCATAAAGATTAAGGGAGAAGAGAGTAAATTAAAGTTTAGTGAAATATTTATAAGATATACCACTCTGTATTTTGGAGTATTTGGTGTCAACAGGGTTTTATCTTCTGTAGCTACGATGAATGAATATACGGATATTGGATATGCAATTATTATTATAGTAATATTGCAGCTTATTATAAATTTACTAATTTTAATTCACTTTTTACTTTGTATTATTAGAAGAGATAGATTTTTTTATGAAAAGTTTAGTGATACCAGCATAGTAATATCGAAAGGGTCACCTAATTAGATAGGGTATTTAAAGTATATGTTTAAAGAACCATTCCACTAAAAGAAAGTTCTATAAAGTCTTATCTAGGGCTAAAGTAGGAAATTGTATAGTTTAAAAACATCTATAAATTATAAATTTAAATCTCATTTATCTAGGTAGATTATAGTGTCTTGCCTTATATCCAAGGTATAGACTTTAAAATTTAACTGTAGATAATTGGATTTGTTTAAAAATAGATTTCAAAAAAATACATATAATTCATATATTGTGCAAAAAACACGACCATATTACAAAAATTGACACAATTAAACAGAAAAATATGGTATAATCTCTTTAACAATATAAAAACATGAATTTAACAAGGGCAAACTTATCGAAAGATAGGGACGCAAAGCCATGGGTCTAAGGAACTTGTTCTATGATTGCCAAGCTGCTAAGTTCTGCTATGAAAAATAGATAGCATGTCTTAGATGCTGTCTATTTTTTGTTGTAAATTTTTCCATTTTATTTTGTATGTTCCTTATGATTATGGCACATAAGAAAGGAAGGGAAGAAAATGCAAGAAAAGTTTCTAGTTGAATTATTTGAAAAAATACATGATACTACTGGAATTGAAGATATAGGATATCATGAAATAAGGGATGGTAGACTTAAGCCTATTTATAAGACCAAAACTAATGTACTATCTGCAGAACAGTGGAAAGATATTCATGCCCAAAATGTAATCTATATAGATGAGCATGAAATACTTATGAAGATTGCAGAGGAAAAGAAACCTATTGCCATTTCTGACGTTAAGAGTGACAAACTTTCCTCAAAAGCATTCTTTCTATTTGGCATAGATAGTATTTTGGTAGTTCCTGTTATGGAAGATGAAATTTTAAAAGGGATTGTATGTATAGCATCTATAGGACAACCCCATGAGTTTACTTTTGAAGAAATAGAAAAATGTGAGGCTTTGATCCAAGATTATATGAATAGATAAAATATAAATTAAGGAGGGAGCATGATATGAAAGTTGCTAATGCAATTATGAAATACTTAGAGAAAAATAATGTAGAATATATTTTTGGTATGTCTGCAGGTACTGTTAGTGCTATCTATGATGGGGTTAATGATGTAAATATTAAACCTATTATTACTAAGAATGAAGCAGGGGCGGCTTATATGGCTGCAAAATATGCTAGTATCTCCAAAAAGATAGGTGTATGTATTGCTGCAGGCGGGGTTGGAACTAATAATATGGTAAATGGTATAGCAGATGCCATGAGATCTAAGGCTCCTGTTCTATTTATTACAGGATATGTTCATAGATGGCAAATCGGCAAAGGTGCTATTCAAGAATTAAATACAGAAGAAATATTAAAACCTATCACTAAATATAGTAAAACTGTACTTGATGAGAAAAGCGTCTTATCTACTCTAAAAGAGGCTATGGAGATTGCCTTAACTCCACCTATGGGTCCTGTTCATATATCTATACCTATTGATATACAGATTTCTGAGCTTGTAGAATTAATTCCTGAGCAAGTAGCAATACCAGAGAAGATTATATTTGATGATGGAGCTATAGAAAAAGCCATAGAAGTAATAAACGAAGAAAAACATGGAATTATCATGGTCGGGAAAGGCTGCAGAGGATTATCAGAACAAGTGATGGCTTTAAGTGAACAGCTACAATGGCCTATAATCACAACACCAGAAGGAAAGGGAATTATACCTACGGATTTTTACTTAAATTTAGGAAATTATGGGTTCTCCGGAACAGATGCTTCTACAGCTTATGTAGAAACTAGTCCTGCTACTTGTGTTCTAGTATTAGGTTCTAGCTTAGGCGAATCAGCTACTCGTAACTACAATCCAGTGCTGGTAAAGGATAAGAAGGTTATACATGTGGATTGGGATAAGAAAGAATTAGGAAAAGTTTTTAAGACCGATGTAGAAGTTTACCATGATTTAAAAGATGTTATTCCAGCATTAGTAAAAGGTGTAAAAGCAAAAGACGGGTTATTTCAAAAGTCCTTAGTAAATGAATCCTATGTCCAAAATCATACTGGTCTATCTATTAGATTAGTTTTAGAGAGAATTACAGAAATTCTCCCTAAAAATACTTATTATATTTCTGATATTGGAGAATACATGAACTTCCTGTTCAAATATCTTCCAATGCCTTCGGAGGGAGATTTTGATATTAGTTTAAATTATGGAGCTATGGGCTCTGGAGTAGCAGGTGTTGTAGGTGCACATTTAGCTGAACCGAATAGACCAATGGCTATATTTACTGGAGACGGTTCATTCTTTATGAACGGAATGGAAATTTTAACAGCTAAGGAATATAAGATGCCTATTATTTATATTGTAATTAACAATGCTATGTTAGGATATGTGGAGCATGGACATAAATTCTTGTATGGAAGAGCTGTAGAAGGATTCAGACAGCAAAGAATTTCTATTAGTAGTATGATGAACGCTATAGGTATAAAGTCTATAGAGATTTCTACTTTAGAGGAGTTAGTCAGTGTAGGTGAATTTATAAAAGACTTAGAAGGTCCGTGTGTAATTGAATTAATTACTGACGGGAGTGAACCAGCTCCTGTAGCAGATAGATTTAAAGCTTTAGAAGGAACTAAGAAAAATTAGGAGGAGATAATATGATAATTCAAGATGCAAAAGGTATGTATGAAGTTAAGGTAGACACTAAAAGAAGAATAGTATATGAGTACGTTACAGGATTATGGCAGGCAGAAGACTATAAGAGACTGCACAATGAATATGTTACAAAAATTGGACCTCTTCTTGGTGGCAAACCTTGGGCTAAATTAAGTGAGTTGAAAAGCTATAAGACTTCAAACATCACAGATGAAATCAATAAACACGTTTCTTGGTCTGCAAAAAATGGTTTAGAGAAGGCAGCTATTGTAGTAGAAAGTAGTATTATTAAGATGCAGATGAAAAAAAGCGGTTCAGGCGTTATGGAACCAGAGATTTTTACTGATGAAAAGTCTGCTGACGATTGGCTTAAAAGTCAAGGCTTCTAAAAGAAGTCTATTTTCAAAGAAACTGAACTTACGCAAATATAGTGCTGGGTTCAGTTTCTTAACATATTATTAAGAATAGGAAAAAGACCTTAAACTTTGGAGACGATTCTAGAATATGGTAAATTTAAAAGAAGGAGAGAAGAACTATGAAAGGAGAATTAAGTAAGTTTAAAAACTTAACGAAAAAAGGCAACAAGTCCAATTTGAGTATTTTAGGAAAATTTATTATAGCATTTTTCGGAGCCTCCGTACTGGCAGGAATAATTGCCTTATTTCTACACAACACTATAGGAAAGATGTTGAATACTCCCAGTTTTTTAGAAGGAATATTATCGGTGATTATAGAAATAGTAATAAGTATGATATTTTTGGTAATTTGTATAAAGAAAATATTCTTGAATCCTTTAAATGAACTTAGGTCTTGTATGGCAGAGTTATCTAAAGGAAATTTAAACGTAAAGGTAGAAGTAAAAACTACTGATGAAATTGGGAAATTTATGGAAGATTTTAATCAAATGGTAGAGAATATGAAAGAACCCTTTAAGGAGATTCAAGATCCATTAGATATGTTAGTGAAAATGTCTAGTGGATTAAGTAGCATTTCAGAACAAACCAATATAGCTACTCATGAAATAGCAAAAACTATGGAAGAAATAGCAAGTAATGCCACAGAGCAAGCAGGTAATGCAGAAATATGCGTTTCTGCTATGGGAGAGTTAGCTAGCATGATGGAAAGTATTACCGAGAAAACGGCGATAATGAATGAATTTGCTCAAAAAGCTAGTGAATACAGTAAAACTGGACATGGGATAGTAGATTTATTGACAAATAAATCAGAAGAAAACAAAGAAGTAACGGCAGAAGTAAATCAGACAGTTCAAAATGTAGATAATAGTATTAAGCATATAGGTACAATTACGGAAGTAATTAAAGGTATAGCAAGTCAAATTAATCTACTAGCTTTAAATGCAGCTATTGAATCAGCAAGAGCTGGAGAAGCAGGAAGAGGATTTGCTGTAGTTGCTGAAGAAGTAAGAAAATTAGCAGAGCAGTCTTCTGAAGCTGTTAATGAGATTGAAGGATTGATATTAAATATTCAACAAGAGTCTAATATAGCTGTTAATGCAATGGAGCAAGTAATATATACGGTACAGGAGCAAGATAAGGCTGTTCATGAAACAGAAAAAGTATTTGATGATATTACCTATTCTATTGATACTTTAATTGAAAAGGTTGTAGAAGTGAAAGATCATAATGAAGAAATGGTTAATATGAAAAATATTGTAATAGAAGCTATAGAAGGTGTTTCAGCTATTTCCCAAGAAACAGCGGCAGCTACAGAACAAGTTTCAGCTAATAATGAAGAAAATTTAGCAGCAATAGAAGAAATTTCATCTCATTCAGAAAGTTTAAATGATGTTGTTAATACCCTTAATATATCTGTAAGTAATTTTAATATTTAATGAACAAATTTAGTTATGAGATAATAAATTGGTCAAATAGTTAGGATATATTTTAATAATATATTATTAAGATATTAAAAAAGCTTTTTAACATCTATCATTTAGGTAGATGTTATTTTGTGTCTAAAAAATTTATTATGATTTATGAAAAAAGTGGCTGTATTAAGATAATTTTAACATAGTCACTTTTTAAATATATTTGCAGTAAAAATGAGTAAAGAAAAGGAAAAGAATAATAAGTCAATTTATAGACATAATAAAATAGAAGATATGTATTTATAAGGAACTACACATTTCTCATTTATTGACAAATATAGATTATATTAAAATAAGGGGATGTGAAACTATGAAAAACAAACCAAAACCAGATGACAGAAGAGATAATGTAGATAAAATCCAATATAATATTGATCAAACCATTAAGAATTATAGACTTGCTGAAGAGATGATTTCAGAAACAGACGATGAAAAAATGAAGAAAGCATTAGAAGAAAAAAATGAGAGAAGAGAAGAATCACTTAATTCCATGAGAAAAGAAATTAAAGACGAAGCAACAGATAAACAGAATGAATATAAGTAATAAAAATAAATCCTTGCCTCCTACTCTATTTTAGGAGGCAGGGATTTATTTTTATTAAATATAGAGTACAATCACTTATCATAATTTCTCATAAAGCTATATGAGCTGATATTTTTTTTATAAGGTGTCAGCTTAATTTTTAAAATAATAGAAATCTTCTATATAAATCTTATCAAGGAGATTACCTATTTTTGACGTTGATGATATTATATCGTATGCTTTAGTTAAGGTACATTCTAATAAGCCATATCTTATTGTATTTATTCTACAATAAGATATGGCTTTTCTAAATATGCATTTTTTAAGCTCAGCTCAATTTATGTGAAATATATTTTGGAAAGATTATCTTAATTTTTCCTTGTTAAATAGTTTTTGAGAAATTTTTAAAATATTATGTAATGAAATCAAAACATTTTCGTATTAACATATGAGAAAGGAGGTATAGATGTCTCTGAGTATACTTAGCTAAGTAAAGATGTTAGGAGAAGGAGGTTTTAAAAAGGTGCAGCAACTTACTTTGGTTGATACTTTAAATGAAAAGGAAACTAGAGAAGATTTATGTAAAGAAGTAGATTTTACTTATATTTTTGAAACTTACTATAAAAGGGTCTATAACTATATATATTATCGAGTCAACTGCCACTATACAGCAGGAGATTTGACTAGTCAAGTTTTTGAAAAATCCATGCTTAAAATAAATACGTATTCTGAAAGCAAATCACCCTTTGAAGTGTGGTTGTTTGCCATAGCGAAAAATGTAGTAAACGACTATTTCAGAAGTCTAAAAAAAACACAGATTTTTTCTCTGGATGCAATTAAGGAATTAGTGTCAAAGAAAAAAACTCCAGAAGACATAGTAGAAACATCGGAAACTAATGATGAACTCCTAAGGGCATTAAAAATTCTAGATACAAGAGAGAGAAATATAATAGCACTTAAATTTGGTGCAGATTTAAGAAATAGAGAAATAGCAGAAATATTAGATCTTACTGAAAGTAATATTGGGGTAATCCTCTATCGAACAATGAAAAAACTGAAAAAAGAATTAGAAAGAGAGGAATAAATATGGGCAGAAAAGGTATTGAAGATAGATTTGCTATAGAGATGGACGCTTATTTAAAGGGAATAAAAAGCTCAAACAAATTAGAATCAGAAGAATGCAATGAACTTTTAGAACTAGGTAAGGCTTTATCTGATAAAGATTTTAGTGAAAGTAGCAATAAAGAAGAAGTATTTAATAAAACTTTAAAAAATATTAGTAAATATAAAGGAGAGGATATAATGAAAAAATCAAAGGGAACTAAACATCCTATTACTAAAGTAGCATCCTTTGCATTGGTATGTATATTAGGTTTTTCTTTAATGCAAGCATCCTTTGCACAGGATGTAATAAACAAAATAGTAAGGACTATATCTCTTGGGCATATAACAATCTATGAAGAAGAGTCTTCAGAAATAGAATCATATCCTGTTCCAAGTAAGCTTAAAGGGAAAGTTTTCGATAAAGATGGAAATCCAATAGAAGTATTTTCGAAAGATAATGCTGGGAATATATATACAGCTGACGGTGAAAAAATTGCTGATTTAGATTTTTTAACTGGTGAAATAACAACTGTAGCTCAATGGGAAAAAGAAAAAGAAGAATATACTTTAGTAGTTGAAAATATTAGTGAACTAAATGATTATACTTGTTTTAATGTTATACTTCCTAGCTATTTACCAGAAGGCTATGAATTTGATAGAGCAGAATTTTTTAAAGATGAAAATGGTATTGTAGAGAATACTAAATATATTGTTTTATACTTTACTAATGAAAAAACAGGGAAATATATTTATATGCAACAAAGATTTGCTGATGAAGAAACTGCATATGAAACGGGAGCAGATAAGGTTGAAGAAATAAAAATTAATGGCGTAGATGCTATAATGTATGATGAGAGAAATATTGACTGGGAAGCTAATGGTGTGATTTACATGTTAAATGGCAGAGAAATTACCAAAAATGAATTAATAAAGATTGCAGAATCTATTAAATAGTTTAAAAAACTAGATAGGATATTATAAAACTAAAATGACTTAATGCCTTGCATTAAGTCATTTTAGTTTAGAAACCATTTGCTTAGGGTATATAGAATGAGTTAGAACGAAGAAGCCATCTTGCTATGAAATGGTAATAGTTATTATCTGACGGATTCCCCGCACGGATCACACGAGCTATCCGATATCAGTTTATTTTTCCTTCTGTTCAAAGTGAAGGGGAAGATGTAAGTTATACTAATGGTATAATTAATGAAGTTAATCTTTCATTTTTCAACAGGTATGTCAGGGGTGATAAAGTCTGTTTTTCTAGATAATATATCAAAGCATTATCCTGAAATAGGGATTGTAAAGTACTGAATATTATATAAAAAATTGGAATTTTAATATTCTATTATTTTAGCTATTTATAAAATGAGGTGTATTTTTAATGAAAAGTAGAATTCTGCTTATTGAAGATGATATAAGTATTAGCGAAATGATCACAGATTATCTAACTAGAGAAGGATTTATTGTAGTACCTGCTTTTAACGGCGAAGAAGGAATATGTAAATTTTTAAAGGATTCTTTTGACTTGATAATACTTGATATAATGATGCCAAAACTTGATGGAATGGAAGTTATGAGAATAGTTAGGGAAAAAAGTTTAATACCGATCTTGATTATATCTGCTAAAGATAGCGATGTTGATAAAGTTATAGGACTAGGTTTGGGGGCTGATGACTATATTTCTAAGCCATTTTCAATGATTGAAATTTTGGCTAGGATTAAGGCAGCTATAAGACGTGCTACTACTTACTCTAATGATAATAAAAAAGAAGAAACAAATGTTATAAAAATTCATGATCTTATTATTAATTCAAATAATTTTTCAGTAATTAAAAATGGTAAAAGCATACAGCTTACAGCAAAAGAATTTGATATATTAAAGCTATTTGTTACAAATCCTAATAAGGTCTTTACTAAAGCACAAATTTATAATTTCGTTTGGAAAGATGATTATTTTGGCGATGAGAATGTAATTAATGTCCATATAAGTAGGTTAAGAGAAAAGATAGAAGATATTCCATCTCAGCCTAAATATATTAAGACTCTATGGGGCATAGGATATAGATTAGGAGATATTTAATATGATTAATTTTTTGCTGATGATAATCATTGCTTTAATAATAATCATTTATTTTCAATATAAATCTCAAAAACGTAGAAGTAGAGACTTAAAATACACCTATGAAAAGCTAAATAAAATTATAAAAAATGATACTTCTAAAAGACTTTTGCTTTTTACTGAAGATAAAGAACTTATATCTTTTTTAATAGAGATAAATAATTTGCTAGATTATAATCAAAAAATATTGTCAGAGCACATAAGAACAGAAACATCAATGAAAAAGATGCTTTCGAATATCTCTCATGATTTAAAGACTCCCCTTACAGTTATATTAGGATATATTGAAACTATAAGACTTCATAGTAATATGGACAGTGATGAAAGGGATAAGTTACTTTTAAAGGTACAAAATAAAACGATAGAAGTATTAGAACTTATTAATAAATTTTTTGACTTGGCGAAGCTGGAGTCGGGAGACCAAGATATTCAAACAACAAGAATTAATATAAATGAAGTTTGCAGAAAAAACATTTTAGCTTTTTACGATATATTAACTTCTAAAGGGCTTGAGGTTAATATTGATATTCCTCAAAGGAGTATTTATGTCTTAGGAAATGAAGAATCCATTAATAGGATATTGAACAATTTGATTTCAAATGCTATCAACTATGGAAATGGAGGAAATATTATAGGTTTAACCTTGAGAGAAGATGAAGAATTTGCTTATATAGACATTTGGGATAAAGGCAAGGGATTCAATGAATTAGATAAGGATAGGGTCTTTGAAAGAATGTACACTCTTGAGGATTCAAGAAATAAATCTTACCAAGGCAGTGGTCTTGGTCTTACCATAACTAAAAGACTTGTTGAAAGATTAGGTGGAGAAATTTTTCTTTATAGCAAACCCTATGAAAAAACAGTGTTTTCTTTTAAATTGAAGAGAATTACTTATTAATAAAATGAAGTAAAATTAAATGAAAATCTATACTTAATAGAAAGGAGAGCAAGATGCTGACATAAAGAAAGTATCTTGTTTTTTTATAAGAAAAAAACTTAATAATTTTGTAAGATTTGAGAAATAAAAAAGATACTTTTAATATTTATAATTAAAATATAGCTTACAATTATGAGGAGGGGAAAAATGACACATATATTAAAGACATATAATTTAACGAAAGCATTTAATGGTAAAGAAGTCATATTAAATATAAATATGAGTGTAAAAAAAGGAGAAATTTATGGATTCTTAGGACCTAATGGAGCGGGTAAAACAACGGTAATGAGAATGATAACAAATCTTCTTAAGCCTACTAGTGGTGAAATTGAAATTTTGGGTGAAAAACTAACGGATAGGTCTTATGAAGTACTAAAGAGAATGGGAACAATTATTGAATATCCAGTATTTTATGATAAACTTACTGCTAGAGAAAACTTAGAACTTCATTGTGAATATATGGGATACTATGATAAAAAGGCTATAGACAATGCATTAAAGCTTGTTGATTTAAAAGGTATTGATAACAAGCCAGTTAAAGAGTTTTCTTTAGGAATGAAACAAAGACTCGGTATAGCAAGGGCGATAACAACAAAACCAGAGTTTTTAATGCTCGATGAGCCTATTAATGGACTAGATCCAATAGGGATTAAAGAGTTTAGGAGCCTATTTAAAATGTTGAGTAAAGAATATGGGATGACAGTGTTAATTTCTACTCATATTTTAGGAGAAATTGAACAAATTGCAGATACAATAGGAGTTATAAATAATGGAAGATTACTAGATGAAGTTCCTATGGATACTATAAGAGGAAAGAATACAGATTATATAGAAGTAGTGACAATGAATTGTAAAAAAGCAGTCTATGTTTTGGAGGATCATCTTAACATTTCAAACTTTAGAGTTATAGAGAATAATATTATAAGGATATATGAAGATAATATTTCCCAATCTCATATATCTAAAACATTAATATTAAACGATGTTCTGATCGAGTCTATAAGTAGGAAGAGTAGTTCTCTTGAAGATTATTTCATGAATTTACTAAATGGAGGTGTTATAGATGCTTAAGCTAATAAGGTTAGAAATGAAAAAATCTAAAATAAGACGATATATAAAGAGTGCCGCTTTCTGTAATTTAGGCATATTGTTTTTTATGATTGTATTTGTTTTTATAGATAAAATGGAGGGGGCTAGTATATTTGCTGATTACGATGAAGCTTTTTTAGCAGTTGATGTTCTTGTAAGGGTAACTTTTACAATATTTGCAGCCGTGCTTATGTCTGGATTAATAATTAATGAATATAAAAATAATACAATTTCTATACTATTTACTTATCCTATAAGTAGAAAAAAATTAATCATATCAAAGTTACTAATTGTTGTAATATTTACATTTGTATTTATTATTATATCTAATATATTTGTAAATAGTGCCTTATTAACATTAAATATTATTAATAACTTTATCCCAGGTAATTTAAGTATGACTATTATTAAGGAAAATTCTATAAAGATAGTTATGAATGCTTTATCTTCTTCATGTATAAGTTTAATACCTTTATACTTTGGTATGAGAAAAAAATCAGCTTCAACTACAATAGTATCCTCTATATTAATAGCACTTATTATTAATGGAAATAATTATGGTTTTTCTTTAAATTCTATTGTTGCAATACCAATAACTCTTGCTGCTATAGGAGTATCTATTGCTTATCTATCTATAAAAGATATTGAAAGTAAGGATATAATTAGCTAGTAGAATCAGCAAATTTAAACAATTAAACAATACTACTTAGATTTAGGTCTAAGTAGTATTTTGCTTCTAAAAAAGTCTCTCCTATACCTGTTACGGAAAATCCTATAATAATAAATCAGGACTCTTTATAGTATCCTTAGAAACAGCTATAATTAAGTAAAGCCAACTATGGGATTTTATATAAACTAGTGTTAGTATATTAGTATAGTATAAAGATCCAAATTGATAAATAATGTATAGGGATATAGCAAAAAGTTATAATCTTTTACTTATTCATATAATACATAGAAATTTAGAATAAAATTATAATTCAGACTATGACCAATAAAAATACTATTAAATATAGATCTATTTTTTATTTTAGAAAAATTAATGATCGTGTAAATACAAATATAAACTAGAAAATAAAAATAAATACAATGGAAGAATTGGGAGGTAATGCCAATGGAACAGCTATTCTCGCTTCTTCAAGATGAATTGAATCATTTCGTCCAAGTAATATCTCAAGTGTTAAAGGTAGATGTACAAATTATAGATTCCCAGTATAAACGTGTTGCAGGAACGGGATATTGGCAAGATAAAATAGATGAAAGTATAAGAGACCATGCCTATATTACTAAGAGGGTTTTTGAAACTGGAAAAAATGCAATAATTCATAATCCCAAAGAAAATTTAATCTGCAATAACTGTAATAAAAAGGATAATTGTATGGAAACAATGGAAATTTCGATCCCTATAAAATTTGGTGAAAGAATTATTGGTACTATAGAATGTGTATGTACCAATAAAGAACAAAAGGAATATATAGTAAACAATGAAAATACCTATATAGTATTTATTGAACAAATGGCAAAGCTATTGGAATCAAGGGTAATTGAAGAGATAGAGAAAAGAAAAAAGTTAAAAGTCTTAGATCTATTAGATAATGTTTTAAATAAAATCAATGAAGGTGTTGTAATAATAGATAGTGATTGTAACATTGTGAATTTTAATAACTATGCTAAAAATATCTTAAAAATCGATACTAATTTAAATAGAAATATAAATATTGAGTCAACAGGAAATATGGTATTGAAACTACAAGAATACAAAATCAAATATAATGGCAATACATTTACTGTAGTTGGAGAAAGATATGATGTTAACTATGGTAATCAAGAGATTAATGAAGTTATTGTTTTTACGTCTAGAGAAACTTTGAAGGAACAATTTTTAGAGCTATCAGGTTCTAAACATGATATTGGATTAGATAAGATTATTGGCAACTCAAAAGTCGTAAAAGAATTAAAGAGAAAAATTAGCACTGTTGCTTCGTCAGAATCCACTATATTAATAACGGGTGAGAGCGGAACAGGAAAAGAATTAGTGGCTAGAGCTCTTCATAATGAAAGCAATCGTGCAGACAAACCTTTTGTCGCAGTTAATTGTGCGGCTATACCCGATTCACTATTAGAAAGTGAACTCTTTGGTTATAGTAAAGGAGCATTTACAGGAGCCAATCCAAAAGGTAAAATTGGAAAAATAGAGTTGGCAGATGAGGGGACATTATTTCTAGATGAAATTGGTGATATGCCTTTATATATGCAAGCTAAAGTTCTTAGGGTACTGGAAGACAAAAGTATAGTAAAGCTTGGAGATCTGGAAGAAAAATTGCTTAATATTAGAATTGTAGCGGCTACAAATAAAAATTTGGAAGAAATGATTAAAGAAAATACATTTAGAGAGGATCTTTATTACCGATTAAATGTTATTCCAATAAATATTAGACCATTAAGGGAGAGAAAAGAAGATATTAAAATCTTATTCTCTCATTTCTTAAAAAAATATGGTAACATTTTTAATAAGGAAGTTAGGGCAATTGATAAGGATATTTGGACATATTTATATGCTTATGATTGGTCAGGTAATATACGTGAATTAGAAAATACTGCAGAATACAGTGTGAATATGCTAAAAAACGATGAAATCATTTCTATTGAACATCTACCTAGTAAAATATTGGCTAGCAGGAAACCCAATATAGAAATAAAGATTACTTTAGATGATGTAGAAAGACAATTGATTGAAGAATATTTAAATACTTATGGTTCAAGCCTAGAAGGCAAGAAGAAAGCGGCAGAAAAATTAGGTATTAGTATAGCTACTTTATATAGAAAGATTAAAAAATATAATATCTAAAATGAAAGAGTTCTCACAAATGATAAGTTTCTCAAAAATGATAAATTAATGATTACAGGTAAAATCATTTCTATATAGTGTTTTAATAAATAATAATTCTCAAAATGATAAAATCTTAAAAATTGAAATACTGCTAGATTTTCTCTAAGATAGCATAAAATGAGCATTTATATTGATTTTATATGTTGGCATAATAGTTGCATATTAAGATTATATAATTAATCTTATAAATGAAGGAGAGATAGTATGGCAGTAAAAAGAATATTATTATTGGGTGATGAAGATTTATATAAAGTATCTGAAGAAGTGAAGTATGAAGAACTTAAAGATGTTAAACATATCGTTGAAGATTTAAATGATACTTTAATGGATTTTAGAGAAAAATATGGATATGGAAGAGCAATAGCGGCTCCTCAAATTGAGTATTTTAAACGTATTATTCACATGGACTTCAATGGTCGCCAAACTACCTTTATTAATCCAAAATTGGAGTTTTTAGATGATGAAATAATAGAGGTATGGGACGATTGTATGTGTTTTCCTAATTTATTCGTAAAGGTAAAAAGATATAATAAATGTAAAATACATTATAAGGACTTGGATTGGAAGGATTTTGTAATGGAAGCAAAAGGTGATCTTGCTGAATTGATTCAACATGAATATGATCATTTAGACGGAGTATTGGCTGTTTCAAAGGCAATAGATGATCATTCCTTTAGAATTAAACCGAATGAAGCTAAATCACCAAAAAAAATCGGAATATTAGGCGGTATCAGTCATGAATCAACCATTAAATATTATGAGCTTATATTAAAGAAATATTATGAACTTAAAGGAGATTATTATTATCCAGAAATAATTATATATAGTTTAGATTTTCAGAAGTTTACTGATTTTGAGGATAATGGAGACAAAGAAGGCTATATTGAGTATATAATGGAAGGGATACATTCTCTAGAAAGAAGCGGAGTAGATTTTATTATTATGTCTGCAAACTCACCGCATTCAGTATATGATGAAGTAAAAATCCTTACTGAATTGCCTATGCTTAGTATTGTAGAGGCTGTCGGGGAAAGAGCAAAAGAAAAAGGATTAAAAAGGGTTCTGCTATTAGGTATAAAGTATACAATGGAAAGTGGTTTTTATGAAAACTATCTAAAACAGTTAGGAATAGATGTTATCGTTCCATCTAGAGATGAAAGGATATTAATCAATGATATTATTTTTGATGAATTAACCATAGGAATATTTCATAATAGTAGTAAAGAAAAACTTATTAATATTATTAAGAAGTATGATGTAGACGGTGTAATATTAGGTTGTACAGAATTACCATTAATTATTAATGAAGATGACCTTGAATTAGAGGTCTTGAATACAGTAGAACTTCATGTAAATAAGACATTGATGTATTCTCTTGGGATGGAATCCAAATAGGTAAATATGGTAGTAGAGTAATTTATAGAATCAAAGCCACAAAATATATAAGGGTATTTTGTGGCTTTGAATTATTTAACGCAGATAATATCTCCTTGAGTTATCTCTGTTAAAATCTTTGGAGTCAATTTAAAAATAGCATGGGGTGTTCCAGCAGCGGCCCATATTTCTTCATATTGCATTAAGTCTTCATCAATTAAAGTAGTAATAGCAGTTTTATGTCCAATAGGAGGAATGCCTCCTATGGCAAAGCCTGTATGTTCAAGTACAAAATCTGCATCTGCTTTTTCAAGCTTTTCTCCTATATGTTCTTTAACTGCTTTTTCATTTACTCTGTTTGTACCGCTTGCTACAATTAATATAGGTTTTTGAGAAATTTTCCCTTTAAAGATTAAGGATTTAGCTATTTGACTTACACTACATCCTATAGCATCCGCTGCTTCTTGTGCAGTACGAGCAGAATCAGATAGTTCAATTATATTAAGTTCAAATCCCAATTCTTTAAGTGCTGTTTGAACCTTTCCAGCACTTTTACTTAAATTAGATGACATAATTTTTTCCTCCTTTTATGTCCATATCATAGTTTATTATAGAAATTGTTAAGAAATAAAATAATTACCCTAATTAACTTAACAGTTTAATGTAGCGGAACTCTTTTTGTGCTATGTTAAGTTATTTGAATTTTAATTAAATTTATATCATTTTATTTGGAAAAATTCAAGACAAGCTTATAAATTAAATTGATATGGATTCTTCTCAGGTTTAATAAAACATATTAATCAAAAATATATATTCAATGTCCATTATTAGATAATGTGAAGTTTGGATACCAATTATTAAAAAATAGTTATTAGAATATGTTTACACTAAGCACTTTATAATATATAATATCATTAATTTAAAGTTAAGAAGGAGGGAAGTAAGTTATGACACCATCTAATTGCTAATATTAATTTTATTAATAAATTAATATTTATTCCAAAGGAGTTTAATTTTACTTAACTTAGGTTAGGTATACTTGTTGTGCTCTTTTATGGAATTGCAATTTAGAGATTAACTTACTTCATTAAAACTAATTATTGTAATTAAATAAGAATTTTCATAGATTCAATATAATACTTTGATTCTTTAGAGTATTGATTTTCCTTGTGTCTAATCTTGATTTTTTAAAATTATAATAATTATATTTATGCATTTTAGACTATAAGAAGTATGTATCTTCTTATAGTCTTTTTTATTATATGAAATAGAAAGTATAAATTTTTAATAAAGTTATATCTAGGCAGTCCATAGAGGGCATATCAAACAAAAATATAAGGATGGGAGGTAAGCAGATGACCCCTGTTATTAAGGTAATGGATACAAATCGATAAACGGAAGGAGTATAAGTTTATGATTAATACATTACCAAAACTAAGAAAACAAAAAAATTATTTCTATATTCCTTACCGTAAAGTTAAAATTCTAGGAGGTAAGGAATATGGAGAAAAAAATAAATTTAATTTGGGATATATATAATGGTGAAATAGACATAGAAAAAAGATATTGCCACAATTGTGGAAAAAAAGTAGAGTTTAAGGATTCTTTAAAAAGAAGGCAAAATGCTAATGGTAAAAATATATTTCGTTTTGCAATATATAAATGTCCAAAAGGTCATACATGGAATAAAAAAATAGATACTTTTAAAACAGTATCAGGATTAGAGAATGTTCAAGAGAAATTTAATATAGAGGAAAGTAATTATGAGGAGATTAGAGTAATAAAATTTAAAGAAGAGAGCATTAGTGAGATAAATATCTTCCTTAATGTACTGCAACAAAAGATAAGAACAGATAAATTTTTATCATCTAAGATTAAAGATATTAGCAGATCAGATATTGTAAGATTAATCGAGATAGGAGCTATTAAAGTAAATGGAGAAAAAATTAAGGCAAAGTTGAACTTAAAAGAAAAGGATGTTGTGACACTAATAATAAGCAAGTTTAATAATAATTAAAAAGATGCAGAGAAATACTTATAATAAATGTAATGCATTGAAAATATGAAGTACCTTGTCTTTAAAGACAAGGTACTTTATACTAATTTATATAAAATCAAAAAATATAGGAATAAAGTGAGATTTAGAGTATGAATCATAACATAAAGATATTAGTAGAAGACGATTCAGACATAAATAGTTTATTGTGTAAAATACTAAATAAACAGAGATACAATGTAAGGGAAGCTTATTTCCCAGATGGAGATGATTAAAGTATAGAGAGTGAGGTGAAGAAAGTACCGCCAACTTACGGTATAGCATTGTAAGAATGCTATTATGTACATTAACTTATGTTAGATGTATGAGTAAAATTTATAAAGGATATATAAATATATTTTCTATAAGTTTTACAGAGTTGATCATAATGAGCAAATATTTTTCTATTGGCGAGGTTGCAAGCTTATATAATCTATCGGTTCAAACTCTAAGACACTATGATAAATTAGGGCTTTTAAAGCCTAGTTTAGTTAAGGATAGCGGATATAGATATTATTCTTTAGAACAATTTTATAAATTAGACCTTATAAGGTTTTATAAGAAGTTAGGATTATCTCTTTTAGAAATAAAGGAACTCATATCAAATAAGGTTACTATAAATGATGTAGTTGAACTATTGGAAGCTCAGGAAGACGAAATTGATAATCAGATTAAAATGTTACAAAAACAAAAAAAATCAATTAAAAATAAAAATAAATATATAAAATCAATGATTTCTAAACCTTTAGGAACAGTATTTTTAAATAAAAAGGCTAAAAAGAGAATTATAAAGGTAAAACTAGAAGATGAGTCTTTAGAAGATGCTGAAGTAAGCTTTAGAAAAGCTTTAAATGAATTCCCTAAATTAAATGATCCTCTAACCCTTGAATTAGCATATGAAATAAATTATGAAGAATTTGAAGAAAAAGAGATAGTGAAATATAATAGCTACTTTATTGTAATAGAAGATAAGATAGATGATGATAGAATTAAAGTTTCTGAAATAGAAGAAGGTTTATATGCTTCCATTATTTATCTTGATTACTATATCAATAATAAAAAATATATAAATCATCTTTTAGATTTTATTGAGACTGAAAACTTAAGTATTGAAAGTCCTTTATATGAGAGTTGTATAGGTTCAGAATTATACAATGATAGGGAAAAAAGCTTTATGGAGATTTTTATAAAGGTTAATAAGAATAATTAACTAGAGACAAAATTAGAGACAAAATTAATGTTATAAATTGTATATATAAAATTTTAATTTCCTCTTGACTCTATAGTCGTTGTAGAGTGTATAATTCTTCTTTATAAGGAGGAGAGGATTTTAATGAAGAAGTTCTTTAATTACGTAATTCCCGCTATAATTGGAATGTTAGTTACATCATTTTATGTTATTGTAGATGGAATGTTTGTAGGTCAAGGTGTTGGAAGTAATGCATTAGCGGCAATTAATATAGCATTTCCACCAACATTAATAGCAACAGCATTGACTCTTATAATATCTGTCGGAGGTTCTACTTTAGTTTCTATGAGTTTAGGGTCTGGCGAAACTGAGGAGGCTGTCAATAAGTTTAATCAATCATTTCTACTTTTAATCATATCTGCTATAGTATTATTTTTAGTAGGAACATTTTTATCAAAACCTTTAGCTTATGCTTTAGGCTCTCCAGATTCATTAATAGGGGATGTACATGATTATATAAGATTTTATTTTTTATTTTCTGTACCTTTAGTTCTTAGTAATGGATTAAATTATTTTTTAAGAAATGATGGAGCTCCAAAACTTGCCATGTATGCAATGATTGCTGGAGCATTAACCAATATATTTTTAGATTATGTATTTATATTTATATTTCAATGGGGAGTTGCAGGAGCTGCAATAGCAACAGGATTAGGCCAACTTATAAGTGCTATAATTCCCATTATTTACTTTTTAAGAGGAAAGGGGATTCTTAGATTTAAAAAGTGCAAAATATCTTTTAAGGCACTTAAAGATATAACTGAAATAGGATTTCCATCTTTCTTAACGCAATCTGCTATAGCCGTTGTAACAATGGCTTTTAATATGGTAATTTTAAAAGAGATTGGAGAAAGTGGAGTAGCAGTATATAGTATAATTAGTTATGCTATTACCGTCTTGAACATGGTTCTTGGAGGTATTGCTCAAGGGGTACAGCCTTTATTAAGCTTTTATTATGGTGCTAAAGAGGAAGAAAAGATTAAATACTATTATTTATTGTCCCTAAAGAGTGGACTTATCTCTGCAGTTGTTAACTTTGGTATTTGTTTCTTTTTTGGAAAGGGAATAATATCACTTTTTACTTCTGACAAAGAGTTAATATCAATAACATATAATGCATTTAATCTTTTTAACTTAGGATCATTTTTTGCAGCTATAAATATAATAAATTCATCCTATCTTCAATCTATAAAAATGAGTAAAGCTTCAAATTTAATATGTTTGTTAAGAGGATTTATCACTATACAAGTTTCCTTATTAATATTACCTAAGCTCTTAGGAGATAGTGGTATATGGCTTAGCAATTTTAGTGGGGAATTATTAGTGTTTTTAATAGCCAAATTATTTTTAATGAAGGATCAAAGTTTAAGTTTTAGAGAAGAAGCTGTATTATGATTTAGCTTAAAAGCTGGTACCTAAAACTTGAAATATTAAAGAAAATAGAATATATCTAGTTTATATTGGAGCAATAAAAGATTACCTCGTTCTCACTATAAATGAAAAATACTGGAAAAATCCAGTATTTTTTTATTTATATACTAAATACACGAAGAATTATAAAATCACCGTCTTATATATTTTCTCCCTATAAATTTTATAAAAAAATATAAAATACTAAGCTTATGTTAAAAACTTGGCAAGGTTATTGCTTAATAAATAAGCAGAAGTATTTATTAATCAAAAAATAAAATTAATTATAGAAAGGGAGAGATGGAAATGGCATTAAAGACAAAGGAGCAATACATTGAAAGCTTAAGAAAGCTTAATTTAAAGGTGTATATGTTTGGCGAATTAATTGAAAATCCTGTAGATCACCCTATGATAAGACCTTCTCTAAATTCTGTAGCAATGACTTATGAATTGGCTAAACAACCTGAGCATGAAGAATTAATGACTTCTACATCAAACTTAAACGGAGAACAAATAAATAGATTTACTCATATTCATCAAAGCACTGATGACTTAAGAAAAAAGGTTAAAATGCAAAGGTTAATGGGACAAAAAACAGCAGCATGTTTCCAAAGATGTGTAGGATTAGATGCGGCGAATGCTGTATATAGTACTACTTATGAAATAGACAAAGCCTATGGAACCAATTATCATGAAAATTTCAAAAAATATTGGGATTATATACAAAAGGAGGATCTAGTAGTTGATGGAGCAATGACAGATCCTAAAGGAGATAGAGGATTATCTCCAAGTCAACAAGCAGATCCAGATTTATATCTTAGAGTAGTAGAAAGAAGACCTGATGGAATCGTAGTAAGAGGAGCAAAAGCACATCAAACAGGTATGGTAAATTCTCATGAAGTTATAGTTATGCCTACAATATCCATGAGACCTGAAGATAAAGATTGGGCTGTTTCTTTTGCAGTACCAACAGATACAGATGGGATATTTATGATATACGGAAGACAATCTTGTGATACTAGGAAATTAGAAGAAGGAGCAGACATTGATTTAGGAAATAAGAACTTTGGAGGACATGAAACATTAGTAATATTTGATGATGTATTTGTTCCTAATGACAGAATATTTTTAAATGGAGAAACTGATTTCGCAGGAATGTTAGTAGAAAGATTTGCTGGATATCATAGACAAAGTTATGGTGGATGTAAAGTAGGTGTTGGTGACGTTCTTATAGGTGCAGCTGCTCTTGCTGCAGATTATAATGGTGCAGGAAAGGCCTCTCATGTTAAAGATAAACTTATTGAAATGACACATCTTAATGAAACATTATATTGCTGTGGAATGGCTTGTTCATCAGAAGGATGTCCTACTGCTTCAGGAAACTATCAAATAGACTTATTGTTAGCAAACGTATGTAAGCAAAATGTAACAAGATATCCTTATGAAATAGCAAGACTTGCTGAAGACTTAGCAGGTGGTTTAATGGTTACAATGCCATCAGAAAAAGATCTTAAAGATCCAAAGATTGGTCCATATATAGAAAAATACTTAAAGGGTGTAGACGGAGTTTCTACAGAAAATAGAATGAGGGTACTAAGATTAATTGAAAATATTACCCTAGGAACTGCAGCAGTAGGATATCGTACAGAATCAATGCATGGTGCAGGATCACCACAAGCCCAACGAATAATGATATCAAGACAAGGTAATATATCAGCTAAAAAAGAACTGGCAAAAGAAATAGCTGGAATCAAAGAAGAACAAAATAAATAATATATAAAAAGATGAATTCCCTTAAAAATATAGAAAGGGAATTCGTCTTTTTTGTAGAATATAAAATAGATAAAATACACGGATAGTTAGTTTTATAAAAGAACATTTCAAAAGTACTTAAGATTTGAAATCAATTTTAAAAGTTTCTCATGTATGTTATAATTTTAACATATTATTATGTAATGGAGTGTGAAAGTGGACTTACACTATAAGGGGGGATATTTCCTTGGTTCCTAATAAAAACATATATGATAAGATTAACGATATAATTGATTCTTCCTTTGACGGCATATATATTACTGATGGAGAGGCAAACACACTAATAGTCAACAAAGCTTATGAAAGAATAACTGGAATAAATAAGGAAGAATTGTTAGGAAGAAATATGAATGACTTGGTAAGAGAAGGTTATATATCTCAATCTGCTACATTACTAGTTTTGAATAATAAAAAAGTTAACACTATAGAGCAAAATTTTAAAACAGGAAAAAAGGCATTAGTAACGGCTACACCCGTTTTTGATGAAGATGGGAATATTACTATGGTAGTAACCAACGTAAGAGACATTACAGAACTATATGAGTTAAAGAAAAGACTTAATGAAAATGAACATTTAACGAAAAAATACTGTATAGAGTTAGAAAAGATGAGAATAGAGCTTTTAAAAAACACGAATATCATAGCTAAGGATAAAAAAATGTTAAGTGTGGTGCAAATGGCAAAACGGGTCGCACCTTTAGATACTACTGTTTTACTTGTTGGAGAGACGGGTGTAGGAAAAGATGAAATTGCAAAGTGTATATATAGAAGCAGCAATAGAAATAATAAACAATTTATAAAAATAAACTGTGGTGCCATACCAAAACCTCTTATAGAAGCAGAACTTTTTGGTTATGAAAAAGGAGCTTTCACTGGTGCTAGTAAGGATGGTAAAATAGGTCTATTTGAAGTAGCCGATGAGGGTACTCTTTTTTTAGATGAAATAGGTGAACTGCCTCTTGACATGCAAGTAAAGCTTCTTAGAGTACTTCAAGACAATGAATTTAAAAGAGTCGGTGGAGTAAAATCTATTAAAGTAGATGTAAGAATACTGGCTGCGACAAATAGAAATCTCGAAGAAATGGTTGAACAAAAGACTTTTAGAGAGGACTTGTATTATCGGCTTAATATTGTACCTATAACCATACCACCATTAAGGGATAGAAAAGACGATATAATACCCCTTATAAATTACTTTCTAAGAAAATTGAACGATAAGTATAAATTTAATAAATCTTTAAGCAGTGAGGCGTTGGATTGTCTTTATAATTATGAATGGAAAGGAAACGTAAGAGAGTTAAAGAATATAGTTGAAAGAATAATGGTAATGACTAGTGGTGATGTCATAACTAAAGAAGATCTTCCAAAAGAGATTTTAATTTGGAATGAGGAGCAAAACATAAACATCGAGAATGAAGTAATTCCTTTGAAAAAAGCTTTAGATAAAGTAGAGAAATACATGCTAAAAATGGCTTTTGATAAATATGGGAATGTAAGAGATGCTGCCAAGGCTCTTGAAATAGATCCTTCAACCTTTGTTAGAAAGAGAAAAAAGCATATATAGGAGAAGAAAACTTCTGCTGCATAAATACAACAAGTTGTATTTATGCAACAGATTGTTAAAAAATACCCAATCCCTTAGATAGACTAAATTTAAGCTTTAAATTTGCATTTTAAAACATAATTTATGTTGCAAAAATGCAATTATATAAATAAACATCAATAAAGATTGGAAATAAAGTTATTATTTTAACAAAGAATGAATGTTTACATTCATTGCTACCTTGTCATTGGTATGTTTCTTGCATTTATTAAAATATAAGTAGTGAAATATAAGGGGAAAGAAGGTTTGAATGTGGATAATAAAAGGTTTATTGAAGAAATGGTAGATAAAGCTAGAAAAGCACAAAGAGTATTTGAAACTTTTTCTCAGGAACAAATTGATGCAATAGTAAAAGCCATAGGCAAGGTAGTATATGACAATGCGGATATGCTGGCAAAAGAAGCAGTAGAAGAAACAAGAATGGGAGTATATGAAGATAAAGTAGCAAAGAACAAAGGAAAGGCAAAAAATATATGGAATCATTTAAAGAATAAAAAATCTGTTGGAATAATTGAGGAAGACAAAGACAAAGGTCTTATATGTATAGCTAAACCTATAGGAGTAGTATGTGCTGTTACACCTACAACCAATCCTGTGGTAACTCCTATGTGTAATGCTATGTTTGCATTAAAGGGAGGAAATGCAATAATCGTAGCTCCCCATCCAAGGGCTAAGAAATGTAGTAAACATACAGTAGATTTGATGAATGAAGAAATTAAAAAACTGAATGGACCTGATAACCTTATTCAAATAATTGAAGAACCAACTATAGAGCTTACAACGGAATTAATGAAAACCTGTGATGTGGTACTAGCAACAGGAGGTATGGCAATGGTAAAATCAGCCTACTCTAGTGGAAAGCCGTCTTTTGGAGTAGGAGCTGGAAACGTTCAAGTTATAATTGATAGAGATGTAGATTTCGTAGATACTACACAAAAAATAATAGCGGGAAGAATTTTTGATAACGGAATAATATGTTCAGGAGAACAATCTATAATAGTACCTGAAGACAAATATAATGAAGTGATAAAAGCTATGGAAGTTAACGGTGCATATTATATAGAAGATGAAGAAACAGTTGATAAATTTAGAAAAGTAATGTTTCCAGAAGGTCAGATAAATGGAGAAATCGTTGGACAATCAGTACAATTCATTGCTAACTTGGCTGGAGTAGAAGTTCCTAAGGAAACAAAAGTATTATTGTTTAAACCAAAGGGTGTAGGCAATTTAGATTATTTATGTAAAGAAAAGATGTGTCCTGCAATAATTGTATTAAAATATAATACTTTTGAAGAAGCAGTTAATATTGCTCAAACAAACCTTAATCTAGAGGGAAAAGGTCATACAGCAGTAGTTCATTCAAATAATATGGAACATATAAAGTATGCTGGTGAAAATATTACGGTTTCAAGGGTAGTCGTAAATGCTCCATCAGCAACGACAGCAGGAGGATCTCTATTAAATGGTTTTACACCTACAACTACTTTAGGCTGTGGTACATGGGGAAATAATAGTATTTCAGAAAACCTTGACTATAAACATTTAATAAACGTTTCAAGAATAGGTCTTGTAAGAACAAATGTAAAAGTACCTACAGATGAAGAAATTTGGGAATAATTAAATTCTAATAAAGGAGTGGTATGAATGAGACAATTAATTGTAAAGCCTCAAATATATAGATTTGATACTTGTGCTGAATTTAATCAATTCTTTTCTATAAATGACAAGGACTTAATATTGACTAATGAGTTTATCTATAAACCATTTATGGGTTCTTTAAACCTTCCAGCTCATGTTATATATCAAGAAAAGTATGGCTTGGGAGAACCTTCAGATGAAATGATTGATAAGATTTTTGAAGACATAAAAGGTATAGAATATAACAGAGTAATTGCTATAGGTGGGGGTTCTGTAATAGATATAGCAAAACTCTTTGTAATAAAGGATGCGACAAATACCTTAGATTTATTTGAAAAGAAAATTCCTCTAATAAAGGAAAAAGAGCTCATAATAGTACCTACTACTTGCGGAACTGGTAGTGAAGTAACCAATATATCTATAGCCGAAATAAAAGCAAAAGGTACAAAGATGGGATTGGCAATAGATGAATTATATGCTGATTATGCAGTTATGATACCAGAAATGGTTAAAAGTTTACCTTATAAATTTTTTGTAACAAGTTCAATAGATGCCCTTGTACATGCTACTGAATCTTTAGTTTCTCCTAAGTCAAATTGTTATACGGAACTTTTCAGTATAAAAGCTATAGAAATAATACTTAAAGGATATCTTGAAATATTAGAAAAAGGAAGCGACTATAGATTTGAGATAATAGATGATTTTTTAATTGCTAGCAATTATGCAGGTGTAGCATTTGCAAATACTGGTGTAGGTGCTGTGCACGCCCTTTCTTATCCTCTAGGGGGTACATATCATGTTCCTCACGGAGAAGCAAATTATCAATTCTTTGTTGAAGTTTTTAAAACATATAATAGACTTGATCCTAATGGAAAGATAAAAGAAGTGAATGAGATGTTAGCAGATATACTTTCTGTTTCTGTTGACAAAGTATACGATTCTTTAGAGAATGTTCTAAGTCAATTATTAGCTAAAAGAAATTTAAAAGATTATGGTATGAAAGAAGCTGAAATAGATTTATTTACAGACAGTGTAATAGCAACTCAACAAAGACTTTTAGTTAATAATTATGTACCTCTTTCAAGAGAAGAAATAAGAGAGATATATGAAAGATTATATTAATAAATCTAAAGTTAACAGATTTATTATATGTCCCAGGATATTGTAAAAAGTATTGGAAAGGGGTTGAATAAATGGATTGGAAAGATGAATATAAACATAAGATTGTATCTAAAGAAGAAGCTGTTAAACATATTAAACCAGGAAATAGAGTTGTAATAGGCCATGCGGTAGGAGAACCTACTTTACTTATAGATGCTATGGTAGCTAATAAAGAGCAATATGAGAATGTTGAAATTGTTCATATGGTTCCTATGGGGAAAGGTGAATATACGAAGCCGGAGATGACAAAACACTTTCGCCATAATGCAATTTTTGTAGGAGGAACTACAAGAGAAGCAATTAATGAAGGAAGAGGGGATTATACGCCATGTTTCTTCTATGAAGTACCCAAACTTTTTAGGGAAGGTTATTTACCAGTAGATGTAGCTTTGGTTACAGTAAGTTATCCAGATGAAAAGGGATATTGCAGCTTTGGTACATCTGTAGATTATACAAAACCAGCAGCAGAATGTGCTAAAACTGTAATTGCACAAATAAATCCTAATATGCCTAGAACTATGGGAGATTCTTTTATACATTTATCGGATATAGACTATATAGTTGAAGCTTCCGCAGATATACCTGAGCTAAAACCTCCTAAAATTACGGATGTAGAAAGATCAATAGGAGAATACTGTGCTTCCTTGATTGAAGATGGTTCTACCCTTCAATTAGGTATTGGAGCAATTCCTGATGCAGTACTATTATTTTTAAAAGATAAGAAGGATTTGGGAATTCATTCAGAGATGATTTCTGATGGAGTAGTTGAACTTTATGAGGCAGGGGTTATTACGAATAAGATGAAGACTTTGCATAAGGATAAAATGGTAGTAACATTTATTATGGGGACAAAGCGTCTTTATGATTTTGTAAATAACAACCCTAATATAGAAATGCATCCTGTAGATTATGTTAATGATCCAATTGTAATTATGAAGAATTATAAGATGGTTTCCATTAATTCTTGTATACAAGTAGATTTAATGGGGCAAGTAGTTTCAGACACTGTAGGTAAGAAACAATTTAGTGGTGTAGGAGGTCAAGTAGATTTTGTCAGAGGTGTAAATATGTCTGATAATGGTAAATCTATAATTGCAATGCCTTCCACTGCGGCTAAGGGTACAGTGTCTAGAATAGTATCTATTATTGATGAAGGTGCAGCAGTTACAACATCAAGAAATGATGTGCAATATATAGTTACTGAATATGGTATTGCCAATCTTAAAGGAAAAACTTTAAGAGAAAGGGGAAGAGCCTTAATAAATATAGCTCATCCAGATTTTAGAGAATATCTTATAAGAGAATGGGAAGAGAAGTATAAAGATAAGTTTTAATTACCATTTTATAAATGATAAGATTAAAATAACAGGATATTATCCTGTTATTTTAGCTTTTGGTACACGCTTGCTTTTTTAAAAATCATTATAAAGGTTGTATTATGATATAATTAAACTACTGTATTTAAAGTAGATTATATTATAGAAATAGAAGGGGGTATAGGCTTTAATGTTTAATACTGATTTAAACCAACTGTATAAAAATAAGTTAATTATATTTGATGCTAAAGATCATATTACATTTCTTACAGATAAAGTAGATACCCATTATCATAGACACAACTATATTCAAATTACCATTGGAGTTGAAAAAAACTTTCATATTACTATAGAAAAGGATTCCATTTATACAAAAGGAATTATTTTAGATTCAAATACAGATCATAAGCTACATGGTTATAATGAATGGCAGCTATATTTATTAATTAACCCTGAATCCATTTTTGGAGAAACAATAAAAAAGAATTTGTTGAAAGAAAATAAAGTTTATATGATAAAAGAAGAAAAGATAAATAGTATCATGGAATTAAATATTCAATTAATAGCAGAAATAACTAATTCCTTAGAATATAATAAATTTATAAAAAAGTTAAAAGAAACTTTAGGAATATCAAATTATAATGTAGAACATACAATAGATAATCGAATACAAGAGGTCTTAAATTATATTGAAGACCATCCTTTGGATATGCTGTCTGTTAAAGAATTAAGTAATATAGTCTTTTTATCAGAAAGTAGACTATCCCATTTATTTAAAGAGGAAATTGGAATATCTTTAACCAGCTATATACTACATGAAAAATTGGAAAAAGCTTTTTATTTAATATTTAATGGATCAAATATTACAAATGCCTCTATAGAAGCTGGATTCAGCAGTTCTTCTCATTTTACTCAAACTGTTCGAGATAAACTGGGAATGCCTCCGAGGATCATTACAAAAAATAGCAGATATCTGAAAGTATAACTACTTTTTTCACCTTATAATAGGGTAAAAAGAGGTGATTGTATGAAGGCATATTTAAAAGAAACCAAATTATTAGATTTTACTGCACCATCTATTCAAGATTTAATCATTAGTAGGGGATGGAATCAGCTAGAGGAAAAAGAAAAGATTGGAGCAGTTTATGATTTTGTGCGAAATGAGATTAAATTTGGATATAATGAAAAAGATGATATAACTGCTTCTGAAGTTTTAAGAGATGGATATGGACAATGTAATACAAAAAGCATTTTGTTAATGGCATTACTAAGGGCAGTAGGTATTCCTTGTAGGATTCATGGATTTTTTATCGATAAGAAAATGCAAAAAGGTGCTTTAACAGGATTTATATATTTATTTGCTCCTAAAAAAATTGTTCATGCTTGGACTGAAGTGTATTTTAATAATCGATGGATAACTTTAGAAGGTGTAATTATTGATGATAAGTACCTTAATCAGGTAAAAGATAGACTTTGTAATTTTAATAAAGGCTATATAGGATATGGTGTTTCTGTAGAGGATAAAAATAAGATAAATACTTGTTGGCAAGGTCAAAATACGTATATTCAAAGCTTTTCTATTACAGATGATCTAGGAATCTTTAATAGTCCAGATGATTTTTTTAGTCAGTATAATAATACCAGCAATAAAATAAAAAAATTCTTATTTAATGTTTTACGGAAGAAAGTTAACAAGAAGTTAAATTTAATTAGAAATGGATAAATTATTTATAAACTAAGGTTGACATATAGAAGGAAAAAACATCTTTATTATATGAATACAAAAATAAGGACTTATTTTTTAGTCCTTATTTTCGTATTATATATCATACTATTTTTTTAATGGAACAAGTTTATTAAATATATATTCGTTTTCTTTTATTTTGTTTTCATTACCCAATACACAGCAGTAATTTTCTTTCATTATATCGTCTAAAAGTTGTGAAAGAGATACGATGTCACTAAGTTTTGTACTTAAAACCTCGTTTCTTTCATTTTGTATGTCATTTTGACTAATATGACAAATATAGTTTCTTACTGCTATTTGGCTTTCCATATGAGGAGTTGTAGCATAATCTAATTTACTTATAGTTCCTATAATATATTTTGTTAAATCATCTGTATCTAAATTTAGATTTTTAACATAATCAGCTATACTATCATAAACGTCAATGGTTTCTTTAAGGTTAGGATCACGATATGATAAAGCTGTTACATTGCCAGACCTTTCAAAACTTATGCCACAACCGTAAGCACCACCTCTTGCTCTGATTCGATTATGAAGATAATCTGCACTCAATATAGTGGATAAAACAAGCATATTACCATGATATTTATAACCAAGCGTATTGAAGTTATATCCTTTAGATACATATTGAACATTAGCAGAAGAAAGGATACCTTCATTCAATTTCGTTTCAACAAAGTTATAGTATTTAGGCTCAAGTTTCTCTGTGTTAAGTTTTGAAGTAACAAAGTGTAGATTCTCTCTAGTAATATGGAAATCATCTTTAGCTCCTGTGAAACTTATAATTAGATTATTAATGTTAAATATCATATCATAAACTTTTCTAAGATTAGATAAGATTTCTTCACTATTGTTTTCAAAGTTATTATTAATATCACAAATAAACCAATAGAAATCTAAGCCTTTAAGAATCTCTTTATATCTTTCTCCTGGAGAAAAATAAGAAGCCGTTCGTTTTGAAGATACAAGATGACCCATATCAAATATAGACATTTCTAGTCTTGATTTAGTTCGTTGAATTAATTCTTTAATTCGTTTTTCATCCTCTATTTTTGAAGCTGTAATTAATTCTGTAACAAGGTTTATAAAAGAAATTGTTTTATCGCCTATAGTTTTTCCTTTAATAATTAGTTTAGGATAATATATCTTATCATTGCCATTTTCAATATATACTTCTGTAGCTAAATCAATACCCCCAGTGTTTACGTATATTTCATTTGAAAGCTGGGAATAAGACATTGTTTCTGTATCAACTTTTCCTATAATTTCTGTAAGAAGATTGACATAAGGAATTAACTCTTCATCAACCATACTTATATCAAATAAGAAATCTACATAAGCGATTTTACTTGTAAAAATATCATGATAAAGTATAGTAACCTCTTTATCTTTAATTATTTCTTGAGGAATGACTTTAGCCTTAGGTTCTACGTCGGATATTAGAAGCTTAGGAATAGTAGCTTTAGCTTCTGGCGTATCAGGAGATAACTGCATTTCTTTAAGTTTGGTATTTTTTTGGATTAATGTTTCAATCTCTTCATCAGTAAGAGAATTTTTATAGTCAGATAATTTTTTTTCTAATATCTTTCTTTTTTCATCTCCCAAGCCTTTTTTACCCTTCATTATAACTAGGGAACTATGATTATTATTGATAATATGTTCTTCAATAAATTTTTCGAAATAATTTGTGTCTATTTTTGATCTTAGATTTCTTATAGTTTCTTCATATTGAATATGTGTTGTAGGATGACTATCATATAACCAACTATCTAAGCAAGTCTTATTATACATAATACCTTTAGTTGGATACTTAGAGGCTTCCCGTAGGTCATATTCGGCTATATTAATACAAGCTTCAATAAGTTTTTTATCAATACCTTCTTTAGTCAGTTTCTTAAGAGTTGAAAAAACCACTTCTTTAAATTGTTCCTTTTTATCTAAAGATGTATTTTTAGCAACAATACCAAAACTAGGCTGTATCCCACCACTAGTTATAGCAAGTATATCTTCTCCGATTCCAGCATCTATTAATGATTTTTTAAGAGGTGCTGCAGAGGATTCGATCAATAACTGATTGATTATACTCTTCATTAAATAAATTTCTGGATCAGTAGATTCTCCTAGCACAAAGTTTAAGCTTAAATAAGTAGAGTTCTCATCATTCTCATCTTTTGAAATCGGATAATAAGTTTCTACTTCTTTCATCTTTTCAAAAGGTTTTTGAATTTCAACATGAGAATCTATATTGATTTTATCAAAATTTGATAGATAGTTTTTATTTATGAAATCAAGTTGTTTTTCAATATTTCCATTTCCATAAAGATATATGTAACTATTTACAGGATGATAGAAATTTCTATGAAATTCTAAAAATGCATCGTAAGTAAGTTCAGGAATTACATCTGGATCCCCTCCTGAAGAATATTGATAGCAAGTATCAGGATAAAGGGATTTTGTGATTTCTTGGTATAGAAGTCTTTCAGGCGATGAATAGGCTCCCTTCATTTCATTATAAACAACACCTTTATACGTAATATCATCATTTTTATCGTATAATTCATAGTGCCATCCTTCTTGCATAAGGATCTCAGGAATATCGTATATTTTTGGATAAAAAACAGCATCTAAATAAACATCCATTAAATTAAAAAAGTCTTTTTCATTTCTACTAGCTATAGGATATATGGTTTTATCAGGAAAAGTCATAGCATTGAGAAAAGTTTTTAAAGAACCTTTAGCCATGTCCATAAAAGGTTCTTTAGTTAAGTATTTCCTAGAGCCAGATAAAACAGAGTGTTCAATAATATGAGGTACTCCTGTACTATCGGATGGTGGTGTCCTAAATCCTATGGAAAAAACTTTATTATCATCGGCATTTTCTAGATGTAATAATCTTGCACCACTTTTTTCATGAATGAATACTCTTGCTATTGATTGTATCTCTTTTATCTCGTATTCTTCTAATAGATTAAATCCATGATAAATTTTATTAACTTCTAGTTTCATCTTTTCCTCCTTCTAACAAATATTTGAATAATTTGGAATCTTATTATAAGTTTAACATATCATTTTTTTATGAAAAATTCAATGTTAGAAATCTTTCTTTTGCTTGATAGATAATTTTTAAATTTAGAATATTATTATAAAAAGTGTATACTTCCTTGAGAAACATGGTTACAAGGAAATATACACTTTTAAATTTAGTTTAATATGGGTTTATAATTTTGTAGGAAACATCATTAATGCTTTTACTATTTCCTCTTTATTCTTTATATCCGAAGTAAATTCAGCTTCATAAACAACACCATTTTCCATCCATGTATAACTTGTATATTTTACTTTTCCAATATAAGTATCAAGTTCATCTTTATATGTTAAAACTTTTATATTGTTTATCATAAGTTCATCTACTTCAATTTTTTTCATTTCTTTAGTGCTACGATCTTTTGTTTCAAAATATCCTTTTTCTGCTAATATATCGTAGAAGAATCTATTTTTTGTTTGAGAAAAATCTATTTTTCCTGTAAAAGGCTCAGCGTCCTTTAGAGAAAACCTTGTTTCCATACATATGCTTTGCTCTGAATGGTTTGACCCTTCTGAATAGGCAAAGTCTGATACCATAGAATAAGTAGGATAAAATCCTTCAGGTAAGGATAAAGGAAACTTTGGTTTAAAATCCAATATTTTTTCTGATTCTTTTAAATCTTTATTATCATATATATACAATGAGTTTTTAAAAGCTTTAGATACATACTTCACATTTTTCGTATCATCAGGATATTTAATTGAAGATATAATTTTTTGTATATTATCTTTAGAAATTTCATTTACATAGGAAGATGAGTCAAAAAGAACACCTGAATCATAATATTGAATGCTATACCAAATATCATTATCTTTCCATACAAAGTATTTATCGGTAGTAGATATGGTATGAAGATTCTTTATACTGCTATTGTTATTTTTCCAATCAATTGCTATACTATTACCTTTTATATTACCAATATGCATAGGTTCTTCCTTTATTGTACTGTTGCTCTTTATACGATAAATATTAGCAGAAGATTCTTTATCTTTGGTTATCTCCTTCATTTCTTGTATAATATCTTTTTTAGAAACTATAAAATTAAAGTGATGTTCTTTGTATTGGATGTTTGTCCAAAAGTCTATACGCAATGTATCATCTTTATCAAGATCTATATCATATAGTTCATATCCTGATGGAATAAAGTCTGGTACTTTAAATTTAAAATCTACAAAATCTTTTGCTCTATCTAGGTTGTTAAAGCTTTTAGAAGGATTATCTAATGTAAATTCCTTGTCTTCATTTTCTATAATACTTTGAGGGGATACTTTTTCTGTATTGATTTTACCTTCAAGTCCTTTAGCATTTGTTAAAGTTGTAGTTCCTAATACTACAAGAAGCGCAACGGCTACAATAGATGCTCTATATGAGCCTTTCTTAAACATCTTTATCATTGTAATTCTCCTTTCAATTTGGTTTTTATTCTCATAAAAATGTGTAAACAGTGTTTTCTTAGAATATTTATCTAAAATAATTTGAGAAAGCTTTATAATAGTCATTCCATAAGGAATAGATTCGTTTTCTCCAAGGATTTCTAATACATAATTATCACATGCCAATTCCCTATCAGTTTTCATTTTTTTCATTGCAATCCATACTATAGGATTAAACCAGTGAATAATTATGGCTGTTATTCCAAGTAAATTATAAAATAAATCCCTCCTTTTATAGTGAGCTAGTTCATGTAAGCATATATGTAGTAGTTGATTATCGTCAATTGTATCTAAAATATTTTGAGGAAGATAAATCTTAGGATTTAAGAGCCCATATATAAAAGGAGTTTTAAAAGTATTTCCATAATAAATTGGAATGTTTCTATCTATATTTAAATTTTCTTTACATATATTTAAGGCATTTATGGCTCTAGGGAGATTAGACTTTTTAAAAAAAACTGCTTTTTTCTTAAATCTTAACAAAATCAATAAAATACAGGTGCATGTAGATAAAAATCCTATTAGCCATATATATGAACATACTTTTATAATTTGTTGAAGCATATTACTTTCTTTGCCAGAAGATAATGGTTGATTTTTATGCTTTGAAGGATTTTCTTTAAAGTATATGTTCTGATTTACCTTATTTTGTTTCGTATCATCTAACTCACTAGTATTATCATCTGTTTGTTCTTCATTTAAATATATTGGTTCTAAAGGATTAGATATAGTTAAACTTTTATGGTTGTTAATAAAAAGATTGAATAGACTAAGATTACTTTCTGGAACAAAAGGCAATAGAAGTCGTATCAATACTAGAAACCATAAAGCATGGTGAAGCCTAGGGCTAAGTTTGTTGTTAAAAAGCTTTTTAATAAAAAGAACAAGTAATGTAATAACAGATGCTGTTAATGAAGAATATAAAACCCATAAAAAAGTCTTCTCTAATATGGTCATATCAACTACTTCCTTTTCTTAGGATTTTTAGATTCATTACTTATAGATTGTTTTTTCTGTTTTAAAATTTCTTCAAGATGTTCTATTTCTTTTTCATACATTTTAAGAATATTAGCCATATAAATTTCCTCCTAGCATTTATCGTTTACAGATGTAAACATTAAATATAGTTTACATCTGTAAATGATATTTGTCAATACTTTTTTAAAGTTATATCTTCTTATATTTAAGGTATTTCTTATAAGAAATTTATTTGAAGACATGGTTTAAATGAGTAAAGAAAAGAAATGTGTTAAAATATCAATTATAGGAGCAGAATCCGTAGTTCTAACTACTGATTATGTATTAATTATGAATGGATTAACTACAGATTTAGTATCAGAAGTAGAGCTATATAACAATGTTGGAACTTTTATTATTATTATAGAGCAGACGTTGTATACATTTGGTAAATGCATACAACATCTCTCATTATACTAGCTTCATTTTATGAAAAAGAATCAATCAGCTTTAATAAGTGCCCTTACTATTTCTTGTTTGTTATCCATTTTTCCAATAAATTTAGCTGTATATACAATATCTTCTTGTTTCCATATATAATATTGGTGTAACTCATCAATGTCATCCTCTAAATTAAATTCTGTTTCATACTTAAAGACTTTAATATTATCTATTATCAGTGAATCTACTTTAATATTAACTGTCTTGTTTGTATCAGGATGCTTTATTTCAACATACCTTTTTTGTTCTAAGTTGTTATAATAGAATGTATTTTTTGTTTGTTCGAATTCTATTGCAGGTATAATATTATCCTGATCTTTTAAATTAAACGTGGTAGTTATCTGAGTACTAGATTTATCTTGTCCTTTATACATAGAAACAGATGTATGTGATGAAACAGGAACAAAGTTTCCAGGTAAAGATAATGGAAATTTAGGAACAAACCCTATAATTTTTTCTGCTTTTTTTAAATCCTTTTCGTCATATATGTCTATATGTTCGCTAACAGAATTCTCTGATATATAACTAATATTTTGTATGTCTTTAGGGTATTTTAGTGATGTTATAATTTTACCTAAATCATCTTCTATATGACTATAATTTAAGTAGGATTTTCCTTTTGAATTCTTAGATTCAAAGCAGTATCTAATACCATACCATACATCTTCATCTTTCCATATAAAATATTTATTTATAAATTCAGTACTATCTATATCATCTGTCCACATTTTACTAATTACATGAGAGACATTTACATTAGAAATAGTCATTGGATTTATATCTATATTGTGATTAATATTTTTATTATCCTTTTTCGCATCTTTTTTTGCTTTGAAATTTTCTATAATATTTTCTTGAGAAATTAAAAGAATAAAACTACTTTTCTTGTTTTCATTCCTAAAACTTATATTCACTATATCATCCTTATCAAGAATTACACGATCAAAATTATAACCAACAGGGATAAAATCTGGTACTTTAAATTCGAAATCTATAAAATCTTTTGCTCTATCCAAGCTATTAAAAAATTTATTGGTAGGACCGTCTAATACAAACTTCTTATCTTTTTTTTCTATAAGACCTTGAGGGTCTACCTTGTTTGTATTGATTTTAACTTCAGAACCTTTAGCATTTGTTAAAGTTGTAGTTCCTAATATTACAAGAAGTATAACGGCTACAATAGATACTCTATATGAGCCTTTCTTAAACATTTTTATCATTGTAATTCTCCTTTCGATTTGATTTTTATTCTCATAAAAATGTGTAAAAAGTATTTTTTTAGAACTTTTATTTGAAACAATCTGAGAAAGCTTTATAATAGTCATTCCATAAGAAATAGATTCATTTTCTCCAAGGATTTCTAATACATAACTATCACATGCCAATTCCCTATCAGCTTTCATTTTTTTCATTGCAATCCATACTACAGGATTAAACCAATGAATCGTTATAGTTGCTATTCCAAGTAAATTATAAAATAAATCTTTCCTTTTATAGTGAGCTAGTTCATGTAAGCATATATGTAATAGCTGATTATCATCAATTGTATCTAAAATATCTTTAGGAAGATAGATTTTAGGATTTAAAAGCCCATATATGAAAGGAGTTTTAAAAGTATTTCCACAATAAACTGGGATATTTTTATTTACGTCTAGTCTCTCCTTACATATATTTAAGGTACTTATAGCTGCAGGATGATTAATATTTTTGAAAAAACCTGCCTTTTTCTTAAATCCTAAGAAAGTCAATAGAATAAAGATACATGCAGATAAAAAGCCTAGTAACCATATATATGAATATATCCTTATAATTTTTTGAAGTACATTGTCTTCTTTATCGGAAGATAATGACTGATTTTTATATTTTAAAGGATTTTCTTTGGAGTATATGCTCTGATTTACCTTATTTTGATTCATATCATCTAATTCACTGTTATTTTCATCTGTTTGTCCTTGATCTAAATATATTGGTTCTAAAGGGCTAGATATAGTTAAACTTTTATGATTATTAATAGAAAGATTGAATAGACTAAGGTTACTTTCTGGAACAAAAGGCAGTAGAAGTCTTATTAATACTAGAAACCATAAAGCATGGTGAAGTCTAGGGCTAAGTTTGTTGTTAAAAAGCTTCTTAATAAAAAGAATGAGCAATGTAATAACAGATGCTGTTAATGAGGAATATAAAACCCATAAAAAAGTCTTCTCTAATATGGCCATATTAACTACTTCCTTTTCTTAGGATTTTCAGATTCATTATTTATAGATTGTTTTTTCTGTTTTAAAATTTCTTCAAGATGTTCTATTTCTTTTTCAGATAAATTCTCTTCTTCTAGAAATTTTGAAAAAAACATGTCTACAGCCCCATCATAAACTCTTTCAAGAAAAGACGTATTTTCTTTTTTTACATATTCATCATAAGAAATTAGAGGATAATAGAGATAGCTTTTTTTTGATTTTTCAAAATCTATGACTTGTTTATTAAGAAGCCTGTTTATAAAAGTCTTTATGGTTTGACTAGACCAGTCTGTTCTATCTGATAGAGAGTCTATTATTTCGTTAGAGGATAAAGGGCTGGACTTCCACAAAAGTTTCATAATCTCTAGCTCAGATTCAGATATTTTAGGGATATTATTCATATAAATCTCCTCCTAGTGATAAATTGTTTACAAGCGTAAACGTTAAATATAGTTTACATTTGTAAATGATATTTGTCAATACTTCTTCAAAATTATATTTTGCCACATTTAAGTTATTTCTTATAGGAAGTTTTAGTTGATAATAAAATAATCATACTAGACATTAATAAAATATTTTGATATTATAAAAGAAACTGGTACGACCAGTATACCAATGAACCAAAATATTATAATAATAGTCACCTAATTTTTATTTTTAAAATTTATTATTATTTTGAAAGGATGGTTTAAATGAGTAAAGGAAAGAAATGTGCTAAAATATCAATTATAGGAGCAGGAGCGGTAGGCTCAACTACTGCTTATGCATTAATTATGGCAGGGTTAGCTACGGACTTAGTAATAGTAGATGTTAATAAGCTTAAAACTGAAGGAGAAGTATTAGACTTAAGCCATGGAGCTGGATTTATAAAACCTGTTAATATAAAAGCAGGAGATTATAAAGATACTAAAGATTCGGATATTGTTGTGATAACTGCAGGAGCTGCGCAAAAACCTGGCGAAACAAGAATAGATCTTGTAAATAAAAATATAAAAATATTTGAATCAATAATTCCACAGGTAGTTAAATATAGCCCAAATTCTATTCTATTAGTAGTTTCTAATCCAGTTGATATATTAAGCTATGTAGCTTATGAGTTATCAGGATTTCCTAAAGAAAGAGTTATTGGATCTGGAACTGTTTTAGATACATCAAGACTTAAATATGAAATAAGTAAAAGATTAGGTGTAGATGCAAGAGATGTACAAACTTATATAATGGGGGAACATGGGGATACAGAGTTTGTTTCTTGGAGTTTAACTAATATACAAGGTATAAAAATAGATCAATATGCTAAAGAAATAAATTGTAGATATGACGATGTGGTTAGAACTGAAATTCATGAAAACGTTAAGAATGCTGCTTATGAAGTTATAAATAGAAAAGGTGCAACTTTTTATGCTATAGGTTTAGCAGTAAAACGTATTGTTGAAGCTATATTAGGAGATGAAAAATGTATATTACCAGTATCTACTTTACTCAATGATTATTATGGTATAAATGATATTTATTTAGGAGTTCCAGCTATTGTGGGAAGAAATGGCGTTGAAAAAGCATTGAAGGTATCTTTAAGTGATGATGAAGTTCAAAAATTAAAGATATCTGCTAATACGTTAGAAGATGTTTTAAATAAATCATTTTTACAAGAAAAAATGATAGTATAACCTAATATTAAAAAGTCGTCTTTACTTGATAAAGACGACTTTTTATGATATAGATTTTTTCATTTCATTATTAACAAAATCAAGATGATTTGACATTGCATTTTCTGCAGTTTCAGTATCATGATTTTTCAAGGCTTCGTAGATTGAATTATGTTGTTTTTTAATTACATCTTTATGTTGTTCTTTGACCATTATATTCTTCCTTATATCTTTTATAGAAGCTTCAATAAGAGAAGAAACGGCATTTAATATGCTTTGTAGAAGAAAATTTTTGCTAGCTTGTGCTATTTTATAGTGAAGAAGTACATCTAGTTTTGCTAACTCGTCTTCAGAGTCTGAGTTTTCTGCTGCATCTAAAACTTTTTTAATTTCTTCTAATTCCTCATCGGTTATTCGCTGTGCGGCTAATGTAACAGCTCCTTTTTCTATAACCTTCCTAAGTTCTAGTATTTCCTCAGCATTACTTTCTTTGATTAGGAATATTGTAGAAAAAGGTTCAAATAATATATCTTCAAAATTACTTTTTATAAAATTTCCTTCTCCCTGCCTAGATTCTATAAGACCCATTATTTCTAATTCTTTTAGAGCTTCTCTTACAGAAGTTCTACTTACTTGTAATCTCTCTGCCATTTGTCTTTCAGAAGGCAATTTATCACCTTTATTAAGAGTTCCCTTAGAAAGCATTTCTTTTATCTGTTCTATAACTTTTTCGGAAACTGTTGTATTCTTAATGGGAGTAAACATAGAATTTTCTTCCTTTCTCAATTAAAAATAAGTAAATAACTTATTTTTAATACCTAAAATCTAATTATAATTTTAACCAAAATACAATTAGATTTCAAGACAAATGACTTTCTAAATAAAGATTCTTACTTAAAGAGAAATATGAATTAGTTATTATTTCGTATAATTATCAAAATAATTTTGGATGTATATAATAGGAGTCCCTTTATCTCCACTTCCTGAAGTTAAGTCACAGAGAGAGCCTATAAGGTCGGTAAGCTTTCTAGGAGTAGTACCTTGTGCCTCCATATTGCCTACAAGGTCTGACTCTTTATTTTTAATATATTCGGATACAGCTTTTTTAAGTTCTTCACCTTTTAAATGGGCAAAATTGTTATCTGCAAGATACTTTAATTTAATTTCATTAGGTGTACCCTCAAGCCCTTTTGTATAAGCTGGTGACACAATTGGGTCAGCAAGTTCCCAGATCTTTCCTACAGGATCTTTAAATGCACCGTCTCCATAGATCATAACTTCAACGGTCTTACCAGTCTTTTCTTTAATAAGGGTTTGGATATTATCAACAATAGGTTGGCAGTCTCTTGGGAAAAGTTTTATACTGTCTTCTGTTGCCTTATTTGAACCTAGAAGACCATAAGTTTCGTTATATCCACTGCCATCGATGGGTTTTGATAATATATCATCAAGGCTGTAAATTTTTTCTCCCCCATTTGACTTTAAAATTTTCTTAGTTCTAAATCTTGTATGAATATCACAAGTAAGAACATTTTTTGTATAATTAAGAATCGTTTTTGGATTGTTAGAAAAGATGATTTCACATTCAACACCATATTCTTGAATTAAAGATTTATAATACTCAATATAGTCAACACCAGTAAAAGTATGCTTGTTATATCCAAAATGATCACGAAACTCCTTTTCTGTTAAAACATCTGTCCAGGGATTTACACCTTTTTCATCAAGCATATCTATGTCTACTAAATGATTACCTACTTCATCAGAAGGATAGCTAAGCATTAATACGATTTTCTTAGCTCCTTTTGCAATACCACGAAGACAAATAGCAAAACGATTACGACTTAGAATAGGAAATATTACTCCGATAGTTTTCTTACCGAACTTCGAGCTTACATCTTTTGCAATGGCATCAATAGTTGCATAGTTTCCTTGGGCACGAGCAACTACAGATTCAGTTACAGCAACAACGTCTTTTTCATTAATAGAAAAGCCTTCTATTTCTGAAGCTTTCAATACACTGTTTACAACTATTTCTCTGATATTGTCTCCTTGACTAATTATTGGGGCACGAAGGCCTCTAACAACAGTTCCTACTATTCTTTCCATTGAGATCTCCCCTTAATTATTTTATTTTGGATTCAATATTTACCTTACTCTTGTAATATATACTACTTTATGGTATAAGTAAAATAAATAGATATAATATTAGATATAAGGAGTGCTTATGTGGCCGTTAAACTAGATTTATATAAAATTTTTTGTGAAGTAGCTAAATGCCAAAATTTTTCTAAAGCTGCAGAATCTCTATATATGACACAGCCAGCTGTTAGCCAAGCTATGATGCAGCTTGAAAATGAATTAGAGATACGTCTTTTTACACGAACTCCTAGAGGAGTAATTCTTACAAATGAAGGAGAGCTCTTATTTGAATATATAAATTCAGCCATTAACTTAATTAACATAGGTGAAAAAAAGCTTATGGAGTCTAAAAATTTAATGGCTGGAGAATTAAAGATAGGTGTTGGAGATACTATTTCACGTTATTTTTTATTGCCTTATTTAGAAAGGTTTCATAATAAATATCCAAATATTAAATTAAAAATTGTAAATCGTACCACCTTAGAACTTTGTACTATATTAAAATCAGGAGAAGTTGATATTGCAATTTGTAATCTACCCATTAAAGATTCTTCTTTAGAAATAAGAACATGTATGGATATTCATGATATTTTTGTTTGTGGAGAAAAGTATAAAGATAGAATTTCTGCTCCATTAAGTTTTAAAGAGCTAGCAGAATTTCCACTAATACTACTTGAACCTAAGTCAAACTCAAGGCAATATGTAGAAAAATATATTTTATCAAAAGGAGTAAAAATTGAACCAGAGATTGAGCTTGGATCTCATGATTTACTCTTGGAATTTGCTAAGATTAATCTAGGCATATCCTGTGTTATTAAAGAATTTTCACAAGAATATTTGAAAAATAATTTGTTGTATGAGGTAGAAATAGTAGACGAAATACCAAAAAGAAGTATAGGTGTTTGTTTTCTAAAGAGTGTATCTTTATCACCTGCTTCAATAAAGTTTATCGAAGATTTAGAAAGTAAATAACTCTTGACATTTCGAGTTTACAAATGTAACATCTAGTTAGATGTTACATTTGTAAACTCATGTTAGGAGGTTAATATGAATAAGTCAAATAGAATATCAGAATCAGAACTAGAGATAATGCAAATATTATGGAACAGTAAAAGGCCTATGACAGCACCTGAAATTAGGAAAATACTACAAGAGCAAAAAAACTGGAAGAAGTCAACAGTCCTTACTTTAATAAAAAGGCTTACAGATAAAGAAGTGATTGCCTGTGAGAAGAAAGAACTTTTCTATTATACTCCCCTAGTAACCGAACAAGAATATGCAGACTATCAAACGCAAACCTTAGTTGATAAATTATATAATGGAAGCTTAAAAAACTATGTTTTATCCCTATGTGATAGGAATAAGTTAAATGAAGATGACTTAAAAGAATTAAGGGATTATTTTATGGAGGGAATGGATGATGAGTGATTTTATGAGGACAATATTTTTTCTTTCAATATTAGGAAGCGTTCTATCTATTATTGTATTTTCTATTAATCTTATGGTAAAAAACAAAATTTCTAAGTCGTGGCAGTATTATATATGGCTGATAGTTATTTTAAGATTTTTAGTACCAGTATTTCCTAAAGTCAATAAGGTCAATTATGTTAAAAGTGATTTACCTATACAATTAATATCTCTCACTACGTCTAATTATAATATTAGTGAAAGAAAGGATGCAGCTATAGATAATGACAATGAATCCAATATAATAAGCAATATACATATAATTGAAAGTAAGACTAATTATATAGAAAAATTGTTTGATAATATTTGGATTTTATGGACCATTGGATTTATTGTATCCTTTGGATTAAATATAACTTTCTATATTGTATTTATAAGAAACATAAGAAAAAATAATAAGCGGATAGAAAATCAATATTATTTTTCCGTTTTAGAAGATTGTAAAAAAGATTTAAATATAAAGCGGGAATTTTGGTTATCTAAAAATTCTCATATCTCAACGCCTATGTTGGTAGGCATATTTAGAACGAAAGTATTGCTGCCTTGTGAAGAATACTCAATGGACGAACTTAATTATATTTATAAACATGAACTAACACATTATAAGAAATTAGATTTAATAATAAGGTGGATTATTAATTTTACTGTAAGCATTCATTGGTTTAATCCTATTATTTATTTAGTTAGAAATGAGATTAACAAGGTTTGTGAACTTTCTTGTGATGAAATGGTTGTAAGAAATTTAAATAAAGACCAGCGTAAGGCCTATGGTAATGTACTTTTAAAAATTGCTGAGAATAAAGGTCGTGAAAATGACTTATTTGTTCCTACTATGTATAGGGATAAGGAGATTTTGAAAGAAAGGTTGTCGATTATTATGAAATTTCAAGGGATTACTAAGAAGGCATTAGTTGTTCCAATTATTTTATCTATTATTGTATCTACTGTTGCAGTAGTGTCTGGAGCAACTTTTGTAGAGCCTAATAAAGGAAATGATTTAAAGAAGAATGTAAATGCATATATGGAGAGTATAATAGGTGATAATATAAAATATAATGAATTATTTGCATTAAAAGATAGATTCTCATATGCATCTATATTTAAAAGCAACAAATACTTTGAAATTGAAGGTAATAATAGGATAAGTTTACATTTGGATTTTAAATGTAAAAGTGGAGAAGTGGGGTTTTATATTTATTCAGATAGTAACGAAATAGTATATGAAAAGTCTGGAAATAATGTTAATGAAACTATTGAGATTGATTTAAAAGATGGAAACTATAGGGCCGTATTTGAAGCTGAGAAAGCAAGTGATGTTGAGTATAATATTTTTGCTAATCCTATTATTGCAGGTTCTAAAGAGCTAAATTCATCAAAATCTATAGCTGATGATTCCATAACATGGATTGAAGCATCAAATTATAGTCAAGCAAAAAGAATTGATGATGCAAGAATGGATGATTGGTGGGGATATTGTATTAACAATAGAGGTCCATTGATTGATAATCAGTTAAATACATATACTAAGGCTGTTCGGATAGATGAAAATGCAAAGAGCTATAAAGGATATTTATCATATAATTTAGATAAGAAATATGATTTTCTAAAAGGTAAAATTGTTGTTTGGCAAGATAGCGGTTCTACGGGGAATATAGTTTTAAAAATATATGGTGATAAAACATTGCTTTATACATCAGATACTATAAAATATAATACTAAACCTTTAGATATAAATTTAGATGTGTCAAGTTATGGTGAGTTAATTTTTGAAGTTGAAAAAACGGGTGATAAAGTTGGAGGCATAAAGGTAGGATTTGCAGATATGGGTTTATATACTAAAAAGTAATAATAAGGAAATAAATAAACATAATAAATTTAATATTAAAAAGACAAGCTCTTTCATAAAATAAGAGTAGGACATAATAGAAAAGATAGAATAGGAGGGAGATATTATAGTGCTAGATATAGCTGTTATCTTGATTTTAATAATATATAGTATTAGTGGATGGAGAAAAGGATTGGTATTATCAGCATTTGGTATGCTTCAATATATATTGTCAGGAATTGCAGCAAAGTACTATTCTCCACGTTTATCGAATTATATCTTAAATAATACGAATATGATAAATATAGTGAAAAATTTTATAGGTGATAGAATACAAAATATGGCTCAAGAGACTATGGCATATAATGGAGCGACTATAAACAAAACTATTTTTAAAGCACTAAATCTTCCTAGTCAATTAGAAAAGATTTTAATGGAAGGGAACTTAATTACAAGACATAGTGTCAAAACAATGGGTGGATTAAATGATATCATTTCAGATGCTCTTGCAAAAACACTTATGGATCTAATTAGTTTTGTAGCCGTTTTTTTCGCAGCTATGATTGTATTATCTATTATAAGTAGAATAATAGACAATATTGTTTCTCTTCCTGTACTTAATGAAGTCAATAGTTTTGGAGGAATGATATTTGGCTCCATAAAAGGATTGATACTAATATTTATTAGCCTTACTCTATTAACATTTTTAATAGGACTAGTTAATAATAACATGATATTAAAGTATCTTGAAGAATCTACTATAACTAAATATCTGTATAATCATAATCCTATTTTCATTATAATAAACAGTATCTTTAATACATAGATTACTTTTAAAACTCTAGCATAATTAATGGCTAGAGTTTTAAATTGGAGATTAAGCAGGGGTCTTAAACTCTTTAGGAGAATTTGGTGATGTTGGATTTTTAGGAGTAAAATTATTGTTGATTACGAAGCTTAAGTTTTTAGCTTGATTAAAATATTCTTGTTCATTAAAGGGACTTAATCTATTATATATAGCTCCCGCCATAGGGTTGTGAAGTCTATTATAGTAATAATATATTTCATTAGCTAATACGGATGTAGGATATTCCCTTCCTTGAAGTTTAAAGCTTGAGACATAAGGTTCAAAGAGATGTATATATTCAGGGGGAATATATACTAACTTATCTTTATTAAGATTCTTAGTACAGTTTACATTGTGTACATTTTCAGAAGTACTATACCAATGGTTCTTAGCTTCCATACAGTTATAGGAACAATAGGAGTTGACAAGTATTGTATAGTTATATTGCTGAGGTAGTTCTTTTAGTCTGCATAATGCTCTATTAAATGGAAAATGAAGTACAATTTTATCATACATAGAATAGTCATTTTCAGCAATGTCATTGGCACTAAGTATTTTGGTTATAGAAGCTACTAAGTTATAATTAGGATTCTTATTTTTTATATACAAGGCAAGACTATCATTATTTACTATGAAATCTTTTATTCCTAAATTAAAATAATAATTCAATTTTTCTTTTGCAATTGGATTAGGGGCTTGTAGCAGGATAGCAGGTCTATATCCTCTAAGTTGTATTTCCTCAATATATTTTGTATACTCATTTCTTGTTTCTGGTACTTTATAAATCCAACCATTTACTTCTACATTTTCTACATGGCTTCTGGCATTGAAGCTATCTTCTCTAAAAAGAGATAAAAATAGAAATTCAATCCAATTTTTATCAATATTATTATCTAAAAAATTTAACAGTTCAATATCAAAATTAAAAGGTATTTCAAACTTCTTCATAATCACCATTTCCCTTCTCTATGATTAACAAAAAATTACTATTTTATTTTAAACTTTTAACATAAAATGTCAATAGTATTTAAAAGTAAAAAAATCCATAATATAGATTTATGGTATTCTAGTAACCTTAAAACTGTGATCTACAATCAAATCGATATAAACAAAAACATAATAAGTTTACAATTATATAGACAAAATAATACTCTATCTATATAATTGTATTATAAATAAATTGGTAGGTGATTAAAGTTATGGAGACTAAATTGAATGAATTATTTTGGAATGCTAATATTGATGAAATAAAAAAAGGATACGTAGAATATGGAGATAGGTTTAAATGTATAGTTTGTGGAGAAGAGTATATTAAAGGCAGAATATATACTGTTGATTCGCAGCTATACGATTCTAAAAAAACTGTAGAACTGCATGTAGAAGAAAAGCATGAATCAATGATTGGATATTTACTTAATATGAATACAAGTTTTACAGGTATAACAGAAGCTCAAAAACAATTGTTGACATTGATTTCCCAAGGATTTTCTGATAAGGAGATAGCTAGTAAGTTAGGGATAGCCACGTCCACTATAAGGAATCGTCGTTTTAAGCTCAGAGAAAAAGAAAAGCAAGCCAAGATGTTCTTAGCAATAATGGAGCTTTTAGCAAAGGATACCAATAATAAATTGAATAATACTAACAAGGGGATTATATGTGATGCTCATAAAACTGCCACAGCTTTAGATGACAGATTTAATATAACAGATAAAGAAAAACAAACTGTTATTAAAAATTATATGGATGAAAATGGAGCTTTAAAAACATACCCATCAAAAGAGAAGAAAAAGATTATAGTTTTGGAAGAAATAATGAAGAATTTTTCAAGAGGAAAGATTTATTCAGAGAAGGAGATAAATAGGATATTGAAGAGAATTTATGATGATAATGCAACAATAAGAAGAGGATTGATTGAATATGGTTTCATAGAGAGAACTAAGGATTGTAGCAGTTATTGGGTAAAAGAATAAGTAGAGGTATCGGAGGGAGATTGGTGTTCAAAAATTATTTAGAATTAAATAAAGCTGAAATAGATAAAGTATATGAATTTATAAATAGAAATGGGAATAACAAGCATTCTTTTGAAGAAATGGATAAACAGTTTAGAGATGAAATATATGATTCAGGCAGGGGAGTTATTTTTAAACTTCATGAAGGCAATGTTATAGGAAGGGTATTGATAATATTAAAGGAATGTAGTGAAAAAGGGGTTGCATATATAGTTAATTTAGATATAGATGAAAATGTAGCTAATAAAAAATTAATTGTAAGTGAGATATTGAATAAAGCTAAAGGTATAGCTAAAAATTATGGAGCATATGAGATATATATGGGAACTGGAAATGAAGAGATAATTAAAATCTTAAATTCTCTCAATATGTATAAACAATATTTAGCAATAAAAATGATCTTAAGGGATAGGAAGATAAAGCATACTCCATTACATTTAGTTCCACTATGTGAGGAAAATAAGGATGAATATTTAGAGATTTATAATGATGCCTTTAAAGAAGTGCCTCATGGAGCTACATTAACAGAAAAAGATATTGATGAACAAATAGAAATAACTGATGATAATAATCATTTTTTTATAGTTGGGACTGATAATAAAGGTATAGGATTTCTTCAATGTAAAATTGAAGGGAATGCAGGAGAATTTGATATGGGATTAAGAGAATTTTATAGAGGCAAAGGTTATGGGAAAAGACTTTTAGAAACTGCCATAGATTTTTTAAATTTAAAAAATGTAGATGAGATTTATTTAACTATAATAACTAAAAATACTTTAGCTTATAATATATATAAAAAAAGAGGATTTAAGGAATTTAAATTGCTTAGTGATTGGTTTGTATTAAATAATTAGTGAATTCAATATCTGTAGACAGAATAAGAAAAATATAGTTCTTTATATAAAAAAGAGAGTTTTATCAGAAAGAACTCTCTTTTATTTATTTTGATGATAAAGTTTCAGAAGCTCTTATTCAATAAAAAATAACCTATTATAAACTTGACTTATACTTGAATTCATGGTATTAATTATATATATAGATGTTGTTATTTTTTTGACGATATATGTTAAAAAGATAACGATAAAAAGAGAAAAATATATGTTGCTAAAAATCAAAACGCAGATAATTTGCTAAATTAAGAATATTCTATAAAATTTAAATAATTAGAAACATTGGGAATAGCGGATGTAGCAATAAAATACCTAAAAGATACAAAATACAAATAAAAATGCAAATGTATAAAAATGTTAAATAATTCACGAAAGGCAATCTCTAATAATCTTTTCACTAAAGCAATAATTTCTAATAGTTAATAAGATTATAGCAGCTATTAGAAAAATATTTAAATATAAAAGGAGGTTTAAGTATGTTTGAACAATGGAAAGGATTTAAAGAAGGAAAATGGCGTGAAGAAATTAATGTTAGGGATTTTATTCAAAGGAATTATACTCCTTATGAAGGAGATGAAACTTTTTTAGAAGAAGCTACAGATAATACTTTAAAGCTTTGGGAAGAAGTATCTAAGCTAATGGCTAAGGAAGTAGAAAAGGGAATATTGGATACCGACACTAAAACTATATCCACTATAATTTCCCATGATGCAGGATATATTAATAAGGATTTAGAAAAAATAGTAGGACTTCAAACGGAAAAGCCACTTAAAAGAGCAATAATGCCATTTGGAGGATTGAAAGTAGTTAAGGACTCTCTTGAAGCATATGGATATGAACTAGACTCTGAAACGGAAAATATATTTAATTACAGAAAGACCCATAATGATGGGGTATTTGATGCATATACAGAAGAAATTAGAAAAGCCAGACATTCTGGTGTTATAACGGGACTTCCTGATGCCTATGGTAGAGGAAGAATTATAGGTGACTATAGAAGAGTTGCTCTTTATGGAATAGATAGGCTAATAGAAGATAAAGAGGTACAGTTAAAGTTATTAGAAACAGAATATATGGAAGAAGATATTATAAGATGCAGGGAAGAAACTAAAGAACAGATATATGCTCTACAAGAGTTAAAAGAGATGGCTAAGTCTTATGGTTTTGATATAAGTAAACCAGCTTCAAATGGTAAAGAAGCTGTACAATGGACTTATTTTGCATATTTGGCAGCTGTAAAAGAGCAAAATGGTGCTGCTATGTCTCTTGGACGTGTATCAAATTTCTTTGATATTTATTTTGAAAGAGATTTAGAGAATGGAATAATAAAAGAAAAAGAGATACAAGAGATACTAGATCATTTTGTTATGAAATTGAGAATGGTAAGATTTTTAAGAACTCCTGATTATAATGAGCTATTTACAGGGGATCCTACATGGGTTACAGAGGTTATAGGTGGAATTGGAGAAGATGGAAGACCATTGGTTAGTAAAACAAGTTATAGATTTCTTCATACATTATATAACTTAGGTCCTGCTCCAGAGCCAAATTTAACTATACTTTGGTCTGAAAGACTACCTAAGAATTTTAAAAGATACTGTGCTAAGGTTTCAATAGATACTAGTTCTATTCAATATGAAAACGATGATTTAATGAGGCTCTCTTATGGCGATGATTATGGTATAGCATGCTGTGTATCTGTAATGAGAATAGGAAAACAAATGCAATTCTTTGGAGCACGTTCTAATTTAGCTAAAGCATTATTATATGCTATAAATGGAGGAAAGGATGAAGTGTCTGGAGAGCAGGTGGCTCCTGAATTTGCACCAATAACATCAGAGTATTTAGACTATGATGAAGTTTCAAGAAAGTTTGATCAGATGATGGATTGGCTATCTAAACTTTATGTCAATGCATTAAATATAATTCACTATATGCATGATAAGTATTGCTATGAAAGGATTCAAATGGCCCTTCATGATAAAGATGTAGTAAGAACTCTTGCTTGTGGTGTTGCAGGATTATCAGTTGTAACCGATGCTCTATCAGCAATGAAGTATGCCAAGGTAAAAGTAATAAGAAATGATGAAGGTTTGGCTGTGGACTATGAAATAGAAGGGGAATACCCTGCATTTGGAAACAATGATGATAGAGCAGATAAGATAGCAGCCAACATAGTAGAAACCTTTATGAATAAGCTCCGAAAACACAAGACTTATAGAAATTCAATACCAACACAATCTATATTAACTATTACATCAAATGTTGTATATGGTAAGAAAACAGGAAATACTCCTGACGGTAGAAAAGCTGGGGAACCTTTTGCACCTGGAGCAAATCCAATGCATGGCCGTGATAAAAATGGTGCAATTGCATCTATGGCTTCAGTAGCTAAACTTCCTTATGAACATGCAGAAGATGGTATTTCTTATACATTTTCAATAGTACCCGATGCTTTAGGTAAAAATGAAGAGGAAAAAGTTTCCAATCTAGTAGGTATGTTAGATGGATATTTCCATGATGGTGGACATCATATAAATGTTAATGTATTCAATAGAGATACCTTAGTAGCTGCAATGGAGCATCCAGAGAAGTATCCTCAGTTAACAATTCGTGTATCGGGATATGCAGTTAATTTTATTAAGTTAACAAAGGAACAGCAAATAGAGGTTTTAAATAGAACTTTCCATGAGGCAATGTAAGAAAGGCTAAAACTTAAGGTGTAGTATTAAATTATTTATTACTACACCTTATCTTATTATTAATGGAGGTTGATGTAGATGGATATGAAAGGAAGGATCCATTCTCTAGAGAGCTGTGGCACAGTTGATGGTCCAGGCATAAGGTTTGTAGTATTTGTGCAAGGTTGTCCCCTAAGATGTAAGTATTGTCATAATCCAGATACGTGGAACTTAAAAGATGGAAGGGAGATTTCAGTAGAAGAAATATTGAAAGAAGCTAAAAAGTATAGATCTTATATGAAATTTTCTGGAGGAGGTATCACTATTAGTGGTGGCGAACCTTTTATACAATCAGACTTTGTAAAAGAAATTTTCAAAAGATGTAAAGAGGAAAATATTCATACAGCTATTGATACTTCAGGATATGTAAGTTTAGATGCAGCTAAAGAAGTTTTAAAGTACACGGATTTAGTTCTTTTAGATATTAAGTCTTTTAATGATAGCGTATATAAGGATTTAACAGGGGTTTCAAATAAATTTACTCTTGAATTAGCAAAATATTTATCTGATATAAATAAGCCAGTATGGATAAGATATGTATTAGTTCCTGGAATAACTGATAATAGTTCAGACGTTAAAAATTTAGCTGAATTTTTATCTACTTTAGAGAACATAGAGAAAATACAAATACTCCCTTTTCACAAATTAGGAGAGTACAAGTGGGAAAAGTTAGGATATAAATATGAACTTCAAAATATTACTCCACCTAGTAAAGAAGATATTAACTTAATCAAAGAAATTTTTCATCAATATAATCTTCAGACAGAATAATTTTAATTATTCTGTTTTTTATTTATGAAAACTATATATTATTTATGTGTATAGATTAGAAACTACTTGTATAAAATAATCGAGAGGTGATAGAGATATGAAAAAAATTGGAGTAGAAAAGGGATTAGACAATGTTGCAGAATTTCTAACTAATGAAGGCTATTCTGTACAAATGTTAAGTGAATCAATAGATGACAATATTTCAAAGCTAGATGGCCTAGATGCCATAGTAGCAGCAGGCTATAACACTAACATGCTAGGCTACAGTGATACTGAAACAAAAGCACCAGTAGTAAATGCAAGTGGCTTAAGTCCACAAGAAGTAAAAGATATGCTTGATAGGCAAACTAGTAGGTAATACCCTAGTTTTCTAGGAAACCTGTATGGTAATAAATTTTAATTACTATATAGGTTTTTTTATTAAAATAGAACAGGGAAATATATAATAGCCTAGGTTGCCTAAGAAAATATTGACGACTATACAATCTTTCTGTATAATTTAATAGGTAATTATAATAAATTTAATATTTTAAAATATAGCTTAAAAGCAGATGGGCGGCTTATATACAACCCATTTGCTTTTTTATTGTTCTAATAATAGAAGGAGGAATTAAATGAAAAAGATATTTAAAGACAAGAAATTTTTTCTTACAATTCTTACATTGGTTATACCTATAACTTTACAAAATTTAATTAGTTCATCTTTAAATATGGTGGACAATTTGATGATAGGAAAGCTTGGAGAAAATGCAATTGCAGCAGTTGGATTAGTTAATCAATATTTTTTCATATTTATGCTTTGCCTATCAGGAATTAACGCTGGTGCAGGTATATTTATGTCTCAATTTTGGGGTAGAAAAGATATTTTAAATATACGTAAGATGCTTGGATTAGATATTATACTTAGTATGACGGCATCTTTGATTTTTTTCCTTTTAGGTTTTATATTTCCTGAAACAATAATGAAAGTATTTACTAAAGAGACTGTAGTTATAAATTTAGGAATTCAGTATCTTAGGATTATTTCTATAACATTTATATTGACTAGTATCACTCAAGCTTACTCTACAGCTTTAAGGTGTATAGGTATAGCAAAAGCACCTATGTTTGCTAGTTTAATAGGAGTACTTACAAATGCTTTTTTAAATTGGGTGCTAATATTTGGACATTTTGGATTTCCTGCTATGGGAGTAGCAGGTGCTGCTATAGCTACAAGTATAGCAAGACTTGTTGAAATGATATATGTGGTTGTTTGTGCTTATAAATCTAATAGTGTTATTCCTAGTAAATTAAAAGAGATGATAGGATTTAATCTTGAATTTGTTAAAGTATATTTTAAAACATCTTCTTCAGTAATAATCAATGAATTAGTGTGGGCTTTAGGATTAACTGCATATTCAATAATATATGCTAAAATAGGTATCCGTGAAGTAGCCAGTATGCAAATAGCAACTACCATTAATAATATGTTTATGGTTCTATGCATAGGTATTGCTACCGCAGCTTCTATTATGATAGGGAATAAAATAGGAGCAGGTGAAGAAGATTTAGCTATTGATTATGCAGTAAAACTAGGAATATTAGCTCCAATTGTAGGATTAATATCAGGTATAGCGTTATGGATTGCCTCTCCTTCAATTGTAGGAGTATTTAACATAAATCAGGATACTTTAAATATTACAATTATAGTGCTTAGAATTATGGCTATATTTGCACCTCTTAGATTCTTTAATGTTCTTATGATTGTAGGTGTCTTTAGAGGAGGAGGAGATACTACTTATTCCATGTTAGTACAACTTGGAACTGTTTGGTGCTTCGCTATTCCGGCAGGATATATTGCTGCTGTATATTTTAAAATGCCTTTAGATAAAGTCTTTCTTATAATCTGTTTAGAGGAAGTAGTTAAGGTAGTATTTGAAGCGAAACGACTTCATTCAAAGAAGTGGATTAAAAATGTTGTAGAAAATCTAGACTCTTTAAATATGGCCGCATAATAAAGTATAAAGTTCTAGTAAGATCTTTAAAATTTTACTAGAACTTTATTTTTTATTTACCTTGTATGTCTCTAATGTTTTTAAGTAAGACTGAAATAGTACCATCAGGATTATTTAAAAATTCTACTTTATCATTACTAGTTAAATAAGATATAGGTATTTTCAACTCTATTCCATCGTCAGTTACTAACTTTTGAGTCTTAGATATTTTTTTACTTAGATTTTCATTTACTTCTATAGTTCTTTCTGTCAATCCTCTTTTTTCTATCTCTTCTTCATATACATTTTGAATTTCTAAGTTATTGTTAAATACTTTGGTTTTAATATGCTCTACATTTATAGCATCAGTTTCTTCAACGCTTTCCAACATAGCGCTTTTAATTTCTGCTAGTTTTGTAACATCACCTTCATAATATTTCTCTACCAATTTTTTTGATACCTTATTTACAATATCTATTTTTTCTTTATCGGATAATGAGTCCTCTGACCTTAATAAATAACGAGATATATAATATTCTTTTTGTCCATCTATTTCATATTTCTTTTCTTTTAATAGCATCGAATAATCTTCTAAATCTACTATAATAAATTCATCTATCTTTTGGCTTTCGCTTGGTAAAGCTGTGCTTTGTTTAACTACAGTATTAACCCTTGTATCTTCTAATTCTTCAACATAGTGTATATAAGAAGTTTTATAATTTAATATAAAAAATCCTAAATATTCTCTACCGTCTCCATTAAATAGGGAACATATTAAATCACAAGGAGGTATGCTTATATTACTAACCATAAAGTCATAAAAAATCTGAGAAAATTCTTTAGTTTTTTCTACAAATTTATTATCATCTTTTGATATATCCATACATAAGTTTTTTACTCGATTTTCTTCATTTCTAAAGAAAGCTTTTTTAATATTAATATCTTTAAATACATTTTCTATATGTGTTTTTATGAACTCATTTATTTCTTCATCATGTGGGTGCTCTTCTTCTGATAATACTGGCATTCCTACTGAAGGATCTAAAATATGTAATATTATCTTTTTAATATTAACTTCATTTATCATATAATTCTCCTTTTATATCTTGATATATTATTTATAATATATCTAAAGTATAGACTTTTCAATAGATGATATAAATCTAGAAATATTATTTTAACTACAAATATATTATAAACAATTTATATAAGATACTATTGAGCCCTGTCAATATTCATCATAAGGTATAAATATTGGCAGGGCTGCTTATTTCATTATTTTACTAGTTTACCTGCTTTGTAAACACTATTAATATTGAACAAGGTATCTAGGTTATTTAAAGGATTTTCATCTAGTACAAGAAAATCTGCAAATTTTCCTTCTTCTAAGGTTCCATAATTGTTATTAACTCCTAATAATTCAGCAGCAGTTTTTGTTGATGAAACAATGGTTTCCATAGGAGTCATTCCTCCTTCAACCATTAATTTCAATTCAAAAGGTGCTGCATCATGGAAATTAAAGGGGGTTCCTGCGTCTGTACCCATAGCAATTTTAACACCAGCCTTGTGAGCCTTTCTAAAGCTTTCCATGTGGCTGCCCATAACCATCCTAGCCTTTTCTACTGCATGTTTTGGGATTCCAGCTTCAACTCCATTTTTAACGATAAAATATGGTGCAACCAAGGTAGGAACAAGATAAACATTTCTTTCAACCATTAGTTCAATAACTTCATCATCAAGAAAGATACCATGCTCTACTGAGTCTATTCCGGCTAATACTGCGTTTTTTATACCTGTAGTTCCTTGGGCATGGGTAGCAGTTTTCTTACCAGCTTTATGAGCTTCTATAATAGCCGCTTCCATTTCCTCTTTTGAAAGCTGAGGAGAGCCAGGCTCTACCCCCGGAGTCATAACGCCTCCAGTAGCCATTATTTTAATAACGTCTGCTCCTGATTTAAGTTGTTCCCTAGCAGCTTTTCTCAACTCTTCTGGACCATCTGCCTCTCTACCCATAGGCCAGCCATGACCCCCAGTCATTGTCAATACTTTACAAGATACTAAAAATTCAGGACCTTCTATAAACCCTTCTTTTACAGCATCTCTTAAAGCTAAATCAACTCCATCTGGACCACCTAAATCGCGGAAATAGGTAGTACCAGATTTTAGGTGCTTTTTCAAATTAGCTGTTCCTCTTAAAGCAGTTTTGGCTTGGGATTCCTTTAACATTAAAGAAAAAGGATCTCCTACTGGTTCCATAGTAATATGCACGTGGCAATTGATTAAACCAGGTATAACAGTTTTTCCAGCTAAATTCACTATTTCAATATTTTCTGCTGAGGGTAGTTTATCTCCGCTACCTACTGTAAGAAGTTTATTTCCCTCTACAAGAAAATAAGCATTTTCAACTGGGTTCTCTCCAGTACCATTAATTAGAGTAAATCCTGTATATAAAGTTTTGTTTGACATAATAAAGTCCTCTCCTTTATGATTAATAGTTATTTCTATATGAATTTAAATTAAATAAGCTTTACCATAAAACCTGCAAGTATTACAGAAGAAATAGTAACGGTCATAAACCCAGCCACCAGCATTTTAGGCAATATTTCATTTAGAATAGCTTGCTTTTCATCTTCAGTTTCTCCTACTGCATTAGCTACTTCATTTGAAATAATAAATGTTCCTGGGAATCCAAATAAAGCAGATACCCCTATGGATATAGCCATTTCTTTGGAATAATTAAGTGGTTTACTAAGAAGTAGTGAAGTTATAGTAATTCCTATAAGACCTAAAATTAAGCTACCTACTAAAGGCCATAAAAGAGAAACAATCATTTCTGGAGTAGCTAGTGTAAGGTTTCCAAATATAGCTGCCATAAGTCCAACCATAGCTAAACCGAAAGAATTTGCTTTTGTTATTATATTCTCCTCAAGGAAACCCGTTTCTCTTCCGATAATACCTATGATTAAGCACATTACGTACTTATTTATTATACCGTTAGTTAAATCAGCTAATTTAAAGCCTAGTATAGCAGCTAATCCTAATTTAGCTAATAAAATACAGGGAGTCTGAAGTTCTTTCGATAAAGGTGATATTAACTTTTTCTTCTCATTCATGTGTTTACAAGTGGTAGCAGCTACTTCTTTAAAAGCTTTAGCTTCTTGTAATGATTTGTTTTCTCTGTAAACTTTACTTATTCTTTTAGCTTCTTTATTTAATAATAAAGAGGCAACTGGAAATCCAAAAAACCCTTGGACTACTACTAATAAAGTTGCAAAAACAGCAACAGTTTCCATACCTTTTGCCTTAGCCGCATCACCCATTATTATGGCAGCCACAATACCTCCTGAAATTGGTGGAGCTGATACTACTGCATACTCTCTTCCTAAAATAGGAGTTCCAACAAAGAATAAGAATATTCCTATTCCTGCAACTGCAAATAGAGAGATTACAACTGTTTTCCATTGAACTTTAAGATCCTGAAAGTCCATAAGTGTTCCCATATGAGTGATCAAAAAAGCTATCATCAATCCACCAATATTAACCAATCCAGCATCTTGAAAAATTGTTTTAGGCAAGCCTATCCAAAAACCAACTAAAAGAATGACAGATGAAACAAACATCATTGAAAAAATTGATTTAGTTTTTGCTGAGATATAATCTCCAATTGCAAAAACTAAGCATAATACAGTTAAAGCTAATAAACTATCCATAATAAAATCCTCCTATAAAGTTAGTTAATTCTTTTAGATAAGTTCTGGCCAGACTTACTTAAAAAGATATAAAAAATCCTCGTCTCTAAAGCATAAAATTTATGCTTTAGAGACGAGGATTATTCTCGTGGTACCACTCTAATTTACAATTCACTTTCATAAATTGCCTCTTCAGGTCGAAGGATAAATACCTTGAACCCTAGCCATATAACGGTGGCAAAATCTATTAAAATAGATTCCCGGCCTTATTTACTCCACATTTGTTTCAATTCGGCAGCTCAGGAGTGATCATTATATACTGTGTTAACACCGAATCTCACCAACTTCGGTTCTCTGTAGTTAAAATGTCAGTATTTTTGTCTCCTTCTTAACTTTTAAATTATTCAAAATATTAAAAACGAGTATACTACCAAAAAACATATTTGTCAATAGTAAAATTTTGAATTTTATATAAAGATTAATTATGATAAGCTTTCAAGACAAATTGATTTAATAATTATTCGTACCCAATATGGATCAAAGACAATAGATAAGTATTATAAGACCCATCATAAAAAATTTCAAAAAAGAGATATTCCTACTGCTGCTTATGCATGGGTAAGAGGTGTTTCTATAGCTGTAATAGTTTATGATGTATATAGTAAAAACTATTTAAATGAACTGGATAGAAACTTATTATTAATGAATACATTTTTAATTTCTTATGATATAGTTATATATTATTAAAAATTATTTAATTATAATTTAAAGTTTTACAGAAAATTAGCAAATATATTATAGAATCAATTCATTAATGAATGCTAATAATAGATAAAAAAGAGAGGTAATAGACATTATGGCAATTAATTTTTTAACTCTTGGAATCAGCAGTGAACTTGAAGGTATATTGAAGAAAAATGGGATAGTAGAGCCCACACCTATTCAGGAGCAAGCTATTCCACAACTTTTAAAAGGAAAGGATATTATAGCTCAAGCCCATACAGGAACAGGTAAAACTCTTGCTTTTATGCTTCCTATGATGGAGAGGATTGATACAAAACAGTCTTTTATACAAGGTTTGATCATAACACCTACCAGGGAGTTGGCAATTCAGATTACTAATGAAGCTAAAAAACTTGCATCAGTGAAAGGTGTAAATATATTGGCAGCATATGGTGGGCAAGATGTAGATAAACAGATAAAAAAATTAAATCGTGGGATTCATTTAGTGATTGCTACACCAGGTCGTTTATTGGATCATATTAGAAGAAAAACTATCGACCTAAGTCAACTTAAAATGATTGTACTAGATGAAGCTGACGAAATGCTTCGTATGGGTTTTTTTGAAGATATAGAGAATATAATCCATGAGATTCCATGGAAACGACAGACCATGTTGTTTTCTGCTACAATACCACAGGAGGTTCGCTCTCTTGCTACTAGATATACAAAAGATCCATATCAAATACAGATACAAGGAAGCAATATCACCTTGGATGAAATAAAGCAGATAGTAGTTGAAACTACAGATAGAGGAAAGCAGGATGCACTGTGTAAGGCTATTGACGAGTATAGACCATTTTTAGCAATAATTTTTTGTCGTACAAAAAGACGTGTATCTGCACTTAATGAAGATTTACAGGCAAGAGGGTATGATTCTGATGAACTCCATGGAGATCTTAGCCAGGCAAAACGTGAGAAGGTTATGAAATCATTTAGAAAAGCAGAAATACAACTTCTTGTAGCAACAGATGTTGCTGCTCGCGGTTTGGATGTAGAAGGAATGACTCATGTATTTAATTATGATATACCTGAAGATGCTGAAGGATATATTCATCGTATAGGTCGTACAGGACGGGGAGGACATACAGGTATTGCTGTTACCTTTGTTACACCTAAAGATAAAGATGCTTTAGCCATGATTGAAAGAAAAATTAAAATGACCTTAAAGAAACAAAAAATAGAAAAGGAAAAAGATAAGAGAAGCACCAACAAAAATAAAAATTATAAAGAACAAAGAGAACCTAAGAGACAAAGGTTTAAAAAAGAAAAGGATAGCAAATTTAAAAAAACATCAAAAAATAATAAAACTAGGCAGAAAAAAAGGTAATAGATTTTTGAATGTATGAAAAGAAAACATAGAGGCTTTATATAGTTGATTTAAAAGCCTCTATATTAGTTTTTGAATTAAAAGTTTTAGGTTTTTCTCAAACTGTATATCAGCTTGAGAATCTCTTTTTTTTATTTTAGAATAAACTTTATGTTTCCGACGGAGTTCTTGATTAAAATGGCGACGGGTTAGCAATTGGTCGATGTTTTCTGAAGATATAATAAGTCCATTTTGATTTATACATACAGCCCCTTTAGAAAGAGCCATAGCTGCAAGTCCATAATCTTGTGTAATTACAATATCATTTTTCTCACTTTTATTTACAATATAATAATCTGCACTATCAGGAGATAAATCTACAGTTACAACTGTAGCATAATTATCTTCAATTTCATGAGCATAATTCTTTACTATAATAACATCTAAATTATATTCTTTACCTATTTTAATGGTTAGGTCAACAACAGGACAACCATCAGCATCTATAAGTATTTTCATAATACCACCCCAATTTATTATATCACATTCTTACAGTGTTAAAAAATTTTCGGTTCTATAATACATAGAGCAGTGAGTATATGTTATTATATACTAAAAGCTTTTTATGGATTAAAAAATAAATAGTTTTACTAAAGCTAAAAATTATGTATAGATTAAGGAGTGTGAGATATGCTGAAATTAGTTTCATGGAATGTTAATGGACTTCGTGCCTGCGTAGAAAAGGGATTTTTAGATTATTTTAATGAAGTAGATGCAGATATTTTTTCCATTCAAGAGACTAAGTTGCAAGAGGGACAAATAAACTTGGATCTAGAAGGATATTATCAGTATTGGAATTATGCAGAAAAGAAAGGCTATTCAGGTACGGCAGTATTTACTAAAATAAAACCTATTAATGCTACTTATGGATTGGGAATAGAACATCATGATAATGAGGGAAGGGTAATAACTTTAGAATTTGAAAAATTCTATTTAGTTAATGTTTATACTCCAAATTCACAAAGAGAGCTAGCAAGACTTAATTATAGAATGGAATGGGAAAATGATTTTAGATGTTATTTAAAGGCATTAGATGAAAAAAAGCCTGTTATTTTATGTGGAGATTTAAATGTTGCTCATAAAGAGATAGATCTTAAGAATCCTAAGACTAACAGAAAGAATGCAGGATTTACTGATGAAGAAAGAGAAAAAATAACAGAGCTTTTAGATGATGGATTTATAGATACTTTTAGACACTTTTATCCAGAAAAAGAAGAGGTTTATACTTGGTGGTCTTATATGAGAAAGGCAAGAGAAAGAAATGCAGGGTGGAGAATAGACTATTTTTGTGTTTCAGAAAAATTGAAGGATAATTTAATAAGAGCAGATATACATGGACAAATCCTGGGTTCTGATCATTGTCCAGTAGAATTAGTTATTAAAAAATAAGCAGTTTATAAAACTTTGGCAGGGATTAATTCCCTGTCAAAGTTCTATAGGCAGCTTTATTATATAAAATTTAATCTAATATTTAACAATATTGATTAGGTATGAGTGCTAAAGTATAATAATAAATTATAAAGATAGGGGTGAGACTAGTTGAACAAATATATAGAATTAAAAGAAGTTAAAAAGGTTTACAAAATGGGAGAAGTAAATATAAAGGCTTTAGACGGTGTATCTTTTTCTGTAGATAAAGGAGAATTTGTAGTAGTTGTAGGACCAAGTGGTGCTGGTAAGAGTACTGTTCTAAACATACTAGGAGGAATGGATTCTACTAGTAGTGGGCAAATAATGGTAGATGGAAGTGAAGTAAGTAAATATAATTCAAAACAGCTGGCAACTTATAGAAGATACGATATAGGCTTTGTTTTTCAATTTTATAATTTAGTTCAAAACCTTACATCCCTTGAGAATATAGAACTTGCTACACAGATATGTAAAGATCCTCTTAATCCACAAAAGGTTTTAGAACAAGTAGGACTTAAAGATAGAAAGGACAATTTTCCTGCTCAATTATCAGGTGGAGAGCAACAAAGAGTGGCTATAGCAAGAGCCTTAGCTAAAAATCCTAAGTTGCTACTATGTGACGAACCAACAGGAGCTTTAGATTATAATACAGGAAAATCTATTTTAAAGCTATTACAAGATACAAGTAAGGACCGAGGTATGACAGTAATTGTTGTTACCCATAATTTAGCTATTTCACCTATGGCAGATAAGACTATCAAAATTAAAAATGGTAAAGTAGATAGTATTGAACTTAATGATAATCCAGTACCTGTAGAAAGGATTGAGTGGTAATAATGAAGAATGCCTTATTTAAGGATACCTTTAGAGAAATAAGAAGGACTCTTAGTAGATTTCTTTCTATTTTTGCAATAGTAGCTTTGGGAGTATCATTTTTTGCTGGGCTTAAGGCTACATCTCCAGATATGAAAATTACCGCTGATAAGTATTTTGATGATTATAGGCTAATGGACATAAGAGTCATTTCGACTATGGGGTTTAATGATAATGATATAAATGCTATAAAGAAAGTATCTGGAGCAGAAGGAATTTTCCCTAGCTATTCTATGGATGCTTTAGTTAATGTTAATGATAAAGATAGAGTTGTAAAGATTCTCACTGTACCTATGGATAAAATTCATAATCCTGATAAGTCTTATATTAACAGAATTAAATTAGTAGAAGGAAGATATCCTGAAAAGCCAGGAGAATGTTTGGCTGAAAGAGGGAAAATGCTGGAATCTTCAATGTCTATTGGTTCAACTCTTAAATTATCTTCTGGCTCTGATAAGGATATCAGTGAAAGCTTGAAGACCGATGAATTCACTATTGTAGGTATAGTGGAAACTCCTTATTACATTTCTTTTGAAAGAGGCACGAGTACTATTGGAAACGGTAAAATAAACAGTTTTATTATGATTCCTGAAGAAGACTTTAATATGTCTGTTTATACAGATGTTTTTATTACAGTGAAAGAAGCTAGGGAAGTACTTTGTTATGATGATGAATACGATAATATTCTTGATCCTATAAAAGAATCTATTAAGAATATTGGGAAAGATAGGGCTAAGATGCGCTATGACGAAGTAATTTTAGAGGCTAACCAGGAACTTAATGCTAATAAAAGAGAGCTAGAAGAAGCAGAAGAAAAACAAAGAATAGAACTTTCAGATGCTGAGTCTAAACTTGAGAAAGCTAAAAAACAAATAGAAGATGGAGAAAAAGAACTTAATAAAAAAGAAAGAGAGTTTAATACCCTTATAAAAGATGCTGAAAGTAAATTAAAAGAGGAAAGTAAGAAATTAGAAGATGGAGAGAAAGAATATAATCTAAAGCTTCAATCTTTCAATGAAATGAAAATTCAATCTAAGGAAAAGTTTTTAGAAGCGGAACAAAAGATAGATTATGCACAAAAAGAAATAGATAAGAAAGAGGCTGAAATTAATCAACTTAAAACTACTTTAAGTTCCATTACTAATGAAGAAGAAAAGGCTAAGATTAAAGCTATTATAGAAACAGGGGAGAAGGAGTTATCTTATGCTAAAGCTCAATTAGCATCATCCAGAACTGAGTTAGAAAATAATAAGATGAGTATTTCTAAGGGAGAAAATGAATTAGCTAATGCAAAGAAAACCTTGATTGTTGGTAAAGAGCAACTGGAAAAAGAGAGGGAAAGATTAGAAGAATCTAAGAAAAAAGCTTCAGATGAATTTTTAGCTGCTCATAAAAAGCTGGATAATTCTAAAAAGGATTTTGAAAAGGGACAAAAAGAATATGAAGATGCAAAGACAAAATCAAATAATAAGATAGAGGAAGCTCATAAGAAAATAGCTGATGCAGAAAAAGAGATAAAAAAACTGGAAAAACCTAAGTGGTACGTAATAAAAAGAAGTGAAACCTTAGACTTTATTGATTATGGCATGGCTGCAGACAGAATAGATGCTATTTCTCAAGTGTTTCCAGTATTTTTCTTTGTTATAGCTGTATTAGTTTGTCTTACTACTATGACAAGAATGGTTGATGAACAAAGAACTTATATAGGTACATTTAAGGCATTGGGATATAGTGGAACGGCCATAGCCTCAAAATACCTAATATATGCTACTGCTGCCAGCATTAGTGGAAGTATAGTAGGTTTATTAGTAGGATTTAAGGTATTTCCAACTGTGATTTTTAATGCTTATAGAATTATGTATACCATGCCTCCTATCATAACAGAATTTAACGTATTTTATGCTATTATTTCAACGGCTTTTGCCGTTCTTGCGACTACGTTAGCAGCTTTGGTAGCCTGTTATAATGAGCTTGTAGAAACACCTGCATTACTTATGAGACCCAAGTCTCCAAAGGCTGGTAAGAGAATCTTATTGGAAAGAATTAAATTTATATGGTCTAGGTTTAATTTTACTCAGAAGGTTACTGCTAGAAATTTATTTAGATATAAAAAACGTTTTATTATGACTATTGTTGGGATTAGCGGTTGTACAGCACTGTTGTTAGCAGGGTTTGGATTGAAGGATTCTATAGTATCTATTGCTACTAAACAATTCGATGAAATATATCAGTATGACATGGCGATAGAATTAAAGAATGGTATAAAATCAGGAGAAGCTATAGATCTTATAAACATTATGGATAAAGATAGTAGAATTTCTGATTACATGTTTATGAAAGAACAAAATATTGATATAGGAAAAGGAAGTACTGAAAAAACTGTTTCTCTAATAGTTCCTGAAAATATTGATAATATAAGGAATTTTATTGTTTTAAGAAATCGTACTACTGGAGAAACTGTACCTTTTAATAATGAAGGTGTTGTGTTGACCGAAAAACTAGCTAAAATCCTTGAAGTTGAAATAGGAGATGAAATATATATAAAAGATGAGAATAATAAAATAAATGTAAAAGTAATAGGCATTACAGAAAATTATGTTGCCCATTATATTTATATGTCACCAAATTTATTTGAGTCTATTTATGAGGAAAATATAGAGTTTCAAAAAATAGTAGCAAAAACCACAGAGATATCGGAGAGTTTTGAAGATAAGATTTCTAGAGATCTATTAAAAGATGACGAAGTTGCTTCTATAAATTTTACTACAGGTGTTAGTAAAAACTTTAAGGATATAATAGGTAGTCTTAATTATGTTGTCTTAGTCTTAATTGCTTCTGCAGGGGCTTTAGCTTTTGTGGTGCTTTATAATCTGACCAATATTAATGTAAGTGAAAGAATTAGAGAAATTGCTACCATTAAGGTACTAGGATTCTATGATAAAGAAGTTTCAACCTATGTTTATAGAGAAAACTTTATACTTACTTTAATTGGAATGATGCTAGGACTTATATTAGGGACATTTTTGCATAAGTTCATTGTTGTTACTGGAGAAATAGAGTATGTAATGTTTGGGCGTAATATCAATGCCATAAGTTATGTGTATTCTTCAATGCTTACTATATTATTTGCAGGGTTGGTTAATTTTGTGATGTACTTTAGATTAAAGAGAGTAGGAATGGTAGAGTCTTTGAAATCAGTAGATTAATTTGTATATGAGTATATTAATATAATTCAGAAAAATATAGTTTTAAGTTTTTTAAACATTCCGTAAGAGATAATTTTCTTACGGGATTTTTTGTATGGTTCTGGAATATATTTAAATATAAATACTAGTAATAAAAAGTTAATTAATAGGGAATGCTTTACATTATGAAAGAAACCTTATATAATAGAATACAATAATTATACTTAGAGGAGATGAGAGTCTAAAATGAGTAACTACGTAATTCTTACAGTTAATTTAATTTAACCAAGGGATGGGTGCGTCCTTTTTTAAGTTAAATTAAATTAATATAGGAATACGTAGTGAAGGATTGAAGGCTCTTTTTATGTTGTATTTATTTTCTATATGTTATTAGAGATATTTATAATTGTTAATATATAGATGATACAGAATAATCTCTTATGGAATTTTATTAAGTATAATTATTTATTTTTAATAGAAGAGATTAATAGTGTTAAAAGGAAAGAGGAGTTTAAATATCCCCTTTCCTTTTTTTATTTTTTGAGGAGGTTAGAATATGAGTATTTTAAATGTTGAAAAATTAAGTTTTTCTTTTGGAGATAAGGTGATATTGAAGGATGTTTCATTTCGCCTTCTAAAAGGAGAACATGCAGGACTTGTAGGAGTTAATGGTGCTGGTAAAACCACTTTTTTTAATCTTTTAATGGGTAATTTAATTCCAGACGAAGGATCTATATATAAAGCTTCATCGGCAAATATTGGTTATCTAGACCAACATTCAAAGCTTGAAGAAGGATATACTATTGAAAATGTTCTAAAATCAGCTTTTAGTGATTTATATCTTATAGAAAAAGAAATGTTAGAAGTTGGTGAAAATATGGCTAATGCCAGTGAAGATGAAATGGAAAAACTTCTTACTAAATTTAGTAATTTGCAGGAAACATTATATGCAAAAGACTTTTATAAGATAGATAGTTTAGTAGATAATGTAGCAAGGGGATTAGGTTTGCAATTGTTAGGAATGGATACTCCTATAGGCAAATTAAGTGGTGGTCAGCGAACTAAAGTAAAGCTTGCAAGACTTCTTCTTAAAAATCCAGACCTACTACTTTTAGATGAACCTACTAACCATTTAGATAAAGAACATATAGAATGGCTATCAAATTATTTAATAAACTATCCCAATTGCTTTATAGTAATATCCCATGATGAAAATTTTTTAAACAGAATAACAAATGTAATTTTCCATATTAATTATGGTTCTCTAAACCGTTATCCAGGCAACTATGAAAAGTTTTTAAGCCTTAAAGATGACGAAGAAAAAAGATATATTGAAATGTACAATAAACAGCAGAGCGAAATTAAACGTATGGAAGAGTTTATAAGTAAAAACATTGTTAGGGCTTCTACTACTAAAAGGGCTCAAAGTAGGAGAAAACAACTTGAAAAAATTGAAAGGTTAGAAAAGCCAAAGAATCTCCCAAGACCTTCTTTTTCATTTTTATCTGCTCGTGAATCTGGAGAATCTGTATTTAAAAGTTTAAATATGGATATTGGATATAATTATCCAATTATAAAAAGTTTAAGCTTAAAGCTTTCAAGGGGGGAGAAAATTGCTATAGTAGGATGTAATGGAATAGGAAAATCTACCCTTCTAAAAACTATAATGGGAATTATCCCACCGTTAAATGGAAAAATTGAAATGGGAAATTATATTTTTCCAGTATATTTTGAGCAAGAGATTATGGGTGGAAACAACACCCCTATGGATGAAGTATGGAATGATTTTCCTCAGAAAAAACGAGAGGAGATACGAAAATCTCTTGCAAGATGTGGACTTAAAGAGGAGCATATTCTTAAAAAAATGTCTGCATTAAGTGGTGGAGAGCAGGCAAAGGTTAGACTATGCAAACTAATGATGAAACCTAGTAATTGGCTTCTTCTTGATGAACCAACAAATCATTTGGATATTAGTGCCAAAGAAGCTTTAAAAGAAGCACTTATTGCCTATAATGGAACGATACTTCTAGTTTGTCATGAGAAGGAATTTTATGAAAGCTGGGTAACCGATATATGGAATATGGAAGATTATATCTATCGGTAATTATATGAAGACTTTCATAACATTATATTCTTGAAATAAGCATATGGAAATATATTTGCAGCATATATTTCCATATGCTATAATATGATTAAGATTAAATAAATAGTAGAGATGAATAAGGGAGAGAAGTTGATGTCAGCGTTTGTTCTTAACTAAATCAACTAAATAGTTGAATCTTAAAAAACTTTTTTAACCTAGGATGTTTTAGGTTTATTTGTCGATGGTTTTTTAGGAGTAGGTTAGGAACACGGATATCATTAGACCTTGTAATATATTGTTTAACCGTGCTTTTGCACGGTTATTTTGCTAAAGGAGAATACTTATATAGTTATAAGTTTACTTGTAAGCTTATTTTAAATTTCTAGTAATTTGGTATAGTTTTTAAAATACCAGTAAACTAAGATTTAAAAAAGTTTTTTGGCATATTTTTAGATTATAAAAAAGGCTGTAGTGACTTTGTGTTGCTATGGTCTTTTTTGTTTTTTATTCATGTTTCTAATTTACTTTCAAATACAACCGTCATTCTTAGTTTCTAAAAGGAGAAGCTTGACTAAATTTAAATATAAGGTAATTGAAAATTAAGATACGGAGGGTTATCAGCGATGTGTAATTATATACAAAAAATAAATAGGAATGTGAAAATAGAAGAGGGAAATAAAGCTATAGAAAATATTTTATTAAATATATATTTTAAAGAAGGTATCTCTACTAAAGAGTTAGCTAGAAACAATCTATTACCTATTCCAGTAGTTGCAGCCATAAAAAGAGAATTTATTAAAGATGGATTGCTTATTCAAGATAGAGGGGTAAGGCTCACTAGGGAAGGTAGGGACTTTATTGAGAATGAATTAGGTTTTAAAAAAATAAATAAAAATTTATATATGAAATTATTAATGGAGCCATGGAAAGAGCACAAGGAAATTATTGAAATAAAAGAAGAATTAAATACAATCTTTAAGAATCGACCTCAGGTGGATGTTACTATAGATCAGTCAAAGTGTAATGTGGATACAGCCATAAAAAGAGCAGTGTTATGTGTTAAAAATCATAATTTAATAGGAAAAAAGATTTTATGTGTAGGAGATGATGATTTAATAAGCATAGCTTTGGGTTTTCTACTGAAGAAACTCTTTAATGACGTTAGTGACTGTAGTACATCAATTACTGTAATGGATATTGACAGTAGAATTCTCAACTATATAGAAGGTATAGCTGTAGAAAAAGCTCTTCCTATTAAGTGTGAGGAGTTGGATTTCAGAAGGCAATTACCAAAGGAATTTAGAAATCAATTTGATTGCTTTTTTACAGACCCACCTTATACTCTTCAGGGCATGAATTTGTTTCTTTCAAGGGGAATAGAAGCTCTAAAAGCTGAAAGTGGCCTTGCTATATTTCTATCTTATGCTCATAAATCACCAGACTTTGAGCTAGCTATGCAGAAGTGTTTTGTGAACATGGGACTTACCGTTTCAGAAATAACGGTTAGGTTTAATACTTATGAGGGAGCTGGAATAATTGGAAATACAGGGCAGATGATTATTCTTAAAACCACTAGTATTAGCAAGACATTAATAGAATCCTCTTATGAAGGAGCACTCTACACTGGAGAGCTTAAAACTACAGTGCGTTCTTATAAGTGTAAAAAATGCGGTGAAATAATGAAAGTTGGTATTTCAGAAAAATTTAAAACTATAGAAGATCTAAAGTCAAAAGGATGTTATAAATGTAATCATCAAGTCTTTGAATTAATGAAAAAAACAAGTATTTAAAATAGATGGGTTAATTAAAAATGGAATGGATATTGAAAAGGAGGAATTATGATTAAATCAGAACAACTAGGAAGACATATTTTAGTGGAATATTATAATTGTGATAATAAAGTATTAAACAATGCAAAATTAATTGAAGGATATATGATAGAAGCTGCAAAAATAGCTAAAGCTACGGTAGTAGAAAGTGTATTTCATACTTTCAATCCTTGGGGAGTTAGTGGAGCCGTTATCATAGAAGAATCACATTTAACTATTCATACATGGCCAGAATATAGCTATGCAGCTGTAGATTTATTTACTTGTGGAACTATGATAGATCCTTGGGCTGCCTTTGAATACTTAGAGGAAAAGCTAAAGGCAGAAAAGACTGACTCTACAGAAATATCTAGAGGAATAGTAGATCGTATCTTAAGAAATAATAAAGGACGTTTGGAAGTATCCAAGCTTAAGACATATGGTGGATAGACATATAAATTAAATTTCATCTTATTTAAAAATCCGTAGGTTTCGTACATTTTAAAACCTACGGATTTTTTAAAATTACTAGTCCAATATATTAGTTTATTAAATACTAAGAATATATTCTAAAACAGGGTCATTGTTTTTCATATAATTATCAATAGTTAACTCGATTATCTTGTCAGGGCTTAAAAATGGAATATCTTCTTTATAATGTTTAAAGTATTTACTAGAATAATTTATTGTAATTTGAGAGTTAGGAAGTTTGAAACTTTTAACTTCTCCAAAGTGATTAGGTTTACCTCCCGTAGGTTCCCCAACAAAAGTTGCTTTTGTCTTTTCTTTAAGGCTTATTGAATTTAGTATTGCTGATGAAAAAGTCCTTCTTCCTATAATAACGAATAGATTATCTTCTTTATTTAATTTGTTTTTAGATATTTCATTAATAAATCCATCTAATATAGCAGAGTTTCCTCCACCATTATTTCTAACATCAATAACAAATTTTTCTACATCATTACTATTGATAAAATTAATAAGTTCTTTTGAGAATTCTTTAAATGGCTTGTCCTTCATATTGACACATTGACTGTACTTAAAATAGACTGTTTTTTCATTCTCTAAATATTCAAACCAATAATATTGATCATTATTTCTCATATATAAAGGAGCATCTTTTCTTTCCTTTGAAAAGATATTATCAAAATATTTCTCACCACTTATGGATTCAAGCTCAACTTCTAGGATTTCTTTATTTTGATTTTCAAAAACAAATTTTGCAACATCAGGGTTATCTATGATACCTAATCCATGGAGTACCTCTGACGATACTATACGGAGTGGTAAATCATTTTTTAACCCAAATTCATTGTCGTGAGAAACTATTAGTGAAACATTTTCAATTATATTGTCAATGCTTATTCCATTGATTTCTTTTAACTTATTATACATGATTTCCTCATGTTCATCTAATGTGTTTATAACATATATACCATCATTAAAATAGTATAGTTGTAGAGGAAATATCTTTCGTGGACTAACATTAACGGAAGTATGACCATCTCCAATAGAGGCAATTATTTTTTGTATATTCATTTTGATTTCATCATCTTCCATATTTCTAATTTGTTTTTTAAGGTTTTCAATTTGGTTAGTGAAATCATCTTTGCTTACTTTATAGAATAAATCTTTATGTTTTTTGGGTAAATTATAGGCAAGGTAATCTATATCCTTTTCCCACATATCTACTCTATCATTACTTTTGGAAACATATTTATTGTAATTAATCTTATCAATGATATGGTAAATTGTATAAACAGATATCAATATTAATAAAACTAATAGGAATCTTTTTTTCCTAGACATAATTTTTACACCTCTAACTTTCATATGTAGTATAGAAAACTTTTTTATTGTTATGTATGTTTTAGATTTTAAGCTATATATAATCTTTTTAAAACCTTATTCTAATATAGTATACTATTTTTCGTACTGGTATAAAAGTATTTTACATTTTTGAATAATTTTAAAAATTTTAAAGCAAAAGTAACAATATTTGTTATAATACTATCTATAGATATAAAATAGTTAGAAAAATGAAAGTAGATTAGATTTATAAAAGGAGTAAATAAAATGAGTGTGTCATTGCTAAGCATATTAAGCATAATTCATGTTTTTAAAATTGTAAGTGTTAGCTTTGTTAGAGATAGATTATATGTCTTTAATAAAGATTTACCTGTATGCTCAATTTTATTTATCTTATCCTTTATAAGTACTCAGGTAATATATAATTTTCTTTTATTGAAGGCATCATTAAAGGAAAGTATTATATCTATTTATAGTTTTTCCAAATCATCAAACCATTTTATCATTTCATTAGATATTATCTTTTTATTTACTATTTTAATTATTATTTTTTATCATACTTTTAAAATAACTAGAGACTCTCTTGTGAAGTAATCTAAGTTGCTTGTGAGTTGCTATAACATAAATCCCTTTATTATATAAATGGGACTATTTGTGCTTATAGCCAATGTGTTAAATATGATTATTTACAGGAGGGAATTGCTATGTTTAATAAGTTATTAAAATTAATTGATTCTACAGAAAATCTTTATAATCCAATAGAATACAAATTAGAGATATATGAAGAAGTGTTAAAAGAGATTAAAAATATTAAGTTAGAAAGTTTAAGTGATTATCAACTTAAAGAAATATCAATAAAACTTAGGAAACAAGCTAGAAGTGGAATTGAAATTGAGAAAATTTTACCCCAATCTTTTGCTTTAGTTGCAGAATCAGCACGACGTGTGTTGAGGATGTATCCCTTTGATACTCAAATTATTGCAGGTATAGCCCTTCATATGAATAAGATTGTAGAAATGAAAACAGGAGAAGGTAAAACCTTAGCTGCTACAATGCCGGCTTATTTAAATGCATTGACAGGAAAAGGCGTTCATGTTTTGACTTTTAATGACTATCTGGCAAGCAGGGACTCAAAATGGATGGGGCAAATATATGAATTTTTAGGACTTACAGTAGGGTGTGTACAAGAAGGAATGAGTACATTGGAAAAGAAAAAAGCTTATTTAGCTGATATAACATATGTAACTGCAAAAGAAGCAGGATTTGATTATCTGAGAGATTTTCTATGTATGGAAAAAGAAAATATTATTCACCGTCCATTCCATTATGGGATTGTGGATGAAGCTGATTCCATCCTTATTGATGAAGCTCGAGTACCTTTAGTAATTGCAGGAAAGATGGAAGATGTTGAAGAGGAACAAACTTGTTTATCTAAATTAGTCAAGGACCTTAAACTTGGCCATGACTATGAAGTTGATCAATATAAGAGAAATGTATATCTTATAGAAGCTGGACTTTTAAGAGTTGAAAAGATGTTAGGGTGTGGCAACCTTTATCTTCCTGAGAATCTACAACTACTTACAAAGCTGAACTGTGCCTTACACGCAGAAATACTTCTCGACAAAGATAAAGACTATATTGTAAGGAATGGAAGTATTGAGATTATTGATGAATTTACTGGACGTATTGCTGATAAAAGACATTGGCCTAATAATCTGCAAGAAGCTGTAGAAGCTAAAGAAGGTCTGGTGTCTAAATCAAAAGGAATGATTATGGGCTCCATAGCTTTACAGCATTTTTTAAGTCTATATCCAAGGATATCAGGAATGACAGGAACAGCACAAGCTGCCGCTAAGGAACTAAAAGAATTCTATCATAAGGATGTATTAGTGGTACCTACGAATAAACCATGTATCCGTAAAGACCATGCTGATCTAATTGTTTCTAATAAAGAATTTAAGAGGAAAGTTCTTATTGATGAAATTGTAAAAGCTCATAAAAAGGGGCAGCCTGTGTTAATAGGTACAGGCAGTGTAGAAGAATCGGAACTATTAGCAGAAGATTTAAAAAGTGAAGGAATAAGCTGTAGAGTGTTAAATGCTAAAAACGATGAAATGGAAGCTCAAATTATTGCTAAAGCTGGAGAAGTAGGAGCTATAACTGTTTCTACTAATATGGCAGGACGTGGAGTTGATATAAAGTTAGGTGGGGAAAGAGAAGAGGAGAGAGATAAAGTATTTGCTTTAGGAGGACTATATGTAATAGGAACCAATCGTAATGAAAGCCGGAGAATAGATGAGCAGTTAAAGGGGAGAGCTGGTCGTCAAGGAGATCCTGGAGAAAGCAGGTTCATTATTAGTCTAGAAGATGATATGATTAAGAAATATAATATGAGCAATTTAACTCATTTGCTTAAACATATTGAGAATGAAGAAAAAATTGAAGATCCTGCTATTGGCCAACGAATAGAAAAAGAACAAAGAATTATGGAGGGATATAACTCGGATACTAGAAGGCAGCTATGGAAGTATTCTTTTATTGTGGAGCAGCAACGACGTATAATTTATGATAAGCGACAAAGGATACTTATGGATAAAGTTTCAGTAGATACATTACGTACTAAAGCACCTCAGCAATATGATCACTTTCTTAACCAAATAGGTGAAGAGGCATTGAAAAGCCTTGAAAAACAGATTACTTTATATCATATAAACAGATGCTGGGCCGACTATCTAGATTATGTTTCTTATATAAGAGAAAGTATACATTTGGTTGTGATAGGAAGAAAAAGTCCTTTAGATGAATTTCATAAGATGGCAATAGAGGCTTTTGATGAAATGATGAATAGGATAGATTTAGAAATAGTGAAGACTTTCAACAATATAGAAGTTGGTAAAGATGGAATAAAGCTAGATAAAGAAGAATTAAAAGTGCCTTCATCAACTTGGACCTATTTAATAGATGATAGCCCGGATCAATTCAGTAGTCTTCCAATTTTAGTAAAAACCATGACTACTGCCATTAATGGAACACTTTTTTCACTACAATCTATTTATAAAAATATCTTTAAGAAGAAAAGTTAAATTCTATGATAGATAAAAGTATAAAAGTGTTGTAGATTACCTCTGCAACACTTTTATTAAGATAATGATTATCTAGAAAAAGAAGAATTATAGTAATCAATTAAAGCACTTATTCTAGAATCAAGTTTTTCAGGGGTTCCCGATGTAGAAGAAACATAGTTATGTTTAATGTCAGATTCAGGAACGGGATTTTTGTCATTAACTCTTTGAATTATTTCTGTAATAGCGGCTTTAACTTCGGCTGCATAACCTATATATTGTTCCATCTGAACTGAGTCAAAACCTTCAGCTTCTAGACGTTTATTATCTTTTGAATACTCTTTAAGCTTATTTATAGATTCAATTAATGCTTCATAGTCTTCCTTAATTAAATCAAGGTTTAATTCTAAAATATTTTCTGAACTAACATTTTGATCATAAATTCCAGATTGAATATCTTGAGCTTTATATAATACATCGAGTATATGATACCTTATCATAAAATCATTTTCTACTAATAACTGCATATTACTTTCACGTTGGTTTTTAGCTAATTCATCCATATAGCCGAAGAATACTTCAAGAGATGGATAAAATTCATTGAAATATATTGAGACTATTTGATTATGGTATTCAGCACCTTTAGCATAGTCATCATCTATATAGTCTTTCTGTTTATAATATGTATGGGCTTCATCCATGATGCTAATCAAGTTTTTGAGTTTTGGCACTAAGTCTTGCACTGACTCGTCAAATCCTTCAATATAAGGTTCTCTTTCAGAACGCTCTAATGCATCATCTATTAAATCAATTTCATGTTTTGCAACGGCATTTACAAAAGGTGCACTTGATGGCTTAACAAATTCTTCTGTACCAAATCTGCTAAAGTATGTGTCAATAATTCTATTGAAATATTCAGCTGTAATGAAATTTCCAAGATTAACATAAGCATTTTGTTTAGTAATAATTTTTCTTTCATAATCAGCTTGAGAATCACTAACTTCAGTAGATGTAGTAGCCGGTTCTTCTTCTTGTTTGCCAGTAGAGTTACAAGCAGTAATAGTAAAGCAAAGTAAAAATAGTAGAATTAATAAAGATTTTTTTTTCGACATTTTATTCCTCCTTGGGTTAATAACTATTTTATTGTTTTTATATCTATAATTAAATTACAGGAAAGTAATTTAGATTATCTATGTTATTGGAGAATTGTACAACTCTATTATAGTAATGAATCATTGTCCTATAGTTTTTATAGAATTCATTTAAAGATTTAATAGAAAGATTTCCCTCATTTAGATCTTGCGAGATTTGGGCAGCAGCTCCTTTTGTTTCTTGAGTATAATTTATAAACTTGTTAAAGTTACTTTGTTCAAATTGATTTATTTCTTCATTTTTAGAGTTGTTGACTGCATCAACAAGTTCATTTATTTTTTCTGATAGAATTTTATATTGCTCTGCAAATTTTTCAGAATCAACAGTAAGATTTTCGTTGTCTATATTTTGACTTTTTAACTCAGTAAATAAATCAAGGGCTGTTACCATATAATCAATTGAGTGATATTTTATCAACTCATTATTTTTAAGATAGTTTTCCATAGCTTTTTCTGATTCCTCGTAAGATAATTCTATTAAAGGAACGAAAAAGGTTTCTTTTTTTTGATAATAGTTTTCATAGCTTGTACAAAGCTTTGTATGTAATTCTCTGCCTTCTTTAAAATCATCATCAACATAAGATTTAGAATCGTAGTAAATTTTAATCTCATTTATAATATTTGCAAGTTCTACTATAGCAGGTTCTAAATTTTTGGCAGCACTATCTAGATTCTCAATAATAGGTTCATTATCATAGAAACTAAGTTTTTCCTGAATCAAATCAACATTAAAAGATGAAACGGAACTTGTAACAAAGGCCTTTTCCTTTGGTTCAAAGTTATCTATATCTAATCCAAAGCTTTTGTAGTAGTAATTTAAAGATTGATTTAAAACATCATTCATAATATTATTAGCTTCTACATAGGCGTTATATTTTTTTGTTATATTAGCAGATTCCTCCTTAACCGATTTATCTGTAAATAAAGTCGTGTTTTTACCACTACATGAAGTAAGTAATATTGAAGAAATGATTAAGACTATTAAGATTAATTTTTTTTTCATGTTTTATACCTCCTGAATTTAAGAAATAATATTTAAATTAAAAAAGCTGTGATGGCAGCCCACTAATTATAATAGAAACTTTAGGGAATAACAATCCGTCTAAATTACTAGATATAAACATAGACCATGACTAAATAGTCATGGTCTATGTTTATATTTTAGATACTTCCATATTCATTATTAGAAACTTGTTATTAGAAAGAGGGTTCATTGTATCCTTACTTACACCTAAAAATGAATCACCAAACATATGAAAAACATTTGAAGATATGCTTAGTTCAGGTAATCTACCAATGAATTTTTCTCCGTCAAATAAAAATGCTAATTGAACTGGTGTAGCAAAGTTTCCTTCAGGAGTAAAATCTCCTCCGGAAGCTACTAGTATGAAGATTCCCATTTCGCCGCCTAATAGCTCCTTAGCAGTTTTTTCCGATTCTTTAATTTTCAATTTTGGAAATCCTAAGTTAGGCATACCGTCATATTCTGCTGCTGCACATCCTGTTAAAGGTAAATTATATTTATTGGATATCCTTTTATCTGTATAAGGGGATACAATTATACCTTCCTTTATGAGGGGATATCTGTGGTTATCATTTATAACTCCTTCTGCATCAAAGAAAGGGACAATGCAGTCATTAGGATTGTTGGTCTGGTATAAAGTGAAATTTTCATTAAATATTTTTTTATTTCTTTTATTACTTAACAAAGAGCTTTTGCTGCCAAATCTATCTCCATTTAAATCTTCAAGAAATTTTTCAAGAGGTAGCATATCGTCCGTAGAAAAAACTACTGGTAAAACTTTCTTGTTTGGCAGCATTACTTTGTTTCTATAGGCACTGCATATTTGATTAATGTTTTCTAAAGCTAGCTTACGACTATATTTCCTCCCGTTTAGCCCTACAAAGCCATCCATAATATTGGGAGATGTTTTTTCCTTAAAGATAAGTATAAAATCAATGTATTTATCTTTATAATATAAATCAAGGCCATTATCATTTAAAAGTCTAACTTCATGTTCAATAAGATTGAATTTATTTGAAAAGTAGAATTCAGGTTGTTCTTTTCTAAGAGCACCTAGCAATTCATTGAGCTCTTCTACTAAATTATCTTCCTTAATTATTTCAGAAGAAAAATCTTCTTTTTTTCTAAGGTTTTTGCCAAGATTATATTGGTAAGGCATTTTGTTATTTAATGAATCTTTTGCTCTTTTTTCTAATTCTTCCTCTTCATATCTTCCAATTGCTCCTGAATAACCTATATATCCGTTTTTATATATTCTAAGTCCTGTCTTTTCTATATCCTTATGGCTTATGGAATCTATCTTAGTTTGAGTCACATTAATTGATATTTTTTTAACTCTATTAATATATTTTTCTTTTATCATTGATATTCCCCCTATTGTACATTAAGATTATTTACCCTAACATAAGGTCCACCAAATCCTACGGGTAGAGGCGCTTGCTCCATTTTACCACATCCTCCTATAACGAAGCTGAGTATTTCAAGTTTATCAGATAATCCATCAATTTCTTTTAATGTTTCCATGACATTACCAGTAATTACTGAAATATTTACTGCATTAGCAATTTTGCCATCCTTAATATAATAAGCTAGTGAAGGGGCCAGAGTAAAAGTAGACATTCCAGACCCATGTTTAATAGTTTCAACATATATTCCTTCTTTAACTTCTGAGAATAATTCGTCTTTTGTTTTATTGCCTGGTTCTATATATGTTGTTGTCATCCTTACTATAGGCTCAAATTCAAAGTCAACAGCCCTAGCGTTTCCAGTCAAATTTTCTTCTAAAGAAGCAGCCGTAGCACCACTGTGAAGTCTACCACTTAATATGCCATTCTTAATAAGGTAAGTTTTCTCTGCCCTTATACCCTCATCATCAAATGGTGTATAACCGCTACCAGATATATTGCCACTATCCACAATAGAAAGAATATCGCTTCCTACCTTTTTTCCTATTGCCCACTCTTTTTTCATAGCTTCATCACCTATCATAAAGTCGGCTTCACTTTTATGTCCAAAACTTTCATGAGCAAATACACCAGCAGATGAAGGAGATAATATCACTGTATATTTACCAGGTTTAACGGGCTGAGATTCCAATAGGAAATCCTCACATTGCTTAATAAAAGATTTAAAATTTTCTAATTTACCATCTAGGCTATCAAAATTATCGTAGGATATCTGATAATTTTCAGAAAACATTTTTTCCTCATAACCGAATTGCATCGATATAAATATTCCAGTAGATTGGGTATCGAAAATGACTTCTGAGCCCTTACTTGAATAGAACTCTTTATTAACTTTTCGGTCTACATAAGCAGCTTTCCAATTTTTAATGAATGTACTGCCTTCTAGCAAAGGAAAATGTTCTTTTAATAAGTCATGTTTTCTTTTTATTTCAATTTTTTCCATACCATTATCTTCAAATTTTAAAAGTTTTTCCTTGGTGACTTGTAGTTTATTTACAATAGGATGATTATCTATTTCTCTATTAGGACTTGCATAGGATGAGAGAGAATCTATTTCTTTTTGAATGCTTTCTAAATTTGATATCGAGCTGTAATACCACATTTCTCCATCAAATACTCTAATAAAAGCAGCTTTATAGTTTCTGATTTTAGACTCTTCAATCTCCCCAGTGGAGTAAACTATTTCTGTTTCATACACATCTTCTATACGTACATCTGTATAAAGATGATCTGGAAATTTAAACATATAAGCATACCTCCCTTTGAAATATTTAATTTCTTAATAGTATTTATAGAATAGCTTATTTTTCTTAAATAAGTCTTATTAGAAACTTAAATCAATCTTACTAAAGACTTAAATTAACCTTAAAACCCTAAAATATAGTGGTTTTACTAAATTCTATCTTTTTTCAAAAAGAGTACACCCATCATGTATAGGTGGGTGGTGAATTTTTACTTAGCTTTAGCTAAGTTTTTTCTTTTATTAGATTACATAAATAATAGCATTTATTGTAAAATCGTGACTATTATACTATAATATTACTATAATTTTCTAAGAAAGGAGGATTTAAATGCCCCAAAAGCCTACTAAAGAAGTTTTGTTTGGTGTTCAAAAACAACAGCTTAAACATTTGTCTAAAGGTGAATATTTAGCTTTAAGAGAGTTATACTTCACAAGCTGATTTTTTAGCTAATGATGCTTGCCTATTTATAGTGCTTTTGATAAGAAAAGTTATCCTTTTAGTGGCAGAAGAATCTCACGAGGTCAATATAAATCAGCTACAGAAGTTATATTAAACGCAGATATAAATGGCTCTTTAAACATAATGAGAAAAGCAAATATAAAAAACATTAACTTAATTAATGAAGAGTATTTAAATCCAGTGAGGATTAAGGTAGTATAAATGTAAACTGTGAGCACTTGCTTTCAGCATAGGGCGTACTTGGACACGCCAAAAAGAATAAGGCTTCCTAAG
>NZ_JAHLPM010000007.1 GCF_018917865.1 Tissierella simiarum
TACAGGCCTGTATTTTTATTTCTTTGCTATACTTTGCTTTTCTCCCCATAAAAAAATACCTCCAAGTAGATAGTCTATTTTTAATTAATTAGACTGTCTACTTTGGAAGTATCATATCAAATCTCTCTAGTCCTTATCAATTATCTATAATCCTAATTTAATTTTTAATTTTTCTAACATATCCTTAGTCATGGAATCTAAATCATATTTAGGATTCCATCCCCATTCTTCTCTAGCTGCCGTATCATCTAATGAATTTGGCCAAGAATCTGCAATAGATTGTCTCACTGGGTCTACTTCATAGTCTATTTCAAATTCAGGAATTACTTTTTTTATAGATGCAGCAATTTCTTCTGGGTCAAAACTCATAGCTGAAACATTGAAAGCATTTCTATGAATTAGCTTAGATGAGTCTGCCTCCATTAATTGAATTATAGCATCTAATGCATCAGGCATATACATCATATCCATCTTAGTTCCTTTATCTATAAAGCTAGTATATCTCTTATTCTTTAAAGCATCATAATAAATATGTACTGCATAATCTGTAGTACCTCCACCAGGCAAAGTTTCATATGATATTAATCCTGGGAAACGAACGCCTCTAGTATCTACTCCAAATTTTTTATAATAGTAGTCACATAGAAGTTCTCCTGCAACTTTAGTAACTCCATACATCGTATTAGGTCTTTGAATAGTATCTTGTGGTGTTTTATCCTTTGGTGTTGATGGACCAAAAGCTGCTATTGAACTTGGTGTATATACCATACAACTTTCTTCTCTAGCAACTTCAAGAATATTATATAAGCCATTCATGTTTATATCCCAGCATTGTTCAGGATGTTGTTCTCCTACTGCAGATAATATTGCTGCTAAATTAATTATAGTATTAACATCATGTTTCCTAACTACTTCAGAAATTCCTTTAGCATCGTTAATGTTTAATATTTCAAAGGGTCCAGACTCTATTAATTTTTCATGACCTTCTTTAACTCTTCTACTACTAGCGATTACATTATTAGCACCATAAATTTTTCTTAATTCTGTAGTCAATTCTGAACCAATTTGTCCTAAAGCTCCAGTAATTAAAATTTTTCTCATAAAAACACCTCCAATTATAATAAATTCCTTTACAATTCGTTACAATTATATCATATTTCCTTTAATAAAAAAATCTATTTCTTAAATATTAGATAATTAAGATTAAACTTTGGGCTTACAGCCCAAAGTTTAATAGAAACAAACTCCTATACTTTTAGGCCCTAAATGAGCACCAACTACTGGTCCTAATTCATCTATAGAAATATTTATATTAGGAAATTTCTCTTCTAAGATGTGTTCTAATCTATTTGCTTCTTCTTCATTTAAGATATGACAAATACTTATTCTTTCAACATTTTTAGGAATCTTTTCTATTATAGCATTTATCGCTTTATTTTTTCCTCTAACCTTTTCTAACAATTGAAGTTCTCCATCTTTTAGTTCAATTATTGGTTTTATATTTAATAAATTCCCAACCGTAGATTGTACAGAAGAAAGCCTTCCTCCTCTGCCCAAATATTCTAAAGTATCTGTTGTTACATAGATTTTCATTTTATACCTTTTATTTTCTAAATACGCTTCTATCTCTTTAGCCTCTTTTCCTTGCTTAACCATATTTACTGCATCTTCAACTAAAAATTTCAAATTTGAAGCTGCTTGTTCTGAATCAACAATAGTAATCCTTTTATCCCCTAACATATTTTTAGCAAGTATAGCACTATTGTAAGTGCCACTTAATTTAGAAGATAAAAGAATAGCTATTATCTCATCGTATTCTTTTAATGCCTTATTAAATTCACTCAAAAAATCACCAGCAGGTGGTTGTGATGTAGTTGGAAATAAGTTGGTCGTACTAAGTTTTTCAAAGAAGTTCTCAAATTCTCCTGGAAAACCTTCTGTATACATTTTTTCTCCCAAAACATAGCTAAGTGGCACAACTGTTACTTTTTCTTTTTCTACATATTCTTTTCTCATATAACTAGTGCTGTCCGTTATAATTTTTATTCTCGGCATTTAATTACCTCCTTTTATAATAGTTCTGTTCTTAAATATAGCAGAATTATATTATTTCATATTTTTATTTACTTTACAACTATATTATATTCAACTATAAAATAATTAAAATCAATGAAATTATATAAAAATAACTCTCTTTAAACATTAACACTTTTCTTTAATCAGCATAAACTATTATAGAGATCTAAAAAATACTTATCGCAGTTCTCTTACTCTTCACATTATTTTTATACTTAAACTTTAACAATTTATTTTCGGTACTCATGATCCAATGTAAGAGTTTTTGTTCTAAATTTTTATTAGGAGGTGCTATTATGGTAGATAATCAATGTCGTGGTGGATTATTTGGTGGTGAATGTGGTATGGATGATTCATTACTATTCTTCTTCCTATTATTAGTGATTTTATTCTGCAGTTGTGGCGGATTTGGTAGATGCTAAATTTCCCACCAGTCGGGGCTCGCCCCGATTTTTTTATGTTTTCTCATCTTTTTTTATTTATATATCTATCTTTATCTACAACAACCATAAATCTTCATATTTACCCATTGATACCATTGGATGCTCCTATGCCAGCCTTGAGCACTATCTTTATAAATAAAATCGTAGAACATCAAATTAATTTTAGTCCCTCAGTTGTTTTTCATTAAATGCCTTTACTTTTTCTTGTAATAATTTACTATATTTCTTAACATTTTTATTGTTTTAAAAAAATATAAGTTACTTTCCTTCATTTTCTTATTATTTTTCCAACTTTTTTAGGTATCCTTTCTTCATTTCTAAATATATATTTTCTTTAGAGTCTATTTCTTTACATATCTATAATGCTTGATTTTAGTATATTTATGATATATGCTGCTCTGGGTTTAGGAGATCATCGTTTATCAACTCTTTATTTCTGCTTTAGTTGTTGACTAATCTTTTAATGTTGCTCCATATCACTCCTATTCTTTATGTAGTATGGCTGTAAGTCTCCAAATTTATCTATATATCTAAGTTCATGACATATTAACGTTATTATTTGTTCTTTACTCACTTTTTCAATGAAATAATTTTTAATTTCTAAGATATAATCATATCCTGTTATTTCTGAAAATTGTTTATTAATTGACGTATAATTAAGTCTACACTTATCTTTATCAAATTTTTTAGATATAGTTATTATTTCTCCGTTAGCCATTGTTTATTACATTTTTCAAAAATAATTTATCTTAAATATTAACACTTTTCTTCAGCCAGCATAAACTGTTAAAGAGACTTTAAATAAAATTTTTCACCTCTAATCCCTTGTTTTCCATATTATTTTTATACTTAAATATTAACAATTCATTAACATTACTCATATTTTAATATGAGGGTTCTTGTCCACTACCTCTTATTATAAAATATATGGTAAATAACTAATGTAGTGATTGGATTTAGTAGACGCTAAATACAATACAATCGAGGCTTGTCCTCGATTTTTTCTTTATTAATTATTTTTTATTTTCTTTTAGATTAGATACACATTTATTAATCAATTAGTTAAAATAATGTTAACATGAAAATAATATCTTAATTAGCCAGTGATACTGTTGAAATGATTCTAAAAAACTATGTTCATACTGATGATGAAATCATAAAGGCTGTCGAAAAAAATCAATCAAATTTTTGAAGATTTTTTGACGACAGCCTATCAACCTAGTATTTTAACTGAATTAAGTGCTTTTATTTTACAACTATATTATATATTTTTCCCATTACAAATATTTCTTTCACTATTTGTTTTCCTTCTAAATATTTCATTATATTTTCATCAGCTTTTGCTTTTTCCTTTACAATATCTTGACTATCATTAACATTTACCACTATTTTTCCTCTTACTTTTCCATTTATTTGTACTGGTATTTCAACTACTTCATCTTCTGTTTTAGCTTCTTCATATTGAGGCCAAGTTGTTTCATGTAAATATCCAGGTAAGCCAATAGTTTCCCACATCTCTTCTGTTATATGAGGGGCTACAGGATTTAATAATATTAAATAAGTCTTCAAGTCTCCTTTAGTAATTTTTCCAAAGTCATTAAATTCATTTAATAAAGACATTAGGGCAGCAATACCTGTGTTGAATTTTAATGTTTCGAAGTCTTCAGATACTTTCTTAATTGTCTTGTGAATACTTGATTCTAATTCCTTTGTATAGCTATTGCCTTCTGTTAAGATATCTTGAAGTCTCCATACTCTTTCAAGGAATCTTCTACATCCCTTTACACCATTTTCTGACCACGGTACGGATTTTTCAAAGTCTCCAATGAACATTTCATAGGTTCTTAATGTATCTGCACCATAATCTCTTACTATATCATCAGGATTTACTACATTTCCTCTTGATTTTGACATTTTCTCATTATTATCTCCCAATATCATACCATGAGAAGTTCTCTTTGCATAAGGTTCAGGTCCAGGCACTACTCCAATATCGTATAAAAACTTATGCCAAAATCTTGAATATAATAGGTGAAGTGTAGTATGCTCCATTCCACCATTATACCAATCTACCGGTAGCCAATATTCTAATGCTTCTTGAGAAGCAAATTCTTCTTCATTACATGGGTCAATGTATCTAAGGAAATACCAAGAAGACCCTGCCCATTGTGGCATTGTATCAGTTTCTCTATGGCCTTTACCTCCACATTTTGGACATGTAGTTTCTACCCAATCCTTAATATTAGCCAATGGTGACTCACCAGTATCTGTTGGCTCATAGTTCTCTACCTCTGGTAACATAATAGGTAATTCTTTTTCAGGTACTGGCACCCAACCACATTCATCACAATGTACTAGAGGTATTGGCTCACCCCAGTATCTCTGTCTAGAGAATACCCAATCTCTAAGCTTGAAGTTTACTTTTCTAGTTCCAAGACCTTTATCTTCTAGCCATTTAGTAATATATTCTTTTGCTTCCTTTACTTCCATACCATTGATGAAATCAGAGTTTACAACAACTCCTTCTTCTGTATCTGTGTAGGCTTCTTTTTCTACTTCTCCGCCTTTTATTACTTCGATTATAGGAAGATTAAATTTCTTTGCAAATTCCCAGTCACGAGTATCGTGTCCTGGTACTGCCATGATTGCTCCTGTACCATAGCTCATAAGAACATAATCAGAAATCCAAATAGGAATTTCACGGCCTGTAGCAGGATTTATAGCTCTTAAACCTTTTATTTCCACCCCTGTTTTTTCCTTTGATAGTTCAGTTCTTTCAAAGTCTGATTTCTTACTTACCTCATGCTGGTATTCTTTAATTTCTTCTAGATTTTCTATCTCATCTTTATATTTTTCTATTAGAGGATGCTCAGCAGCTATAACCATATATGTTGATCCAAATAGAGTATCAGGTCTAGTAGTGAATACTCTTAACTTATCTTCTTTTCCTGCAATTTGAAACTCTACTTCTGCCCCTTCAGATTTACCAATCCAATTTGTTTGCTGAGCTTTTACTCTTTCAATATAATCTACTTTATCTAGGTCAGATATTAGTCTATCTGCATATTCAGTTATCTTTAACATCCATTGGTTTTTTACTCTTCTTACTACTTCACCGCCACATCTCTCACAGTTTCCTTGGACAACTTCTTCATTTGCTAATCCAATCTTACATGATGGACACCAGTTAATAGGCATTTCTTGCTTATATGCCAAACCTTTTTCAAATAGTTTAAGGAATATCCATTGAGTCCATTTATAATAATGTGGGTCTGTAGTATTTATTTCTCTTAACCAATCAAATGAAAATCCTATTGATTGCAATTGAGCTTTAAATCTTGCAACATTTTGCTCTGTAACTATAGCTGGATGGATTTTATTTTTTATAGCAAAGTTTTCTGTAGGTAATCCAAAAGCATCCCATCCCATTGGAAATAAAACATTGTACCCTTCAAGTCTTCTCTTTCTAGAAACGATATCCAATGCCGTATAAGGTCTTGGATGGCCTACATGCAGTCCATTTGCTGATGGATAAGGGAATTCTACTAATGCATAAAACTTTGGCTTATCAGATTTATTTGATGCTTTAAAAGGTTCTCTTTCTTTCCAAATTTCATGCCATTTTTTTTCAATTTCATTTGGTCTATACTCTCTCATATTCTTTCCTCCTTCATAATGCAATTCTCATAGCAGTAAAGCTCACTTAGCTAGGTCATTTACCGCAGTCTCGCAGCTCAAATCTATTCACTCGCTAACAGTCGTGCAAATTTGGTCCTCACAGACACTCCCAATGATAAATTCTACATTAAGGTTGGTGCTCATTGCGTTTGACCTACTAAAGCTCACTTCGTTCGCTAAGTTAGGTCATAAAAAAACCTTTCATCTCTATAGAGACGAAAGGTAAATTCCGCGGTACCACTCTTATTGATATTTCTATCCACTCAAAATATAACGGCATTTAACCGACTAAGATTACTTTTTCACCTTAGTAACTCAAGGACGAGTTCAGTCTTCATCAATGCTATCTTTCACCAACCGATAGCTCTCTATAATTAATTAGGACTTACTACTTCCCTTCACAGTATTTATTAATTTAAGACCTATTATAACCAATAAATCATTTTAAATCAAGATATTTTTATAATTTATACCTTTACCCTATTGCATTTTATTTAATCTTTTGGAGGATCTCCTTAAGTATAAATATCTTTCCTTGTACTCTTTATAATAAATTCTCGGACTCAAGCCTTAGTTTATAAAAGAATTGTAACCATTGAGGCTGATTATCAACTTCTGGTATTATATTCATTAGGGTACGCTTTCCTATTCTTCTGTCCATAATTGCAAACATTCGTATCATAGGATTAGGGGAATTAATACTTTCTTTTATATCTAAATTTTTATATTCCCCAATAGCATCCGTAATATGGTAAATTTCAAAAAAACCATCATTATTCATCATTTCATTTACCATATCTTCAACCTCTTCATTTTCTTCATTATACAAAGTTTCTTTTCCTGTCCATTTTCTGGTTGGAACTCCCCTCTCCTCTTTTAATACCCTCTCCTTATAAACATAACCCTTTACATAATAATTAAAGGGATTTCCTCTTAAAACCTCCTTCCCATCAACTCTTATGGCAATTCTTCCATAATCATCATGTGCTTTACGATAATGAGTTATAAAATATTGTACTCTTCCCTTTAATGATTCACATATATAATCATTCTCCAATTCTCGTCTTAATCCACTCCATGAATTACCCATTCAATAACCCTCCTATATCAATTTTCTTACTCTCTAAATTCCTATCTTACTTTAAATAGTTAATTATCTATTCAAAAAAAGATTTTAATGTTTCTTTATAACTTGGAATATCAATAATTTCTAATTCTACTTCCTCCCCAAATAAATCTAACATTATTTCTTTCATATGGCAAATCAACTTCCAAGGTGCTAAAACATTTCTTTCCTTAATGAATATATCTACATAATACGGAGATTCTCCTTGGTTATTTTTTATATCTAGTAAACTACCTATTTTATATTTAGGAAATATTTTATAATTGAAATTATTCTTAAATATACTTGTAGGATAATAAAGGATTGTAACTAAATGAAGTTTTGCTCCATTTAAAAACTCCTTATAAGATTCTAAAAATTTATTATACCCCTCATCTTCTTTCTCTATATAAAGATTATTTTCTATATAATATTCCATACAATCTAAGTCCATTAAATCAAAATGAAATACTATATCTTCACCTCTTGAATCCGACGTTATATCAAATTCAACTTCAGTAGGAAATTCAGAAAATCCATATATACCAAACCAATAATTCCAATGACGAATCTTTATATATCTTTTCACTTATACCTCTCCCTGTAAATTATCTTTGAGCTTGTCTTTAATATATTCTTCATAGGATTCATCAATATTTTTAATACATATATCCTCCCATATTTTTAATAGCTTTTCTATTCTTTCATCTATTTCATCATCTTCAATATAAATACCTTCATCAAAACTAGAACTATCTTCTACATATCCATATTTATTTGTATAAGCTAAAGTCCTGGGAACTGTACATGCTGAAATATGTGGGCATGGATTTTCTAAACAATAATCTCCTGGTTTCCCTATACTATATTTACAAAAAGTTGGTACTTTAATTTCACCATCTGTATCAAGTCCACATATTAATTCAAATAAACCAATCCTAAACCATCTATCATCTTTCTCCCAAACCTTACCATCTTCATCTATTACATTGCCTTCTTTATCTACAATATGACCGTATTCATCTATTTTATTTTGATTCATAAATAGTCCTCCCACGTTTTTATTTTAAATGTAATATTTAATTACATCTCTTATATTTTTCCTAATCATTCCATTAAAATAATGTAAACGTCAAATAGATACCTGTTACAGTTATTTAACAGAATATAGATTTATCATGTTTAGCCTGTCTTTTTCTTGACAGAGAACCAAAGTTATCTGTTAATACTATTTAATTAAAAGTCTTTAATTTGAAGTTTCTGATAATATTCCTTTATAGGACTATAGTCAGATATTTGGTTTTCATTAAGTACTAAACATGTTAATTTGTTAAGCTTTTCTAGAGAATTTATGTCATATATTTTATTAGAATTTAACTTTAGCTCTGTTAAATTTTCTAAATTACTAAGGGCACTTATGTCTGAAACCTGATTATTAGATAAATCTAATTTTATTAAATTCGTTAGATTCCGTAAAGGACTTATATCACTTATTTTATTATTATTTAATTTTAACTCTGTTAAATTTACTAAATTTTCAAGAGCACTTATGTCAGAGATTTGATTATCAGATAAATTCAATTTGGTTAAATTTGTTAGATTATGTAAAGGACTTATATCACTTATTTCTGCATTGAACAAATTTAGCTCAGTTAAATTTTCCAAGTTATTTAAAACACTTATATCCTTTAGATTACTTTTGCCTCCAGAAATATAACCCGGTAAATGTAATTTTTGCAAGTTGGATAGGTTGCTTAGAGAACTTATGTCTGCATTCCCATCATAGCCTAAATATAGTTCAGTCAAATTTGGTAGATTACTTAAGAAGTTTATATCGCTAATTTCATAAGAATAGAAGTATAATTCAGTTAAATTGCTTAAATCTCCTAACACATTAATATTTATATGCTCACAATATGAGATATTAAGTATATCCAATTTTGGTAGATTACTTAAAGGGGTTATATCCTCAACTCAGGTACGACTTATATTCAATTGAGTTAAATTCTTTAAGTTATTCAGTGCACTTATGTCACGAATATCATTATTGTAAGATAGATTTAACTTAACTAAGTTAGTTAAATTACTTATACTGCTTATATCTCTAATGCCATTCCATGATAAGTCTAACTCTTCTAAATTGGTTAGATTCTCAATTCCGCTCAAGTCTTTAATATTAGCTGAAGCAATTTCAAGGACAGTAATGTTTTCCAAGTCTGCTTTATGTATTTCACCTGTCATTTTTGATGTTTTTTTTCTGATTGCTTGCTCCAAATGAGGATCCGAAAAAGTAATGAAATCACTATTGTGATTATTTTTTGCACTATTAGAATTTTGAGTTAATTGATTGGCTCTATCTTGGTTATAATGCACACCTAGCCATATTATACAAATGCAAGCTATAATAACAGTAAGATATTTTTTCATTTAAAAACCCTACCTAGATTAAAAGCTTAAGGCATATATCTTAAAATTATAAAATACATGATACTTACATTAAAATAATCTCTTTTGCAATAATATATCCACACATCCATAAGGACGCTGTTAAATAAAATACTCTGTACTCCTTCTCTTTTAAGTAATCCTCTAATTCCTTAATGTTACTTACTTCAATTGTTGGAAATCCATATTTTAGAACTTCTGAAATCCTATTAACTTTCTCTAATAAAAAGCATTCTATTGTGACTTGATAAATCTCTAAAATAATATTATTCAAAAGAACGTTTTCAAAAACATGAGCAAGTAGCCCTTGAAATCTAATAACTACTTCTTCGTCATAACTCTTTGTATTTATTTGTAAAATCTGTTTTTCAAAGTCAACCATATAAGAAATAATTATATTATCATGTACTAACCCATATTCTTTAATAATATTATTTTTCACTTTTCAAATCCCTCTTTCTTCTATGCCACTCATTCCAAAATGCTATATATCCATTTCTTTCAAATTCATCTTCTGGAATATTTTTAGACAAAGATTCCTTATAAAAATTTTCCACCATATTAGCAAAATGCAATACTTCTTCCTTATACTGAAGATAATAAGCAAATACAGTATTTCCTTTTTCAGTAATAAGCCTAACCATACCATCTTCATGTAGAACAGTCCAATCAATTCCATTATCACATCCTATGATTTCTACCTCATGTAAAGTTTCATTGGGAACCATAGAATGTCCACAGCAAGGTAACATATGCTCTCCTTTTGCTAACAAATGGTCTTCAGATAAGGTCTTTAACATTCTAAGAGCTGCTGCACTAATAGTACATGAATAGGATAATTCTTCTCCTATAGTAACTATTATATCTCCATGAAGACATAAATCATTAGGATCATCCTTGGTTTCATTTATCCAATAAAGATTGTTTACTTTTATTTTGAAATTTTGATAATCTAACGTAAAAATACTATCATGAAATTCCTTCCATACATCAGTAAGATATTCTTCCTTTAGAGCAAAAACATAAATTCCTCTATCATCATATAAATGAAAAATGCATCCACTATTAATATCCATAGCAAAAATAGATGAACAAAAATCTATTTCTCCACCTATATCTGATAAAATTATCTCTCTAAATAATTTCTGTATATTTATTTCTTTCACATGATATAAATGTCTTATACAGGTATAGATTTCATTATCTTGATGTATTGATAAATCATCCTTACGTATAGGATATTGCCATTTTAACTCATATGTATCATATTTAGATATATGAGTTAGAGTACTTTCTAAAAACTCCTTCTCTATTTCATCATCTTGTCCAAATAAATTATCGTAAACAACTAAAAGATTATCACTATAATTTATAAATCTATATATTTCTGTAGCTTTCTGAAGACACTCTTCTACACATGTTTCATTTAAGCTCCCATCTTCCAGATACTGATACCTTTTACTTAACTCATCAATATGAAGCATATATTTATGAGTTAGTCTATTTAAAGTCTTGTCTTCTACTCCATATTGTTCTAAAATATTTTTTAAAATATCATTTAGTCTTTCTTGTGTTTTCAATTTCTATTCACCTACCTTTTATTGTTCCTCAATTTTTAATAACAAGACAAACACCTGTATTTTCTAAAATGAATAAAACATCTTCTTTGCTCATCATAGATAAGTTTATCTCCTTTTTCGTAGGTTTAAAATAATGTTCTGTAAAATAATCTATTTCATCATTAACTATTAATAAATGCTCTAATGGTATATTACTTAATTTGGGCATTATGGTATAATGCTTTGAATAATCACCTCCAAGATAAATACTCCATATCTCTATCTCAGTATGAGGTTGCATATATTTAAATAGATAATTCTTAAAATTTTCTATGCAGGAAGCTTCTTCCGTCAACCCAACATCATGACAATACTTTTTAGTAATTAAATTAGATACTTCTACATTATCCTTTGAACAATAGCAATTTATTACTGAAAAACCTTGTAAAAAGCCGATTGTAGTTTTAGAAACAAAAACTTTTTTGAACTGTCTCATATCCATCTCTGGTAGTGGAAAATCATAGGCTAATAAATGTATTACACTCAAATCATATCACCTCATTTTCCATTTATTACTCATAATTAAAATTTGTTTAACATGATTTTAACTAAAAACATAAAAACCATATTTATGATAAAGCTTCAAACCATTAGATTATTAATGGTTTCTATGCTTGTCATTATTATATCATATTCTCTTCAAGAGAGTTCCAAAGGAAATTATGATTTTTATTATCTGGGAGATAATTCTCCAAAATAGTTAGTGATAAAATAATAAAGAGAGGATTATATAATACATAATAGATAGACGTAAATTTATGAATTAAAGTATATTTATTTATATCTTATATTAATTTTCCAAAATATTAAAAACAAGACCCTAAGAATATAAATCTTTCCTAGGATCTTGTTTTTTAAAATTCTGCAGATTTTACTGTTCTAGGGAATGGGATTACATCCCTAATATTTGACATACCAGTCATATACATAATTGCTCTTTCAAAACCAAGGCCATATCCAGCATGTTTAGTTCCACCATATTTTCTTAATTCTAAATACCACCAGTAATCTTCTGGATCCATTCCATTCTCAATTATCTTTTGTTCTAATACATCTAATCTTTCTTCCCTTTGGCTGCCACCAATAATTTCCCCTACACCTGGAACTAATAAATCCATAGCAGCTACAGTTTTATTGTCTTCATTCATCCTCATGTAAAATGCTTTTATTTCCTTTGGATAGTTTATAACAAATACAGGCTTTTTAAACACTTTTTCTGAAATATATCTTTCATGTTCTGTTTGTAAATCTACACCCCATTCTACTGGGTATTGGAATTCTTCTCCTGATTTTTGAAGTAACTCAACAGCTTCTGTGTAAGTTATACAACCAAAATCAGAATTTACTACATTCTCTAATCTTTCAATTAAACCTTTATCAATAAAGGAATTGAAAAATTCCATTTCTTCCTTTGCATTTTCCATAACGTATTTAATAATAAATTTCATCATATCTTCTGCTAATTGCATATTATCTTGTAAGTCAGCAAAAGCTATTTCTGGCTCAATCATCCAAAATTCTGCTGCATGTCTAGCCGTATTTGAGTTTTCTGCTCTAAAAGTTGGCCCAAAAGTATATACGTTTTTATAAGATAAAGCAAAAGCTTCAGCCTCTAGTTGACCACTTACTGTTAAATTAGTTTCTTTACCAAAGAAGTCTTTAGTAAAATCTATTTCTTTCTCATTTGTATAGGGAATATTGTGCAAATCCAATGTTGTCAATCTAAACATTTCCCCAGCACCTTCAGCATCACTAGCAGTAATTATTGGAGTATGAACATATACAAATCCTCTTTCTTGGAAAAACTTGTGTATTGCATAAGCTGTTAAAGATCTTACTCTAAATACAGCATTGAAAGTGTTGCTTCTAGGTCTTAAATGAGCAATTGTTCTCATATATTCAAATGTATGTCTTTTCTTTTGTAATGGATAATCTGCAGTTGAATATCCTTCAATTTCAATTTCACTAGCCTTTACTTCAAAAGGTTGTTTAGCTTCTGGTGTTGGTATTAGTGTACCTTTTACCTTTATTGATGAACTAAGTGGCAATTTTTCTATTTCCTTAAAATTCTCCAATCCTTCTTCAAAAACTATTTGAATATTTTTAAAGAATGTTCCATCATTTAATTCTATAAATCCAAAAGTCTTTGATGATCTTGATGTTCTAATCCATCCTTCCAATTCAATTTGTTGATTTAAATATTTATCCGTGTCATTGTAGATACTCTTAATAGTAGTTTTCATAATACTCTCCTTTCTTTTTTATCAAAAAATATAAAAAAACCTTCATCCAAAAGGACGAAAGTTTAACTTCCGCGGTACCACCCTAATTGCTAATGCCACTTTAACACACAATAATGTGTTTCACAGGTAACGGTGTGATTCCGTCTAAGTCTACTCTCTTAATGATTTCGATTAGAAACTCAAGGATGTTCTTCAATATAAGTCTCGTACCTATGTCTCACTATCATAGGCTCCCTTTGACTACCTCTTATATCTACTCTTCCTATCAAAGTTTTCTTATAACCAATAGGAAAGCTCTGCTTTGATGTATTTTACTTAATGAACTTTCCGTAAATGAGTTTCAAGAAAAGTTACCTTTAACTCTTTGATATATGCTTTTCTTACTTTTATATAATTATAGTTATTTTACTTGGAGTTGTCAATAAATTTAGCTAATCTTTCTTTTATTTCTTTATTATATCCATTTTACTAAATTTATACCATAAAATAATTCCTTATAAAACGGCGTTCTTGAAAAATACTATTTTATCTTAGCTTCTGCTCTTCTTCTATATAATCCAACTCTTCTTTGAATACTTCTCTTGCATTTTCTATTTTTATAGGATCCTGAGTTTTAAGTGCAGATTCAAATTTTACAATTATATAATCTAACTGCTTTCTCGTATCTCCTACACTCTCCTCATACATTCGTTCACTTTTGAATAAAAGAAGTTTATTTTTTTCCTGTTCTCTAGGAGGAATCTTCAAGTAACTTATTTCTTCCATTCGCTTCTCTATCATTTCATCAGTCATATCATTATTTTTGTTTTTAATAATTTGTTTGACTTTATTTCCTATAGAATTTACTTTAACTTCTACTTCCAATATAGAATTAATATCATAAGTGTATGTTACATCTATACTTTCTTCACCTGCCAAAGCTAAGGGAACTTCTACAAATAACTCTCCCAAAGATATATTATTCTTTGCAAATCTACTCTCCCCTTGAAGTATATTTATTCTTATTTTACTTTGATTATCATATACCGTATATAGAGTTTGAGTTCTACTTGCAGGAATTACAGTATTTCTATCTATTATTGGACAAAAATAACCTGCTTCTTTTCTATTATTTTCCCTTTCCATAACAACTTCTGTTCCTAAAGTATATGGACAAACATCTGTTAAAATTACTTCTTTTATATATTGGTTTCTTTCTTTCAAAGCAGCTTGAATTGCTGCACCTAGAGATACTGCTTCATCAGGGTTAATTGATGTATTTGGAAACCTTCCAAAAAGCTTATTTACAAACTTTCTTACAATAGGAAGTTTTGTAGAGCCTCCTACAAGTATTACATCATCTATTTGAGATAATCTCAGATTTGTATCATTTAAACTTCTCTTTATAGGATTTCTAATTTTTTCTAAAAGAGGTTCACACGCCTCTTCATAATCATCAATATCTATTTGAAATTCAATTCGTTCATCATTTATAATACAGTTCATAGAAGATATTTTACTATCTGAAAATCCTCTTTTACATTTCTCTGCTTGGTCCAATATATGTGATAAAGTCTTTGAATCTAGAGACTCTATATCTATTTTGTTTTTTTTGATAAATAGCTCAACTAGAATTTGAGTAAAATCTTCTCCGCCTAAATAATTGTCACCAGCAACTGCTCTAACTTCAAGTATATTATTGAAAAGTTCTAAAATGGAGACATCAAATGTACCTCCACCTAAATCAAATACTAAAATTTTAGCATCAGCTTTTTTTTGATACAATCCATAAGCTATAGCTGCGGCTGTAGGCTCACTTATAATACGTTCTACTCTAAATCCAGCCATTTCTCCTGCTTTTTTAGTTGATTTTCTCTGTTCATCGTTGAAATATGCAGGAACACTTATTACTGCTTCTTCTATTTTTTCACCAAGAAAATGTTCTGCATCTTCTTTTAAATATTTCAATATAAATGATGATAACTCTTCAGCATTAAATTCATTTTTCCCTAGTTTAAAAACTTTCTGACTTCCCATATCTCTTTTAAAAACCTGTGCTGTACTGTCATAGTAAATTGCACTTCTTTCTAGTGCAGTTTCACCTACATATATATTAGAATTTTCATCTATACTAACAACAGATGGTGTTATGTTTTTCCCTAAACGATTGGGAATTATTTTCGCACCATCTTCTGTAAAATATGACACTGAACTGTTTGTTGTTCCTAAATCTATTCCTATTATCATGCTATTCTCCCCTTATTTTTTAGATGCTAATCTTTTAACTGCAATATACGCATAAAGGTACTCTGGCTCATATTCTAATACTATATTATAATACTTCAATGCTTCTTCTATATCTCCTTTGGCTTCTGCTAACATACCCATTAAAGCAAATTTTTCATAACATTTTCCATATGGACAGCCTTTACATTTTTTGTATTTATCCATTTGAGCAATATAGTGTTCGGCATTTTTAATATAGCCCATATTTATATATGCCCTTGTTATATTGTGTAGTCTAGCAGGCAGATATCCATCATCTGTAAAATATTCTTTTTCATCGCCTATATCTTTAATACAATACTCTATTGACTTTTTAAAATAACTTTCTTTTTTAAATCCTAAAAATTTATATACCATTCCTATATGAAAATATATAATAAATAGATTTTCATAATCTGTTTTATCTACATCTTTTAATGCTTTTTTATAATAATGCAGAGCTTTTATATATTTATTTTGATATAAATAGAATTTACCTAAATCAAGGTAGGCATCGGTATTATTTTTACCTTTACAAATTGCATCTTCATAATAATATTTTGCCTTCGACAAATCACCTTTAAGTCTATATAAATCTCCCTTTGTACGCTTGATTTCATTTATATCTGCATTTTCTACATTTTCCATATGTTCGCTGCATATTTTAATTCCTTCATCATATTTACCCATTACTACATATAACTCACTCAAACTTTCATAAAAAACATCCTTATTAGGAAACCTTTCCAATCCCTTTTTTAAATATTCTTCAGCTTTATCATATTGTTCCAATATCCTATAAGTCTTTGCTATATTATTAAAGGGCAGAGGTGTTTCTTCATAATCCATACATTCCATAGATTTGAGATAATACTCCAGAGCTTTCTCATACTCCCCTAAATTGTGATAATTAAATCCCAAGTTATTGTATGGAAACGGATTTGCAGGGTCTAACTCAATTGATTTTAAATAATTATCTATACCTTCTTGAGTTCTTCCAAGTCTTGAAAGGGTGAGTCCCTTTGAAAGATAGTTGTATCCCGTTTCTTTTATCTCAATTAGTTTATCCCTATATTTTAAAGCTTCATTGTAATAGTTTCTTTTTTCATCTCCCGTTGAGCATTGTGCCTTTTCCTCTAACATACTGGCAATTGCAGAGTAGGCTTCTGTACGTTCAGGATTAATATCCAGAAGTTTATTATAATATTCTATGGCTTCGTCTAAATTACGCTTCCCCTCATGAGCTGCTGCTAAACGATAAATAATTTTTTCATCATTAGGATATTCATTATCAAGCTCTGTAAATATATTTATTGCTTCATCATATTCTTCCAGTTCGTGATGTATATATCCTTTGTAAAATACAAATTCAATTTTTTGAGTTAGTTTAACAGCTTCATTCATAGCATTAAGTGCATCTTGAAATTCATACATAGCTACACATACATCTGCTTCCGCATATAAAATATCCAAATAAAATTCTTCTTTGTAGTCATTTTTTACATGCTCATCTTTTAAATCCAACACCAATTTATATGCCTGTTCCCTTACCTCCACTATAGTTTCAAGGGTTTGCCTTAAAGCTTTAACTTTATACAGCCTTATTTCTTCATTATTTATATCATTGTCTTCAGCCCTTTTTATAATATCTAAACAATCTTCGTATTTGCCAAATAGATGGAATGTCTTTATTGCTAGAAGATATGGCATATAATATCCTGACTCTATGTTTATAGCATTGTAATAATCATCAATTACATCCTGATACCTTTCCATATTGTAATAAGCTTCCTGTCTGAACAAATATGCCGGATAATAATCTGATGCCCTTTTAATTATTTCATCACATATATCTATACATTCTTCATTATTTTCATATCTTAAAAATGTCTGTGCTTTATAATTCATATATAGTAGTTTGTTGTTTTCATCTTTTTCATTTTGAATTGCCTTTTCTAAATAACTTAAAACTTCTTTCAAATTTTCTTCGTTTTGTTCTTTTATGTTTGAAAGAGTTATTGCAATTGTATAATATGAATATCCAAAGTTTCTTAATCTCTTTGCTGTCTCTTCACTTCCATCATCTTCTATTTTTTCTAAATCATCTACCCAAGCTAGTAAAAGGGGATATGCTTTTTCATAATTGTTGACAGATAAATATGTCCTTCCCATTAAATTGTTATATAATGGTTTGTTATCTTCAGGAATGTCTACACCTTCTAAAAGATTTATGGTATCGTCAAATTTATGATTTTGATAAAAGCACCATCCTAATTCCACTAATGCTTCAAAGTCATCAGGATTTTCATCGAGTTGCTCCTTATAACTTTCTATCAAATATTCATTTGCTTTCATCATTTCATTTGAAGCATTTTGGTCACCAGAAAAAACATATAACATATCAAGGAACCATTCTTTTGCTTTAAAATATTCCTTTTCTGCTAAAAAACATTTACCTAATCCTAGTTTCGCACTATAGTGATTTGGAGTTCTTTCAATGAGTTTTTCATAATATTCTTTTGCTCTGGAGATTTCACCTATCTGGAAAGAGACTTCTCCTACGTATAAGGTAATATAGTCGGAATTAGGATATTTATTTCCCAATTCTATTATAATTTCTTCTGCATATTTATCCTTTCCTAATTTTAAATAATGTCTAACAACTTCTACATCTTCATAGGGATGATAAATTGCATTATTTTTCATTATTTCAATTTCTTTTTCTATACCCTCTAGCTCATTATAATCTAGCATATCTTTTACTCTAAAATAATGCCTTATATAATCATCATATTCTCCCAGTTCAGGACCTTCAAATAGATAGAAATCCAAAAAATCCTCATAAAAAATAGAATTGCATACGAAATCTATGAAATTTTTAGGGAATTTTTCGTAAAGTTTTTCTCTATCCTCTGTAATATCAAATCGTTCATCTATTAATGTCCATACTTTATGGGGCAGATAGTAATTATCCATAAAAAAAGCAAGTAACCTTTCTTGAACAATCTCTACTGTGTCTAAACCTATACAAATATCATCACTTAAAAGCTCTCTCCATTTATCCAGAGATATTCTGTCTGGAAAATCAAAGTATTTTTCTTCTGCTTTTTTCATCCACTTTCCTATATCATCTAAGTCATCAAATTCTATAAATGCTTGTTCTTTCTTTAGTTCTTGTATATGTATAATTGCATCTTCATATGCTTTTCTAAGTTCCTTAAATCCTTCTGGATCATCTTCTGGATTTACATTAACAAGTTTTTCTCTATATGCAGATTTAACTAAATCTTCATCCTCAGTTTTATCGATTCCTAGTATATTCCAAAATTTTTCCATTGTTCTTTTCGCCCCTTTATATAGTTTTATATTTCTATTATATCTGATGAAGATTTTCATATGATTTGTCACAGGGAAATTCTTCATATAACATATATCGGAGTTTTTAACAAAAAATAAAGATGCAAAATAGTTCTTTATAAGAATTTAACTATCAACAGTTGATCTTAATATTAATTTATATACTTATCTATTTTATAAATTTAAAATTAGCTGATAATTCTGTTTATTATAATTCTTTACCATAAGATAATAGTCTTTTCTTTATTTCTTTTTCATATCCATTTTCTGTTGGTTCATAGTATTTCTTTCCTATAAATTCAGTAGGCAAATATTGTTGTGGAATAAAAGCATTTTCATAATCATGAGGATATTTATATCCTATGCCATGACCTAAATTCTTTGCTCCAGGATAATGGCCATCCCTCAGATGTGTAGGTACCTTGCCTATTTCTTTGCTTCTTATATCCTCTAGGGCTTTATCAATACCGATATATGCTGCATTGCTCTTTGGAGCAGTAGCTACATAGACTGCTGCTTGTGCTAAAGGGATTCTTCCTTCTGGCATACCTATTACATTTACTGCATTGAAGGCAGATACTGCAATATTTAAAGCATTGGGATCTGCATTCCCTACATCTTCCGATGCACAGATTATAATTCTTCTAGCAATAAACTTAGGATCTTCTCCTGCATTTATCATTTTTGCTAACCAATACAAAGTAGCGTCTGGATCAGAACCTCTCATACTTTTAATAAAAGCAGATATGGTGTCATAATGTTCATCACCGTCTTTATCATATCTAGCTGTTTTTATTTGTATAGATGATTTTATTGTGTTCAAATCAATTTGGACTATTCCATTTTCGTCCTTTGAAGTAGAGAGAACTCCAATTTCTAATGAATTTAAAGCCATTCTTCCATCACCATCAGCTATAGTAATTAAATAGTCTATGGCTTCTTTATCTATATCTACTTTATATTCTCCTAATCCTTTTTCTTTGTTAGATAGACCGTTTTCAATTATCTTACGTAAATCTTCTTTTGTTAGACATTCTAATCTTAATACCATAGCTCTAGAAAGTAATGCCTTATTTACTTCAAAATAAGGATTTTCTGTAGTGGCACCTATTAAAATAATTATTCCTCTTTCTACAAAGGGAAGTAAGGCATCTTGCTGTGATTTGTTAAACCTATGGATCTCATCAATAAACAATACTGTTCTTTTATTGTATAATTTTAAATTTTCTTCTGCCCTCTCCATTACTTCTCTAATATCTTTAACTCCAGAGGTTACAGCAGATAATTTTTCAAATATCATATTGGTAGTATTAGCTATTATCATGGCTAAAGTAGTTTTTCCTGTCCCAGGAGGACCATATAAAATCATTGAGTTTAGCCTATCTGCTTTTATTGCTCTATTTAAAAATTTCCCTTCTCCCAAAAGATGATTTTGACCTACAAACTCTTCTATAGTTTGTGGTCTCATTCTATCTGCTAAAGGTGCATTTTTTTCTAATTGTTTTTCCATATTCATGGTAAATAAATCCATTTAATCACCTATCTTGTTTATTCATATATTATCTTTTATATTATCTTAGAATAAAGCATTAGTCAATCTGACTATCAGTTCTTTCATCGATTCATATTTCCAAAAATAGATTTAGGTTACCAATATCTTTTATTCATTAAAATTTCAAGTTTTTACTAATTACCTTTGATAAATTTTCATTAATAAACAAACAGGCTTTAAGAAGTTTAGTTCCCAAAGCCTGTTTGTTTTAATTATCCTATATAATTATTCTAAAATTATTTTTTCAATAAATTCAGAAGTCATTGCCCTAAGTATGCTTACGTAAGTCATTTTAAATTCAACTATATCTCCAACCTTATAGTCTATATTACTGTCACTACCATCTAATATTAAGTGATCACTGCTTCCTCCAAGGATAATAATTCCTTCATCTATAGGATGTATATTATCAAAATCTATATCTTGTTTTCCAACAGCACATAGAATTCTTTTACGAACTCCTCTATCTACAAAAGTAGGTGTATTACCAAAAGCATCTTTTCCTATTTCTCCTGTAGGAACTGAAGGTTTTTCCTTTAGTTCAATAATTTCAGCCTGTAACTTAAATCCTCCCGCATCTGTACCCAATATTTGCTTACCATAAGCAGCTTCTCTGCCAAGAATTAAAGATTCACCTAATCTTAAATTATTTATAACTTCTATGCCTTCATCTTTTGTCAATAAATGAATACTACTTGAGTTACCTCCAGATACAATCTCTAATCTTATTTTATATTTTTCTTCTATGTCCTCTGCTAAAGATGATAGTCTATTTAAAATTTCTTTATTCGGAATAACACCACCATAGCAAGTTAAATTGGTTCCTATTCCTGCTAACCTAACACCTTTTAATTCTAATATTTTCTCAATACTTTGAAATAAGCTTTCATCACTATAATATCCTTCTCTTAAATCTCCTAAGTCTACCATTAGAATAATTTTATGAACTTTACCTTTCTCCACAGCCTTTTCTGACAATGATATTATTGTTTCAATTTCTGAATTAAGGGATATATCTGCATATTCCACTACTTTCTCTACTTCGGATTTCATTGGTAACCTTAACATTATCTTAGGTATTTGAAAATCTTTAAGTCTTATTAAGTTTTCAATTCTAGAATCTGCTAAATAGCTAACTCCTCCATCTACATATGCTTGAGCAATTTTAGGATTACCACAGAATACTTTAGTAACACCGGCTACTTTAATATCATGTTTATTACATAAACTGACTACAGTCTTAACATTATTTCTTATTATATTTAAATCTATTGTCATCCTTGGGTAACTCAAATTCATCCCTCCAATTATTATAAAATTAGTCCAACTATCGTTGGACTATTTAAGATTAAGACTATTCTTTAAAAGTCTTAATGCTTCTTCTGGATATTTTTTAGCCATTACTCCTAAAGAAGCCATAATATAATGATTGTCAATGAGTATTTCTGCCTCTTTATTTGGTAATAATTCATTTCCTTTATTACTCAAAGCTATCTCTTTTAAAATAGATACTCTGTTTGGTAAACGAGTTAAGGCTCCACCAGTACCAATTATATACTTAACTTGTGTTAAATCCTTACCTTCCGCTATGGTGTTTTTCCCTCCAGGACCATATAAATGTCTTAAATGTCCAGCATGACGTTTAACTCCCGTAATAGTAGCATGAAGTGCCAATTTTTCTACAAATTGTTTCTCTAAATCTGTTACTGGTATTGGTTTATGATATAATATTATGTTTTCTAGTTCTTCCATAGTTATATTTAGTTCCTTTACTAGCTCTTCTTTCCCAACCATTTCTACTATATTATGCATATTCACATATACACCTAAATCACCTTCTACCGTTCTTTTAGCTAAAGGTTCAGGATTAATTAAAATTCTTGAGACTTCATCACTGTCTTTTGTCACAGAATGAATATCTGAGGTTGCTCCTCCTACATCAATGGTTATTAAATCACCTATTGAATCATAAAGCAATTGACTGGCTTCCATAACTGCCCCAGGTGTAGGCATTATAGGACCTGTAACCATTTCTCTTACTTTTTGCATTCCTGGAGCATGGATAATATGCTTTTCAAATACCTGTTGAATTACTTTTCTAGTCGGTTCAATATTTAATTCATCAATCTTAGGATAAACATTATCTACAATATAAAGTTCTGTATCTTTGTCATTAAATATTTCTAATACTTCATCATGATTTTCAATATTTCCTGCATAAATTACTGGTATATTAAGATTTAAATCTGCAATAAGTTCAGAATTATGAAGAGCTGTATCCCTTTCACCATAGTCCACTCCACCAGCAATAAGTATTATATTTGGGTTAATCTCTTTGATCTTCTTTAGATCAGACTTTCTTAACTTGCCTGCAGTTATATATTTAATATTAGCTCCAGCTCCTAATGCAGCTTCTTTGGCAGCTTTAACCGTCATATCGTAGACTAGACCGTGAACCGTCATTCTTAGTCCTCCTGCTGCACTACTGGTAGCTATTAGCTCTTTATACTCTATAGTTTCTTGACTTAGATTTTTAGATAAATCATTAATTGCTCCTTTAAGACCAATGTTTACATCACCTTCTAAAACAGTAGTTGCAGATTGACCCTGCCCAATAAATTTTGGGCAGGAATCTAAATCATTAAAAGCATTCACTACAGTAGTAGTACTACCTATTTCAGCTACTAAAATATCAATTCTCATTTGCTAACTCTCTTCTTTTCTTAACTAAAAATGTAGCAACATGGTCTCCTTTTGAACCTCTTCCAAAGCCAGCATCCATACCATTTTCTACAGCTAATTCATTGGAAACTTGAGTTCCTCCTGCAGCAAGGATGATTTTATCTCTTATACCTTTTTCAATACATAGTTCATGAAGTTTTTTCATATTTTTATAGTGAATATCATCGTGACTTATTATAGTTGAAGATAGTATAGCATCTGCATTTAATTCAATAGCAGCATCTACTAGCTTTTCAACAGGTATGGATGTACCTAATATATGGCACTCTATACCAAATCTCTCTATACCACCATGTTTAATATCGATTATTTCCCTTAATCCAACGGAATGTTCGTCTTCACCGACAGTAGCTGCAACTATTTTCATCGGTTTTTCTTTAATATCATTTCTAATTTCATCTTCTGTTAATATTTCTGGCTTAGGTGGTATAACTAAATCATCTATATCTATATTAAAGGCTACTCTTCCTTTTAGTTCTATACGAGTTCCTTCAGCTTCTTGCATAATCTCTTTATGAATTACTTCTACATCTTCTAAGCCTAATTTTTTACCTATTTCTATAGCAGCAAATTCAGCTACTCTCTCTTCCGTTGGTAGGAATAGAGTCATTAATATGATTCCATCACCTAACCATTCCATTTCAGGTTTTATTTTTGAAGATTTTCTAAGTTCTTCAACTTCTTTAAGTCTTACATTGACATTATCATTTTCATCTAACTCATCAATAAATATGATTTTACTTGGATCTTCAAAAGTACCTCCACCTATTAAAGAAGCTGGATTATCAATTAAAGATTCATCATATTGTCCAATATTATTATATCCAAAATGAGCTGTAACAGGAGCCATATAATCAGTATCTCTTTCAAATACTGTACCTTCGCCTACACCAGCATCAATCTTTCTAACTATTCCATCTCCATTTCTTTCTGGATAATAACCAGAATCAACAAAGAATCCACTTTCTACAGCTTTAAAGTATCCTCCTACTTCAAGAATCTCCTCCATAAATAGAATAGCTCTTTCTTTTAGCTCTCTAACAGTTTCAGCTAATTCTCCTTCATTCCTCTTTAACTCTACCATAGCACCTAAACCATCCATACCTGCAAATGCTTGCCTAGCCGTATCTACAGCTTCAATATTATATATATGCCAAGGAACATTTCTTCCTTCATCAGGTGTAATAGTTGATTGAATATCTGCTCTAGTAAGTTGAGATATTAAAAGGTTTAATACATGGGTTACTGTAGCTTCTCTAGTTGAAGACTCCATATATTTTGTATTCATTTGAGCTCTCATCTTGTATTCGGCAAACAATTCCCTTAAAGCCACAGCATAAGGTAAATCCAATCTCATACATGGAGCTGGAGGAGCTGTTGGTGGTACTGTTGATAGACAAATATTTTGTTTTTTCATTCCAACCTTTACTGAGAATATAGAATTTATAGCATGTTGTACCATTAGTTCAGGCATTACTTTCCAAGCTTCCCTCGCAGTAGCATTGGCATTATGTGCACCATCAATTTGAGCTATATCTGCCCATGCCATAACCCTTTTAGCAGCAGCAGCATCTACAAAGGATCTTATCATATTAATATTTCTATATAGCACATTATATTGAGGGTCTTGGTGAGCCCCATTAACTCCTTCTTCTGCAAACATCACTGCTATTTCAGGTCCTGCTACTCCACTAATGTAAGAGTGATAGTTAATTGGTCTTCCCACTTCATCTTCAATATAATCTAAAGCCTTTCTTTGTGCTCTTACTTGCTTTCTTGTTATTGGAATTCCACCTACGCCTTGTGGTGTTCCTTCTATTAGACTTTCAAAGTGAGATTGTCCAGCAGTTCTAATAACCATTATATGATCTGCTCCATGCCATGCAGCCATTCTCATACGTCTAATATCATCTTCAAATCTACCTGAAGCGATTTCCGTTGTAATTACTGCTTTTGGTTGTGGATCTATGGAATCAAAGTATTTTGCTGCAGGTAATGGCTGACTATTTTCTAAAGGTAAAGATGAATCGTAATACTCAAATTTTCCTATCTGTCTATTTTCACCTGCACCTTCTCTCCAATGCCAACCTCTTCTTCTAGGTGTATATTTATCTATGTCCTTTAATATAAATTCAATATCAAGCTTTTCATTTGGTTTAAGTTCCACTAGTTCACACCTCCCTTGAATAGGACTACTACGTCATCCCACATTTGTCCATTAACTAATCTAAGTCCTGCTTCTCTTATATCCATATTTTTACCTTTAGCAAGTTTATATACTATATGACCTGCTCCTTTTCCTAATAGACCTCTATCCATAGCACCATCAACTATAGCCTTTGCTTCTAAGCTTGAGAATCCCATTCTTAGAAGAACAGACCTTTCAATAGATGGAGTAGTGTTCTTTTCTGCAAGATCTATTAGTGGGTCAACAATTTTTTCAGCTAATTCCCAAAATCTTTGTTCAAGTTCTTCTTCGGATAAATTAGCTAAATGTTTTCTTCTTTCTTGAAAATCATCTGCTCTTGTCATTTCACTACCTCCTATTAATATCCTACTCCTAGTTCATCAAGGATTTGTTTAACAAAATCCAAATTAGATTTTGTGTCTTCAACTAGGAAATTCATGTCTTCTTTAGTAACCTTTTCAACCTTAAGATTTTCAATACAATTTCTTATATAAGATCTTCTCGTTTTATCTAATTCTAATTCTTCAATTTTTATATAGCTTGGATCCTTAGGAAGGATAATATTTTTTCCTGGTATTTCTTGCGCAGGATCACCAATTAATATTTCAATACCATTTTCCTTTGCAAAAGTTAATTGAGGTTGTATATGCTTTCCTGCACCAGTATATTCTGTTTCTTGAACTACTATGATTTGATCCTCATCCATTTCTTGAGCAAGTTTAAAAGCTGCAACTAAAGAAGTGTTTCCAGCAGGTCCTCTTTCTAATCCTTCAAGTTGAGCTAATACTTCTGTCATATAGAACACAGAGCCTTGATTCATAGTTACATATCTATCTATATATCTTAATGGTCTTGCAGCAGACCTTGGAACGTCTGATCTATCTGGCCAAGTAGCAAAAGGTATCCCAAAGCCAGTATGACCTGTGGTAAAGGATTTTTTATTAAACTGAGTATCACTAGCCATGTGTAATCCTTGTAAGCTAACACTAGCTCCAACAATTTCAGTATCAGTAGCACCTGCCTTAATTAAACCTCTAGCTGTTCCAGTTAAGTTTCCACCACCTGCATTAGTAACAACTACCACATCTGGATCCTTACCTTCTCTTTCTCTAAATTCCATAGATAATTCATAACCTAAAGTTTCAACTCCAGCAATTCCAAAAGGAGTATATAAAGAAGCATTAAAATATCCTGTTTCTTCTAACATTATTAAGAAAGTATAAAATAACTCTGGTCCTACAGATAATTGAACTACTTCAGCCCCATAAGCTTCACATGCTCTAGCTTTTTCTATAATTTCTGGCTGTCCTATTCCTCTAGAATCATAACATTCTTGTACTATTATACATTTAAGTCCTCTCATAGCAGCTTGTGAAGCTACTGCGGCACCATAATTTCCACTAGTAGCAGCAATAACTCCCTTATATCCTAATCTCTCAGCATGGTAACAGCTGGTAGCAGCTCTTCTAGCCTTAAAGCTACCCGATGGATTACCTGCTTCATCTTTTATAAATATTCTAGCCCCTTTTCCTTTTGGTGCAAATTTTCTTGCAAGTTTAGTTAAATTTCTAAGTTCAAGTACAGGGGTATTTCCTACTCCAGTTTCTCTCTGTATTCTTTCAATTTCTTGTAGACTATATCCTGTTTCTTTCATCATTCTTTCATAATCAAAAGCAACACTACCAGACTCAAATATTTCATAGTCTATTCCTATAGCTTTTTTCATTATTTCGCCTTTTCTAGCCATTACAGCTTCAAAACTCATATCCCTAGTCATTTTATTCACCATCCTTTGCTATTAATTCTCTTACTTGACGACCAATATACAGTAGCTCTGGAACACATTTTCCAAAATCGTGTTTATAATATGGATTAACCTCTATTAAAGTACCTTCGATTTTTCTTCCAATATAAGTCTCTACTTCTACAGTATCACCTATATTAGCACTTTCGTTAATTAAAAACCCTTTATCCCACATTTCTAAAGGAACATTTTGTGTATCCTCTGGAATATGAGGAGATCTTTCTCCTGCTTTTAAAACTATATTATGAATTCTTACCCAATCACCTTTTTTAGCATTCATTTATATCCCTTCCTTTCTATCTAAATAGAGGCCTAATATCTTAGGCCTTATATTATCTTTCTATTAAATCTCTCATGTCCCCCATTATTGCTCTTGGAACTGGTAAGTCTATCATTGTCTTTAATCCTGGTCTTGCATTAATTACATTTGGAATCATATTAACAGTCATAGCAATAGTTCCAATTCCTCCTGGTACCTCTGGAGTAATGGACATATTAATATTAGGTGTTCCCTTAATTGTAATATAATCTCCAGTAGTTCCACCTTCTAATTGTGGTTCTACTTGTTGTGGATGAAGCATTTCAATTTTTAGTTCTCCATCTACATATCCAAACCCTTTCATATTACATCCTGCAACATCTCCAGGTTGAACTTCCTTATAAGGAGCTTTTCTATATACATTAGATACTATTGGAGCTCTCGTAAGTTTAATATCATCGCTTAATTTCCATCCTAAAGCATCAGAAATCATAGTTATAGATTCTGGGAATCCAACGTGGCCTGCTAAATCGTTTTCATTAACTCTTCTGTTAAATTCATCTACAGTTATTCCTACTCCTTGTCCATGCATTACAGCTGGTCCAAATGGTGAAAGATTGTTAATCCTTTCTGCTTTTATACTTTCTACATCAATACAAGCACCTGTTAATGTAATTACAAGTAAATCCATAATAAGTCCCGGGTTTATTCCAGTGCCTAAAACTGTAACACCGTTTTCCTTCGCTATTCTATCTAACTCTTCAGCAAGCTCTGGCTCTTGTGCTTGAGGATAAGCCATTTCTTCCGCAGTTGATACTACATTGATTTTTCTTTCAAGACAGTATTTCATCTTATCAAATGAATCTCTTGTAAAAGAATCAGTAGCAATTACTACAATATCAGCAGCTCCTTCTTTAATAACATCTTCGTAGGATCCTGTAAGTAAATCTTCTCTATCTCCTCTTTCAATGTCTAAGAAGTTATACATGCTCTTTCCTATTTTATCTCCTCTTACCACTGCTCCTACTATGTCTACACCTTTCTTGTTAAGAAGCATCTCAGCAATTCCTTTTCCCATTGCACCTAAACCCCAAATTATAACTTTAACATTTTCTCTTTCCATAATAAAAACACCTCCAAAATATATTTAAATATTTATTATGCAATATCTCTGCCAACTCTATTAATATTACTATTTTTTTATTAAACATACTCATTTTCAGTATTCTAATAATTATTTAAGTCTTATTGCTTAAATGTTTTGAAAAATCTCTTCAAAAAACGCAAAATTATTTGCACTATCTGCAAATAATTTTGCGTTACATATTATATTTCTTTAATTTATGTTGTAATGTTTGTCTTTTAATTCCTAAATCTTTCGCAGATTGAGATATATTATTATTATTTTTAATTAAAATATTTAATATTATATCTTTTTCCATCTCTTCTAACATTAAAGGTAAAGGCTGATTTTTATTATTAAAAATAGATGCTTTAGTTAAAGGTTTATCTTTTATTATATGAAGTGAAGATATAAAGTCATCTTTTTCTAAAATTTTATCTGTAGAGGATATAAAGTTCATGGCTCCTTCTATGACATTCTCTAACTCTCTGACATTCCCTGGCCAAGAGTAATCAAAAAATGAGTTTATCACGTCATTAGAAATTCTCTCTACTGTTTTTCCCAGTATAGGGTTATATTTCTTTATGAAATGATTACATAAAATTGGTATATCGCTTTTCCGCTCCCTTAAAGGTGGTATATATATATATATTACATTTAATCTATAATAAAGATCCCTTCTAATAGTTCCCTTCTTAAGACTTTCTACAGGATCTTCATTAGTAGTAGCAATAATCTTTACGTCAACGGGTATTTCTTTAATTCCTCCAACACGTCTTATATAGCCTTCTTGCAATACCCTCAAAAGTTTGGCTTGTAAAGGTAATGACATAGAGTTAATCTCATCCAGCATTAAAGTACCACTATTTGCTTGTTCAAATATGCCCTCTCTTTCTACAGCACCAGTAAAGCCACCTTTATCTGTACCAAATAAAATTCCCTCTAGTAAAGATTCGGGTATAGCAGCACAATTCTGAGCAATAAAAGGTTTGTTCTTCCGAGACCCTTGATAATGTATACTTTGACCAAATAGCTCTTTTCCTGATCCAGTTTCACCATATATTAATACACTAGAAGCTGAATTACTAGCCTTTTTTCCAATCTCAATAGACCTTAAAATAGATGGATCTTCGCCGATAATATCATTAAAAGTATATCTTCTTATCTTATTCTTATCTTCTTTATTCTTTACTTTGGAAGATTTAAGTTCTTTTTGTAAATCAATTAACTGATCAGATAAATTTTTAATATGGGTTACATTATTAGCAATTTCCAAAGCTCCTACAACCTGTTGGTTTAATAAAAGAGGAATAGTAGAATTTATAGTAGTTATCCGCTGTCCTTTAAAGTTCAAATAGGTTTGAGTACTATTTAAGATGGGTTCTCCTGTATGAAGTACCTTAATTAAAGTAGAAGTATCTTCATTTAAACTTGGAAATATTTCTAATATATCTTTTTCCATTACTTGGTCAACTTCTAATCCTTCGAGATTAGCCATTACTTTGTTATATATTACTGTTCGACGTTCATAATCTATGACATGAATACCAATGTCTGTATGCTGCAAAATATTTTGCAGTACGATTTCATTTAAATCCAATTTTTTCATGCTATCCATCCTTAGTTTATTAATTTAATGGTATTTTTATAATGAAAGTAGTTCCTTCTTCTAATTGGCTTCTAACTTTGATGGTTCCATTAAAAATTGATACAATATGTTTCACTATAGCAAGACCTAAACCTGTACCTCCTACTTGCCTAGATCTAGACTTATCCACTCTATAAAACCTTTCGAAAATTCTTTCTTGATGTTCTTTACTTACTCCTACTCCATTATCTATTACTTCTATTAGTAAGTTATCTCTTTCATTTTTGGCTTTGACTTTAACAAATCCTCCTGGTGGAGTATATTTGATTCCATTGTCCACAAGATTTATCATCATTTGTTTAAAATAATTATAATTTCCTTTAATAAAAGAAGTTCCTTTTCGTACCTCTTTTATTAAAGTTATACTTTTATTCAATGCTTTACTATTTAAAATCTGAAATACCTCATCTATAACTTCTTCCACGTATATAAGCTCTTTTAACAAATCATGTTTCTTGTTTTCCACTTCGGATAGAAGCAATAAATCATTGGTTAAAGCATTTAGTCTATTTACTTCTATATCCATAATATTTAAAAATTTATTCGCAACATTTCTATCTTCTATAGCACCTTCTTTTAGGGTTTCAATAAATCCTTTTAAAGAAGTTAAAGGTGTTTTTAATTCATGAGATACATTGGCAACAAAATCTGCCCTTACCATCTCTAATTTTCTTAATTTACTTATATCTTGTATAATCAAAACCACTCCTATTTTTTTGGTTGGATCTTTAGTAGAAGTGATTGAATTAGAGTACAAGTTTATAACCTTATGATTTGACAAGGTCATTTCTACTTCCTGTTTATAAAAAGAACCTTGAGCTATGACTTCAGTGATAATCTCTTTAAATCTGTCTTCTATCAAAATCTCATCAATGTTTTTTCCCATAATATCTTCTTTAATATTTAAAATATTTTGGGCAAAAGGATTTATAAGAATTACATTTAAACTATTATCGAAAGCAATTACACCATTATCTATACTGGTTAAAGTCGCTTCTAACTTTGTATTAGCTCCTTGCAATTCTTTTATTGTATCTTGAAGTTTAGTACCCATTAGATTAAAATTTTGAACTAAATTGTCCATATCTTTATCGCCATAGAAGTCAATCTTTTCATCATATTTTCCTTTAATGATACTCTGAGTAGCTTTAGTAATATCCTTATAAGGTTTGGTTGCATGTTCTAAATACCTTAGACCTATTAAAAAAGCTATTAACAATCCAGTTACTATTGATATAACCATATATTTACCAAAAGTATCATTTACTTCTTTTAAATCTCTTGAATATACTGTCATATTTATATGAGTAATAAATTGACTTTTAACTTCTACAGTTTTGGTAAATAATATATCTAAAGGTTTAGCATTATTTTCTATTCCCATATCGTGAGTAGACACTAGAGACCCATCTTTTAAGGTTAATATTATTTTAGTACCTATTAGCTTTGAATAATTATCAACTAGATTTTCTAATTCTTTCTTATCAAAAGTTCTTCTTTCTTCTAATAAATCTTTCAATAAAAGTATATTTGATTCAACCTTTTCTTCTAAATTTCTTACATAAATGGTTTTCTGAAAATTCAAAGATACAAAACCAGTAATAATACTGCTTGAAATGACTAATATTAGAAAAGTTATCGTTATTCTCTTTCGCATGTTTTAGCTCTATAAAATCTACGGACTTATACAGTCATTGTAGATTTTATTCATACACTAATACTTTTAATTAGTGTACATAATAGCATCTCTCTACAATGCTATACCATAGGCCAACGGTGTTTCTATTCACCTCTTTTCATTAAGTCAAGCAACTAATTTTCTATAGTGAAAATGTAGAGTAGTCGATTAATTCATTTTTTATAGGATTTTCTTAAATATTATAGTTAGTTCTATTAATTTTATATCCTACACCTCTTACAGTTTCAATGTATTGAGGGTTTTTGTCATCTTGTTCTATTTTTTTTCTTAAATTTCTAATATGCACATCCACAGTCCTAGTTTCTCCGTAATAATCATAGCCCCAGACCATATCTAAAAGTGTATTCCTAGATAATACTTTGCCACTATTTTCTAATAAAATTCTTAAAAGTTCAAATTCCTTTAAAGTCAATTCTATAGGTATACCATCTCTAGTCACTTCATATTTTTCTAAATCTATTTTGACATCTCCCAAAACAATTATCTTTTCATTGAAATCCTTATTTTTTTCTCCACTTCTCCTTAATACAGCCTTTACTCTTGCTGTTAATTCTTTAATACTAAAAGGTTTAGTAATATAGTCATCAGCCCCAATCTCTAAACCGTATACTTTATCTGTTTCGCTAGTTTTAGCTGTCAACATTATTATTGGTATATCTTTACTTTGATCTCTTTTTAGTATTTTACAGACCTCTAGACCATCTATTAATGGAAGCATTAAGTCTAAAATTATCAGATCAAATCTTTCCTTAGAAATTAAATTTAAAGCTTCTTCACCATCATAAGCAGTTTTGACACTATAACCTTGGTTTTCTAGATTATATTTAACTAGCTCTACAATGTGTATCTCATCATCTACTACTAATATTTTAGTATTCATTACTACACTCCTTTTCATCTACTTTAAGCATTATAGCAGCTATCATCCTATTTTTTATACCTTTTTCTTTCCTATAGGAGTAGAATCTATGAGTATTACAGCTTGTACAGGTAGTAGTTGAGTATATATTTTCTTTTTTAATTCCACTATTTTCAAGATTTGTCCTATTAACTTTCCACAAGTCTAAATAAATTTTATTGCCCCTTTTGATTAAAATAGAATCATAATTTGGATATCTATCTAAAAATAATTCTTCCACATCTTTTCCTACCTCATAACAACAAGGACCTATAGATGGACCAATTACTGCCATTATATCTTGAGGATCAGAGCTATAATATTTGATCATATTTTTTATAATATTTTCACCAATATTATTTAATGTTCCCTTCCATCCTGCATGAGCTAAAGCTATAACTTTTTTATTTGTATCTAAGAAATATATTGGTACACAATCAGCATGATAGGTGGTCAATATTATTCCGGGAATATTTGTAATAATTCCATCTATTTCTTCCTTTAATAAATCTCTAGAATTTATATTGTCATTATCTATAATTAAAATGTCTATCCCATGCACCTGTTTAGTTGAAAAAATTTTCTCTTCGGATACATTAAATATTTTACTTAGATTAGAAAATAGCTTATCTTGTTCCCATCCAATCCTCGTTGAAAATAGATGTTCTGTCAAATTTGTATTTTTCAACTCTTCAATTTCATAATATAAAATTTCATTTCTATATACTGATGATATGCCCATTATCTCACCTCTAGTTTATTTTCCTTCATCTAACATTTTCTTTAACTCTTCCATAAAGGTATTTAAATCTTTAAATTGTCTATACACAGAGGCAAACCTTACATAAGCAACCTCATCAATGTTTTTAAGTTTAGTCATAACCATTTCACCGATTTGCTGACTTGTTACCTCTTTTTCTAAGGAGTTAGATAAGGTTTTCTCAATATCATCTGCAATATTTTCAATAGTATTCATGGAAACAGGTCTTTTTTCACAAGCTTTTATAACACCGTTTAATAATTTATTTCTATCATAAGACTGTCTATTTCCATCTTTTTTAACTACGATTAAAGGTATTTCTTCTATCTTTTCATAAGTTGTAAATCGTTTTGAGCACTTAATACATTCTCTCCTTCTTCTTATAGCCTGTCCTTCATCTGTTGGCCTAGAATCTACTACTTTGCTCTCAAAATACTCACAATATGGACACCTCATTTTCTCACCTCTTCCTGCGTTTCTACACCTTAATTATAATATATGAGCTAATAATTGTCTAATATGTTATTCTTCTATATTTAAGTCAACTAATATTGCATCAGTACCAATTTTCACTATATCTTCCCATTCAATAATTAAATCATTATTTTTTCCAAAAAAACTTAACATCTTTCCTGAACCAGGTAAAACTAAAGCTATTACTTTGCCTTTTTCTAAGTCAATTTCAAAATCATAAACAAGTCCAATTTTAGCTCCATTGTTTACATTTATTACTTCTTTTTCTCTCATATCAGATAATTTTACCATTACCTCACCCTCTTCCTATATTTATATATTAATATGTATATTTTATAATAGGGCTAAAATATGCATAGAGTTTATGAGGTAATGGTTATTATTTATACAAGTTTTCTCATTTGCTTTAAAGCATTCTTCTCCAATCTAGAAACTTGGGCTTGAGATATACCTATTTCTTCTGCTACTTCCATCTGTGTCTTTCCTTCATAAAACCTTAAATTTAAAATTAACTTTTCTCTATCATTTAATCTACTTAAAGCTTCCCTAAGTGCAATACCTTTTAACCATACTTCATCTTCAGATTTTTCATCTTTAACCTGATCCATTACAAAAATAGCATCCCCACTATCATGATATATGGGCTCAAATAAGGATATAGGTTCTTGAATCGCATCTAGGGCAAATACAACTTCTTCCTTTGGTAGATTCAATTCTTCTGCAATTTCACTAATTGTTGGTTCTCTTAAATTTTTATTTACTAAGTGGTCCCTAGCTTGTAAAGCCTTATAGGCTACATCTCTTAAGGATCTACTTACTCTAATGGAGTTATTATCTCTAAGATACCTTCTAATTTCTCCTATTATCATAGGCACTGCATAAGTAGAAAATCGAACGTTGTGACTCAAATCAAAATTATCTATAGCCTTTATTAATCCGATACATCCTACTTGAAATAAATCGTCTACGTGTTCACCTCTTCTATTAAACCGTTGAATTATACTTAATACTAGTCTTAAATTACCTTGAATAAATTGCTCTCTCGCTTGCATATCTCCAGCTTTAATTTTTATAAATAATTCTTGCATTTGATCATTAGTTAAAACAGGTAATTTTGCAGTATTAACTCCACAAATTTCCACCTTATTTGTGTGCATCCTATTTTCATCCTTTCATGATGTATTGCCCCTTTCAAATAAAATTATTACCTCTAATCCTTTTTTTATTCATTCATTCTTATGTATTAAAAATCATTTTAAATAAAAAAGTTCCCATTGAAGCGAACTTCAACAGGAACTTTTTACATAAGTCTTACCATTTCTTTTTTTAATCTTTTTATTATTCTTTTTTCTAAACGAGATATATATGATTGAGAAATTCCTAGTAAATCTGCAACTTCTTTTTGCGTTTTTTCTTTTCCATTAACTAGTCCAAACCGTAATTCTACAATAGTTTTTTCCCTAGTAGATAATTTATTTATTGCTTGATTTAGTAATTCTTTGTCTACTTCTTCTTCTAAAAATTTGAAAATCACATCTCCTTCAGTTCCCAAAATATCCGATAATAAAAGTTCATTCCCATCCCAATCTACATTCAATGGTTCATCAAAAGATACTTCATTTTTGGTTTTGCTAGTTCTTCTTAAATACATTAAAATTTCATTTTCTATACATTTAGAAGCATAGGTAGCCAACTTAATATTTTTATCTGGATCAAAAGTATTTACAGCCTTGATTAATCCAATAGTACCAATAGATATTAAATCTTCTATAGATATTCCAGTGTTTTCAAACTTTCTAGCTATGTAAACTACCAACCTTAAATTTCTTTCAATTAAGACACTCTTTATCGAATCATCATACTTCAATCTAGACAAAAAATAAACTTCTTCTTCTGGTTTTAAAGGTGGAGGTAATACTTCTCCACTACCAATATAATATATACCTTCAAGAAGATTAAATTTTTTAAGTATTTTATATAAGCATAACTTAGCTTTAATCTTAATCTTATCCAACATTCTCATATTTGTTCCCCCTGTCCTAATATTTCAGGATGTAATAGACCATTATATTGATGGTCCGTTGATAACTTTTCATTATATATTCCTACAATTATATCTTTATTTATTTCTTTCCTTCCATCTTTAAAAGAAATAACAACATAATCAGGTTTAAAACCAATTATCATTCCATTCGTGTTTCCAATGGATTTATAAGGAATGAGTCTTAACACCATTTTATCTTTGACCTCATCCATTATTTTTCCCATATGTTCTAAATCTTTATCTCTATTATTCATATACATTTCAATAACATTTGAGGGTAATATGTAGTCTAAAGCTTCAAATTCGGCAATTATAACTGGTGTCTTAGTTATTGGTTCTTTTAAAGAATTACCTGTATCAATTAGAGCTGTAAAGTATGCTTTCTTTTGATTCAGTGCTACTGTTACTTTAGTTAAATAATTTTCTTTATTTACTTTAACAAAGTAGTACTTCAGTATATTCTTAATAAGAATTGTTGCTACGACTATTCCTAGTATTAAATATTTTACTGGAAATCCCTTTATATTCAATTTGAATATAGAATTCGGAGTATTATTTGATATAAAATAAATACCAATACTAGCTCCAGCAAAAATAAAAGAGACAACATAAAAAGCAGATATCTGTTTTAAAAATAGATTAAGTCGATTTGGATTAAAAGCTAATATAATAATCAAGATAGATAAACAAAATTTAATAGAAAACTTAGTCATAAATTGCAGTGATGGGAAAAAAAAGACTAAAGTATAAATAGAACCAACAATAGCAGCTAATAACATTCTTAATCTAGTAGTTTTCGTTCTCGTTATGCTTTTCGCAACATATAATATAATATAGTTAATAATTGCATTTTCTATTAATAGGTATTCTGCAAATATGTACAAAAGAATACCTCCTTTATAAATATTATACTAGAAGCTTATTCAAATAATTATTACTTTATGTATATTATAAATTATTTTTTATAAAAAATTTGTCAATATTTAATTATTAAAAAAAACGTATCTCTTCAATAAGATACGTTTTTTGACCATTCTCTCTTAATTATTTTTATCTCTTCTTCTAAGGAATATAGGAATATCTAAATCTTCAACCTCAGATTTACTAGCTGCTACTTCTTCTTCTCCTTCTTTTTGTTGAGAATCAAGACCAGCTTTTAGACTTTTAGTTTTGGGATTATCTGCCTTTTCTATGTCAAAGCCTGTCGCAATAACAGTTATTTTTATTTCATCTTTCAGACTTTCATCAATTCCTGCTCCAAAAATAATATTTGCGTCTTGATCAACTGATTGTCTTATTAAATCAGCAGCTTCATTAACTTCAAAAATTCCTAAATCTGCTCCACCAGTAATATTTAAAAGAACAGCTTTTGCCCCTTCAATTGATGTTTCTAACAATGGACTTTTTACAGCTTGTTTGGCAGCTTCTGTAGCTCTATTATCACCAGAAGATTGTCCTATACCCATATGAGCTATCCCTCTATCATGCATAATAGTTTTTACGTCAGCAAAGTCTAAGTTAATTAAATTTGGTACAGCTATTAAGTCTGATATACCTTGAATTCCTTGTTTCAACACTTCATCAGCCATTATAAATGCCTCTACCATTGTAGTCTTCTTTTCAGCTACTTGGAGAAGTCTATCATTTGGAATTGTAACCAAAGTATCTACTTTATTCTTTAATTCTTCAATTCCTCTTTCAGCATGAACTAATCTTCTTTTTCCTTCAAAAGTAAAAGGTTTAGTTACAACTCCTACAGTCAGTATACCTAGTTCCTTTGCAATTTCAGCTACTACAGGGGCAGCACCAGTACCTGTTCCTCCCCCCATTCCAGCAGTTATAAAGATCATATCAGCACCTTTAATAGCATCCATTATTTCACTTCTATTTTCTTCTGCAGCCTTAGCACCAATATCTGGGTTTGCACCAGCTCCCAAACCTCTAGTAATCTTTTCTCCAATTTGAAGTTTAATTTCTGCTCTTGATGAATATAAAGCTTGTCTATCTGTGTTTAAAGCGATAAAGTCAATACCTCTTACTCCACAGTCAACCATTCTATTTACAGCATTGTTTCCTCCACCACCTACACCTACAACCTTTATCCTTGCAAATTGTTCCACATCCACATCAAAATCAAACACTTTTTTAAACCCCCTTATCTTATTGTAGCTAAAGCTATAATTTTTAAATTAATTTAGTTTAAATCTAATTCATCTTTCTTTGTTCTTTTTTTAAATAATAATAATCGTCTAATAGCTGCAAAATTTTCAAATAATCTGCCACCAAAAGTAAATATAGCTGCATAGTATAAAGGAACTCCTAACCTATCTCCTATGTATGCTAAAAATGCAGCTAAAATTGCATTTCCAAAAAAACCTGATATAAATATATTAATATCAAAGTTCTTTTCTAAATTAGCTTTTATTCCACCAAACACCGAGTCTAAACATGCTAAAATTGCCACAGAAATATACAACGAATAAGTTGTATTATAAGTAAATGGTAGTAAAAAACCTATTATAGCACCAATTAAAATTCCCATAAGTGCAAAAAACAATTTAATCACCCTCTCCTAGTGGTTTAGCATACTTAAAGTTAAATCTTCCTGAATATTCAGGAATTAAAATCTTGTCTTCCAGTGTAGATTCAATTCCTATTTGATAAACATTCTTCAGTGTATCGCCATAAGTACCAGGTGCATTTATTGAAGCATTTAATAGTTTAGGATCTCCTATTGCTTTTATTATAAAAGGTGTTCCTAGACTTTTTCCATTAACTTTAATTATTGGACCACCACACTTAATTTCAGATATTGATAAAACTCTTTGTCCATTAATACTAATAGCTTCAGCTCCAGCTACGGTTAAATCATTTAATATATTTAATATATCCACATCATGAATTACATCATAGTTAATATTCATACCTATCACTTGATTTTCTGCATTATCATACATTTTTATAATTATGCCTGGTCCTTCGAGAGCCGTATGTCCTGATTTAATCTTATTGCTTTTAAGTTCTTGTGATAAAATATCTATTATACTATCATCACCTTTAGCAATATTCTCTAACATTTTTAATTCGTCTTCCTTAACTTTAATCATTTCTTTCATATTAGTAACTTCATCATTGACCATGTTTATTTCATTTTTAGCAACTTGAATAGATCTTAAAGTAACTGGGGCATAACTCTCAACTTTTAACTTCATTTGAGTAGACATAATCACCCCAATTAATATACTAAACAACATTAATATGATTTTTGGATTTTTACTTTTCATTTGCATCCCTCATATTTTAATTAGCACCATCTTCCATTGGCTTAGAATATATAAATTCTTTAATCTTTCTGTATTTTGGTATTACTATTTTCTTTTCTTGATTTATATGAATAATATAATCATAGTTTTCTAATTGCCAGACTATACCACCTTTAAATGCTAAAGCCGATTCTAATGTACTCGGATCTCCTATTGCTTTAATGACTATAGGTGAATTTGTAGATACACCATTAATCTCGATATGATCTCCTGCCCTAACGATTTCTGTATAAGAAGTATATCTTTGATCATTTATTGATATAGCTTCTGCCTCAGCTGCATTTAAAATACTGACTATCTGAAGTATTATATCAAGTTCATCAACTATAGGGCTATATTGTTCACCAAATTGTAAATCTATTGGTGGATCATTGATCTCTAAAGTAATTCCTGGACCTTCTAAATCCACATATCCAGCTAGCATCCTATACTTTAAAGTATCCTTATAAAGGTTCTCGGCATATACATTTTTATCTGCTTCTCCTTTTTCGTATTGCTTAATCTTAGTCTCTAATTCTTCAAGTCTTTTTAACTGTAAGTCCCTTTCTCCTTGTATCTTCTTTAATTCCACTGCCAACTGTTGAGCTCTCTGAGTAGGAAGTACCCCTTCGCCTACAGTCTTATTTATGGTTTTAAATTGAATGGATAAAATAAGACCAAGAAAAATTGAAACTAGGGCTAACGCCATTTGCTCCTTTAAATTTTTCATACTAATCCCCCTATTAATTATCTGTAATAATAATTGGGTTTTCACCTTTATTCATTAATATCATCTTACAAGAAATTTCCTTTTCTTCAATATCCTTTAATATTTTTGATAGGAAACTTAATTTATATTTTACATTATCTATGCCACCAAAGGCAACACTAATACCATTATTTAATGTAATATTAATATTGTTATTATCTGTCATGTCAATTGTTTCTATTTCGGGTAATATTTTCAATGAATTGCTTACAGTTATCAGATCAATTATTTCTTTATTTTCAATCTGAGAATAAATATTGTCACTAGGTTTTAAGTTATCTATATTTAATCCAACAATTATTGGTAATTTATCTTCGTTATTATTCTTAGCTTGTAATACGTAACCGTCTATGTCTATATATAAAAATGTGCTAATATTTTTAATCAGTGCAATTTCTTTACGTTCATCAACTTCAATAATGATAGTTTTCGGAAGTTTTCGTCTAATTTTTGCTTCTTTTATATATGGTAAATTTTTTAAAGCTTTTTCTCCAGTCCTTGTACTTACTTTAAATATGTTTTCCCCAGATTTAATTAAAGAAGCATTAACTAAATTATCATAAGTCATTTTCTTATTACCTATAACTTTAATATTATTAATATTAAAAAATGTAGTTTTAAAAGCTAACATGATTAATAATGAAAATATAAAAATTAATAAAACAAATCTAAAAAACATTTTTCTTCTTCTTAACTTTTTTTCGACTCGTGACCTTTTTTTCATTAGACGCCACCTCAACGCTTGTCCATACTAGTAACTAGCAGCAAAAGCTGCTAATCTATCTTCTTTATATCTGCTCCTATATCTTGCAAACTTAAATGTAAATTCTCATATCCTCTTTCGATGTGGTAAATATTCTCTACTTCTGTAGTACCTTTGGCTACTAATCCTGCTAAAACCAGAGCAGCTCCTCCTCTTAAATCTTTAGCCGTAGTTTTAGCTCCTGTTAATTCTTTAACGCCTTTAATTACAGCAACTTTTCCAAAAGTTTTTATTTTGGCCCCCATTCTAGCTAATTCTTCAGCATGTTTAAACCTATTTTCAAAAATAGTTTCAGTTATAATACTGGTTCCACTAGCTATTGATAATAAGGCCATCATCTGTGCCTGCATATCTGTCGGAAACCCTGGGTAAGGTAAAGTCTGCAACATTTCAATAGAATTAATCTTTTTAGGTCCAACTACTTTTATAGAGTTATTATCATAATAAATTAGAGCTCCAGCTTCTTTCAACTTAGCGATTATGGCTTGTAAATGATCAATAATTACATTTTTTATGATAACCTCACCTTCTGTTATGGCTGCCGCAGCCATATAGGTCCCTGCTACAATTCTATCAGGGATAATATTATGAGTAACATCATGAAGGTTCTTAACTCCTTCAATAGTAACGACACTAGTACCTGCTCCAGAAACTTTTGCACCAGCCTTGTTTAAATAATATTGTAAATCTATTATTTCTGGCTCCCTAGCTGCATTTCTTATAATAGTAGTTCCCTCTGCAGTTACTGCTGCCAATATGGTATTCTCTGTAGCACCTACACTAGGATAATCTAGCTGTATATCACATCCTTTCAATCCGTTAGTCTTGCAATGTAAAAATCCATGAGACTCTTCTATTTCTGCTCCTAATTCTTTTAAAGCTTTTAGATGTAAGTCGATTGGTCTCGGTCCTATTTCACATCCTCCTGGATAACTGACGATTACTTCTCCACACCGAGCTAGCATAGCTCCCATTAAAATAATTGAAGATCTCATTTCTCTAACTAGCTCTTCTGGTATTTTTATTTGATTTATAGGTTTTGAATCAACCCAAATTATCTTATCTATCCTTTCTACAGAACATCCTAGGGAAGTTAATATCTTTTCCATAATTTCAACATCTCTTAGGTCCGGAATATTTAATATTGTGCTCTTATTACCACTAATAACTGTTGAAGCTAGTATTGGTAATACAGAATTTTTAGCACCAAAAACAGAAACTTCTCCCGATAATTTATTGCCACCATTTACAATAAATTTCCCCATTTTTTGCACCTCCAAAATATGCACCAACTCATGTATATATCATCATACTATGCATATTATAAGAGGGTGTGACAATTTTTTATTTCCCTGTTAATTCATCTATTAAATTAACAATTCTTTCTGCCGCATCTATTTTTCCCAACCTTTTACTATTAGCAGCCATATCGGATAATCTATTTTTGTCCTGTAGGACTTCGTTGATTATATGACTTAGTTCCTTACCACTTAAATCATTCTCTAACATTACAATACTAGCCCCTTTTTCTTCAAAAGCTCTAGCATTATATTCTTGATGATTTTCCGCTGTATAACTTTTTGGAATTAATATACTTGGTACTCCAACTGCTGAAATTTCAGCTAAAGTTATGGCTCCTGAACTAGTTATAACTAAATCAGCTAAATTTATACCTTTAGGTATATCATAAAAATAGGGTAAAACTCTTATGTTATTATTTAAAGAAATTCCTTCTTTAGAAAGTCTTTTCATAAAGTCATCATAGAATCTTTTTCCAGTAACATGAATTATTTGAATATCCTTATTTATAAATTCTTCTTTAATCATATAGTACATTGCTTCATTTAATTTCCTCTGCCCACCACTGCCACCAAAGGATAATATAAAAGGAAGACTCTTGTTTATATTCAAAGCTTTATAAGCTTCTTCTTTATTAATCTTAAGAATTTCACTACGAATAGGATTCCCAGTATTTGTTACCCTATCTGGGTACTTAAAATACTTTTTTGATTCATCAAAAGTAACTGCTACTTTATTGACATACCTAGATAGTATTTTATTTGTAACTCCAGGAAAAGCATTTTGTTCATGAATTAAAGTTGGAATTTCCCTCTTACTAGCCATATAAACTACAGGACCGCATACATATCCACCAGTTCCTATAACTATATTGGGTTTAAAATCTCTAATAATTTTTTTGGCATCGTTTATTCCACATAATAATTCTTTAATTGCTATAAAAGCTTCCTTATTAATCTTTCTAGGCATTCCTTTGACTCTTATGGTTTTAAAAGCAAAACCTTCTTTAGGAACTAGTTCTTTCTCTAAACCTTTCTCTGTCCCTACATATAATATTTCTGCATTTTTATGTCTTTTTTTAATCTCATTAGCAATTGCTAATGCAGGATAAATATGTCCGCCAGTTCCTCCGCCTGTAATTAGATATTTCACAATCTTCAACTCCTATCTAAATCTGTATGTCTTGAAATATTAAGTAGTATGCCTATAGCAGACATATAAAACATTAAAGATGTACCACCATAACTCACAAATGGTAAAGTTATACCTGTAGTAGGTATAGAAGAAGTAACTACAGCAATATGGATTAAAGATTGTATTGCAACTAAAGAAACTATTCCTGTAGCCAACAAACATCCGAATAAATCATCTATATTAAGAGCTATTCTAATTCCCCTCCATACTAAAAGTAGAAACAACATGATTACTGTAAGAGAACCTAAAAATCCTAATTCTTCACCTATAATAGAAAAAATGAAATCATTATAAGGCTCTGGTATATAAAAAAACTTTTGTCTACTCTTACCTAATCCCAAACCAAACAATCCTCCTGAGCCTAGAGCGTATAAAGATTGAACAGCTTGCCACCCTTCATCAAGTTTATTAGCAAAAGGATCTAAAAATGCAGTGATACGTCTTCTCCTGTAAGCATGCTCTTCTCCTGTAATAGCCTTTATTAGCAGTAAAAAAGCAGCAATTATTAAACTAAATAAATGTGACATTTTCATTCCTGCTATAAAAAACATGCACATCAACGTACCAGCTAAAGTTATAGTAGTTCCTAAATCTTTCTGTATATATATTAAGCCACAAGAGAAACCAATAATGATCAAAGCTGGTATTGTTCCTTTTTTTAAGGTTGCTATATCATCTTTCTTTTTAGCAAGAAAGGATGCAAAGAATATTATAGATCCTATTTTTATAGCATCTGATGGCATAAAAGTAGTAAAACCTAAGTTAATCCATCTTCTAGCACCTTTTAAAGACACTCCTAAAGGTGAAAATATTAGTAGACCCGAAAGAGCCGACAAACCGTAAATAAGACGTGACATCTTATTTAGCACCCTATAATCAAAATTCATAAAAAACAGAAGACCTACTAATCCAATAGCTGAAGCTATCAATTGTTTTCTTAAAAAAAAGTATCCATTATTAAAATCTTTCATACCTTCAGGCCAACTAGAACTAAAGACCATGATTATACCTATAAACACAAGGAGTATAGTTGCTAAAAGCAGAGTAAAATCAACAGCCTTCTTCTTAGCAACAGCTTTTTTTCTAGCCATCTTATTCCTCCTTTAAGCTATAAACAACTTTTTTAAAATCCTTTCCTCTATCCTCAAAGCTTTTATACATATCCCAGCTTGCACAAGCTGGTGATAAAAGTACATTATCTCCTTTGTCCCCTAGTTCATAACTTAGATTTACTGCTTCTTCCATACTTTCTACTGTAAATATATTTTTGTAACCTTTATCTAGGGCAGAAGATTTAATTTTTTCCTTGGTTTGACCTAATAAAATTAAAGCTTTTACTTTACCGTTAAAAGAAGAAATATATTCACCAAAATCGGAACCTTTGTCAAGTCCACCAGCGATTAGTATAATAGGGCTATTTATAGCTTCTATAGCTTTAATACTAGCATCAGGATTGGTTCCTTTAGAATCATTATAGAAATTTATCCCATCTATGGATGAAACAAATTCTATTCTGTGTTCCACACCAGGAAAAGTTCTTAACACTTCTGCCATGATTTCAACATCTAATCCCATTATCCATCCTATCCCTATACTACCTAAAGCATTTTCTAAATTATGTTTTCCCAACATTTTTATATCTTTATAAGGTAGTACTTTGGTGATTTTCTCTTCATCTTTAATAACAATATATTCATCTTCAATATAAACGCCTTTATCTAAAATATTATTAACACTAAACCAGATAACATTAGAATTAATTTCATCACCCATATTTCTAAGAGTAATATCATCATAGTTAAGAACTACAAAATCACTTTCATCTTGGTTTTTAAATATCTTTTTCTTAGCATCTACGTAATTTTCAATGGAACCATGCCAATTTAAATGGTCAGGTGTAATGTTTATAATTAAGCTTACTTTAGGTTTAAATTGTATAGTATTATCTAATTGAAAACTGCTAACTTCTATAACAAAAACATCTTCTTCTTTAGCATTAACCATATCCCATAAAATCCCTACACCAATATTTCCAGCCACGTGGGTATTAAAATTAGCTTTATTAAAAAATTTTCCTACTAAAGTTGTAGTAGTTGTCTTGCCATTTGTTCCAGTAATGGCGATTATATTCTTAGTAGGGGAAACTCTATAAGCTAACTCTATATCTGTAATAACTTCTATATTTTTGCTTTTAGCTTTTTTTATTATATTAGCAGTTGGGGGAATCCCTGGACTTTTAATTATTAAGTCTATTCCCTCTAAGGGTACATCATTAGTATTTAAGTATTTATCTAGATCAATATCTTTAATCTGAGTTAAAAAGTCTTTTAATTCTTCTTCAGATTTTGAATCGCTTATTATAAGTTTTGATCCTAATTTATTAAGAGCTTTTACTGTTGAAACTCCACTAATCCCCAGCCCTAGTATTAAGACTCTCTTATCCTTTAAGTACATAAAACCACCTTACTTTCATTAATTTAAACTAATTACACCTAGTAAACAAAGTAAAACTGTCGCGATCCAAAATACTGTTACTACTTTGGTTTCTTTCCAGCCTTTTTGCTCATAATGATGGTGGAGAGGACTCATTAAAAATACTCTTTTTCCCGTAAGCCTAAAAGATGTTACTTGAATTATAACAGACAAAGCTTCTGCAAAATAAATTCCTCCAACTATAGGTATAATAAGTGGCAAATTTAAGAGTATTGCTATGGCAGAAACTGCTCCTCCCAAAGCCATAGATCCTGTATCTCCCATAAACACTTTAGCCGGATAAGCATTAAATATTAGAAATCCAAGACAAGCTCCTGTTAGCGCAACTGAAAATATAGATATACTACCCATACCCCAGTTCAAAGATACTAATCCAAAAAAGGATAATACTATTAATGTAACACCTGACGCTAATCCGTCTAAACCGTCTGTTAAATTAACACTATTAACAGTTCCAACTACAACAAATGCGATAAAAGGCACATATAAAATCCCTAAATCTAGATATCGATTTCTTAAGAAAGGAACTATTAATTTAGTACCCAGCATAGATGTATGAGATTGATATATAGCTAACATAGTAGCTAGTAGTATTTGACCTATAAGTTTTTGATAAGGCTTAAGCCCTAAGGATCTTTTCTTTACTATTTTTACATAATCATCTATAAAGCCTATTAGACCAAAACCAAAAGTTGCTATAAGTAAAATATACATATCTGTATTCAACATACCTGAAGTTAAAACTGTAATAAGTAAAGCTATAAAAATGATTATACCTCCCATAGTAGGAGTACCATTTTTTTTCAAATGGGTTTTAGGTCCCTCTTCTCTAACATTCTGTCCAATCTTCAACCTTCTTAACATCGGTATAATAATAGGACCAAGAATAAGAGTTATAAAAAATGAAATACAAATAGTTCTAATTATATCTATATAATCAATCATTTATTTTCTCCTCTCCCGTATCTATGCAATTATATTTCTTTATCTTTTAATATGTCTAGTACAATTTGTCTTTCATCGAAAGGCAACACTTCATCGCCAATAATAGTATAAGTTTCATGACCTTTTCCTGCCAGTAAAATAATATCCTTTGGCTTAGCATTATCTAGTGCATATTTTATGGCTTCCCTTCTATCCACTATTTGAACATAGTTGCCCTTTGCTCTTTTTACTCCCTCTACTACATCATCAATAATCTTTTCTGGTTTTTCATGTCTAGGATTATCCGATGTAACAATACAAAAATCAGCATGCTTAGCCACAGTTTCACCCATAATAGGTCTTTTAGTCTTATCTCTATTTCCACCTGCACCAAATAATACGATTTTCCTACCTTCTGCAAACTGATCTATTACAGTAAGAACCTTTTCAAGACCATCAGCAGTATGAGCGAAATCTATAATAACAGTAAAGTCCTTATTAGTAGGCACTACTTCGAACCTGCCTTTTATTCCAGAAACAGCTTCTAATCCTTTTTTTATAATACTTAGGTCTATCCCATAAGCAAATGCGCAACTAGCAGCAGCTAATGCGTTGTAAATACTAAATTCTCCTGGTACATTTAATAAAATTGGAGTACTTCCATTGGGGGTATTTAGTATAAAACTTACTTTATCTAAACTAAAAGATATCATTGTTGCATATATATCCGCTTTTTCTTTAATACCGAAAGTAATCAAAGGTACTCTATTAGCTGTTTGAGAAACTATTTTTTTACCATAGTCATCATCTATATTGATAATATTATATTTCTTAGTTTTAAAAAATAGTTTTAATTTGCTATTAAAATAATTTTCCATTGTTTCATGATAATCTAAATGATCCTTAGTTAAATTTGTAAAAATTCCCACTTCAAATTCTGTATACTCTACTCTCTTTAATTCAAGTGCATGAGAAGAAACTTCCATAACACATTTCTTTGTATCTGCATTAACCATTTTTCTCAAATTTTCTTCTATTGTTAAAGAATCAGGAGTTGTATTTTCCAATTTAATTACTTCATTATCTATTATAGCACCAATTGTACCTAAAATTCCTGTTTTTACATTATTTTCTTCTAATATACTTTTAATAAAATACGTTGTTGAAGTTTTTCCATTTGTACCGGTAATACCAATTAACCCAATTTCATTTGATGGTTCTTCATAAAAATTTGCAGCAAACTTTGCTAAAGCATCTGTTGAATCCTCGACTTTAATAAATGTAATATCTTTATCTATGTCTAAATTTATCTCCTCTTCCAAAATTACTGCCTTAGCACCATTTTCAATAGCTTTTTCAATGTAATGATGTCCATCTACTGTAAATCCTCTTTGTGCTATAAAAAGATTTCCTTTTTCTATCTTTCGTGAATCATGCTGAATTCCAGTTACTTCTACATCCAAGCTTCCCTTAAGTAAACTAACAGGATAATCTTTCACTATAGACCTAATGTCCATTTTCCCCACCTACTTTCATTTATCCTTATATAATTAATTAAAAGGCAACTTAAACAAAGTCGCCCCTAATCATATTACTCTTTTACATCTGAAAATTCAACTTCAACATTTCTTCCTTCGTCTATTATTTCACCTGGCGCTGGATTTTGCTTCTTCACTATACCATTACCTTTAAGGTCGTATTTTAAATTTAACTTATCTAATTTTTTTATTACTTCTTCTTTAGTATTTCCCGTTAAATCTGGCATTGTGATCTTATTTGATTGTTCTTCATTTAAATATAAGTCTACAATAGAACCTTTTTGAACTTTAGTCCCAGGTAATGGAAACTGATCAATAATAGTGGATTCAGAGGTAAGATCAAAATATTCTGTTGTATACTTAAATCCTAAGTCTGTTAATATTTTTCCTGCTTCTCCAATTTTTTTATTGACTATATCTGGAACTACTACTGTTTCTTCAATCATAGATTTTTCTTTCTCAGTGAATTGAGGAGTAACCTCTAAATAATTTAAAGTTTCTTCTATTACACCTTTAGCAGCAGGTGCCGCTATAACACCTCCATAATATTGACCAGCACTAGGCTCATCTACAATAACTAAAATAGCTATTTGTGGATCATCAACTGGTGCCACTGCAGTAAAAGATGCAATATACTTTCCTGGTGCATATTTACCATCAATAATTTTTTGTGCAGTTCCTGTCTTACCCCCTACCCTAAATCCAGGAATATAAGATTTTGTTCCTGAACCTTCAGAAACTACAGATTCAAGCATTTTTAGCATAGTTTTTGACGTAGATTCAGATATAACCTTTTTTCTAACTTCTGGTTCAAAATTAAACACTACATTACCTTCATCATCTATTAGTTCTTTCACCAATCTTGGCTTCATTAAATTTCCTCCATTAGCAAGAGCTGAAACTGCATTTATTAGCTGTATAGGTGTAACTGCTACACCATGACCATAAGACATAGTAGCAAGATTTATTTCTTTTATGATATCTGTATTATAAGGGATTATTCCTCCTTGCTCACCAGTAAGATCTATATCTGTATTTTCTCCAAATCCAAAACCTTTAATATATTTATAGAGATTTTCTTTTCCTAATTTTCTTCCAACATCTACAAAAACAACGTTACAAGAATTATTCATTCCCTCTGTAAAAGTTTGAGGTCCATGAGGATTGTACCATCGTGAACATTTCAATATTCCACCAGGTATATCTCTAACGAAGCCGTTACAATAGAATTGAGTATTTGGATTTACTATATTCTCTTCTATAGCTGCTGCCGCTGTAATAATTTTAAAAGTAGATCCAGGTTCATAGGCATCATTAATAACAAAATTTCGCCACATATCATACCATCTTTTTTCTAATTCTTCGTTAGGAAGATTCTCCCACTCTTTTTTAGTTTCTTCGTCCAAAGGCTCCCTTGGTGTATTAGGGTCATAATCTGGTTTCGTTGTCATAGCTAGGATGTCTCCAGTCTTTGGTTCCATAACTATTATAGCTACATTTTTAGCTTTGTTTGTTATCAGCGCTTCGTGTGCAGCTTTTTCTGCAAAATGCTGTATAGTTTCATCTATAGTCAATACAACATTTAATCCGTCTGAAGCCTCATATATTTTTTCCCCATCATAGGGTAATTGTCTTCCACCTGCATCAGTTGTTTTAATCCATTTTCCAGGCGTACCAGAAAGATATTTATCAAAAGTCTTTTCCACTCCATATAGTCCATTATTGTCAATATCAGTAAATCCTATAATATGACTTGCAAAATTTCCATAAGGATAAAACCTTTTATTATCATCAATAATTTCTATACCAGATAACTTTAATTTTCTTAACTCAGCAGCCTCTTCCTTTGTTATCCATTGTTTAATTTTTTCTACTCTTTGTTTCTTCGTAATTTTTTCGTAGATCAATTCTTCATCCATACTAAGTACTTTTGCCACAGCTTTTGCTGTTTCATGAGAATCTTTAATATCTGCAGGACTTGCCCAAACAGTATAAGCACTAACACTTACAGCTAGTTTTTTCCCGTTTCTATCATAAATTACTCCTCTTTTAGATTTAATGTCAATTCCCTTTGTCCATTGCTCTAAAGCGCCTTTCTTTAATTCTTCACCTTTAACTATTTGTAAGTATCCTAATCTACCTACTAATAATAATACAACAAGTGAAACTACAAAAAACACGAAGATTAATCTTTTCTTTGATGAATTGCTAGGTGTGGCCAAAACTAAAACCTCCTAAAACAAACTTGACACCATGCTAATAATATTTTTTAACTGCTTTACTATAGTAACTTTATCTCCATCTATATCAGTAGAAACTTCATTTATAGTTAAATAAACAATCTGTTCTTCTGAAGGATAGTCCATGCCCAGCTTATAAATTGCATCTTCTTCTATTCTTGACGAACTTTTTATTCCTTCTAATTCTGCAATTAAATCTTGCTTGGTTTTTTCTAACTCGATTTTTTCTCTTTCTAATTGAGTAATTTCTGATCTGACTTTTGTTATATTAGCATATCTAAATAAAATAGACAAACTAAGAATTAAAAACATAGTAGCAATACCAATAAAAGATAATTTAATATTACTATTATTCTTTTTCTTTTTAGCCACTTTCCTATTTTTTAAGGATTTTGTTTTTTTCTCACTAACCTCTAAAATTTCTTCTGGGTAATAACTCAACTCACTTTTAGCTACTAACACTTTATTCACTCCTCCCAAAATTTAGAACTTTAAAGTTTCTCAGCTATCCTAAGCTTTGCACTCCTTGATCTAGGATTCATTTTGATTTCATTTTCTGTAGGAATAATTGGCTTTCTAGTAATAATTTCTATCTCTCTTTTCTTATTACACATACATATTGGTATATTTGGAGGGCAAATACAATCCTTGTATAATTCTTTAAAAGTTTCTTTTACAATTCTATCTTCCAAAGAGTGGAATGTAATTATGGCTAATCGTCCTCCTTTATTTAGAAGACTACACATTTTAGGAATAGATTCCTTTAAAACTTCCAACTCTCTATTAACTTCTATACGAATAGCTTGGAAGGTTTTCTTAGCAGGATGATGTCCTTCCATTCTTACTTTTTTAGGAATAGCTTTCTTTATTGCTGAAACTAATTGAAAAGTTGTATCTATGGAAGAAATTTTTCTTTCCTCCACAATAAACTGAGCAATTCTTTTAGCCCATCTTTCTTCACCATAGTTCCATATAATCCTCTCCAATTCTTCTTCTGAGTATTTATTCACAACTTCCCATGCTGAAAAAGGATTTGTCCTATCCATTCGCATATCAAGACGAGCATCTTTATTATGTGAAAATCCTCTTGACTCCTCATCAAGTTGATGAGAAGACACTCCTAGGTCAAGTAAGATCCCATCAACTTTTTCAATATTTAATTTTCGTAAAACTTCCTCAATATTCTCATAGTTACTATGGACTAATAATACCTTGTCTTTATGTAATGATAGAACTTCTTCTGCTTTCTTTAAGGCATTTAAATCTTGATCTATGCCTATTAATTTCCCATTATCTAGTCTTTTAACTATATGGGAAGAATGACCTGCACCACCTAAAGTTCCATCAACATAAATTCCATCCTTTTTAATATCTAATCCTGATATTACTTCATGAAGTAATACAGATGTATGTTCAAAGTTCACTGTAATATTCCCCCAATCTAAATCCCAAGCTCAGCCATTTTTTCTGCAATACTATCATAGCTTAAGTTATCATCGTCATTATAAGTATCCCATTCTTCCTTACTCCATAATTCAATTCTTGTTGACACTCCAATTATGACTGCATCCTTATCTAACTTAGAATGTTCACGAAGATTAGCTGGAATTAGTACTCTTCCTTGTTTATCTAATATACATTCAGTAGCGCCAGAAAAGAAAAATCTAATAAAGGCTCTTGCATCTCTATTGGTAAGTGGTAAAGTTTTTAATTTTTCTTCTAAAACAAGCCATTCTTTTCTGGGATATACAAAAAGGCAGTTATCAAGACCTTTGGTCATTATAAATCCATCTCCTAGGTCTTCTCTAAACTTAGAAGGCATTATTATTCTACCTTTATCGTCTAAAGTATGTTGGTATTCGCCAATAAACATACCACTCACTCACCTTTTCTGTATAATCTGTTCCACTTCCCACCACTTTACTCCACATTACATTAATTCTATACTAATTTCATAATTCCTTCTACATTTTTTAAAAAAATATATTTTTTTTAGTACTTTGGACCTATTTTTCATTTTTTGACTAGTTTTTCTTTGAATTAACAGAAAAAGAAAAAAGCAGAGAATTTTTTCTCTGCTTTAAACGGTTTTTCTTCTTTTAATAAAATAATAAAAAGGAATTAATATTCCAACTATGCTGATTAACTGAGCAACCCTTATAGATCCTAACATTAAACTATCCGTCCTTAAACCTTCTACAAAGAATCTAATAAAAGAGTAAAGCATTAAATAAAGTAAGAAAACCTCTCCAGGGACCTTCTTCCTATTCTTTCTATACCAAAGTAAAAATAGAAATAATAAGAAATTCCATATAGATTCATATAGAAAGGTCGGATGAACTCTCTGTCCATTAACCATAATTCCCCAAGGTAGATTTGTAGGACTTCCATAAGCTTCTTGATTTATAAAGTTGCCCCAGCGCCCAATAGCTTGAGCTAATATTAAGCTTGGTGCACAGGAATCCGTTATCTTCCAGAAGTCTACATTTCTTTTTCTACAGAAGATTAATGTAACAAAAATAGCCGATAATATGACTCCATGAATTGCTAATCCCCCACCTCTGATATTAAATATTTCTATTGGATTATGTCTATATTCTTCCCAACTAAATATAACATAGTATGCGCGGGCTCCTATTAAACATATAGGTATAGCATACAGCAGGAGGTCTATTAAAGTATCTTCTTCTATACCTACTCTTTTAACTTCCCTTAAAGCTAATATAGCCCCTATAACTACCCCTAAAGAAATTAATATTCCATACCATCTGACCTCAATCCCAAATAATTGAAACGCTACTGGATCCATTATAAGCCACCTTTCTAATTTCTTTTTAATAACTAAGTATACCATATATCATTTATATTTCCTAGGCATTACAATGGATTTATTACAGATAATACTACGTTTTCTTTAGTAAAATGCTCATTGAATCTATTAATTATATCTCTATAGGATATAGATTCTAAGACATTTAAATAATCTGTTAATAAGAAATTATCAAAATATAAATCTATAAAATTATTTGCTATAAATTCTACTGAATTTAATCCCATTAAAAAGCTGCCAATAGTTTTACTTTTAATACGATTAAAGTCTTCTTCCTTTAATATAGCATCTACAGGCCTATCTATTAACCTCATTATTCTATCATATACTAACTTAGGATCTTTAGATTCGCCACTTATTAAAGAATGACCATAGGTAGACTTTCCTGTAAAATAACCTCCAAAACTACTATCTATTAATCCTTCTTCATACATCTCGTTATAAAATATAGAACTAGGACCAAAAATTATATCAAGGATTAAATTAGTTATAATACCCTTCTTTACCTCCTCTTCTCCCATTAGACCAAGACTATAATCTTTAAATCCTATATAAAATAATGGTGCAGAAGTTGTCATCTTTTCTTCAATAAACTTTTCTTTAATTTTTTTAGGTTCATTAGGATAGACTCTATGAATATCTTCTGTCTTTTCATAATCCTTTTTCTCGGTTTTATCTACTACTCTTAGTATTTCATCAAAAGAAAGGTCTCCTACTATAAACAACACCATATTTGATGGATTATAAAAAGTGTTATAACATTTATATAATAATTCTTTATTTATACTTTGAATACTTTCAACCGTTCCAGCAATATCTATTTTCACTGGATGTTCTTCATACATCCCTTTTAAACAGTTAAAAAACACTTTCCAGCTTGGGTTATCTTCATACATCTTTATTTCTTGGGCAATAATACCTTTTTCTTTTTCTACATTTTCATCAGTAAAATACGGATTTTGTACAAAATGGATTAGTAATTCCAAGTTCTCATAAAAATTATCTGTTGAGTAAAATAAATATGCGGTTTGACTAAAGTTTGTATATGCATTTACATAAGCTCCCATTTTAGAAAACTTATCAAATATATTTTCATCTGGCTCTTCAAACAGCTTATGTTCTAAAAAATGAGCTATACCTTCTGGAACTTCTATTGTATCTTTTTCTCCAATAGGGATAAATATGTTATCTATTGATCCATAGTTTGTAGATAATATAGCGTACTTTTTGGTATAACCTTCCTTAGGCATAAAGTAAACCTTTAAACCACCGTCTGTTTCTTTATAAAAAAGTTTCTCTTTTATTTTATCATTATTATATGTGTTAGTAGTCAAAACGCATCCTCCTATTCTTTTACACTAGTATTTCTAATAAAATAAATCGTATCTAATATTATTTGATTTGTAGCTTCGACTATTTCATCTTTAGTAACTCTATCTAGATCATCTAACATTTCTTCTAAAGATCTATTATCATTGGTTAAACTTTGGCTAAAGAAAAATTCAGATATTAGAAAAAGACTGTCTTTTATAGACTCAGTAGAAGTCTTTATAGATTTTTTAGATATTTCAATATCTTCATCTGTAAAAACACCTTTTTTCATTTCCTCTAATTGTAATCTAACTATATCTATGGTTTTTTCAAAATTTTCAAATTCAATACCAGCATCTATTAGCATTATAGATTTATATTTATATATACTGGAAGTTATATAATAAGCTAAACTTTCCTTTTCTCTTACATTTCTAAATAACTTAGAATTTGGACCACCACCCAGTATATCACTAGCAACAATTAAAGCATTATATAATCTATCTTCATAAGGAATTCCTGTTCTATAACCTAAAACTAATTTCCCTTGACTTATATCCATATCTTCATGAATCATATTCTTAGTTTGTACTCCACTAATTATTGGTTCTCTTAGAACATTTAAAATATTTTCTCGTTCTATCTTATTAACGTTTTTTATATAATCTACTAGATTGTTATCATATTCTCCAGCGTAGAATATTTCTATTGGGCTATTAGACAATATATGTTTATAATGGTTGTAAAGTACGTCCTCGTTTATTTCATCTAAATCTTTAATGTATCCAAAAGGATATATGCTGAATTTTTCATTTTTACACATTTCTTCAATACATCTTTCAATAGCATAATTTCTTTTATCGTTTATTCTTCCTTCTATTCGTCTTCTTAAATTCTCTTTTTCCTGTTCTACATAATCTTTTTTAAAGTATCCCGCTTCCAATGTTGGATTATAAATAATTGATTTTAGTAAATCTATAACCTCATATATATATTTGCTATCTTTAACATAATCTCCACTAGCACTTTCTATAGTAAATCTTAATACTTGTCTCTCGCCTCTTTTATTTACACTTATACTCAAGTCTGCACCATACATTTCTTCTAACTTTTTTTGTATTTTTAGATTATTATCTAGCTCTTCAGTACCTCTTCTTAGAACCAAAGGCAATAATGCATTTTTTGTAACTTCATCTTTTGATAAAGGTCTAATGAAATAATAGCTTAATAAATTAGACTTAAATTTATTAGTCTTTATTAAATTTAAATTTATTCCATTTCCAATGTTTATTCTTTCAGATTTTAGTGTCACTAAATATACCTCCTTTTTAAACATATATTTTTACTATACCCACATTTATTAATTGTTACTAATATTAATATTAATAATTCTTTTAAATAATACAATAATAAAAAAGGTGCTATAAATAGAAAGAAAAAACCCAATCTTTCGATGGGTTTAATTATCTTTTTTGATTTTTTCAATTATCCTGTTTATCTCTGTAACATATCCATCATAAGGCTTACCTTTCATCAGACCTCCTATAATGTTTTCTACTTGTTCAAATATTTTTTCATTCTCTGTTATTACTACTTGCCTTATCATAGAATCGTTTTCAACAACTAAATTAATTATAGTTTCCTTCATGGCATCTGTTAACTCAGTATCATATGCCATTTTTATCCCTACAACTGCAATATCATTAAAAATAATGCAGGTAGCATTATCTACACCAAAAAGCTCTACTACTAAATCAGATACACTTTCTGATCTATCTATTATAGCTTTGTCTGGTGCTCCAACCTCCACAGTACTATCGTTTATGTCTTTTCCTTCTAATGATTCTTTGTTTGTATTGGCTCTACATCCTACTTGAGCAATTAAGAGTACTCCAATAAGTATTAAAACTATTTTTTTATTTTTAATCATAACTTCATCTCCCTTCTTGTTTATAGTTTTACAATAAAAACAAATTTTATAACAAAAAAAAGGCAAAATTTTGCCTTTATCCAAATATTCCATTAATATATCCTTTTGTTCTATCGTCATCTGGACTTTTAAAAAGCTTTTTTGTCTCTTTATATTCAACCAAATTCCCTAATAAGAAAAATCCAGTAAAGTCAGATATCCTTGCAGCCTGCTGCATTGAGTGAGTAACTATTATTACAGTATAACTTTCTTTTAGTTTCAATATTAACTCTTCAATCTTTGATGTTGCTATAGGATCTAAGGCAGAAGTTGGTTCATCCATAAGTATTACTTCTGGTTCCACTGCTAAAGCTCTTGCTATACATAATCTTTGTTGTTGCCCTCCCGATAAACTAAGTGCAGATTTACTTAACCTATCCTTGACCTCATCCCATAAAAAAGCTTGTTTTAAACTCCTCTCAACTATTTCATTCAATATTTTCTTATTCGTTATCCCATGAATCTTGGGGCCATAAGCTACATTATCATATATATTCATAGGAAATGGATTTGGTTTTTGAAAAACCATTCCAACTTTTTTTCTTAATTTTATTTCATCCATGTCCTTATATATATTAAGCCCATCTAACTTTATGGTTCCATCAACTTTTACTCCTGGAACTGTATCATTCAATCTATTTAAAGTTCTTAAAAAACTAGTTTTCCCACATCCTGAAGGCCCTATTAATGCAGTAACTGAGTTAGCTGTAAACATCATATTAATACTGTACAATACTTTAACCTTGTCATAACATAGGTTTAAATTTGTAACATCTATCTTAGCCATCATCATTTATTCCTCCTAATTAATTTCCTTTTAATTTTTTATTTACAATTTTACCTAAGCAATTAGAAATTATATTTATTATTAAAATAAATATAATTAGTATAGATGCAGTAAAATATGCTAACTCAAAAGAAATACCTTCTTTAGCTAAAATATATAAATGAACAGATAAAGTTCTACCGGAATCAAATATACTTGATGCTAATCTTGGTACCATACCTGCAGTTAAATATACTGCTGCTGTTTCACCAATGACACGACCAACACTTAGGATAATAGAAACCATAATTCCAGGTAATGCTGTAGGTAATATAACTTTATATATAGTTTCTATTTTAGAAGCTCCTAAAGCTAAGCTTCCTTCCTTTAAAGTTATAGGAACCGTTTTTAAAGCTTCTTCTGTGGTTCTAATTATTATAGGTAAAATCATAATACTCAAAGTCAGAGCTCCCGATAGTATTGACCATTTTAACTTTAAATTTGTAACAAAAAATATCATTCCAAATAATCCAAATATTATTGAAGGTATTCCTGCCAAACTTTGAGTTGAATATCTTATTAAGCTAACAAACTTACCTTCTTTTGCATATTCATTTAAATATATTGCTGCCCCAATGCCTATTGGCGCTGTTATTAATACGGATAACAGAACAATATAAAAAGTATTTATAAGTGAAGGAAGAATCGCCTTATCTTCCAAAGCTACTTTCCAATCTACTTTGATTATTCCATTTATTAGAATATGACCTAGTATCCATAATACTATTCCCAAGGTTATCAAAGCTGAAATATATATATAAAGTCTTAAATTTTCTTCTCCTTTTTTGGTTATTCTCATTTGTTCTCACCAACTTTCTTATTAAATTTCATTAGTAATATATTTAAAACTATGATGAAAACAAAGAGTATTACTCCTGTAGCAAATAAAGCATTTTGATGTAACCCATAAGCGTACCCCATTTCCAATGCAATATTAGCCGTTAATGTTCTTATCCTTTCTGCTAAAGCTTTAGGAATTAAGGGAGTATTTCCTGCTACCAAAATCACTGCCATAGTCTCTCCTATTGCTCTGCCAATAGCCAATACAATAGATGCCAAGATACCTGATCTAGCTGCGGGAATTAATACTTTAAATATAGTATATATATCAGAAGCTCCTAAAGCCAAAGATCCCTCCCTTAACTCCATTGGCACACTTTTAATTGAGGTTTCTGATATGCTTATTACAGTTGGCAAAATCATTATACCTAGAATAATGGAGGCAGCTAAAAGACTATTGCCTCCACCTCCAAATATTAAATCTATTGCTGGAACTATCGTTGCCAATCCAAAAAAACCATATACTACTGAAGGTATTCCAGCTAATAATTCTACTAACCTTCTGTAAAAACTAGCTACTCTTTTAGGGGCTAATTCACTAATAAATACAGCTGTTAGTATACCAATAGGCACCCCTATCATAACTGCTCCTAAGGTAACATATAGAGAACCTACTATCATAGGATATAGTCCAAATCTTCCTCCTGTTGGCTGCCACTCTTCTCCAAATATAAATTCCTTTAGCCCAATTTCTTTTATAGCTGGAATTCCTTTTGAAAATATGAATATAGTAATACTTAATACAGCTATAATTGAGATTAGTCCACATATAAGCAGCAATCTTTCATTTATTTTTTCATATATTTTTTTTCTATTTAATTTCATGTAAACTATCTCCTTTATATTCCAAAATTCCTTATTAAAATCTATTAATTTACCGGAACTTGTTTTTCTCCAACTATTTTTTGTCCTTCATCACTTAATATGAAAGCTAGAAATTCTTTCACAACTTCAGATTCTTCACCCATTGTCAACATAAAAAATGGTCTAGATACTTTATATTCTCCTTTTTGAATACTTTCTACAGTGGCTTCAACACCTTCTACTTTTAGGCCTTTAACAGTATCATCTAAATAAGATAGAGAAATATATCCTATAGAGTTCTCCTTTCTAGAAATATTAGCTTTTACAGATCCATTTCCATCAGCTATTAATGCATCTTTTTTAATTGTACTTAAAGTATTACCTGAACTATCTTTTTCCTGTAAATTTAGGATTTCTTCAAAAGCCCCTCTAGTTCCTGATCCATCCTCTCTTGATACAATTAAAATTTCTTCATCTTTGCCACCAAGATCTTTCCAGTTTGTTATTTCACCTTTAAATATTTTTTGAATAGTTTCCATATCTAAATCACTTACAGTATTATTAGGATGTACAACAACTACGATTCCATCATAAGCAATAGTATATTCTCTAATTCCAGTACTTTTTTCTTCATCCTTTAAGTTTCTTGAAGACATTCCAATGTCAGCAGTGCCATCTATAGAAGCTTTTATACCAGCAGTAGAACCAACACCTTGAACGTTCATCTTTACGTCTTTATTTAATTTCGAGAATTCCTCACTTAAACTTTCAGCCATAGGTGTTACAGAAGTTGAACCTACAATATTAATTGTTCCTGATAAGCCGTTTTCAACTGAATCTCCATCATCTGTCGACTGTGAAGTACCACCTTTATTTGCCCCTGTAGTTTTATTACTACAGCCAGTAAAAGTAAGAATTAAAACAAGAACTAAACTAAGTAATACCAAAGGTTTTGTAAATTTTTTCAATTTAATATCCCCTTTCATTTTCTTATTTACAATTTAATATTAATATGAGAATGTTAAGTTTAAGTTAAGGACAAGTTAAGTCTATGTAAAATAAAAGCCTATTCGTATTGAATCTATTCTATAGTTAATATATAATTGTTCTTGTGTAAAATTATTGGATTACTTGAAAGGAAGATTTTAATGAAATTAGGAATAGTTGGACTACCAAATGTAGGGAAGAGTACTTTATTTAATGCTTTGACTTCTGCCAAAGCTGAAGCAGCAAACTATCCTTTTTGTACTATAGAACCAAATGTAGGGATTGTTGCCGTTCCAGATAAAAGGTTAGAAATGCTTAAAGATTTAATGAATTCAGAAAAGGTTATTCCTGCTACTATAGAGTTTTTTGATATAGCTGGTTTAGTTAAAGGTGCTAGTAAAGGAGAAGGACTAGGGAATAAATTTTTATCTCATATTAGAGAAGTAGAATCTATTGTCCATGTAGTTAGATGTTTTGAGGATGAAAACATTACCCATGTTGAAGGAAAAATAAGTCCTTTAGATGATATTGAAATAATAAACCTTGAATTAATGTTATCTGATTTAGAAATGATAACTAAACGACTTCAAAAAGTAGAAAAGTTAGCTAAAAATGATAAGAGTTATGCTAAAGAGTATGAACTATTAGATAGATTAAAAGAGGGTATTGAAAATAATATGCCTCTAAGACATCTAGAGTTTACAGAAGAAGAGTTAAGTATTATTAAAAGCTTTAATCTTTTATCTTCTAAACCTGTTCTATATGTATGTAATATTTCAGAAGAAGATTTGTTAAGTGGAGAAGATAATGATTATGTAAAAAAGGTAAAGGAATATGCAGAAAAAGAAAATTCAGAAGTTATAACTATATCAGGTAAAATTGAATCAGAAATATCTCAATTAGATAATGAAGAAAAGAAAGAATTTTTAAATGAACTTGGTCTTGAAGAATCAGGTCTTGATAAGCTTATAAGAGCAAGCTACAGCTTATTAGGATTAATGAGTTTTATTACGGCAGGACCTAAAGAAGTTAGAGCTTGGACAATTAAAAAAGGTACTAAAGCTCCTCAAGCAGCAGGAAAAATCCATTCAGACATGGAAAAAGGCTTTATTAGAGCAGAAGTAATTAATTATATGGATTTAATAAATACTGGAGGATTCACTCAGGCTAAAGAAAAAGGGCTTGTACGTTTAGAAGGAAAAGATTATATAGTACAAGATGGTGATGTGGTTTTAATTAGATTTAATGTGTAAAGTCCAAGTGGATTGATTTCCACTTGGACTTTATTTTATAGACCTTAACACTTATAATTTACATAACTACACTTTAATCATCCCAAGGGAATTCATCTAGAATTGCTTTTGCCTTTTCAAATGAGGATTTTTCTACTAATATATCGGTTCCGTAAAGAGAAGATCCACCAATTATTCTCATATATCCACCCATTCCACGATCTTTCACAATATATGAAATCTTATGTTCATCTAATAAATTTTTTATTAAGCTTAGCTCATAGTTATTACTAGCAGTTTTTAAAAGAACCATTTCAAAATCATTTGACGTACTTTCTCCTTGAGTACCATCTTTGTTTTTAAACATAGAACTCACCCCTTTCAATAATTCTATTCTCTATGTTTTGTTAATTTTTTTGAAATTTTCTAAGCTCTTTTAATAAATTTAAAAAATAGTTTCTTATGTTATTTCGTCTGTCTAACAGCTTTATAATATAAGAAACTATTTTAAAATAAGTTATACTTTTTTATAGACTATATCTAATTATCAAAGATGAGTCTAATACTCTAAAAGTAAAAGATTCTGTAACAAAGAATCTAACCTTATCATTAGTATGAGATTGATATCCTATAGAAAAGTCTCTTCCTATAGTTAATTCTAAATCCTCATGATTAAAAGGTAATAAAAGTGCTCCATCTAGCACATGACTAAAAATGATCTTATCGCCAATTAACTCTTCAATTCTCTTATCTAATGGATATGATGTTTCTTTTGATATAATTCTTCTATAAGCTTCTTCATTTACTACCAAAGTAAAAGGTCCTTCCTCATAAACTTCTCTTAACCTTATAATCCCTTGAGTAATAGCATCCATTATATCTGTCGGATTTTCTCCAAAAGGAATAATAGGATGTTCTGAAGTTTTAGTTAATCCCATTATTGAAGTTTCTTCTAATCCATTATATACTGCCTTTTCTTCAAACAAAGCAATATCTTTTACTGCTTCCTCTAATGGCTCATAATCAATATCTTTAGCTCCACGCCAGATATTGTCTAATTCCCATCTATCCATTTCAAATTCAACTCTCGCTTCTGTTAAAGGAAGTACTTTATAAGAACTATAAAATACATTATCTTTATTTTCAATTTCTCCTAATCTACCTTCTGTTAGTACATTTTGTCGAGGACCTTTAGGTCCATTTACTTTTACTACTTTCCTTGCTGATAAATAAGTTTTAAGGACTTCTTTTGCTCTTTCATCAATTTCTTTCCAAGCTTCTTTAGTTATAGGTGCATTTTCTCTATATAGCATACATTAATCCCTCCCTATTTTAAATCACCAATATTTAATTGAAATCCAGAATCATCATCTTCTTGATTATTACTTTCCTGTTTTCCTTCTAATCCTACAATAGGACCTTCAGTAAACAGATAAGTCCTAAGTTCTTCATCCCATACAGGCATATTTCGTCTTAGCCATTCTAGAGTCATACATACATGTTCAATTTCTTCATCTCTATTATGAGCCATTATTGCTTTTAATTCTGGATCATTTGATGCAACTACTCTTTGATTATACCAATCAATTGCTTCAACCTCTTCCTTCAAACTGTTTAAAGCTCTTACTATGTCTTGAGCCTTCTCATCTAGCACTTCTACCGGTTCATGATATTGTGTCATAAATAATCTCCTCCCATCGTTTTATTCCATTAATTTTGTATTACCCTTCCCAAATATTATTAAACATATCCTTTTTTGTAAGTAATTTTTAAAATAAATTTATAATATGTCCAAATTAGACAAAGACAACATTAGTTTATTCTTTAAACTTTAAACTTATAACCATTCTATCATGGGAAATCTTGGTATTTCTAAAAATCTTTATTGCATTATTTATGTACAGTTCTGGTTCTTCCATAGATGGACTAAAATGGGTTAATATTAACTCACCCACTTCTCCATCTTTAGCCAGTTTAGCACTTTCAGTAAAAGTCATATGCTTATTCTTAATAGCTTTTTCAATATCTAAATCATCCCCATAAGTTCCTTCACATATAAATAAATCACTATTTTTTATAAATTGATGAATAGTATCTATAGGTCTTGTATCTGTAATATAACTAAGTTTTATTCCCTTTCTTTCTTCTCCTAATACCATATAAGGCTGATATAAAACTCCTTTAAATTCTACTTCGCTTCCTTGCTGAAGTTTACCCCATATTGATTTAGGTACATTATGCTTCATAGCTTTTTCTACATCAAATTTAGGATTTCTCTTTAAGTAAAATTTATACCCTATACATGGAGCTGAATGATCTAATTCTAAAGTAGATAAAATAAGCTTTTCTTTAAAGCTTAATATTATTATAGAGTCTTTAGGGTCTTCTACTATATTTATCTCATAAGGCAAATATGGTACTATAACTCTAAGTCCATCTACTATTTTTTCAATTCCTTTTGGCCCTATTATAGTTAGTGGATCTGTTCTTCCACTATTTCCTATAGTTGATAATAATCCTGGTAGTCCCACTGTATGATCTCCATGCCAATGAGTTATACATATAGCATCTATAGTTTTAAATCCACATCCTAATATCCTCATGGAAACTTGAGTCCCTTCACCACAATCAACAAGTACTTTTCTTCCATTATAACTAATAAGAAGAGAGGCAAGCCCTCTATTTGGCATAGGCATACTTCCACCAGTTCCTAATATAGCTACATCAAGCATGAAAACACCCCCATTTTATAAATATTGCAGCTTAATAATATCACATCTTTCCTAATTTTTATTAAAATTATTCATTCTCTAGCTTCTATATATTATTTATTATCTATTATGTAAATACTTTAACTATACACTTCAACTTCTACATTAACCTCTATAACCATGTAAAAATACATAAAAAAGACTTAATGTTAAACATTAACATTAAGTCTTTTTTGATAAGTAATATAAAAATTAACTACTCTATTTCCTTAGCAATTTTTATTCCTGAACTAGTACCTAATCTAGTAGCACCAGCTTCAATCATTTCTTTAGCTGCATTTAAATCTCTTACTCCTCCCGAAGCTTTAACTTCCAGTTTATCTCCTACTACCTCTTTCATAAGCCTTACATCAGAAACAGTAGCTCCACCTGTATTAAATCCAGTTGAAGTCTTAACAAAATGTGCTCCGGCTTCCATAGATAACCTACAAGCTATCCTTTTTTCTTCATCTGTCAGTAAGCAAGTCTCTATAATAACCTTAACTATTGCCTTATCCTTTGCTGCCTCTACTACCGCTCTTATATCTTCTTTAACAATATTAAGTTCTCCATCTTTTAAAGCGCCTACATTAATTACCATGTCAATTTCATCAGCACCATTATTTATAGCATCAATTGTTTCAAAAGCTTTAAGCTCTTTAGTGTTAGCTCCTAATGGAAATCCTACTACCGTAGCTACTTTTACATTTGAACCTTTTAGTAGCTCTTTGCAGAACCTTACATGGTATGGATTTACACAAACAGCTGCAAAATTATATTCTCTAGCTTCTTTGCAAAGAGTTTCAATCATACTTCTAGTCGCTTCTGGTTTCAATATAGTATGATCTATCATGGAAGGTATATTTTTCATTTAAAAACCCCCTATTTAATTAGTTCTACTAAATCACAATTTTTAACGCCACAAGCATTGCCTTCTTCTATATCAACATGCATTTCTAAATGAAATTTTTCAGACACTCTGACTAGTACATTATTGAATACTAATCCTCTTGGTCCATCTATTTTAATACTAACTATATCTTTATCTCTAACACCATAGTATTCAGCATCTGTAGTATGCATATGAATATGTCTTGCAGCAACTATAATTCCTTGTTCAATTTCAATTTCTCCCTTTGGTCCAACAATTTTTGCTCCTGGCGTACCTACAATATCCCCAGAATTTCTAATAACAGGTTTTACACCAAGGGTAAAAGCATCTGATACAGAAACCTCAATCTGAGTATTTTTTCTAACAGGCCCAAGAACTCTTACTCCTTTTAAAGTCCCTTTTGGTCCAACAATATCAACTTTCTCATCACAGGCAAATTGACCTGGTTGAGATAGATCTTTCATCTTAGTTAGTTCATAGCCTTCTCCAAATAAAACATATAAATCTTTTTCACTAAGATGAATATGTCTATTAGATAAAGCTATTGGTAATGCTTTTTTCATTTAACTTCCTCCCTCATCTATATAAACTGTATCTAAAGTTCCTTATCAATTATATTCCTTTGTTTTCAAAAAATCAAATATCTAATGTTCCAATTGAAATAAAGTTTCATAAAAATTAGGATAACTAATGTTTACACATTCATGGTTATCTATTATAGACTCTCCTTCTGTATTAAAAGCAGCAATAGATAGTGCCATAGCAATTCTATGATCATTATAGCTTTTTAAAGTAGCTGGTTTCAATTTTTCTTTTCCCTCAATAATTAATCCATCAGGAAGTTCAATGATATTAGCATCCATATTTTTAAGCTCATTGACCATTGCTTTAATTCTATTGGTTTCTTTATATTTTAATTCTTCTGCATTTTTAATAATCGTTTTCCCCTTAGCAAAAGCTGCTGCTACTGCAATTATTGGTATCTCATCAATAAGAGTTCCTAATATCTCTTCTTGAATCTCGATCCCTTTTAAAGGAGAGTAACTGGCATGTATATCTCCTATAGTTTCATTATTAAGAATTCTAACATTTTCTATTTTTATGCTTCCACCCATATCATTTATAACATTGATAATCCCTGTTCTTGTAGGATTTAACCCCACATCTTTAATTATTACTGAAGATCCTTCTATTATGGTGGCAGCAACTATTAAAAAAGCAGCGGAAGAAATATCTCCTGGTACATAAATATTTTTAGCTATAAATTTTCCCTTTGGTTCCATATAAATATAATCTTTTTCTTTAATTATATGGGCTCCAAAATAATTAAGCATTCTTTCAGTATGATCTCTAGTAGGATTTTTTTCAATAATCCTAGTTTTACCATTAGAATATAAACAAGCTAATAAAATAGAAGACTTCACTTGAGCACTAGCTACAGGTAATTCATAATCTATAGACTCTAAAGGAGTTTTGGATGGTAAAATCTTTAAAGGCGGATATTTATAATCTACACCCTTTATATTAGCTCCCATCTTTGATAAAGGCACAATAATTCTATCCATAGGTCTTTTATTTAAAGAATCATCCCCTATTAAAGTTGTAGGAAATTGCTGACCTACCAATATACCACTAATCAATCTCATAGCAGTCCCTGAATTTCCACAATCTAAAACTTTATTAGGATCTTTTAGCCCATTAAGACCTACTCCCTTTATTTTTACTCTACAATCTTCTATATCTATATTTACCCCCATTTGTCTAAAACACTCAATGGTTCTAATAGTATCTTCAGATAGAAGAATGTTTTCTATAATTGTTTCTCCTTCTGCTATAGAGCCAATCATTACACCTCTATGAGATATAGACTTATCTCCGGGTACCCTAATTTGACCACATAATCTTTTCTTACCTTTTATTATCAAAAATTTCACCCTTTATAATTAATTATAGGTTTGGAATACTATTTTATCCTAATATTACATTGATTATTTCATTTTTTCCTTTTTCTGCAGCCCCTAATTGCTTATGTATTTCTTTTGTAAAATCAGGATTTGTAATTATTACAGGACTAACTATTGACTTACCACTTTTCTCAATGAAATTGAAATCTACTTCTAATAATTTATCTCCTATTTTTACTTTATCACCACTGCTTACAAAAGCTTTAAAACCTTCTCCATTTAATTCTACAGTATCTAACCCAATGTGAATTAAAATTTCTAATCCCTCTTTTGTTTTTATGCCTATAGCATGATTAGTTGGGAAAATTTGAACTATTTCTCCATTACAAGGTGAAACTACAACTCCATCTGTAGGCTTAATAGCTACTCCATCTCCTACCATTTTTTCTGCAAAAACTTGATCTGGAGTTTCTGTTATATCAATTATTTCCCCAGTCATCGGAGCAATTATAGCTACTTCTTTTGATTTCTTTAAAAATTTAAACATATAATTCTTCCTCTCTATTATGAATTTTGTATTTAATATAAACTGCTCTAATTTATGTTTAAAATAGATAATATAATATCTATCTGTCACCTAGTATTTTTTTAATAATATCTTCACCAATATTGTTAAACATTCCTACCTTTCCTTTACCAATAGGTAAAACAAAGCTAATATTGCCATTCTTATTTTTCTTATCATTTTTCATATAATCTATAATTCGGTTAATTTCCTCTTCATTAAACTTTCTAGTTTGAACTAAAGGATTAAGAGTTTTAAAAATTTCTTGAAAATAGCTATTGTCTATCAATCCCTTTTCCTTGGCAATATAGCTTTCATATACCATTCCAAGAATCACTGCTTCTCCATGATTGAATATTTTATACTTATAATAAGATTCTATACCATGTCCCACAGTATGTCCAAAGTTTAATATTTTTCTTAATCCCATATCCAATTTATCTTTCTCTACTATAGATTGTTTTATAGATATAGATTTAGTTATAGCATGTAAAATTACTTCTTTATCCTTTTCATACATCTTTGTTATATTGCTTCTCATATATTTAAAAAAATCATAATCTATGATTAATCCATATTTAAGAATTTCTCCTAATCCACAAGTAATTTCTCTTTGTGATAATGTTTTCATAAAAGAAGTATCAACAAATGTAGTCATAGGGAAATAAAATGAACCTATTACATTTTTATATCCTTCAAAATCAATTCCTACTTTACCTCCAATACTACTATCTACTTGAGATAATAATGTGGTAGGGACTTGTATATATCTAATACCCCTTTTATAGGTAGATGCCACAAATCCTGCTAAATCTCCTACAACTCCTCCACCTATTGAAAGAATAACCCCATCTCTATCTATTTCTTTATTTAATAGTTCCTTATAAACTAAATGGACAGTATGAATATTTTTATGTTCTTCTCCTGGTTCCATTATAAACAAATTGTTGTTTTTATTTATAAAAGTATCTATATTTTCTTTATAAAGATTATAGATATTTTTGTCTGTTATAATAAATAATTTTTTTATATCTCTTTCAATAATATATTCTTTTAATTCTAGCCAAACATTTTTTACTATTTGAACCTCCATCTAATCACCTATTATTTAAATATTTAACATAATTATAATAATTTGATTTTACTTCTTCTAGAAAGTCTCCACCAAACTTTTTCATAAATTCATTAGCCAATACATATGCTGCCATGCTTTCAGCCACTATACTTGCTGATGGTACTGCACAAACATCAGATCTTTCAAATTGAGCTAGTGCTTTTTCTTTTGTTTCCATATCTATTGTTTCTAAAGGTTTCTTTAAAGTAGGTATAGGTTTCATATAGCATTTAAAAACTATATCTTCACCATTAGATATACCAGCCTCTATTCCTCCTGCATTATTACTTTTTCTCTTATAAGTTTCATTGAAAATAATTTCATCATGAAATCTTGACCCTAAAGTAGAGACGACTCTATTTCCTAATCCGAAGTCTATTCCTTTAATACCCGGTATACTCATAATAGCACAAGCCAATCTTCCATCAAGCTTAGAATCCCAGTTGTTATGACTTCCTAACCCTACAGGGACATTTTTGATAATGATTTCTATAGTTCCACCTAGTGTGTCTCCCTCTTGTTTTGCTTCTCGTATTTTTTCTATCATAAACGCTTCATAATTTTTATCGGCAACTCGTATTACCGATTCATCTACTTTTTCTAATTCCATTTCGGATATATTAGAATAATAATTTAAATTAGATTCTATCCCACCAATATTTATCACATGACTAAAAATTTCTATATCAAACTCTTTTAACAAAAGTTTACATACACTACCTAATGCTACCCGCATAGCAGTCTCTCTTGCTGAAGCTCTTTCTAATATATTTCTTCCACCTTTCTGATTGTACTTTAAAGCTCCAACTAAATCTCCATGACCTGGTCTAGGTCTTGTTACCTCTCCTAATTCTATGTTAACTCCTCTATTTTTAATAAAAATAGTAATGGGATTGCCTGTAGTGTAGCTATTACTAACACCAGAAATAATAATAGCTTCATCCTTTTCTATTTTCATTCTTTCACTTCTACCAAAACCGCCTTGTCTTCTCCTAAGTTCTTCATTTATATAATTCCTATCTAAATATAGATTAGCAGGTATCCCATCAATTATTCCTGTTAACCCCTCTCCGTGAGATTCTCCAGCAGTTAAAAATCGTATCATTTTCTCACCCCATATACGAAAGACTTCTACCTGTGAAGGTAGAAGTCTTCTATAGTCCAAATATTTTTACCAATTTCTTTTAGTTCTTCCCTTACATCTAATCTTTTATTTATAGGTCTATTATCTGTATTGGATACAAAATAATTTCCTTTATATTTTACATTAATGGCTTTAAAAAAGAAATCTATTATTGGTATGGCTCCATTAAATTGGTTATGAGAATACTCAGCACCACCTACAGACAAGAATAATCCTACTCTTTCTACATTTCTTTTATACTCCTGGCCTAGTTGGTATTTTATAGACCAATATTTTTGACATCTATCAATCATATTTTTAGCAAGTCCATTTATTGAATTAAAATATAACGGTGCAGCTAAAATAACTATATCACTGGAATCAAAACCTTCATAAATAGAAATCATATCATCTTTAAAAACACATTGTCCTTTTGAACCACAATAATTACAGCCAGTACAATGATTTATTTTCATATCACCTAAATAAACTTTATTTATTTCATATTCTGTATCCTCTATATTCTGTAGTAAATAATCCAATAAAATATCTGTATTTTTATTTTTTCTCGGACTACCCATTAGAGCTAAAACTTTTTTCATTATATCCTCCTATACTCTTACTACATTTGTAATATACTTCAATAAAGTAGTAATGATTAAAGTTTGGATAGGTATATTGGCTAATCCACTTATTAACCTTCCTGGTAATAAAACTAAAACACCTTTGTCTAACATTATTGACAGCCAATAAGTATTAAGCATTACTGATACAATAGCAATACATGTAATCACTGTAAGTCCTATTCTTTTAATAGAAAAGATATCTTTGCTATACCCCTTCCTTCTAAACAGCTGACCAAAAACTCCAGGTATAACTCCCCAAAGTATAGAACTAACAGTAAAACCAGGAAAATAAGCTCCTTGTGGATTAATTAAAACTCCTATTAAGTCAGCAGCTAAGCCTGTTAGACCACCAACTAAAGGACCAAATAAAAAGCCACTCATCATGATAGGTATCTCACCAAAACTAACTCTTAAAGTAGATGGTAGCCCAGCTAATGGGATCATTAAATAAAAGAACCTTGTGAGTACTATACTTATTGCAGTTAAAAAGCTAGCCATGACAAGAGTTTTAATGTCCATACTGCTTCTTCTACTATTATTCATTTATATCCTCCTTTCTTTATTAGGACAGTCAACTGTCACACTAAAGAAGGAGAACTCTTTAATGGACCAGCGGATGCGATAAAGAACCGCAGACCAAAGTCTTTCGTTTAAAGGCTACTTCCCATCCTTTAACACTTAACGCTCTTTACCTACTCTGTCTTTCTATAATCTAATTATATAATAATTGATTAATTATGTAAATGAATATCATCTTTTGTCCTTATGTATTCTGTTAAATTATATCCTCCTATTATAGTGCCTAGGATAAAAGCTACTAAAGCCATAATTTTATAATATTTAGAATAAGGTACAAAAGTAGATATCCCATAAAGAACTAGAAACAGAATATAGAATTTATATATTTTATCTTTACTGAAAAAAGTAATATTTGATTTAATCTTTCTCTTTTTATCCTTATATCTAGTCAGTATATAATCCTGAATTTCTGTTTCTGAAGGACACTCATTGATTTCCTTTAATATAGATTTGATTTTGTCTAAATCCATTAAAATTAAATTAGATTTCTCTTTAACTTCATCGGAAAAATAAGAGTTTGTTATTATAATTCCACCATCTACATCCATATCATTCATTTTTATTTTAAAATTTTCAATGTCTTTTAAAGTAACTCTATCTTCTAATGAAGTTTTTAGACATTTTACAACATAAACCTCATCACCAACTTTTCCTGTCAAATCAATAGGGTCATTATATTGAAAAAAAGTTGTAGAATAATACTTTTCTAAAAAACTTTTTATATATTTTATAAAATCTTCTTGATTTAAAACACTTAATTCTCTAATAATCTTTTTATTTATAATATTATCGTTTATTTCACCTATTTTTTTATATCTTTTTTTCATCTTTATTTTATATAAAGTTATTGCAAGAAAAAACACTATTACTAATGCCGTAAATGTAGATAATATAATATTATTGGAAACTTTTAATAATAATAGGGATATTAATAAAAAAATAATTAAAATTAAAAATATGTCGTCCAATAAAGCTGCTCTAGTAGTTTTTCCTCCCTTTATTTCTTTAGTATAATAGTTGTTTAAAACCATCTTTCTTCTAACTCTGTTATACCTTTCTTTAAAAATTACCCAATATTTATTCAAACCGTTCCCTGCCTTTCTTCATTAATAAATATCCTATACTCTGTATTATTGCCAAATATTTGAAGAAAGATAATGCAATTTTCTTAGCCATTCCAATAAAAAATTCTTCAGGTAGCATTTGAATAAGCAAATCTGTCTTTGGGTTTAAGAGCCAAAGATCATTTCTAAAAAATATCAAATGAAAATAAGTGAAATACTTATCAAAATCTAGAAATACTAGTAAAAGTAAAATTAATAAGAAACTCCAATTAACGAAAAAACCATAATAAATATATTTACCTATTATTCTATCCATTTTATTAATTAATAAAATGGATAAAGATATTATAGCTAAAGATAAAGAAATATACTTTAAGATAAATCCATATTTAAATAAAATTTTTACATCTTTTAAATGCAGAATTTCTTCTTGATTAAAATTAGATTCTAAAACATCTTCATTTGATTTTCCTTTTAAATAACTATGTAAATCTAGTGTAACGTTTAATAGCTCTTGAGAAGTTTTTCCACTAGTTTTAGGGACATTGTATTTTTTATAGGATTGAAGATAATAGTTAGAATCAAAAGCATTAATTTCTACACTTGCTAACAAACTATAAATAGATAAAGTTATTATTAAAATAATTAATAATCTTTTCAAGATTAAATTCCTCCTAATAAGCTTTTACTTATTTATACTATTAAATTTAAGATACTTAAACAAAAAAAGATTGAAAGAAAATTCTCTTTCAATCTCTTAAGTTGATATTAACCCATTGCTTTTTCCAATTTATCTAAATATTTTATTGGAAACATTCGAAGTAACTCCTTGTACTGTTCCACTGTTAATCCTTGTACAGTTGTGTATATTTGAATTTTACCATCTACATCAGCTTCTCGAAACCTATTTTTTACTTCTTCAAAATTTTGATTGGTATCCATAGGATTCCTCCTTTTTATATGTTACTTCAATAGTTATTATGTTTAATATTTAACCTTTTATACAGTAATTTGATCAATGTAAGGAGGATAATAAGTTTTGAAAAATCGAGAAGCCAGAACCATAAAATGCAATAACTTAATTTATATTACAAAAAATAAATTAATTAGAAAAATCAAATATTTCCTCAACAAGTTTTTTAATTATATCTTTTTTTTATCTGTTCTGTTCCATTTGAATCGTCTCAAAAAATTTATATAACATATAGTATTTATCGTTATATACTTCCTTTTCACTTGAATCCTTTCTAAATAAAATATGTCCTGCCCCGCCAAATCCCTCTATACAAGTTCTATATTTAGGAAATAGCTCTATTATATGCTTTGCCATTTAATATTTACCACCGTACCAGTTTATTGGACTTCTATAATTCATTCTTCTATCCCTCCTTATCCTCATCTTTATATAGCAGTAGTATAATTAATCTAATTAAGTAAAAATGTTTCTTTATTTTAAATTGTTATACTTTGTATTAATTTGTAGAAAAACAGGGAGGTGAAATCGTTTGCAAATATACTTCTATATGGTAAAATAATGGCAAAATACAATTATTTTCTAAAGGAATGAGTATAATGGTAAAACATAATGATTTATCCATTGGAGAAAACTTGAAGAGAATAAGATTAGAACTAGACTTAAAACAGTATGAAATTACAGGGGGAGAAGTTACAAGAAATTTAATAAGTATAATTGAGAATGGCAAAACTCCTCTTAGTGAGGATAACGCTAGGCTAATTTGTCGAAATATTAATAAGATTATGGAAGATAAAGGTTTAGATATTATCATTGACCCTGAAGATATTTTTAATCCTGAAAGATATGATGCCAAAAAACAAGCTGATTTATATATCGAGGAATTGGACAGGCTGTTTACAACTAAAAACTACAATATTGAACAAGAGTACATAAATGAAGTAGAATTATTTTTAAACAAGTGGAATCTAATGGATAAGAAAATAAGGATTTATGAAATTTTAGGAGATATTTATTATTATTCAAAAGATTACATTAAATGTTACTATTATTATTTTAAGGGGCATGAATATACTTTTAGTTACCCTAACAGGAAATTAAACTATAGAATTACGTTGAAATTGATTGGCATTTGCATCCCTATAGGTAAATATAAAGAAGCGATTAATTTATGTGATTATATTTCTTTAGATAAGAAAAATATACCTAAAGAACATATTGGTATTTTGTATTATAATAGTTCTCTTGCTTATAGTAAATTAAATTTAATAGATGAAAGTTTAAAACAAACAACAAAGGCTTTAAAGCATACAGAGGATACAAACTATATACAACTAGGGAAAATATTAATTCTTCAAGGTAACTCTTATCTTAGAATCGAAAATTATGGTGAAGCTTTAAAAAGCTATAATAAAGCAATAAATATATTAAGTTTAGGAAACTACTATGATGAATTACTATTATCATACGTCAATATAGCTGAAGTACATATGAAAATGAATTGTGAAGATAAAACTATTGAATATATAGATAAAGCTCTAAATAATATTTCTAAATTAAATAAAAACTCAGATTATTTTTCTAGACTATATAGTCAGATTGCTTTTGTATATAAACATCTAAATAAATTTGATTTAGCTGAAAAATATTACAATGAATCATTGATGTATGCAAAAGAATGTAATCAACAAGAGCGAATTAAAAAGAATATATTGGACTTGTTTTATATTTATCAAAACAACTTAGATGCCAATAAAATACATAAATTATTTGAAGATTTTGGTAAGTTTTGCCTCACTAACACTAATATTAGTTAACTAGAGTTTAGGATTTGCTTATTTACAGAAGATCCAGGCACTATAGCCGTTAAGTAATCACATTCGATACTAAAAAAATAAGAAAATAATACAATAGCTATCTCAAAATGATTAAAAAGTCATCTTGAGATAGCTATTTTTTACCTAATATTTTCACTAGTTAGTTAAAATCTTTATAAAATATAAGATTCTAACCTAAAATCTGTTCTTTAGTTTCACAAAAATATTTCTTTTTTATCTCTAAATCTATAAATTTTCCTAACATTTTATTAGCTATTTCTCTCTCATATGAAGTTCCTTCTTTTATATACTTTTCTAGTGCTACCTTTAAAAAATTATTCTCTTTAACAGTAAAAGGTGTAGGCAAAATTCCTAATTTCTTGTTCCAATCATTCATTTCCTTCTAGAATTACTATCATACCATCTTTATAGGTTTCAATGTAAAGTACTAAGATATTATTTATATAAACTTCCTTTTTAAATAAAAGATTAGGCTCTAATATTGTATCTTCTTATAGTCCTTCTAATTTTTGTTCTATAAAACTTAGTCCATCTTCTTTGTATTCCTCTAATTCTTTATGTATTAATTTTAAAGGCACTTCCTTAACAGCTTTTTCTGATATAGTTATTTTACCTAAATAAAACATATTAGCACCTCCCCAAGTATAATGTAAATGGCTCTGTTGAGCATTTTAAACATTATAACGCTCCTTCGGGGGAAATACATCTAAAAAATGAAATAATTTATTTTATCTTCTAAAAACAAAAATAATACCCTTTTTAAAAATAAACAGCTCCCTTCTACTTTAAAGGAAGCATAGTAAAAAATAATATGTATTATATTTTGGTTGTAGAATATATAAAAATCATTGTAAAGATATTGTGAAATATCTAAATTTTAGGATTAAAAACATTATTAGCATGTCCACTATATAATATTAACCATTTGTTCAAAACAATCTCTCCAAATATTATATAGATCTATTATAGCTTTACCTGTATCAATTAATATAAATAACATAAAAAATGATGTAACAAACATAATTAGCATAATCAATGGAATATGTAAATACCTTATTCTAAACAATATCTTTTCCCTGAATTTTTCTTTAAACCAAATTAGATTGTATTTAGTTTTAATGCCAAAAACCCTAAAATCATAAAATTTATTTGGATTTAACTCAAGAAAATATGTTCTTATAAAATAATTTCCTTCAATCCTGAAATTTTTATCTATTTTATCTTCAATCTGAACTTCATATATGTAAATATCGAAACTATCCCAAAACTCCATTTCATAGGTTATAAAATTATAAAAAATTCTTTCATTAAATGCTTTTTTAAGATTATCAAACTCAAAATAAATTTTACTTATTCTTGTCCGTTTCTCATATAACGATATATATCCTTTTACATAATCAATATTATTATCTACCTCGTTTTTTATTATTACCTCAAGTATTTTCCCATATGTACCATTTAATTGTCCATATCTTTCTATTAAATTTACACTAATATATTTTCTACCTTCTGATTTAATAATTAATGGTTCACTATAAACATCAATTCTTTTTTGAGATTTTTCATCACTTAATTTAAAAAAATATTTAATGGTAATTAATATAATTATTATAACTAACACACTTACCATATGGGGTAATAAAGAAATTATTGATTTGAGTAGAGTTTCTCCTATTAAAACTACCAAATTCCAAAACTTAACTATTAAAAAACAAATAAGAATAGAAATTATAATTCTATGTATACTCGGACTTTTATTTCTAATTTCATCAATTATTTTAATAAATATGTCCTTCAAATATATATCACTCCTTACATTTTATATGATATTTAATCAACTTATTGTATTATACCATAAACTCCCATATGGATTGTAAAAAGACTAAAATGATTAAAGTATTATAATTATGCTAAAAGATATTCTAGCTATAAAATCTTAGTAGTAACAGCTTGAATTTATAATAAAAGAATATTTAATAAAATCCTCTTAGTTCGCTTAACTTTTATTACATTCTTTTATACATTCTTCCTCTACACAATAGTTTAAAAGAAACCTTATATTTTTCAATATACTATTTGCATATAACTCTGATAACTTTCGTTCCTTTAATAGTAGATATGAAAAAAACACCCTCCTCATATGGTTTTTATACATATAAAAAGGGTATTTTGTACATCGATAATTCTGTTATGATTTTTCATTGTACATTATAACTCAAAGGATTTTTTACTTATTTTTGATAATGAAAAATTCTATAAGTGGCTATTCCTCTAAATCATCTGGCATTTCCCAGTTATGGTACACATCTTGAACATCGTCATTATCTTCTAATACGTCTATCATTTTAACCATGTTCTTGATATCCTTTTCATCAGTTAAAGATACTGTATTTTGTGGTATAAATGTTACTTCTGCTACTACAAAATGAAATCCATTCTCACTTAAACCATCTCTAACTTTATTAAAATCTTCAGGACTTGTAATAATTTCAAAACCATCTTCATCACTTATAAAGTCTTCCGCTCCTAAATCTATAGCCATCATCATTAGTTCTTCTTCATTGATAGATTCTTCTTTTTCAATGGCAATTAAACCTTTCCTATCAAACATGAAAGAAACGCATCCTGTTTGACCTAGATTTCCACCATATTTATCAAAGGCATGTCTAACCTCTGAAGCTGTTCTATTTCTGTTATCAGTTAAACATGATACAAATACTGCTATGCCTGCTGGTCCATATCCTTCATAGATAATTTCTTCAAAGATATCTGCTCCTAATTCACCAGTACCTTTTTTTATAGCTCTTTCTATATTGTCATTAGGCATATTTTCTGCTTTAGCCTTATCTATAGCAGCTTTTAGAGCTGGATTGTACTCTGGATCTCCTCCACCTTCCTTTGCTGCTACCATAATATATCTAGCTAATTTGGTAAATATTTTACCTCTTCTAGCATCTTCTTTACCTTTTTTATTCTTTATATTATTCCACTTAGAATGACCTGCCATTACATTTTCAACCTCCTTAAAATATTGCCTTATATATTTTAACACAATATTTTGTTTATTACATTATATTTATTCATTTCTTAATGTAAAAATCGGTGGATATTCCCTTTTATGTTTACTAATTTTATTCATTTTATCTATTTTTTCAACAATTTTCTCTGGTCCATTACCAGTTCTAATGTATTCATCTAATACATCATAACCAAACCCCATCTCTTCTTCATCAGTTTGATTTGCCCATAGTCCTGCAGTAGGAGGTTTTTCAATTATTATTTCAGGAATTTCTAAAAACTTAGCAATTTCTCTAATCTCACTTTTAACAAAAGAAGCCAACGGAAGTAAATCTACTCCACTATCTCCATGTTTAGTGAAATAGCCAACAGTAAACTCACTTTTATTACTAGAACCTACTACTAAATAATTATAATTTTGAGCAAAATAATATAAAGTAGTCATACGAAGTCTTGGTTTTATATTTGCCAAAGCCATTTTAGTTTTATTCTCTACGTTTAAAGAATTTTTAAAAGTATCAAATATGCTAGATAAATCTACCTTGTGGGTGGTTAAATTTAATGCTTCTGCTACTAGTAATCCATGTTTTTCATCTATTGGGTCACTATAGCAAGGCATTATAATTCCTAAAGAAGTTTCAGGAAAAGCTCTTTTAGCAAGCCCTGCCACAACAGCAGAATCTATACCTCCACTTAGTCCAAACACTAGACCTTGAGCGTTTGCTTCTATAGCTTTTTCTTTTAACCATTCTACTAATTGATCACAGACAGATTGTATATTTTCCATAATTCAACCTCCAATTTTATTATATATGTATAAGTTACACATATTTGGTGAAATTAATAATTAGTAATTATCGGTATTTTTCTTAATAATTATAACATAAAGGAGCTATATATGGATAAAAATAAGATTAAGTTATTAAGTATTGGCTTAGTAACAGGTTTAGTAAATGGATTATTCGGTTCAGGTGGTGGAACTATAGTAGTACCTGCTCTAGTATTTTTACTTGGAATAGATGATCATAAAGCTCATGCTACAGCTATTTCAATTATATTACCTTTATCAATTATAAGTACCATAATATATTTAAGTAATAGCTTTATACCTTTAAATATTGGATTAAAAGTTGTGATTGGCGGAGTTATAGGTAGCTTTATTGGTGCTAAAGTTTTGAACAAAATTCCTATTCATATTTTAAGAAAAATATTTGGCAGTGTAATTATTTATACTGCTATAAGGATGATAATGAAATGAAATTAATTTTTATTGGGTTTTTATCAGGAATTATTAGTGGAATGGGAATTGGTGGAGGAACTATTCTTATTCCTTCTTTAGTATTGTTTAGTAATTTAGCTCAACAAGAAGCTCAAGGAATTAATTTAATCGTTTTTATTCCTGTAGCTGTCATCGCTTTAATTACTCATTATAAGGAAGGAAATATAGATTTTAAGTTTGCAAAATTAATAATATTAGGAGGAACTGTTGGTGCTATAATTGGTTCTATTATAGCCATCAGAGTTGATCCTTTAGGTTTAAAAAAATATTTTGGTGTATTTCTTCTGATAGTAGGTATATTTGAATTATTTAAAAAGAAAAAATAGGTCAAATTAGACCTATTTTTTCTCAAGTTTAACTAAAGTTGCTAAAATACAATCATCATAAAGTATCTTAAATCCCATATTCTTAGCTTTATTAACGATTTCATCATTAAAAGTTCCAGGCTGAAACCAGATGTATTCTACTCCTGCTTCTTTAGCTTCATCAAGAGTATGAGTACCAATTTTAGGTGGTACTACCATATCAATTACATCTACTTTTTTAGGTAATTCTTTTAGGAAATGATAAATTTTTTCTCCTTCTATTTCATCATAATTTGGATTAACACCATAGGTTTCATAATTATGCTGTATTAACTTTTTCCAAATCTTATATCCATATTTATCTTTGTTTCCCGTAACTCCTACTACTGCCCAAAGTTTTTTCTCTAACATTTCTTCTTTGATTTTTTTCATATCTTCCATGACATCACCTCAATTTAATTATACCCTCATAATCAGGGTATTAATCTTTACTATAATAATCTTTCTCCATCTTTTATAGTTAAGTATTCTTCTAATATTTCTTCCATCATTACATTTCCACTGCACAAATCTATAATAGTCTTATTAAAAGATTCTACTTCAGAAAATTTTATATATACAAAAATATTTACTCCATCGTCAAATATTACATCATCTACTAAATAACCATTAGTCATAAGATAATTTTCTATTTTTCCATATAAAGTATAATCTACTCTAATTTTAATCTTTGTATGTAATATTCTCTCAACAATAATCCCTGCATCTAGTCCAATTTTTGCTCCCTTAGTATAAGCTCTAATTAATCCACCAGTACCTAATTTTATCCCGCCAAAGTATCTTGTTACTACAACAACTACATTTCTTAAGTCTTCTTTTTTTATAACCTCCAAAACAGGTATGCCTGCTGTTCCCGATGGTTCACCATCATCATTAAATCTTTGTATATTATTATTATCGCCTACAACATAAGCATAAACATTATGGGTTGCATCTCTATGTTTAGTTTTAATTTTATCAATAAATGCTAATGCTTCTTCCTCATTGTTTATTGGCATAGCATAACCAATAAATCTTGATTTATTTATTATAACTTCTTCTTCACCATAATTATGTATTGTTCTATATACATTATTCATTTGAACCTTCCTTTCCAATATAATACTATATGTATTATAGCAAAACATAGATTATAAAAAAATAGAGTAAGGATTATCTTATAACTTACCTTACTCTAATATTTTATATCTATTAAAAATTTTATCTATTTTTTAAGCATACATTTTTTCTTTCTCATATTCTTTAAATTCTAAATATTTTCTGTAAGATAAACTTACTAGAGATTTATCCTGACTATGAGTAATCATTTCTATTGCCTTTTCTATAGGATAAAAACCTCCTTCTTTAAAGCCTTCTTCTAAGTTAACACAATAGTTCTCGTCATTTGATTCCATGATATACCAGGTAATCTTGTTGTATACTGCTTGGTTTCTTGTAAAAGAATAAAATTCGTAACAAGTTTCACCAGCTGTAGAAACAATCTTAGCATTAACTCCTGTTTCATACTCTACACGACTAATAGCCGTCTCTGGCGGAAGAAAACCGTTACGAATTTTACCTTTTGGTAAGACCCATTCACTTTTATCATTTTTAAGAATAAAAACTTTACCTTTGCTAAACACAACTCCACCTGCACAATTTCTAAATATCATTGGCATCATCTCCTTTTTATTCTTATAAATATAATATACAAATTTATCTAATAATTCAATGGATTTAGAAAATATAATATTAAAATCCATTGAATTATTATTTAGTTCATAATGTAATCCTTATATTTTTGTAAATCAATATGATTTATAGTTAAATTTAATATTGTACCTTCTTCTATATATTCTACTTTGTCTACTTGGTAGCTTTTCATGAAATAGTTAACTATATTTTGCTTGTCGTAAGGTATTTTTAAAGTTACTTGTTTAAATTGTTGAGGTAAATTTTCCTCTATGGTTTCCATTAGCTTATCTATATTAATTTCATCTTTAGCAGAAATAAATATTTTTTTATCAACATATTTATTATCATAAATTAAATTATTTATATCTGCTTTATCTATTTTATTAAATACAGTAACCATCGGCTTATCCAATACTTTTAGATCTTTTAATATATGATAAGTAGTTTTTATTTGGATATCTAAATCTTCATTAGAAGCATCTACAATATGAAGAAGTAAATCTGCATATTGTACTTCCTCCAATGTGCCTTTAAAAGCTGCAATTAAATGGGTAGGAAGTTTGCTAACAAAGCCAACTGTATCTGTTATCAAGAAAATTTGTCCATTAGGAAGTTTACCTCTCCTTAATGATGTATCTAGTGTAGCAAACAACATATCATACGTGAAAACTTGCTTTGAATCATTATATTCATCATTCATTTCAATTATTTTGTTCAATAAAGTAGATTTGCCAGCATTAGTATATCCAACTAAGGCTACTATAGGAAGGTCAGAATCTTCTCTTTTCTTTCGCTTTATACTTCTTACTTTTTCTACCTCTTTTAATTGTTTCTCAATGTTATCTATCTCTCTTAAAATATGTCTTCTATCAGTTTCTAATTTTTGTTCTCCTGGTCCCCTAGTTCCTATCCCCCCACCTTCTCTTGATAAATAGTCTCTAAATCCTATAAGTCTAGGTAACCTATATTTAAGTTGAGCCAGTTTTACTTGAAGCTTACCTTCCTTTGAATTGGCCCTATTTGCAAATATATCTAAAATTAAATTAGTTCTATCTACTATCTTCTTATCTATAATTTTTTCTAGATTTCTAAGTTGAGCTCCCGATAATTCATCGTTAAAGACTACCGTTGTAATTTCTAACTCGTCACAATAATTTTTAATCTCTTCTGCTTTACCTTTACCAATAAAATAAGCAGTATTAATAGAATCTTTTTTTTGAATTAGTCTAGAAATTACTATTCCTCCAGCTGCTTTCACCAATTCTTCTAATTCATCCATAGAATTATCGATATGTATTGTGTCTGTTCCCAATTCTACTCCAACAATAAGGACCCTCTCTTCACTAATAGTATCCTGTACCAAGATATCACCTTCCTTATATATCATTTTCATCAGCTTTCATTATTATACCATTTTTATTTAATATTATCTAATAATGTGTATAATATCTTCTTTAGGTACAGAAATATATTGTTCAGGAACATCTCCAACAATTATAGTTTCTGCAATAGGTACATTGGTTGTAATTTTTAAATTTTCTGATACTAAGGGAATTATCATCTTAATGTCCGTTACAACTATTAAGTATATTCTATGACGAGTTTGATTAATTCCTGATTCCTGAAATTCTGTTGCAAAATCTACAGATACTGAACCTTGAGGTATTATTCTTAACTTTACACTTGGTAATCTAATTATCTGAGTATCAAATGCATTATTTAAAGGCACTGATACTTTTGAGCCGGACATATTTTTAAGCTGTTCTTGAACCTCTAAAGCTACTTCTGCTGCTATACTATTCATTAGTATAGTATTTGCTTGCATCATAGTAACTCTACCTTCGTTATTATATTTTACAAATATTAAATCATTATAGTTGATATCTCTTTTAATCTTTGATTTTATAGTGTCATTTATCGTCTTTGTAGTAACAGCTTTTGCTCTAATTTCAGCTATTGCTACTAAAGTAGGTCTAATATTTTTATCAATATAATCAAGTAAGTATATTGATAGGGCAAATAGGGCAACAATCCAAATAAGATATTTTTTCCTCTTTATTTTATATAATAAATGGTTCATAGTATTCCCTCCTATAATAATATATGATAGTTATTATATATAGTTTCATTCGTAACCGTATTGTAATAATTATTTACTCGCCCTAATTATTAACATTATAGTATTTGTATGATATAATAAATTTGTTTACGACCTTTTCTCAATTAAGGAGGTATTTTAATGTCAGAAGACAACAAAAAGAAGTCTAAGAAAAAAGGACGAAAAGGGTTAAAAATATTTTTAGTTGTATTACTGATGGCAATAGTTATATCAGTTGGTGCCGTTAGTGGTATTATATTATCTATATTAAAGGATACACCTAAAATTGAACCCACTAATATAAGTTCTACATTAGACCAAACTTCATTTATATTAGATCCTGAAGGAAATGTAATTGAAAAAATCCAAACACTAGAGTTCAGAACCATAGTTAGTTTAAACAAAATGCCTATACATCTTCAAGAAGCCTTTATATCTATAGAAGATGAAAGATTTATAGACCATATTGGTGTAGATCCAAGAGGCATAGTTAGCTCTATGATTGATAATCTAAAAGCAGGCCATATTGTTAGAGGGGCTAGTACAATAACTCAACAGTTGGCCAGAAACCTATATTTAAATAATGAAAAAAAATGGGACAGAAAAATTAAGGAAGCATATTTAGCATTACAAATAGAAAAGGTATTAACAAAAGATCAAATCTTGGAAGGTTATTTAAACAGAGTTAACTTAGGACAAGGAGCTTACGGAGTACAAGAAGCTGCTCAAACTTATTTCTCTAAAAATGTAGAGAATTTAAGTCTCGCTGAATCTGCTTTGTTAGCTGGTATAGTTAAAAGTCCTTCAAAATATGCACCTTACAAAACTGTTAGTCCAGAAAATTTTGATAGTACAAAACATTATGAAGTAGGACAATTGGATATTCTAGGTGAAAAATACATTGCCATCTATAATGAAGAAGCTGTTAAAAGACAAAAAATTATATTAAACAAATTGCTAGAATTAGACAAAATAACAAAACAAGAATATGAAGAAGCTTTAAATGAAAATATAAAAGAAAATTTAAAGCCAGGGCAAAAAAAGATAAAAGGAATTTCTTCTTATTTTACAGACTATGTTAAAACTCAAGTAGTTAATTCTCTTATAAATGAATTAGGTTATACTAAGGAACAAGCAGAAAAAGAATTATTTACAGGTGGACTAAAAATTTATTCTACTATGGATGTAAAACTTCAAAGAGAATTAGAGGATGTTTATAATAATTTTACCGAAGTCTTGGTAGGCAATCCAAGTAAAATTAAAGGGCCAATATTAGTAGATTGGAGATTAAATAGTGCAAAAGATATAATTGATGAAAATAAAAATATAGTCTACTATAAACAAGAAAATCTACTTAATGAAAACTATGATTTAGTTATAGAAAAAGGTACCTTTGATATAATAAATGAAAATTTGGTTATCAAAAACAAGAAGTTAACCCCTTATAAAAAACATATAGACGTAGCAGACTACTACACCATAGATGAAAGAAAAAATTTAGTAAGCCATACTGTTGGTTCATTCACTATACCTGAAGGCAGTTTTTCTGTAAATGAAAGTAAAGAAATTACCATTAAAAGTAGTTTCTTAAACAATAATAAAGATTTTTATTCAGTAGATGGAAATGGTAATCTAATTATAAAAGAAAAATACTTCTTTAGAAGTAAAGATGGTATAGTTCAACCTCAATCTGCAACGGTTATATTAGACTATAAGACTGGTCAAATCAAAGCTTTAGTAGGTGGTAGAGATGTGGAAGGAGCAAGAATACTAAACAGAGCTACTGCCTCTCAAAGACAACCTGGTTCAGCTATGAAACCAATAGCTGCCTATTTACCAGCTTTAGATAATGGATTTACTGCTGCTAGTCCTATAGATGATGTACCTTTTTATATTAATGGGAAATTATGGCCTAGAAACTGGTATAGAGGTTATAGAGGCATAAACACTCTAAGAACTTCTTTAGAACAATCTATAAATGTTAACTCTGTACGACTTGTAGATTCTATTGGTGTAAAAACTTCTATGGAATATTTAGAGAAATTAGGAATAATCAATAGAGAACATCCCGAGAAAGATAGTTTCATAACTAGTGCAGAGAATGGAAGTAGTAATGATGAAAACTTGTCAGCTTTAGCATTAGGAGGTATGACTAAAGGATTGACTCCTTTAGAAATAACTGCTGCTTATGGAGCTATAGCTAATGGTGGTGTTTATTTAGAACCTGTATCTTTTACAAAGATTTTAGATAAAAACGGTAACTTGTTGCTCGACAATACTCCTAAGGAAACTAAAGTTGTTTCTCCAGAGGTTGCATATGTTATGGGAGATATACTAAGAACTACCGTTTCAAATGGTATTGCTGGAAGAGCAAAATTATCCAATATGGCAGTAGGTGGTAAAACTGGTACTACTCAAAATCAAGCAGACATCTGGTTTGTTGGATTTACACCTTATTATGCAACTGGTGTTTGGATAGGAAATGATTCACCAAAAATAACTATATCAAAAAATAGTGGAACAGCCGCCCAGTTATGGAAACATATAATGACAAGAGCTCATGAAGGATTAGAAAGTAAAACTAGTTTTAATAAACCTGCTGGTATAGTATCAGTAAAGGTATGTACTCAATCAGGAAAAATACCTACAGATTTATGTGCCCATGATCCAAGAGGAAGTACTACAAAAACAGAAATATTTGTTAAAGGTACTGAACCAAAGGAATATTGTGATGTCCATGTAGAGGTGCCAATTGATATTACTACTGGTAAAGTTGCTAATGAATACTGTCCTATTGAAAATGTAGTTAATAAAGTATTTGTTAAACGTAATCCACCATATAATCCAGCAGAACATGGAGGTATAATACCTAGTGATTATCAATATAGCGTGCCTACAGGAATCTGTGATATTCATGGTCCAAATACTCATATAGACGATCCTATAGATGATTTCTTTAATGAAGAAGATGATGAGGAAACTTATATTCCACCAAATTATAATGAAAATAACGACTATAATAATGAAGATGAAAATAATGAAAACTAAGGGGAAACCCTTAGTTTTTCGTTTTTGGATCAGCAACTAATGCCATAATATATCCAAATATAATAGCGGCTGCTACTCCCCCTGCGGTAGCCTCCAATCCACCAGTAAATGCTCCTATTATTCCTTTTGATTTAGCACCTTCCATAGCTCCCTTCGCTAAGGAATAACCAAATCCAGGTAAAGGCACTGTGGCTCCAGCGCCTCCAAACTTAACTAAAGGTTCATATAATCCTAATCCTCCTAACACTACACCTGCTGTAACAAATATTACCAAAATATGAGCTGGTGTAAGCTTGGTGGTATCTAAGATTATCTGCCCTACAACGCATATTAAGCCACCTACAACAAAAGCTTTCAAGTATTCCATCCTATTTCCTCCCTAACCTTTATTTACATCTATAGTAACTGCATGAGCAATACCAGGAATTGATTCTCCTTGCTGAGTAATTACTGGAGAATGAAGAGCTCCTGTAGCCATAAGCAACACTCTATTCAAAGTTCCTTTTAACATTTCCTTATATATATATCCATTAAAAACCGTAGCAGCGCAGCCACATCCACTGCCACCAGAATGAGTATCCTGTTCAATATTATTAAATATCTCTACACCACAATCTGTATAGATTCCTTTTAAATCATAACCTTCTTTTGCCATTAGTTCTAATACAATATTTTTCCCTACAATCCCTAAATCTCCAGTTATTATTAAATCATAATCACTAGGGGAAAATCCAGTATCTTTAAAATGGTTGATAAGTGTATCCATAGCTGCTGGTGCCATAGCTGCTCCCATATTATTAACATCCTTTATTCCCGGGTCTATAATTTTTCCAGTAGTTACATAGGTAATATAGGGTCCATTTCCACTAGAAGACAATACAGTTGCACCAGCTCCCGTTACTGTCCATTGGGCAGAAAAAGACCTTTGATTACCATATTCTAAAGGAAATCTATATTGTCTTTCAGCTGTACTAAAATGACTAGATGTAGCACAAACGACTTTATCTGCAAATCCTCCATCTATGAGCATAGATCCTAAAGATAAAGATTGTGACATAGTTGAACAAGCCCCATAAAGTCCAAAAAACGGAACACTTATTTGTCTAGCAGTATAACCAGAAGTAATGATTTGATTTAGCAGATCTCCAGACAGAAGATAATCTATATCTTTTGTAGCCAATCCTGCATTAGCTATAGCAGATTTAATAGTCTCTTCTTGAATTTTGCTTTCACTTTTTTCCCAAGATTCTTGCCCCCACAAATCATCTTCTAGTATCTCATCAAAATATTCTCTCAAAGGACCTTCTCCCTCTTTAGGACCAACTATAGTATATGTACTTAGTATCGAAGGAGGATTTTCCAATTTAACAGTTCGCGTTCCTATTCTCTTTATAGCCATACAATCACCTTCCCTTAGTCAATAGTAATTTTAAAATCCCTACAATTATTGAACTTCCTACTCCATAAACCAAAACTGGACCTGCAATTGAAAACATTTTAGCGGCAACTCCAAAGATAAATCCTTCTCTTTTAAATTCCATAGCAGGTGAAACAATAGAGTTGGCAAAACCTGTTATTGGCACTGCAGCACCAGCTCCTCCAATTTTTCCAATTTTATCGTATACTCCGATACCTGTCAGAAAGGCACCTAAGAAAACTAATATTATAGAAGTGCCAGCAGCCACAGCTTTTTCATCTAAACCATATTTAAATAATGTATTTCTAATAATTTGACCAACCACACATATTAGCCCTCCTACTATAAAAGCTAAAATAATATTTTTAAAATAAGTAGGCTTAGGAATTTTCCTTTCAGCATATTTCTGATAATCCTTTTTATTTAAGTTATCCAAACTATCCCCTCCCTAATGCTTTTTAAATATTAGCCAATAATATAATGAACCTGTAACTTTCCCCAATATCAAGGCACCTATAACATACTTTAGTCTATCTTTTATTTTAAATTTTTTTGAAAGAACAGGTACAACGTTTAAAACCTCAGCTAGAGCAGATGAGAATAAACCAATGAATATCCCAAATACCAATCCAATTAATCCTACAAAAATTTTATTTAGACCTATATGAAAATTTGAAAAATATAGAAAGCTAAATAAAACAAAACCAGAAACCGTTACGTATTGATAAAGCTTAACATATTCTTCTGTCTCTGTAAATTGGATTAATCTTGGTACTATTTGGAGCAAAGTAATAAAGGCAGCAGCTGCACTTCCTACCGTAATCCCTCCACCTAATGCTACTACTATACTAAATATATTTTTAGTCATTGGATTCACCTCATTTATCTTTAAGAATTTTCATCTTTTTTTAATTCATTCATTATATGCTCCTCCATATCTTTATCATATAAATATAGTTCTATTTCCATAGGTCCTGGTTCTTTTCTCCTTCTTCTGCTAAAACTAAATATTCTATTGAAAAAAGTTAGCATGCCTACACCAATTCCAATGGAATAAGGTATTACCATTATTAAAGGATTTTTGTCCTTTTTCCCTGTAAAAGTATAATATAGCTTCTCTAAAGATACTTTCATGTTAACATCTTCGTGAAAATTAATAATGGCCAGACAAGCACCAAAAAAAAGTATTATGCAGACAAAAGCTATTTTCAAAAATTCTAAAAAAGGTTTTTCTTTTTCCTGACTTTTAATTTCTAATAATACTTCATCTGCTCCAATCATATTAACATCAACATTTTGATAATATTCAATTATTTTATTAGTTACATCTATTGATGTAATAAACTCCCAATCCTCTTCTTCTTTCCCATTAAGTATTCTAAGTTCCTCAATATTCTTCTTTAATACTTTATTCTGACAGTATACTTCTCCAATGTCTTTTATAAAAACATGAGTATTAGTGTCTACTGCAAATTTTTTATCTAGCATTATATAAACTTGTTCATTAGCTATAATAATCACCTCTTTCAATGATAGTTTCTACAAATTTGGCTTTTTTAGGTACTTCTTTATTGGTTTTTTGTTCTTTATACCAAATGAATCCAACTACAACTAACAATAAAGCCATAAAAATTATTATAGCTCTTTTCAAATTTATTTTACATACCATATAATCACCCCATTCTAATGTTATTATTTACTTTAATTTTTTTTTCATGCAAAAAAACAAGGCATATATTTATGCCTTTGCTAACATTTTTCTCATATCCTCAATTATTTTCTTTTCAATTCTAGATACTTGCACTTGAGATATACCTAATAATTTAGCTACTTCTGTTTGAGTTTTATCTTGAAAATATCTTAAAATAATAACCTGTCTATCTCTAGATTTTAATTGAGATAGCATTTCTTTTAATACTATATTATCAACAATATCCTTCTCCTCTTCGGTTTCTAAACTAATTTTGTCTATCAGATAAAGTGGAGATCCGTCACTTTGATGAACAACATCATATAAGTACTCTGGATTATAAGAAGACTCTAGAGCCATAATTATTTCTTCTTTATCTACATTAATCTCATCAGATATTTCCTCAATAGTAGGTTCTCTACCTAGCTCTTTATATAATTTTTCTTCAGCTATTTTAGCTTTAGCCGCTGTTTGTTTAAGAGACCTACTAACTTTAATCATTCCATCATCTCTTAAAAATCTTTTAATTTCACCGATAATCATAGGAACAGCATAAGTAGAAAACTTAACATCATAAGATATATCAAATTTATCAATAGCTTTTAATAAACCTATACTTCCTATCTGGAATAAATCGTCTACTTCATAACCTCTATTCATAAAACCTTTTAGAACACTTCTAACCAATCCTATATTATGATTGACCAGTTTGTCTTTAGCATCTTTGTCCCCTTTTTGAGATTTTAAAATAAGATCTATAGTTTCATCATGCGATAATAAATTGTTCCCAGTACCTCCTAAACTCATAATATCTACTCCTCACTCGAAAGGCTTTTAAATGTCTTTACCATCTTTATTTTAGTCCCTTCACCTTTTATACTTTCTACCTCTAATCTATCCATAAAAGTTTCCATTACTGTAAAACCCATACCCGAACGTTCTAAATCAGGCTTAGACGTATAAAAAGGTTCCATAGCCTTATGAATATCAGCTATACCCATTCCCTTATCTTCAACTGTTATTTCTATCTGATTATTTTCAATTCTAGATTCTACAATAACGATTCCTTCTTTATATTCATATCCATGTATTATTGCATTAGTGACAGCTTCAGATACTGCTGTTTTAATATCAGATAATTCTTCTAAGGTAGGGTCCAACTGAGAAGCAAAAGCGGCCACTACAACCCTAGCAAAGGATTCATTATTAGATTTACTTAAAAACTCTAATTTCATATAATTTTTTTCCAGCATATAAATCACCCCTTTATAAATTTTCAACAGCTTCTTCTATAGTTGGATATACATTAATTATTTTTAATAATCCTGACATTTTTAACATTCTATCTATGTAAGAATTATTACTGACTAGGACTATATTTCCCTTTCTTTCCTTGCAATTTTTATATCTTCCCATAATAAGTCCGATTCCAGAGCTATCCATAAAATTTAACTCTCTTAAATCTAATACCATATTGATCAAGTTTTTGTCAAAATATTGCTGATCGATTTTCTGTCTCGTATTTTCGGTACTATGATGATCTAACTCTCCTTTTAACTGAACAATAAGTCCATTATTATGTTTTTCCATTTTTAAAAGCAAAATATCCCCTCCAGAACCTATATTTTATACCTCTATATTCTAGACAGAGTAAGAGTTTTCCTTCAAAGAAAAATAACTACTTTTGTTCAAAAATGAAGAAAAGAGTCTAAAAAGACTCTTTATAATTTTTTACACGCTTCTACTACTTGGCTTAACAATATAGAGGTCGTTACACTTCCAACTCCACCCGGTACTGGTGTTATCATCTTTACTATATGAGAAACTTTATCATAGTCAGCATCTCCACTTAATTTTCCTTCACTATCTAAGCTAACTCCTACATCAATTACAACCGAATTTTCATTAAAATATTTTTCATCAAAATATTTAGCTTTACCTAAAGCTGTAATTACTACATCAGCTTTACTAGTAATCTCATATAAATTCTTAGTTCTAGAATGACATATAGTTACTGTAGCATTTTTTTCTAATAGCATCATGACAAGAGGTTTTCCTACAACCATACTTCTGTTAATAACTACTACATTTTTTCCTTCTAAAGGAACATTATAATATTCTAAAATTTTCATAGCGGCTTTTGGAGTACAAGGTGCAAAGCCTCCCATATTTCCTTCGAAAATATTTTCAAGATTTAAAGGATGCATACAGTCTACGTCCTTTTCTGGACTAATAGTGCTTCTAATTTTTTCTTCATCAATATGTTTTGGTAACGGTCTAAATACTAATATTCCAGAAATACTGTTATCATCATTTAATTCTTTCAAGGCATTGACAACCTCATCGGTACCTATATTCTCGTCTTTCTCATATACTTCTGATTTAATACCAATAGCTTCACAATTTTTTATTATACTTCTTTCGTAGGAAACATCTCCTGGATTATTCCCTAATCTAAGGATTGCTAAAGTAGGTGTCTTATTTGATTTTTTCAATTCCTCAATATCTTTTCTCATATTGTCTTTAATATGAGCTGCTACAGCATTACCTTTTAATACTTCTACCATTCAATAACCTCCTTGTATTATATAAATTGTCATAAGGATATTGTGATATAGATGTGGTATGTATATTAAATAATATAAACTGACAATTCAAATTATACCACATTATAGTATTTATGCAATAAACCATTAACTAAAAGCACCCTTTCGGGTGCTTTTAGTTAAGTTATTTAGCTTTATTTGGTTTTAATTCTTTTTTCTTTAATTTTACATCGAGTCCAGAAGGTAGTCCAAATAATGGAATGAATCGATCCCAACCTGTAAGAGTTAATAATAAAATTGAAAATACGGCGACTATAGCCATAAAATTAAATTTTATAATATGAAAAGCATCAAATTCAAACAATGGATATACTGATGATGCTATTCCTGTAAAAAATCCAATATAAACATGCCAAGGAATAAACTGAGAACCAAATACTCCCAAAGCATCTGAAAAAGTAGCATTTCTCAAACGTAATTTATACATATCTTCTTCACTACATTCAACATTCTCATCAGTCAAAGTTTTAATTATAGGACCTATAGTAACTATTTGAGCCATTTCATCTGCTAAGGCAGCGTTACCAATTATAGATAGCAAACCATTAGCAAACATTAATTGTCTCACACTTCTAACCGTCTTTGCTATAAAATTGGAAAGAGGTTGAAAAGCATGCATTTTGGCCATTATACCACCAAAAGCTCCTACCCACATCATCATAACAATAACCCAAGATCCTGCCTCTTTAAAGCCTGCCATTACCAATCCTAAGAATTCTATTATAGAGCCAACTGTACCAGCAAACAATCCTAATATTAATGAAGCAATAAGTCCAATTCCTAAACAAGCTAAAGTAGGTATTCCCTTAATCGCTGCAATTAATACTAATATCAAAGGCACTACCATATAATAAGGTACTCCTTCTTTAACTTGATTTAATAAATCTATGGCAACTGGCTTTTCTTCAGCTAAATAATTCCAAGCTTCTTCTGGAATTTGATTAATAGCCTCAGCAGCGTTACCAACTTCATTTGGTAGACCTAAACTGGATATAAAAAATAGTACTGCTGCAAGAACTAAGCATAAAATCGACCATACTCCTTGATGCTTCACTCTGTCTATAACTTCTACTCTTTGTATACCAGAGCTTACTACAGTAGTATCTGATATTAGTCCAATATTATCTCCAAAACAAGAACCACCAGCTATGGCTCCAATAGTTAGGATAACGTTTCCATCAACAATATGATTTAGCCATAAAAAAATTGGTGCACAGGCTGCAAAAGTACCCCAAGAAGTTCCTGTAGCTATCGAGAGAATGGAACATACTATAAATGCTGTTACTGCAACAGTTTTAGCAGTTAAACCAAAACCCAATGCCATATTAATAATTGCGGCTCCTACTCCTGTAGACATAAATGCTTCTGCCATAGCATAAGCAAGCATTAAAATAAAAAATACTAATTGCATTTCTTTTACATTATCTACTGCAGAATCAACTAGATCTTTAAAACTAATCTTTTCAATAATAGCAGCTATGATAGCGGCATAAACAGTAGCTATAGGAGCAATTTGTAAAATATCCAACTCAATAACTTCGAATATATTACTAGCTATCATAAGTCCTGCCATAAGAAAAACTGGTGAAATTTTTAATAATGCAACCATATATTTTTCTTCCTCCTTTTTATTAGCCTTGATCTATGGGCTATTAGATTATAGACAAGTTTAGTATAGCATATAAGTTATGTCTATACAATAAAATAATAAAGTAAAATAAAAATATATAAGTATTAAAAACTTACAATTAAACCAAAAAATAAAAGCATATAACTCAGTCTTAAATAAGACTTGTTTACATGCTTTTATTTATCCTTATTTACTATCTAGAAATTATTCTTCTTGCAGTAACATATCTATTCTTATAATAAGTAGAATCTACTTCTGTAATAATAACTTTCCGTTGGCCCGTAGAAGCGTGAATCATATTTCCATCTCCAATATAAAGTCCTACATGAGAAATTCCCTTACCAGATGTATTGAAAAACAACAAATCTCCTGGTATTAACTCTGACTTATCTACTTGTATACCTGAATTAACTTGATCACTGGAACTGCGAGGAAGTTTAATACCCAAACTGTTTAAATAAACAGAATATGTCAATCCAGAACAATCATATCCTCTATTACCAGTATCTGCACTTACATAGGGTTTCCCTAATGCACTATATGCATTTTGAATTACTGCACTAATACTTGCTGATCTTCTAGAAATAGCTGACCTAGATGCTGTTAGCTTAGTACTTTTTAAATCTATGTAATTTTCTTTGGCTATGAATTCATTCCCCTTATTATCCATTATAATAAAATCTTTATCATAGTTTTTTATTGCTACCATTTCACCTTTCGAAAGCACATAATAAAGGTCGCCACTTTTTAGCACTTTGTCTACTGTTGAAATACCATAAGTTAAAGATTCATTTTTGATAACTTCTAAATCATCTAATTTTATATATCCACTTTTGCCATCCTCAGTTCTAAATAAGCCATAATCCTTCTCATATCTTTCTGCCCTAACTATTTCACCTAATGTTAATTTTGCAACGGTATTACCCATTGGCTTGTCTAAAAGATTTGTGTCTTTAATAATTTTAAAATTTTGAGAACTTCTACTTGTTCTTATCATTACTTCCTTTGGAATTTGATGAGCAACTCCATCTTTTTCAACTACATAAACTTCTTCACCTTCTCTAAGAACGTTAACATTTTCCTCTTTATTAAACGTAACTTGTGGACCATTTTCTTTATTACTTACGTACTCTTTGACAAATATACCAGTGTCTTTAAATCCTAATAATGAAATTAGACAAATTATAAGAATAGTTACAGGTAGTTTCCGTCTTTTATGGAACAATATTAACACTCCCTTTTCAAGTTTAAAAGTTTATTTATACTACATTATATTATAAAATTATGAATCTATCAACCTAATTATTACAATTTGGTTACAAAAAAAGCTATGCTGTTTATCTGCATAGCTTTAACATCTAGTAATTACATTGATTTGACAAGATTTACTTGCTTTTTTAACAATTCCAATTCACTTTTACATGGATTTATATTAAATATCTACCTATATGGTTCAATATGAACCATACAATGTTTTATATCTTCAATCTCCATTTCTATTGTATCATGAACTTTTTCTGCAATGTCATGGCCTTCTTTTACTGAAATAGTAGAATCAACTAATATTTCTATATCAATAAATATCTTATTTCCAAATATCCTAGTCTTTAAACTTTTTATTCCTTTAACACCTTTAACAGAATTAGTTTTTTCTATAATTAAGTTTATAGTTTCTTGATTAGCTGATTCATCTACTAATTCTCTCACAGACTTTATATATAATTCTACTCCAACCTTAATAACAAAAAAGCTAACCACAATACCAGCTATAGGATCTAAAGCTGTAAATCCTAGTCTAGCTCCTAAAATACCTACAAATGTGCCTATAGATGAAAAGGCATCTGATCTATGATGCCAAGCATCAGCTTCCATAGATAGACTCTTTATCTTCTTAGCCGTTTTTATAGTGTACCAATACATTCCTTCTTTAACTACAATTGATAAAAATGCTGCAAATAAAGTAATCATACCTGGTTTTCTTATATTTCCGCTGATTAAAATTTTAATAGCTTCATATCCAATGAAAATTCCTGTTAATAATAATAGGATACTTAAAATCTTTGCAAAAACAGGTTCATATTTTTCATGACCATAGGGATGATTTTCATCAGCTTCCTTAGAAGAAATTTTAAGTCCTATCATTACAACAAAAGTCGTTAAAACATCAGATAAAGTATGAACACCATCTGCAATCATAGCACTACTGCTTCCAACTATTCCCGCTATAATCTTAAAAACTGATAATATAACATTTATTAGAACTGTAATCCAAGATATCTTTACCCCCAGTTTATAATTATCCATTTTTAAAACCTCCATAATATATTATATACTTTTCAATTAAATTTTATATCTACCATATTAATTGATAATTAATAATACTAATTATATACCCCATTTTCCCTATTTTCAATAGTTTTTGCAAGATTGAAATCATTATCAATTGATACATGTTTTTAATGCTTAACCTAAGTCCGCCCTTGGCTTAATATCTAATTTGTTCCATACTACTTCAGCACAAGATTATATTTTTATATTATCTGTTCTATGAAGAACGTTAAAGCTATCATCTAGTTTAATGTATAGATATCTTTTATGGATTATTGCAAATATATAGTATTTGTCTATGTTCAAATTTGAATAATGATTTTATGGTATAGTTTAATAGAAATAATATTGGAGGCGTCATTATGATTATAGATACTCATGTTCATGAAAGTAAATATTCTTCTGATAGTTTTATTGATTTTAAAAAAGCTATAGAATTAGCTAAACTTATCGGTCTAGATGGCTTATGTATCACTAACCATGATAATAATTATTTAAGAAATGAAATTGGTGATTCTGCCAAAATAAATGGTGTTCTAGTAATTGTAGGTGCTGAGGTATTAACTTATCAAGGAGATATTCTAGTGTTTGGTTTAAAAGACATACCTAAAGAAATGATTTCTGCCGAAGAATTGTTAAATTTAGTTAAAAAATATGATGGTGTAGCCATATGTGCCCATCCTTTTAGAAATAACAATCGTGGCATTGGAAATAATATGAAAGAACTCAGTCATATTTTATCTGGGGTAGAATCCTTTAACGGCAGTACTTATTCCTACCATAATCTTCAATCCTATGCTTTAGCTACAGAGTTAAATTTACCATCATTAGGTGCTAGTGATGCTCATGTATTAGAAAAGTTAGGAACTTATGCCACAAAGTTTTATAGTAATATAAGAGACCATAAAGATTTTATTGAAGCAGTTAAAACTAGAAATTTTCATCCTGTTATAAGAAAAGAAGGTCATTTTAAAAATATAGATTATTATTATGAAGAACATTTCATTGCAGGAAAAAATATTATATCCTCAAAATAATAAAAGCTCCTATGAAAATATAGGAGTTTTTTATTTATCGTTATGATTTTTAATTTTTAATAAAGCTTTTGATAGTTGATCTGGGCAAGAAGTATTTTTATTACCACATTTTATTCCAGACAATTTATCTATAAGTTTATCTACTTCCATTCCCTCTACCAGGCTTGCTATTCCTTGTAAATTTCCATTACATCCTCCAGTAAATTTAACATTCTTTACTGCACCATTTTCTACATCAAAAGTAATATCTTTTGCACAAACTCCATTTGTTGAATACTGGTACATATTTAATTACCTCCTGCTCTATTATTATAATGATAAAATATATTATACATTATTTTATGTGTATTAGGAATGGCATAAATATAATATTTTGCTTTATCTAACAGAAATATATAGTTCAAAATTTACACTTCTCCAATTAAATGTAAAAAGTATAATGAATTTGAACTTGTAATGCTGATATTATCAAGGTTTAGTCATTTTGAAGATTTTCTTATTATTTATGATTTCTATGTATAATTATCCATTTATAAATTTTTCCTTGTAACGGTTTCCCGTATATGTTAGAATAATAATTAACAATCTTTTATATGTGGATGAAGTTTGTTGGAAATATCTAATCTTAGATAACCGAAGGAGCAAGAGGTAGGCCCTATACTCGCCCTATTATCGAAACTCTCAGGTCATAGACAATAAACTGACACAACCCCTGGAGAGTCCCGTTAAATCGGGCATCGAAGAAGCAACCTATATATAGAGACTTTATATAGGGAAACTTTCAGATACAAGGACAGGGCGGTAGAGTAGCAAACGTTTTTTATGCTATTGTACCTCCATGTCTTTTTGCTTTTTTGAAGACTTTACTAAATTTAAAAGCGAAGACAATGTAATAATCATACAATGGAGGGATTTGATGTTAACAATTATCAAAGGAATGGGTTTATTATTAATAACCCTAGTATTATTTTCACTTTTTAGTCTAAAGGCACCAAAAGGTGATAAAGCTATGTCGGGCTTAGCCGGAGCAGCTATAGCAAGTTTCTTAGTTGAGGCTATCCATAAATATATTAGTGGAGATTTTCTTAAAATTGCCTTTTTAGGTGAAGTCGGAGCATCTTCAGGAAGTATGGCTGGAACAGCATCGGCTATTTTAGTTTCCTTGAGTATGGGAGCTAATCCTGTTTTCTCTGTAGTAGCAGGTGTAGCATTGGTTAATATTGGCATATTGCCGGGATTTATTGCAGGATATATTATTGGATTAGTTGCACCAATAATAGAAAAGAAGCTACCTGAAGGATTAAATGTAGTTATTGGAGCACTTACTATAGCACCTTTAGCGAGACTTATTGCTATTGGAGTCACACCTATTGTTGACGCTACTTTATTAAGTGTCGGCCAAGCCGTTTCAGTAGCAGCAGAACAATCGCCTTATGTAATGGGATTTCTTTTGGGTGGAATGATGAAAGTAATTTGTACTTCTCCACTAAGTTCCATGTCTGTAACAGCAATGCTTGGTCTAAATGGACTCGCTATGGGAATATCATCAATTGCCAGCTTTGGAGGAGCTTTTACAAATGGAGTAGTCTTTAAACGAATGAAAATTGGGGATAATAGTAATGTACTTGGTGTAATGTTGGAACCTTTGACACAAGCACCTCTAATTACAGCAAATCCAGTACCTATATATTTTTCTGACTTTATAGGTGGAGGTCTTGCTGGTATAGTAGCAGCAGCTTTAGGAATCATCAACAATGCTCCAGGAACAGCAGCACCAATTCCAGGATTACTTGCCCCCTTTGGATTCAACCCACCACTAAAAGTATTTTTAGCTTTATCTTTAGCAGCTATATGTGGTGTTATTGGAGGCTTTGTTGGGACAAGTATAATAAAATTATTTTATGATAAAGAGATTATTAAACCTAGTGAAAAAAATAATAAAAACTTTTCTTCAAAAGAAGTTTTACAAAATAGATAATGTTAAAGTCATTACCCTAGGGTAATGACTTTTTGAATTCTATAAACTTTTAATTCTGTTATATGAAACATTTATTAGATTACAATAAAGCAATTATAATCTGATAAATTAATTATATAAAAGTGTTTAATTAAAAAATATATCCTTAGAAATAAATAAGTCTTAAATCCTATTTTTATATTTATTTCTTCATAAATGATTAAAGGTACTATAATTCCTATCGTCCTGCACAAATAAGGATTCAAATAATACTTTCTTATTTGCCGTAAATAAATTTTCCATATCAAACCATGTCTAAAATATGCTATGATGAAAAATATAGAATAATGACAATTAAAGGGGGATATTGTATGACAGTAATTAAAATTTTATCAAGTTCAATCTATCATCCACAGAATAAAGTTACAAAAAAAGAAATACTAGAAGATTTTGATGCAAGAGGAATTGATGTTAGAGGTTTGATGAATTCTTTAGGACGAAATCAGCTATTTAAAACAAAAGATGAAAATATTATAGAGATGTGTGTCATTGCAGGAAGAAAAGCTATTGAAAAAGCTAATATAAACCCTAAAGACATTGATATGCTAGTATTTGCTTCAGACAATCCTGAATATTTGGCACCATCAAACTCATTAATTTTGCATCATAAGTTAGAAACATTAAATGCAAATAATATCTTCGATTTCAATAATAATTGTTTATCTATGGTTAGTGCAATGGACTACATATCCAAATATATGCTATCTTCTGCTCATATTAAAACTGCTATTATTCTAGGTGGTCAAATGATGAAATTTTTTTCAAGAGAAGACGATCCCGTAGTTAAAGCTACATCAGGAGATGGAGCAGCATGTGTAATTTTGAAAAAGGAAGAGTTAGAAGACAATAGCGGAATAATAGACTCTATATACTTAGCAGATTCTTATCTTAATGATAAAATGCGTCTCCCTATGTGTGGAATGAGCAATATATTAAGGGATGATATTCTAAAAGAAGATAAAAAAGCGTTGTTTTCTCCTCATGATGTTAGTTTTTTTTCTGAAAAATGGACTTATTTAATAACAAAATTATTAAAAAGAAATGGATTAGAACCTAATAATATTAGTCATTTTATATTTTCTCAGTTTTCCTTAAATGACATAAAAAATACGCTAAGCTCATTGAATATAGAAAATTCAGAAAATAAATATACCTTTATTGCCGATAAATATGGATATACTGGATCAGCAAGTCCAATATTTGCATTAGATGAAGCCTATAATTTAAATAAAATAAAAAAATCAGATTATATTATATTTTGTACAGTCGGAATTGGGTATTCAATGATGGCTCTATTATATAAAGCATAAGACTCCTTATATAGGAGTCTTTTTTAAATTATTGATAATACTTCCCCCAAAGTATCCTTAAAAACAACTTCAAAATTTTTCTCATTAACAATTTTAGATAATTGCATTTTTGCAATGGCAGATTTAGGATAAGTTCCAAAATACTTTTTAAACCCTGTATCCATATACATAGATATACATTGTTCTAAAACAGGTATCATTTCTTTTTTAGAAACTACTAAACCTTCTCCACATATAACCATAGAATATTCTTTCGGATTTATCTTACCTACATTACTCTTATAATCAGATAAGAATTGTAATCCTTCGTCTTCCTGTATAAATCCCTCTACCATCACTATAAATGATTTCTTCCTTTCATCTACTTCAATCTTATACAATGTCAAATACCTCCTTTTTTGTTATATTTCAATTATACATGAAAAACCATGTATTTCCAATAAAATTAGACAATTTATAACAGATTATTTTATAATTATATATTACTTGCATCAAAAAAATAAAAAATCACCTATCATAGTAAGTGATTTAATTATGTATAAAGAGTAAGCCTATAAGCCGTGTTCTGTTTTAAATGGTCATCTATCTAGATCTATTGTTGCCAATAAATTCATGCGACCTACCATTGGGACGGTAGCGGGCAACCACCTTTTTAGTCCCTTACTTGGTCTTGCTCCAGATGGGGTTTACAGAGCCAATTAGTCGCCTAATTGCTGGTGAGCTCTTACCTCGCCTTTCCATCCTTACCTAACTAAAGTTAGGCGGTATATTTCTGTTGCACTATCCTTAGGGTCGCCCCCACTGGACGTTATCCAGCATCCTGCCCTATGGAGCACGGACTTTCCTCATGCTTAAAGCATGCGACCATTCAGCTTACTCTTACCTTATTATTTTTTACATAATTTAATATAGCATAAATCATGCCAATTTGCAAATGTATTTATTGAAACTAATGGTATTTTATTCCATGTTTTAATTTGGCTCTTTATTATAGTAAAGAATTCTCCCACAATTTTCACAATAAATTATGTCTTTATTATTTTTTAATTTATCTACGATATATGTGGGAATCAATATATTGCAGCCACTACAAACATTATTTTTTATTTCTCCAAAACCGTTACCTCTATTTTCCCTTAATTGATGATATCTATTCAGTAAATCTTTATCTATTTTATTTAATAAGTCCTCTATAATAGACCCTTCTTCTCTTATTTTATTATTTAGTTCTTCTGATAAGGACTTATAATATTTTCTTAACTTCTTATAGTCCTTCTTTATTTCTTCTAGACTAGTTTCCATATTATTTAAATCTATTTCAATATCTTCTATTTCTTCCATAATAAACAACATGTCAATTTCAGTAGAGTTAACAAGAGCTTTTAGTTTATCCCTTTCTTTAGATAAATAATCTAACTGTCGCAAGTCTATAATTGTGCCATCATATAAATTTTTTTCAATTTCTTCTAACTGATAATTATAATCTTTTAATATTAGATTATTTTCTTTTAATTTCTTTTGATACTTTCCTAGATTATCTCTTAAACTTACTAACTTATTTTCTGTTTTTTTTACCCTATCAGCAATGTCTCTAATATCCGAAGTGTTCATAGCTTGTTCTAATTTGTATTTATAGCTTTCTAGTGAATTAAAATGGATTTCTAGATTCCATAATAAATCTAATTGTTCCATTATACTCATCTCCCCACAAGTTAATATACTACATAAGGTGGACTAGGCTCATTAAGCATATCTATATTTACTGTATTATTAGTCTTTTTAATTAAATATTCTTTTATTACTGGTAATATTACTTTTTCCGTATTAAAATGTCCTGCATCCACTAAGGTAAGTCCAAGCTCATAGGCTAATTGAGCATCATGATATTTAATATCCCCTGTTATATATAAGTCAGCGTCATGTATATAGCTATCATGGATAAATGAACTCCCACTACCACCGCAAACAGCTACTCTTTTTACCTTTTTATTCATATTTCCATATACAGTTAAATAAGGTGTATCTAATTTTTCCTTTACATAGTTTAAGTATTCTTGTAAGCTGGTTTCGTAAATATCTCCTACTCTTCCATATCCATATTTATCTCCTTTATTTTCTAAAGGATAAATATCATAGGCTACTTCTTCATAAGGATGGACATTTAACATTTCTTTAATAATGTTACTTAGCCTGTCTTTCTGGACTATTGTTTCTATTCTAGCTTCTCTTACCTTTTCTAGCTCTCCTTCATTTCCAATATAAGGGGTTGTTCCTTCCATTGGCAAGAATGTTCCAAAACCTTCAATATTATAAGTACAATGACTATAGTTTCCTATATATCCTGCTCCATTATTTCCAAGAACTTCTCTTATAATATCGGCATGAGTTAAAGGAACAAAGACTACTAATTTATATAAATCCTCTTCATAGTTCTTCTGAAGAGGAATGGAATTTTTCAAGCCTAAGAGTTTTGCCAATTCATCGTTTACTCCATTTTTAGCTAAATCTAAATTAGTATGAGCATTATAAACAGCTATATCTTCTCTAATTAAATTATATACAAGTTTTTCTTTATAGGATAGAGTTGTTATTTTCTCTAGGGGTTTAAATATCAATGGATGATGAGTTATTATCATATCATACCTTTCTTCTAATGCCTTATTTAGCACTCTATCATCTAAATCTAAAGATATTAATATTCTTTCTACTTTTCTATCCTCATTACCTATTTGAAATCCAGTATTATCCCATTTATCTATTAATTTAGGCAAAGCCCAATTATCCATAAATTCAATAATATCCTTAACTTTCAAAGTTAATCAACACCTCTTTTAAATCATTTAATTTTCCAATCAACTCAAAATATCTTTCTTTACTTTTATCAGTATCTTTTCCTTCTAAATCTGCTAAGATATTTTCTGTCATTTTCATCTTATTTTCTATGAATTCTTGAAGTATAGGATCTTTTCTTTCTATTAAAATTTTACTTATTTCATAGTAAATATCCTTTTCAATATAACTCTTACCCTTTTTAGCATATATAATTTCATAATACTTGTTTTCTTCTTTCACAATTTTTTCATCTAATATTATAAAATTATTGTCATGAAGATACTTTCTTAATTCCTTAGATGCTATCATGGGTTGAAAAATAAAATGAGTTATAGAATTGGATACTTCCTTATTATCTTCTAATATGTCTCTTATTAATAAACCGCCCATTCCAGCTATAATTACAGTGTCAACTTCATAAGGTTTTAACACCTCTAACCCATTACCTAATCTTGATTCTATTTCTTTTTCATATCCAATTTCTTTTACATACTCTATTATCTTATCTAAAGAATTTTTACTGATATCCGATCCTATGACCCGTTTACTTATTCCACTTTCTATTAGATAAACAGGAATATATCCATGGTCTGTCCCAATATCAGCTACTATAGAGTGTTTTGGTACCATCTCTCCAATAGCTTGTAGTCGTTTTGATAGCTTCATTTAATTCTTCCTTTCAATGTTTCATGTATAATTAAAGATCCGCAAAAGCGAATCTTTAATTATTCTAAAAAGTCTTTTAACTTTTTACTTCTACTTGGATGTCTTAGCTTTCTCAAAGCTTTAGCTTCTATTTGTCTAATTCTTTCTCTTGTAACTTCAAACTCTTTTCCAACCTCTTCCAAAGTTCTTGCTCTTCCATCATCTAATCCAAATCTTAACCTTAATACTTTTTGTTCTCTTGGAGTTAAAGTATCTAACACATCTATTAATTGCTCTCTTAACATAGTAAAAGTAGCTGCTTCTGCTGGTGCTAGAACTTCATCATCAGGAATAAAATCTCCAAGGTGGCTGTCTTCTTCTTCTCCAATGGGAGTTTCTAAGGATACTGGTTCTTGAGCAATTTTCATAATTTCTCTAACTTTTTCCACTTCCATATTCATTTCTTTTCCAATTTCCTCAGGACTTGGATCTCTTCCTAACTCCTGTACTAATTGTCTTTGGACTCTCACTAATTTATTTATAGTTTCTACCATATGAACAGGTATTCTAATTGTTCTAGCTTGATCTGCAATAGCTCTTGTTATTGCTTGGCGTATCCACCAAGTTGCATAGGTACTAAACTTAAAGCCTTTTCTATAGTCAAATTTTTCTACAGCTTTCATCAATCCTAGATTACCTTCTTGAATTAGGTCTAAAAATAGCATACCTCTTCCAACATATCTTTTGGCTATACTAACTACAAGTCTAAGATTTGCTTCTGCTAGTTTTTTCTTTGCTATCTCGTCTCCTTCTTCCATTCTTAAAGCCAATTCAATTTCTTCTTCTGCTGTCAATAAAGGTATTTTACCAATTTCTTTTAAATACATCCTTACAGGATCATCTACACTAATTCCTTTTGGTACAGATAAATCTTCTTCTTTAATATCATCAATATCTTCCTCTACATCATCGTCACTTTCCAACAAAATATCTTCTTCTTTTTCTCCTACTATATCAATTCCTATTTCTTCAAGTTTTTGATATATATCATCAATTTGCTCTGTATCTAAGTCTATCTCTTCTAAACAATCCATAATTTCTTTATATGTTAACATTCCATTTTTCTTGCCCTTGCTAATAAGCTTCTTTACTGCTTCTATCTTATCTTTTTGAATTTTCTCATTATCCTTATTTCCTTGGTCCAATGAAGTCCCCTCCTTTCCATATGCCTACTGATGTGTTTTTAACTCTTTGTCTAATTCTGTTATTTCTATACATAAGCTCTTGAATCTCTCAACATCTCCTTCATTTTTTTCTTTTTTCTTCTCAATCTCCTGTATTTCTTCTATGATTTTCTTTCTTCTATTTTCTAGCTTCCAATATACTATCGTATTGACTAAATCATCAATTATTTGCCTAATACTTTCAGGTAAAAAGTTTAATTTTCTTTCAAATATACTATTTAGAATATCTATATCCATATTAGGTTTTTCTCTAATTTTCTTATATAAAGATATTTCATTTAAAATATCTTCTTTTTCATATTCTTCAGTAATCAATTGTCCTATTTCCCTACACTCATAATTTTCAATTTCTTCCAAAGAAATTTTTTGATTTATCAATTCAAAATAATCTTTATCATATATCATCAATTTAATTAAATCTATTTCTGCTGTTAAATAAGCTGAAGGTAATATAGGCTTTACTGGGGAAATATTATCTTTTATATTTTTGTTTTTCTGAGCATACTTGTCCTTGTAAGTATTGCTATATGGAACTTTGTCAATTTTCCCAAAAACTTCTTTCTCTATAGCTTCCTTTGAAATATTAGTTTCTTTAGATATTTTATCTATATATACATCTTTTTCAATAGGGCTTTTTAATTCTTTTATAATTTGAGCAATTCCTCTAGTAAACTTTATCTTATCTTCTGCTTTATTTAGATCATATTTTTGTTTATTTATATATACCTTAAAATCTATATGAGTTAAAGCTTCATTAAATAGCTTTTCAAAACCTTCTATACCTTTTTCTTTTATAAAATCATCTGGATCCTTTCCAGAGGGTAACATAATTATTTTAGGATCAATACCTTCCTTTAGAAAAAGTTGGATAGCCTTAGTTGTAGCATTTATACCAGCTAAATCTGAATCATAACAGATATATATACTTTCTCCATACCTTTTTATAAGCTTAACTTGACTTTCAGTTAATGCCGTTCCTAAACTGGCTACTCCATAATTTATTCCATTATTATATAAAGAAATAACATCCATATATCCTTCAACTAATACAATTCTCTTCCTATTAGAATACTTATTTAATAAATTTAAACCGTAAAGCTGATTTCCTTTGCTAAATACTATAGTATCTTGAGAATTTAGGTACTTTGGCATTGAATTATCTAGTACTCTTCCTCCAAAACCTACAACTCTAGACTTAGTATCTATTATAGGAAACATTATCCGATTTCTAAACTTATCATAGTATCCATTATCTCCTTTTTTCTTACCTATCAATCCTGTTTTTTCTATCTCTTCCTGAGTATATCCCTTTTCTCTTAAATAATTATATAAACTATCCCAATTATTTAAAGAATAACCTAAACCAAACTGTTTTATTACTTTTTTATTAATATTTCTTCTTTTTAAATACTGTAATGCAGTTTCATTATTATTTAAATTATTTAGGAAGAATAAGGCAGCTTCTCTATTAATTTTGTAGCATTTATTTTTTTCATCAATATATTTATTATTAATTTTTTTATTTTCCTCTATGGGAATACCTAATTTATCTGCTAAAAATTTTATTGCTTCGGGAAAAGATAAGTTTTCCATCTTCATTATAAATGTTACTGCATCCCCTCCTTCTCCACATCCAAAACAGTGATATAACCGTTTTGTTTCAGAAACAGTAAAAGATGGAGTTTTTTCATTGTGAAAAGGGCATAAGCCTACATAATTAGACCCGGTTTTCCTTAAAGGAACATAATCAGATACAATATTTACTATGTCACAACTATCTCTTACCTTTTCAATTGTTTCATCATTAATATAAATTGACATAATATCACCTAATAGCTTCACCTACCAATAATAAAATCAAAAACACTTAAATTATATTCGACATAAAAGTTAATAATCCTTCTTTTTTTAATATTTTTCCCATGGCTTCGGAATAAAAAGACTCGTAAATAAATTAACTACATATCTATCCGTCATACCAGCAATATAGTCACATATAATATCTTCTAATGTACAGTCTTCATTTTTATAAAGATTTAAGTGTTCTTTTGGTAAATAGTGATTATTTTTTAAATAATATTTATAGAGCTGCTCTATTAAGTATTTAGCTTTATCTTCTTCTCCTTTAGCAGCTTTATTATAATATACTCTATTAAACATAAAATCTCGTAACTTTTCCGTACATTGACCTATTTCTTCACTCATAAATATAGCATTTTTTTCAATGCTACTTTCAATGATATCTAAAATCATGGTATTAATTCTTTCTCCATGAGTTTTCCCTAACATTTCTATACAATCTTTAGGTAAATCTTCATTACTTATAATTTTTGCTCTTATAGCATCATCTATATCATGGTTTATATAAGCAATTCTATCTGCAAACTTTAGTATTTGACCTTCTAGAGTTTTACTTTTATTTTCACCAGAATGATTTAGTATACCTTCTCTTACTTCATAAGTCAAATTAAGTCCGACTCTATTATCTCTATGTTCTAAAAAATCCACGACTCTTATACTTTGTTCATTATGCTTAAAACCGCTAGGATGCAGTTCATTTAATACACTTTCTCCTGTATGACCAAAAGGAGTATGCCCAAGATCATGTCCAAGAGAAATAGCTTCAACTAAATCTTCATTGAGCCTTAAAGATCTAGCTAAAGTTCTAGCTATTTGTGCCACTTCCAAAGTATGTGTTAATCTTGTCCTAAAGTGGTCACCTTCAGGAGCTATAAATACTTGAGTTTTATGTTTCAATCTTCTAAAAGATTTAGAATGGATTATTCTATCCCTATCTCTTTGAAAATCAGTTCTGACATGACATTTTTCTTCTTTAATTTGTCTTCCTATTGAATTTTCACTTAGCATAGCATAAGGAGATAAAGTTTTTCTTTCGATTTCTTCTGTATGTAATCTAATTGTCATAGAATAATCCCTCCTTAATGATTCTTATATAATAATGTTAAATATAAATTTTTATCCTATAAAAAATTGATTCTATTGAAAATCTATAAAGATTTCAATACCATAAGGTACATGCTATATATATACAACATAACTTATTATAATCCTTCAAGATTTTAAAATTTTTATATTATTTTTTACAATTATATAAAATGAATAAAAAGAAGTGCTGTATTTACAACACTTCTAATCTAGCATTTCCTCTCCAAAATTCTTCTTCATATGATCAATAATAATCCCTGCTGTTTCTTCTACTGCTTTATTAGATACATCTATAACCTTACAACCTAGTCTTTCCATTAATTTCTTAGAATATTCCAATTCTAAATTAATTCTGTCTATACTTGCATAATTAGCATTATTGTTTAAACCAAGAGATTTTAATCTTTCTTGTCTAATTTCATTTAGTTTAAATGGATTAGCTATTAATCCTATTACTCTCTTTTTATCCTTCAAAAAAAGTTCTTCAGGTGCTGGCACTTCAGGTACTAAAGGTACATTGGCTACTTTAAAGTTCTTATGGGCTAAATACATACTTAAAGGGGTCTTTGAAGTTCTTGATACACCTACCAGCACAATATCTGCCTTTTTAATACCTCTGGTATCCTTTCCATCATCGTATTTCACAGCAAACTCTACTGCTTCTACTTTTTTGAAATATTTTTCATCTAATCGCCTTATTAGCCCAGATTCTCTCTTTGGCTGATATCCTAATACTTGTTCTATAGCATCTAGAGCTGGCGACATTAAGTCTACTGTCGGTATATTATATTCATTTCCTTTTTCAATAATATATTTTCGCAAGCGTTCTATAACTATAGTATATATCAATATACTATGTTCACTTTTAGCTTCTTGAAATATTTCATATATTTGATTTTCATCAGTTATATAAGGAAATCGCCTGACTTCATACTTCTCTGGGTTAAATTGACTAATCGCTGCTTTTGCTACTTGTTCTCCAGTTTCACCTATAGAGTCAGATAATACATATACAGTAATATTCTTATCCATAACTTAACCCCCTAACTATTTATACCTAATTCTACAAACAACCTAGTTATCGTAGTCTTAGTAACTCGTCCAACAACCTTATAATTTCTTTTATCCCTATCTATCTCTTCAACTACTGGTAAACTATCAATTTCATGCTCTATAAGTTTTATAGCTGCACTTAAAATACTATCCTCAGATTTAACAAAAACTATATTTGGCATTCGAGTCATTATTACCCCTACTGGAATCTTATGTAAATCCGTACCCCCTATAGCATTTTTTAAGAAATCCTTTCTAGATACAACACCTGATATATATCCATTATTTGTAATGAATATGGAACTTACATCCTCTAAAAACATTGTAACTATGGCGTCGTATAGACTAGTTTCTTCACTCACTACTATAGGAATGGATTTCACATCAGCCACTTTTATACCCTTTATCTTTTCCGAAATAAAACTTAAAGTAGTCTTCCCAGTATAAAAATAGCCTACCTTAGGTCTTGCATCTAATATACCAGACATAGTTAATATAGCTAAATCTGGTCTCAAGGTTGCTCTAGTTAATTCTAATTTTTTAGCAATAGCTTCACTAGTTATTGGTTGACCTTCCTTTACTATATCAACTATCTTTTCTTGCCTTTCACTTAATTGAATAATGATCACCACCCTTGAATTTTTGGGCTATATTAAAGCCCACAAATAGTGGGCTTATTTGTTTACAATTTTTGATAAATCACAAATCAGCAACATAGTATCGTATATTTTCTTTAATAGGCCTAATCTATTATCTCTTATATCTTCATCTTCCACCATGACCATTACATTGTCAAAAAATTTATCTACTGGTTCTCTTAGTACTACAAATTGATCTAAAGCTTTATCATATTCTTTTTTATTAATAAAACTTATGACCTTTTCTTCAATGTTGTTGAAAGTATCATAAAGATTTATCTCTTCTTCTTCTATAAATAAATCTCTCTTTACTTCATCAGTTATAGCTTTTTCAGCTAAATTAGATACTCTATTAAAGGCTGATAAGATTTCTGATAATCCATCTTTACTTAACCACTCATTTAATTTATCTGCTCTAATTCTCATGTCATAAATATCATCAGTCTTTGTACTAATCACTGCATCTATTATATCATATCTTATCCCCATATCCATGAACATATTTTTTATTCTTCCATTAAAGAATTCTGTTATTTCTAGCTTCACCTTGTTATAATCGAAAGCTAGCCCATTTTCTTCTACATATATATAGAGAGCAAATTCTATCAGTTCACTTAAAGATAGATTAAGTTTCTTATCTAGAATTATATTTATTATACCTAAAGCTTGCCTTCTTAACCCAAAAGGATCTTGAGAGCCAGTAGGTTGTATTCCTATAGCAAAGGAACCTGCTATAGAATCTAATTTATCCCCGATACTTAAAATAGCTCCAGCTGTAGTAGTTGGAAGTTCATCTCCAGAATATCTAGGTAAGTATTGTTCATAAATTGCTAAACTTACAATTTCATTTTCTCCTGATGTTTTTGCATACTCCATACCCATTTTTCCTTGAAGTTCTGTAAACTCGCTCACCATTTTAGTTACTAAATCTGCTTTAGAAAGATATCCTGCTCTATCTATATTATTCTCTGTATCTTCTCCTACTTCTAAATAACCACCAATTTTAGCAGCCAGTTTTTGAACTCTTTTTGTCTTATCATAAAGAGTTCCTAATTTTTCTTGGAAAACAATATTTTTTAAATCTTCTACATAAGAATCTAGAGGCACTTTAATATCCTCCATATAGAAAAATTTAGCATCTTCCAATCTAGCTCCTAGTACTTTTTCATTTCCTTTTATAACTGTATCAATAAAGTCCTCATTCCCATTTCTAACAGTTATAAAATACGGCAATAATCTTTTTTTATCATCTACCACGGGAAAAAACCTTAAATGTTCCTTCATAGGTGTAATAATTACATCTTTTGGCAAACTCAGATACTCTTCTTTTATTCTTCCAATTATAGGAGTAGGATACTCAACAATATTAGTTACTTCATCTAGTAATGTTTCATCAGGTAATAAATTCCCGCCTTTTTCTTTAGCTAATTTTTCAGATCTGTATTTAATCGTTTCTTTTCTTTTATTTTGATCTACTATAACATAATTATCTTTTAATAAATCAAAATATTCATCTACACAATTTATTTCAATTTTATTGCTTCCTAGAAATCTATGGCCTTTCGTTATGTTTGATGCTTTAATTCCTTCCAAATCAAAAGGTATTATCTCATCATCTAATAAGGAAACTATCCATCTTATTGGTCTAGCAAATCTAATATTTTTTCCTCCCCACTTCATAGATTTAGGAAAAGTAATAGATTTTATTAAATTAATCATATTAATATTTAATACTTCTTTAATATTTTTGCCATTTTTAATAATATTGGCATAAACATATTCCTCTCCATTATATTCTTGAATATAAGTATTATTTATTTTTATGTCTTTACCTTTCATAAATCCCAAAAGAGCTTTTGTTGGATTTCCATCATCATTAAAAGCTATTCTTTTAGCAGGCCCTTTTAGAGTTTCTTTTAAATCTGCTTGCTTATCTTCTAATCCTTCAGCTACCAATACTAACCTTCTAGGGGTGGAATATACATTAATTTCTTCATAAGTTACTCTCTCGTCTTTAAATATCTTAGCACAGTTATCCTTTAACTGTTGTAAAGCATCTCTAACGTATCTAGCAGGTAACTCTTCAACACCTATTTCTAACAAATATTTTTTAGTCATTATCCACGCCCTCCTTTTTTAATAGAGGATATCCCATATCTTTTCTTTGTTCAATATATTTTGCTGCTACTATTCTAGCTAAGTTTCTTACCCTTGCTATATAGTTTGTTCTTTCACTTACACTTATTGCTCCTCTTGCATCTAAAACATTAAAAACATGAGAGCATTTTAAAACATAATCATAGCTTGGTAAAACCAAATCATCTTCTAATATTTTTTTAACTTCCTCTTCATAGGTATTAAATAAACCTTTTAATATCTCTACGTCTGCTTTTTCAAAACTATATACTGAATGTTCATATTCTGCCTTATTAAATATGTCTCCATAAGTAATACCTTCACACCATTTTATATCAAAAATATTGTCAACATCTTGTAAGTACATGGCAATCCTTTCTAAACCATAAGTAAGCTCTGCTGATTCTAAGTCACAATTTATACTACCTACTTGTTGAAAATAAGTAAATTGGGTGATTTCCATTCCATCCAACCATACTTCCCATCCAAGTCCCCAAGCGCCTAGTGTAGGAGCTTCCCAATTGTCCTCAACAAATCTAATATCATGCTTAAGAGGGTCAATTCCAATAGCCCTTAGGCTGTCTAGGTATAGTTCCTGCACATCTTCTGGAGACGGTTTTAATATGACTTGAAGTTGATGATGTTGATATACACGGTGAGGATTTTCACCATATCTAGCATCTGCAGGTCTTCTTGAAGGCTCCATATATACTACCTTCCAAGGTTCCGGTCCAAGAGCTCTTAAAAATGTATGGGGATTCATAGTTCCTGCTCCCTTTTCTACATCATAAGGTTCTAATATTATACATCCTTTGCTTCCCCAATAATTGAGTAGTTTCAGCATTAAATCCTGAAAATACATAATTAAACCTCCTTATTTTACCATTTAATTAAAAAACAAAAAAAACCTTTACATCCCTATAGGGACGAAAGGTTACTTCCGCGGTTCCACCCTATTTAACACCTTTAAGGTATCCACTTTATAAAAATATACTCAGAAGTGCCTTTCATCAGCATAATTATATCTAGATTTCACCATCCTAGACTCTCTTTAATAATTAATATTGATTAGTTTCTTCATCATAGCATACTTATACAAATTATCTGTGACTACTAATTTAGCAAAAATTTATTTTATTGTCAATAGAGTAACTTTATTCTCCATCATCATCTTTATGAGTTTCATTATGAGTATTGTCTACAAAATCTTCATTTTTTTCTCTTTTCATTCCTTCTTTAAATTTTTCCACATTCTTTTCAATTAAATCATTAATTTCAATAATCTCTCCATTTTCTTTTTGGATTTCTAAGCTACATTTAGATAAAAGAGCTGTACTCATACCTATTAATGTTAAAGGAGCAGAGATTAGTGTTCCTATAGCTGCTGCAGTAACAGGTATATTCATAATAACATCTCCGTCTTTCTTTATAGTTATCTTTGTAACGTTACCTTTCTTAACTATCTCTTTTATTCTCTCAACTAATATTTCTCCTTTATTAGTAAAATTCTCTCCAAAAGACTTATTATTTTTATTCTCTAAAATAATTATTGCCTCTACTATATCACCATTAGCTTCTTCTAAAGCTTCTTTTGCTTCTTTAAAGCTCACACTTGTTCTAGCTACTATGGCATCAATTTTTTCTAATGTAATGTCCATATTAACAACCTCCATTATTCTCTAATGACTTCATTAAATTCAAGGAATTAAATTCTTTTCTATCTATATTGTATAATATATATTTTACCAAGATATCATGTAAATTAAACATGACATCTTTAGGAATATTGATTTGAATTATTTTATTTAATGGCGTATAAAGGAGTGTTTTCATCACTTCATACATATATTTATCCATTCTTTCACTATAGGGTTCCATTATGCTACAATTTGAACATATTATTCCACCCTCTTTGATACTAAACTTAATATTTGAAGTATCTTCATTTTTACAAACTACACATTTTTCAATATATGGTTTATAACCTAAAAAGGAAATAAATTTCAATTCATAAGATACAATAAATTTCAAAAAATCCTTGTCTAGTTTAGACAAAACTCTTAAGCCTTTTTCTAAAAGCAAAAATAATTTCTCATTTTCTTCCTCTTCAGGCGTTGATTTTTCAACTAATTCTAGCATATAATATCCATAAATAAGTTTTTCCATATTTTCCCTTATAGAATAAAAAGAATCTATAATATCCGCTTGTGTAATATAATAAAAATTTTTACCCTTATAAAAATCATACTCATTTAAAGAAAATGGCTGTGTATTAGCTATTAACTGACTTTTTGGTTTATAAGCACCCCTAGCCATAGCATGAATTCTTCCAAATTTCTTAGTATATATATTCAATATTTTACTAGTTTCTTTAAATCTAATTTCTTTTAACACAATTCCTTGAGTCTTTGACATAATAAACTCCTATCTTATTTATAGCCAAAATATCGAACCTTTCCTTCCTTTTCCCTCCAATTTTTCTCCACCTTAACCCAAATTTGAAGGTTTACTTTACTTCCTAACAAGCTTTCTATTTCTATCCTAGCATTTTGCCCTATTTCCTTTAACATTCTACCATTTTTTCCAATGACTATTCCTTTATGAGAATCTTTTTCACAATATATAGTAGCGAATACATCTATAATATCTTTATTTCCCCTTTCCTTTATTCCATCAATATCTACAAAAATACCATGAGGAACTTCTTCTTCTAAATTTATTAAAGCTTTTTCTCTAATAATTTCAGATATTATAAGTCTTTCTGGTTGATCTGTTATCATATCCTCTGGAAAATACTGAGGTCCTTCTGGGATTATTTTTTTTAATGTATCTATATATTTGTCTATGTTTAAATGATTTATAGCTGATATCGGAATAATTTCTTGAAACATTTCCATTTTATTGTACTTATCTATTAACTTCATAATTTCTTCATTATTTAACTTATCTGTTTTATTTATAAGTAAGACTATAGGTGTGCTAATATCCTTTATTTCTTTAATTATATAACTATCAAGAGCTCCAGTTTCCATACTATCATCAACCATAAAAGTAACTACATCTACTTCTTCTAAAGTACTCTTAGAAACTTTTAGCATATATTCACCCAATTTGTTTTTAGGCATTTGGATTCCTGGTGTATCTAAAAATACAATTTGAAAGTCATCTCCTGTATATACTAATTGAATCTTATTTCTAGTAGTCTGAGGTTTATCTGAAATTATGGATATCTTCTCTCCAATAACCTTATTTAAAAGTGTAGATTTTCCCACATTAGGTCTTCCTATAACTGTTACGAATCCTGATTTATACATTTTTTTCACTCCTATTTTCTAATTCTTGTAAGTTTTCTGGTCCAAAGCTATAAGGAAGTAATTCATCTAATTTATATTCTTTGTAATCATCTTCAGAATTAGCAATTATAACTAGAGCATCTTTACCAAACTCTCTAATAACTTGTCTGCACACTCCACATGGATAAGTAAAGTTCGCATCTCCTACTATAGCTATTGCTTTTACTTTTTGATGTCCTTCTGATATGGCTTTAAATATTGCTGTTCTTTCTGCACATATGGTAGGTGAGTAAGAAGAAATTTCTATATTACAGCCAGTAAATATTTCATCATCTTCTGTAAGCAACGCTGCCCCTACATGAAAGTTTGAATAAGGTACATAAGCCATTTTCTGTGCATCTAAAGCTTTTCTTATAAGTGCTTTTTTATCCATCTCATCACTCCCTATAATTATTCTATAGTTATATCTGGATTAATGTTTACAATTTGTATCCAAGTAACTCCAGAATTTAGAATTATTTCTTCCCCATTTTTATTATAATAATAGGTTTTTCCACTCCTTGACTTTTTTACCCAATTTATATCCATTCCCTTACCATTAGTTATATATTTACCTTTTCCTTCTCCAATTAAATCTAACTCCAGTCTTCCTTCTTTATCTATAGTCTTAGTCTTTACTTCCTGAATAATAATATTCTTGGCTATTATAGGAGATTTATCAAATTCATCTATATGGTTTTTTCCATCCTTCATTCTAGTATATATTTTTTCTTTTTCATCATAATTATAAATAGTATTGTTGTTTTTATTATAGTTTATAAAAATTTTATTGGCAGGATATCCGTCAATATCCTTATCTTCTTCATTAAATTTAAAACCTTTATAGTCTCCAGTAAGTTTATATCCCTTTTCTTTTTGAGTTTCTCTTATAACTTCCATACTGGTATAAAGATTATGAGGAGCTTTTTTATTAACAGATTTGTTTCTCCAGAAAACTTTAGGTGAGCTAGACAATCCATCAATATCTGCAACTTTTAAAGCAATTATGTCCTTTTTAGCTTGTGGACTCCCTCCTACTCTAACATAAATTGGATCATATTCTAAAAGAGTAGTTACAAAATATGATCTAGAACTTCTTATTGGTCCAATAGACTTTGGATTCTCTATTAAATATATACCCATATATCTAGTATAAGGAGGTTCTACCATAAATTCATATACAATTTCTGCTTGACTTAATCCAGACTGCCATCTAGCTCTTGGATGATTATCAAACATTATGGCTACGGGACGCCTATTAACTTTTTCCTCTAAAGCATATTTTCCACTTAATGGAGACGGCACTCCTTCTTTTTTCTCAACTGGTTTTTCAGTTTCTTCTTGTACAGTATCTTCCTCTTCTTCAATAATAGGTGGATTTTCTATTTCTTCTTTCCCACAGCTAGATAATAAAAATATACACAGAATTAATACTACAATAATTTTAACTTTTCCTTTCATGTTTGTCCTCCTTATCCTATAATTTGAAATACTAAGACGCCTATAATTATTCCTAGTGCTGCTCCAGATATTACCTCTAATAAAGAATGTATTCTCCCTTCTATTCTGCTCTCTCCAACTAAAATAGCTAACAAATATGACAAAGTAGATACTAACATATTCTTTCCTAGAAAAGCTATTATGGTGGCAATACAAAAAGAAATTGCAGCATGACCACTTACAGCTCCACCTTGAAAATGTGTTCCTCTCCCCCTATAAAATTTAGCTTTAAATCCAATGGTTAGTAATACAACTAAAATTAGAGCTACAAAAGTTAGATGAATTGATGAATTTTTAATCTTATATAGTATAAGATTTGTATATGGATTAAGTCTATCAAAAAACAACAAATAGCCCACAATAATCGAGTTAACAGCAGCAATTAAAACACCACCAGCAGCTACATCTTTAACTAATCGTGCCAAAGGATGAAATTCATCTACAATTAAGTCTATGGTCCTTTCTATGGCAGTATTAAACATTTCTGCTACAATAACTAAAGCAATAGAAAAAAGAAGGATTAGAAACTCCATTCGAGAAAAATCAAAAAATAAGCTTACAGCTATAACTAATATAGCTATAATAAAATGAATTTTCATATTTTTTTCTGTTTTTAAGGCTACTATAATTCCAGATACGGCATAGTTAAAACTTTCAATAATATTTCTTGCCTTCATTAACTTTACTCCCCTTTGCAATCTTTAAACACTCCTAATATTCTCATTACTTCCTTTTCCTTCTCTCTCATTACTGCTTTCTCTTTTTCTTCTATATGATCATAACCCATTAAATGAAACATACTATGAGCCGTTAAATATGCTATTTCTCTAAATAAAGAATGTCCATAATTTTCTGATTGCTCTAAAGCTTTTTCTGCAGATATAATTATATCTCCTAATAGTGGAATAGGCACTATTAAGTCTTCATCTATAGGAAAAGACAATACATCCGTTTCTTTATCTACATCTCTATATTTTTTATTCAATTCCTTAATTTCTTCATTATCCACAAAAGAAAGACTTATTTCATAATCTAAAGTTTTTCCTTCTAATAATAAGCTTTCTTTAGCTACTTTTTCTATAATCTCATAGATTTCTTCTTCGATTTCTATTTTATTCTGTCTATTATCAATATAAATTTCCATTTAACTTTCTTCCTTTCCATTCGCTTCCAGTGTAGGGTATTCTATCCTATCATGAAATATTCCTATTAAAACTTTAATAAAAGAATTAATTATTATGTTTATTTCTTTTAAAGTCACATCACATTCATCTAGCTGGCCATCATCCAATTTTCCTTTAACTACTTTCTTTACCATCTCTTCAATTTTCTCTTTAGTAGGTCCTTTAATTGATCTTACTGCTGCTTCTGTAGAATCTGCTAACATAACTAGAGCTGCTTCTTTAGTTTGAGGTTTTTTCCCTTTATACCTAAATTCATTTATATCTATATCCATATCCTTATTAAGCTCCCTAGCTTTGTGATAAAAATAAACTACTGCGGTATTTCCATGATGCTGCTCTATTATATCTAAAATTTCAGTTGGAAGTTTATGTTCTTTTCCTAACGCTATTCCATCTAAAGTATGACTAGTTATGATTTGAGTACTCTGCATTGGCTGTAGTTTATCATGAGGATTGTCCATTCCAAATTGATTTTCTTTGAAATAATAAGGTCTTTTGGTTTTTCCAATATCATGATAATAAGATCCAACTCTAACTATCAATGGATTAGCATCTATGGCTTCTGCTGCAGCTTCGCTTAAATTTCCTACTAATACACTATGATGATAAGTGCCTGGGGCTTCTAATAAAAGTTTTTTAAGCAATGGTTGATTTGGATTTGATAATTCCAACAATTTTAATGGAGTTAGTATCGCAAAAGTATTTTCCCAAATAGGTAAAGTTCCAATGGTTAAAATTCCACAAATCATACCATTTAATAAGCTATAACCTCCTTTAGTTAAGATATCTCCTATTTCTATACCTTTGATTAAAGTAAAAGATATTAAAGTTAATATGTTTATAAATCCTATTAACAATCCATTAATCAATATATTATATCTCTGTTGTTGTTTTATAACCATTAAAGCTCCTATACTGCCTCCTACAAGGAACATTGCAATTATACTAGTATCTAATTTCAAAACAAATCCTAATATAAAAGAAATAAACAAGTTTACCATTAAAGCAAGTCTTGGATCAATAAGTATAGATACTAATAAAGCACCTGTTGAAACTGGCATTATATAAGGAGATAAATTATATAACCCTTCAGATATAAGTATTGTTAATAATATAATAATTAAAAAGATTAGAAACTGATTATTAAACAATATTTGTCTATTAAAATAATAGATATAACCTAACATTATACTAAGAATTAGAAGTAATAAGAGTATAACCCCTATTATCAAAGATGTTTTATACTCTTTATCATTTTTTAATAAACCTGATTCCTTAATTAACTCTAAAGTATGTTGATCTATTTTATCTCCTTTTCTTGCTATTACCTGATGTTCTTTTATGATAACAGGTTCAATCTTACCTGCTTCCTCTTCTTTTTTTCTTTCAGTTGCTTCAATATCTATAAACTTATTTGGTTGAATTGTGGCATTAAACAAAGCTAGTCCTAATTTCTTTTCTTCTTCAGTAATTTTTAGTGTTTCAAATATATTTTTTATATTTTCCTTCTCATAGTCCAGTTCATCTTCTCTAATTCCATTTCCCATAATCTGATTAATTAAATCTATGATAGTATTTTCAAAAGAATTTAAACCTTTGTAATCCATTCTCAAGGCAATATAAAGTTCTTTTTGAGATAGCTCTATCTGAGACTGCTCTTTTAATAAAGCTACCTTTTTATTAAAACTTATATTATCTTGAGATTTTAAATCTCTTACTATATCTAAGAAATCTTTTATGGTATTTTTCATAGTCATTTGAACTGACGGAGTTATTCTATACTTTGGCTCCACCCTATCCACAGCTTCTTTCTTAAGTTTATTTGTGGCAATTTCATCTATTATCTCTTTGGTAGCTCTTATTTCGTCTGGAGCTATATCTCCTAGTTTAATATTTAGCTTATTGGTTTCTACTTTGTGAATAGTTATAAAAAAAAGGATTGCCGTAAAGCATACAAGCAATAACCCATTAAAATATCTTTTATTCTTTATTAAAGAAAATTTACTCCTTTGATTATCTTTGTTTTTTCTATTGTCTTTTTCCATGGGAGTACCCCCTTATGGTTTTTATCCTTTTTTCTTTTCAAATTTGTCGTAAGCTTCAATTATTTTTTGTACTAATGGATGTCTAACTATATCATATTTTGATAAATATACAAGTTCAATACCATTTACATCTACAAGAATTTCACTTACTGTCTTTAGTCCCGATTGTTTCCCTTTAGGTAAATCAATTTGGGTTATATCACCAGTTACAATAGCTTTCGAACCAAATCCTAATCTTGTCAAAAACATTTTCATTTGTTCATTAGTAGTATTTTGAGCCTCATCTAAAATTACATAAGCAGAATCTAATGTTCTTCCTCTCATATAAGCTAAAGGAGCCACTTCAATAATACCTTTTTCCATATATTTCACATAAGTGTCAAAACCTAATATGTCAAACAGCGCATCATAAACAGGCCTCAAATATGGATCTACCTTTTCTTGCAAATCTCCCGGTAAGAAACCTAAACTTTCTCCAGCTTCAACAGCAGGTCTAGTAAGTATTATTCTATTTACTTCCTTATTTTTAAGGGCATTTACAGCCATAGCCATAGCTAAATAAGTTTTACCAGTACCTGCAGGTCCAATTCCAAAAACTATATCATTATTCCTTATAGAATCTAAATATCTTTTTTGACCTAATGTTTTAGGTTTTATACTTTTCCCAGAAGCTGTTATACATATAACTTCCTCTAATAATTCTTTTATTTTATCTTCTTTTCCTTGAAGAATCAATTGAATTGTATATCTTAATTCCTGTTTTGTTAATCTTTTATTACTTCTTATGATATCTATTAATCTGTAAATAAGCTTTTCTCCTAAAAGAGCAGATGTAGAGTCACCAACAATTCTTATTTCACCTTCCCTTATTAAAAGATTAATATTTAGCTCATTTCTAATTATATTTATATTTTCATCAAATTCTCCAAATATTTCAGATATTATCTGATTATCGTCAATAGATATTCTTCTTTCTTCAATATTGTTTGTCAAATTCAATCCTCCCTGTTATTAATTATTTGTTTTTTACCTATATCTTCAATGGTTTCTATTATAACCTGAGTTTTTAATATATTATCTTCTATGAAATATTTTACATCTTTAGATACTATCTGCACATCATCTGGTAATTCTTTATTTATTTCTTGTGTAGCTCGTATTTGGGATGATTTTTTTAAGAAATCGAGATTTTGTTTTACTTCTTTTATCTCAACTTCCCTAAATTCATAGGTCACTATTTTTATTGGAATATCTATATTAAATTTATCTAAATTAATTATCTTCTTTTCATTTATAACTTCAATATAGTCTTTATAAGGAACATCACCTTTTATAAATTGAATTCCTTTATCCTTTACTTTTAGACCTCTTTCTTTATATACTTCTCCCGTTTCTTCTTCTATTTTCTTGATTATTGATTCTTCAACTATATGTGAATATCTAGTTAAAGCTAAAACTTTTCCCTCTGAATGTACTAAAAATCCATTCTCATTATCTTCTTCTGTATTTATAATACCTGTAATTAATAATTGTCCTTCTTTTACTACATCTCCTTTTTTAACTACACTTTTTCCATTCTTAGCTACTACTTTCATAATTACCCCTTTCTTTTTAGCCACAATATGGCAAGGGTAATCTTTGTTTACTTCTTCTGGAGGTAAATCTTGTTCTTTAATTTCTATAGTAAGTTTAGTGCCCTTTATGTCTACAGACAAAAATGAAAAATAATCAAAATTTTCTAATAAAATTTGTCTGGTTTTTTCTTTATCAATACTATATTTTATTTTTCCAATACTAATATTATGGTCTTTTAATGTCTTAATAATTTCTTCTTGCGCCGTTTGTTCGTTTCCTAATATTTCAATTTTCCATATGAAAGAGGTTAATAAAATAACAACTCCCCAAAACATTAAAAAACCTAAACCTAGCATTTTTCTTTTTTTAAGAGTCTGTAAAATAAAAGGAAAACCTTTTTTATCCACTATTTCTACTCTACAACCTACTTTTTTTACAAGACTTTTTAATGCTTTAAAACCTTTAGTAGTAGCTTTCATCTCAATTACAGTATGATCTATTCTTTTTACATCCCATAAATAGACATTATTAGATGCAGCTAAATTTAACAACCTTTCTAAAGTTAAACCTTCAACTTTAATAATAACATATCCTTTTAAATAATTCCATATTTTTATAGCTAGCATAATAACACTCCCTAGCTGATTATTTCAATCTTTTCAATGATACCAACTATCATTATTTCTTCTGATAGTATAGTCTTTATTTCCATTTCTTCTCCTGTAACCTTTATAACTCCAGAATTAGTATTTACCCTTATAATTTCTTTTGTATATTCTATAATTCCTTTATGATTTGACAAGTTAAGCTGAATGTTTCCTATCATGGTTATCTTAGGTAAATCCATTACTATATCCTTTGGCAATTCTAAAGCTTCGGAAAGATTGTATTTAACATTATCCACTGATTTTTTCACTTTAAGCCCTCCTCTATAACAATTTTATGCCTATGTAGTTAAGAGTATTACAAATTGAAAAACCTGGAACTATAATTCCAGGTTAGATTAAAAACAAAATATTTATTTTATATTTTCAACAGTATAGCCTTTCTTTTTAAGTTGGTCAATTACAGTATCTTTCACTACTAAATGACCAGAACCTACTACAACCAAATATGTACCTTCATCATCACTTTCTAAAAGTTGTATTAGTTTAGATGCCATATCTTCATCTCTTTTACCAAGTAACATTTGTGAAAACTCATCATTTGAACCTTCCATTATAGATGAGTAAGATTTTGTAAATCCATCTACGTCACCTTTGTGCCATTGTTCTAGCCATGTTTTCATCATATCAACTTCATTTAACGCTTCCTTAGATTGTGGATTTAAAATATTATCTAATGCTCCATTTAAATATTCTTCTTGGATTTCTTGAGATAAACCGTTAAATAAATTTGCTTGATATTTTAGTCCCTCTAACTCTTCAATAGGTTTTCCTGTTAATGCTGCTCTAGTAATAAAATACATATCTATACCAAGGGTAGCAGCTTGTTGAGCAGCTTCCGTAGTTTTTGAATCACTAGTTGTTCCAACAAGTGTTAAATCATTAGCAATTCTCCAAGGTTTTAATTGTTCATAAGTTTCCTTAGGTAATTTAATCTCTTCAATAACCTTTATAAACTTCTCATAAGTTTCTTTAGATATATGGTCTTTAAGGCTTGTTCCGTCTGTATACATAGACTCCTGTATAAATTCATTCATCCCTTCTTGTTTCATTAAGTTGGCTTCTACAATAAGAGAATCTGATTCTTCAAATGCATCTTTTAATCTTTTGCTAATTGGATATAAATTTGTATCTCCAACATGAATAGAACCTAAAAGATAAATAGTATTCTTACCTTTAGAAACCTTCCAAAGAAATCCTTGAGATCCTCCCTCGTGAACTTCATAGGTATCAGAAATAAGTCTTGTTGCAAATATTACTGCCTGTTCTGTAGTACATGGCTGTTCTAGTTTTAACTCTTTATTTATACCAATAAGAATACCTCTTCTTTGCATATATTCTATTGGAGTCTCTTGTTTAACGTTTAAAATTTTCGATAATTCATATTGATTTAATAGATTATAAAGAGCTGTCAGAACTGCTTTTCTTGTACCATCTGCTGTATAAAGTATAGGTTTAAAATATTCATTCTTTTTAAGGTCTAAACCGGCAAGTTTCTCGGCAGTTCTTTCTAACAATAGATTAAGCTTATCTTCTGAAATATTTTCTAGAAATCCATCATAATACCAACTAATAGGATATATGCCGTATTTTTCTCCTTCATTAAGCTCTGATATAGCCCATCTACTAATTTGTATCTGAGATACATCATCTGCTATAACAGGTGCTACAGTAGAGAATATTATGGCAAGTATTATAACCCATGAAACCGTACATGCTTTAATATTCTTAAAGCAAACTTTTTTAGTTTTGTTCATCTTTATGTCTCCTTTTTATATATTTAAATCTCTATAAACCTCAGTATATATTATAATCTTTAATTGTCAACTAAGGTTTTGATAAAATTAGACAAAAGAAAAGAAGCATGTATGGCACATTACATGCTTCTTCTCTGATTTTTAATACTTTTAGGTTCTGAAAGTATTTCAGAAAATATTATACCTCTTAAAATATCTTCTCGAACTTCCTTATTATATCCAGTAGAATTTGCAACTTCTTCTTCATGGTGTTTTCTTTCATTTCTCTTTGCTTCCCAAAACGAATCATCCCAGTCTAATTCTCTATCTATTACTTTCTCTTGAACTACTACTTCTTGTTTAGCTTTATTAGTGTTCTGTTTTCTCTGTCTTTTTTGTGTCTCTTTTTGCATTTCATCTTTTAAAACTGTTATAACACCTTTATTAGGTCTAGGTTGTTTTTCTAATTCTTGTATTCTTTTTCTTCTAGCTTCATCAATCTTTTTCTTATCTTTTGAGCTTTTAAGCAATAAGTCTATAACAATTATAAATATAAAAAATATTAAAGGGCTGCGCATTTTATCACATCCTATTTTTGTTTCTTATCATCATCAGCTATCTTTGATATGGCACTTCTCATATCGGTATCTGCTAAAACATTTCTCATATTATAATAATCCATAACTCCAATTTTTCCTTCTCTTAAAGCACTTGATAAAGCCAAAGGAACTTCTGATTCTGCCTCTACTACCTTAGCTCTCATGGCTTGAACTTCAGCTTTCATCTCTTGTTCCTTAGCCACAGCCATTGCTCTTCTTTCTTCAGCTTTTGCTTCTGCTATACGTTTGTCTGCTTCCGCTTGATCTGTCTGTAACTTAGCACCAATATTTCTTCCAACATCTACGTCAGCAATATCTATGGATAATATTTCAAATGCAGTGCCTGAATCTAGACCTTTATTTAAAACTGTTTTAGATATACTATCTGGATTTTCCAAAACATCTTTATGAGAACTTGAACTACCAACTGTAGTTACTATACCTTCACCAACTCTAGCTATTATAGTTTCTTCTCCTGCTCCCCCAACTAGCCTTTCAATATTAGCTCTTACTGTTACTCTTGCTTTAGCTACAACTTCAATACCATCTTTTGCTACAGCAGCTATTTGTGGTGTTTCTATCACTTTAGGATTAACGCTTACTTGGACTGCTTCTAATACATTTCTACCAGCTAAATCTATAGCTGCAGCTCTTTCAAATTCTAATGGTATATTAGCTCTTTGTGCAGCAATTAAAGCATCTACTAAAGTATTTACATTACCTCCTGCTAGATAATGAGCTTCTAATTCATCTACGTTAATTGTAAGACCTGCTTTTGTTGCCTTAATCATTGGATTTACAATTCTATTTGGTACTACTCTTCTAAGTCTCATACCTATCAATGTAGAAATTTTAATCTTTACTCCAGAGAAAAAAGCTGTTACCCATAATCCTACAGGAATAAATGTAAAGAAAAGCATTACAAGGATAATAATAAGTACAGCTATTGCAATTGTGAAACCAAAACCACCCATAATTATAACCTCCTAACAAATATTTTTGATCCTTCTACCCTAGCTACTTTAATAGGAATATCCCTTGGTATAAATCCTTCTTCGGATAAAGCATCTAATCGCTTTCCATCTATTTCAATAAACCCTGTAGGGCGAAGTTCTGAAACTGTAAGTCCTTCTTTATCTAAATATTCATCTTTTGAATCTACACTTAAATATCCTTTTTCATCTTTTTGATGTGTAGTAAGTATTATCTTATTGAAAATTTTACTTCTAAATCCTAGTTTTAGTAATATTATGGTAGCTATTGTAGTAATTATTATAGCCACACTTAAAGATAATATAGCGGTAGATAAAGATTCCATTGCTAATATAGTACCTGCCAAAACTAAAATTATTCCACTAATTCCTGGCAAACCAAACCCTGGAACCATTCCTTCAATTACTAATAAAATAAGACCTGTTACAAATAAAGCCAAAGAAGTCCAATTAGAATTTCCAGCAAGTATATTTCCTCCAAAATATAAACCAAAACCAATAATACTTATAGTGCCTCCAATTCCAAATCCTGGAGTTAAAATTTCTACTATTAACCCTACAAATCCTAGTGTTAGCAGCAAGCTACTTACATATGGATTTGAAATATACTTTGCTAATTTTATTTGAAGACCTTCTTCTACCTTAACTATATTAGTATTTTCTATGTCAAAATATGCAATAATTTCCTTATAATCATCAGAAATAAAATCTGCAATACCATGTTCCATAGCTTCTTTTGATGTTAAATTAACTAATTTCCCTATTTCTGAAACTCCTTCTATATACATATCCTTATCTGCCATAGCTTCAATTATATCAGAATCTCTTCCTCTATATTGAGCTGTATCCCTTAAAAAACTTCTCCACATCGAAAGAACTTTCTCAGTATTTGGTATTGTTTCAGCAGAACCAATAGTTGCAGTAGGTGACATAACTATTTTTTCACTAGCAATAGTAATTAAAACTCCCGCAGATTCTGCCTTATTATTTACATAAGAGATGGTTGGAACATTTAGAGAAACTATCAAATTTTTTATCTTTTCTGCTTGGTCTATTAGTCCACCATAGGTATCAATTTCAAATATAATTCCTTGAACATTTTTCTTCGTTAATTTATTTAATGTATCATTTAAAAAGTTATAGGTTGCCCTGTTTATTTCTCCTTTAATAGGTATTACATAAACTTCTTCTTTCGTTTCTGCAAATACTAAATTTGATAAAATAAAAACAATTAAAAATATTAATAAAGATATCCTCAACTTTTTCATTTTTACACCCCCTATAACATTATATTACATATTATTATATAACTACCCATTTATTATAGCAATAATAATAAAAAGTAATAATTATTTGAATCAATTCAGTTTTAATAATAAACCTGTTACCGTTCTATAAGTTATAAAAAACCTGGGTTAAATAACCCAGGTTAACTTAATACTTTTCTAACAACTTTATTCACCATATTGCCATCAGTTTTACCCTTTACTTTTGGCATTACAGCTTTCATTACTAATCCAATATCTTTAATGGATGTAGCATTAATTTCTTTAACGGTTTCAATAACTATTTTTTCAACTTCCTCTTCAGAAAGTTGTTTTGGTAAATATTCTAAAAGAATTTGAATTTCTTTTTCTGTTAAGTCAATAAGATCTTGCCGCTCGCCTTTTTTAAAATCCTCAATGGCAGTCCTTTTTTCTTTTAATTGCTTAGCTATTATTTCTAATATTTCTTCTTCTAATACTTCTTTTCTTTCATCAACTTCTTTTTGTTTAATAGCTGCTCTAATCATAGTGATAGTATTTTTCTTGATAATATCTTTACTTTTCATGGAGTCTTTTAAATCCTCCATAAGTTTTTCTTTAAGGGACATAAATTCACCTTCTCGATTAGTACTTAGCGTGCTTTTTCCTTCTAGCCGCTTCAGATTTCTTTTTACGTTTTACACTAGGTTTTTCATAGTGTTCTCTTTTTCTATATTCAGATAAAACTCCTGAACGAGCACATTGTCTTTTGAATCTTTTCAACGCATTGTCAAGAGATTCGTTTTCTCCAACCTTAATTTCTGACATCTACTTCTCCCTCCCCTCTCTATTGCAAGAGTCCTCCCATACTATCTATGATAAAGGATTACGACACTAGATTATTATACATTATAATAAAATTTTTTTCAACTAGTTTTTAACCTGGAGGCCACATCATTTGCCTTCCACCTAGCACATGAAAATGAATATGGTTTACGGTTTGTCCTCCATGATTTCCACAATTATTAACCACTCTATATCCACATTCAAGTCCTTGTTCTTTGGCTATTTTACTTGCTACATAAAATATATGACCTATTAAAGGTACTTTATTCTTATCAATAAAATCTGCCGATTCTATATGTTCTTTAGGAATAACTAAGAAATGGACAGGAGACTGTGGGCTTATGTCCTTAAAAGCTATTACTTTCTCATCTTCATAAATTAAAGTACTTGGTATCTCACCATTAATAATTTTACAAAATAGACAATCAGACACCCTTTCACCTCCTCTTCATAATTATATAATTATTTATTCTACAAATATTTATTCTACAAAAAATTTAAAAATCCTTTATTTTTCCTATTAAAATTTCTTCTTTTGCGTCTATTATTTCTAAGGGTATTATTTTACCTTCTAAATCCTTACTAACTTCAGCTTTCACTCTAATGTAGTTAGTTGTATATCCCTCTAAAAAAGTGGGTTGGTCTTTACTCTCTTCTTCGAATAAAACATTTAATGAAGAACCAAGGAATGTAGAATTAAACTTCATCATTAGATCTTCACCTAGTTTAATAAGTTTTTCGCTTCGTATATGCTTAATAGTACCGTCTACTTGATCTTTATATCCACTAGCTGGAGTACCTTTTCTAGGTGAATATTTAAATACATGTATTCTAGAAAATCCAATTTCTTTTATAAATTCATAGGTTTCATTAAACTCTTCTTCTGTTTCACCAGGAAATCCTACAATAATATCAGTTGTAATACCTGCGTTTGGCATGTAGTGTCTAATTAGATTGACTATATCTCTATATTCTTTTGTAGTGTACTTTCTGTTCATTCTTTTCAATACTGAATCACTGCCACTTTGTAAAGATAAATGAAAGTGATCACATACCTTTCCTAAATCCACTATGGTTTTCATAAAGTTTTCATTAATTAATGTAGGCTCTATAGAACTTAATCTAATCCTTTCTATTCCCTCTACCTGATTTACCTTTTCTATAACATCAAGTAAAGTAATTCCTCCTATATCTTTTCCATAAGATGCTACATGAATTCCTGTAAGAACAACTTCTTTAAAACCGGCCTTAGAGAGTTTTTCTGCCTCTCTTATAATATTTTCTAAAGATCTGCTTCTAATAGGCCCTCTTGCATAAGGTATTATGCAATAACTACAAAATTGATTACATCCATCTTGGATTTTTATATAGGCTCTAGTTTTAGATTTTATATTATCTATATTTATATTTTCAAATTCCTTATGACTTTTTATGCTTTTTACTATATTTATTCTCTGATTTCTTTTTTTAGCCTCTTCACATAATTCTACTATTTTATGTCTATCAGTAGTACCTATAATTACATCTACTCCTTGAATTTTTTCTACTTCCTGCGGAGCAACTTGAGAATAACATCCTACTACTGCCATTATAGAATCCTTGTTTAATTTTTTTGCTCGTCGAATAAATTGTCTTGATTTTCTATCAGATAAATTGGTTACAGTACAAGTATTTATTACATAAACATCTGCTGTATCTTCTCCTCTTACTATTGCATATTCGTTTTTTTGAAACATTTCTTCCATAGCTTCAGTCTCATATTGATTAACTTTACAACCCAAAGTTAATATGCATACGGTTTTTTTGCTCTTATCTTTGCTAGAAACCTCGTTATTATCAAGGTTTAGTTTTGTTTTTCTATTTTTATTTTCTCCCATTACGGTAGCTTTCCTCCTAAAATCAAATATTATTAACATCCGCTACCAAAGTATAAATCCCATATTTTTTAAATATCCAAAAATATAGACGGGCTCTTTTCCCGTCATTGCTACCTTTTTTAAATTACATTATCATTTTATTACTCATCAGTATTATCTTTGGTTTTTCGGATTTTATTCTTAAAATTTCTTTTAAATTATACCATTTGAATTTATCTCGTACAAGTATGTTTACATATTTTGAACACTTCTACTCCTCTTCTAATACTTTTTGAACTTTTTCTTCAATTGCTGTAATCATAAATTCATTAAGCGTCATTCCGGATTTTTGTGCGGCTTCTTCATAGACTGCTTTTCTACCTTTCTTTACATATGGATACAATCTATCATAATTTTTGGCGTTATATTTATTCTTTGCTCGCGTTGCCGATGTTCCTTTCTTCTCGCTCATTTTCGCACCGTCCTTTCTTTATGTACTGATTATACCAACTTCCTTTATCTCACGCAAGTATATATTTTTTAAATTATTTTTCGTATTTCCTCTTGACTATATACTCACGTGAGTATATAATGTAAATAAGAGGTCCGGAAAACTAATAAATAAATGGAGGTAATAGAAATGACAATGAAAAGATTTTTAGAAAGTGCGTTTTATTGCGAAATATACGAAATTGCACAATGCCTTGATTATTATTTATCTATAAACGATTGGGATACTGCGCAAGAATTTTTCAAGAAATGGGAAACAGCTAAAGCCGCTTTAAGATTTATTTTCGGAAAAACTTACGTATTTACAAGAACTGATGAATATTACGGTATATTAAATGAAGAAAACGAAACAGAATTTTTAATAAAACGACCAGCTTATAAAGAATAGTGTTATCACTAAAATGTAAAAAACCCACTGGAATATTTATAATCCTAGTGGGTCTTTTACATTATATCATTATTTTGTTCTCATTGACAATGTAGCCGGGACTGGTGTTTCTCCGTCAATATACATTTGTAAGATTTGGTTTCTTTCCCACTTCTTTTTTGCTTCTTCAAGTGCCGTTTCAATCATTTTATCTATGTCCTTCGCTGTAAAAAGAATTCTCAATATAGCTGGTAGACGCTCATAAACCCAGTCTGATACAACTGCAAATTTAAGTTCACCTGTTCCCGCTCCAAATTCACGTTCTGCTTGCGTTACTAACCTATAAAGAATGTTGTTTAAGATTTTCTTTTCACCTCTCTTAATAAGTACAGCAACAAGGATAATGAAGCCTACAACAACAAGAACACTGTCCCAGTTTGAAATCAAAAAATTAAATATAGCCATTTTTTTATTCCTCCTATCCAATAATTGTAAGGTCCTTTTTAAATACATAACTATTTATTCCACCATTCGCACCAAGCAATATTTTTTCACCCGAAATTTTTGAAACTGTATGAGTTCCATTCTTTACCCATCCCGGGATTGTTTGACCAGTTGCGTATGTGCTTCCAATTATTTTGACTTTTGAACCTTCTTTTAATATAGGTGCTGAACTCGCTTCCACTTCAACGTCCTTCAAATATACCCAACTCATAATGTTAGATAGTAATGCTCTGTCCTCTTTAAGTTCTTTTATAGTATATTGGCTGCCTTTCACAAATTCAGCAATGTTTTGACCAGTTGCGTATTTTGTGGCGGTCCTTTTTACTGTCACATCGTCACCGACTTTAAAATTTCCATTTATCTGTGGTGGTGTACTAGGTGTAACTATGCCACCGCATACTGCTCTTATAATTTCGTCAAACTGAAAGTTTCCTCCCGGACAATTCGGTTTACTTATTGGACTTACTTCGTAATGCCCTACAATATGCGCTCTGTCTATTGGCATATCTATCCCGAATATGGTTTCGACTTCTCTTTTAATGTGCTTTATCAATTCAATAGTTGCCACTTTCTGCGCGTCTGTAAGTTTACCTTTGTTTTCTGCCCATCTGCCCTCATGTTCAATTGATATAGTATAATAGTTTGCATTGGTCTTTCTGTCCCTTACTGCCTTTAGTGTTGATTTCCCATAATAAACGTTGCTTGTTGGATTTGTACTTGTGCCATTGCACCATGCGCCGTCTCTTAGGTCTACAAGTTGCGTTACCCTCCCATCTTTAGCTACTACATAGTGTGCGGAAGCTTTTGACGCTGGATTGCATAGCCATGATATCGCCCCATTGTATGAACCTTCTGTAATGTGGCAAACAATCATATCTGGTTTCCAACCATTCCTTCCATTATATTTGTTTGGCGAATTCTTCTTTGTGATATTCATTAAAAACAACCTCCTTACTTGTTATTGTGAAATGTCATTAAAATCTAAAGGAGAACCCGAAATTTCCGGATTCTCCTGTTTGATTTTCAAAATATTTTCTGCCTTTGCTTTCCAGCAATAAAAGGCTATTGCGGCGGCTGTCGGTGTGCCAATAAACGCAAGTACAACCCCTAATTGCGAAAAATCAATAAAAACAATTTTTACACCTACGAAAACACCTACAAAATAAGTTGAAAGCACAAGTAAAAGAATAGTCTTTGAAAACTCAAATTTCTTTTTCTTTCCTTTATTTATCCCTTTTCTGTGCTTTGATGTGTCTTTACTCATTTTCTCCCTCCTTTTACTCTTTATCCATTTCCCCCTCAATGCGGTCAATTCTTTTATGGGCTTGTTTTGCAGAAGCTTCTACGCATGAAAGACGTGATATTACTTCAATATGTTGTAAGTCCTGCTTCTCTTGTTTTCTTTTAATATCATCAACACCAGATTTTATATAGCCTATTTCGGTTAATATAGTGCCATTTTGTTTACCTTCTTTATTATCGTCTTGCTTCTTATTTCTCGAAAAAGCAATATATCCAAATATTATTGCACACGCCGTCCCAAGAATACCTAAAATACTTGCCATTATTGAAATGTCTGCCACTTCTATTCACTCCTTTTATTTTTAAATAATTCATTTAATGACTGTCGGAATCCGTAACTATTGCAATGCTTCAAAATACCTTTATAAGACGCAATGCTTCCTTTGAATGATTCTTCCGTTATTTGCCCACGGGCTTTCGCTTTAATTAAATGCTTAACGCGAGCTTTTATTTTCTTCGCTGTTTTTTTCTTTAGTTTCCTATGTGTTGCCCAAATTCTAAACCCTACAAAGTCAATTCCCATACTACAGGGACGAATTGCAGTTTTATTGTTTAACTGTAAATGCAATTTATTATTCAAAAATGTTTCTATTTCGTCCTTTACTGCCGCAAGGTACTTTTTATCCGGATGTAAAATAATAACATCATCCATATAGCGAATGTAATAATGTAATCTCAATTCATGCTTTACATATTGGTCAAGCTCATTGAGATAAAGATTCGCAAACATCTGTGAAGTTAAATTCCCTATTGGCATACCTACATCCAAAAGCCTTTCATCTTCGGTACACATATCCGGGTCAATTCCTGCGGGTAACCCGAATTTTGTATCTTCACAATTTATGATAATTGAAAGTAAGTCAATCAATCGGTCATCGTGAATCTTCCTTTTTAATATGTTAATTAATATGTCATGGTCTACCCTGTAAAAGTATTTTGAAATATCAAGTTTTAAATAATAATATCGTTCCGGTTTCCTCTCCGTTTGTCGCAACCAATACTGCAACCTATCCGCGGCGGCGTGTGTCCCTTTCCCTTCACGGCAAGCGTAAGAATCAAATATAAATTGCTTGTCAAAGATAGGAAAAAGCTGTTTATAAATAGCCCATTGTACAACACGGTCGCGAAAGGGCAATGCCATAATCAGCCGCTTTTTAGGCTCATAAACGTAAAACTGCCGATACTTCCCCACCTCATACGTTCCATAAATAAGGTGGTTTTGAATTTCAATCAAGTTTGATTCAAGGTTACTACTGAATGTTAAAACTTCATCCCTAAACCTTTTGCCTTTTCTAGCAATTTCATAAGCTTGATATAGATTTTCAAAATCATAAATTTTTGGGTATATATTTTTAATTGTTTTCATCGCTCCCCCTTGTCTTTTAATTATTGATTTCGCTGATGTGTAGCACTCTTCAACTATTTTTGTTTACTAACTGCTTCCACAGCAATTCAATCTTTTTTCCGTTATATATAACAGAAAGGGAAATGAACCCCTTTAACCTATGCACTGGATGTGCACACGTATGTGCACACCTTCTGGCTAAAGAAGGTAGAGCGGCGCGGAAGCCAATGTTGTTACTGGAATTCGCACGCGAGTTATTCAAGTTCAACGCCGCGACACCTGCGTTCGACATGTTGTTCCATCTCGCTCCGCGCAATGGCAAACGCGAATCTATACGATTCATCCCCCATATATAAAAATCTTTATTTTACAGACTTCATATATCCCCCAATCATTCTTCCAATTTCATCAATAAGTTTTGCCCAATACTCATATTTTTTGAACGGCAAACATGGTTTTTGATTCGGGTATAATTTTTTATCCGCGGCAAGTCTTATTAAATGTCTTAATATATCAAGTTCAATATCTAATTCCTGCAACGTGGTTTTCTTGTAATACTTTTTTTCAATCGTCACAGCAAGCATAAGCATTCGGTACATTGATTTTCTAATGTCACCTGCAAGTGCATATTTTTCAACTTTTGGGAATTGTGTTAATGCTGGACTTCCGTAAAGAATCATGTCGTATATTTTCTCTTTTATTTTAAATTCTTCCATTGTCCACCCCCGCAAATTGTATTTAAATACTTTTAAAATAAAGGCGGGTTATCACCCGCCTTTCAGTTTATCAGTTTACAGTTTACAGTTTTTCATAAAAAGCGGCGCGGAAGCCAATGTGGCTACCGGAATACGCACGCGAGTAATTCAAGTTCAACGCCGCGACACCTGCGTCCGACATGCCGTACCATCCCGCTCCGCGCAATGGCAAACGCTCGCCACGATTATCAACATATAAATGCCCGTCTCCGTAAGTATAATCAGAAACAGGAAAAAGCCCTAATCCTTCTAATATCTGTGGAATTTTTATGTCACTTGCCACGGAAAGTTGACCAAACTGTCTACTCGACGAACCAGAATTCGTAATTTTTGTAGATAATTGAACACCGTTTACAATGTCATATTTAAGTGATTCCCATTCTTTTTGTGTTGCGGGCTCTTTAAGTATTCCATCTATCATAATAGTTTTCCATTCTGTGCTCGTATTGCTCATGTTGCAATCTATTTTCATGCAATTACCGTTAGGGATTACTTGAATCTCGCCATCTACAAGACGGAAGCCAGCAACCCACTCCCATACATTCCCGCAAAGGTCAGCAATTCCAGAACTATCATAATTATGATACCAAGTTACTGGTCCACTTCCCGTTGCAGTTCTTCCATCAAGTAATTTCCCATCACTAGTGTATTTGTATGTTACAACTCCCTTTTCGTGTAAATTTCTGTAATCATACCCATAATTTGTATTTCCATGTGGCGGTGTATTATTTTTATAACACCAGTTTTGGATTGTTGCCCATAAAGCATTTGAGAGCAAATGCCAACCAAGCCCCTTATTTCTACATACTTTTAAAGCTGTATCAAAGTTAATAGAAGTTTTCGGGTCTTTAAATGGCAAACTGTAAGCCCGGTCATTTACAACAATGTTTTGATATTTGCTTACATATATAACATCAATTTCTATTCCATCAACAATAAATGCAGGAAGCACATCTTCTGTTCCTCCTTTAATCAAATCCGAATATTTTAATTTTGGGAATGGAACAACAATTGATGGCATGCCAATATCATCAAGAATCACCGTGTTTTTCCCTCCCGAGAGGGCTTCAACAGATAATTTAAAATCATCAAAGTTTGTCATATTCTTTACACCTCCATTTTATATTTATACTAACGTCCAAAGCGTTAACGTGCATTTATCTATGTCAAAAGGAACAGGAAAGGGAACTTCTTTCGGTTGTTCGTTTTCATCCAATCCATCAGCTATAAAATCATACTCCCTTGCCGGGATATCAATTTGTGCAACATAGACTTCTGCAACTCCGGGAATAACTCCGCAAACAAGATTGCCGAATTTATCGCGGCATACGTCAATGTGATTCGGGTCGTCACGCTCGTATTTTTCAAGATTAAGCATTAGTTCATCATCAAATGTAACCTTACTTGTTTTTATTGTATATGGAATTTTTGTTCCTTCATTTTTATTAATAACAATCATCTTCTTACCTCCATTCGTTTAAGTTCTTTATACGCTTCACGTGAACGCGCGGCAATATATTCTGCCGCTTCTCTATCGTCAGATGAAACACCACACCCATTCTTGCCAAAACTGTCAAGCACATACGCTTCCCGCTTTCGGCGTTCTTCCGATTTAATGATAATATTAGCCATCAGTAAATGCCCCCTTTTACAATATATCTCACGGCAACGCTCGGAGCGCTTCCGGTAAATGCAATTTTGAATCCATTTAATTGCTTATCCTTTATGATAATGCGTCCTACATCACCACTAGTGTTTTTTATATCAATATCAACAGTGTAATCTATCGTATCCTGTTTATGAACAAGATCAATTGTTGTCATTGAATTGTTAAACGGGTATTCAAGACTATTTGTTAACGTAACTTCTCCAATTTCTCCTATCAATTTCTTAAATGTCTGTCCGTGATGTTGAAGCATTCTAATTGCTTCATTCCCCATTTCATTTGCGGCAAAAATTCCTTCTTCGATGTTGTTGAAGTTAGCCCCATTTTGTGCCGTCCCCTGCTGAATGACTGCGCCCTCAACGGGTTCATGGGTAACTGTTCCATCGCCGTTATCTATTTCTTTATAGCGGTTTTCATACTGTGTCACGTGGTCTTGCCAAAACGTGCGTTTATAAGCCATCTTTTTTTTACACCTCCTTAATATCAAATGCAAAGCGATATAAAACGCCTTCTTGCACGCTTTTAACTTCAATGTTTTCTGATTTTGAAGCCCACAAGTCATTGTTTGTATCGAAAAGCTGTACTTCTGTTATAGTTACATTACCTGTTGCTTGTGGATTAATAGAAAAATACACCGCGACTTTTCCGTCTGCAAGACGTTCTTTGTGATGTATAGATACCCTGTGATATGTTCCACCTATCTTGTAACGAGCATATGCAATGTTCCTTTCTATAAAAGCTTTGAACCCTTCCATTGCCTTTTCTGTAAGCATTGTTTTCACCCTCCTTTATTAACTTTTGCAAATGGATGTGCCGCAACGCTTAACGTTATACTTATATCCCTCTGCTGTCACTTCTTGAGAAATGCCGCCACTGTCTATTCTTGCAATTGTTGAGCGTTCCGGGATAGTTCCGGCGACTGGACTTGTAAACTTATATCCTTTCAAATCATTGTGTAATTCAATGTCTGTTTCCTCAATTGCCCCTATTATGTTTCTTTGCGGCGAAGTCCCCGCAAGCACTTTTCCCGTCATTCCAGTCGTATAGCAAAACGCATGTGTTTCAATCCCCAACACAAGTGTAACAGTACATTGATAAATGACATCATCCATATGTGCGCTTAATCTTTTATACGAATCAACTGCTTTTTTTATTTCAAAATATCCTGCTCCAATTCTTGAACGCGTCGTATCTAAAATAACGCGAAAAGAAAATGGCTCGCCACCATATTGAAACCATTCTTCAATGCGGCTGTTTGGGTGCAGGTTTCCGAGCGCAGTTTCAACTGCAAATTTTGTTCCTAGCCTTTTATGGACTTTTACGCTGTCTTTTATCAGCGCCCTTTTAGCTTCAATTGGATAACTATAATCGTACCAATCAACGTGTAAATCATATGCCAATATGTCAAGTACAGCTTCGTCAAGTTCATCAATTCTTGCATAAATAATATTAAGTTGCGCCATGCGGCTTGTTTTCTGCAATTCATCACCTATTACGCGAGCCAACGCAAGCATATCTTCATCATTTTTTAAACTTGGCGGTAACATCCTTGTTAAATCAATCCCATAAATTGTATTATTCATCTTCAAATCCTCCGTTTATTACGTTAGTCTTTTGAAGTACCGCAACTTTATTGCCATCAACGAGAGTATACTTAGGGCTTACAATGTCAACTCGTTTTATTCCTGTTTTCATAAGAAGTGAAATCAAATAAGATGGGTTAATGTCCCGTCCCATCTTCTCTGTTTGCCACTTAGTATATTCTCTAATTGCTTCCGCGACGTCTTGTTCTATAATTGCCGCGCTATTTGTGCCAAGTTGTGGAATGTAGTATGTCAATTCAATGTCAAAAGACACAACCTCCGGCGCGGATACTGTAACAAGGTCTGTAAGAGGTCTCGTCTTATCTGCGGAAAGTGCCGCTTCAACCTCTTTCAAGACTTCCTTATTTGGTAATTCTCCATCTTTTAATAGTACCCTAACATCCACAATGCCACGTTCTGTTGATATTGCTGAAACGTCCGCAACCTGTGATGAAGCTGTCTTTGCATGATAAATATACGCTCCCATTGGTCCTGCTGTCGAGAAACTTTCCATGCTCTCACGCATACGTTTATAAAAAGCTTCGTCCGTCTCCGTTTCTGCTCCACCTCCGCTGGTTGTAATGTTTTCAACTTTTTCATAATAAGGGAAAAGGTCTACAATTTGTGTAATTTGCCCCGGAACGAATCCATTTCCTATCGTTCCAACTATTTGACAAACTGCTGGAATATCGCCGTATAGTTCACCCGCTCGTATATAAAGGTTTTCCATTGTCTCAAATGTAATTTTTCCGTCAACAGTCACCCTTGTGCCCTTCGGCACAAGTTGTTGTGTCGCCAGCTTCGTTGATAAGTAAAACCGGAATGTTGTTTTTGCCGCTTGTGCCTGAAGCCTATACGTATCCTTGAATATCTCGGCAAGTGAATCTAAATATTCACCCTCTGCATATCTCGGAACATTTTGTTTTGCGGATTCATTGATTATAACCCTTTCTTGTACGATGATGTCCGCAATCCAAAGAATAAAAAGCCTTGTCGGGTCTGCTGGGTATAATGTCCGTCCTGTAAACATTTCATATGATTTTATTAGGCTGTTAACAAGCTTCTCCGTATCCGTATCAACAAAACTAATATTTGGATAATTTCTTTTACTATCCGCCAATTATATTCACCTCCACCCGCGGAATGAGCTTACCTGCTTGCGCTTCCTCTTCACTCTGCGTAAAAGATATATTTTCAACCTCCGCCCGCGGTTCGTACTGTTCGATTGCGTCCAGTACCTCCGAAACAAGAATTGCCTGTGCTACGGGGTAAGGCTTATCAATGAACCGCTGGGGAAGCCCAAAGCCCCGGTCAAGCGGTACGGTAAATTGTGGGGTTGAAATAATCATTGCTATGTTTTGTAAAATCTCTTCAACGACCGTTTCCGGCGCAAGATTTATTTTCTTATTTTCGTATGCCGTTACTATATGCGCCATGTTTATTACCTCCCTGCATAGGCTTTTAGCGAAATAGATACTTTCGCAACAAGTAAGTTCCCCTTATTATCGAACTTTTCCAAGTCCTTTGATGTTTTCTCTATGACCCATTTGTTCTTTCCATATGTTTTACTACCTATAATAAGACGCATAACCTTCCCCTTCCTCTCTGCGTCAAGAAGTTTTGTAATTTCCTGCATAGGATTAACTCCTAAGAACACTGAAAAATAGATACTAAACGAAATTGTATCCGCGTCCGTTCCTGTAAATTCAAGCAAAACATCTTTTAAATGCCTATCATGTGTGGCATATCTTACGGAACTATCCCATTTCATGTTGTCAAATGTCATTGCAGTTTTCCGCGATACACTGAAAACTATATCTCCCAAAGTGCCTATAGTTGCCATGTTAGATTCCTCCTACCACAAACCCATCATCGCCATTAGGAAGATATATACAAAGCACTAAGTCCCCTACTGATGGAATCCACGGCGAAACAGTAACTTCATGCCCGTGTTCTCCTTCTATCACTAATGTTTCTTTTACAGTTACAAATGGCGGGTTTCTAAGTATTTTTAGCGGTCCAGAAACAAGATTGTTTTTATCTACAAAATTCACACGCGCCGTTCTATTTTCGGTATTTACTGAACTTACCGTTCCAACACGCACTATGTTTTTTAATATTGTTAATTCTTCATTTACCCCATTAATATCCCTCCAGTACGCGACGCAATTTAATATCTATAGTATAACCTCCTGTTAAATTATGCGTTGCACTCTCAACGATATATTTGCCGTCAAATGCTCCATATCCGACTACATTAACCGTAACGCCTGCCACAAGGTCCAAATCACCGACAAGCGTAAAGTCCGCCGTAAATTCTCTTTTATTTTTCTGCCTTAACCTCTTCATTGCAAGCTGGCGAGCTTCCTCTCTGTTGTTCACCTTTTCGTTAATTTCTAGCACTTGACCGTTTTTATCTGCGTCCCTCGGCTTATAAGTGTATTCTATTGTTTCCCCTGTTTTTGGGTCTGTATAGCTAACATGGCAACTACTGTATGCTGTATCATTAAAATTCGTTGAAAATCTGTAACTTAAAACATCCGCTTCGCCACGTTTTATGGTTCTTATTGCGTCTTTTCCTTCATATGTCGCCGCATCAAATAGCACAATTGTTTTTGCTGTCACCTTTAATGAAATGCCAGCATTTTTACAAAGCGTCTGCAAGAACACAATATCTGATTGCTGTACCTGTTCACGGCGATTGTAGTATGGATTATATGCTGATTCAAACATGCACTTCATACCGTTTTTATTTGCGATTTCTTCTACAATAGATTTAAGGTATATATTTTCCCATGCTTTTGTTTTTTTCTGTTTACGGATTGTTGATGTGTAAGGAATAGAAGTGCCTTTTATATTTACTTTTGCAGGTGGTCCACTCCCGTCAATGCTATCCACTTCAAACACTCCGCAATCAAGTACTTTATCTTTTCCGGTAGAATCCCAATTCTTCTGGATAATTATAGCGCGAATCATCGCCCCTTTTGCACCAGCGCTTTGTGTCATTGTGTCTTGCTTTTCAGCTATTTTTTGCACTTGATTTTCTGCAAACCACCCTTTATGGTCAACATGTATCGGATATGGTATACCTTTTTTCAAATTTAAATGTCTAACCTTCCCTTTGTGGTTTGTAAGCATTTTTCCGGGCTTTCCATTTCCATAACTGCTATATTGCGGTTTACCACTTACGCTAACTTCATCCCCTATTTTCCAGCCGTCCTTTGAAGGCGGTGGGTCTGATGGCTGGGCAGGTGTGTTTAACCAATCACCCAACCACACCCCTTCCCTATCATCAAGTGTCAACTGTAAGTCGTCTGTCTTATCCTCTTCATTGTCCGTATACGTCATAGATAGTAAATATTTGTTTATGTCTGCACTGATGTCTACTCCTTCAAACTCAAGGCGTATTTCAACACGCCTTGCCATATTGCTATCACTCATAAGCTAGCCCCCTTTTCCACGGCGGCAACTTTGCCGAAAATTCCGTTTCAACATCTGGAATATCAAGCACGATTCCCGCAGGGAAAATGACAATATCACGATATTGTATATTATTTTTAATGAATTTATCTGTATATGCTTCGTCACCCAGTGTTTTATACGCTATTGTATCCCACATATCCCCGGAGACCGTTGTATATGTTTTACTCATATCTTCCCCGCCTTTCGTCCTCTTCTCTTTTTCTCATTCTTTCATCTACTTGTTTCAATAGTTCTTGATTATTTTTGCGTAACTTTTCTTCCAAATCATCTGGTTTATTTCCGTCAATATGGATTATCGGCTGGTTAGTTATTTCAATTTTCATTGAATGCTGTGTTGAATCTGCTCTTACTGTTGGGGCTTGAACGTCTGTTGCTGTGTTTGTACTGTATTGAAGCTGTGGTAATGCCATGCCATTTGTCGTTACTGCTGCCATTTTTGCAGATGAAAAGATCGTTTGTAATGTCGGCGCAATTGTAACAACCTCTTTAACTTCTCTGTAATTATTTTGTGTTCGTGCCTTATTAATATTGTTAAATATCTGCCCTGTCTGTGCGGCAGTAAACACTTTTCTGCCTTTTGCATTTGTAATAAGTTCGGCACCTTTTTCGCCTGCAATAAATGTGTCCGGAGTACTTTCTGTTCCTTTTGCGAACATCGGTATTTCTGGTACTGATAATCCCTTGCCGCCGATAACTGGAACCCAGTTAGGTATCTGAATCTTATTAAGCCCACGAATAAGGGTATTTACTCCACTTATAATAAAATTTAAGGGTGCTTTGATGATACTTTTCATTGCTTCCCAAACACCACTAAATATGCTTTTAACCCCTTCCCAAGCTTGCTTCCAATTACCTGTAAAAACACCGATGAAAACATCTATTATCCCTTTAATGACACTTAATGCCCCACCGATAACACCCATAATAGTACTTAATGATGTACTAATTATAGCCTGAATTGTCGGCATTAAAAATTGAATAATACCCATTATTGCCGTTGCTACTCCTTGAATGACCATCCACACACTTTGTATGATACCGGAAATAGTAGGTGCCCATTCTGCAAGTTTTTGTGCAATCATCGGTAATACTGTGCCAACTATGAAATTAAAAACACCCTCAATTATCGGCTTTACGTTCGTATTAACAAAGTTTATGAATTGACCAACAATGTTTCCTATTGTTTGAAATACTGTTACAAACCCATTTAGGAAATTTGTTAATGCTGGGTAATTTCCAAATGTTTCATCTATGAATTTCCTCATCCCTTCAATGCCGCCATCTGTAAACACATTCTTTATTGCATTTCCGATATTGCTTATAACTCCAACCACTTTATCAAATACCACAAGTCCCGATTTACCGAATACATTTTCTATAACTTCCCTTACTTTATCCATATGTCCGTGTAAAAGTTGAACTGCGGATACGATTAGCATAACCACCCCAACAACTGGGAATATTTTTCCAAACAAACCGCTGAATGGTCCAAAAATAGCCCCGCCAAGTTTCGCAAGGGGTGCAAGTAATTTACCTATTCCCATAAATGGTTTAGCTATCATTATTCCAATTTTTCCAAGAGGTCCAGCTACAATTTTACTTCCTACACCTCCGAATATCGACGCTATTTTGCCGCCAATTCCTCCGAATACAGTTACTAATTTCCCGCTGATTCCACCGAAAGCATTTCCAAACACCCTGCTCATTCCAGAAAACAATGTTGCAATTCTGCCGCCGCCGAATACTTGCCCAATTGCACTTTCTACACCACCAAGCGCGCCTTTAATTCCTCCAAAATAGTTTTTAATTCCTGCCCCTGCTGTTGTAAGTCTGTTTGAAAGTCCCATCGCTTCAACGCTCGCCGACGCTGTTCTGCCCTTAAAAAGCGTAAAAACCTTTTGTACTGCATTTATGCCCTGCTTCATATCCAAAAACGCTAACTTCGCGCCAAGTGTTGCAATCTTTAATGTAGCTAATCCTCCGACAACTTTTAATATTGTTCTAGTTAATTCTGGATTCGCGTCTGCAAACTGTGTAAGCTTTGTAAGGAATGCTGTTACCTTTTCCATACCTCTCGTAAGCGCTGGCAACAATGCGTCACCTAAAGCAATTTGTAAACCTTCTAACGCTGATTGAGCAAGTATTACTTTTCCCTCGAAATTGTCAAGCATCGTTTCCGCCATTTTCTTTGCGGCGCCATCTGCGTTATAAACAGCCTGTGCCAACTTATTGTAATCTTCTTCCGATGAATTTACAATGGATAGTAAACCCGCCATCGCTGTTTTACCTGCAATTGCTTCTGCTTCTTGTACTTTCCCAGCGGCTGTTAAACCTTCCATAGCCTGTGTTACTTCTCCGTATAGTTCTGCTTGAGTTTTAAGCTCTCCATTTTCTTTTTTAAGGTCTATTGCAAGGCTTTGTGCTGTTTGCGTAAGACTTGCTTCCGCCGCGGCTTTTTCTGCCTGTGTCATTCCATTAAATGCTGTTCTTACATCATCTATAATCTCTTTTAGTCCTCGCATTGAACCATCTGCATTATTTGTCGTGACAATGAACTCTGCGCCATCTGCTTGCGCAACCTTAAAGTCACTAGATAAAGCCGTAAATATTCTGCGCAACGACGTTCCACTTTGACTTGCTTTAATTCCCGAATTTGCCATCAACCCAAGTACAAGTGCGGTATCTTCAACAGCAAACCCATATGCCCCAGCGAGTGGCGCGGCATATTTAAATGATTCTCCTAGTAATGAAACGTTCGTGTTTGAGTTGCTTGAAGCCGCGGCGAGAACATCCGCAAAATGGGCGCTGTCACTTGCTTTTAACCCGAATGCTGTTAATGCGTCCGTTACAATGTCGGATACGATCCCCAATTCTTCGCCTGACGCCGCCGCGAGGTCCATGACACCTTCTAGCCCCGCAAGCATATCTCCTGTTTTCCATCCTGCCATCGACATATATTCAAGGGCTTTCCCTGCTTCAACTGCCGTAAACTTTGTTGTTGCCCCCATCTTCTTGGCTTCTGCAATAAGAAGTGTCATTTGCTCCTTTGTTGAACCGGAAATAGCTTCAACCTTCGACATTTGCGCTTGAAATCCTGCCGCAGTTCGTACTGGTCCAGCGTATATTGCCGCACCTATGGCAGTTACAGCACCGACTGTTCCAAGTAGTTCCTTTCTGGTTTTTCTAATTTGTTCCGCATTTTTCTGTTGGGCGGCGGTTATCTTTGATAGTTCCTCCTGACTTTTCTTTACCGCTTCATAACTTTTCGCAAGTTTACCGTTTGCCGCTTCCAAATTGTTAGTGTTTACACCCGCAGTTCGTAACTCTGAACCTAATTTCCCAAGTTTCTTTTCTTGCTCACTTATGCGAGTAGTTGTCTGTTCAATCTGGCGGGCATTGCGTTCAAATTTCTTCCTCAATTCCTCCGATGGCTTTTCAGTCTTGCTCATTTCCTGTTGTAGTCTTTCATGTTCTACGTTAAGTTCTGCCAATTTTTCTTTGTTTTTTTCTATAGCTTCCGATTGTTTCTTATATCCATCAATCTTTCCAGAAAGTGAATTTATTTTTGTGAGGGTGTTCTGGAGTTGCTTTGTTGTATTCATTGCTGTTTGAAATGTGCTGTTGAAATTTCCTCCAAGTGCGGCTTTTAATTTAAAGAGCAACTCATATTCTTTTCTACTTCCCGCCAATTACTCACCCCCTTTTGCGTCCTCTTCTGCGGCGGCATTTACATCACGTATCCACGCCACAAACTCTGTAGTTGTCATTTCAACCCAAAAAGAAACAGGCGTGAAAGTTGCCTTTGCAAGCCTGTAGCTTTCTTGACGCCACCAACGCCCCGGGCTTTTTAATAGCCCGAACTTATTAAAAAATTACGTGCCGCATTGGTGATTTTATTAAATTCTACAAGTGGCATACTTTCCAATACATCCGCGCCGATTCCTCCGGCTTTTGCCGCCATCCTGCATTGAAAACCTCTTGATATTTCCGGGGCAAGTGCGTATTCTCCCATTTCCTGCATTTCGGTTTCAATGGAAATCATGTCTTTCCCGGTCAATCTATCAAAGTAAAAATTAAGTGTTTCAAACTTTTTCCCTTCAAATTCAAAAGGCTTTTTAAACTTGTGAACATAAACCCCATTTTCGCCTTCTGTAGCGTTTTTATTTACTCCGGGATTTAAGGCATTCGCTGTTTCCCCTTCCCCCAAATCTATAATCGCACCGGGCGCAAGTTCAACTGATGTATTTACTTGACTATCTACTTTTTCTTTCTCTGTAGCTAATTGTGAGCCTTCCATATTCATGCTTTTAATATTTTTTTCACTCATTTTCTTTCCTCCTAATATTTTTTATTGATAAAATGAAAACCAGCGAGTTTTCTCGCTGGTTATTTTCCAAGTGCCTTACGCACATCTGCCAAATAGTCTTTGCCATTTACAAAATATATAAAATTTAAAATGTCAATTTCAAGTGTCTTTTTCCCGTCAATGAACGTTGCCCAATAGGTTGCAGAAAACTCCATTGAAGCTTCTGCTGGAGAAGCTGGAGCAACCTTTCCGGGATTAAGCTTTTTGGGCTTAACAACCATTACATGCTTAACAGACGTAACGGTTGTTTGCCCAGAAACAGTATCTTTCCCCTGTTGCGCAACCCTTAAATCAATTTGATGGTCGCGTGGTTCAAGTAATGCCACTGCGTCTTTTACAAGAGTTCTAAAGTTAAGCGTAAGCGTCATTGCTTCAAGGTGTCCAAGTATAACACTTTCAAAGGTTCCGCTAATTCCTGCCCCTTTCACTTCCTCTGTCAAGCTCGAAATTTCCGGCAATGTTACTTCTGCCATTCCGTAATATTCTGTTGAGTTTTCATATACAGCAAAGTTAATTATAGATTCGTTAATTTTTGGCATATCCATTTACCTCCTTTACGCCTTTAATGCCGCAGTAATATAATTTGCATCATACTCTAAAATAAACTCTAATTCTTTCGCTGGTGATGGCGGTGTCATATAAATGTGGAAAACAGCTTTCCCCGCCATAAGTGCAGTTGTGCTGTTTTCCTCGTCTTTAAATTCAACTCTGCCACCAAGCAACTTTTCTTCTGATGTAAGTCCATTCAACCAAATGTTAAGGCTGTCAATAATGGAATCAATCAAACGACGGTTTAACTTGCTGTCAATCCTTGACCAGTACGTTAAAATAACACTGTTAGAAACCCAGTTGAACATACGGGACACACAAATAAAATAGTCCTTTACATCCGTGTTAGCAGGAAAGCAGGCTGTTTCATTGCCCCAAAGAACGAAACCACCTATGAAATTCAAGGCGGTAACAATTCCGTTTGAGTTAAGGAAATTCGCTTCCTGTAAACCTATAGCAATTTCTGTTCCATCTTTTAGGACCGCACTATCAATTTGCATCAGTTTATTTGACGGACTTTCGCAAGGGCAATCGCCGTTTTCTGTATCAACTCTTGCTATAAGCCCTGCCATCTGTGTTGACATGTGAAACACTCTGTTTCCAAGCTTACACATAGGGAAGCAAAGTATTTGCGTTTTTGAGTTGATATTATCTGCTCTCTTCCAAGCAGGTGCGTCCGCATAGTGCTTTACGGTTGTTGTATCTACATCAATCAATGCTTTGCCCTCAAAGATTCCATTGATATTTTGCGCTTTACTACTCATAATTGCCGCAATTTCTGCTTTATGGGACCATCCCGGGCAAAGTATAATATCCGGAATAATGCCTAACATCGGAAAAACTTTGTCAATTAGTTCAAATCCTGTGCTTTCCTTTGTTTCCACATTGAAGCCGCCTATTATTTCCGCGTCTGTAACTTTTGATGAGTCAACTTCACTATAAGCAATGTTTAGTTTTGTTGTTGATTCTAGTATTGTTCCACCGTCAAGAACTTCAAGCACAAGTTTTTCATTGTCATAGAATAAATCATAGTCCTTTCCAACTTCGTATGCTGTTCCTCCTGCTCCTGCTTCACTTTTTACAACAACGGTGCTTTTTATAGCTTCAAGCGGCAAGTATGCTTTTTTCTCTACTAGGTCAATATCTGCCGCAGGAACTACCTTTTTATGTTTTGCAGGGTCAAGCACATTAACAAATACAACCGGGCTTACTCCATAAAGTTTAAAGTGTGAATACATTACTTCGCAAAGGTTGTATTTCTCCCAGTTATCACTATAACCCAATGCGGTAACTACTTCATTGTAATTGTTTCCAAGTATAGGAACATTCGTTTTCCCACCTACCATGTGAACTGGCGCTGTACCTACAACAAAGGCAATTCCACTTCCCGCCGCAACCGGAGTTGAAACCGATGTTTCAATTTGTCGCGTTTTTACACCATGATAATATGCCATCTTTATTCCTCCTTATTATTACTCATTGCAGAAGCAATATCATTGTAATATTTATTAATAACGTTTCCCGGCGCTTGTACTTTTGCTTTCATTTCGCCTAACTTATGGACCGGGACAATCAAGCGCACAATTTCCGGGTATTCTTCTAATACTTCTTTGTAATATGTTTTAATTTCTTCAATTCCACCGCATAAAACAATATTGCTTTTTAACTTTCCGCCCGGTAACGACGGTCCAATGTAAACAAAATGCTTATAACCTTCGTTTTCTGTTTTTGCTTTTTTTGTTTCTATTACGTTCACCGTTTCTTCTGGTGAATTAGTATTTTTCTTTACAGCCATAAACCTTCAACCTCTCTTTCTACCTCTGGAATTTCCCATATCGTTAACATTTCGCCCATGTAAAATGGGGCTGTACTGTCTGGATAAACAATATATTCAAGTGGTTTCTTAATCAAGAATTGTTTCCCAATGATTCCCGTTTTTAATAATGCAATTCGTATTCGGGTTAATAGATTTAAAACGTCTAGTGCTCCCTCTCCGCCATCTTCCGAATATGTCGCAACAACTATTCTGATTTTGCATTCACTTTCTGCGCTTTGCCCTTCTTCCTGTTCATCTTTACCCGTTAAAAACTGCAAAAGAATGTATGGAATAAGTTTTATTTCTGCGTCTTTGTCGGGTAGTCGCATTTTATGAACCTCCGCGGGTCTTTCGCTCAATTCCCCGCTACTTCCTCTTACTCGAACAGAAAGAATAATGTCTTTTATATGTTCTTCAATGAACTTTTTTAATTCATCAAGCAATACAATAGGGGTCATAGTTTAATCCCTCCCTTAAACATAGCCGTTTAATATACGGCTTATTTCATGCTCAATACGTTTATCAATTGTTTCTTGTGCGGCGGCTTCAACTTTTTGTATTACCCCTGCATTACCCATCATGTGTGCTGTTGATGGTCCGAAAAGCTGTTGAGACGTTTCACGCTTGCTAGTCATTCGTTCAAAAACTCCTGCGCCATATCTTCCTAGATTCGCAACATACGCCGATTGTAACCGTTTCCCACCTTCTGTTCTTAAAACAGACACACTCACTGTCTTTCTTTTTGGTTCACTCGGCGTTACTTTAAACTTAATTAATGGAATCACTGACCCTGCAAATTCAATTTGCCCTTCCAAATTTCTCATGCTCGCCCGTTTCAACTTCATGTTTTGATTGCTGGTAATGTCGCTTTGTTTTATGCGGTACGTTTCCCGAATCATTTTCCCAGACTTTGAACGTACCGTCATTAACGCTCTATTTATCGTGTTGTAAAAGGCTTTGTTAGGGGCATTTTTTATTCCTCCAAGTATCAAATTAACCCTTTCTATTTGTTCGTTTGTTATTTCAATCATTCGTCTAACCTTTCTAAATCAAGAATAATTTCGCCCGCTTCATTTCCCACTTTTGCAATTCTAAAAATTTCGTCTCCAACTTCTATTTTTGCACCTTGTCGTGGCAAGATATTTAAATCGCTATAAGCAACGTACATCGTTACATCGACACGAAAAACGCCGTCTACGTTATCGCTTGACGGCTTTTTTCTGTCTTGTACGCCCTCATAATCAAGGACTATCGGAATATTGTAATAGTTATTGTTGTAATGAATTTCTGTTTCTTCCGCAAATTCTTTTGTGTTGTGGAAAATGTCTTTTACATCACGTTTAAGTTGTTCTTTAAAATTCACTAAAGCACCTTTGCAACAAACCAACTATCAACTTCATGTGGAACGGGAAGAGGGTTACTATTAAGTTGTAAGAATCTGCGTGATGGGTTTCTTTCAATCCAAGAATCCGGCACTTTTGCGCCCTCTACTGTAACGAAATTCTTTGTATTTTCATCGAGCAATGTTACTGCTCCATAATACATAGAATAGCTTGCATTTGTAGAAAGAAGTGTAACAGTTCCTTCTGGAACGAGTGGTTTCTGCTCCGGCGCTTCCGGATTCGTCCAATCATCTAAAAACCATTCATTATAAGTGTAAATATCCAATCCCTCTGCATGAAGCGTCCCGATGTAAGTAACACCATTTGGAAGTTCACGTGGTTTGATTACCGCAAGGTCATAACCCTTTGTATCAAGAAGCTTTTGAACTTTTGCGTTGTTAATAAACGCCGCCGCAACATCGTCTGCCATTACGCAAACATTGCAGTTAACAAATCCATTCTTTTGAACTTGTTTTCTCCATTTTTTAAGGTCTGCAATAGGGTCTGATGTGTCAGCGGTCCATTTTTTGCCTGCCGTTGTTATGGTTTCAGTGTTCGTAAATGAAAAGTCAATTACTTCATTGATACCATCGCCCACAATCGGAATTGTACCTGTAAAAATAGCCTGCGCCGCCATCCATTCTTCACGGCGGATAATCATTTCGTTAAGTTCTATAAAATCCTGTGCAAGCTTTTCAATCGCTCTTTCCGCTGGACTTTTTCCACTATAAATACTTTCGCCCGGAAGCCTGTTTAAAAGGTCGTCAACGGTTGTAATTTTATTCGGCGCTACAAGTGGCGGAGTATATGTTTTAGTCTGATAACCACTATTTGGAATTGTCTTACCTCCAATTTTTCTATGAACAAACGGGGCAAGTGCTCTGTTGCCCTTTTTAAAGTCAACATCAACACTCTTTGTTGAGAATGTCTGCACATTTTTAAAGAATGTTGTTCTAAAAAACGTATGGACTGCTGGCATACGGTAAACAACTTTTCCCATAGTACGTGGGTCAAAAATACTTATTTCATTAGCCATTTTTAATCTCTCCTTTACTTTAAGAAAATTCCTAGTTTTCTACATGTTGTTTTCAATTCTTCAATTGTCACGCCATCTGGTAATGTGATTGCGTCCGCAAAAAATTCACCTGTTAGGTAATATACTATTTTACCGCCGTTCGGTTCATCTGCGGCAATTCCTAAAAGATTCGCAAGCGTTCCCCCTGCAACTTCTTCAATTCCTGTTTCTCCCTTTGTAATAGGTGCATATTTCCTTATAACTGCCCCTTTTTTGATTGTGTCCGAATCGGTCACAATAGGGAAATCGCCCGCAAAAAAGTTTTTTGGTGTGTGTACTGCCGTGTCAATCTCAAACATTCTTCATTCCTCCTTCTTATTTCTTTTCTGGGAACAGCTTATCAATTGCCGCGTCATATGGATTTTCTCCACTTTTTCCGCTTATGTCCTCTTGATTGCTGTTGCCTACATTGTTTACATTACTATCATTTACGTCTGTGGCTCTGTTCACAAGATAATTTGTGCCTTGCTTTTTCTGCTCTGCGATAATTCGTATTGCAACCTCTGCCGCATTAATAGGCTTTTCAAATTTTGCATTCTTCACAATTTCTTCAAAGCCATCAAGTGACAGTTCTTCAATATCTTTAATGCGATTACGTTCTTCCACCGCCGCATTATTCGCAATTTGCTTCGTTAAATCCGGGTAAGCGGCTTTCAGTTCGTCAACTGTTTTAATTTCCATAGTACTTCCACTCTCCTTTTCTTGAATTTTTTTTGATGTATTTGAAAAACCACCGTTAGTGTGGGCTGGACGGTGGTTTAATAACGATATTGGCATATTGGGATATCTTGTAAGGTCGAACGAAACGGCATTCACTACAACACGCGATGAATTTTCAACTTGCGTTTCAATCTCTTCAAACATTAGTTTATCGCAAAATCCACTTTCAACAGCTTCTTTGCCATCGTACCAAGTTTCCTTTGCCATAAGCTCTGCTATTTCTTCCGTCGATTTCCCGGTTTTCAGCGCATATCCATTAATGATTGATTGTTTTATTACTTTCAGCTCTTCGGATAGCTTGATAAAATCTTCTTGGCTGTAATAGCCCCAAGTACCCATTTTAGGGTCATGAATCATAAATACACCATTTGCAGGTATTTCTATCACATCACCAGCCATTGCAATAATTGTTGCCGCAGAAGCCGCCCAGCCATCTATTTTTACGGTTATACGTGCCTTGTGGTCTTTTAACCTTGTATATATTGCATTCGCGGCAAACACATCGCCACCACCGCTGTTGATTCTTACAACGATTTCTTCAACATCGCCAAGCGCGTTCAAATCATCATTGAATTGACGCGGTGTTATATCATCATCCCACCAACTCGTACTTGAAATATCGCCGTAAAGAATTAGTTCGGCTGGCTCTGAATTTAATGGGCTTGTGAAATTCCAGAACTTATTTGCTATTTTCTGTTTCGCCAATGTCTCTCACCTCTTTCATTAATTTTTCTTCTTGTTTCAATTGCTGTATGTTTCTATAAAAATCACTTCCCGCCATTTCCATAGCTTCACGGTCACGAGTAGAGAACCCATTTTGCACCCTTTTTTCCGCCGCAGTAACCTCTTGTACCGGGTTTAAAAGTCCTTGCGCTGGTCCATTCCATTCTGCACCGCAATACGCCTTTCTAATAATCGGGTCTGCAAAAAATCCCGGCGCCGATATTCTTCCTTTTGCCACCGCTTCCGCAAGCCATTCTTCAAAAATCGGCTGGCAAAAATCATTTGCAAGCCAAGTGCGGTACATCCGGAACATTTTCCAAGCTTCTAGTAAGGCACCTCTTGAAGCACTATAAGAAGCATTGAAATTTTTTACAAGCAATTCATAGGGTATTTCTAGCGCCGCGCCAATTTGCCTACAAATAGCGATAACAAACCCATCAAATGCGCTATTAGGTCTGCCGGGATTTAAAGCATTCGCTGTTTCCCCTTCCCCCAAATCTATAATCGCACCGGGCGCAAGTTCAAATGTGTTATCTTCTCCACTATCTACTTGTAGTCCCTGCGGTATAACTTCACCAAATGCAGAATCATTTGACGCGTTCTCTTTCTCAATAAATACTGTAAACATCCCACTAACAACTGCGGCGACAAGTTCTGCGTCTGTGTATCTCCCTAATTGCTTTAGTGCTTCAATTACAGGCGCTAGAAACGGAACTCCTCTGCGCTGTCCTATACGCTCACGGTTCATAATATGAAGTACGTTTCTTCTTCCTGTTTTTTCTCCATAGGCTTCGACACGCGCCCACTTTGTTTCAATGCTTTCAAAAGACAATGGATGGTGCGTACTAATGTGATATGCTACAACTTCCCCAGCTTCGTTTACTTCAACACCTCCGATAATCTTGGGGTCTGTGTTACCTGCAGGGTTACTTAATCTATCTGCTTCAATTAATTTAATTCTTAAATCATACGGCATGTTAATTCGCTTTGTAACTGGTAAGGTAACTATTACATCCCCACTCATAAGCCAATTCAAAAATGCCAATTGTTGAAGTTCATAGAAATTATCAAGTCTTTCAATGTCACACGCTGTGGAATCAGCCCACAAAGCAAATTCTCGTTCAATTTTATTTTCTAACTTCCTCACTTCTTCTTCTGTGATTCCTAAAATCTCATAATCAACTTGACTTTTAAGTTTCAATCCTCCACCAACAACGTTAGTTCTGCATGTTTTAATTGCTCCGGTTGCCAAAGGCACACCCATATATAAATCACGTGAACGTTGCCTAAGGGTTGAAAGATTGTCTTGTATATCCTCTTTGGCGCTTCCTCCGCCGTAAAGCCATCCAAGCAATGATTTTTTAGTATGTGAAGCCCCATAATTGCCGTATCCACTGTTCATTATTTGAAGTCTCTGGCGCGCGGCGGCTCTTTTAAGTCCTTTTTCCGGGGATATTGTTGCAATTGCCTTGTCTAATATATTCAATCATTCCCACCCCCTTTATAGATCACGTGGAATAACCTGTATCACGCGGTTTCTTCCTCTTCTCTTTTCTATATTCTCAAGCTTCGCGACTTCGTTTTGCCAAAATTGAATTTGCTTGCGGATTTCCGAAAGATTCGCTTTTGTCAAACTTCGTGTTCCTATCGTATAACTTTGATGTGTTGTTACTTCAAGCTCTGCTTCAAGCCAAGCCTGTAAATGCCTTTTTGCTGTTTCTAATGTGTATCCTGCCAATTATATAACACCTCCCGAGCGCGTATGCCTACCTTTTTTCTTTGTTTGTGTAGTTGGCGTATCTGTATTGTCTGGCTTTTTCAATACTGGGTTGGCAATTTCTAGCGCAACCGTTGCATAGTTTCGACAATCCAATGGTTCATTACGTTTGTAACTACTATCTTTTAATGTCCAAATGTATTGTGCTTTACCTCTTTTATAGGTCATAACCATTTTTTCAGAAGTCAACCCTTTGAAATATTCTTCTGTATAACCCCTATCTTTTTCCTTTGGAAAATGACAATAATTCGCTCCTTCTTCCTGTACTGCTAGCCGTTGATAAAGCAACGCTTTACCTGTATCAACTCCTACGGTGAACAAAGGGGTTTTTTCTCTGTTTGATGTTGTCGGCTTGTTGTAGTATGGAACTTCTGCGCCACCTTTGCCCTTAATCGCAAACACACGACGCGCAATTCTGGTTTTACAAAACTTATATACTTGATTCGTGAAATGTCCCCCACTGTCTATGCAAGCGCATATAATTTTTAGCTTCGCGCCATCCGAACGAGTGAAAGTTTGATTAAGAAAAGCGTCTAGTTCATCCCACACGCCTTTCAATTTCAAATCTCCATATATAACTTGATATTTGATTCCCCAACTTTCTTTACCCTCACCCCATCCAACAACCTCGATTTCAAATCTGTCATCTTGTGTGTCAACCCCGGCTGTAAGACAAATCACATCTTCCGGGACTTCGCAATTATATTTTTCGCGACGTTTGTAAAGTTCGTCCTTTTCAAGTTGCTCGCCCTCTTCCTCCCATGTTTGCCCCATTTCTGTGTTGGTCCACACTTTTAGCAATTCAATATTGCCTTTTTTCTTTTCCTCATTGGCAGTCAAGAACTTTGACACAATTTCTTTCCACTCAACAAATAGTGAAGCAAGGGCATTTAAATGGAACCCTCTCACTTTTCTTTCCGGATACTTGGCAACGAACTTGCCTTTGTGAAAAAGTTCTTTCCACTCAACTTCACTAGAAATTACGCCACATTTGCAACAAGCATGTGAAATTTCGTCAAGGTTTTCTTTATCAAATACAATTTGCCCCCACTCTAACGGTTGCAGTTCTCCACACTCTGGGCACGGTACGTTCCATGTTTCCTGTGTGGAATGTTCGTATTCAACTTCGATTCGCGAAAGTCCTTTTATCGTCGGCGTTGAAACACAAACTTCTTTTTTGTTCCAAAACGTTGTCAATCTCTTCCCCGCAAGTAATAGCGGGTCGCCCTCATTTCCTGCGGTCGCCGGGTATGCGTCAATTTCATCCGCTAGTAATATACGAATCGGTCGGCTTCTTAATCCCGCTGGTGAATTTGCCCCAACCATCGTTACGTGTCCACCCGGAAAAATTTTTTGCAATATCGTGTTACCGCTGTTTCGACTTTTATCATTTACCCTTTCTTGCAATGCTGGTGTATCACGCAACATAGGGGAAAGTCGGTCTTTACTAAATGTTTCTGCCATCTGAATCGTTGGTTGTAATACCATAATCGGACTTGGGTCATAGTGCATGTAATAGCCAATAGGATTCAAGATAAATCCGTCAGTTTTACCTATTTGTGCCGCACTCATTACGACAATCTTTTGTACTTTAATATCTGAAATCGCGTCCATGATTTCACGCTGATATGGTGCTTTTGATGTTCTCCATCGTCCCGGTTCGGCTGATGATTCGGAAGAAAGACGCCTGTATTCATCCGCCCATTGTGAAATAGTCATATCTGGCGGTGGCTTTAATACTGAAAATATTTTTTCAAATAAATCAATTGTCGCTTTCTTCATCTTCTTTTACCCTTTCCCCAAAAACTGTTTTGAAGTCCGAAAGCTCGTTTAATGCTTCGTCTATATATTCTTTTAAAATCTTGAATATCTCTGTTTTATCCGTTTTTTTACTCAAAACAGGTGAGAGTTTTGACGGTATAGCCATTAAACGGCTCTTAAAATTTATTAACATGTCAGTCATAACCCTTTCAATATCCTCTGAATTATGCAACTGATTTTCTTTGATTTTTAATTCAAATTCTTCATTTAACCGCTTTGCACGCACAAGCTTTGCCCTTTCTGCGTTGTAGTTAATGGCTTCTTCACTTTCTGGATTGCCCTTTCTTAAATAATTGATATAACTATGAACGGTTGGCAAAAGTTCATAAAGACCGTTACTGTTCGGATATTCTTCAATAATTTTTTCATCCCGCAATTGCCGCACTCGGCGTTCCGTGATGTCAAGAAAACGCGCAATCGCCCGTGCGTCATAAAGTTTCAAAAGCCGCACCTCCTTCCCTGTTTTTTAACACCCCCCTCTTTAAAATTTTCCAGTAGCTCCGGAAGTGATTATTTTTTATAATTTTCTAAGCAAGTGCCGGGGGTCAACGTACCCGCAGGCTTCTTTTATCGCTGGAAGAACCTATATTTTTCCGGTTTTTAGGTTATGGTATCTTCGTTTTCATCGTCTTTCATGTCGTCAATTTCTCCAGTTACTGGGTCAACGTTATACACACCTGTCAACCTCTGTTTTGTAAGGCGATATTTTTTCTCTTCAAGTTCAATGCGACGGTTATCAAGTTCATATGACTTTATGCTATCAAGAAGTTTTATGATTCTTCCATGCGTCTTATTTAATTCGGCTTCAAGCTTCATTGCCCTGTCGAACGGGCTTGCTTTAACGACTGTTTTCATTGCTGTTTTTAATTTCTCTATGGTGTCATTTTCTTCTTCCTCTTCATCGTTTTGTTTACCTTTCTTCTTCTTTGGCGATTTTGGCACAAGCATTTCAACTACTTTATCCACGTGCAATGTTTCTGCGTCCTCTTGCTCTAAAGCTTTAATCTTTTTCTTTAAATCATTCTCTTTCGCTATAAGCAATTGAAGTTCGCGCAACATATTTTCTTGCGTGTTTAATGTTATTGATTCTATATATTCCCGCTCTTCCGGAGGTAGGTCGTCAAGATGTATAGTTGAATACGCTCCGTGTGTTTCTGCATTTTTATTTCTTATAGGCGCACCATGACCGACGGCATTTGTATTCCCTTTCTGCCCTCCACGTTTCCGCTTTGAAAGTTTTTCTTCTAAAGCGTCTTTCCATTTATCTTCACTTTTCCATTTTCTTATTCTGCTTTCTGGTACTTCTGCCATTTCTGCTAATTCTTTTGTCGACATAGTACCATCGCTTTTTAACCATTCTTCCATCGCTTTGTCGCGGTTCGGATTTCGCGGTCTCGCCACCTGTTTCACCCCCTATTCGTTTGTTTTACAATTTGCCTTCCGCTACTCTCACGGAAGCAAAAAAATAATGAGCCTAAAATTAAACAGGCTCATTGGTATAGATTTCCATAATACTAATATAACTCATAAAAAGCGGACAAAACGGACAAAATCTAAGCTTCTTTAAAAAATCTTTTTATCTTTTTTCTTGCTGTGTCGCCGTTAGGATAACCATAGACTTTTAAGGCAACCCTATTCCATTGCATTCCTTTTATATACCTTAATTCTATAATCTGCCTTACTTTGCTATCCTCTACACTCTCTATAAAATTTTCTATTTCTTCTAACTCATGATATAGTGCTGTTTTGCGTATAATTAACTTTTCTTTCACATTATTTACTCTCTCGCGTTTTTTCATATCAATTCCAGTTATGCGAATCGTATGTTCCGTGTACGGAAATGCGCTTGTTGAACCTCGCACGGTATCCGATACATATTCCTCTGCTTCTTGCTGAATCTCTAAAATTCTACTCTCTAACATCTTAATTTCTCTCGTTTTATCTTTGTATTGTTCAAGTTTTTTTAAATCCATTCTGCATAACCCTCTTTCTTGAAATATTTTTTAAGGCGGTTTATATTTCCTCTGAAAATATCTAAGGTTCATTTCTCTTTTATTAAAAGTAATTCTAATCTGTATCAAGGCGCCTGTTACCCGCTCCATTACCTCTTGCGGTATTGATTGCCTTGTTATTTCCATGTTTTCACCTTCTCTTCTGCGCCTGCATTTTTAACCATTTAATGCATATTTCGTGGCGGTCTGCTTTTTCACTTTGATTGCATTCAATAGCAAAATCACAGAATCTTCCCACCTCATCACATCTATAGCATATAAATTCCGCTAATTCCGGAATGCTCATTTCTTTTAGAATCTCATACATAGTCGGGATTGGCTGTAATCGCTCTATTTTTTCTTTTTTCTGGTCTGTCTTAATTTCTGCCTTTTCTTCTACTGCTTCCTCTGCTTCCTCTGGCTCCTCTTCTTCTGATTCTTCTTCTGATTCTTCTTCCTCTTCTGGTTTTTCCTTCTGTTCTAAAATTTCTTTTGATTCCTCTTTTATTTCTGCCCTCTTCTCTTTTACATCATTTATTGAAATGCTTCCGTTTTCCATGTATTCTTCAAAAACTTCTTGTTGCGCTTCCTCTGGTAAAATAGAAAGTTCATATGCTGTTGATATATTAATTTTTTGCTCCTTGAACTCTTCTTTGAACTCCTCTGAAAGTTTTTTTGAAATACTGTCCATTCTCCCAACTTGTGCCGCTGATGTATTTAAAGTCTCGGCAATGATTTCGCGTACACGCCCCGGCAACTTTTCTTTCTTTTTATATCGTTCCAAGACAGTTCGTAACCGTTTGACTTCCTCTACTTTATCCCAATCTGTTTTATCTCGCTGTGAATTTGTCAGAATCAACAAGAGTTCTTCTCTGATTTCCTGTAATTCCTCGTCCTCTTCTATAGTTTCAACCCCGCATGGTACAAATTCATATTCTGTTTTCCCCTCTTCGACAAGGGCAATGGAAGCAAGGCGGCGGCGATGTCCCGCCAAAACCTTGTATTTTCCATTTTTCAAAGGTATAACTGTTAAATTCTGTTTTATGCCGCCCACAAGTTCAATTGCTGTTTTTAAATCTTCTATCTGTTCCATTGAATAAAAGTTGTTTTCAGACGGCACCAAATCATAAACACTTATTGGTATAACTTTGTGATTTTTTCGTGACTTCTTTTCTCCCTTTTCTTCACTTTCTGCATTGTTTAACGATGTTCCACTAAGCAACGAATTTAGATTAAATTTAGCCATTCTTTAACACCTCCAAAATGTGACCGAATCGGTCTATTTTATTTGTTTAAATACTCTTCAACAAATTTTAAATAATCCTTTGCCGCTCCACAGCGCTTTGAGTATTCAATAATCGGTGTTGTTGCGAAAGTACTTTCATCCACTTTTTCCGTGCGTCTTATATGTGTATCAAATACCGGATATTCGTTTTGATTTATTAACCATTCTTTGCCTTGCTTATTAACTTCGTTGTTTTGGTAGGAAGTTATAAAGCAACCTTTTAAACATAATTCCGGGTTTAAATCTTCTCGGGTATTGTCAATCTGCTCTTTCAGTTCTGCCAACCCATCAAAAGCAAATTTATCAATCTTTATTGGTATCAATACATCGTCGGAAGCTACCAGCGCATTTATTGTGCTTATATTGATGTCTGGCGCATTGTCAATAATACAATAATCGTATTCCCCTGCTATAGAACGTAAAGCCGTTCTAAAACGCGTTTGCTGTGGTCTTGTAGTATCAAGCATGACTTCAAGATTCGCTTTAAGAAGCGTCATATTTGCTGGTATAAGGTCAAGGTTTTTATATTGTGTTGGTGCAATTACTTCTTCAACATTTATACCGCGGATGGTCATAATTTCCGCAACGCTCGGTTCATTATAACTGTGTACTCCAAACATTTTTGAAGAGTTGCCCTGTTTATCATTATCAACAAGTAAAACACGTTTGTTGTGGATAACCGCAAGTATATGTGCCATATTTGCGGATGATATAGTTTTTGCAACCCCGCCTTTTAAATTGATTATTGATATAGTTTTCATCGTTGTTTCCCTCGCTTTTCTTTTATTTTTTTCTCACTGATTAAAACATTAATAGCCCGAACTTATTAAAAAATTACGTGCCGCATTGGTAATTTTATTAAATTCTACAAGTGGCATACTTTCCAATACATCTGCGCCGATTCCTCCGGCTTTTGCCGCCATCCTGCATTGAAAACCTCTTGATATTTCTGGGGCAAGTGCATATTCCCCCATTTCCTGCATTTCGGTTTCAATAGAAATCATGTCTTTCCCGGTCAATCTATCAAAGTAGAAATTAAGTGTTTCAAACTTTTTACCTTCAAATTCAAAAGGCTTTTTAAACTTGTGAACATAAACCCCATTTTCGCCTTCTGTAGCGTTTTTATTTACTGCCGATGTTTCCACTTGATTATCTGTGTTTTCTCCCTTTATGGTCAATTCTGCGCCTTCCATATTCATACTTTTAATATTTTCATTCATTTTTCTTTCCTCCTAATATTTTTTATTGATAAAATGAAAAATTATAAACTTTATGGTTCTTTTGGATTGCATCTTACTTATTTCTATACTTTCCAACATCCTTGTCTTTGCTTTCCTTTGTTTTAAAAAAGCATTTTTCACACAAGTATGTTTTGCTTGCTCCTTTGCCAATCTTATAAGGCATTACAATTTCATTTTGTTTACCTCTATATCCGCAATGTAAGCAAATTCTGTCGCTTGTTCTAAAATATCCCCTTGCCATAAAACCGCTCCTTCACACGATATGTCTTTATTCAAACATGCTACTCGACCAGTAGTAGCCTTCTGTATCTATATCAATATAAAAAACGTCGGCTCTTCCTCTATGTTCTTGTGTACACACTATAGTTGCTTTTTTACCAGAATGTTTTAACATTCCAGCATGACAATAAATGCCATCATATCTAGTGTCAGCTTTCAAGTCACTTCTTACTTTCACCCTATCCCCTTTCTTATGCATTTTCACCCTCCTTTCTTATTGAATCTGTTGAAATATCTACATTCCACCATCCCTGCTGCCCTCTTATTGATATAGGGGTGTCAAATCTTACTGGGTTTTCAAGTATCCAGCCGAAACGCCCGTCTGTATAATCTCCCAAAGCAAGTTCAACGGCTGAAATCTTATGTCGTAATTCTTCTACTCGTATACAATCCACTATATCAACGGTTCCAATAATCGCACCTTTTACATACGGTCCATTCTCATAAAGCAATATAGGATTCCATCCATCATTAATAAACTTCTTCCCAGCATGAATGAATACAGTCCCCCTAATATTGGTTTTCCTCGGTCTTGTTTCAATCTTCTTTGCCCCTGTAATAATAAAACCTGCACACGGTTGATAAACTGTAAAACCTTTCATTTTTCCACCACCCCTTTCATACTTTCTTGCACTTTTTCCATTTGCGCAATCTCTCTGGCGCGTTCAACAAATGGTTTCAATCGGTTTATTTCTTCTAATCTTTGCCTTATCGGATTTACTGGTTTTTGTTTAATGCTTACGGCGTTTTTTCTTTTTCTCCCCCGTTTACATGTGTCTTTTCTTTTTTTCTTTTTATTCATGACTTTTGGCTCCCTCCTTTACTTCTTCGCTAATAACTTCTAGTTCTTCTACGTCCTCTCTATTAAAGCATATTGCACAGCCGGGATCGTATCGTTTAGCCTTCCAGTCCGCAATAAATGTTTGAAGTTTTCCTTTGTATTGTGGAAATGGGTGTATTTGTTCTGCATAATAAACACCCATCATCATTTTTTCGTCAAATTCATCATCCCATCCACAAATATGATAGCTTTCGTAATTGTCATAATCCCATAGTGATAAATAAAGTATTACATCGTCAAATTGCTCATATGCTCGCTGTATATTTTTAAAATCTCTATACGCAAGCCCTTGCCCTTTATTTTTTTCTCTAATTTCTTCAATTGTTTTCCCGCCTGTTTTAAGACGACATTTTATAATTTTTGGCACATACCCCATCTTCACACCCCTTTTCTAAAAACCGTTATTTCTTCCCCTTGAATGTCCCTAGTCCCCGGTCTATATATAGGTTTCACTATCACATCTAACCCAGCATTTAGCAACCCATCAATAATAACCCTCTGTTTTTTAGTTTTCTTTCAACTCTTCTTTTATGCCATGTACTAAATCGTCAATGATACCTTCGATTTCGTTGTAACAATCGCAATCTAGTTTATTTTCTGTGTCAACTACTTTAAAATAGTGAACTAATAGTCTTTTGGCGTTTTCTATATAGTCATTCAATTTTCAAGACCTCCCCTTTCTCGCTTCATAGTTTGTTATTGTGAACTGTGCAACCTGTTCTTTAATTTCTCCTTTTACTTCCTCTAACATTATTCTTCTCTCCCTTCTAATCTCTCCGCAATATTTAAAATGCTTTGCATTGCGGCTTTTATATTCTCACATGCGTCTGCTGTAATGTTTAAAATGTTTGCAATATCCCTTAATTCTTCCGCGATTTTAATTTCTTCTTCGCTTGCTCCAGATTCTCTCATGCATTGTGGGCATATTTGTAAGACTTCTGGTACTGGTTCACCACAATTTATACACTTATCAATTTCCAAATTTCTCGCCCTTTCTTTATGTGAGTTTTAACGCAAACTTTGCGCCGTCATGTACATAATCGAGAAACATTACAGCGCCCGTGAATTTTACACGGTACTGCTCAACATCTTCCGCCGTTACATATTGCCGTCCGTAAATCTTTTTCATGTCCTGCCATGCCTCCCACGGTATAAAGAAAAACTTATTTTGAATCCCTATACATACCCCTGCAACCGCTCCAAGTTGCGAGTGGTATTCTAATGCTTCCATTTGTGTGTCTGTTAAAACACTTCTCTTCATTCGGTCTGTTGTAGTACATTTTGCTTCAAAGCATATGGACCGCCCACCATTTAATGTGCCTTGGAAATCTGGTTGGGCATGTGCTGTGAATCTGCCTGTGAATGTCCCATCTTGGTGTTTTTTCATTACTCTAAATGGTTCTGGTGTCTTTTCAATCTCTGCGCGCTTATCATCACGGTATATTGCACAAGCAACCTTTATATAGCCTTCAAAGAAATGTCCTTGTGCATTGTTCACACTGTTTTGGTACCTTCTGCGCGCTTTTTGTTGATTATACTGCATTCTTACTCCCTCCCTCTAACATTTTCTTTATCGCGTGACGTTCCATCCCCTCCATCATCATCATTATTTTTAAAGCTTCCAACTCGGAAATTCCGTCATTTATATCTTCTCTTTGCATTTCCTCTGGTGGGAATATACGGTTTTTACTGCAAAATGCAGAAAAGAATGTTTCTATTTCTTTTTCCATTGCGTTTTTGAAAAACTCATAGTTTGCTTCAATCTCTATCCGTTGATAAGTCGTACAATATGCACCAACAAGTTTATGACGTCCGCCCTTTCTTTTGTACGTATCTACATTGCCAGTAACCATATATATAATCTGTTTCAATAATCTTCGTTGTAAATTATCCTTGTATCTGAACCACTCGCATTCAACTGTATCTTCTGAAATGGATTCTTCTGTAATTCCGTACTTTTCCATGAGTTGTGAAAGAAGTTTTTCCGCTGATTCTTTTTCTCCCCCACTCCCGCGTTCTGCAAGCGCTTTAACCTTTTTCAATAATTCTTCTTTATTTCTCATTCTTAAACCCTCCTGTCTTTCTCTCATTCTTTCCGGCGTAGCTTCAAATATATTGACCATCCTGTAAAATCGTTATATACCGTCTTTATGCCATACACATTGTCTGTAAGGGTCCACCCCTCATATTTCCTTTCCCAATATGAAACGTCTGGTAGATTCTTTGCTATTCTTTCAACCTCTCTACGGCTATACTTATAATCATTGGGTCTACTCCACGGCTTTTCAAGATTCTGCGATGAACTCCAACGTTTTTTTCCTCTTGGATTCTTTGTTAGATAGGTACAAAGTGCGGCTACTCCATTTTCATCCGGCTGTAATCTATCCGCATTAACAAATCCTATCCGTTCACCTTTCTCCTGCCCTTTCTTCCTTCTCCTACACCACAAATCTTCTACCGTATCCCTATCAAGTCCCCCATTCATAAAAATATGATGATGTATACGTACAGGTTTTTCTCCATCTGCTTCCATACTGCATTCTGTTACAAGTATATATTTCAATGGAGGTAACCCATCTTTTTTTCTCCTGTAGCTAATTCTTCTTAAATAGTTTGTAACTTCCTTTTCAGCTTCTTCTATTGTTGATGGAAGAAATTTATCTTTGTATGTAGTTGTAACATGTAAATCCTCTTCATCGAAATTTGTATTTGCAAGCTGTGTTAAATACCTTCTTGCATTTTTATCATTCAAATTTCTTTGTTTGGGTTCTGTCACTCTTTCTTTCTTTGACCTCTTCCCTCTACTTACCTTTTTTTGAACATCTGAATATGGAAATATATCAACTTCTAAATATTTCTTTCCGCAGTATATTTTTTTCTCTCTTATAAAACTTCTCACGGTTTTCTCTCCTTTCTTTTTTACATATAAGGAGTATTAAAACCATTCCACCCATCCTGTTAGAATATTAAAATCTATTTTCCAGTAGTGAATAATCTTTCTTATACTGGTCCATGATATAAATAACATGTATCACCCATTTTGATACTCTAGTTATTTATGTAGGTTATATTTCGTCGGAATGTTAATACCCATTACAAGCCCGGTAATCTGCCAAATATGTGTATTCTTGTCTTTACTTTCGCCGCGCTTTTTGTTATAATAGGCTTATAGTTTAATCGTTGTTTTTAGCGACGAAAGTTTTAAAGAAAAGCGCTTTGCATTTATTTGTCGGAAGATATTTGCAAAGCGTTTTTCTATTATCTGTAGTGAACCAATTTGTTTTTTCATAGTTTCCCATATTCTTCCATTAGCGTTTGAATCCTGTAATTTCCAATTTCTTGATACCTGTTTCACTTAACAAGTGGGGTAGATAGAATAAATTTAATATCTCTGCATACCAATCTTCATTATCTAATTCAGTACTTAAATGAGTTGCTACGGGTTTTTCTGATGATGGATTCCAGATAAAAAAGTTACCGTTTGTAGTATTAAATTTAATCTGCAACATCCTATTTCTAATATCTCTTATCCAAATCCAATCACTTCCATCTTTATCAAATTCAGTAGTATCAACATCCCATCCATTTTCCTTTGCATTTTGAAGTATTTCTTTCAAACTCCTATTTCCTTTAAATTTTTTCATTCTTTCACTCCTTCTTATTCCGCCCTTTTCCTCTATTGATTCGCTCTACTTAATAGCTTTTCTTCTTTATTTACGGGGGACACCATGCAGCCTATGTTTAATGGCTTCATGTTTTTTATGGCTTCGTCAAGGTCCTTTTCGCTGTGTATGCCATACGTCGCAAGCGCCCTCCATACTTTGTCAATTTTTTTAGGCTCCAAAAGCCATCTCCTCCTTTTATTGATTTAATTAATGTTTACGCTCCTGCTGCCATCACTTCTTTTCTTGATTCACTAATCAATTCGATTCCTTTTATCATATAGTAGATTTTCATTTTTTCTTCATTAGATAAGTTGCATAGCGCTTTCGCAAGTTCTTCCGTGTCAACCTTCTTTTCTTTTAAAATAGAATTGTTTACTAACATATTTTTTTCACTCCTTTTTCTTCTAAATAATAATTAACAATGCATTTGTCTAAAATTTCAGATTGCTGTTGTATCGCTTCTTTAGTGGCGCCTTTTTCGATTAGTTGATATAACTTATCTCGCTCCTGTTCTAGCACCTCTCTTTTATTCACTGCCTTTTCCCTCCATTCCCCCTTTATTTCTCTCCCCTTCAATTTAAAGTGCTATAATGAAATCGGAAGGGGGTGTTATTGTATGTCTGTATTAAGTCCTAAAAAACTTTGCCCGTTAATGAGTACCGCCAAATCAAAGGTTTATTGCTCCGATGAATGTATGTGGTACATATCTAACGAAAATGTTTCCGGTGTTACTTGTGCTGTTCCTTTATCGCTTATGACAAGCGGCGAAATTCTAACGGCTATTGAAAAAAAGGTTAAATAAACTTACAATCTTCAATCATCAATCTAACTGTATCTAAAACACCCATCGCTTCTGATATGGTTAGATTTCTTTTTTTGAGCATTTCAAAGACTTCATTTGCCACTTTATTCGCTTGCGTTTCCTCTGCTCTTACTTCTGCAAGCTGTACTTTTCCCTCTTTGTATTTAAGAATTGCTTTCTTTTTGTCCTCCAATTCTCTCCCCTCCTTTTATAGCTTTCTCACGCCCTCTTCCAATTCAAAATGCTATAATATAATCGGAAGGGGGTGTTACTATGTCGTATGAAAAAACATACTATGTTCCCAATGAAGATGAAAAAGAACTTGTTGTTAAGCCGGGAACGTATTTCTGCTACAAGTGCAATGCTAAACAGGAAATATTTTTTAAAGAATCTCCATTAAAACCTTGCATTAAATGCGAATGTAGAGTATTTGTTTCTATCTAATTTTCTTTTCTTCTGTCTCTGGCATTGCTGGTAACAATGCTGGAGTTTTTTATTTTTTGAATAAACCTTTTTGATGTACTAAGCCAAGTGCAACATCATACTCTTCGTGTAGAAATTGTTCTGTCTCGTTATTTTCTTGAATTATTTTCAAAATCTCTAAAGCGTAATTTTCTATTGCTTTGTATGCTTCTTTTGAAAGTTTTTTCACTTCCGCTTCTATGCTTTCCGTATTAAGTTCTCCGTCATCTATCTTTTTTTGAACACTTTTAATTATTCTTTCTGCGGCATGACATTGAGCAAGGGTCACTTCTTGCATTTTCGTTATTACATCTAATGTTTTTTTGACTGCATTTTCTTTGCTTGCCAATTCTCTCACCTCCTTTTAAAAAATGTAGCTTATGTCTACATTATAGTATCGTATATCTACTTTGTCAATACTTTTTTGTTGACATACGATACTTTTTTTGTTACTATTTTTTTAATAGGGGGTGAATTACGGTGAATAATAGAATAAAAGAAATCAGAAAATCAAAAGGACTTAGCCAAGAAAAGTTTGGTAAGCAATTAGGTGTAACTAAGACTTCTATAAGTAAAATGGAATTAGGAACATATAATGTGACCGATACAATGATTAAGCTTATATGCACTGAATTTAATGTTAATGAGGAATGGCTTAGATATGGAAAAGGAGAAATGTTTATTGAAAATGATTCAACTATTATATCAGCACTTTCTACCAAATATAACCTTAACTCGCTTGACGAAAAGATTATAGAAAGTTATTTAAACCTAACATCAGAACAGCGAAAGGCAATACAGAGTTATGTGTGTTCCCTTGCTAATGTTATTGTCAATAATGAAATAACCGTGGCAAAGGAAACTGTCCTTTCTGGCGAGAGTAGTAAAAAAGATGTATTACAAATTCAAGACGATTCCATTGAAAAAGAGCTAAACGCATACCGTCTCGAATTAGAAGCGGAGAAAAAAGGGAAAATATCATCAGTCTCCGAAGATATAAAAGAAAAACTAGGTTAAAAAGTAAATAAAATAATAAGACATTCGATATTACGCTAGACGGCTAAAAATATATATTGGGGGAATGGGAATATGAAAAAGATTCTTGTAAGTTTAATTACTATTTTGTTGGCTTTTTCTTTGGTGGGTTGCTTTGCCAATGCACCCACACAAGAAGAAAAAGCTACTATGATTAATGATATTTCCAAAAGTATTGAACTTGATGAACTTCAAACCTTATATTTAAGTTTGGACCGTTTTATGACTTATGAAGATGTTGAAAAGGCAGTTAATGCTTCTGGTCTCATAAGTAAAAATTCTGGAACATCTTTACAATGTGGATATGATTCTGATGTTGTTAGTTCTTTATTTAATAAAAAAGGTGACTTGCTGAAAATTGATTATTCTGGTACAAAAAAGAGCATTGACTATATAACGTATTATAACTACGCAAAAGATGTAACGCTTGCAGAAAACCCTACCCTTGTAATAAAAACACCTAATGCAAAGGATAAGAAAGTTGATTCAAAGAAAGAACAAATTGAATTTTTAAATACATATGTACATGATGATTTTGAATCCCGTAATAAAATTACCGTTGATGCTCGCGAAAGATGGCTCAATCCAGAATTAGCAGAAAAAGAAGCACTTGAACTTGCGAAATCTACTGCCATTGCCCTTGATAATCAAATCTTTGAGATGGTCATAAATTCCGAAAAAACTATGCAACTACTTCAAGATGGCGCTGAATTGATTAGTCAAGATCAAGGTAATCTGCTGGAATTTTATGAACTAGCAAAACAAGTAAAGGATAACCAAAGTACATTTTACTCAAACCTTTCAAAATTGAATGATAAAGCCAACAAGGACTATATAGCCGTTTGCCAAGATTATGTTATAAATGCCAAATTGATAGCTGATAATTTAATGAAATATATAGATAAACAAGAATTAAAATACATGTCAGAGGTAACCCAGCGAATTGAACTTGCAGAAGAACATTCCTCTAAAGTAATAGCCGAGCGAATGAAATATCTATCAAGCCAAGGTTTAAGTGATGATGAAATTACCAACATTTTATCATCCGTAAGTAAAACAGAATAGATATAGTAAGTCCGCTAAACGCTTGAATTACCCAACCCCGCATATTTACGGGGTTATATTTTTATTTTTAAGGGGGTATTAACTTGAAGAAAGTCGCTCTATATACAAGAGTATCAACATCTTACCAAATTGATAAAGATTCGCTTCCTTTTCAACGTCAAGAACTTATCAACTACTCAAAGTATGTATTAGGTATTGATGATTACGAATTATTTGAGGACGCAGGATATTCTGCTAAAAATACAGATAGACCGAAATATCAAGAAATGATGTCGCGTATTAGAAATAAAGAATTTACACATTTACTTGTTTTTAAAATAGATAGAATTTCACGAAATTTAAAAGATTTCACAGAAATGTACGATGAACTAAAAGACTATAGTGTAACCTTCATTTCAAAGAACGAACAATTTGACACCTCTTCGGCTATGGGTGAAGCTATGCTTAAAATCATTCTAGTATTTGCGGAACTTGAAAGAAAACTTACAGGGGAGCGAGTATATTCCATCATGCTGTCACGAGCCGAAAAAGGGCTTTGGAACGGCGCAACTATACCTTTAGGATATAAATGGTCAGATGAAGTCAAATTTCCCGTTATAGACGAAATAGAAGCCGAGGTCGTCAAATATGTGTATAATTTGTATGAAGAACTTGCTTCCACCCCTAAGGTGGCTTATCGTTTAAATTCAGAAGGTGTTAAAACTAAGAGGGGTGGAAAATGGACTGCTAAAACAATAGGGGACATACTTAAAAATCCCTTTTATGTCGGCACATATCGTTACAATGTAAAAAGTAGTCCCAAGCGACGATGGAAGGATGAAAAAGAATGGGTTATTATTCCCGATAATCATCCGGGCATTATTGAGCATGAGCAATTTGAAAGAGTGAATAAGATGATTGCTCACAACTATAAAGGAGATAGAACATATCAAAGGTCTAATGAACATGTTCATATTTTTGCTAAGATGTTAATTTGTGATAAATGTGGCGCTACTTGTATCTCTGGTCTAGATTCTCCAAGGAGCGATGGTTATAGACCATCAAGATACACTTGCTACTCAAGCCGCTATGATAATATAAACAATTGCAGTAATTTTATAAGTGATATTACCTTGCTGCCCTTTATATTGAATTATATTTCTAATTTTATAAACCTTCAAAGCAGAATTACTCAAAGACATTCTCTTAGAGATATTGAAAAAATACTTTTACGTGGGAAAGCATTTGTAGATGTGCTTGGGATAGACAAAAAAGGACTAGAAAGCACCTATACAGCTTTTGTACTCGGTCTTAGAGATATGGAATATTCAAAGTCTGAAAGCGAAGAATCTGCCACTGATTACGAGTTAGAAAACTTAAAAAAAGAAAAGCAGAAATTTGAAAAAGCTCTAGCAAGGTTAGAGGACTTATATCTTTTTTCAGAAGAATCTATGTCTCAAAAAGATTTCTTGTTCAAAAAGAGAGACATTGTTCAAAATATAGAAAGAATTAATAATAAGATTACTTCACTGTATGAGATGAATGCAAATATTAAATTGACAACTGATGTATCGTTTTTAAATAAAGCTAGTTATTTTTTAATGAGCCAAGAATTGACAAATAAAAGATATATAGATTTTAGGGACATGCTGGAAACTGTAGACAAAAATCTTATAGCTGATTTCGTTCAAACTGTAATTGATGAAATAACTATAGCAGATAAAAAAGTAACATCAATTAAGTTTAAAAATGGAATTACCCACAAATTCTTATATAAGGAGCATAGCGAGCAAAAAATAAGGACTAGGGAGAAGTTTTTATACAGAACCTTTGAACCTATGCTTATGGAGTATCTAAAAGAAAATAAATCTGTAACTAGAAAAGAAGTGGAGGAACTCACTAGCATGGGTAGGTCGGGAGCAACTTCTATTTTGGCAGAATTTATGGACAGGGGTTTGATAGAGAGAAAGGGCAATTCTGTGGCAACTAGATATTTTTTAGTAGAGAAAAAAGATAGTTCAGTGACAACAAAATACTTTTCAAAAGAAAAAGACCACTAAAAATAGTGGTCTTTTTGCCATCTACTCAACCCCTCATATATCAATGCTTAGGAGCAATCATATTTACTTTAACTCTCGGGCATCCTAAAGTATAAAAAGCTACTCTCTTCGTTAAATCACTCCTAAATCTCCAAGTTCATAAAGTATTATAGTAGCTGCAACCATTCCTGCTGTTTCTGTTCTTAAAATCCTCGACCCCATAGTAACAATTTTAGCTCCTATGGATTTTAAAGCTTCTATTTCTTCAACTTCAAATCCACCTTCTGGTCCAATTATTACATGAATTACTCCCTTATCTATTGTACTTATGCCCATTTTAATAGTATTTAATTTTTCACTTTCATAAGGAACTATAATATTCTTCTGGCCTTTTAAAATATTTATCATATCATCAAAAGAAACTATATTATTAACACTAGGAATACAATCTCTCTTACTTTGCTTTGCAGCTTCCTCTGCTATAGTATTCCATCTCTCAACTTTATTTTGTTCTTTTCTCATATCCTTAATTTTTACAACTGATCTACTAGTGGCAATAGGATAAAATTCCTTTATACCTATTTCAGTACCTTTTTGTATAATCAAATCCATTTTATTCCCTTTAGCCAAACCCTGATATAGATTTATATGAATAGGTGGTTCATTTTTTCCCTTTTCTTCTTTAATGATTCTAGTTTCTATTTTATCCTTAAAAATATTATGAATTTGACAGATATACAAAATTCCATTACAAGATAATTCTATTTCATCCTCTATTTTCAACCTCAAAACATCTTTTATATGTTTCACGTCTGTACCAATTATTTCAATTTTGTCATTAAATACTTGCTCTTTATTTATAAAAAATCTATTCATACATTTCCCATCCTACTCTACAATTGCTACAATACACGACCAATCATTCATCTTCTTGATTTCAAGTATTTTAAATCCATTTTGTTCTAAAGAATCTTTTACTAAATCTATTTTTTCTATAATTATACCAGATCCAATAAATAAGCCATCTTTTTCTAGATAATCTTTAAGTTCCTTTGTCATTCCTGCAATAATTTCAGCAATAATATTAGAAACTACAATGTTAGCTTTTCCATGAACTATATCTAATAAATTACCCTTTTTAATTTCTACTATATTTTCAACATGGTTCAATTCTATATTTTCTTTAGAAACTTTTACACATAATTCATCTAAATCAATACCTAGAACCTTATCTGCACCTAATTTCGCAGCTACAATGCTTAATATCCCACTTCCACATCCAATATCATAAACTATATTTCCTGATTTCATATATTTCTCTAAAGCTTCTGCACACATTATTGTAGTTTCATGGGTTCCTGTACCAAAAGCCATACCTGGGTCTAATTCAATAATAAGATCAGTTTCTTTTGGTTCATATTCTTCCCAGGAAGGTTTTATAATAATTCTATTTCCTATTTTCTTAGGCTTATAATATTTTTTCCATGACTCTGCCCAATCATTGTCGTTTACTTCAGATATAATTACCTCTCCTAAAACTTTATCATCAATATTATACTGAGAACTTTTTTCTATACTTTGTTTAATAAGCTCAATTTTATCTGGCAAATCTTCACTTTCTGAAAAATAAGCTTTTATTAAAATACCTTCAAAGTCTAAATCAATTAGGCTTGGATCGATGAAGTCCCAGTCTTCTTTAGATTGGGATAGCTCTAAAATATCCTTAGGATCTTCTATAGCTAGTCCATTAGCCCCTAAGTCATAAAGGATATTAGAAACAATATCTTCTGCTTCTGTTGTAGTTTTTACTTGAACCTCTATCCACTTCATAATCACACATCCTTTTAATTAAATCTCAAATTATTATACCCTAATGTCACCCTAAATACTAGTTCTTTTCAAAAAACAGTCACCTAAATTTAGGTGACCGTTAATTTCCAAAAGCATCTTTCATTTTACCAAAAAATCCTTTTTTGTTTTCTTTATAATATTCTCCTGTTTCATCTGCAAAAGCTTTCAATAATTCTTTTTGTTTTTCACTAAGCTTAGTAGGCACTTTAACTTCTACTGTAAAATATAAATCTCCTCTTCCATATCCTTTAACATTAGGAACACCCATATGTTTTAACCTAAATTGTGTTCCTGTTTGAGTGCCTTCTGGAATAGAGTGATTAGTTATACCCTCTAAGGTTGGGACTTCTATTTCGGCTCCTAAAACTGCTTCAGCAAAAGAAATAGGGATAGTTAAAAATATATCATTCCCTCTTCTTTTAAAAACTGAATCTTCATTTACTGTAATGTAAATATATAAATCTCCACTAGGACCTCCTCGTTCTCCAGTTTCCCCTTCATTCTTTATTGAAATTATAGATCCATTATCTACTCCTGCTGGTATCTTAACCTTTAACTTTTTAGTTCTAAGATCTTTTCCTGTCCCTTGACAATCCTCGCACTTATCTATAATCATTTCTCCAGTACCCCCGCATACATCACAGGTACCTACTCTAACAAATTGGCCAAAAGGAGTTTGCTGGGCATATCTAACTTCCCCTTTACCATTACAGTTAGAACACGTTTCTTTACTACTTCCTGGCTTTACTCCTGAGCCATTGCAAGTAGTACAATTCTCTGTCCTTCTTATTTGAATTTCTTTTTCTACGCCAAATACCGATTCTTTAAAGTCAAGGTTCAAATTATATCTTAAGTCTGCCCCTCTAACAGGACCCGTTCTTCTAGAATTTTGTGAAAATCCTCCACCAAAAATATCAAATATATCTTCAAATATATCCCCAAAGCCACCAAATCCTTGCCCATATCCTCCACTTTGTGGATCTACTCCTGCATGACCAAATCTATCATATTGAGCTCTTTTTTGTGAATCACTTAGTATTTCATAGGCTTCATTTACTTCCTTAAACTTCTGTTCCGCTTCACTATTGTCAGGATTTAAGTCGGGATGATATTTTTTTGCAAGGGTTCTATAAGCTCTTTTTAATTCTTCTGCTGTAGCGTCTTTGTTTACATTTAATATTTCATAATAATCTCTCTTTGACAATCTATTCACCAACCTTTTATCTTGCTATAGATATTGTAAAAAGACTTCTATAGAAGCAACTTAACCTAAAGAAGCCTTATTTGAAATGTATTCAAGGTCAAATCTACAATATATAAATTTATACTTTCCTCTATGCATTATAACAAAAACCAAAGCTAAATCCAAGGATTTAGCTTTAAAGTAGGACAAAAATTTCTACCAATACATTTTTGATAAAGGAAATCTTTATTAGATCCATCTAATAAAAAAGTTTATAATTTGTGATTTATATTATCCTATGCATTATAAAAGTTATTCTTCATCAACTACTTCATAATCTGCATCAACTACATCATCTTTTCCATCAGAAGTATTTCCTTCTTGATTACTTTCTTGTTCCATATGTTCATATAGTTTTTGAGATATAGCATAGAATTCTTGAGTCAATTCTTCAGTTTTAGTTTTTATTTCTTCTATGTTATCTCCCTCTAAAGATTTCTTTAATTCTGAAAGCTTTCCTTCAACCTTTGTTTTTTCGTCATCTGAAATCTTTCCTTCTAATTCTTTTAAAGTCTTTTCTGTTTGATATACCATAGAGTCTGCATTGTTCCTTATTTCTATTGATTCTTTTCTGTTTTTATCTTCTTCAGCAAACTTTTCTGCTTCTTTTACTTTTCTTTCAATTTCTTCATCAGAAAGCTTTGTTGAAGCTGTAATAGTTATTCTTTGCTCTTTTCCAGTACCTAAATCCTTAGCACTAACATTAACAATACCATTAGCATCAATATCAAAGGTTACTTCAATTTGTGGTATTCCCCTTGGTGCTGGTGGTATTCCTGTTAATTGGAATCTACCTAATGTTGTATTATCACTAGCCATTTGACGTTCACCTTGAAGCACATGAATATCAACAGAAGTTTGACTATCTGCTGCAGTTGAAAAAACTTGGCTTTTCTTTGTCGGAATAGTAGTATTTCTTTCAATAAGTCTTGTTGTCACGCCACCTAAAGTTTCAATACCTAATGATAATGGTGTTACGTCTAATAATAATAAATCTTTAACTTCTCCACTTAATACTCCACCTTGGATAGCAGCTCCTACAGCTACACATTCATCTGGATTTATATCTTTTTGAGGATCTTTACCTATTAACTTCTTAACAGCATCTTGTACTGCTGGAATTCTTGTAGATCCTCCTACTAATATTACTTTTTCTATATCGCTTGGTTGTAAACCAGCATCTTTTAAAGCTGATTTAACAGGCTCTAAAGTTTTAGCCACCAAATTTGATGTTAATTCATCAAATTTTGCTCTAGTAATATCCATATTTAAATGAACTGGTCCTGCCTGAGTTGCAGTTATAAATGGTAAATTAATATTAGTAGTCATTACTGAAGATAATTCTTTCTTAGCTTTTTCTGCTGCCTCTTTTAATCTTTGTAATGACATATTATCTTTAGTTAAATCTACACCATGTTCCTTTTTAAATTGATCATTTATATAATTGATTACTGCTTCATCAAAGTCATCTCCACCTAAATGGTTATTTCCTCTAGTAGCCAGTACTTCAAATACTCCATCTCCTAACTCTAAGATAGATACGTCAAAAGTACCTCCACCTAAGTCAAATACCATTATCTTGTGATGTCCTTCATCCTTATCCATACCATAAGCTAAAGCTGCTGCTGTTGGCTCATTTATTATTCTTTTTACATCCAATCCAGCTATTTTACCTGCGTCTTTAGTCGCTTGTCTTTGACTATCTGTAAAATATGCTGGTACTGTTATTACTGCATCTGTAACTGTTTCTCCTAAGTAATTTTCTACGTCCATCTTAATTTTTTGTAAGATCATCGCAGATATTTCTTGTGGGCTATAAGTCTTTCCGTCAATATTCTCTTTATGATCACTTCCCATTTTTCTCTTTATTGATGCTATTGTTCTATCTGGATTTGTTATTGCTTGTCTTTTTGCAGTTTCACCAACTAATCTTTCTCCATCTTTTGTGAAAGCAACTACTGATGGTGTAGTTCGGTTTCCTTCTAAATTCGGTATAATAATAGGTTCTCCACCTTCCATAACTGCAACACATGAGTTGGTAGTTCCTAAGTCAATTCCAATTATTTTTCCCATTTCAATTCCTCCTTAAAAAATGTTATTTAGCAACTTTAACCATACTAGGTCTTATAACTTTATCTTTTAATACATATCCTTTTTGAAATACTTCGATAATAGTTCCTTCTTTATGGTCTGTAGATTCTTCCATAAATACTGCATGATGATAATTTGGGTCAAAAGTTTCTCCAACAGCCTTGATCTCTTCAACGCCATTATCATTAAGTAATTTTATCAGCTGTTGGTAGATCATTTCTACTCCTTGATAAAAACCATCATCTTTATTAGCTTCACTTTCAATAGCTCTTTCAAAGTTATCTAGGATAGGTAGAAGTTGGCATAAAAACTCTTCAGTAGCATATATTATAGTGCTTTCTTTATCTTTTTCAGCTCTTTTCTTAAAGTTGACAAAATCAGCTTGTAGCCTCACTAACTTACTGTTTAATTCTTCAATTTCCCTATCCTTATTTGACTCCTCGCTACATTGATTTTCAGTAGAATCTTCTTCTTTTAAATCTTCTTCTTTTTCTTTCAATTCTTCTTCCTTATTAATATCTTCATTCTTTGTCATTACATCACCTCTTATAACTTATGTTAACTTAAACACTTTATTATCTACCAATTAACATATCCATTATTTCGGTAAGATTGGCAGAAAATAATTTTAGTGTATTTATTGCTCTGTAATAATCCATTCTTGTAGGCCCTATTACTCCTATTCTTCCAATAGTTTTTCCTTCTAGTCTATAAGTTGCTGTTATAAGGCTACAATCTTTAATTGGTTCATAGAGATTTTCATTTCCTATAGTTATTTCTATGTCCTGTGATAAAGAATTGTTCATAAGAATATCTAGAACCAAGTCCTTATCCTCAATAAATGATATAAAAGATTTAGCTTTATCTAAGTCTTTGTATTCAGGAAAATTAAATATTTTAGTAACTCCATCAGCATATAAGTCTATACTATCTAAATCCTCCATAGATTGGTTTATTATTGGCACAATATGGTCTATTATATTTTTAAACTCATAGATTTCCTTAAATATTCCTGAATCTATTTCATTGCTGATCTCCTCTATAGAAAGTCCTTTTAATTTTTCATTTAAAAAATTAGAGATAATGGTAATTTGGTTTTCTGGAATTGATTTATCTAATCTAAAAATAGAGTTCTTCACTATACCTGAATCACTTACCATTACCATTAAAATCTCTAGACTATCAATTGGAATTAATTGAATATGCTTAAGTCTACTTGTCTTTAATTGAGGAGATATTGCTAATGCTGTATAGCTAGTAATAGCTGATAATACTTTTGCAGAGTTCTGAATTAGCTGCTCTATTTCTCTTGAATCTCTAGCTAGTTTCTTTTTAATCTCATCTTTTTTTCTTAAATCTATTTTAGGTTTTTCAATTTTTAATAATTCATCTACATATAATCTATAAGCCTTATCTGAAGGTACTCTACCTGCAGATGAATGAGGTTTATTTAAATATCCTAAGTCTTCTAAATCAGACATTTCGTTTCTTATAGTAGCAGAGCTTACTCCTAAATCATATTGTTTTGATATAGTTCTAGAACCAATTGGTTCCGCACTAACTATATAGCTATTGATTATGGCATGAAGAACTTTAATCTTTCTATCATCCAACATATTTAATCACCTCAGTAGAATCATCCATGTCTTGGATAGATTTATTAGCACTCTATGTCATTGAGTGCTAATCCTTACGATTTTAAGTTACCACTACTTATAAATTTTGTCAATACCTTTATTAAAATTATCTTCAAATAATAGTAATAAAATAAAAGAAATTATATCTTACGGTAAAAAATCTACTTCTACAAGATTTGATAAATCTAAACCTTTATTTGTAAGCTTTATAAATCCTTTATTTTCATAAATTAAACCATTTTTAATATGTTTATTTATTACATCTTTGTATATGTTTTCAATATCTATATTGAATCTATTTCTAAATTCATTTTTATTTATTCCTTCTATTAATCTTAAACCTAGTATGCAGTACTCTCCCATTTCTATTTCTTTAAATATTTGTTCTTCTCCTTCAACAGGAAATTCTCCTTCCTTTAATTTTTCATAATATATATTAAAGCTAGAAGAGTTCCAAAATCTTTTTCCTGCTAAATTTGAATGACTACTTAACCCTACTCCTAAATAAGGCTTAACTTTCCAATAGAATAGATTGTGAAGACATTCATATCCCTCTTTAGCGAAATTGGATATTTCATAGTGATTATAACCATTAGACTTCAAAAATTCTATAGCTTCATGATACATTTTTCTCTCTTCATCTTCACTAGGTAAAGTAATACTTCCTTCCTCATACCATTTGTTTATTAGAGTCCCTTCTTCTAGTATTAAACTATAATAAGAAATATGTTCTACTCCTAAGTTAATTGCTTCTTTTAAAGAATTTATTACATCTTTTAAGTTTTGATTGGGTAATCCAAACATTAAGTCTACGTTAATATTTTTAATATCCTTTTTCCTTAATAAATAATAACTATTATAAAAATCTTCTACTTTATGACATCTTCCTATAGCCTTTAAAAGGCTATTATCTAAAGTTTGAACTCCCATACTTACTCTATTTATACCTAAAGAAGAATATATAGATACCTTTTCTTTATTCAAAGTTCCCGGATTAGCTTCTATAGTTATTTCTTCTAGTTTAGAAGTATTAAAATTTTTATATATATAATTTAATATCTTATATATATGTTCTCCTGGTATATAAGATGGAGTTCCACCTCCTATAAATATAGTTTTAATATTAAAATCAATTATCCTTTCTTTATATAAAGTCAATTCTTTTAATAAATAGTCTATATATTCATCTAACTTATCTTTCATATTGGGAAAGGATGTAAAATCACAATAATAGCACTTACTTATACAAAATGGTATATGAATATATATAGCTATATCTTTCATAAGCACCTCCAATAATTAAATGCACACAAATTGTGTGCATTAATTACTTCTCATCGTATTTTAGTACTGTTAAGAAAGCTTCCTGTGGCACTTCTACAGCACCAATTTGTCTCATACGTTTTTTACCTTCTTTTTGTTTTTCTAATAGTTTCTTCTTTCTAGATATATCTCCACCATAGCATTTAGCCAATACATCTTTTCGAAGTGCTCTTATAGTTTCTCTTGCAATTATCTTAGATCCTATAGCTGCTTGAATAGGTACTGCAAATTGATGTCTAGGTATAACATCTTTTAATCTTTCTGCAATATTTCTTCCTCTTTCATAAGCTTTTTCCTCATGAACAATTATAGAGAAAGCATCTACGAGTTCTCCATTTATTAATATATCTAGTTTTTCTAGTTCTGCTTGCATATAGCCTTTTAGCTCATAGTCTAGGGAAGCATAACCTCTAGTTTTAGATTTTAAAGCATCAAAAAAATCATAAATTACTTCATTTAAAGGTAAATCGTAATGCATGGCTACCCTTTTTTCTTCCAAGTACTCCATATTTAAGAATGTGCCTCTTTTATTTTGACAAAGTTCCATAACTGCACCTACATAGTCTGTAGGTGTCATGATTGAAGCGCTTACTATGGGCTCCTCCATGTATTCTATTTCAGCTTCTGGAGGAAGATTACTTGGATTTTGAATTTCTAATACTTCACCATTTTTCTTCGTTATTTTATAAATTACACTTGGTGCAGTAGTTACAATATTTAAGTCAAATTCTCTTTCTAATCTTTCCTGTATTATTTCCATGTGTAATAATCCTAAAAATCCACATCTAAAACCAAATCCTAGAGCTACAGATGTTTCTGGCTCAAAAACTAAACTTGCATCATTTACTTGAAGCTTTTCTAAGGCATCTCTAACAGAATTAAAATCTTCACCTTCTGCTGGATATATTCCACAATAAACCATTGGTATTACTTTCTTATATCCTGGTAAAGGACTATCTGTAGGATTTTTATGATCTGTGATAGTATCTCCTACTCTAGCATCCTTTACATTTTTAATACTAGCTGTTACAAACCCAACATCACCTGGTTCTAATTTATCTAAAGACATATGCTTTGAAGTATTTACCCCTACTTCAGTTACTTCATAACTCTTTCCTGTTGACATCATTCTTATGGTCATACCAGGTTCTATTGTTCCCTCAAATACTCTTATATAACAGATTACCCCTTTATAGCTATCGTAATAAGAGTCAAATATTAAAGCTTTTAGAGGTGCTTCTACATCTCCTTTAGGAGCAGGTATTTTCTCTACTATTTCCTCTAATACATCATCAATATTTAATCCTTCCTTTGCTGAAATCAATGGTGCTTCTTCACAATCTATTCCAATAATATCTTCTATTTCTTTTTTTACTTCTTCAGGTCTTGCACTAGGTAAATCTATTTTATTTATTATAGGTATAATTTCCAAATCTTGTTCTAAAGCTAAATAAACATTAGCTAAGGTTTGAGCTTCTATTCCCTGTGTAGAATCTACTACTAAAAGAGCACCTTCGCAGGCAGCTAGACTTCTAGATACTTCATAGTTAAAATCTACATGACCTGGAGTATCTATTAAGTTTAACAAATACTCTTCTCCATTCTTAGCTTTATAGACAAGTCTCACAGCCTTTAACTTTATAGTTATTCCTCTTTCTCGCTCTAAATCCATATTGTCTAAAACTTGACTTTGCATTTCTCTTGAGGTTAACATTCCTGTCTTTTCTATTAATCTGTCTGCTAGGGTAGATTTTCCATGATCGATATGAGCAATTATTGAAAAGTTTCTAATATTTTTTTGCTTTTTACTTTGCATATTTTTCCTCCTTATGAAGATTCGAAATAACTAGTACCAATTATAGCAAATATTCGTTCCTATGTAAAATAAAAGACCAGAAAAACTGGTCTTCTAGTTATTTTTTTTAAGAATTTTAAAATCAATAAAATAGGTTCTACCAAATATGTCTAATTTACTATTTCTAACATCTAAACTAAGTATTTTAGGATTTTCAATACAGTTCAATTTTACTATAGTATTGTTTACAACTTTTACGCCTATTATAAGCAATGCTACAAGAAACAAAATACATAAATTTTTAAAGCTTTTTTTCCATTTTTCTCTTCTTAATCTTCTATTTCTTTCAATCCTCGTTTCCATTTTTACCACCCTAATTAGGGTATCCATTTTTTGCTAATTATATACTAATATATCTTACCAAATCTGTCGTCAAAAGGAAAATACCTAAAGCCAGTAATACCTTTTATAGATTTTAATGAGACACAACCAAAATATCTACTATCTTTGCTTGCACCCTCTTCTCTATTATCCCCTAATACAAAAACTTGTCCCTTTGGCACTTCCCAATAACTTTCTCCATAAATATGAGTAAAAGAATCTTTCTCTATATAATCTTCTTTTAATACCTCTCCATTTACATAAACCTTACCGTCCTTTATTTCTACTATGTCTCCGCCTAATCCTATTACCCTTTTAATGTAGTCCTTACTAGGATTGTCTGGAGCTTTTAAAACTACTACATCACCTCTATTAGGACTACTAAAATATAAAGATATTTTATTTGCAAAAAGTCTATCTTTCTCATGCAGAGTTGGATACATTGAGTTACCTAAAACATAAGTAGTGTTAAATATAAAAGTTTTAATTAAAACTGCTATAACTACAGCTAATAATATACTCTTTATCCACTCTATTGTTTCTTTTTTAATATCGTTTTTATTTTCTTCTTCCATCTCGTTAAAACCTCCTGTCTTTCTCTAGAACTACCTCCATTATAGCATTTTTTATAAATAAAACAAAGATTTTTATTCTCGGATGCTATCTAGGACTAGGGTTAGTATTTCTCCTATAAGTTTAGCACTTTCAGAAGCTTCTTCTATAGTGTTTAAATTACTACCAACTTCTATCAGAGCTGAATAGTCTGAAACAAATTGATTATATTTACCCTTTGGCTTAATTATTATACCTGTACATAGATTAGGATATAAAGTATCAGATACTGCTTTTATATATTTAGCAAAACTCAATACTTGTTCCTTGTTAGGTGAATCAGGCCCCACAACTATAGAGAAAGTGGCTACATCTACCCCGTTTATTTTTGTCTTAGCTTTTGATAAAGCTCTTTCCCTATAATTAGCATCATCTCCTATACCGTCTCTATGAACATCTAAAAAAACTTTTAAGTTTTTTTCTTCTTCCATTTTTTTATTTACAGTATTTAAAGATCTAGAATAAGATTTATTATAAGAAGGTAAATCATGATAGATTTCTACATGATCAACCTTATGTCCATTAGCTTCTAAAATCTTTGTCATAATTTCCCCTATCGTTACTACATTATATTTTTTTTCTGTAGTGTGATATTGACTATCTTTAATAGGTAAATATGCTTCTGTTCCATGAGTATGATACAATAAAATATAGGGTTTCTCTTTGTTAATTTTCATTTTCTTTATGTTCAATGGCTCTGGTATACTCTCAACAGAACTTTTTCCTTCTGAATCTTTCACAATTATTAGACTTTCGTATTCATCAAGCCTATCTATAATCACTTGATCTTCGAGAACTGTAGTATGTAGTTCATCATTTTCTTCATTATCTTCTTCTAACATTTCTTTATCATTATTATCTTCTTTTTTTAAAAAATCTAAAGATGATATAGAGTAAATTTTTTCTTTAATTATATCTTTAAGATTAAACCTTTCATTATAATCTTGATTTTGATAGAAACTAATTATAGAGCTTGTTCTTCCCAAAATAGGAATTAACCATTGGGAAGATATCTTTCTTTTTTCTACATTATTAAAAATCTCTTTGTCTTCTCTACTATAATAGGTTTTTATTAATATAGTACCTGTGTTTAACATTATAAGACAGACGAGGACTAATATAATATAGTTAGATTTTTTTTGCCTGTTCATATAATACACTCCCTAAATTATGTTTTCAATACAAAGAGTATATTCAATTAATGGGACATATATGATATTATTTTTATAAGCTTACCTTATATATCTGTTAACATCCTTTAAATCTATTCCTGGATGAAGTGCTATATTCAAACCATTAGCAATTATAATAGATAGATCATCTATTATTAAATCTATTTCTTTTGGTGTTACTACTACATTGGGCATAAAAGGTTCTAATACTTCTTGAATTAGAGAATATTTATCTTCTTTTGAAATCTCATTAAGCATAGAATAGAATTCACTTCCTACTTGTGCCTCATTCTTCATAGATCCAACAATTAAGTCCATTGTATCATTTATCATAGTAGCAGCATCTACTACAGTAGGTATGCCTATGGCTATTACAGGAACACCTAATGTATCCTTATTAAGGCCCATTCGTTTATTCCCTATACCACTACCCGGATTAATGCCTGTATCTGATATTTGTATAGTAGTACTAATCCTATCCATTTTTCTTGAAGCTAATGCATCTACAGCTATAACTAAATCAGGATTTATCTTTTCCACTATACCTCTTACTATTTCTCCTGTTTCTATTCCTGTCAAACCCATAACTCCTGGTGATATAGCTGCTACATTAGCTACAGTTTCATCTATTTCTTTGTTATAATTTACAAAGTACTGTCTAGTCACTAGAACTCGCTCTATTACCTTAGGTCCTAAAGCATCAGGACTAACGTTCCAATTGCCTAACCCTATAATTAATATTTTAGAGTCCTCTTTATTTTTACCTAAACCTTTTATTTCTTTGGCAACCAATTGGCTTATTTCATCTTTTAAATCTTCATCTGTTTTTTTAAGTTTAGGAACATCTATAGTAATGTAAGTACCTATGGCTTTTCCCATACTTTGCATCCCTATTTCATTTACTATTTTAACTCTAGTAACAGTATAATTATCTTCTTCCTCTTTCTCCACTTCTACTCCTGGAACCTCTCTTTTTTCTCTTTCCTTATATAACTCTCTACTTTCTACAGCTAAATCAGTGTGTATTTGATACATATAATTCTCCTCTCAACTTTTCTTTTTATTATTTTTCTTCTAATTCTTTTTTTTATGTATGATAAACTTAATTATCCTTGCAATTTCTAGTTCTTCATGGTAAAATATTTTTTGTTAGATTAGAGGAGGTGAAACTATTGGCAAACATTAAATCAGCTGAAAAGAAAATCCGTGTCATTAAAAGAAAAACTGCTGTTAATAAGAGTATAAAATCAGAAATTAAAACATATATAAAGAAGTTTGATACTGCTGTTGCAAATGAAAATTTAGATGAAGCTAAAGAATTACTTAAAGTTATAGATAAAAAGTTAAAAAGAGCAGCTCAAAAAAATATTATCCATAAAAACAATGTTGCTAGAAAGGTTAGCCGTTTAACTAAGAAATTAAATGAAGCTATATAGATAAAACTTCGGGATTGCCGAAGTTTTTTTATATATTAAAACATAGATTAATAATGAGCATTTCTATTGCTACTTTTTCATCAAAAGAGCTAGTTTTTATTTTTTTATCTACATCTAAACAGTAATTTAAGGCCCTTTCTAGTTGGTTTAATGTAAAATTACTGCTTTGATTTGATATTTTTTCATATTCATAAGATTTTAATTGTAACTTTTCTAATATTTCTCCTTCCATATAACCTTTTTCTCTATATAATTTATAACTTAACATCAATCTTAACTGTCTCGTTATCATAAATAATATTCTTTGAACAGGTTCATTAGATATATACATTTCATTAAATATTTTTAAGGCATTTTCTCCATCTTTCCTATTTATACTGGTTAAAAGATTAAAAATATTTATATCTATAGGTTTTGATAATATTAGATCTATATGATCTTTCAAAACTTCTTCTTCAGATACATAGTTTATTACTTTTAATATTTCATTTTCTAAATCATATAAAGTCTTACTTTGATTAAATCCAAAATAAGCTGTTTGTTGTATGAAATAATTAATATTAGAATAAGATATTTTTTTTCCATAAGTTCTAAACCTATCCTCTATCCAAGACGTTAAATCTTTCCCTTTTAATTTAGAGAATTCAACAATTCCACCTAATCTATTAATAGTTTTATACATTTTGCTACCTTTTTTTATATTACTTGAAGGTTCAATTAGGATTAAAGAAATATAGTTATCTAGTCCTTCTATATAAGAGCTTAAAATTTCCTTTTCATAGGCCTCATCTTTAGCCAATAGCTGAGATAAATCTTTCACTAAAACTATCTTTTTTTGAGACATAAAAGGTAAAGTTTCACAGGCATTTAATATAGTATCAAAACTAGCATCTTTTCCTTCTATAATTATATAATTTAAAGCTTCAAAAGCTTCATCTATATATTTTTCTTTTATTCTTATTAGGATATCTTTTATTAAATATTCTTCCTCTCCATAAAACAAATAAGCAGACTTTAATCCATCATCTTCCATAATTTTTATAAACTCTTTATAATTCAAGTAATACCAGCTCCTTTTCTTTATGCCAATAATATTTTATGAATAAATACGTTACTAAATAATAGACCAAATAAAATATTAAGTTCAATCCATATTCCTCTAATATGTATGTTAAATCAACGTTTTCTTTTATAAAAGTTTTAATATAAAACTTATCTTTATCTAAATATAGTTTAATCAGTCCCGATTCATCCGTTCTATAAATTAAGGTACCAATGCTCTCATATCTATTAATTACTTCTTCACTAGGGTGACCATAAAAGTTGTTCCTTCCTACAGATATGAAACCTATTCGTGGTTTTATCTTATTTAAAAGTTCTATTGTAGAAGAAGTTATGCTGCCATGATGAGGAACTTTTATAAAATCTACCGTACAGTCTATTTTATTTAAAATACTATTCTCTCCATCTTTTTCAATGTCCCCAGTAAATAACATCTTTCTATTATTATAAACCAGCATAGAAACTAAAGATAAATCATTAGCTTTATCCGTAGTCTTTAATAAGTCTTTACTAGGACTAATAATTTCTAATTTGGTATTTTTATCTAACCAAATTATATCCCCTTCCTTCAATAAAATAAGAGGTACATCTCTTTGCTTTATTGATTTATATACTGGACTTTTATAGTCTTCATATCCTGTTAATACACAACTAATATTCATATTATCAATTAAATATGGAAGGCTCTTGCAATGATCTTCATCAAAATGGGTTATAAAAACCCCTTGTAATTCATTTATGCCTATTTTCTGCAAATAAGGTAGTACTATATTTTTACCCACATCAAAAGACCCAATTACATTTCCTCCAGTATCCATTAAAAAATTTCCTCTACTAGTTTTTATAAAGATACAATCCCCTTGACCTACATCTATAAAATGAACTTCTATACTATTGTCCAATACCATAACTAGAGTATTTATTAGAAGGACTGCAACTAAATAATATAAGATAACCTTGTTGAATTTTTTATTAAATCTATTTATATTAATAACTTTTAGGATTATAAGTACAAGAATATAGTATATCATAATTTCAACTATTGATGGAGAATATATTTTTAATATACCAAAAGGTATCTTATCTAATAAATTAATTATGGTAAATTGAATAGATAAAAATAAATTTAAGAATCTTCCAATACTTTTAGTTAAAGGGGTAAGTATATGATTTAATACTAACATTAATATTCCTAGAATTAAAGATAAAGACAATAATGGAGCTATTATTAAATTTGCTAATATTCCTATAAAGGATACTTTATTGAAATAATAACTTTGTATGGGAAATAATCCTATTTGAACGCCTAAGATAGTACTTATGGAATAGATTAACTTATTATTATAAGGATAAAATACTTTATTTAATTTTGGCGTTATATATAATATAGAGAAGGTTGCTAAAAAGGATAGTTGGAAGCCCACATTAAAAATCCAAAATGGATTAATAACTAATAAAATAAACATGGCTATTAGCAAAGCATTTATAGGATCATATGGCTCTGCTGCTAATTGAGAATAGAATAATAAAGTAAACATTATATTTGCTCTTAGTACTGAAGGTGGAAATCCTATCAGAAAACTGTACAACCAGATAGTCATAAATATAATTATGAAATTAAATTTTCTACTAATTCCTATTCGAGATAATAGCAACATAAGAAAAGAAGCAATAATTCCTACATGTAACCCAGATACAGCTAATGCATGGGCTAAACCTAGATTTCTAAACATTGCTATATTATCTTCATCTAGATAGGAATATTCTCCAAGTACAATTCCCTTCATTAGAGAACTATTGTCTTTAGATAAATTATTATCAAAAACATCCTCAACCTTATTTCTAAATGCTATCTTTATTTTATCTCTTATTTTTAAATCAAATTTTTCTATTTTAGCTATTGAATAATCTTTTATCGTTGCCGTAGTATAAATATTATCCGATAATAAGCTTTTCTTATAATTAAAAAGCTTTGGATTAGTATTTGTCATAGGTTCTTTTAGGGTTCCTGTAAAAAAAATCCTGTAACCTATATCCAAATTCTTATCTCCTATTATCTTCAATACTATTTTTTCATTAATTCTAATTCTATGAGGTTTTTCTTCTAACTCTTCAACCAATACGATATATTTTCCTTCTTCTTCATTCTTATATTTTATATCTTTAACTACCCCAATTAAAGTTAGCTCTTCTCCAACCTTATTAATTAGTTGACTTTTGCTCATATTCAAACTGACTAGAATCATGCCTAATAATAAAAATATAATCGGGATTGTTAATCTCCTACGGTTCTTTTTATTGATATTAAATATGTAATAAACTAAAGCTGCAAGAATTAGAGTAGATAGTACTAATATATTAATTTTTAAGTAATAGGCAATGAGTATACCAATTACTATAGGAATTGTCATAAAAATAAAAGGTTTCTCCATGAAACTCCTCCATCTTATTTTTTCCTATTCATTCTATTCAGGCTCCAAATCATTAAAAGCAACCCTATAAATATAAATAAACTTCCGTTATGCATATTATTATTCTCCTAACTAAGTGTTAATGTGATTATACCATATTAGACTAATTTTTAAGTATTGTTTTTTATATATTAATGATAAAATAATAGTTAATATAGTGAAGGGATTGGTGGTTATTAATGACAGAAAAACTTTATTTACAAAATCCATATCTAAGAGAAATAGATGGGAGAATTATTGAAAAAAAATATATGAACAATAGATATTATTTAAAATTAAATAGAACAATATTTTATCCCAATTTAGTTGGTGGACAACCAGGGGATATAGGAACTATTAATGGTGTGGAAGTATTAGAAGCTTACGAAGAGGGAAATGATATAATTCATGTTGTAAAAGACAACATTCATAGTGATAAGGTGCAACTATCTATTGATTGGGAAAATAGGCTAGATTATATGCAGCAACATTCAGGTCAACATCTCTTATCAGCAGCCTTTTACAAACTATATAATGGAGAAACTGTAGGGTTTTATATTGGCAAAGAATATGTTTACATAGATGTGACAATTCCAGAACTTACAGAAGAAGAAGTAGATAAAATTGAAACTTTTGCCAATAGAATAATCTTCTCTAATTTTCAAATTAAATCCTATATTATTGAAAAAAAGGATGTAGAAAAAATCCCTGTTCGAAAACAACCTACAGTTAATTCTAACATTCGTATTGTTGAGATAGATGGAATTGATTTTTCTCCTTGTGGTGGAACTCACCATAGAAGTACAGGCGAAATAGGATTAATTAAAATCAGAAAATGGGAAAAATACAAAGGAAATACTAGGGTAGAATTTGTCTGTGGAAACAGGGCTCTTAAGGATTATACATGGAAGAATAAATATATTAAGGATATTGGTTTATTGTTATCATCCAAAGATACTGATGTTTATCAAAAAGTTAATAAACTATATTTACAAAAAGAAGATTTAGAAAAAGAGAATAGAGATTTAAGGGAACGACTCTATAAATATAAAAGTGAAGAATTTTTTAAAGAATCTATCAATATAAATAAAATTAATTATATTTTTAAGGAATTAAAAGATGTAGATTATAAAGAAATTAGTTTTATATCATCTTATTTAAATAACAAAGAAAATTTAATCCAAATTTATGGCCTTAATAATGACGGAAAGGGACAATTTTTAATTAGTAGAAGCAATAATTTAGATATAAACTTAAAAAACATATTAAAAGATATATCTAGTGAAATTTCTATAAAAGGTGGAGGAAGCCTCCAAACTGTACAAGGTGGTTGTTCAATAGATGAACTAAGTATGGTCATAAATAAATTTTATGAAAAAATAAAAGCTTCACAAAGCTGATATGATAAAAACCTCATGTATTATAATACTTGTTGAGTTAAATATTAACTAAACATAAAAATGGTTGAATTATATAATCTAATTCAACCATTTTTATGTTTACCTATAACTCAAAATTTCTTCTAGAATCTTTTCTTTTATTTCAGTAACTCCATCATAATTTACAGAAGGTTTATAAGATATTTCCAAAATAGAGTGGTTATTTTTAGCTCCTTCTAAACTTTTAATTCCTTTTTCTACTAGCAAATTAAAAATTTTATAGTCTTCACTATTTATCTTGTCTTCATGAATATACTTATTAAAATCTACTTTATTATTGGTGAAATTAGCTGCATTTTCATTTGAAGTAACTATGGTATCAATTTCTTCTATTAATACTGATTCTATTTTTTCTGGTATTAAAGAATTATGATAAATCTCCAAATGGTAATCTCTAATCTTAGCTTCTTCTATTACCCTCTCCATAAAAGTAGATTTACCCGTTCCTATTTCTCCACTTATATAATAAACTTTTGAAACTCCCTCTAATATATAGTTTGCATAATCTATATAGCCTTCTGGAGTATATGCCGTAGCAAAAAGATGTCTTTCGTTAAATCCATTATGATATGGTGTTCCTTCTTCAGAAAAAATTTTCTCTAATATCGTCTTGCTTATTTTATTTATTTCTTTAAAATCCACTATTAGCTTATTAGTTTCAACTATTTCTTCATAAATTGATTTTGCTGACTTAAAATAGTTAAAAGCCTTTCTATAAGCAAACTTATTATTTCTTTTTGCTTCAAAGATGTCCTTTTTATAATTCTCTAATATATTAGAATCTATAAATTGACCTAAATCCACTAATTTATCCGTAAGTCCAGGATAAGTGGGATCTATTACGTGAGGAAAAGTTCCATCTACTATCCCAATTTTTAATTCCTTAATTACTATTCCATCTACTGATTCTGGGTCTGAAGGACAATGATGATATTCTATAGTGAAACCTTCTTTAAGCATTCTTTCCCCAATTTCTTTCATTAAAGAGGATTTACCTCCACCAGGCATGCCTTTTAATATATACAGTTTTTCTCTGTCTAATCCCATTATATTATCATGGAAAGAATAAAATCCATTAGCAGTATTTCCTCCTGGAAACATTCTTCTAAGTTTTGCCATAATAGCCCTCCTTTAATTGTAGAATATTATTAATTTATTCTTGCAGAATTATTATATGCATATTGAAAAAATACTTCCCTAATTATGCAAACGAGTTTTATAGTATAACAAACTCTACATCACATAAAGATTCTTTTAATTTATATCTAATACTCTCTTGACCTTCAGTTTCTTGACTAACAGATGACCCCATTACTATATGAGTAATATTATGTTCTTTTGCAAAATCAATCATAGTGGATATAATATTCTTTGACCTAAGTACCGTTAAGTCTGCTCCCACTTCTTTAGATGCACAAAATAAATATTCTAAGGCTTCACCATCATTTTCCTTATTCAAAAATTTTTCCTTTTCATTTACTACGTGGATAACATATAATTTGTCTTCTTTATTTTCAATCATATTATAGCCATTCAGAATCAATCTCTTACAAGTTTTTTGCTGTGTAACACAGACTAAAATATTTTTTTCTTCCATGTGAATTCCCCCTTTAAGAAGAGTGTCACCCATTCCATTATACCATGTTCTTCATTATAATAGTATCCATTTTATATGTGTTAGCTTTTAGCCTTCTTCATTTGATAAACATGTCATTTCTATTAGATAAATGATATATTTTTAAACAAAAATAGAATAGCTATAGCTATTCTATTTACTATTATGATTTTGAAACATTTTCTAGTTTACATTCTAATTTAGTTCTATTAAAAGGAAGACATTAAAAGAAATAGCACAAGAATTAAACTAGTTTACATTCTAATTTAGTTCTATTAAAAGATAACTCCATCTACTAAACTCCACTCCTACTCCAAAGTTTACATTCTAATTTAGTTCTATTAAAAGAAATGCTAAATAATATTCAATATGAACAATATAAGCGTTTACATTCTAATTTAGTTCTATTAAAAGGCTTACAAGCAGGTAGTATTTATACTATTAGATATAAGTTTACATTCTAATTTAGTTCTATTAAAAGTAACAGGCAAATAAGTAAATATGGTTTATTAAAAGTGTTTACATTCTAATTTAGTTCTATTAAAAGAGAGGGGTTAGGATTTTTCTTCTCTCCCCCCTATTTGTTTACATTCTAATTTAGTTCTATTAAAAGCTAGATATTTCAAGTTCATAACTTGTCCTACCTCCATGTTTACATTCTAATTTAGTTCTATTAAAAGTCTTTGCAGCATATCTAATACCTCTGCATATGTAATGTTTACATTCTAATTTAGTTCTATTAAAAGTTGTTATCTTTGTATTTTCAATTTGAATAATATTTGTTTACATTCTAATTTAGTTCTATTAAAAGAGTAAAAGAGACCATGATAGAGGCTGGAATAGATGAAGTTTACATTCTAATTTAGTTCTATTAAAAGATATATATCTCCATTCTTGCCTATTACTATAGAAACGTTTACATTCTAATTTAGTTCTATTAAAAGTAGTCCTATATAGACTTTAGGAAGATAATGGTCATGGTTTACATTCTAATTTAGTTCTATTAAAAGGTTTGTCCTCAGAGGTATTGATTTTCCTGGCTTTAACTATATATTTCTGTCTATCAGGTATTTATATTAATTAATACACTGAAATTTTCATATAATTTATCTATTTTCTCTACTCTAAATATGTATTTTATCACAATTGTCTATCTCCAGGCTTTTTACATTATCATAGGTCGACAGATATATTTTTTTAATGTAGATTAAATAATATTTATATATTATAAAATTACTTCTATACAACTTAATGATATTTATATTATACATATAATTTATATTTAATCAACATTGCGACAATTACCCTCATATCCCTTACTCGTTTTCAACTTTAGTAGTTTTTATATTTTTAGAAAAGTTTATTTTACGTTATGGCTTTAAATATCACTCTCTTCACTTTTAGATAGATATTTTATCATTTTACTTAACACTTAAAATTATTGTAATATGTTAAGATTAGACGATGAACTTTTTTGTAAATTCATTATTATGCTATTAACAGCAGACGTGGTTAACTTTGCTAGATATAAAAAAGTAAAAGACTAAAAATATTAATCTTTTTTCTTTATAAAAATCACTATATTCATTTTATACTTTTTTCATTAACTACATACCTTCAGTTAACTCTTTATATCTCTCTTCATTGCGTTTATATGACTGCTTCCCATTAAAAAACTTCCTATAGCTATACCCAATAACGTACAAGTAAACAATGGGTGTACATATAGAGTCTTTCTTATGAGCATATTGCCTGCCATCATAATTATAGCACCAATACTAGTACGAACACCTGATGTAATTAAGGAATATAAAAGCCAACCTAATTTTCTCTGTTTCTCCCATTTTAGAATAAATTTATGGTTTCTCATTTTAACTCCCCTTAAAATTCTCATAATCTACTCTAAGCAAGATTTCACATAATCAACTGGAACATCCATTTTAATAGCAGTTTCTTCAATTGATAGGCCACTATTTATAAATCGTCTGACAACCATAATCATGTTTTCTCCGACTTCAATAATATGCTTATCAGGGTCATAGAAACAGACAACACGCTGTCCCCAAGAATGTTCTACCATAGTATGTACATAGTTAATGCCTTCAGTGTCATTTATCTTTTGAATAAAACCATCAAAATCATCTTCTTCAAAATATAATTCTGCCACATTTCCACCAAAAATAATTTCACTATCCTGCTTGTGAATAAAAGTTGACCAAGTATCTTTTGTTTGTAATGCAATACCACCTGTTAAAGTTACATTTGCACCAAAATCAACAACAACTTCTAAACCAAGTACTTCATAGTAAAATCGCTTTGACTTTTCCATATTCGAAACAACTATCAATGGATTTAAAAATTTCATTGTACCTCTCCCTGTGTTTAATCCATCTTATTTTATAATTGTATATTAAATTACAGTTTATCTATATACTGCATTATAACATTAATCCCAATATAATGTATATAACTAAACAATTAAGCAAAATTCCCACTAAAAGATTGAAAAATAATTGCTATGGTGTTTTAAAGCTTATAAAAAATTTTGTATTTAAAGTATAAAATCTATTAATAAGGTTTATCTTGATTGATTATATGAGGTCGGTTTTAAGTAAATTTTAGTTTAAGCTAAGGAAAGAAAAAGAGCCTGAAACTCAGGCTCTAAAAATACATCAAAATGATTATATTATATCTTATTCTTGACAGAATATATATAACTTTCTAGATCAGATCAAAAATCTAATCTTTGTGTATCTTTTACAAATGCAATAGCTCCATAAACATCTGGTGTAACAAAACCACATTTTTTATAAAATGCAATTGTATCAGGTTGATCATCAGTCATCAGTACTTTCTGTCTAACGTCTTTATAGATAGTCATCATTTCATTCATTAATATACTGCCTATACCCTCACCTTGATATTTCTTAAGTAAAAGAATGTCTTGAATATATATAATTGTACATCCATCACCTACAGCTCTAATAATCCCTATCAGTATATCTTCATTCCATGCTGATATTACTTTAAGTGAATTATCATAAGCCATCTTTAACTTACTAGGATCATCTGTGTAAACAGACCATCCAACATCATTATATAAATTCATTAAGCTTTCAATTGATGGAATAACATCAGTTTTAATTTTAATTTTATTCATATTTTCTTTTCCTCCTTAAATATTGTATTTTATTTAAGGACTATTCTTAATCTACCCATATTCCAACCTCCAGTTTATAATAGAAAATTTTTAAATGATGCATTAATATTATTTTTTACAAATTATTTTTCATTATCTATATCTATATCAAAAACACATATAACATCAAATTTATTTTTGACGTCAAAAAATTAAAATATTTATTAGTCCTGTTTTAGCTTGCTAGCTCAACTAATTGAAACATAAATAAATTTAACATACTAATAATTATTCCTATAAATGCTATTTTGCTAGATTTTTCCATTCCAAATACAATTGCTAAAGCACGAAATAATAGCATACATAAAAATAAAGTAATTTCTTCAGGATAAAAGCTAACATTATCTGGCAATGCTTTTAAATGATGATATATAAAGGAAATGGAAGAAGCTATCACTGTAAAAATTCCTATTACAATTATTGCTTTATAAATTCTGATTAAATTTTTCACAATTTTATACCTCACTAACGCTTCTACTATATTATTTCTACATAAAATCGGAAATTCCTGCTAAAATTTCTCCACTTTTGGAGAAAATATTCGATATAGCATTTTAAGGCTTGTATAGGCTTATAGAAAGGTTTTGTGTATGTAGTATTGTAATTTGTATTAGTGTATATATAAAAGCTTGTCTAAAGTTAATATATTAGGTAGTTTTGGAATTGCACGTCTCAGAAAAAATATGTATCACCGATTAAGTAAAAATTAAAAGATAGATGAAAATAACTAAAAAACAACTAGGTTAACTAATTTGTTAACCTAGTTGTTTTTTACTACAATCTATTTTCTAGCAATCACAAAATTCGCGTCATGCCTACGTTCATGCCAACATATGCAAAATAGTATAAATTAAAAAGGAAAATAAACTACTTCCTCCAAAACAGCCATCAAAGCATCTATCTTACTCTCTGTCACAATCTCTTTCTCTTCTTCTACGTCTATCGCAATCTCTATCTCTTTCCCTTTCTTCTTCCCTTTCTTCTTCCCTTTCTCTTTCCCTTTCTCTATCTCTATCTCTTTCCCGGTCTTCCCTTTCTCTTTCTCTTCTTCTACGTCTATCACAATCCCTATCTCTATCTCTTTCTCTTTCTCTATCCCTTTCCCTTTCTTCTTCCCTTTCTCTTTCCCTTTCTCTATCTCTATCTCTTTCTCTATCTCTTTCCCTTTCTCTATCTCTATCTCTTTCCCTACGTCTACCTTGTTCAAAGATTTGATTCATCTACTCCACCTCCCTTTTTTAAAATTGAGTATTTAGTAATCTATCTATTCCAAATAAACTTTTAAAATTCTTAGCTTTTATTTGCTTTTTTCTATTAGCAACTTTATCTATTGTTGTAATATATATTACGAAATTATTTATAATTTGTTCTATTGTTTGCTCTTTTAAATAAAAAATAAGAAGTAGCCGAAACTACTTCTATTATCATTAACTATGTAATTTTAGTCCTTATAGGTAAGCTAATAATCAAACAAGGCCTATGGATTCTGCATATCTGTTTCAAATGCTTCATAGGTAGTCTTGTGACATATTGATATTATTATATTCTAGCTTTTTTGTCAATTCCTTAATAGACTTAAATTTTATCTTCCAGAATCTAAATTACCTTTATTAATAAACCTCTTTTCATATTTATCAAGAACATAATTTAAGCAATCTTTTAAATTAGTATTAGTTTCATTTGCTATACAAACAAGAGAGAAAAGCACGTCTCCAATTTCATTTTCCCATTCTTCAGTTTTCTCGAATGGTTTACTTCCATAGTTAGTTCCTTTTAAAATTTCCTTTGATAACTCTCCTACTTCTGATACCAAGTCAATTATCCTAATATTAACATTTGAATTCAATCCTTTATCTTTAATGAAATTACCTACCTGCTTTTGAATATCTAATAAATTCATATTTAAATTGCTCCTCCTTTTGAATAATTACACATTAAATTTAGGCTATGTTAAAGAATAGTGTTGATAATATAACGTTTTTCAAGGAAACTCTTTTTAAGAGTTCCCTTGAATGGCATTTTAAAAATATTGGGAACTAAATGCTATTCATTTATCTGTTCTAAAATTACTCTTCTTTTATAAAAACCATACCTTTTATAAAATCCTAATACATATTCGTTTCCTTCTGCTACTCCAATTATCTTTGTTTTTACTTGGTTGCTATTTAGCCAATCTAATGCTCTATTCATCAACTTATCCCCTAAACCATATTTACGATATTCTTTTTCAACAAAAAGAGAATCAATTTCCCCAACTAATTCTTTACTAACTGTGCTAATACAACAACCAATATATAAGTTTTTTTCTATATCTTTAATTAAATCCACTTTAACTTCTAAATTGTTGTCATTGACAAACTTATTTTTTCTAACCTCAAATTTAAGATTTGTGAATCTACTTTGAAAATAATTTGAGTTAACTTCGTGGTATTTATTTAACTTTTCCCATAAAGGTTGTACAAAATCAAGTAATTCTATACTTCCAGTTACAAATTTAAAATTATCCATGTTTAATTCCCCTTTACATTCAGAATAGCTTACAATTGTCAATTTATTTAATTATATATCAAGTGAAATTTAAATACATCCTATGTTATAGTTTAACTATTATTTTCCTTTACTACATATTTCTCTACTTATACGACACAATTAGTATAAACATTATACCATAATTTTCTAATTTTTATATCTTCTTGTAAACATCTCCACAACTAAATTTATGTAAAAATAATTTAAAAAGTTTCAGAAAATAAAAAAGACCAAGAAATTAATCCTGATCTAATTTAATCTATTTAATTAATCTCTCAATACTCTAAGAGCTTCAGAAACTTTTCTTGCAAAGGTTATAGGATCTTCTATAGAGAAGAAGTGGATATAAAATAATCTTGGTCTATCGAATAACCAATGATTGTGCAAAGCAGTTACTTCTATTCCTCTTTCTCTTAAAGCACTTATAAATGGATTTATTTCTTTCTCGAGTATTACTGTTTCACCTAAATTTAAAGTTCTACCTCTCTTATCCATTGATTCAAAGGAAAATAATGCTGCTAATACAAGAGGGCTTCTTGTACGCCTTCCATCAATTTCAGCTTCAATTCTTCTATCAAATGTTACTACACATAGATCATCCGTTGAAGTTAATATTGAAGCATTTAATATACGAGCAAATCTTTGACAAAGGTTGCGGTCTCTCCTATCATCAATAAATCTCTCTTTTGTCTTATCTATATTTTCATAGTTTTCATTCATGTATGATCCCTCCTTTCGATAAATTATATGCCAGTCTAAAAAATTAGGTTCTTTTTATTTTTTGTTAATTTTGGACATAAAAACCTGCTAATAAAAATCAAGTATTTTTTAGAATGCAAAATAGGCTAAACCGATTTCTCTGTTTAGCCTGTTTCATACTTATATCTGTTAAAGGTTTAAGCAGTATAAATTTCTTTTACTCTTGCATAGTAAATTCGTAAAAATTTATTGAGGGCCGCTATTTTTGCCACTTTTAATGGTTTTCCCTCTGCTTCTTTTTTCATCATAAATTGATACACTGAATCTTCACTTGGTTTGTTACTCTTGATGCATTTCATAACTTCATAGCCTGTTTTTCTAAGAATGGCTGATCCCCGTTTTGATATTTTTCTTTGTGTTCCTCTAAAGTTTCCCGATTCATGCGGTGGAGCATCAATTCCTGCATAAGCTACTAATGATTTCCCGTTTTTAAATCGTCTTACATCTCCGATTTCTGCTATTAATCTTGGAGCAAGGGTTTCTCCTACTCCTGACATTTCTTTTACTACCTCATACTCTTTTAATCCTCTTGCTAGTTCTCTCATTTGTGTTAAAATAATATTTAGAGTTCTATCTATTTCTCTGAGAACTCGCACAGATTCTAGTACTAGCATTTTGGTCGATGAAGTACTGGAAGATATAGTTGGGATACCTTCTGAAGCTAATGCATAAATCTGTTTTGCTTTCGTTTCATTTTGATGGTATCCCTTTTTCTTTGCCCATTTTATATAGCTATTGATAAACTGCTTTTCACTTTTTCTGGTTATGTTATCAAAATGCCAGTATTCTTCTACAAAATCATTTAATTTGTCCCTTTCGGGATTCTCTGAATTGTTTTTTAGTAAAGTTTTTATTCCAGGCATCGTTTTATCTAGCATATTGGTAAGTGTAAGTTTGCTTTCTACCCTCATTTTAATGTAATGAGCATATTGCCTGCCAAGTAACCTAAGCTCTGAATATGTCTCATCTGCTACTTGATATTCCTCTAAGCGAAACCAGTTGTCTATTCCGTAGTTTGCTACCTTTATGGAGTCCATCTTATCTGTTTTCCCTTTTCTAAGAGTCATGGATACATATTTTTTCATGATTAATGGATTAATCACTGACACAAAGATTTCTTTTTCTTTTAAATAACTAAATACAAGTAAATGATAAGAGCTTGTTGCTTCCATTACTACTTTTATTTCTTCGTTAAACCTTAGTATGCTATTTGTTAACTCTGAAAGTTCTGTTTCTGTGTGAGATGGATTTCATAAGGTGAACAAAGTATTTCCCCATATGGCTTTAGGATACATACTGTGCTTTTTCCTTTTGATACATCAATTTCTATGCTTATCATATTGATACCTCCAATAGAGTATCTATAATTGGTTCCATCTGCACTTATTACAATTCATTTTGGTTAGTTACACGAAAGTCACATGGTTTCAACCTGCTTAATCGAATGTTTATAATAAGTGAATGGTTGACTGTTTTTATGACGGATGTGATTAATCCAAAAATACTACCGTCAGACCAATTACTCCCTTTATTATAAAATAAAATAAGTGCAAATGTTTCACTCATTTTTGAGTGTTACATTTACACTTTTATAGTACCAAAAAGACCAGGAATTAATCCTAGTCTCGTTAATAAGGATATGGTTTAATATGTCTCTCGTCATTTTTTCTCTGCTTTACTGTATTAATAACTATTAATAGAACCTCTGAAGGGATATAGGTAAAGTTTATTTATGCATTTATAGTAGGAACAGACATGTATTAATTAATTAATTTATTTCTTTCCTACTATATAAGTATATTACGCATTAGTAAAAGTTGTTACTACAATATAAAAATTTAGTCTATTCACTTATCCTATCTAACATACTCCATAAAGTCCAATCTGGAATACTACTTCCATTTAAATCTTTTATCCATATAACCGATCTAAGTTGTAAGAGATTCCAACGGGTACAAACAAAAGAACTTTTTAAATATTCCCCTGTAGCCAACACTTGAGTTTGTTTCTTTACTTATGTTTAAAGCTATGACACCTAATATATAATCACAGATAACTAAAAATACTAATGTTTTTAACAGCGTTTCCTAGCCTCCTAATATTGTAGTTATTACGCCTCCCGTTGCTAATAGAATTCTCTTTATCCATATAAGAAATTCATTATTATTCACTTTACACCTCCAAAATTTACATAATTAAAGGGTGTGATTACACCCTTGTATTACATATTTCTATTTTATTGAATAGGACTAGCTATAAAAAATAACTTATTATAGAAAATTAGCTGATTGTATCTATTGATTACTTCTGTCTTGTAG
>NZ_JAHLPM010000008.1 GCF_018917865.1 Tissierella simiarum
CTCATTCTTTTAGTGGCAAAGGTAATCCTTATGATAATGCATGTATAGAATCCTTTCATTCAGTTTTAAAGAAAGAAGAAGTTAATCAAGTTAAGTACTTTGACTTTGATACAGCAAGGCTAGCAATATTTGAATATATAGAGTCTTGGTATAACAGAGAAAGAATACATAGCTCTATTGGTTATATTACTCCCCAGCAATGTGAGGAGAATGCTAGGGAATCAGCTTAAGAAAATGTTCGAAAAAATGTGTCTACTATATTGACATAGGTCCAATCATTGAAGCAGACAATTATCATGCCCTTCAGTTACTGGAATACCTCTACCCTAAGAAGGTTGATTGTATTTATATTGACCCCCCATACAACACAGGTGCGCGGGATTGGAAATACAATAATGACTATGTCGATTCTAGTGATAACTGGAGACACAGTAAGTGGCTCTCAATGATGCAAAAACGATTAAAGATTGCAAAAAGAATACTTGCTGATGATGGCGTTTTGATTACTACAATAGATGATAATGAATATGCGCATCTATGGGTTCTACTTCATGAGCTTTTTCCAAACTTAACTCATACTTGCGTAACCATTCAGCATAATCCCGGTGGAACTCAGGGTAAAAAATTCTCTGTGACTCACGAATATGCAATATTTTCATATTCAGCTGATAGTATTATTTACCGTAAACAGCATACTGGTGGCGATGTATATAATCTAAGACGTTGGGGAAGTACCTCAGGTCGTTATGAAGGTGCAACATGTTTCTATCCCGTAATTTTAGACTCGAATTATAACATTATCGGTTTCGGTGATTTACTTGATAAGGAATTACATCCAACAGCACAAGTAGAACATAACGAAGATGGTACCATTTATGTCTGGCCTATTGATAAAAACGGCATAGAAAAGAAATGGAGATATGGACGAGATACTGTAGAATCTGTTAGGGATCGAATGTATATTGAAAGGCGAGGAGACCGAATAGAAGTAATTCTTCGTAGGGAAAGCGAACCACCTAAAACTGTCTGGACTGATCCGTTATGTAATGCAGAAGCCCACGGTACAGATATGATCAAGGCCATACTTGGTGGTGGCTTCTCATACCCCAAATCACTCTATGCAGTCCGCGAAGCACTGACATTTGCAGTTTCGGGTAAGAAAGACGCATTGATTGTTGACTTCTTTGCAGGTAGTGGTACCACATTACACGCAGTAAATTTACTTAATGCTGAGGACAACGGAAACCGCCGCTGCATTTTAGTAACTAATAACGAGGTCTCAGATGATGAATCAAAAACCTTGAAAAAAAATGGCTATAAGCCTGGTGATATTGAATGGGAAAAACATGGAATTTGTCGTGCCATAACTTGGCCTAGAACAAAGTATAGTATCCTTGGAAGACGTGATGATGGCTCTGTCTTAACGGGTGAGTACTTCACTACTCAGACTGTATCTGATGAAGTAGACCGCTCATTCTATCAGTTAAGTTTTGTAGATAATCCTACAGAATTAACAGTAACTGCCAAAAAGCAAATTGTTTCTTTACTTCGAAATAAGGAAGGAAAGTCACAATTGCCGCAATCACTAGTAACCAAAGACTGTAAATTCATTGTTTCGAATAAACATACGTCATCAATTCTTTTTGATGTAAATGCAGTTGATGAGTGGTTATCTGCCATTGAAGAACAGGATCAAATTACAGACTTTTATATAGCCTCAAAATCGACTGCCATATTTAAGTCAATCAAGACACGTGTTTCAGAATTGCTAGGCCCCATTAGTGTAACATCACAAGTTAAACGTCCAATGAGCGATGGTTTTCCTGCAAATGCTGAATACTTCAAGCTAGAATTCTTGGATAAAAATCTTGTTTCATTGGGCCAACAGTTCCATGAAATACTACCATTACTTTGGCTCAAATCTGGAGCTATCGGAAAGCGACCAGAAGTAAATTGCAATGAAGAACCAGAAATGTTAATTCTTCCGCAAAATGGCTTTGCTATTTTAGTTGATGAAACACGGTTCGCAGAATTTGCCGAAAAGCTTTCTGAAGAGATCGGTATCCAAGTGGTCTATTTTGTAACTAACTCCGAGGAAGCATTCCGTGAAATGACTGCCGGAGTAAAAGTAAATAACACATATCAATTATATCGAGATTATATCGATAACTTTGTCTTAGGAAGCAGGAGGGATTCATAAATGAGAGATATATTATTTCCTTTTCAGGAGACGGCACTTTCTGAGCTACATGATAAAATCAACAAGGCACATTTAATGTGGAGTGAACGCGACCCACAGATAATTTCCTTTTCTGCGCCTACGGGTTCAGGAAAAACGATAATTATGACAACACTTTTTGAAGATATATTATATGGGAGTGCGGACAACATTGGAGAACCAGATTCTATTTTCATTTGGCTTTCCGATTCACCTGAGCTTAACGAGCAAACAAGGTTAAAAATTGAAAGTAAATCCGATAAAATCCGCGTCCGTGATTTAGTGACAATAGATTCAACCTTCAATGCAGAGTATTTTGAGGGTGGCTGCATTTACTTTTTGAACACTCAAAAACTTGGTTCAGATAAACTACTGACAGGTACATCTGATAAGCGTCAGTATTCTATCTGGGAAACTCTCACTAACACTGCTAAACGTAATCCAAAAAAGTTTTATGTAGTGATTGATGAAGCACATAGGGGCACCTATACATCAGTTCAAGCAGAAAACAAGGCACAATCCATAATACAAAAATTTATTAAAGGCAGCAGAGAAGATGGCCTTTGCGTTATGCCTCTAGTTATCGGTGTAACCGCAACACCCCAGAGATTTGATAACTTGATTGCCGGAACGACATCAACGGTTCAAAAAGTTATCGTTCCACCAGAGCAAGTACGTGAGTCTGGCCTTCTAAAGGATAGAATCATCATTCATTACCCAGATATTCAACTAAGTGCCGATATGACCATGTTTAAAGGAGCGGTAGATAATTGGCGCAAGAAATGTGATCACTGGGAGTCTTACTGTGAGCGTGAAGGCGAAAAAATGGTAAACCCTATACTTGTTATTCAAGTTGAAGATGGAAATGATCGCATAGCAACCCAAACCGATTTGGGGGCTTGCATCGATTTACTAGAAGAAACGCTGGGACGCAAATTACAGCCTGGAGAAGCGGTACATACTTTTAATGACCGTGGTACTCTTAAAGTGCGTGACGTTGAAATTCAGCAAATCGAAGCTTCACGAATTCAGGATGAGGAAAATGTAATAGTTGTATTCTTCAAAATGAATCTTTCCACGGGGTGGGATTGTCCACGTGCGGAAACGATGATGTCCTTCCGCAGTGCCCAAGATTATACTTATATTGCTCAGTTGCTGGGACGCATGATTCGTACCCCTCTGGCAAGAAGGATTTCTTCCGATGCTGAGCTTAATAGTGTCAGCCTATTCCTTCCATATTTTGATGAAGAAACAGTAAAGAACGTTGTTAATGCTCTACGTGACAGTGAAGCGATTATGCCTACAGAAACAGGAACTAATAAGGAGCTTGTTACACTCGGACGAAACTTAGAATATTCTGATATTTTTGATGCGATGGATAATCTCATCACCTATCGAATAGATACAGCCCGTAAGCAGGCGCCACTTAAATTGTTAATACAGATTTCTCGTGCATTGACCATGGACGGTATTGACTTGGAAGCCCAGAAGACTGTCAAAACCGCAGTTTTATCAAAAATGGATGAGGAGATTTCACGGATAAAAGAAAGTGGGGACTTTGACGCCCGAGGAGCGTCAATTACTGGTTTTGCTCTTGGCACACTGATATTTGAGTATGGAGACAATGCCTATTCCTTTGATGAGGCAACCCAGACTATGACCGTATCAGAATTTGATATTTCACGACATTTTGAACAAGCCGGTAGATTGTTGGGAGAAGGATTACACAAGGAATATTGGATTCGCCATAGTACCCGTGATCATATCGATGTAAAAAAGGAAATTATCGTTCTTACAAATGATACCGACGCAATGGAGAGGATAAACGCCTTTGCAGAGGAAGAATTCATTGCATTATATGAAAATAACAAGAGAGCCATCTCACGACTAAATGAGGCACGTAAAAATGTTTATGAAAGATTAACTAATGCTTCTGTACAACCGATATCTGTACCATGGATATTACCAGATTCAATCGATTTTTCTGTACCAGATAATAGCATGAAATTTGAGCAGCACCTTTATTGTTCTGAGGATGGCACATTTGAAACATCACTGAACCCATGGGAAAGCGGAGTTGTTACAGAAGAACTCAACAATGGTGCTGTATGCTGGTTACGTAATCTCGACCGTAAAAAGTGGTCACTTGAAATCCCTTACGAAGTGAGCGGTGTCACCACTTCTATGTTCCCGGATTTAGTGATTGTTAGATCTGATGCACAAGGTTATGTTTTTGATATTCTAGAACCACACGATCCCAGCCGTAAAGATAATTACCCTAAGGCAGTGGGTTTAGCAAAATTCGCAGAGAAGCATTGGGATATATTTGGCAGGATTCAACTTATCCGACTAAAAAAAGGTGTAGATGGTCGTGAACATTTCTATCGACTGGATATGGGAAAAACAACGATTAGGAATAAAGTTCGTGGCATTACATCAAACGAGGAGCTTGATAGAATTTTCGATACAGATGCTGTACGAGAAGATTAAATAATACATCTATCCTGTCTCCTCCACCCCAGTAAAAAATCTAATTTGTTTTTATCTATTAATGATAAGGGTTTCCCAATATTAGTACTCTGGTATATTGATTATGAGAAAACTTAATGTATGGAAACCCCTTATTTATGAATTCTTACTTTATTACATTTTGAAGAATCGAGAAGAAAATCTATCTTTCCGCATAATAGTATCCATTTTGCGTACACAATAGACCCCCCTAGAAAAATTCCCCTAGACTCATCGCCTAGGGGAACAAAAACACACCTACATATTCACTTAAAATGCCTTTAACCCAGCTATTTCAACCTATCCCCTCTCTATCAATACCACACACTCCACATGACTCGTCATAGGAAACATATCTACTGGTTGAACTTCCTCTACCTTATATCCATTCTCCACTAAAAAAGCCACATCTCTGGCCATAGTTGTAGAGTTGCAGGAAACATAGACTACCTTTTCTGGTACCATTTCAATTATGGTTTCTAATACTTCTTTTTCGCAGCCTTTCCTTGGAGGATCTAATACTACTTTATTTCCTTTAACTCCTTTTTTCATAAGTCTAGGAAATATTTCTTCGCTTTTTCCCTCTATGAACTCTACATTAGATATATTATTTAGCTTAGCATTTTCTTTTGCATCTAATATTGCTTCCTTTATTATTTCTACTCCATATACTTTTTTTGCTTTATAGGCTAAGTATAATGATATAGTGCCTATACCACAGTAAAGGTCAAAAACTGTGTCTTCCTTTCTTAAATCTAAGTATTCTACTACCTTATCATATAAAACCTTACTTTGAATTCTATTTACTTGAAAAAATGAATTAGGCGATATATAGAATCTATAATCACCAATCCAATCTATTAACTTATCTTTTCCATAAAGTTTTTTAAAACTTCTTCCATAAGTAACAGATGTATTCATTTTATTTATATTTTGATAAATACTTTCTATATCTTTTAAATTACTTATTAGCATATCTATTAGCTCTTTTTCATAAGGTAGCTTATCTACAGCTGTGACCAGTATTAACATAGCCTTATTATCTTTATTAGTTCTTATTCCAATATGGCGAAGAATTCCTTTTTTACTTACCTTATTATAGGCCTTTATATTATATTTCTCCATCCAATTCTTTATAATTTCAGCTGTCTTATCTCCAATCTCTGGTTGAATAATACATTTATTCATATTTGCAATTTCATAGCTGCCTTTTTCATAAAATCCTAAAACTACCTTATTATCCTGGAAACCTACTGGTATTTGAACATTGTTCCTATATCTAAGAGGATCTTCCATTCCTAAAGTATCATTAACTTCAACTTGAGAAATTCCTCCTATTTTTACTAAGTCCATCTTTACTTTATTCTTTTTCCATTGAAGTTGCTTTATATATTGAAGTTCTTGAAACTGACATCCACCACAAATATTTGATATATTACATTTTGAATTTATCCTATCTTTAGAAGGTTCAATTATATTTAAAACTTTACCTAAACCAAATCTCTTCTTTACATTGATCACTCCTACTTCAGCTATATCTCCAATTAAGCCACCTTCAACAAATAAAGTAAAATTATCTACCTTTAATATACCTTTCCCTTCATGGCTTAAATCTTTTATTTCTCCTTTTAAAACGTCTCCAACTTTTACTGGTATCTCCATAAAAAAACCTCCTAATATACTTTCATCTAGGATAAATTATATATTCTTTTACTGTTTAATAAAAGTGCTCTATTATATTTCTTTTAAATTACTATTATAAGCTTTTCCTAAACATATTTTTTAATTCTTGAGCTGCCGCCTTTATGTCTGGCTTGGAAATAATAGCTGAGACTACTGCAATACCATCAATATCTATGCCTTCAAACTTTGGTATAGTAGTTTCATTAATTCCCCCAATTACTACAATGGGTAACTCAATGTGTTTCCGTATCTGCACAAGCTCATCTATAGGCGTAATCTTTGCATCTGTTTTGGTACCAGTATTAAACATTGCTCCAACTCCAAGATAATCTGCCTCATCTTCCTGGGCTTTTATTGCTTCTTCAAAAGTAGATGCAGACACGCCAAGAATTTTATTGTTACCAATCAGTTTTCTTGCAATATTTGCTGGTATGTCACTCTGTCCAATGTGCACACCTGTAGCATCAACTGCCAATGCAATATCAATTCGGTCATTAATGATTAAAGGAATCTGATACTTATCTGTGACTTCCTTTATTTTTATAGCTGTCTGAAAAAACTCTAGAGAGGAACAATCTTTTTCTCGAAGTTGCACCACCGTACAACCACCTAAAATAGCTTGCTCTACAGCAATTTCTAAATTTTCAGTACTCATAAGTTCTCTATCAGTTACAAGATATAATGTGTAATCAATATTGGGTTTCATCTATTTTCGCCCTTTCTTTAAAAAGTATACCGTCCATATTTGATAAAGCATCAATTATACCTATGTGAAAACTACCTGTTCCTGCTGCTCCAGCTTTTAAAAATGCAATTTCACCAGCAATTCCCATGGTAGCAATTCCTACAACTGCAGCTGTATAATAATCCTTTGTTACACCACAGAAACTCCCTACAAGGGAAGAAGTCATACATCCTGTACCAGTCACTTTGGAAAGAAGCTTATTACCATTTGATATTTTAGCAACTCGAATTCCATCTGAAATGACATCCACTTCTCCTGTAATTCCTACAACACATGTGTATTTATTTGCTATTAATTTTGCAATATCTACTGCATCATTTTTTTCATCCTCTTCTGCAGTATCGACGCCCTTTGTAGAAGATTTTAGTCCTGCTACAAATGAAATCTCTGATAAGTTTCCACGAATTACATCTATTTTTACCTGTGAAAGAATTTCTTGTGTCGTTTTGTTTCGCAGTGAAGAAGCACCTGCTCCAACTGGATCTAAAACTACAGGGATATGAAGTTCATTGGCTTTTTTTCCCGCCGCAATCATGGAAGTGATAGTCTGCTGATTCAAGGTTCCGATGTTAATTACAAGAGCTGAAGATATAGAAACAATTTCTTCTACTTCTCCAATATCGTCAGCCATTATAGGGGATGCTCCAATTGCTAAAATTGCATTCGCACAATCATTTACTGTCACATAGTTAGTAATGTTATGAATCAATGGAGTTTTCACTCTAATTTCCTTAAGTAAATCTATACAAGCGCTAGTTAAATGATTCATTAGTATTCCCTTCCTTTCTTTTATTTATAATAAAGCATATGGCTCTAATTTCTACTATTATAGTTAATATAATTCCCACTATAGAGTTATAAAAAGTTGTCAAATGGTAATCTTATTTATCTTCACTAACGTCCAAACCGTTTTTATATAGATCATAAAAATGATTTGTCGGTCCATTACCTTTACCAATATCTAATGAATGTTCAATTGCTGTTGTAATATACTCTTTAGCCTGTTTTATAGCAGTGGGCATAGTCATACCAAGTGCAAGATTGGAAGCAATAGCTGAAGAGAAAGTACATCCAGTTCCATGAGTATTTTTTGTATCTATTCGCTTAGTTTCAAAATAATAATGCTCTTTGCCATCATATAAAACATCTAGGGCATTCTCAATATAATAACCACCTTTAATAAGAACATTTTTACAGCCCATTTCATAAATAATTTTTGCTGCTATTTTCATATCTTCTTTATTGCTTATCTTGATATTCGATATTTTCTCAGCCTCTGGAATATTAGGTGTAAGTAAATCGGCATAAGGTAGCACAACCTTAAGCAACGTTTCTATAGAATTATCATCCATAAGGGAACAACCATTTTTTGCATACATGACAGGATCAATTACAATATTCTTAGGCTTATATTCCTCCATCTTTTTTGCTACTGCCTCCATACAAGGTTTAGTAGATAGCATACCAATTTTAATGGCATCAACTTCTATATCCTCAAATACTGCATCAATCTGTTTTTCAATCATATCTGGTGTAATATCCTGTATATCTATAACACGACTCGTATTTTCTGCCACTACTGAAACAATAACACTCATACCAAATACCCCATGTGCAGAAAACGTTTTTAAATCTGCTTGTATTCCAGCACCTCCACTGCAATCAGAACCAGCAATGCTCAGTACCTTTTTCATTTAAATTCCTCCTTTTCTTATACATATATAAATAGGGTACTTCTCTACATAGAAAAGCACCCTATTTATATACAATAGTATATTTTGCTTCCCTACGCCGGTATTAACCAACAGGTTCAAAGGGTCAGGTTTTACCTTCTCAACTACTCATAGTCCCCCCGCAAACATCAAGCTGTATTAACTTTTATATTTAATAGTCTATTAAACAACAATAGGGTCCTTCCCTACATGGAGAAGCACCCTAATTAAATGCAATAGCTTAATGGGATTTGCTTCCCTACGTTGGTATTAGCCAACAGGTTCAAAGGGTCAGGTTTTACCTTCTCAACTACTTAAAGTCCCCCCGCAAATATAACAACATTAATTATATTCTATAGTAACAATATAGTCAAGTTATGTGGCATGTTTTTCCACTTTATAGTAAATGGTATTATTCATACTATTTTAAATATAAATTACAATTTTCCTAGACAGCATGTTGATAAGACAAAAATTTATAGACTGATATCGGCTTATAAACATTGGGGTTATAATAATTTGGACTTCTTAAGGTATACACCAAGGCATAAGCCTGTTCAGCTGATAAATCTATAGGCTCTACTCCGTAATAGTAATTAGCAGCTTTTTTAAGTCCATAGCAACCTTCACCGAAATAGGCAATATTACAGTATAATTCCAATATTTCATCTTTTGTTAACATCTTTTCAAGATTAATTGCTACAAAAGTCTCTGCAATCTTACGCTCATACTTTTTTTCAAAGGAGAAATATAAATTTTTCGCAAGTTGTTGAGTTATTGTGCTTCCTCCTTGTACCAAAGAATGGGCTTTAAAATTATTATACATAGCTCTCCCTATTGCAATAAAGTCAACACCAAAATGATAATAAAATCGCTTATCCTCTGACTTTAAAACAAGTTTTAAATACTCATCCGATATTTTATCCAGTGTTACATAATTTTCGTCGTCTTTAATTTGGTTAATTGCATCTTCAAGACTTCTATCATTTATAGCAGACTTATACATTTTATATCCAGTACTAATAGTCGGAGCTGCAAATATACCTAATACAAAAATACCAATAAGAAAAACACATATAATGAAAGTAAGTATTTTCTTTTTCATCTCGACCTGCTCCTTTCGCATTCTACTAACTTAATTATAATATATTATTCGTACATTTGCCTTACATCCTACTAACAATTTTGTAAGAATAAGAAAAGAGCATCTCCAAAAATTATATAAATAGCATTATTTAATTCTTTCATTAAAAAGTGTTTCTCTATTACTAGCTATTCTACATATCTTGACGATTTATCATTACTAAACCTAAGATATAGAATAGTAATGAGAACACAATTATAATTACATATCCTAGTATCTTTAAATTATTAGGCACTGAAATCGGCTGACTTAAAATAAAGGCAGCTGTCCAAGGTAATATAAATGGCAATATCCCCGTCAAATATGTTGCTGAAACTCCAACTGCTGCTATTCCTAAGGTTGCTACAATTGAAGGAACATAGGATGATCTTTGAAATATAGATATAGGTACTAACAATGCAAGTGAAAAAAAGCTAAATAAAGCAGATTTTAAAAAATGAACTCCAAAATCATAAAATCTCATCATTAAATCAGTTGTAGGAAATATCACTAATGAGCCTATATAAGCTACCAAACATACTATTAAAACCATCAATAAATGGCAAAACATCCATGCTATTAGCTTGCTCATAATAAAGGTATTTCTATTAACTATAGCTGATATGTAATTTACTATTGTTCTTTCAGCATATTCACTATTAATCATAGATGTATAAAGTATTCCACTAATTGCCGGTATAATCATAAAAATCAATATGGTATCTAATGAAATAATCCAAGATTCTATTCCTAGTTCTCTGACTCTTAAGTTTATAAAAATATCTTTAAGTACAATTATAGTTATAAATAAGAAAATAATTACTAAAGAAGTCTTTAGCATATTTTTATGTCTAATCTTCTTCCATTCAACAATTATTCCATTTTTCATTTACCATCACCACCTGTAAGTTTTTTAAAATATTCTTCTAGGCTTTCATTTTGTGTAGTTATTTGAAACACATCAATACCATTATTTATTAATAGTCGGTTAATACTATTTGTTTTATCATTTAGTTCAAAAACTCTAATCTCTTTATTGTCTATAACAATATAATTTAGGTTCTCATAGTTTTCTTCTAATAACCTTGCTGAATTATACACATCTGAAACTACGTAAGATGTATATTTTCCGCACCTACTTCTAATGCTTTCCATAGAGGATTCTTCTACTACTCTACCCTTTTCAATAAAAGCAATATCATCAGCAACTTTCTCTATTTCAGATAATATGTGACTAGAGATCAAAATGGTCTTACTGAAATCTCTGCATAAATCAATTAAAATATTTCTTACTTCAACTATCCCCATTGGGTCTAATCCATTAGTAGGCTCGTCTAGGATCAGCACTTCTGGTTCATGTAATAAGGCATTAGCTATCCCAAGTCTTTGTTTCATTCCCATTGAAAATGATGCAAAGGGTTTATTAGAATTAATTTCTAGGCCAACTATATCCAAAGCTTTTTCTATGGCATTCTTTTGAGTAATACCCCTTATTAAGGCAAATAATTCTAAGTTTTCTCTCGCTGATAAATTAGAATAAAAAGCAGGAGTTTCAATCATAGATCCAATAGTGAAAAATTGCTTCTTATCTTTATAGTCTATAGGAGCACCTTTAATATAGATTTCACCGCTAGTCGGAAACGTAAGCCCTAAAATTGATTTCATAATAGTTGTCTTCCCAGCGCCGTTTCTTCCTAAAATTCCATAAATTCTGCCCTTTTTAATCTCTAAGGAAACATTATCTAAGGCTAAAAAGTTATTATATTTTTTTGTTAATCCTTTTACCTTAATTATATTCTCCATTCTTTTCCCTCCTCATTTTCAATTATATCTATGAAATGTTGCCAAATCATAACCAATTAAAAAAAGCTCTAAAGAGCTTTCTTTACACCTAGGATAAAAGATGAACCTTTTCCTTCTTCGCTATTATATTCTAATAACATGTTACATTTATCCGATAGTTCTTTTACTATAGCAAGCCCTAGTCCACTTCCCTTAGTATTTCTTGATTCATCAACTTTATATAATCTATCCATAATCATATCCTTAGAATCCTCAGGTATTCCTATTCCATTATCACTTATTTTCACTTGCACAATTTCCTCTTTTTCTATTAAAGTAATAGTTATTTCTTCACATTTACTGTGAATTGTGGCATTTTTAATCAGGTTATCTAAAATTCTTTCATATGCTTTTACATCTAATATGGTAACAACTCTATTTTCCGGAATACTTACATTGTATTTAATATTGTGTTCCTCTAATATAGGGACCCATGATATAAAAGCTTTTCTAGTTTCCTCACATATATTGCAAGGGTGATTTTCTAACATGTATTCCCCTGATTCTAGCTGAAGCAGTTGAAACAAATCATTTATATATTCTTTTAGCTTATAAGTCTTATTCAACGCTATTTTAAGATATTCTTCTTTTTCAACTCCATCTACTAACCCCTTATCTATAGTCTCTAAATATCCTAAAAGTGAGGCTACAGGAGTTTTAATGTCATGAGATAAGCTTGTAAGCATTCTCTTATTTTGCTGGTTTAGTCTATTTATCTGGATAATATCATTTTGATTTTTTCTTATTATTTCATTAATAAGATAGTAAATTTCTGAGTATTCATCATTGGGAGGTATTACTCCACGCTTACCATAATCTCCTGATTCTACTTCTCTTAAAAGATTTTTTAACCACGTCAATTTTTTCTTTTCCATGTATCTCTTATAAATTAAATAGACTATAATAATAAGCAAAATAAGTAATAATAATTTCCTATAGAACATTATTTTACCCTCCATCGATATCCTAGTCCATATACTGTTTCAATAAAACCTCCATACTCCTCATTGCCATAAAATACCTTCTTTCGTAATTTACTTATAAACGATACCATATTCTTTTCATCATAAGAATCATACCCTTCAAATCCCCAAATCTGATCATATAGTTGCTCCTTTGTAAAAATTTGATTTTTATTAGCCATTAGAAGTAGCAATAGATCAAATTCTTTATTTGATAATGGAATTTCTTCAGAATTTACTTTTAAAGTCCTACAATAGCTGTTTAATTCAATATTCCCATATCTAATAATCCCCTTTTCCATTTGTTGATTATAGTAATTTGCTCTCCTTATAATTGAGTTAACTCTTGCTAAAAATTCATCAATACCAAAAGGTTTTGTCAAGTAGTCATCTGCCCCTAATTGGAGACCCTTTACCTTATCTCTTTCTTCACTTTTTGCAGTTAACATTAAAACAGGAATATTGCTAATTTCTCTTATGCTTTTCATTACAGAAAAACCGTCTATTTCTGGTAACATTATATCTAAAATAATCAGGTCAAATTTGATTGTTTTCATTTTTTCCAACCCTAAAATTCCATTTTCAACATAGGTCGGCTGATAATCCTTCTTCATTAAACAGTTTACAAGTAATTTTCCTAAATCCATATCATCATCAATAATCAAGATTTTGATTATCTTTTCCAAATTGCTTCCTCCAATCTGAATATACCTTATCTTTTCATTTACATCCTATCACACTAAATAATCATTTTCTACTCGTATTATTACTTCTCAAACAATTACTGGAATGATAACTAAATAATATAATAAACATCTTTATAAATTCTAAAGATAATTTTTATGCCATCACTAGTGTGACCTAAGTAATATTCATAAACAAAAAAAGCGGCAGTGCTCACGCCCACCGCTTTTTGCCCTATCTTATTCCCATTTAAAGAAACGAATTGAAATGATAATACAAACGGCTGAAAGAACAGTCATAACAATAATTGAAAACATCACATTTTTAGTAGACAAACCAAGTGAAGCTGCTTTCAGTAGTTTTATTCCCTGCGTTAATGGCAAGAAATTAGCTGCTTTTTGAAGTGCAGATGGCATCACTTCATATGGCAAAGTTGCTCCTGAAAAAATAAGCATCGGGAAGTATAAAATACTGGCAATCACGCTGGCGGTTTTCATATCCGGTGAAACTCCACCTACCATCATACCAATGCTGAACATTGACAGCATAACTAAAAAGTATGCACCTAAAAATTGTAGCATAGAACCAGCAAAATGGAACTGAAAAAAGAGTGCTGCCACAGCATAAACAAGAATAAGAGAAACGATTGAATAAAGCATATAAATTGTGACCTGTACCATTAAAATCAATGCCGGACTTATTGGAGTTACTTTAAATCGTTTCAGAATTTTTTTGTTTCGATAATCAGATATGACTAATGGAAGTCCCATGACTCCGTCAGCACATATAGCTATTGTGGAAACTGCCCCAAATGACTGTTCTAAAAAAGTATATTGCGCCCCATCAAAAGCAGGTTTATTACCATATATGATACCAAGTATAATGACCATTACCACCGGCATGCATAGGGCAAATATAAACATGTCCATCCCTCGAAGAGACAATTTAAGTTCTGTCTTTAACATGGTACTAAATGTTTTCATGATCTAATTCCTCCTCACCTGTATACCAAAGGTATGCATCTTCTAATTTTTTACAAGGACTGGCATCAATGGCTTCCTGCACTGTTCCACTGAAAATCAATCTTCCGTTTTTCAAAATACCAATCCTATCACATAAGGTTTCTACCTCATCCATAAAATGAGAGGTCAAAAAGATTGTTAAACCTTTCTTCTTCAATTCTAGCAAGCTATTCCATACGCTGCGCCTTGCTTTTGTATCAAGCCCTGTTGTTAATTCATCTAGAAACACAACATCCGGATTCGGGATCAATGCAAGTACAATAAATAGCCTTTGTTTTTGTCCTCCCGATAATTCATTTACCATATTTTTTGTTTTGTTTTCCAGACCAAATTGTTTCAGCAAAGCCTCATAATCAGCAGGCTTTTTATAAAGGCAATATGTTTCCTGACATAGCTCTGCAACAGTTATTTTATCCTGGTAGTTTGCTTCCTGAAATTGAACCCCCACTCTCTCAAACAGCTTTTTTCGCTCTGTATGGGGATTCATTCCTAAAATAGAAATTGTTCCGCCGTCTGGCTTTTTTGTACCCAGTATGCACTCAATTGTAGTACTTTTGCCTGCTCCGTTTGCTCCAAGCAAACCGAATACCTCACCCCGGGAAACTGAAATATCAAGATTTTCAACTGCACGGATTCCAGCATAAGACTTACATAGCTTATCAACTTTAATTGTTGTTTCCATATTTCAAACCTCCTTTTTTGTATATATAAAAGAATACCACCAGAACATAGTCTGGTGGAAAAGTGTAGGGTTTTTATTTGAATTGTTTTTTCATCCTCTTTAACTGAGCCATTACCATAAGAGCATTGTCTTCTGCTTCCCTTAATGAAGTAAGAAGTTTATCGCATACAGAAATTATATCGTCATCATGCTCAGGAGTATCAATTACTTTTCTAATATTGACGCTTGGATCGTGGGATATGGCTGCCAGCATTCGCAAGATTGCAGATAGAGAATAATTAGCACAACGTAAGGAACGGATGACTTTCAGGCGCATAATATCATCATCTGTATAAATCCGGTAGCCATTCTGTCTTCGTCTTACCGTAATTAGACCATTTAATTCCCAATTTCTCAAAGTATCTATTGTAACCTGCAGATATTCGGCTGTCTGTTTTCTTGTAAGAGATAGATTCTTGGATTCTGTTGCACGATGTGAGGCAGATAATATTTGTTTTACAATTTCAATTGCTTCTTCCGCATTCTGCTGCTCTGTTCTAATCTGTGACAGATAACTTTCCGTGAGACAAATTGCAGTATCAAAATTTTTTGTAGCAGAAGCCTTAACAATATCAACAGCTTTTTTTCGCAGTCCATTTTGTAATACTTCAACCTTTAATGCAGCTCTTGCTAATTTAAATTGCTCAACATGTAAATCGGTAAAAACACGATAACCGTTATCCTGCCTTTCCGGTTTTGATATTAGCTGGTACTTTTCATAGAGCCGCACTGTATTGGGATGAACACCAATCATTTTTGCTACTTCCGATGTCCTATACTTATTTCCCATTATATTTTCACCTCCGTCGACTTCTACCTTAACATATATCTAAAGTATGGTGTTATAGTGGAGAGTTCATTATAAGTGATAAGTTAAAGACAAGCAAATATAATATAAACACATTTATCCACGCACTTCTGCACATCCGTCGAATCAGTAAATAGTGTTGCTTGCTTACTATGATAATAGTCAAAATTTATAAATAACACTTATATTTTATTCTTTCCATAAATATCTATAAACGCAAAAAAACTACACCATATCTAAAAGCGTAGCTTTTTAAAATACAATTTCCGTTTTCTATATTTCTTATTTACATTATACTTCCTTTACAGGTTTATTATTTACAAAATCCCAAGGATTCTTTGCTAAATATCCATTTCCAAAAGAAGTTAGTATGGATAGTATAGCAAATATAACTAATATAAAACAGTACCATACATATGGTACTATTTGAACAGGGCTTACCAATCCATTAGTAAAACTTCCTGCTATCAATAATTGAGCACCATAAGGTATTAGACCTTGCATTATACATGAAAAAGTATCTAAAAGTGAAGCAGTTTTTCTTGGATCTACATTATGTTCTTTTGATATTTCCTTTGCTAATTGACCACTTACAATTATAGCAACTGTATTGTTAGCAGTAGCTGCATCTGTAAGAAATACCAATGCACTTATACCTAATTCAGCAGATTTTTTACCTTTTACTTTTTTATTTATTCTATATAATAGCCAATCAAGTCCTCCACCATTTGATACCATATTAGCTAAGCCACCAGTTAATAAAGATAATAAAAATATATCAAACATTCCTGTAAATCCTGAATATATATGCTGAACAAATTCTAATCCTTTAAAGCTTCCATAACCAAGTCCTATAGCTCCTGATATAATAATTCCGCCAGTCAAAACCACAAATACATTCATTCCTGCTATAGCAGCTACCAACACGAATATATATGGAATTACTTTAATTATATTAAAAGCATACTCTTGACTTTCAGGAATAGTTACTGGTTTTCCAAATATCAATAAAAGAACAATTGTAACCAAAGCCGCTGGCAATGCAAAACCAATATTAGCTCTAAATTTATCTTTCATAGATACTCCCTGAGTCCTTGTAGCTGCTATAGTTGTATCAGATATAATAGATAGATTATCTCCAAACATAGCTCCACCAACCAATGCACCTAATACTAAAGGTAAATTTAAGCCTGCTTTTTCTACTAATTGAACAGCTATAGGACCTATAGCCACAATAGTACCTACTGATGTTCCTGTTGAAATAGAAATAAATGCAGCTATTATAAATATTCCTACTGTAATAAATTTAGCTGGTATTAAAGTAAGCCCTAAATTTACTGTAGATTCAACACCACCCATAGCATTAGAAACTGCTGAAAAAGCCCCTGCCAATAAATATATAATACACATAATAATTATATTATCATCACCACAACCTTTGATAAATACATTAAACTTTTCATCTAATGAACCTTTGGTTAAAATAAAAGCAAATACTATTCCTATACTAGCTGCAACGGGAGCTGGAAATTGATAAAATGCCATTTCAATTCCTTTAGTTTGTAATATAATACCTGATACTAAATATACAAATACAAAGATAAGAAAAGGCAATAAAGCTATTCCATTACCTCTTTTTTCATTTAATTTCTTCATTTTAATTGCCGTTACTGAAAACTTATAAAAAGTTATAAAAATCAACTTTTATGTTTCATTCCTTGTTCAACGTATCCACTTTTGGATTAATCCTACTTGTGTGGTCTTGATACTCCAAAGGCTTAAATTCCCCACTAACGTATGGGTACATAGAAATAGTATCCTTTAAGTGATTTAAGCTATTTCTTGACCATAGTTTTTAAGATTTAAACTAGCATTATAATCTCTATCTAATATTAGCCCACAAGATTCACAGATATATTTCCTGTCACTTAATTTTAAATCTTTCTTGTAATTTCCACATCTACTACAAGTTTTGGAACTCGGAAAATATCTATCTGCTACTACGAATTTTATATTATTCCATTCGGATTTGTACTGTATCTGTTTATAAAATTCATAGAATCGTTGTTCTTGTATAGCTTTAGATAGATGCTTGTTTTTCATTATTCCTACTACATTCAAGTCTTCAACTACAATAACGCTTGGTTTTCGCTTTATTATTTCAGTTGTTACTTGATGTGAGTAATTATGACGAATATTTGTAAGTCTTTGGTTTAGCTTTTTAAGTTGATTTTCTAACTTTATAATATTCTTTGTTTTCTTGTAACGGTTTCCCTCCCTTCCTATTTCATATTTCTTTGATACTTTTCTTTGCAATCTTTTCTTTTTCTTTTCTAATCTTTTTACTTCTTTAGTTTTATTTATATTTTGATAAATATTGCCATCACTAACTACTGCTAATTTTTCTATTCCTAAGTCTATGCCTACGCCTTCACTTGTTGGTATTTCTGTATTATCTGGATATTCTATACCAACTGAAATCCACCAATTAATGCCGTCAAAAGAACATCTAGGATTAATATATTTAATCCCTTCACCATAAGGAATTCTTTCACATTCACATAGTCTTATCCAGTTGATTTTTTGTTTATTCTTTTTCCTACTGGTTGTTAATTTTTCTAATTTTACATGAGTTCCATTAAATTGTATCTTATCTGTGTCTACATAAAATGAAGGTTTAGACCTTTTTCTACTTTTAAATCTAGGGTATTTACTTTCTCCTTTGAAAAATTTAATAAAAGCTATACAAGCATCTTTTATAGCTTGTTTAGTGATATTGTTGCTATAATTATTTAGCCAACTATATTCTTCTGTTTGTTTTAGTTTAGTAAATTCTTTTCTAAGTTCTACATCAGGTATGAATTTTCCACCATTTTTATAGTTTTCTATTTGTCTATTCAGTGTCCAATTGTATGCAAACCTGGCTACTCCAGCTGATTCAAACAATTTAGTTTTTTGTTTGTTATTTGGTTTAAGTTTAATCTTAATACCTTTAATCATCTTCGGTTAGCTCCTTAATCATCTTTTTAACCTTATTTGCTCTTTTGCCTTGCAGCCTACAACTGAAAACAGTTATTATTTGTATCATATCTTCTACTAATTCTTGTTCTTCTGTCTTTTCTGTATTATCTATAATTTCAATAGTAGTTCCATATTTATTGCATAAGTTTTCTATAAGTTCAAAACCAAATCTTACTAATCTGTCTTTGTATAAAATTACAACCTTTTCAACTTCTCCATTGGTTATCATATCTAATAGTTGATTCAATCCTTTATTGTTATAATTAATACCGCTCCCTATTTCTTGTATAATTTCAAACTGATATCCTTTAGCAATCATATATGTTTTTACATTTTCAATCTGTCTTTCAAGGTCATTTTTTTGTTTGTTAGAGCTAACTCTGCAATAACCAATAACCTTTTTCTCTTTTTTAAACGGCACTCTTAATATTTGCCGCAATTGTTCTTCTGAATAATACCTATGTTTACCATCAGAAACGTGATGTGGTTTTAATTTTCCTTCTTTATCCCAATTTCTTAATGTTTGTGTGGTTATATTTAATTTATTAGCAAATTCTCCTATTGAGTAATAATTCATTTTATCACCTCAATAATATTATAGGCGATAACTATAAAACGCTTTAGATTTTTGTAATTATTTATAAATATATTACAACTGTTCTAACCCTCCTTAACTTAAGTTAATCTTTCATTAGTAACTCTAAATCTATTGGATATTTTCCATAGGTGTTGGCTGCTTCCATAAACAGTTCAATATTTTCTATTGGCGTATGCATTGGAATTTGACAACCTGTACTTAAAATATATCCCTTTTTAGAATTATGGCCCTTTCTAATACATTCTTTAACTGATTTAAAAATAGATTCTTCATTGCCCGCATAAATTACGTCAACAGGTGGAACATTCCCTGTAATTATTACTCTATCTCCTATTATTTCTTTAGCTTCTTCCAAGTCCTCTATATTATCTATGCTAAAATTGGAAATACCAGTATTCACCACATCTTCCCAAATTTCTTTACTTGTTCCACATATATGTATACCTGGAGCACTGCCCGTCTTTTCCTTTATCTTATTAACATTTTTTTGAAGGGCAGGTAAAGAAAATTCTCTAAATTGTTTTGGACTTATAAGACTTGTAGATGAAACTGGATCAGCAAAACTAATGGATACACCTAGTTTCGCCACTTCTTCTATATATCTATTATTAGATTCTACTACTATATCCATTAGAGTATGGACTTTTTTAGGATATTTTATCATCCATTTCAGTAAATTCTCTGTTCCTACTACAGAAGCTGCAACACTAAAAGGTCCAGACATGGAAGCACTAACATCTACTTCATCTATAAGTGCATCTTTTGTTAGTTTTATAGCCTTAATTAAAGTTGGTAAAATGCCATCCTTTAATGGATCAGCAATCTTAAGAGATTCTATTTCATCTACAGATTTAATAGCTGGCTCTAATAAATAGGAAATATTGTAATCAGGATAGGCTACCTTAGCACCCATAGCCTCAGCAACACCTCTAAGACTTGTAGATATGCCTACACTATCATGACGAAGTCTCTTAAACAAAGCTATTTCCAGTTCTGCCATAAGTTCTGCTGAATGATAATAATCACTTACTTTTATACCAATAAAAGGTGCCATAGTAGCCCCCATATCTGGAACACAGATTACACGGTCAATTTCCTGCCCCTTAGCAAAAGCATTCATTCTTTCCCTTGGAGTCATTTCTTCTTTTCTCACTTAAATCTCCTTTCTAATATAAAATAATCATTGGTAATTAATTTACAAATCTATTCTAAAATCATTATATAATGTGTTGTAATATTATCATAATTAAACTATTTTATAATAAATCTATCTTTATTGATATTTTCAATATACTGAAGGATACTTCTTGCAACTGTACATAGTTATAGGAAATGAAATCTCTCATTTCCTATAACTATCTAAATCTAATACTGATAAATAAAATTTTAGAAATTCTATAAAACTAAATTGTTCTGACTGATTATATCATAATAATAGTCAAAATTCATAGGTAACACTTATATTTTATTCTTTCTATAAATCCATAAACGCAAAAAAGACTTACTCTTAATGAAGTAAATCCTTTAAATTTAAAGTTCTATTTATTCACTTTTATCTAATCATGACATGTCTATGCACTGTAAGGTTGCCTATTAAGTCCTAACCTATTTGGGCAATCGCGCACTAATTTAACAAAATAAAAATTAATGAAAGGTTGTTTAATTGGGAGGTAAAGGCAGAAGATATCTAGAGGAATTTAGAGGAAATCGATAATCTGACCGTATAACTTTTAAATTTTTCATCTGTATCCCCTTCTAAAGTGTAAATGGGAATACTACTACATTTTATCATTGCATTATAATCCCCACAGATACTGATTTGGGTATCTGTGGGGATTACATCTTATAAGGATATTAAACCTATGTCCTTTTAAGAAAATATATTAATCAAAGGCTTAAGATAGGGAGCTTAGTTTCCATTGGCTGGGGGAGCTAACTTTTCAAGCTCTTCTTTGGCCTTTTCCTGTGCCTCTTTCACAAACTTTTCATGAGATTCCATTGCGGGCTTATATGATCCATTATATTCGATACCCAGCAGCGCTTTATCATATCGAGAGAAAGTCATCAAAGCAATTTCCCCATTTTCGCCCGCGACATCAACGGAAATCGTCGGGTCATTGTTACTATAGCCCTGACCGTTGTATTTAACCGACTTGATTGTGCTATTAACAACGTTATGTTTCTCCGCCAATTCCTTTGCCAACGTAACATATTCCTGCGGATTTTTAGCAAGAGCCGCATCAAAAGCTACTGAAACCTTTTTATCCAGTGTTCTCTCACGGGCTATGCTAAATAATTCTCCTGTTACCGAGTCCACAGAGAAACAATAACTGCGCTTGCCATTGATTAGCACATCAGCGTACCAGCTTGAACGGGGAAGACTTTCGGTTGGCTGCTGGTAACCCATTTCAATCACCTGACCTTCTAAGCTTAGGCCAAATATTTCCCAAAGAGCCTGTGCTCCAATTTCCGCTGCATCTTCTTTTGTCATGTCCTGGCTAGTTGGTGTTTGATTACGGTAGTATTCAAGGTCAATTGCTTCCACCTTATAATTTGCTTTTTTATAGCCTTTCGGTAAGGTGTTTTGTGCTGTCTGGGATGAACCAGTTGTATTATTCGCATAATTTGTAGGGATGGTATATGATTTTTTGAATTCCGTCGCCGTCGCTGCCTGTATGAATCCCTGGAACAGTAATGTGCTGACTGCTGTGGCCACCAATATGGTTTTTTTTAAGCTTTTCCTTTCCAATCTGTTTGCTTTCATCTGAATCTCTCCTTCATAATTTTGTTTGTAATCAAAATAAACAGTATAAAAAGGCCGTATTAACGACTTAATTTTGTAACATCCAAACTGCTATCTCCTCTCCTTTTCCTTAGTTTCATAAATCCTTTAAATTTGAATAAAGCCTATGTATTAATTGGCCTCTCATCTATATATTGTAATAACTTTTAGTTTGGTTCATAAAACTCTATTATTTATGATATAAAAATAGACTAACTTAGTAAAAACCTTGTAATATAAAGGTTTCCTAATTTAGTCTAATTATAATAATATTATCAATAATGATTAAATTATAAAAATCATTCCATCTTTTTTAATATAACATTGTTTTATTATAGAGTTGTAAAGTAAACTGTTGCCTTCATTTTATGTGATGTTCTTTAGTCGGCCTATACAATGGACGAGGGTGCTTAACTTACGCATGGAATCACATTTTGATGCCTATAAACATCTATTTCTTCAGCCCTACCTTAAACTCATCTAATATCATCTTTCTAAAAACCACTTAAGTTTAATGGAAAATTCCCGGGAAATAATGAAGCGATTCCATCTTTTTTAATGAAATCGCCCTATTTTTATCAGATTTATCTTAAAATCTATTTTTTATCAGTGGTTTCATCAACGATACATATCCCGGCTCTCCCAGTATTCCCTCCCCTTTAGGGTAATCCTGCTGCCGCCTCTTCCTTTTCTGATTTTTACAAAACCCTTTTCTTCCATGTCCTTTAAAATGTCTCGAATCTCCTTTTGGGACAATAGAAGATGCTGCTTCTTCGCCTTCATCACCAATTTATCCCTTCCGATAAACTCATTCCGCTCCGCTGCCATATAAAGCTGTTCCAGAACGAACCAGAAGGGCGAAACCACCTCCTGCAATTTCTCCTTCTTCTCCAAATTCACCGGTCTGGACATCCGGCCTTGGAAAATAGTAGGTGGTAAATCATTCATCTCAATCACCTGTTTCCCAGTATAAACAAAGTATTCCACTGTGTTATGCAGTTCCCGGATATTTCCCGGCCAGGAATACTGACGCAGAAAGTCTTTCACTTCCTCCGATAACTTAAAATCACCCTGGAGTTCCTCTTTAAAATGCTCCATCAACAGAAAAATATCCTCTCCCCGTTCCCGTAACAGCGGTACTACAACCGTCAAGGTATTCAGGCGATAATATAGATCCTTTCGGAAGCTTCCTTCTTCCACCTTCTGATCCAGAGATTCATTGGTTGCTGCAACAATTCTGACATCAACGCTTACGATTCTGCTGCCGCCTACACGCATGACTTCGCCTTCCTGCAGAACTCTCAGGAGCTTTACCTGCATAGCCTGACTCATACCTTCTACTTCATCGAGGAATAGGGTACCACCATGGGCAAATTCAAACAGACCGGGACGTCCTCCTTTTTTCGCACCGGTAAATGCACCCTCTTCATAGCCGAAAAGCTCGCTTTCCAGAAGATTTTCCGGCATGGCTGCCACATTAATAGCGATAAAGGGACCCTTGCTTCGCTTAGATGCACAATGCACCGCATGAGCCAGCAGTTCTTTTCCCGTTCCTGTTTCACCTACAATTAAAACAGGACTTTCGGTAGCCGCCATCCGTTTTAAAATCCCCTTTGTCCGACAGATACAGTCTGACTCTCCGATTACATCATCAAAGGTATACTTGGCACAATGACCCTTTTTCAGCAGCTGGCTTCTTAACTCATTCTGTTTGGATTCCAGCTCACTAAATTCCTGCAGAATAGCAAATGCACCGATACATTTCTCTTGTCGTAGAACCGGTGTAACTGCAATGCTTACGTTTACGCCGCCCAACTTAATCACTTTAGGTGGAATTTCCTTCTTATCCTTTAAGGCGCTGTAAAAAGGAATATACGGAAATACCTTTTCTCCACTCCTACCAATGACAAGATTCTCCGCAACCTTTGTAATCTGGCAGGCTTTCTTGTTGCATGCAAAGATTTCACCCTTTTCATTAACGCCTACCAGTCCCTCATCCAATATTTCCATCAAAATATGGAACTGGCTTTCCAGCCTTCTAGAACGGGCGTATATCTGATTAAAGCTGTAATTATTCGTTGCCATTGCCTGGAAATAATTCTGAAATTTTTCCGTTTCCAGCAGCTGTTCAAGTTCCAGACGCAAGGCAATCTCAATCATCATCCCCGAGGTACAGGAGCGGTGTCCAATATTTAAAATCTTCTTTACGCTCTGAGGTACATATCTCTCCTCATCCGGCGTTACAGCCATATCCACTGGCTTTTCCAAAACGGCGCCTGGATAGAATGGAATAAAACGAATATGGTTTACTCCCAGCTGCTGTAGCTGTGCAATAGCCTCCCGAGCCATGGTATCCGTCAAATTTACAAAAAGTGCTCGCGTTCCTTTTGGTATCATACTGAGGTTTTGCAGCGTACTCCACCGGTAGGAAACCTCAATTGCCATGGTCAGACTGTCTATAGGAACATGACGGGCCACCTCTTCTGCGGAACCATATGCATCTGTTGAAATCACAAATAAATCTGCCTTGGGCAACGTTCCCATGGCAGACCCGTCACTCACACTGTAGGATGCTATTTCGACATATTCTCCAAACAGTTCATTGATTTCTTTTGCATAAAACTCTCCGGCTCTGGAATCCAAAGCCACTACAGATATCGTTTTTTTCATGTTTCCTCCATAATTTTTTCATATTATCTATATTTATTATAACTTAAATAATAAGTGAATACAATTTGTTCATTTTTGGCATTTCCATTTAAGTTTCCGCGTCTATATGTTATGCTTAAGCTGTGTATAACGAAACACATTCAATGGAGAAATGCTTATGGAATAATTATCACTAAAAAATGAACAAAAACAAATTCTATCACCAAAAATAATTCAGTCATTATAAATTCTCCAGATGGCTTCCACACAGCTAGAGTAATGGTCTTAGAATGAACAGGTTCTAGAAAACCCGGTTCTGGAGCTGAGTAAAAAACCGGCGAAAACTGGCAGTGGTTCCCGCACCGCCCGCCACTCCTCCTATAATTATTACTTTCATCCCATTCTCCTTATATGATAAAAGGATGCTACAAACGCCGTTATACCAACATGCGTTTTTATGCAGCATCCCCTTTCTTTTCATTTTATTTTCTCTCTCTTTAACAGCCAATCTTTGCCTTCCACCAAGTACCTGTATCAGGCCTCATATGTTTTTCAGGTCTTTTTCTTAGTTCTCCAGAGCCTTTTTGATATCCATGGTCAGTTCATTGTTTTCTAAAACAAAGCATGGAATTCCTAGGCGTTCTGTTCCTCTGATTTCATCGTAAAGAACATTAGTATCTCTCAGTTTTAAATATTCCTTTAAATCTGCATGGCAGGACAGTATATCCTTAAAATCGATATCTGCCCCAGCAACAGAAAGCTTGTTTAATGCAGCTAAGGTATCTGGGCAAAGATGACTTCCAATTACAGTAATTTTCATATGATTTCCTCCTTATTTTACAGCGATTGCTTCAATTTCACATAATACGCCCTTCGGAAGGGTCTTTACTGCTACACAACTACGTGCCGGATTTGATACGAAATATTTTGAATAAACCTCATTAAAAATTGCAAAATCTCCCATATCCGCTAGAAAGCAGGTAGTCTTAAATACTTTTTCAAATCCAGTGCCTGCCGCTTCCAGGATGGCACCTACATTTTCACAGCTTTGTTTTGCTTGTTCTGCAATTCCCTCCGCTATTTCTCCATTTTCCGGATTAACCGGAATCTGTCCGGAAGTGTAAACGATTCCGTTTACTTCATATCCCTGAGAATATGGCCCAATAGCTCCAGGAGCTTTCGTTGTTTCAAGAATTTTCATGTGTTCTTCTTCCTTTCTTTTTATTTTATTTCTTCTCTCTTTAACATCCAATCCTTACCTTCTACTAAACGTGCGATGATCATGGATGCAATGGTGTCACCTGAGGAATTGAGGCAGGTAGCTGCCGGGTCCACTAAAAATCCAATAGTAGCAATTATTGGGAATGCTTCCCCTGGAAAACCAAAGAAACTGACAATCAACATTTCTCCTACCAGACCGCCGCCTGGAACACCAGATAATACAAATGCACTTAAAATTGATACCACAATAGCCATGGCATAGGTTCCCACCCCTGTAAACGGCATTTGGAACACGCCAAACAGGAAAGCGATTTTCGTTATGGACGAAAGTACGGAACCATCCATATGCATGGTAGCTCCCATAGGCAGAACGATGTTATAGATATCCTCCGGTACTCCGATATTTTTACAGGATTCCATATTAACAGGTATGGTAGCTACAGAGCTTTGTGTGGCAAATGCAGTAACTGCAGGCTTGAAAATGTTCTGCAGCATTTTCTTTACTCCCAGCCTTCCTCCGGCAAAATATGCATAAGCCGGGTAGAAAACCACTCCATAAGCAATACACATCGGATAATAAATCAGCATCGTACGTCCATAGTCCCCAATCAGCTGAGGACCAAACTCACCAACCAGATTTGCAAAATAAGCGCCCAATCCAATAGGAGCTAGCTTCATAATCATTCCCACAATCCTCATAATGACCCTATTCAGGTTTTCTAATAACTGGCCTACAGGACTTTCTTCCCCACCGCAGGCAGATATAGCCATACCAGAAATAATAGCAAATACAATAATCGGAAGCATGTTTGCACGGCTCATAAGACCAGAAAAATCGTTAACCGTCAAAGAGTCTACAATCATGGAGCTGATGTCTGCACTCTCCTGTATCTCTGCGCTTCCCATTGTAATTGCAGTATTTGCTGCCGGCGGCCAGACATTGACAACCGTCAAAACCAAAACTGCTGCGAAACATCCAGTTACCACAAATGTCAGCACCATACTTCCTAGGATTTTACCCAGACGTTTCATGTTCAGCATACTTCCTACAGCAGTAGCTATTGAAACAAATACCATCGGAACTACGATAGTAAACATTAAATTAATAAAAATATCTCCCAAAGGCGCAAATACTGTTGCCTTTTCTCCCAAAACAACACCCAGTATAGCTCCTGTAATAATCCCCCCAAGCAAAATGAGAGGAGATCGATAATGCTTCCATAGTTTCTTCTTATCCATACCTTCTCCTTCCTAGCATTTCATAAAAACGCTATCCTTTGTATTTTATAATTTATCAACTGCCTCTTTTAACTGTTTCAATGCCTGTTCCAGTACAGGGCGTGGGCATGCCGCATTAAGTCTCATGTAGCCAGAAAGACTGCGTCCGAAGCTGCATCCTTCATTTAAGCCTAAACCAGCCTTCTGAATCATGAAGTCACGAAGTTCTTCATTGCTCATACCTAATTCCCGGCAGTCCAGCCAAACTAAATATGTAGCATCTGGAACATTGGGCTTAATTTTGGGAATGTTTTCATCAAAATATTTCTTAATAAAATCAAAGTTTTCTGAGACGTAAGCAAGCAGCTGTGTCAGCCACTCTTCGCCTTCATTGTAAGCTGCTTCCATGGCTACTGAACTGAAAGCATTGTTTCTGTGAATATCCATATTCATCCAGAAACTGTCAAACTTCTGTTTCATCTGTTCATCTGGAAAGATAGTTGTAGAAGCTTGAAGACCTGCTAGGTTGAAAGTTTTAGTTGCAGATACACAGGTAATGACTTTTTCTGCAATTTTTTTGGAAAGTGTTGCTGTAGGTGTATGCTTCTTTCCATGGAAGATCAGATCTGAGTGTATTTCGTCTGACACTAGAAGCACATCATTTGCAATACAGATTTCTGCCATCCGTTTTAATTCCTCCTGCTCCCATACAATGCCAAGGGGATTATGAGGATTACACAGAAGAAAAATCTTACACTCCTTTGCCTTTTTTTCAAAGTCCTCAAAATCAATATACCATTTTCCATTTTTTTCTACCAACTGGTTTTCTACCACTACTCGTTTCCAAGCCTCTGTGACATCATAAAACTCTGAATAAACCGGGGTTTGAATCAAAATTTTGTCGCCTGTGTGGCTGAAAATTTTAACAATCGCCGACATTGCAGGAACAACTCCTAAGCTCCAGCTCATCAGGGATACATCAACATCCCATTGATTCCGCCTTTTTTCCCATTCCTGTACGGCCTTAAAGTAGCTGTCTGGCCTGGAAGTATAACCCCAGATGCCTTCCTCGACTTTCCTTTTGCAAGCATCGATGATTGGCTGAGCAGTTCTGAAATCCATATCCGCAATCCACAAAGGAATCACTTCACTTGTACCGAATTTTTCCATCCGTTCATCATACTTTGCAGCGCGATTATTGCTGCGGTCAATGATTTCATCAAAATCATATTTCATAATAAATCTTCCTTTCCTTACTGTCCTTGTTGTTTGCAGTTGATACTCAAATATAATGAGCAAAAACCATGCCAAAAATTTTTTTGGCATTTTTAAAAAAAATTTATATTTTTTCACCTTTACAGTTTGTTTTAATTGGTCTATTTGGTTATATATATGGTTAATCTGTTTTATCTGACCATTTTAACCATATTCTTTGCTCATTTTACCTTTCTTTCCTATTTCAATCCCCTCCTTTTCTCTGATTCAAAAATTGGCATATTTTTTGCTCTATATAAAAAGTAAAAAACAAACCCTGAAAGGAGATTTTCCCAATGCTAACAAAAGAAAATTTATTAGTCTTATTAAAGCAGGAGGTTGTTCCTGCCCTTGGATGTACCGAACCTGTCTGTGTAGCCCTGGCTGCAGCAGACGCTTATCATGCTATAGAAGGCAAAATTGTTTCTATTAAAATAGAGGTAAATCCTGGAGTCTATAAAAATGGAATGTCTGTAGGAATCCCCGGCTTTGACCGCGTAGGCCTTAAATATGCAGCCTCACTAGGAGCAATCATGGGAAATCCTGAAAAGAAGCTGGAGCTTTTAGAGGACATCACACCAGAGGTAAGCCAAAAAGCCATAAAAATTGTAGAAGACAGCCAGGTCATAGTAGTGATTAAACATGAAGAAGCCCAGTTATACGTACGAGCAGAAATCATCACTACTGCCGGAATCGGCATCAGCGAAATTCGCGGCACCCATTCCAATATCATTTTTACCAAACGAAATAATGATGTGCTTCTGCAGAAGGAATACTCTGCCGGCTCTGACGATTCCCTTCATCAGCATCTTAAGCTTATGGACATAGCTGAAATCCGTGAGTTAATTGACCAGTGCAGTGAAGAAGAGCTTTCCTTCCTGTTAGATGGCGTTGATATGAATGAAAGGCTGGCAGACTATGGTCTGGAGCATTCTCTAGGAATTGGCATCGCTTCAGCTCTGCAGGAAAAAATGACTGCAGATATTATGGGAGATAATTTATTCAGCCGGACTATGCTTCGCGTTGCCAGCAGCGCTGAAGGTCGTATGAGTGGCTGTCCCTACGCTGTCATGAGCAGTGCCGGCAGTGGCAATCACGGAATCACAGCCATTCTGCCTGTAACTGAAATGGCCCGTCACTTAAATTCTTCCAGAGAGCAGCTGATAAAAGCACTAGCATTTTCACACACTTTGAACGTTTATATCAAGCTTTTTACAGGCAAGCTGTCTGCCACCTGTGGCTGCGGCGTATCCGCTGCTACAGCAGCATCAGCAGCTATGGTATGGCTGATGGGCGGAAATGACCACCAGATTTCCAATGCCATTATCAACATGAGTGGAAATTTAACTGGTATGATTTGTGACGGTGGCAAAATCGGCTGTGCCTTAAAGTTGGCTACCGCAACAAATGCGGCATTAATGTGTGCTTATCTGGCTATGTCTGACGTAGCACTACAGCCATCAGATGGAATCTGCGATGTAACAGCAGAACAAGTTATCCGAAACATGGGACAAGTCAGCAATCCTGGCATGGTTGAAACAGACCAAACCATTCTCTCTATCATGATAAAGAAAGATCAGAGAGAGTAAGCTTTACCCTGTAAGATAGACACAGAAAAGAGGCTGTGTTTGAACTGAACCCGATTAGGTAGACTTGATAAATAGCCTATTTGCTCAGGTTCAGTTTTTCATATTCTAAAGGAGATAAATATCCAAGGGAAGAATGCCTTCTCTTCCTATTATAAAAAGAGATGACAAAGTAAAAAATGAGCTATCTCAAAAGGTGATTAAATAAATCACTTTGAGATAGCCTATTAATAAACCCGGCTTAATACAGCAAGAATCTTATTTATAATATTTATTATTATCATAACTTATGTCTATTTTTGTTCATGTGAAGTCAATTCTACTATATATTCTCCAATTACACCACTAAGAATAACATCTGGACAATTAATCCCTGCTTTCTACAAAACTTGTACCGCAAATTCTCTAAAAACAAAGCCAATATATATCAGATTTTTCTATTAAGCTTTTGTATCATATAAATATATCTCAAATACACTTAATATGATACAACTATTCTTCATATTTTTTTAACACAATTCTAAAAACTCCTGCTAATGTTGCTGAATTTAGATAGGGATGTCCATAATGAAATGCTGTTTTCTGTAGCTGTTCTATAACTATCTTCTTAAACTTATTAATATCATCTATATTTCTTGCTTTACATTCCTCTTCCAACTATTAGGTAATATTTTCGCCTATGGTAATCTACACTAGCATAGAAATTTACTCCTATTAGTAGGAAAGATACAACTCGATTTATAGAATTGAGATTAAGTAATTCTAAAATAAAGAACGATTTTATTAAAACTAAATTCTTAAATACTTTAATTATTTATCTTAAAATACGTTAAATGGACTTAAAGAAAAAAGAGCCAGAGAAAAAGCCTCTGCTCCTACGGATTTTATCACCATAACATCAAAATTTTAAGTGGTATATCCTTATCTAATAAATCCTTAGTCAACATACCTTCTTATTGATAAAATAAAATAATTATTTGCCTCCTACTCAATTTTTAAATATATCTATAAATTCTTCTGGTGAGCCTGCATTTATTAAGTTATTTACCTTTTCTTCTGAAGAAAGCTTTATGGCTATTTCCGATAATATCTCTAGATGATCTCCATCTAAACCAGCTATTCCTATAATAACGTTTACATCATTTCCACTATAGTCTATGCTATCTCTAAAATGTAATATAACTATTCCAGATTTCTTAACATACTTCTTACCCTCTAATGTTCCATGAGGAATAGCTACCTTATTTCCTATATATGTTTGATCCGTCTTCTCTTTTTCCAACATAGAATCTATATACTCTGGATCTATTAATCCATGTTCTAATAATTTCTCTCCTGCTAGTTTAATAGCCTCTTTCTTTTTCATCTTAGGTAAATCAAAATATAAAATATCCTTGTCTATATTCATTACTTAACTTCTCCCTTCTTAAGATCTTCTATAAGAATATCATAAGCTGGATCATTTAAAAAGGATTCTACTGTTCTAATTTTTGCCTTTGGTAAGTTCTTCCTAGCTCTATCATATAAATTTTTATGACAAACTATTAATTTTATTCCTTCTGGTACATTATCTATTGCATAATTTTCTACTTTTATATTCAAACCTATTTCTTTTATCTTATTTCTTAAAATACCTGCTCCCATAGCACTTGAACCTATCCCTGCATCACAAGCAAACACTATAGTGTCTATATCTTTTGTTAATAATACAGAACCTTCTTTTTCTAAACCTAACATATCATTAATTTCATCACTTAGTCCCATTTCTTCATTCTCTTTTTCACTTTTATCTGCTTTTAGAAAGAAAGATGCTAATGCAAAAGAGCCTAATATACCCGCTAGTATCCCTAACATAACTTTAATAAATCCACCTTTGGGTAACATTACCAAAAATGATACTATACTACCTGGATGAGGATATCCTGCCAACCCTGCTCCAACCAAGTTCCAAACAAAAGCCTGTGCTATACCTCCAAATATTACTGCTAAAAACATAACTGGTTTCATTAATACATATGGGAAGTAAACTTCATGAATACCTCCAATGAATTCAATCAATAATGCTGATGGTGCTGACTTTTTACTATTTCCTTTACCAAATATTGAATAAGCTAATAATATTCCTGCTCCTGGTGCTGGACTTGAAACCAACATAAAGAATATGGTCTGCCCATGTTTGACTATGTCTTGAACACCTAATGGAACGAAGATCCCTTGGTCTATAGCATTATTTAAGAATATAACTTTTGCTGGCTCTATAATAACTGCTAATAATGGCAATAACTTAGCTCTTATAATTGCATTTATCCCTGCTACAGCTACATTTGTTGCTGAATTTATTATGGGTCCTATTATTTTAAATGAAAATATAGCTAATACCATACCTAAAACTCCTATGGTGAAGTTACTGATTAACATTTCAAAACCCGATTTTACTTTACCTTCTAAAAACTCATCTATCTTCTTAATACAAAAAGCTCCCAATGGTCCTAAAATCATTGCTGCCATAAACATAGGTATATCTGAACCTACTATAGCACCCATGGTGGCAACAGCTCCCGCCACCCCTCCTCTTTGACCATGAATCATCTTACCACCTGTAAAAGCTATTAATATAGGTAGTAAAAATCTTATCATTGGCTGAACCATACTTCCTAATTCTTCATTTGGAAACCATCCAGTAGGAATAAAAAATGCTGTTATAAGTCCCCATGCTATAAAAGCCCCTATATTGGGAATAACCATTCCCGCTAAAAAACCACCAAACTTTTGTATCTTTATCTTAATGTCCATCTACCTTCCTCCTCTCCAGATTTTAATAAAATTTAAGCCATATAGTCTCCTCCATTAACATTTAATGCTTGTCCTGTTATATAGTCTGAATCCGATGTTGATAAAAACACTACTAATTTTGCTATATCTTCTACCGTTCCTATTCGATGAGCAGGAATTTTTTCTCTAAAGTAATCCATTACCTCATCTTCCTTTAAGTTTCTCTTCTTACCATAATCAGCCGCTTGTTTCTCCCACATAGGTGTATTAACTACACCTGGACAAATTGAGTTTACTTTAATTCCTTTCTTGGCAAATTCCTTAGAAAGTGATTGAGTTAACCCTATCACTCCAAACTTGCTGGCACAATATGCCTGATAATTATTTGTTCCAACTTTCCCTGATTGAGATGACATATTTATAATACTCCCGCCACCATTTTCTAACATCTGAATAATTGCTTCTTTACAACATAGAAATTGACCTTTTAAATTGATATCCATTGTAAGATCCCAAATTTCTTCAGTATGTTCTAGAAATGGAGTTATTATAGATATGCCCGCACTATTAACCCAAATATCCACTAATCCAAACTCTTTCTTAATTAAACTACCTACTTCCTTGATATTCTTCATATCTGTAACATCTAATTTATAAGCACTAGCAATGCCATCGTTTTCCTTAATAGCATTAGCTACTCTTTCTGCTCCTTCTTTATTAATATCCGTTACAGCTACCTTTGCTCCTTGTTTAGCTAATTCTAAACATATACCTTCTCCTATACCACTTCCACCACCTGTGACCACAGCTACCTTATCTTTTAGTCTCATTTTATTACCTCCTTACGACGTCACTATGTCGTGATGTCTGTTTTTATTATATTATATCTAAATATTTTGTCAAGATTTTTCTATAAATAGAAAAACCTTTACTCTAAAGTAAAGGCTTCTTATGAATAGCATATTAACTTTTATATTTTAAAATTGCACTAAACCTAGTCATATCTCCTCTATCTCTTGAAATAGAGTATTCAAAGGGCTCCTCTAAATCATTATAGGTCACGGTTTTAACTAATTGTATGGCTGTTCCTTCTTCTATCTTCAATAGCTCAGCATCTTTCCTATCTACATTTAATGCCCTAAAGGTTTTTTTAGCATAATTTATTTTCACATTGTAATCTTTCTTTAATATGGAAAATAAAGATACCTCTGAAAAATTATACTTATCCAAGTTTGGTGCTATATCGTAGGGAACATAAGTGTCTACTAATACTGATGGCTCATCTTCCACATATCTAAGTCTAATTAATCTATAAAATCTATCATACTTATCTCCAAAGATATTTTCTAATTCTCCATCTAAATCTACTATATCTATACTTAACTCCTCTGTTCTAGTTTCTAGTCCTTGTCTAAGAGCCTCATCTTCAAAGCTTCTCAATTCTTCTAATCCCCAAACATTATATTTTTTCTGTTTCTTAACAAAAGTTCCTACCCCACGTTTAATTTCTAAATAGTCTTCCCTCACCAATATATCTACTGCCTGTCTTACCGTTGTTCTACTGACATCAAATAGCTTCATTAGTTCTTTTTCAGAAGGCAATTTATACCCAACTTCATATTCTCCACTATCAATTCTAGCTATAATATAATTCTTTAATTGAGAATATAAAGGAATCTCTGAGTTCTTATCTAAACTATATTCTCTAGCCATTTTTTCACCCCAATTTTATATATACGACATCACTATGTCTACTATATAATATTACTAAATAAAGACTAATTTGTCCAAGATATTATATTTTAGATAAAGCAAAAGCATCAGAACTATATTAACCTATTTCTAGATACAAAGTATCCTCCTAATAAAAGTGTTGACTAAACCTATTAATTCATACGTCTATTAGAAGAGGTTTAGTCTATTTTGTTAAATTAAAATCGTAACTGATAATCATTAGAATAGAATTAGTATACCACATTTAATATAAATATTTATAACACAAATCAACAGCTACTTCTTTTGTTGAAGAAATATCATTATGAGTATTACTAGTTTTCATAAGCATTAAAATAAACTTTATTTTGTAAGAAACTCATTATATTTCAGACTATATTATTTTATTTTTATGCAGATAATTAGTTCTATAAAATAGTCGTTTTTTATAAAAAATTTTTCTAAATTAGTTTTAACTTCATCAAAAATGGAGAAACTCTATTATAAATAATAAGTTGAAATATGAATCATTTTATGCTAATATTAAATATGATTCTGGGAGATTATAAAGATAAAGTAAATGTCTTGATTTATTAAAGTTCAAGATATTTTTTTATTTAATATAAGAAAGTCGAAATTTAGATGATTTTAAACGCAATAATTTCAAAATCAATATTAAAATTTTGATAAAATCGTTAATGTTGCAAGTATTATCGTCTCGGCTATCATATTAACTTTCATATCTATTCTATTAGATTGTCTAATGGAAATTACTTTAAGGGAGGAACATTAAATTGCAAAGAAGTTGGAAAACTATCTTTAAATATACATTAAATTTGTTTTTAGGGGTATGTTTGGTTCTAGGCATGCTAATTTCCGAATCGGCAGCCGCTTCTAATAAAACCGAAGACAAAAAGGCTATTATATTGATATTGGACGAGGTCAGCTTAGAGGAAATGCTTAATAGTAATACTCCAAATATCGACTTGTTACTAGAAAATGGGGCTATTGGTCTTATGAATACACGGGCAAAATCAAGTTTATCCAATAGAGGAAGTACTTATCTTAGCCTAGGTATGGGCGTAAGGACTTTGGCATCAACTCAAGGCGGATTAGCCTTTGAAAGGGACAAAATGTATCCTTTATCAGACTATAACTTAGTGTCGGAATATGTTACGGTTAGTGATCTTTATAAATTATATACAGGAGAAACCCCTCCAGATGGTGAAATAATAAATGTTGCCATTGGAGATATAAAAAGGACTGCCTTAGATATTACTCCTAATAACCAGGTTGGACTTCTGGGCAAAATAGCTAAGGAAAAAGGTCTTGTAATTGGGGTTGCAGGAAATAGTGATTTAAATGCACCATCTAGAGAAGTGACTATGTTAGCTATGGATGAGAATGGTGTAATTCCTTTTGGTTCCATAGGCTCTGATTTATTAACTTCTGATGCTGATGTTTTAGGGGGAATCAAGTTAAATCAGAAAAAACTGTTAGATGAAGTAGAACGTATTTTACCAAATATCGATATATTGTTTATAGATTATGGAGATACTGCAAGGATACAGAAAACTGACCGATTAACTACAGATTCTGTTAGAGAAGAACAAAAAATTAAAGCTATTGAACGAGCTGATTCATTCTTTGGTCAAGTTATTAATAAAGTCGACCTAGAAAAAACCTTATTTATGGTCATAACTCCTAATCCTTCAAGGGAAACAGTTAAACAAGGCAACTTTGCTCTAACTCCTATCATTATATCAGGCCCTAATATTGAAAAAGGATTGGTAACATCAAATACAACTCGCAGGGAAGGATTGGTAACCAATTTTGACTTTGGACCTACTATCCTTAATTTTTTTGGCATTACTGAATATAAAAGTTTTATCGGAGAACCAATGCAAGCAGTAGGAAATGAAAATTCTATACAAACTTTGCTTAGCAATCAAACGAAATTTTTATATTTAAGAAAGTATCGCAGTGTTTTTCATTGGTCCTTTATTACTTTAATAGGTATAACTTTAGTGGGATTTTACTTGCCTCGATTTACAAAATGGAAAGGATTGCCCGATAAGGTTCTTAATCATCTGAGTTTAACAATAATGGCAGTACCTTTAACGATGATGACTATCTCGCTGCTTGGTTATAAGTCCATAATTTTGGATCTTATTTATGTCTTTGGCGGTGCATTTATTATAGCGTATATTTTAAATAAAATCTTTAACCAAAATTTATTGACTATGGCTATTTTGGGATTGGCGACCAGTATATTTCTACTGATAGATATTTATTTTGTAGAAAAGCTGATGATTATTTCTCCTTTAGGATCTGATGCTATTGCAGGCGGCAGGTTTTATGGCATAGGTAATGATTATATGGGTATATTGCTAGGTTCCACTTTATTAGGTGTTTTTTCATTATTTCATCTATATAAAATTAACAAGTCCATTATGGCTGTATTTACAACTTCTTATATGTTTTTAGTGATGATAGCCCTTAGTCCTTTCTTTGGTGCTAATATGGGCGGAACATTATCAGCTATGTTGATTACTTTATTAACTTTGCTTACAATCTTCGACAAAAAGTTTTCACTTAAAAAGATAATACTTATAGTTATGGGAGTCCTTGTGGGAATCATTGTGCTAGCAGCATTCGATGCTTCTTTTAATCCAAATCCCACTCATGGAGGAAAAGCATTGGAGTCTTTAATAACAGGCGGTTGGAGTAAATTCTTTGAGATAATTAGTTCCAAGCTAGGTCAAGTCTTTTGGAATTTAATTCACGCTTCATGGAACATTATTTTATTCTCACAAATCATTTTAACAGTTTTATTATATAGACGTAAAAATACAGTTTTAATGAAAATTCGCGAAAGTTATCCAAATTTATTTAAAGGATTTATTGTGATCTTATTAGGCGGAGTAGCTGTCTTCTCGTTTAATGATACAGGCACAATAGCCGCTGCTTTGATATTAACCTATTTATTTATACCTTTAGGAATGTTACTAAATGATGTATAATAGTATAGCATATAACACAGGGAGGAAGGCTCGACGAATAATATCCATGACTTTTTTATATTTCAACTTCCTCCTTGAGTTTCTAATTCCCTATCTTAATTCTATGATCTCTTCAACGTTCACAGCATCTCCTTTTTGCATTAATAAAAAGAGTTGAAGAAAACCTAAACGACATCATCATATTACTTTTTTCTCTTTGTACAATACTGAAACACCAAAATTAATCAATAATTTTATCAATATTCTTTGTGTCTATTGCTTCGTTCATTTTTACTAAGTTTATAATAGTAAAATTCTTCACTTTCAATCTCAATACTACTTATATAGCTAAAACCACATTTTTGAATTACTCTATTTGAAGATATATTATGTGTTAGCGCTATTGCATTTAACACCTCAATATTAGTGTTCTCAAATAAATATTTTATTAATCCTTGTACCGCCTGAGTTGTATATCCCTTGCATCTATAATTCTTTGAAATAGCATAAGCTATCTCTCTATTTGGTGATGGCAATTCATCTTTTAAACCCGAACAGCACCAGCCAATAAACTCATTAGTTTCCTTTAATATAATTCCTAAAAATAGTAATTGATCCTGAATATTAGGAACAGCTTCTAAAAACTCTTTATTACTTCTTATATGAAAATTTATTAACCATTCTTTACGCTGTTCTTTTGTTGCTTTCCAATCAGGTAAAAAATCTGTTATCTCAGGTTGCAATGTAAGGGCATACAATTCATCCAAATCTTCTAATCTAAACTCTCTTAATATTATATCCTTACAATTTATTATGAAAACATTTTTTGAAGTTATCTCTTCATAATTCATAACTTTACTTTTAGACATAATAATTATCATTCCTTTCTTATTATTTTTTGGTCTTCTTTTCTTTAAAAATATATTTGCATAAGCTCACCCCTTTCAAAAAATAAAAAGACTGTAATGAAAGTAGATTTCATTTACAGCCTTGGTAGAATTATTGCTATGTTATACATGCAAAATAGATAGACAAAATCTTATTTATTGCATAAAAAAACCATACGTTAAGTATGGCATCTGATAACATAACAAATATAAAAGTATGCAAATTAAAAGAATATAATCAAATTATTATATTTCTTTTAATAGTATAAATTTATAAAAGGTATAAATGCAAAAACTATTTCTTAACATTGATTATCTCAAAAATGTAAACTTAATAGACTTATCCAAAATACAAACTTTTAAGTATAATAATTAGAACTGCAATAAATATAAAACAGTAATAACAAACTATACATAATAAACTTGTATAATGAAGAAGTAAAAAACATTCTTAAGATTGGTATTAAATTCTATTACCTTACAATGTTTAGAATTAGTTTTCTCATATAATTGTTCTCCTATAAATATAGTAAGTATATTTTACATGATTATACTTATATTGTCAATTAAGTTATATCTATATCTTTAAGCCATTTTCATTAACTTTGGATAAAGTATCTTTTTATAGAATAGTACTAATTTGTTGGTGAAATATTTAGCTTTTCCCAGATAAACACATATACTTCATTAAGTGCTTCGGTGGCTTCCCGGAACATAGGAGCAAGTAATGGAAAACAACGGATAATAGTGATACATAAGACCTTGTGCTATTCCTGCAGCCTGAGCTATATCTTTAATACGGGTTCCTGCAAATCCTCTAACTGAAAACTGCTTGGTGCTTCTATTCGAATCATATCTTTTCGAACTTCTCTCATTTGTTGGTTTTGCTGTTCTGTTCTAGCCACTTCTTCCCCTCCATATATATTGAATACTTATTCAATATATAATATTAATTTAAACTTGTCAATAAAAAAGAGATAGCATTTTATCTATCTCTCTAAGGTTAATATTAGTATTTAATTTATATATAAAGCAACTATAAATGATATCATTACAACTCTGGGGGAAGTTACTGATTTTTTTAACTGACTGTAAAAAAATTTTCTGGATTATTGATAAAATAGGTGATTTTCGCCTCATCACCAACTCCATTATTCATTGATACCTAAACTTTGTTTTCAGATATAATCATTTTTCCATCCATTTCATAGTAAATAGTCGCCCATTTTGAATTGTTCTTTTTCATAGCTTCTGAAACAGCTATATCCATTTCTACAATTAATCAATAGGTATATTCTATACTATCTTCATTTATCATAAATATAGTTAGTTGATAATTCCCCTTTCAAACTAATTACCCTCTTTATTCTAGATATGTATCTTAAGAATTTTCTAAATAAGATTAAAGTTATTGGCTTATTTAACTTAATATAATATTCTTATTCTATTTTCTTTAGATATCTATTTAATATATTATAAGCCCTAATAATAAGCAGATAAAGGATGTAAGTATAGATAAGTAAAAGTACATTTTTGTTTTTGTATATAAAATGCTAGGATTATCTTTAAGATATTTAATATCTATAATATCACCTATATTTGCAGATAAGGACATTTTTATATTGTTCTCTGAAATATATCTTCTTCCATCTACAAAATATTCAAAAGTAGCAAGTTTCGCATTTCTATGCATCATAATCTCTGGCAAAACATACTCAATATTCACTATTCTACCCTTAGTTTCCTTTACTTTATCCCTATCTAAAAACAAACTAATTTGTACTTTAATAGCGTATATAAACGTTATAAGAGATAAGCTAAAGAAGAAAAACCTCTCAACGGTCATAAATACTCTCCTTTCAAAAATTAACCTAATATTCTTTACTATCCAAAATACTGGCAGAAGTCTTACTAGTGGATATAGAAACTAATACAAGAATTATTACACAAAAGAGTATCAAAGCTGGTAATGGAATATTTAATATATAATTTCTAATGTTTATTATAAAATCAATTCTCCTTAGTATAAAAGAGATTATAATTGGTGTTAAAAAGATAGTAACTGTACTTATCATTTGAAGTCTTATATATCCAAGTTTAAAAGTTAAGGGTATATATATCGCAAAAAATATTTCTATTGTGAAAAATGCTAACACTACATCCTCTATGCCTATTCTACCTAATTTAGTAAAATTAATTGCTGATAGTCCGATATAACCAATTGTTATTATAATAAAAGAAATTGTTATTATAAAGCTTTTCGCTATTCCTATGTTTTTATTTGATAAAGGAGTTGTCGCTAGATATATATGCCCTTTTTGTTTCATTTCCTCCATAGAAATCATATGATATATCATAAAAGTCAACATAAAGATTATAACACCATATAATAAGCTTCCTGGGGTATTTTTAGCTACTGGTATTGACGCAAATCCTAAAACTAATAACATAATCAAAATATTATTTCTAATCAAAATAAAATCTTTTTTAATTAAATTATATATTTGTTTCATTTTCTAATACCTCCGTTCTTGCTAAAAATATATCTTCCAAACTTGCTCTTTCAACAATAATTTCAGGAAATTCTTTTCTTAACTTTTCGTATTTATCTGTAATTGCACTAAATCCATAATTTGTTTTATTTACAAGTTTTAGATCATTCATATTTAATTTTTCTAATATTTTATTATTGCTTTTTATAAGTCTATATTCTTCTATTAGCTCATCCTTACTAATTTGTTCTAAAATTTTTCCATCATTAATAATTATTATTTCATCAGCAATTTGTTCTAAGTCACTTGTAATATGAGTTGAAAATAATACACTTTTACCATCTTCTTGAATATATTCATTTAGTATATTCATTAATTCTTTTCTTACTTCTGGATCCAATCCTGATGTAGGTTCGTCCATAATTAATAAATCTGCATTATGTGATAAAGCTAAGCTTAAAGCGTACTTCATTTTCATACCTTTTGAAAGAGACGATATTATTTGTTTTTCATCTAATCTAAATCTTTCTATGTAACTTTTATATTTCTTTTCGTTCCAATTAGTATAAGTTGATGAAACTAAGTTTTTCATCTGATTTAATGTTAAATTATCATAAAAATATCCATCATCTAGAACTACACCTATTCTATCTTTTATATCTCTTTTCTTTAAATTAGGATTATTAAAATAAACAATATTACCTTCATCTTTATGGACAAGTCCTAAAATAATCTTTATTAACGTAGTCTTCCCAGCACCATTTTTACCTAGGAATCCAGTAATACAATTCTCTTTTATACTTATATTGATGTTACTTAAGCTGAATGTCTTAAAATGTTTTGAAATATTACTTATCCTCAATATATCTTCCATAATTATACCTCCTCATAAACTATATCTAGCATTTTATGTAATTCTTCTATACTAATATCTAAAGTGTTTGAAAGAGTAACTAAATCAATTAACTTTTCTTCTATAAGAACCCTCTTTGTATCTTCAAGCAAATCTTTATTACCTGCAAGTACAAAGGTTCCCTTGCCAGCCTTACTAGATACAAATCCTTCTCTTTCCAACTCATCATAAACCCGTCTAACGGTTAAAATACTAACATTTAAATCTGTAGAAAAGTTTCTAATAGAAGGTAACAGTTCTCCATTCTCTAAATCGCCTTTTAAAATTGCTGATTTAATTTGTTCTTTAATCTGCTCATATAACGGCTTTTCTGAAGCATTAGATATAATGATATTTAAATTCCCCAATTTTACACCTCCAGCGTGCCTCTTGTTACATCACATTATACACATACATCACTTTTAAGTCAAGAGAAAAAATTATCGGAACCTCTATTTTATTTACTATGGTCACCTAACAAAAATTCCCTTAAACCTAAGTCTAAGGGAATAAAACATATTTCTATATTCACTTATAACGCCTTCAACATAGCTATTTCAATCTATTTTCCATCCCGTTGGTCTTACATTTGCTGCAGCTGACATACCATTCATTGCATATACTTACTGCTTATCAATCGGTGATTTTTGACCTGTATATTTGAACATTTATCAAGAATAAATTTAATTGTTTCATCACTTAGCAAATTTAGTTTTTCATCCGAAACTAACTTACCATCATCTAGTTTCTCTATATCTGTTTTGTACTTAATTACACAATTATGGACATATTTCTTTACCTTTCCAGTTACTTTAGGTAATGGTGTTTTAGTAGTACTTTTACCTGCTTTTAATTTTGACCAACATCCATTACTTAATCCATTATGAGACATATTATATCGCTTGCTACAGTTGTAACTGGCTCTGTCCAAACTTTCATTGTATAATGTTTCTCTTTCATCACCAGAAACATATTTAAAGTCCATATAATCACCTCATAATTAAAGTACCTTTGCTTTTTAAAAAAATTAAGGAATATCTACTAGGATAAATTATATATTTTTTACTATTTAATAAAAGTTCCTTCTTTTATTTCCCTAAAGGCAATATCTAATTCTTCCTTCGTGTTCATAACTATAGGACCTCCCCAAGCTATTGACTCCTTTAAAGGCTTACCTGCTATAAGTAGAAATCTTAGACTATTATTCTTAGTATTTATTTTTATAAAATCCCCTTCTCCATAAAGAACACCTGTAGCTTCTGAAATTAATTCTTCTTTTTCAGAATTAAAATTTCCTTCCCCTTCCATCACAAAGGCAAAAGCATTAAGATCAGATTCTAGGGAATAAATGAATTCTTGATTAGGTTTCAGTTCTACATCTAAGAATATTGGTTCTACATCTAATCCCTTTATAGTTCCTTCTAAATCCATATATTTCCCTGCAACTACTCTAACAGTCATACTATCATCTTTATATTCTGGTATAATCTCTTTCCTAATATCCCTATACGTTGGTTCAGTCATCTTATCTTTTTGTGGTAAGTTTACCCAAAGTTGAATCCCCAACATTCTCTCACTAGCTTTTGGCATCTCTTGATGCATTATTCCACTGCCTGCTGTCATCCATTGACAATCACCATCTAAAATAGTACCTTTACTTCCTATGCTATCCTCATGCTCTATTTCTCCTTTTACTAAATAAGTTACTGTTTCTATTCCCCTATGAGGATGCCATGGAAAGCCTTTTACATAATCCTCTGGGTTTGTAGAATTAAAAAAATCCATCATCAAAAAAGGATCAAATGCTTCTACATCATAATATCCAAATATTCTATTCAGTCTTACCCCAGCACCATCAACTGATGGCTTTCCATTAAAATATCTTCTCACTTTTCTTATATTTTCCACAATAATCCCTCCCTATTTTAATTATTTATACCCCTAAAAAAAGATAATACTTTATATATTATTTTTAATAAATCAGAATTCCAATATATTTTATTTTTCCTCACTTTAAATTTATTTAGACTATTAAATTAATTAATATCTTGCTTAGAAGTATTCCAATTACTAGTTTCTCTTTGTAATATTACCTTAAGTAAGTTTAAGAGAAAATAACCTTAAAAAATTATCATTGAAATAAAAAAACTAATATCCCTTTCAAAAAGGATATTAGTTCCTATGTTACATTTTTTACCCATCTTTTAGATTTTACTCTTGGTAATCCAATAATAGCTTTAGTAACCTCTTCTAATGATACCAATGCTACTACTAAATAAACAGGTAATTTAAATACTAATGCTCCAATAAAAGCCAATGGCACACCAACCAGCCATACAGCCCCCATCTCAATAACCAGTGAAAAAGTAGTGTCTCCTCCACCCCTTAGGACTCCAACAATTAGAGTAGAATTGAACATCTTTAGAAAGAAGAATATTCCCATGACTACTAACATCTTCTTAGAAAGATTATATAAATTAGGTTCTAAGTTTCTAAATAACTTTAAAGTTAAATCTGGAGATAAAGATAAAGTTATACCTAATACTAATCCAAATAAAGTTGCCATGGTTAAAAACTGAGTAGCATAGTTATATGCCTGTTCTTCATCGCCTGCCCCAATTTTATTTCCTACCATTACTGTACAAGCATTGGCTAGACCTCTAGATATTACCATGAAAACATTTTGAATAGTAGTTGCAATTTGTACTGCTGCAGTTGCCTCTTCACCGATTCTTGCATAGGCGATAGAATACATAACCTGACCTAAAGCCCAAAAACCTTCATTTAGTATTACTGGATATGTAGTTTTTAAATACCTATTAACAAACTCTTTGTTCCAATCAGTTAATTCCTTAATAGTTGCATTTAATGGTCCTAAGTTTGAATATGAGGCATATAGTATAAATCCTAGCTCTACAATTCTCGCTATTAATGTACCATAAGCCGCACCTTTTACCCCAAGTTCTGGAAATCCAAATTTTCCAAAGATAAGTAAATAATTAAATACTGTATTGGTTACAAAAGATATAGCACTTACTACCATTGGCATTCTTGCCTGTCCTATACTTCTTGCCGCTACACTATAGGCAAAAGCAATAGCTGTTATGATATAACTTAAAGAAACTATTCTTAAATAATCGCTTCCTAACTTCACTACTTCAGGCTCTTTGATAAAAATTTGCATAACAAATTCAGGTTTAAAAAAAGCTACTATTGTAAATATTACTCCAACTACAGAACTAAGAGTTACTGCTAATCCTAATATTCTTTTTATATTAGGTATATCATCTTTACCCCAAAATTGAGCTATAAAAATTGATGATCCACTATTAATTCCAAAAACTATTAGAAAATAAAAAAAGAATAGCTGATTTGCTAAACCTACTGCAGCTATACTGGCCTGTCCCAGACTACTAATCATTAAGGTATCCACCATGTTTAGAGAAGATGTTATTAGATTCTGCAGTGTTATAGGAAGGGCAATGGCTAACATTGCTTTTAAGAATTTTTTATCTTTCCAAAATCGCTTCATTTACTACCTCCAATAAACTATTAATCAATGCATACCTTAAATCTTAGCATATTAGCAGACCTTTGTATATAATTGCTATTTTTTAAACAAAGTTATTCTATTACAACGGCTGTTCCTGAAGCTGTAACCATTAACATATTTCCTCCTTGCCCTAATACTTCATAGTCAATATCTACACCTATTACAGCATTAGCTCCCATTTTCATAGCTCTACTTTCCATTTCTCTAATAGCTGCTTCCCTAGCTTCTATTAGTTCTCCTTCATAAGATCCAGACCTGCCTCCAAAAAAGTTGGTTAAACTAGCAGCAAAATCTTTAATAAAATCTACACCTGATATTACTTCGCCAAAAACAATTCCTTTGTACTCTATTATCTTTTTTCCTTCAATAGTTGGGGTTGTTGTGCTTATCATTTTAGAGACCTCCTTTTATTTAAATAAGAAACTTAACATAGAAATAGATTTGTTTTGAATACCTTCATAAATTATCTCTAAATCATCATTTTCTTCAGCCATTCCTAGTATATAAAGTAAAAGTAAATAATGATCCTTAGTAGGTATAGATAAGCTTCTCTCTTTCCCATAATCTATGAGGCTAGAAAATCTTCTGTCTTTCAAGCATTGAACTACTTCTTTATCAAACTCTATAGCCCAGTCATATGGTTCTGATTCCATATTTGCAACATCAGCTTTAAATAAATTATGAACAACATTCCCACTACCCAATACTAAAACATCATTTTCTCTTAAATGTTTAATCTTTTCTCCTAATTGAAAATGATATTCTACGGGCTTTGACATATCTATGCTTAGTGCTGCAACAGGAATATCTGCCTTTGGATACATATGTTTTAATATAGACCATACTCCATGATCTAATCCAACATTATTATTGCAAACAATTCCAGTGTCCTTTAATAAATGTTCTATTTCTGGATAGCCAGAACAGTTATATTGAATTTTATATAATTCTTCTGGAAAACCATAAAAATCATAAATTAAATCTGGATTCTCTGAACAAGATACATAAGTATATCCATCCGTCAGCCAATGAGCCGTTATCACCATAATAGCTTTTGGTATAGGAAGCTTTTCTCCCATATTATATATGCTTTTGGTATAAGAATTTTCTGATACTATATTCATAGGTGAACCATGACCAATAAATCCAATTGGAAATTTTTTTGACATCATTTTTTCCCCCTATTTACAATCAATATCTTTATTTTATTATAATATACCCTATAAAATACCTACTTAGACAAAAATCTAAACATAATTAAGCCTTTTAATTGATTCCCTTAACGCTTCTTCTGTCTTTGTTTCGACTACAACTGTTAGATTATTATCTTCAGCAAACTTTAGTCTTTCTTTTATAGGAACAGTTCCTTCAAAAAGAATTTGATGATCACTAATGCCATTATAATCATGTAAGTGCATATGACCTATTTTCTTAGGATTTTCTAAGTATATTTTCTCCATTCTATAATTTGACATAGCATCATGACCTACATCCCATGTAAAATATAGATTACTTATATTAGTCATTTTCTTAAAAGTTTCTTCCATGAATCTATGGACTTTCATGTTTTCTACGCAAACTGTTATTCCCAATGGATTAACTATATCTATTAAATTCATCATAGAATCTATAAATTTCTCTATAAATAATTCCTTATATTTCTCATAGACAAATATCTTTTCTTTAGGCAAAGTAAAATAAATTCCTGGATTTAAATGTAAATTTATTTTTTCTATTCCAATTTTAGAAGCCCATGTTGCTATATTATTAAATAATATAATATTTCCCTGTCTTATTTCTTCGTAAAAACAGCCAAAATCAATTTCTTCTGGAAAATGAAGAGTAAAATCTACATTATATTCTTCTTTTAATTTCAGTATTTTCTCTGGAGAGTTGTTTTCTGGCATACAATAAGGTAAATTCATATTTAATTCTATAAAATCTAATTCCAATTCCTTGCACAACATTATATTATCAATGAGATTATCTTTTTCAATTAATGTAGGCATACCTAATTTAATCGCCATTTTAATCCCCCTTATATCCATTTTATTATAAGATAAGTCAAAGGAAAATCCTTTGACTTATTGGCTTATTAATTCTATTAATTTTTCTTCTATATACTCTTTAAATAGTTTCCCTGCAATAGTTACTTTTCCTTCTTCATATAAATCTACAGTTATTTTAAAGAAGTTGATAATTAGTTTGTTTTCATCTATATTGTATTCATTTTCATGACCTGGAATAAAAACTACTTCTAGTGTTTCATATTTTGTTTCTTTTTCATTTAATTTTTCAAGTAATGAATCTAAATTTAAAGTTTTCACTGGAGATACCATCATATTCATAAACTCTAAATCTTCCAACATCCACATATTATTATTCCAGAATTTTCTTTCCTTTTTTGTAGAGTTGTTTAATAATTCTCTATTAGATATAGCACTAAGTACTTTTCTTACAGATTCACCACTAAATTCATCATCATAGATATATTTCATTTCAGGTACATCTGCTATCTCTCTTAAAAATGACTCTCCAACCTTTTCTTTTTCTGCTGTTGATTGCCAATAATACAACATCATTTCTATAATGTCCATCTTTACTTTAATTCTCTTAATCATCATTATCTCTCCTCTACTTCAGCTATATGTTTAATATATTATTCTCTATATACTATTTGAATTTAATTCCATCTTCCATAAACTCAATTATACCTTCTTTTAACAGCTTTCCAACAGCCCTTTTAAATCCACTCTTACTCATATTTAGTTCTTTCTTAATTAGTGCTGGAGGACTGTTATCATTTAGCATTAAAGTTCCACCATTTTCTTTTAGTTTATTCATAATAGTAGTTGCATCTTGATCCATTTGAACATAAGCTTTATCTCTTAAGCTAAGATTTAACCTTCCATCTTCCTTTACCTTGGTAACCCTTACTTCTACTATTTCTCCAACTTCATAAACTCCATGAAGCTCATTTTTGGGAATAAGGCTATCATATTTATCATCTACTGCTACAAAGGCTCCTATATCTCTGTGTATGCTATATATGGTCCCTTTAGCTTTATCATTTTCTTTATATGGAGCATTAGTACTAAGCAGATTTTTAACCTTCATAGTCGCACATATTCTATCACTTTTATCTATGTATACTCCTACTAAATATTCCTTACCTCTTTCAATTCTACCTACTTGTTCACTAAAAGGTAGAAATAAATCCTTTTCTAATCCCCAATCTAAGAAAGCACCTATTTTAGTAGTACTTGCTACCATTAAGTGTCCTATTTCTCCAACTGTTATTTTAGGCTTATTGGTAGTTGCTATAACTCTATCTTTAGAATCCCTATATACAAACACTTCTAAAGAATCGCCTACTTTTGCCTCTTTTGGTATTTGAGTTTTCGGAAGTAAGATATCTCCTTCTTCTATCCCCTCTTCATTTAAATAAGCACCAGGAGAAGTAAATCTTTTTATTTTTAAATTTTGTATTTCACCAAGTTTAATCATATTCCACCTTCTTCTTTTATATTTCTATACTTATTTTATCACAATAAAATAATTTTATCTCAAAATTTTTAAAAACCCTAAATTTCTTAGGGTTTTTAAAAATAATGATTATTTTAGTGGCAAGAATATAAAAAAGATTTTACCTTTTCCTAATGAGGATTTTGCCGTTTTTCTATATATATTTTTTACATTAGTTTACAAATATCATTTGTAAACCCTACTGGATCTTCTATGGGTAGTCCTTCAATTAATAGTGCTTGATTGTATAATAAATTAGTATATAATTCTAGCTTTTCTTTATCATTTTCAAAAGCAGATTTTAAAGTGTTAAATACATTATGATCAATATTAATTTCTAATACTTTATCAGCTTTAATATTTTCATTATTTGGCATCGTATTTAATATTTTTTCCATCTCTATTGAAAGTTCTCCTTCACTAGTTAAACAAACTGGATGTTTCTTTAACCTTTTAGATGGTTTTATATCCTTTACTTTATCTGATAGAATTTCTTTCATCAGCTTAAAAAGATCTTTATTTTCTTCTATTTCGCTGTTAATTTCTTCATCCTTTTCGTCAGTTTCTATTCCTAAATCACCACTGGATATAGATTTAAATTCTTTTTCCTTATAATTCATTAACATCTTGATTGCAAATTCATCTATCTCATCTGTAAAGTAAAGTATCTCATATCCTTTATCCTTAACTAATTCTGCTTGTGGAAGTCTATCAATTCTTTCAATGGATTCTCCACTAGCATAATAGATATATTTTTGTTCTTCTGGCATTCGACTTATATATTCCTCTAATGTTACCATTTTCTTTTCTTTTGAAGAATAAAACATCAATAAATCTTGTAGCGTTTCCTTATTCATACCAAAATCACTATAAATTCCATATTTAAGCTGTCTTCCAAAATTCTCATAGAATTCTTCATAAGTTTCTCTTTCATTTTTTAAAAGTAATGACAACTCGTCCTTTATTTTATCTCCGATTTTTTTAGCCATTAATTTTAATTGTCTATCATGTTGTAGTATTTCTCTAGAAATATTAAGGGATAAATCTTCAGAATCTACAACTCCTTTCACAAAGCTAAAATAGTCAGGTAGTAAATCAGGACATTTATTCATTATTAGAACTCCATTTGAATACAATTCTAATCCCTTTTCATACTCCTTAGTATAAAAATCATAAGGTGTCTTACTAGGTATAAATAATATAGCATTATATCGTACAACTCCATCGACACTTAGATGAATTGATTTTACTGGTTTATCAAACCCAAAATGCTTTTCTAAGTAAAAGTTTTCATAATCCTCTTTAGTTAGTTCATTTCTATTTTTTCTCCAGATTGGAACCATACTGTTTAATACTTCTTCTTCCAAATATTCTTCATATTCATCTTCTGAGCCTTCTTTTAGTTTGCTCTTTGTAATGTCCATTTTAATTGGATATCTAATAAAATCAGAGTATTTCTTTATAATTCCCCTTAATCTATATTCTTCTAGGAACTCATCATATTTTTCATCTTCTGAATTTTGCTTAATTTTTAGTATAATATCTGTCCCTATATTGTCTTTTTTACAAGGTTCTATAGTATATCCGTCTGCCCCATTTGATTCCCATTTATAAGCTTCATCGCTTCCAAATCCTTTACTTATAACTGTTACAGTTTCTGAAACCATAAATGCAGAATAAAAGCCAACTCCAAATTGACCTATTATATCAAAGCCATCTCTTAATTCATTTTCTTTCTTAAATGCAAATGAACCACTATTTGCAATTATACCAAGGTTGTCTTCTAACTCTTCTTTTGACATTCCAATACCTGTATCTGAGATAGTTAAGGTTCTGTTATCTTTGTCTGCAACTATTCTAATGTAATAATCATCCTTATTAAAGATTATGTTTTCATCAGTTAAGGCTTTGTAATAAATCTTATCAATTGCATCACTGGCATTTGAGATAAGTTCTCTTAAAAATATCTCTTTATGTGTGTAAATTGAGTTGACCATCAAATCAAGTAAACGCTTTGATTCTGCCCTAAATTCTTTCTTTTCCATAAGTATCTGCTCCTTCCTCTATTACCAATTCCATTTTGTTAGCACTCTAAATGTGTGAGTGCTAATCTCTAACTTTTTATATATCATACTTTATTTTTTATGTCAATATTAATCCAATTTTTTTAGTCTAATGAATAGTTTAATTACATAAGCTAGTTAAATTATTTCTAATAACAAAAAATAGACTATAAGTCGTATAATGGACTCACAGTCTAGTGTCCTTACATATTCATTATAGTCTTAAATTCCTTTAATTTATTTCGGCTAATTGGAACTTTTTCTTCTACATTCTTTAGCTCCACTGCATAAGTAGAGTTATGCCAAGGAATAATTCCTTCTATATAATCTAAATTAATTAAATAACTTTTATGGCTTCTAAAAAAAATATTACTATTTAGTTGTTCTTCTAATTGGTTTAAGGTAATTCTAGATTTAAATTTCCCCCTAATAGTTATTACGGATATATTACCGTCTTCAATTGTAGCATATATTATTTCAAAAGGTTCTAATATAATTAATCTTCCCTTTTCATTAATATATAATTTTGTAGCCTCCTCTTTTTTATTGGCTTTAAAATGTATAAGTAGCTTCTTTATTCCTTGTATATAACCTTCATCATCCTTCTCTGGATACATTTTCATAACTCGTTTGATTGTCTGATTTAACCTGCTCTTTGATATAGGCTTTAGTAAATAATCTACTGCGTTGACTTCAAAAGCTTTTATGGCATATTCCTCATAAGCTGTTACAAATACAATTAAAGGTACTTTTTCCTCATTTATAATAATATCGGCAACTTCTATTCCACCAATCTGTGGCATACGAATATCTAAGAAAATTAGGTCAGGTTTTAGTTCTCTATTTTTCTCTATAGCTTCATAACCATGAGAAGCTTCACCAACTATTTCTATTTTCTCAAAATCTTTAAGTAAACAAATAAGTTCTCCTCTTGCATAAGCTTCGTCATCAACAATTAGGCACCTTAACATTAAAATCGCCTCCCTGTAATTTAGGAATTTTCATTATTACAGTAGTCCCTTTTCCATATTCGCTATTAATTTCAAGACCATATTGTTCACCATATTTGTTTTTAAGTCTATTATTTACATTGATTAATCCTATAGAATCATTTTTCTTTTCATTAATAAATAGATTCTGTAGAAGTTCATCTTTAATGCCTATACCGTCATCCTCTACAATTAAAATAGTTTCTTCTTGTTGGCTTAGTGCTTCTATCTTTACTGTGCCACCTTCAATTTTATGAAAAATTCCATGGTTTATTGCATTTTCTACTATAGGTTGAAGCATTAAAGGCGGTAAATAGCAGTCTATATTTTCAGGTATATTAAAATCTACAGTTAATTTAGCTCCGAACCTAGTCTTTTCAATTTCAATATAGGACTTAATATATTCTATTTCTTCTTGTAGTTGTACATCATCCGTATTTTGTTGTAGATTTTTTCTAAAGCAAGTTCCTAAATGCATTAAAAGTTCTCTGGCCTTTTCTGGTTCTGTACGAGTGCAAGCTGCTATAGTGTTTATAGAATTAAATAAAAAATGTGGGTTTATTTGAGATTGAAGGGCTTTTAATTCAGCTTTTGCCAGCAGTCCAGCTTGATGTTCTAATTTACTTAATGTTATCTGAGTTGAAAAGAGAGTTCCTAATCCCAAAGCCAACTCTAAATCTACTTGAGTTATAGAATTTTCTTTAATTTTGTATAGGATTAAAGTTCCTATAGTTTCATTATTTTCTTTAAGAGGAACTATTATAGCCGATTTTAATCTACTGTCTACATAATTACTATCAATTTCTCTACTAACATTAAATATACTATAGTCTCCCGTTTCTATAACCTGTTCTACTAAGTAATTGTTAATTAAATCCTCTTCTTTATAATACTCTTCTCCAATTCCTACGTAGGATAATATCTTTTCTTTATCCGTAAAAGCTACAGCTTTAATATCTGTCATTTCTTGAATTATCTTTGAAGCTTCTAAAGCAGATTCACCGTTAAAACCTTTTCTAAAGTAGGGAAAAGATCTATTGGCGATTTTTAATGCTATTTGGGCTTGATAAGCTGCTGCCCTTTCCTGATCTTTTGATATACTATCTATTATTGCAATAAATACAGCTATACCTATAGAATTTAATAGTATCACAGGAACAGCAATAATTTTTACCAATCTTAAAGCTTCAAAAAAAGGTTTGGTAAATATTAAAATTAGAATCATTTGTATGGTTTCTGCCAATACTCCCCCTAGCATTGCTAATAACCATTTTTGATTTGTCTTATAATGCTTTTTACTTAGTAATCCTGATAAAACTCCTGCTAATATAGTGGATATTGTACAGGCTGTAGTTGTGAACCCATTTATATCTATAGCCCACCTATGAATACCTGCTATTAATCCAGATAAAGTCCCTACCAATGGACCTCCTAGTAACCCTCCTACAAAAACACCAATGGCTCTAGAATTAGCCAAAGCTCCATCAACAGGTATACCTATATAGGTTCCAATTATACCGTAGATTCCAAAGATAATTGATAGAAATAATTTATCCTTTGTCTCAATATTTTTCTTAGCTACTAGACTTTTAATTAATTTAATCTTTGACATTATAAAAGCCAGTATCATAATTATTCCAACTCTATTGATTAAGTCTGTAAACACCTTAGGCATATTTTCTACACCTCTTCATGTATTATGATTTAATTATATAACTTTTCCTAGAAAATTAATATAGTACAAAAAAAGGGATGGTATTTACTCCATCCCCGCCAAGTATCTTATTTTAATAATTCTCTCATTAATGTTCCCACACCTTTTCCTAGTTCAGCTTCTATACCAACTCTATAAAGTGCCCTTTCTATTGCTGCTATGGTAGAAACCATATCATGAATATCTATATTACCCATATGACCTAATCTAAACATTTTACCTGCATAAGCTGCCAAACCTCCAGCAACAACTACTCCTTCTTCTCCTAGAACCTTTCTAAATTCTACATCATCTACTCCGTCCATATATAAAACATTAGATAAAGTAACTGCTCTATGATCTTTATCAGCTAATAAGGTAAACCCTAAGGATTCTAAAGCAGCTTGCATTGCCCTAGCATTCTTAATATGTCTAGCATATCTATTCTCAATACCTTCCTCTTTAATTATATTTACAGATTCCTTTAATGCCCAAATAAGATTTACAGCCGGTGTAGCAAAATATTTAGATGGATCTTCCATGATTGGCAGCCATTTATTAAAGTCTACATAATACTCTGGTATTGTTCCTAACTTTTCTCTTCTCTTTAATGCTCTTGGTCCTGCCCAAAGTATACAAAGTCCTGGAGTAACTCCAAAGGCTTTTTGTGAACCTGTAATTAATATATCAATATTCATTTCATCAATATATTCTGGTTCTCCTGCTGTAGCGCATACTCCATCCACTATATATAGAGTATCTTCAAACTTTCTCACTAACTCACCAATTTCCTTTACTGGAGCAGCTACTCCTGTTGAAGTATCTACATGAGTTACTGTAACTGCCTGATAATTTTTTTCTTTTAACTTGGATTCTATTTCATCTAAAGGTACAATTTCTCCCCATTCGCTTTGAATTACATCTACATTGATTCCTTTTCTATTGGCTAATTCAATAAATCTATCTCCAAAAAATCCATGAGATACTATTAATAAATTGTCTCCAGCTTTTAAAGTGTTGGCAATACCCATTTCCATTGAAAGAGTTCCAGTTCCAGCAATTACAAATACTTCCCCTTCTGTTTTCCATAATGTCTTCATATCATTTATAAGTTCTTTATAATCCCTAATAAAATTTGGATCTCCAAAGGCTACTGTTTCTCTTCCCATTTGATCTTGGATAGATCTAACTACAGGTGTTGGTCCTGGTATCATAACTAATTTTCTAGTTTTCATTTTAATTCCTCCTTAAAATTTATTTAAACGTTCATGATTAATCCTATAAATTCTAGCTCTCCATCTCCAATATTCTTTATGGAATGACCTTCTCCAGTTTTACATAAGGTAAAGTCTCCTTCTTTAACAACTACTTCATTACCGTTGTCATTATATAATGCTTCGCCTTTTAGTATGTAATAAGCTTCTTGCTCCCCTTCGTGCTTATGAAATCCTATAGAATTTCCCGGCTGAAGAATATGCCTTGCATATAACCTGCCTTTTCCGCAAAAGTCGTCTACTTCAAGTAAATGTACTCTATCAATATAACCTTCACCTTTCATTAAATTTTCAACTGTATCTTTTCTTAATTCACTTGCTTTTCTTAACATATTAAATACCTCCTCATTTTAACTTAATAGTTGTAATAACCAAGGTGCTAGAAATACGGTAATTAATCCTGCTACACTTATAGCTAAAGAACTCATTGCTCCTTGTACTTCCCCAAGTTCCATAGCCTTTGCCGTTCCTATGGCATGAGAAGCTGTACCCATGGCTACTCCTGTGGCTACCTCATCTTTAATTCTAAATAACTTACACACATAAGAACCTATAACATTTCCAGTAATTCCTGTAAGAACAGTTACTGCAACAGTTAATGCTGGTATGCCTCCTATTTGTTTTGATATTTCCATGGAAATAGCTGCTGTTACAGACTTTGGTAGCAAAGATGTTGATAAGGTTTCCGTTAGTCCAAATAATTTACTTAAAAAGAATACACTGACTACTGCTGTAGTACATCCAACAATGATTCCCACTAATACAGGAATACCACTAGATTTTAATCTTTCAATTTGTTTAAATAATGGTACTGCCAGTACTACAGTTGCTGGTCCAAGAAAGAAGCTAATTATACTTCCTCCCTTATTGTAAATTTCATAATCAATATTAAAGGATAATAATAGAATCATTATTAATCCTATTGCTATAATCAAGGGATTAAATATAGCTTTTTTAGTTTTCTTGTTTATAAAAAGTCCTATTTGAAAAGCAATAATCGAAATTATGAATCCAAATATAGGTGTATTTAAATAATCCATTAGTTAGCCTCCTCCTTCCTCAAATTTTTTAATAGTTGTACAGTTAATCCAGTAGCAGCTATAACTAATGCTGTAGACAAAACTATAACTATTAAAATTGGCAACCATTTTTCTCTAATTAAATCTAAAGAAGATATCAATCCAACTCCTCCTGGAATAAATAGAAAAGTTAAATGGTCTAAGAAAAATTGAGCTACTGTTTCAATCTTTTCTAATTTTAATATTCCAGATAATAAACATAAAAGCAATATAATCATTCCTAACACTGTTCCCGGCATAGGTAGTTTCCCTATTTGTTGAATTAAATGACCTGTAAAAAGAATTCCGACTATAATTCCCAATTCTTTAAGAGCTTTCACAATATCACCACCCTATATTTTTATAGATTTTAAAGAAATCCTTTTCCTCCTTGTCACCTCCAAATATTTTATGATGATACTACATCACCCTAGTAGAGTTTTACTCTATATTTATTATATTAAACAACTCTTTGTTAAACAATAAACTATTGGTGAAATGCTAAAAATAAGGGTTGAACTACAGATATTGTGAATTAATCAACAAAATATAGCCTAATCCATTAGATCAGGCTATAAGCATTAAAAATAAAACAATATTTATTTATCATATTTAACTAATGAATTTACATGATATTTTTCTAATTTATTTCTTCCATTTAAAAACTCTAGCTCAATTAAAAATTCCAATGCCACTACTTCTCCACCTATAGATTCTATTAATTTAGCAACAGATGATACAGTGCCACCTGTAGCTAGTAAGTCATCTACTATAGCAACCTTTTTTCCCTTTTCAATTGCATCCTCATGTATTTCAAGAGTGTTACTCCCATACTCTAATTTATATTCATGACTAATAGTTTTTCCAGGTAACTTTCCAGGTTTTCTTACAGGTATAAAGCCTACACCTAGAGCATATGCAACAGCTGTACCTAATAAGAATCCTCTAGCCTCAGGACCTGCTATATAGTCTATATCCATCCCTTTTAAATCATCTACTATTAGATTAACAGCCTGTGAAAATGCATCTTTATCTTTTATCAAAGTAGTTATATCTTTAAAGCTAATCCCTTTTTCAGGGAAATCCTCAATTACCCTAATTTTAGATTTTAGATCCAAATTACTTCCCTCCTATAATTAATATTATTACTATAGTAGTCTATCATATTTTTATAGTTTTTTATAATTATTTAAAAATTTTTAATCTATTGTGTTCCTCTATTTTACCACAATTATAAAATGATGATTTATATTCCTTAATATAATCTCATGTTCTGCCACTGAAAAACCTAAAAATGAAATACCGCCTAGCTTGAACCTACCTATGGAAAAGCAGCAGGGAAATTTATAAAAATTCCCTGCTGCTCCTATATACGTTCATTTTCTAATTTATATAATGCTTCTATGGCTTCATTAGGTAGCTTGTCCCTGCCACCTTTAAAAGTTTCCATAGATTTTAGAAAATCTATTCTATATTTAATACTATTTTCTAGTAATTTCTTATAATCTTCGTCTTCCATAACAGGAATAAACCCTTCAACTTCTAAATACTCTAAGTCTGTAAAGCTTCCCCATTGTTTAAATTCAGCTTTCTTTGTTACAATGTCCTCTAAAATTCCTAGAGTTACTTCCTTTGGTATTTTCTTATCTAAAAAATGCCCTGTATTTAGTATATAACATTCCACTTTTCTATTTTCAAACAATTCTTTAAATTTGCTATAATCATTTTCTAAAGGATATGTTCTAAAAGGATTTGCATAAGGTTCTATAACTAAAGCATTTATATCCACATTATCTGCTAATCTTTCTGCTGTACTTCTCTTGGTTGCTAAAGTTGCTCCCATTACTGATGCTAATACTGGATTGTTAATTTTAAGTACAGGGGGTAAAGTTGAATCCTTCATTAGCCACGCTATAGCATCTACAGGTTCATCTATTTTATCTACTCTATTTTCTGCCCAAAGCTTAGACTTTACTGCTCTACCATTTCCATTTCTTAAATCCTCTGTAACTATAACCTTCTTTCCTTCTTCATCCAATGTAACACCACAATTTTGTACTGTTATTAAATATTTATTGGATTCTGAGTTAAGAGGGTAATCTTGAGTTTTATCAAAATAAGATGGCTCTAATGCTACTGATGATCCATCTTCTGTAGATATTACATAGGCATCATCATGTAGAATTGTTATATCATATTTTCCATCATGTTTCTCATGGGTAATAGTAGATTTACCAGAACCCGATAAACCAAATACTCCTATAGTATATTTTTCATCATTATCAAAATTGTATCTTTTCATTCCACCATGACAAGATGCGAACCCATTTCTATTAGCTATTCCCCATCCTAAAGTTAAAGTACCTTTCTTATGCTCACCAAGATATCTCATACCTAAAAGAAGGGCACAATTATGTTCTGGATCAAACAGAGCAAGTCCATTTTGGTGGCTCTCTGGCTTATAGTCTGGATCAGAGTAGATATAAATATCTCCTTCATTTAATTTTATAGAATCTTTATACATTCTCATATATTCTTCAGTTATGTATTGGAAATTTAAAAGCCAACTATACATTATATTTTCATGGTTTTGTGGAATAAGTAGGTGAGCCTTTACCATAAAGTCCTTATCCAAACCAATTAGAGCTTCTGCATGGTATAATTTCTTGTACCTTCCATGGTACACTGCTTCCCTTGCTATTCCTGCAAGTTCTGGTACATTTATATTCGGTTCTCCTAGGATGACCCTTGCACCTGCAAATCTTCCTGTAATTGTACCATCATTAAATAATAAAATCTTCGAATCCTCAGTCAACCCTATTTCTTCAGGTTTATAAACAGGCATATCTGTAACTATAGTACCTGGTGAATCCTTTGCAAGCTTATAAGCTTCACTAACTGAATTAACTTTTACTACATTATTTCCGTAAAAAGCCGTTTCAATAGTAGTACGTATCTGAGAAAAAACTGGATTATCTTTTATTATATCATCTCTTTTAAATTTTGATATAGTTGCCATTTTGTTCCTCCATTAGATTTATCTTTTTTAATTAGATTTTAACAACCTTATTGTAGCATAAATAATAGACTTTTAAAAGAGAATTATGCTGTATTTTTGTTTTTTATGTTACTCTATTTGCCTCATTAATATACAATAGTATATATTATTGATTTCCAATTCAATATTTCTTAGTTATAATCCATTCTTTGCCATAACTAATCGAATATCCTCATAGCTTATTTCTTCAGGCAGAGCTTCCTTTATAGCTTTTAATCTTTCTAACCCTACTTTTTTTATAGCATCTAGTATTTTTTCTTCTATAATAGGATCTTCTATAAATTTAGACCAGTCAACATCTTGTCCATTATCTTCACATCTTTTCAAATGTTCTATAATTGTATTTGTAGTAAAATGTCTTTCTTCTGATATTTGTTTTAAAGATAGTCCCTCTAAATATAGATTATATGTTAACTCATATCTATTTGTATTATTATCCTTTATCACTTTATCTTTCTTAAATTCAATAGGATCTAGCTCTTTCTCTTTACAGTATTCGCTTATGATTTGAATAAATTCTTCTCCATAATTTTCATATTTCTTTATTCCTACCCCTTTTATCGTTAAAAGTTGTTCCTTACTTTGTGGAAAAAATGAAGCCATTTCTTTTAGTGTTGAATCGTGAAAAATCATAAATGGGGCTAAGTTTTTTTCTTGGGATAGGGAATACCTTAACTTTTTTAATTCGTTAAATAATTCTTCGTCAAATCTATCTCCTATGTCACCACTGTTTTTTAACTCTTTCCCAGTTATTGATGCTTTTCTTTCTACTAAATGTTTTTTATGATAAACTTTTATTTTCCCTCTTAAAACTTGAAGGGAATCCGAAGTTAACTTTAATAAAGGAAATTTATCTGCCGTCATGTAAATATATCCTTTAGATACTAAGGTCATAATAATTTCCCTTAAGGCTATTTCTGTATATTCTTTCATAATCCCATAAGTGGAAACCTTATCCAATCCTAATCCTAGCACCTTTTTATTCTTTGATCCTCTTAAAACATCTATGATCATATTTACTCCAAATCGTTCCTCTGTTCTATATATACAAGAAAGTATTTTCTGTGTTTCTATTGTAATATCTACCATCTCTGATTTATCTAAACAGTTACCACAATTGTTGCAACTCTGATTTTCTATTATCTCTCCAAAGTATGCTAGTATATTATTTCTTAAACAATCATTGGTATGACAATAGTCTACAAGATATTGTAGATTCTTATATAGCATAGTTTCACGATTAGGCGGCAAATTGTTGTTCTGAATTATAAGTTTTTGTTTCACTATGTCTGATGGGGAATACAACAATATACAATCACTAGGTTCTCCATCTCTCCCGGCCCTACCAGCTTCTTGATAGTATGCTTCCATGTTTTTAGGCATATTGTAGTGAATAACAAATCTTACATCTGGTTTATCTATTCCCATACCAAAAGCGTTAGTAGCTACAATTATTCTCCTTCTATTAAAAATAAAATCATCTTGATTTTTTTGCCTAAGATTCCCATCCATGCCACCATGATATTCTACAGCAGAAAAACCACCTTCATTCAGTTTTTCTACTAAAGACTCTACAGTTTTTCTAGTTGCACAATAAATTATTCCTGATTCTTTCTGAAAATTGTTTTTTAAGTAATCAATTAAGTAAGAAAACTTATTACTTACTTTAACTACCTGATAAAATAGGTTTGGTCTGTCAAAACCAATTATGGATTCTAAAGGATTTTTCAGCCCTATTAGTTCTTTTATTTCTTCTACTATTTCCTTTGTAGCCGTCGCTGTATACGCTGCTACAACAGGTCTAACCCTTAAAGAATTAATAAACTTAGGTATTTCAAGATAACTTGGTCTAAAATCATGACCCCACTGACTTATACAGTGAGCTTCGTCAATGGCAACCATAGAAACTTTTATGTCCTCTACTAAATTTATAAAAAAGCCAGTATTTAAACGTTCTGGTGCAACATATATTATTTTATATTTTCCTTCTCTTATTTCCTGGAGCCTTTCAATAAGTTCACTTTGATCAAGAGTACTGTTTATATAGGTTCCACCTATGCCAATTTCATTTAATGAATCAACTTGATCCTTCATTAAGGATATTAGAGGCGAAATAACTATGGTTAGTCCCTCTAATAAAATAGCTGGCAATTGATAACAAAGAGACTTTCCTCCACCAGTAGGCATTATACCTAAAACGTCTCTTCCCTCAATGGTTCCTCTGATTAACTTTTCTTGACCTGTTTTAAATTCATCATAACCAAAGTAGGTCTTTAATAGACTATGAATATCCATCTCTTTCCCCCTATATCAAAAACTTTTAAGTTATATTATCTTGTTCTTTCTAATTTAGTACTTAAATTATTAACATCTATATGTTCTATTTTTATCTTATCATATTCCAATATAAAGTTCTTCTAGAGTGAGTCTCTTTTGTCAAAAAATTAATCTTCTTATTTAAATAAGAAGATTAATTTTCAATATAGCTATTTAGTTATATATGTTCATTTTTCCACAATTCTTCATATCTAACTGCATTATATTTTACTGTTTCAATTTCATCTTCCCTTAGTTCTCTTTTAACTTTTCCCGGAGCACCCATAACTAAAGAATTGGAGGGTATAACTGCTCCCTCTGTAATCAAAGAACCTGCTCCAATTATACAATTGTCTCCAATAACAGCTCCATTAAGAATTACTGCCCCCATACCTATTAAACAGTTATTTCCCACTTTACAGCCATGAACTACTGCATTATGTCCAACAGTAGTATAATCACCGATTTCCAAAGGATCATTTGTATCTACATGTAAAGTAGCATTATCTTGGATATTAGTATATTTTCCAACAGTAATATAATTCATATCACCACGAGCCACTGAACCATACCACATACTACTACCTTCACCTATAGTCACATCTCCTAAAACATCTGCTGTTTCAGCAATAAAAGCATTTGGATGGATATTGGTTTTTTTATCTTTTAAATCTTTTATCATATGAATTCTCCTTTCATCTATTCTCATGTAATTCTATCACTAATTCTATTATTTTAGTTTAAGCTTAGCAAGTGCATCTGCTAATTCAGTATTTATTGATTCACTCTTTGTCTTATTTTGTTCTTTTAAATATCTAGAAACATCTTTTTTAGAAATATTATTCTTTTCTTTTTTTCTTCTCTCATTAAATGTAGAAAGCTTTTCTCTATAACCACATTTACAAGTAAATATTTGTCCTTCTCCTTCTCCTTGCAGCTCTAATCTCTTATGACAATTAGGACATCTCGCATTGGTTTCTTTAGAAATATTTTTTCTATAACCGCATTCCCTATCTTGACAAACATACATCCTGCCTTTTTTCCCTTTTACTTCTAACATATATTTTCCACATTCAGGACATTTATTTCGTGTTAAATTATCGTGTTTAAATACTTCTTCACTATTTTTTATTTCATTTACAACAGTTTTGGAATATTCTTTCATCTCATTTATAAAGATTTTTCTATTTAGTTTTCCCTTAGCAATTAACCCTAGTTTCTGTTCCCATTCTGCTGTTAAGGCTGGTGATTTTAACTCTTCTGGCACTAAATCAAGAAGTTGTTTACCTTTGGAAGTAATAAAAATATCTTTACCTCTCTTTTCGATTAGAAAAGTATTAAAAAGTTTTTCAATTATATCTGCCCTTGTAGCTACAGTGCCAATTCCACCAGTTTCTCCAATTATCTTTATTAAATCCTTGCTTTCATTAGCCATATATCTTGCTGGATTTTCCATTGCTGAAAGTAATGTACCTTCATTAAAAGGTTCTGGAGGCTTGGTCTTTCCTTGAGTTTGTATTGTAGAAGATATCTTTAGAATATCCCCTTTATTTATTAATGGTAATACCTGTTCAGTAATATCTTCTTCTTCATCTTCCTGAAAGTTGTTTGAATAGACTTCTTTCCAACCTTGAGCTACAACTCTTTTACCTTTAGCTATAAAGTTTTCATCACCAATCTTAGCTTTAATAGTTGTTTGTTCATATTCAAAAGGAGGATATAGAACTGCTAGAAATCTCTTTACAACTAAATCATATATTTTTCTTTCCTTATCATTTAATTGACTTAGAGGTACTCTTTCTTCTGTTGGAATAATAGCATGATGATCTGTTACCTTACTATTATCTACAAAAGATTTATTCCCCTTTATAGGTTTATTTAAAACTTGTGATGCCATTTTGCTATAGGGTCCAATATTACAAGCCTTTACTCTATCCTCTAAAGTCTCCACCAAATCATCAGATATATATCTAGAATCAGTTCTTGGATAAGTTAGTACTTTATGACTTTCATAAAGTCTTTGCATTATAGAGAGAGTTTCTTTTGCAGAATATCCAAAGATTTTATTTGCATCTCTCTGAAGTTCTGTTAAATCATATAGTCCAGGTGGAAAGCTTTTTTTGTGTGTTTTCTCTACATCTATTACTTTACCATCTTTTCCTTTTATATTGGTAAGAATCTGATCACATTTATCCTTATTAAAAGTTTTCGTATCTTTATTATTGCTATCCTGCCATATTAATTTTAAATTATTTGTAGAGGCAGTGATACCATAGTATTCTTTGGCTTTAAATTTTTTAATTTCTTCTTCCCTTTTTGCAATCATAAATAAAGTAGGAGTTTGAACCCTTCCACAAGAAAGTTGAGCATTATATCTACAAGTTAAAGCACGAGTAGCATTGATTCCCACTACCCAATCTGCTTCTGCTCTTGCCTGTGCAGATTCATAGAGATTTTCGTAGACTCTACCATCCTTTAAATTGTTAAACCCATCTTTAATAGCCTTATCTGTAACAGAAGAAATCCAAAGTCGTTTAATTGGTTTCTTTACACCTGCCTTCTCTATAATCCATCTAGCCACCAGTTCTCCTTCACGACCAGCATCTGTAGCTATAACAATTTCGGATACATCTTTCCTGTTCATTTGTTCTTTGACAATATAGAACTGTTTACTGCTTTGCTTAATAACTACCAGTTTTAAATAGGGTGGCAGCATTGGTAAATCTTCAATTCTCCAAGACTTATATTTTTTATCATAGGCTTCTGGATCAGCTAAAGTCACTAAATGACCTAAAGCCCAAGTAATAATATATTTATTTCCTTCTAAATAGCCATTCCCTTTTTTATTACAGTTTAACACTCTTGCAATATCTCTAGCTACAGAAGGTTTTTCTGCTAGTACTAGTATTTTACTCATAAAAACATCCTTTCAATTAAGCAAATTTTATACTTTTAAGAATTATTTTGCTCATTAATTTTGTCAGCTAACTCATTGAGATACAGCCATCTTTCCATTTTTTCATCCAATTGAAATTCTAATTTTTCTTTTTCTGCAAGTAATTCTTGTAGAACCGTATATTCACTAGAGGATTCTTCAATTTTATCGTTAACCTTTTTAATCTCACTCTCAAGTTTAGCAATTATATCATCTATCTCTTCCCATTCTCGTTGTTCATTATAGGAAAATTTTAAGGTTTTTTTAGTTTCTCTCTCCTTTTTCTTTGGTTTATTGCTATGAATAGAGACTTCTTCTAAAGTTTTCTTATTCTTCTCTTTAAAATAAGAATAATTCCCTGTATATTGAACTATTTTACCTTTTCCTTCAAAGACAAATACCTTTTCTACTAATTTATCTAAAAAATATCTATCATGGGACACTGCTACAACGGCTCCTAGAAATTCTTCCAAATAATCCTCTAAAATCGTAAGAGTTTGTATATCTAAATCATTAGTAGGTTCATCTAAAAGAAGTACATTGGGAGCTTCCATAAGTACTCTAAGTAGATGTAATCTTCTCTTTTCTCCTCCTGAAAGTTTTCCTATTGGAGTCCATTGAGCTTCTTTAGAGAATAGAAATCTTTCTAACATTTGAGAAGCACTTATCTTATCACCTTCAGCTGTTGTAAGATATTCTCCACCTTCTCTTATATATTCTATTGCTCTCATATCATTATCCATATGATAGGTTTCTTGAGAAAACACTCCAATCTTTACGGTTTCTCCTATGTCTACTGTACCAAAATCAGGTTCAATTTTCCTTGACATTATATTTATCAATGTAGATTTTCCACTACCATTGGGTCCTAATATGCCTATTCTGTCATCTCTAAGTATAATATAATTAAAATCATTTATTACCTTCTTATCATCAAAGGATTTACTAATACCTTCTAATTCTATTATTTTTTTACCTAACCGTCTACTTCCTACAGATATTTCAAGTTTTTCATCTGGAGAATCTAATTTCTTTTCACTTAATTCATAGAAACGATCTATTCTAGCTTTTTGCTTAGTAGTTCTAGCCTTGGCTCCTTGCTTCATCCAAGCCAATTCTTGTCTAAATAAGTTCTGCCTTTTTTTCTCACTAGCAGCTTCCATATCTTCTCTTTCTAACTTTTTTTCTAAAAAGTAGTTATAATTACCTTTATAAGAATAAATATTGCTATTATCTAATTCTATTATTTGGTTTACTACTCTATCTAGAAAATATCTATCATGAGTAATCATTAATAAAGCACCTTTTCTCTTGCTTAAATATTCTTCTAACCAATCTATGGTATCATTATCAAGGTGGTTTGTAGGCTCATCTAATATAAGTAGTTCTGATGGGTTTATTAAAGCACTGGCTAAGGCTACTCTTTTTCTTTGTCCTCCAGATAAATTTTCTATCTTTTCTTGAAAATTAGTAATTCCCAACTGATTTAATATAGATTTAGCTTCACTTTCTAAATCCCATGCATTTGCTATATCCATTTCATGAGTAAGTCTAATGATTTCTTCACTTGATGTCTGAGGATTACTAATGGCTTCTTTATATTTTCTAATTATCATCATGTTTTTAGAATTTCCTTTAAACACTTGCTCCACAACAGTAGCATTAGGATCAAAGGAAATATCTTGAGGAAGGTACTCAATTCTAACAGAAGTACCTTTAACAATCTTTCCTTCATCAGCCTCTTCTAAACCTGCAATTAATTTCAATAAAGTAGTTTTTCCTGTACCATTTATACCTATAAGACCTATTTTATCTCCTTCACTAATGCCAAAATTTATATTTTTAAATAATTGCTTTTCACTATAAGACTTTGAAATGTTTTCTATGGTTATAAGATTCATATTGATTCCTTTCTATATAATTTCTTTTCTTACAAATAGTATTATAACACATATGGACAAACAAGCTTATCAATTTTAAATTGCATAAAAATCTTTGTCCTGATAATTTCCAATCTCATCTATACAATAAGTATAACTTTCTTATTAAACCAAAATACCTAATTACCTTCTAAGAAGGTAATTAGGTATTTTTTCATAATAATCTCCCTTTTAATAAGCTATAATCTCTTTAATTAATAATTCTCTACCACTGAGCAACTCCCAATCCTGACTCCTGCAATCTGGACATTGTTTATTATGCTGGATCAAATTAAATACTTTATCACATTTATGACATATACAATTACCTGGCAATATCTCAATTTCCAGTTTTGTATCCTGCAATAGCGTACCATCAACTGCAGCAGGATAACAGTCTTCAACATATTTTGGTATTACGGAAGATAACTCGCCAATTTGAAGCACCAATGTATCAATATTTGTAACTCCATTTTCTTCAGCAAATCTTTCAACTGTTTTAACGATTTGAATTATAATTCCTAATTCATGCAAATGAATCCACCCCTATTTCTTTGCATATAAAGAATATAGGGTGAGTTTCCATACCCACCCCTCTTCCATTTATTGCAATATCAATTTGTCTTACTGTCTTTATTTGAACCACGGAAAGATTTTTTAATACTATGAGTAACCATTCTACCTTTACGCCCAATCATATTCTTAATAATTACTGGTTTAAGCTTTTCAAAAGGTACATTTTGAGCATCATATTTTCTTACAAGTGATATAGCGTCAAATTTACATCTAGTTGTGCATGAACCACATCCTACGCACATATATTCATCTACTGTTGTAGCACCACAACTAAGGCACCGTTCTGTTTCCTTTCTAACTTGCTCTTCTGTAAGTGTAGGACGCAAATCCTTGAAAGACGCTTTAGCCTTAGCACCATCAACATGGTTTGTTCTTTGTCTTGGGATGCGGTCATATCCTTCAAGATCTAAGTTTTCTTTATCAAATGCACGATATTCTCTTCTGTCACGTCCGAGAACCAAATCCTGTCCTGAGTGCACATAACGATGGATTGAAATCGCACCTTCCTTACCTAAAGCAATAGCATCAATGGCAAATTTAGGACCTGTTACTGCATCTCCACCTGCAAATACATCAGGCTCTCCAGTCTGAAGAGTAAAGGAATCCACTTTGATTGTATTGTTTGGATTTAATTCCATTTTTGAGTCCTTTAACAGCTCTCCCCAATCTATCCCTTGACCTATTGAAAGCAATACCTTATCTGCCTTAACAAACTTGGTTTCATTTTCATCAAATTTAGGACTAAATTTTCTATTCTCATCAAAAACTGAAACACATTTTTTAAATTCTACACCAACAACATGACCATTTTCTGTAACAATACATCTCGGACCCCAAGAATTGTTAATTCCAATATCTTCTGACAATGCTTCTTCAATTTCTTCATCAAGGGCTGGCATTTCCTTTCTACTTTCAAGACAGAACATATTAACTTTTGAAGCTCCAGCTCTTGTAGCTGTTCTTGCAACGTCAATGGCAACATTACCACCACCAATTACAATAACTTCTCCTTCAAGTTTTATGCTATTACCTAAGTTAACGTCTAATAAGAAATCAACACCTGTGATAACACCTTCTGCGTCTTCACCTTCAATACCAAGTTTTCTACCTGCTTGAGCACCAATTGCAAGATAAAATGCTTCATATCCTTGATTTCTTAAATCTTCAAGGCTTAAATCTTTACCTACTTCGACACCCATTTTAAACTCTACACCTAATTCTCTTAAAATATCAATTTCAGCATTTACTACATCTTTTTCTAATCTATAAGATGGAATTCCAAGTGTTAACATACCACCAAGTGCCTTTTGTTTTTCAAACACTGTTACCTTATAACCATCAATTGCTAAGTAGTAAGCACAAGAAAGACCTGATGGACCGGCACCAATAATGGCGATTTTATTTCCATAGTTATGTCTCAATTTTGGTACATACTGGTTATCCATGTTTAAATCTTGTTCTGCAATAAATTTTTTGATATCATCAATAGCAATTGGCTCATCAACATCGCCTCTGGTACATACAGATTCACATGTCCTTGGGCAGATACGTCCACATACTGCAGGAAAGGGATTTTGCTTCTTAATAAGTTCAAGTGCTTCTGTATATCTTCCTTGAGAAGCTAGCTTGATATAGCCTTGAATCGGAATATGGGCTGGACACTGTGTTATACAAGGACTTGTTCCAGTTTCTACAACATTTTTTCTATTGGTACGATAATCTGGATTCCATTTGTCTGGACCCCATTTCGTATTGGATGGAAAATCTTCTCTCTTCTCAATGACTTGTGCTTCAGCACATAATTTTTGACCTAATTTCAATGCATTAACAGGACAAACTGCAACACATTCTCCACAAGCAACACATTTCTCTTTATCAACATGGGAAACATAATTTGAACGCACCATGTCATTGTTCAAAAACATTCCAGCAGTTCTTAAAGATAGGCAACTACATCCACAACAGTTACAAATTGCGTGGGTTTTTCCTGGACCATCTGTATTGGGGATTTGATGCATTAAACCATTTTCTTCTGCTTTTTTTATAATTTCAAATGCTTCTTCACGGGTAATCTCCCTACCTCTACCTGTACGAATATAGAACTCAGCAGCATGACCCAGTTGAATACACATATCTTCCTTTAAATGTCCACAACCTTCTCCCATGACTTCTCTAGCTGTACGACAAGAGCAATCTGAAACTGAGAAAACTTCATGTTCATAAAGATATTTAGAAACTTCCTCATAAGATGCCCTTCTAGTTTCACCGTCAATGGCCATTTCAATGGGAATAACACGCATAAGACCTGTTCCTACAGGAAAAACACCTGCTGTTTGAGGTCCTCTTACCCTTCCATAGGCCTCAAAAGCCTCTGCAATTTGAGGGTACTTTTTAACATTTTCCTTATTGTTAACCATCATTTCCATAATGCCTGGAACCCAAATCTCAAGCCAGTATTTATCAACCCCATCCTTTTCACCAACAAAGCAAGCTCCAGCAACGGCTAATTCCCATAGAAGTTTTTTTGTTTCTTCCAAGGATTTCCCGCATAAAGGGGCCACCTCTTCTGCACTCATAGGTTTACGGAATTGCAAGCAAAGTCCTACCTCTGCCATCTCTTCTGTAACAACAGGTTCTAAAATCATATATTCAGGGTCTTTTGCCGTATATGCTGATTTTGAACCAGACTTTTTTCTACCAATATGATTAGCCAGATCCAATACTTTTTGTTTAACCATATATTTTCCCCCTAATTTGATTTTTATTATGTTCCTACTACTCTTTCCAATTTTTCACTTCAGTACGGATCCAATCTGCCCATTCATCAATACCTTCACCTGTTCTTGCAGAAATAGGGATAATCTTAATATTGGGATTCAATTTCTTTACACGTGCTTTAACTGCTTCTAAATCAAAATCAAAATAATCTATTACATCAATTTTATTAATCAATAAAACATCGACAACTGAAAACATTAAGGGATATTTTAGAGGTTTATCATCACCTTCTGGCACACTTAATATCATAGCGTTTTTGGATGCACCCGTGTCAAACTCTGCTGGACATACTAAATTTCCTACATTCTCTAAGATTATAAAGTCAGTACCTTCTGTACCAAGCCCTGATAAACCTTGCTTAGTCATATCAGCATCTAAATGGCACATTCCGCCTGTATGCAACTGGATGACCTTTGTACCAGTTTTAGCTACCGCATGGGCATCCACATCAGAATCAATATCTGCTTCCATGACACCAATTGTCATATCTGACTTCAAAGCTTCAATAGTTCTTAAAACTGTTGTCGTTTTACCTGACCCTGGCGATGACATGAGATTCAATAAAAAAGTCTTATTCTTCTTTAATTCATCCCTTAGTAGATTAGCTTGACGATTGTTGTCTTCAAAGACACTTTCTTTGATTTCTAAAACTTTAAAAGTTTCCATATGCTATCTCCACCTCTCCATAAGTTTTCATTGTGTTCTAATGCTATCTGAAATCTCTATAAAAATTGTTATTATTCTGTCATTCTTATTGTATTTAAAATAAAAACGACTGTCAAAGACAAAGAAATATTGAAATTTCAATACATTTTAACTTTATCTTTCAAGTTTGGTTTACATTTACTATATGTGATGAACTTAGGTTCTAACACTTATCTCAAAGGTTTTTATAGCACTATATGTAAACACAACTTGAAAGTAAAAAATCAGCCAAAATATTACGTATTATTGTCTCCATTATTTATATATCAAGCACTTATTCTAAATTTATCTGCACATATCCACCATATTTTTCAGCCATTATATTATATAATGGTTTACCTAACATAAAAGCATATATTTCATCTGCTTTTTCTATAACATCAATATCTTTAAATTCATTGGGATATAGTATCTTTCCTAAAAAATATATATCAGCCATAGCAGTCTCAATATTATTGTAATATGAAACATATGGTAGTTGTCCGTAGACTTTCCCATTTTTCACAGCAGATAAGGCATTATAATAGTCTGGGTTCTTCTGATAATCCTCTTTTACAAGATTAAGTCCATTTTCATCAATTATAAGTATGTCAGGATCCCATTTTATTAGTTGTTCCTTATCAATCATTACAGAGCCAGATTTTCCTACATCATCTACAACGTTTTTTGCACCAATAACATTTAATACAGGCGAATTACCTGATGTACTTTCAATTCCATGAACCCCTTTGTAGCTTAATCCGCCTATATATATACTTGGCTTTTTATCTTCTGAAATATCTTTTGTAAGATTGGTAAGTTCAGTTTTACAGCCTTCCATATATTCAATCAATTCTTTTGATCTCACTTCCTTTCCAACTACTTTCCCAATAATAGTCAAAGCGTTATACATATCTTGGTCAAAGACTGCTGAAGAACCATAGCTTATAACTACAATTGGTACTCCTATCTTTTTTTGAAGTTCTTCAATTTGATTCACATCTAAAATATCTCCAGCAATAATAACATCTGCATTTACATTCATAAGCAGTTCTGGATCTGGATTAGCTGGAAATCCTTCTCCCACTAAAGGAAGTTTTTCTAATTCAGGGTTCGCAATTATATAAGGACGTCCAGTTTTTGCAGATTGTTGTCCCTTTTCAATGCCTACAAGCTTTTCAGTGCCATTAACATAAGTGTAAACTCTAAGTGCAGATCCTATAGCCACCACTCTATCAATTGGACCCTCTAAGACAACGTTACGCCCTGCCATATCTGTTATTTCAATAGGGTTAGAACTGTCATTAACTACATCTCCCTCAACATTTACTAATTCCTTCGTTTGAGTACATCCAGTTAATATTGATATAACAAATATCATTATTGCTAGTAACATACTTAACTTTTTCTTCACCGTTCATCTCTCCCTTCGTTCTTTCTAAGTAAAAATCTTAATACTTAATATTTAAATAGTTCACATAGGAATAACTACTGGAATACCTAAATATTCTTCTATTACAACATCTACGTCATATACACTCTTAATTGATTCTTTATTTAAAATTGTTGCATTACCAAAAGCGAAAAGTTCACCTTCTTTTAGCAAAAGAAATTTATTGGCAAACCGCAAGGCTAAGTTTAAATCATGCATAGTAATCACTGCTGAAATTTTTTGTGTATTAATTATTTCCTTAATTATACTCAGTACCTCTATTTGATTTTTTAGATCAAGATTACTAGTGGGTTCATCCATTAATAGAACTTTTGGCTGTTGAGCAAGGGCACGAGCTATAATAACTTTTTGCAGTTCACCACCACTAAGTTCATCAGTATAACGCATAGAATAACTCTCTAAGTCTAATAAATGTAAAATATCTTCTATAATGTCAATATCATTTTGACTTACATCCCATTTTATATATGGCTTTCTTCCAAGTAAGACAGAATCAAAGACTGTTTTTTTGGAATAATCATGACTTTGTGGTACATAAGCTATATTTTTTGCAAGTTCTCTTCCTTTTAATGTAGAACTATCAATACCATTTATATATACTGTTCCTAATTGAGGTTTCAATATTTTACTTAAGCATTTTAAAAAAGTAGATTTACCTGCTCCATTTGTTCCTAGAACTGCTAAGTAATCTCCTTCTTTTAATGAAAATGTTATTTTTTTAATAACATCATTTTTGGGATATGAAAAACTTATATTATCAGCTAATAAAGTCATTTGTCTGCATCTCCTTTTATAAGAAAATAGAGAAATAATGGTGCTCCAAGAAAGGATGTAACAGCCCCTACTGGTAAAATTTGTGGAGATAATATTATCCGTGATAGTGTATCAGATATAAGTAGTATAAGAGAACCCATAATTGCTGATGCAGGTATAATGTATCTATTATCATTACCCATTAATTTTTTTGTTATTTGAGGACAGATTAAACCTATAAACCCTATTATTCCTAAAAAGGATACAATGACAGCGGTAATAATTGATGCTACAAACATTCCACAAAGTCTTATTCTATCAACATTTACTCCAAGACTCTTTGCAGTATCATCGCCACTATCCAATGCATTGTAATCCCATCTGTGATATATAAAATAAATTATAGATACAGCAATTAAAATACCTATTATTAGGATTTCATTTCATGTTGCTCGTCCTAAATCTCCAAAAGTCCAAAAAATAACGGAAGCTACTTTAGTTGTGTCACCAGAAAAATATTGGATAATCATAGTACCTGCTGAAAAAAGAGAACTCAGTGCTACTCCTGCTAAAATAATACTCTGTGTAGAAAAATGACCTATTTTTGATAAACTAATGATTAACAAGGTAGACACTATTGAAAAAAACATTGCACAAATTGTAACTATATATGGATTAAAAATTTGTATCTCTCCTAAGCCAGTGCTTTCTATAGTACCTGCACCTAACAGGATAATGGCAACATTGGCTCCAAAAGCAGCAGCATTTGATATACCAAGGGTAGAAGGAGAGGCTAAAGGATTTCTTAAGTTATTTTGCATAATACATCCTGCTACTGATAATCCTGCACCTGCTAATATACCTGCCACTGCCCTTGGCATGCGAATATTCCTTACAATAGAATTTAATTTAGCATCTCCTAATCCCAAAATAGCTAAAATCACCTGCTTAGGTTTGGTATTTATCGCCCCTATATTCATGGTCCAAAAAAATGCAATAATTGTACAAGTAAGTAAAGCAATAATAATAAACTTTTTTCTAACTATATAGTGTTTATATGCATCATCTTGCAGCGATATTTTTCTATTTTTCTTAATATTCATCACATCCTTAATTCTAACTTACTTATTTTTAGAATTATATAATGTAAATCTCTTAGATAATCTATATAGCAATTTCAATTTTCATGGTTACCATCCCCTTGAATATTCATCAACACAATCTAAGCAAACCTTCTTTCCTTCTTGAAGTCGTATTTTGTGTTCTGGTGCTCCTTCATTACATTTTTCACAAATTACTGTAGTAAATATCCTTGCCTTCTCTGGCAATTCAATATTAACCCATTCAATCTTAAACACATCTTCTGCTGGTGCTTCTAGAATATACTGTTGTCTTTCTTCACGCTCCATTTCTTTTTCATCATATTTTAACATTAATCTAATGCTATCTCTATTTTTTCTGCTAACAAATGTAAAAGCCATTTTTCCAGTATCTTTTAAAATTAAGTTTCCTTTTCCCATTGTACATCCAGTTATGACTTGAACTGCATCGACTCCACATGCATCATTTTCTGTTATACACACAATTTCTTCATCTTGTGAAAAGTCTAATTTCATCTTTTCCACCGCTATTTCACACGCTCTAAATCCAATGGCTAATCCTGGACATTGATGTCCATGAAATTCAACACATTTGTTCCATAGTTCTTTGTTCATTTTTACTCCTCCTTAAACATTAGATTTATTCTAATCTTATATCCATTCTTTTCATTGTGTCCCAAGTATCACAATGCATCTTCATTGGATTTGTTATTATTTTGTCACTTTTATTGTATCTAAATTAAAAATAACCGTCAAAAAACATAAACATTGAAATTTCAAGGTTAATCAACTTTCACTTTCAAGTTTAATTTACACTTTTAATATAATTAAATCGCATATTCACCACATATTTTAAATATTCTTACTGTATCGTGTGTAAATCTAACTCAAAAGTAAAAAAATTCCTTAAATTAATTGAAATACTATGGATTATTTTTCTAATAAATGATAAAATATGGATATTACTACCAAACTTGTTGGCTATTCTTAATTCAATATGTCATTTTTTTAACATAGGTTTTAAAAATGATATAGGGATCCAAATGTACAAAAAATAATATTTATCTGAAAGGAGTTTTAGATTATGTTCTTTTTTGAAGCAATCCCCTGGTATAATGTATTAATGTGGTTTGTTGTTCTTGGTATTCTTATTGGCTTAAATGAATTTACACGTCTAGGTAAATGGCCAAGCCTTTTTATGTTTGTAATCTTACCAATAATCCTTACCATAGTTTGGATAACAAGAGGCAGTAATGAAATTACTTCTTGGTTTACTTGGGTTAAGGTGTATTCAGCTCTTACAGGCAGTATCATTTATATGGTAGTTAGATTTACAGATTTTCATAAAGAAAATAAATGGTATCTTGTCCTTATACCAGCTATCTTGGGAATTAATATTTTAGAAGCAGTCATACGGGAATTTCAGGTTGGTATTGTAGGCTTCAATGGAATGGTTGACGGTATGTATTATATCTCTGGTGGCTGGAACTATGCCAACGCCATAGCAGGAATTTTAAATCTATTGGCAATATGTGGCTGGTATGGCATCTACGCTACTAATGATGGTAAGCATAAAGATATGATATGGCCAGACCAGTCCCTTCTATACATTATAGCCTATGGACTCTGGAATATATCCTATGTATACTCATGTGCACCTGGTAATTCCTTATATTCAGGGATAGCATTAAACCTTGCTCCTACTATTCCTGCTCTCTTATGGGCAAAAGGAACTTGGATGCAAAATCGTGCACACACCCTATCATTTTGGATGATGTGGGTTATGACATTTCCATATTTCTTTGCAACGGGCAGCACTTTTAATGTTCGGGTAAGTTACAATCCTAAGGCTAACTGGGTCCTTGCATTAATATCCTTGATCTTTAATATGGCACTGATTATTTGGCAAGTATGCAGAATTATTAAATACAATCTCAATCCACTAAAAGATGAAATTTGGAACAATGAAAAAATAAATTCACAATTGAAATCTAAGTAATAGAAAAAATCTCCTTAAGCATGACCAGCTTAAGGAGATTTTTAAGAAAATAAATACATTATTTAAAAAAAACGATTTAATAAATCTTGAGAATACCAAATACAGTTTTCTATTGAAAGTGTACTCATGATTTCCCCTGCTAGAAAAACATTGTTCTTCCCTTGCATTGATTCCATCTTCTCATAAAATCCACTTTCTAATGCAAAAGTATCTACATAGGGACAATGCCGCCAATTCTTAGCTTGATAAAGTCTTGGATTCTGTACACCTAGTTTCAATAAATCATCTTTAATAAGATCCAGAGAAGACATTTTAGAATTATCAGGAGAATTATAGGCATAAATAATTGCCATTCCTTCGCCATCCCATACTTCCCATCTAGAGTCACATATCATAATATGTCCTTGTCTGTTAGGTGACAAATTTTCCAACACACATCCGCAACCTTTGGGGATTTTATCTCCAATGAATGCATAAACATTAAATGATTGATATTTTATACTATTTAAGTGTCGCTTCATATCTTGGTCCCAAAAATGAAGGTCTGAAAATTCATCTAAAGGTGCAGTAATAACAACTTGATTAAATTCAAGGACTTCAAATTGAGTTTGAACCCACAGAGTTCCTTGCTGGGACAAAGAAATATCTACTACTTTTTGACCTAATCTAATATCTTTGATTTCCTGTTTCAAACATTCTATCAATGAAGAAACTCCATACTCCCATGTAGAAAATTGTGGAAATTCCATAAAAGACATTAAGTGATCATAGTTTAGGATTCTAAGTACATAAAGGGCTGGAACCTCATCAATATTTCCTAGTCCAAAAATGGTAAAATATTGCACATAAACAGTTTTTAAGATTCGAAACTGGTGTATATCGCACCATTTCGAGAATGGAAGCATTAATGAAGGCTCAATATTTTGAATGCTGGCATTTTCTAGTGATTTATACATTGCTAAGATATTAGGCAATCGATCTAACTCATCTACAAAGTCTCCCAATTCCGTCTTAGGTATCGGCATGATTTTTTTTCCATTAGCATCGTAATTGATACGGGATAATTTTGGTCCATCCGCCTTAATATTTAATCTTTTCATCAGTGATTTGAGATTAGACTGAGAGGGCAAACCGAAAATCGCTCCCAATTCATAGGATCTTCCATTGTACCATATGGTATGTAACTTACCGCCTAAACGTTCTTCTTTTTCAAAAACAGTAACATTTTTATATCCTTTCTTTTGAAGCCCCTCAGCTATGACCAGTCCCGAAATCCCTCCTCCAATAACTGCAATTTTACAGTCTGACTTATTCATTCTTATCACTCCGCTTTGAAGAATTTATCAACGCTGAAATCCAAAGTGGCAATGTATCTAAGTCTGCATTATTTTGTGATGCTCTCTCAAGAATAACCTCAACTGGCGTCTTTCCTAAATTACAACCATCAGAAATCACACTGTAAAAATTATACTGCCTTACAAATTTATTAAGTTCCCGTTCAACTTTTATAAAAGAATCGAGATTACTGTTTAAGTCAATTTTATTATAAAATTCTGTGACCAAAAACTCATTAAACGTCCTCATATCATCTAATACAGTATCATTCTCAGGTGAGATAAACACGTGGTTGATATGAAAATTCTCTATAATCTCCTTATACTTGTTACCTTTTACAAAATAAGGCAAAAAAGTTTTTTCTTTTTCAGTAATTAAATTCTCAATGTTTAAATTAAAAGTCTTCAGTAAATAGACAAGCTTAATCTCAAAATAATGCCAAATATCTATGTCTTGCTTTTTATTATACAGCTTTACCGCTCCCCATTTTGAAGTGGTATCATAGAGACTGTACTGATATATTTTACCGATTCCATCGAAAGTGCCCATAAAATCGATTCGTTGGATTACTAAATACCCTGGATAAGTTTCCTGTGTATTGAAGAAACTAGGTATTACCTTGTCATCCTTTCCTTTGGTCTTAATATGCAGTGCTTTGTTCATAGAATATTCTATCCTCTGAGCTTTTCTTGTTAGATTATTTCGCTTTAAAACATTATAAATGCCAGTCTCTCCGATATCAAAGCCTTCAGCTCTTAGTTCATAATAAATTCTCTTGGGACCATCCGCCGGGTATTTCGCTACATATGATAATATTTCTTGCTCGATAGCTTTACTAACTTTATTAGGCATTTGAGGCTTTTTAGGTTCTTTGTTTTCCAGTCCCATCATACCATACTTCTCATAAGCCCTTTGCCAGTTATAGAAGGTCATCCTTGAGATTCCGAAAAGCTCACAGGTTCGAGAAACATTATTCTCTTTTAGAGCATGTCTTAATATCATGTACTTGTTATGTGCATTAAACCCTTTAGACTTCATAACAGTACCTCCTTTAGAACTAATACTCCTATTACTAAATAAATATCGAAAATCATCCTAATAGAATATACTGAATTACAGCCTTTCTTTAATCCAATTTGAGATCATTAACTCCATATCTGCATCCCCTTTTATAGGATATTCTTCAGCTAATTTTCTTATATCTTCATAATGTTTTAAAGCTTGATTCTTGTCTTCATTATAAAAGCCTTCATAAGCCATAAGAAGTCTTTTCTTTCCAAGCATAAACTTTGCTGCCCTTATATATTTTTTAAGATTCTTATCATACAAATCATCAATAAACTTTTTATCACAATCTCCAACAAGTTCTAAAAACATTCTCTCACAATTAATCTCATTTTTAAACAAAGGAACTACTTTATCAAGATAAGGTATAAAAGAATCAATACATTGTTTTGCACTATCCAAATCCATATTGTCCAGATGCCAATTATATTCCATTAGTACAATAGCAGTATTTAATGGATTACAAAGATCTGAACCCTCTTTCAGCTTAAAAGTTTCAATAGGCATATCCTTAATTCTTGTTCCCAGACTTTGCAGCCCATTAACCCTAAGTTGAATATAAAAGCCTCTTTTAGCCTCTTCATCTCTAATCATGGATAGTACATTATATGCATCATTTGGAACTCCTCCAAGCTTCATTGGAATTCCATTGGTTAATACAATAAGTAATCCAGCTAAGCTAAAAAGAATCAATATAGTATTAAAAGGAAATATCAATTCTTTTACCAAAACCACAATCAATATCCCTATTATGGAAACAATTAAATTCATTATAACTCCACCAAAATTATAAATAACAAAAGGATATTTGCCATCCTCTAAATCTGGAGGCATCATAAGACACTGACCAGCCGTACCTGGTATGTTAAATTTTTTATATTTTATCTTTCCATCTTCTTTTACTATAGTAAAAGAAAAAATTCTAAAAGATATAAAAGAATATCCTGTCATAAGTCCAAAGATAAGATGTCCTGCTTCATGGAGAATTATATGAACTATATATCCTACAAAAAATATTAAGAATAATCCATAAACCTTTAAAAATTTCATAAATAAATTGTCATTTTTAGAATAAGTATCCATAAAACCCTTTAAATAAGGAGCTAAAACAAAACCTATAATAGCACCAATAATTCCACTAATTACGAGAAATATTACTGTATTTAAGAACTTGTTCTTCTTTTTTGGTTTTATGTTTATATTTTTATTACTGTTCATAAAAACCCCCTATTATAATTGTCCCTATGCTTGCAATATATCAATAGCATTTTTATCTATTTTTTTGCATAATCCTTTTATTGTCATGAAACGAAAGGCTAAAACTACCTTTGTATAACCATTGTATTATTTCTATCTGTTAATTTCAATGAATTTGTTATAGAATTTCCCTTAGTTACATTGAAAAGTACATTACTCTTACATAAGAGTAATGTACTTTTCAATGTAAGTTATATTCATTTATTATTTCCATGTATCTTCAACATCATAATCATTATCAAGCATAGACACAACTCACAATCTTATTATATAATTTGATATTGATTATATTGTTATTTTAAACTTTCTCTTTAGACTGCAATAATACTTTATCAAAGATATTTTTAACAGGTACATATATTATAATCCATAAAATTAAGTCTATTATCAGCTTTGTATTTAATATTCCTTCAGAAAAGCTATAATTAAATCCTGTTAATTTATAAACAATGCGGACAATTATGTATGTTGTTATGATTATTAATATAGATCCATAAGATTTCTTATTCATTTAATCCCTCCCCTTTTTCATCTTTCAAATTAAAATTTCACCATATTTGTATAAACCCCTTATAACTAGATTAAATTCTAAAAGAAATAGTATTACAATATTATTAATCTTAATAAAAAACTATTAAGCTATTGATTCAATATCATCTACTAAATCAATAGTGTTTTGTAAATTATAAAGATATTTATAATGTCCATTTAAATCCATTAACTCTTCATGGGTTCCTTGTTCTATTAGCTTACCTTCTTTTAATACGAGTACCTTAGATGATATCTTTCTTAAGTTATATAATCTATGAGATATAAATATACTGATTTTATCTTTGGTTAGATCTGAAGTTTTTTGAAAGATTTCATGTTCTGATACTGGATCTAGAGATGCACTTGGTTCATCTAGTATATAACAATCTGCATCTCTTAAAAATGCACGAGACAATGCTATTCTTTGCCATTGTCCACCTGATAGCTGAACTCCTTCACTAAACCATACTCCTAACTGTGTTTCAATTCCATTGGGTAAACTATTAACCATTTCATTTGCATGGGCTTTGTTTATTGCAGCCTGCAGTTTATCATCCTGATTAATTAAATCTATATTCCCTAAAGCAATATTCTCTCTACATGTTAATTCATATTTGTTAAAGTCTTGAAATATGATTCCTATTTTATTTCCTAAGTTTTCTTGATTTATTTGTCTCATAGATATTCCATTAATTAATATTTCTCCTTCATAATTATCATAGAATCCTGATAATAATTTTACTAACGTTGATTTTCCCGAACCATTTTCTCCTACGAGAGAAAGGTTTTCTCCTTTTTTTATTTTAAAACTTATATCCTTTAATGCATATTCTTGCCTATTTGGATATTTAAAGCTTACATTTATAAATTCTATTGTCTTTATTTCTTCTATTGATATACTGGATTTTTCCTCTTTAACAGGCATTTCTAGAAAATCAAATAATTGCTTAATATATAAATTATTTTGATAAATTGCAGATACTGAACCTAGTAGACCCTGCATATTTCCTTTTATATTTGAAAGACTCCTTATATAGGCTACTGTATTTCCTAATAATATTTCACCTATATATGCAGATTGTATTATTAGATATAATATAAATCCTCCTACTATTTGGTCTAAGACTTCAAATATAAATGAGGCTATTGTTGTTTTTTTGATTATCTTTTTATCTTGCTTAATAAAATTTTTATTTAATTTTTTGTATCCTTTAATAAGATAATCTCCCAATCTATATATCTTTATTTCTTTAAACGCTATATCATTTGTCATTAGATAGCTAAGGTACCAAGACTTTCTTTTTTCTTGAGATCTTTCATACTCTATTTTATATTGCATATGTCCCATTTTAGCCATATAAATAGTTGATATAATTGGCATAATTATTACTAAAAGTATTATCCAAGGTTTCCAATATAACAATATGGCTAATGAAGAAATAAGTCCTAGAAATTGACTTACTATACTTAATACTATGGAGAATACTGCATAGGGCCTTTCTACAGCTTCACTTTGCGCTCTTCTTAGTTTGTCATAAACTTCTGAATTCTCAAAATCACTTAAACTAAGAGTCCTTGCCTTTTCTAGTATCATTACACTCATCTTATAATTTAGATCTATTCTAAATATACTTTGTAGATATGAGTTTAATTGTGAAATTATATATCCAAAAGAATTTAAACTTAAATATATTATTAATGGATACAACACATAAATAAAATCCTTACCCCTACTTGTTTGTATGGCATTTAAAAGAGATTGTGTAGTAAGTATTGAGATTGCGGGAAGTATACCATTTATTATATAAAATATGGTTATTAATATTAGATGTAGTTTCCTAACACTCCACAATAGTTTAAATACCTTTGGAAATGACTTTAAGGATTTTATTGCATCTTTTAAATTGAATGAGTATATTTCTTGATTCATAGTATCCTCTCCTAATATATCTTCCTTTTCTATGCTGCTATAATTTCTTTCCGATTATTCTTTATATATTCTAGCCTTACCATTATCATTACTATTTCTTCTTTAAGTACCCTATTAGACAAAAAGCTTTATATCTTTTTTTATTTCTAAACTTATTTGTCTATGACTCACGGTATTTATTTTAATCAATTAATAATAACTTCCCATACTCTACATCTTCTGATATGACACTTAATAGAGCTAATGATATTCCTAATGCCCCGTTTAATAAAGATAAATCGTCAAAATATCCTTCAATAAAATTATCTCTATCTTCTAATACTTCTTTATGTTTTTCTATATATTCATTATTTTCTTCAAATACTTTAATAATAATATCAATATTCTCTTCGATATTATTTATATATCGATAATCTCTATCATTCATATATGAAAAAGTTTTTATAGACAACACACTTGAATAACCATGACACAATGCTGGACTTAACAAATTATAATTTGCATTTGGCTGATTTATTATATTAATTAAATCATCTTTATATAAATTTTCTTTTTCACTCCAACTCATATTTTTAGCAACTTTCTGCAACCCTCTTGCTATACTTATATTCCCATAACACCAACTTGAAGCCAAATGATAATGTTCCTCTTCACATTTACCTATTAGGTATTCTTCAAGTGAAAGCTGAGAAGGCCACAACGCAATATTATCTTTATAAACTTTAAATTTCTCATATAGTCCAAATAATTCCACTATTGATTCTTTTAGTCCATCCACCTTATATCCAAGACTAAATGCCTTAGATAGTGCAATAAGAGGACCTATCATTCCATGAGAAATTCCAAAATTAAAATTCCCATTAGGAAATTCTTCTTTTTCATCATCTCTAAATTGATTTTCTCTAGTTATATGAAAATTCATTACAGAATTCCCTTTGTAATTATAATATTTAGTTAAATCAACTAAATAGGAAATAACATCTTCTAGTTTTTTTAATTCATCTTCACTCCAGGATAAATCCAAAAGATAATAAAGACTTCCAGAAAGTCCAGAAATAACATCATATTTACTCATAAAAGTTTCAGGATCTTTCTTAAATACTTCTGCCTTATTTGTCACAAAGTCAAATAATAGCTTATTTAAGCTATTAGAAAACCTTTTTAAATTCCCTGTTCTTCTACTATATTTCGATACTACAAAACATGTATATCCAAAGCCTGAAATCATTCCGATATCATTTTCTACAACACCATAATTCTCCAAATCTTGTTTAATTGCTTTACATATATCATATCCAATTTTTTCCCATTTTTCTTTATTTTTTAAACAGGGGAACCCTTCGGAAATCAATAAAATTATATCTCTATAATAAATAGGATTTAAAATTCCTTTATCATATTCAGTTTCAATATAAGAATATATATCACCAAGAAATTTTTCTAACTTTACTCTTGTGTTATCAGATAAATTTATATAATTTCTATTATATTCCATATTTCCTCCTTAAGCTTAATAAGTTTGATTTCCAATCTCTTTATTCTTCACAGCAAATTCTTGAAAAGATCTACATTCTTTAATCCATTTCTCATTCCAATACTTCCATTCATAGGTGTTTATCTTATTTATAAGCAATGATTCCTCATCTATCTGTCCATACATATTTCTAAATTTATTAAAATTCTCTTCTAAATATCTATCTGTGTATCCAAAGTTTAATTCTATATCCTTAAAAAACTTTAGAGTATTAATTTCAACAAATTCACTAATTGAATCTATAGCCCTAACATATTCATAATTATTTAAATTCTTAATTCCCATAGATCTTTGCAAATCTTTCAAATATAATTTTACTTTTTCTTGACCGTTACTATAAGTTGTTGTAAGTGTAAATCCCAGCTTACCTGCAAAATCTAATAAATGACAGGAAACTGTCGTTCTATCAAAAAATGTCTTCATTATGCCAGATACATTATGTCCGTAGACTGGGCTTGCAAAAAAAATTATATCTGATTCTTTTAATTTTCTTCTAATTATTGCAAAACCATCTTTTTTATCAACTGGACAAAATCCCCGCTTAAAACATGTTTCACATCCCTCACAATATTTTATATCATAGTCGCTAAAACACAGAATTTCATAAGTATAATTTTGATTTTTATTTCTTATATTGCTCAACAACTTAGACATAACTAAATTAGTAACTGAATTCTTGTTATTACTTCCAACTATTGCTACTATTTTCGTCTTTGACATAAAAACCTCCTTATCCAAACTTAGATTTAACTTCTGTTTTAAATTTCTATAATATAATTTAATTTTATACTTAACTCTTTTACTTTTACTATCTTCTCTTATTTCAAATTAAAGGGATTTAAAATCTGAATATTCCAAATATAATAAAAATTATGATTAAAGGTGATGTAATAAAGATTCTATATTTATCTTTATCTCTTTTAAACTGATCCATTACACTTTTCCGTCCATTAGATATAGAAATTAATAGGATGTCCCATTCAATATATCTACTATTTTATAATCCCAACATAAAGAGTGGAATTAATTGTATGAAAATCCAACCTACAGTCAATATTGCAATTCTTGGTTCATTGATAAAAATTATATATTTTTCTTTGTCTTTTTTAAATTGATTAATTATATTTTTAATATTCATTTTCTTATGGAGTTCTTTAAGTTCTTTATCTTTTATACTCGTTATTAGGAAAATTAAAAGTAATATAATTCCTATAATTAATTTTCCAATATTATGGCTCATATTTGAAAATAATGGTAAGAACTGTTTCTCAATTAAGGTCAATATTAAATTATATATAAAATGCATTATAATTGACCATCTTATATTTCCTGTTAAAACACAAGCAGATCCAAGTATTAAACCTATAATAAATGAATGTAAAAATCCAATTCCATGAATTGCACCAAAATATATAGATGACATTATAATGGAGAATAAATAACCAATACATTTTAAATGATTCAAAATAATTCCTCTATGTAGAATCTCTTCAATAATAGGCGCTACAAGTATTGCAAAAATTGATAAAAATAATGTTGTTTCAGGTACAGGTATATCCGAAACATACTTAGTATAGGCCACCATTATGGGACTACTTACTATGGCAGAAAAAAGCGCTATACTTATAAAAAATAATGTTAGCTTTATTTTAGTCTTTAAACTTAATTCATATATTTGATTTTTATTTGAAAATATATCTTTAATATTTACTTTAAAAATAAATAAAGCTACAATTATTAAAGATAAACTTGATAGAGAACTTCTGACTAACATATCAATTTCAATGGGATCACTTTTACTTAATGACTCATATCTATGTAATAAATTAACTAACGGCTCATTCAGAAATATTACAAAAAAAACTTCAATAAAAAAACCTATAATAATAAACTTCCCCATTTTATTTGCAATTCTGGGAATATCATTTTCATTTAATTCTTCCATATAATTTCCTCCCTATCAGATATAAAAATTAAATAGAATATATTAATTCTTGGGGCTTTTATATACTATTTATTTTTTAATATTTACAATTGTCTATTAGCAATTAATTTGTACTGTTCCAGCATTCATTCTACGACAAGAAGGATGATCGTAGTCTCTTGAAGGCACTCTACAATCATTTTGAGTGCATTCTTTATAAGACTCAACAACTTTACTTATAGAATAATCTACACTCTTAGTTATAATATAAGTACAAACCACTCCAGCAGTAGCCGCTGTTCTTATATCCGGATCATTATTTTTTATTTGCTTAAGATCTAGGTCAAAATCATCAAAATTTCCCATTAATATACCCCCTTAAAATTTTGTATTCTCCTATCATTAAAAAATCTTCTTAAAATTAAGTAGATTCATAACTACAAGCCCCAAGAATTAATTAACATTGGTAATAAGTCATTGTACATTTTCGGTTAACTCTTTATTACTTAATCTATATTAAATATCTTAATAAAGCATTTTAATGGAGTTTAGCTCACTATCCTACTTCAAAATAATATCTTTTCATTAATATAATTTTCAATTATTTTTCTATATTAATCAAACTTTATCTGATATTTAAATATCCTTATAAGCTTACCCTCATATGCTTCTTCTTTTCTATAAGAGAGTATAATGCATGTCTAATTAAAGCTAAGTATTTTTCTTCATATCCTCTTATCCCAGTTAATCTATTGCAATACATATGCATTAGAGATAAAATTATGCCCTTTCTATAATTCGTATTTTTTCTATTGTTCACTACCTTAAATAACTTTTCTTCTAAGTTTTTTAGTGCTTTTTCCCTAGCTAGTATACTATTTTTTATTTCTATCATTCTGTCATCAATAGATTCAATTTCATCAATTAATATATTTTCTACCATATCCATATACTTTTTTCTATTCTTCTTAAATTCTTCTCTATAAACTTTAGGATAATAATTAGTATCTACAATTTCAAACATATCTACTTCATTTTCTGTTAATCCCTTTAACATCATACATAACCCTATAATATAAGCTTTTTCTAATTCGCTTTCTTCTTCTATGTCAAATAAATTTAATATATTAATAGTAAAAACACTATCTTTATTAAATAGATCTTCTATTCCATCTATTAAATCAATTCCCCCATATCTATTAATTTCTCTTTGGTAAACATCAAAAATCCATCTATTGATTAAAGCTTTCTTTTGAAGTTCCCATAGCCAAGCATTTAAGACCAGCATTTTTTCTAAAGCTTCTTTTTCACCACTAAATTTAAATCTAATTCTTAAATGTTTTCCTTCATTATCAAAATATCTTAAATAGAAAAATTTAGGATTATTTAAACTTTCTAATATATTATATGTACTTTTAAGCACCTCATCTTCTCTATTTCCAATACCATATAACTTTATATATATCCATCCATCTTTAAATGGTGGAAATATTCTATTTTCACTTTGCAAAATTAAATTGTCTTTTACGTAGTTTTCTATATTTGCTTTAGCCGTTTCTTTTTTTTCAGAATTTAATATAAAAGAAAATACCATTTCAGAAACATAGTTTCTTCCCTTTTTATCTTTAGCGATACTTCCACTAAACAATCCATTTTCTAATTCACATAATTCTAATTCTCTATTCTTCTTAGCTGAAGAATACATTATCTCCATGGATTCTTCTCTTTCTAAATCAAGAATTAATCTATTATCGTATTCACATAGATAAATAAATTTATCTATGTGATATTGATGTTTACACTTTTCAAAGCTCTTTTTAAATTTTTCAAAAGTAGCTGATTCTAGCATTTCGTGTGTTAAAATCCATTTTCTTGGATGTATTGTGATTCCTTCAAAGTTTATTCTAGGCGTATAAACATAGTTATTGTCATATAACATATATAATCTATCAATGAACTTATCCTCATATCCATTTGAAATTTCTTTTAAAAAACTTAGCATTTTACTATTTATAGCTGAATTCAACATATTATCTGCAACTACTTTACATATTCTATTTTTACTCTTTGACTTTATATATAGTTTTCTTTCTTCAGATAATCCAATTAGTAAATCTTCTATTGTAATTTGGTCAGAAGTATTTTCCTCTGTCAAAGCTATTGGAAGATAATAGTTGTGATTTTTAAATCTATTGGTCACATTATTTGATCTACCTGTAACAGTCAATTCTCTTGATTCTACTAAGATGTATTCATCCTCTGAAAGATTTGTTTCATCTTTATAAATTTCGTTGTACTTTTCTAAAAGATTTTCATCAAAGAGATTTGCAAATCTTTGAAACATATTTCCAGCCTTTGATGAACCTTTATTTGGCCCTACTACTATATTGTATTCTTCACCAACTTTTGTTATAAAAAAGTTTATATCAAAAGATTTAGGAGCTTTACTTTTTGGATATTCTTCTATAATTTTTGTAAAGTCATCCTTGTTTAACATTACCTCCTTCTCATTATTCATCAATGCAGATATAATTTTATTGTCTATAATTTTTCTAATTTTCCTCTCTCTTTCCGATATTGGTCTTGATTTAACTTCTATTAACGACAATCCATTAAATCCATTAGGATCAATTATTTCTTTCAATGGAACTTCTACATTCGATCCATAGTTTTCAGAAAATGCACTTATGAATTTATCAAGTTTTGAATAATTTTCAGATTCTACATAAACATCACTTAATGCATTTGCAAAATTTTCAATCCTTGTTTTTAAGGATGTAGGTAATTTATTTTTTTCTAAAACTAACCCTCTATTAACTTCCATATAATCTTTAGCCTTATGTATCTTCTCCATAATTTCATATATGTTTTCTATAATCTCAATATCAACTACATCACTTTCATTCTTGCTATATATATATATTAATCTTTTCAATTCTTTTAAATTATTTGTTACATCTTCAATTCTTTTATTATTTTCTAATTTTTTGATAACATGTTCTAAACTATCATTACAATAAGCTGGAAGTCTTAAATCTGTTAATAGATACTCGTTTTCAACTAACATACCAAGTGTTTTATCTACCACTTCCTCTGGTATTCCCTCATATTTTTTACATATTTTGAACTTTAAATCTTCATAAGATATAAATGATTTTGAGTTATCTTTTATAATATCAATTAGTGGAGAATATTTTATATTATTTTCCTCTACATAATTTTTAAGATTATCAATGCTTCCATGATTGGAAAAATATGGATTCTTCATTCTATCTCCGTACTTATAACAAATTGTATTAAACTGTAATTGTAACTTTGATAGTACTTCATGATTTTTTTCTAATTCATGTATTAGATTACATATCCAATAAGTATCTACTTTCGCATCTCTAATACACTTACCTTCATCGATAATAATACTATCTTCCTTTTCATAATCTAAAAACTCTCCCAATGCTACACCAGCAAACAGCCCATAGGGGGTTGGTCTTGTTGATGCTCTAGTTATGTACTTTAATAAGCTAAGATTATAATCTTTTTCTTTTTTCTTATTTTTTATATCCCTATTGAGAGCTTTCTGCAAAGATTTGCTTGATACTAAAAAACTTTCATTAAGAAAACTATGCATATCTTTCTCATTAACAAATTCTAATATATCCTCTTTAAAATTATTACATTCTAATAGCTCCAAAAATTTTTCTAATGGTAAAGTTGGTGTCCTTATCATAAAAACATCATTACACCTATATTTCAAAGATATCACCTCTTCAATTTTTGATAGATTTCTTTTTTATTTAGTAAAGTGTAAAATATTTAAATTTACTGGAAACCAAATCTTAGTTTGAAATAGAATTTAATATAAGAGATCGTATTTTCTTTTATGATTTTTGAAAGGCTTGTCCAAGAGATTTGGATATTGTTTGGCTGTTTCAACATTTTTTTACTTATTTGTATGTGTTTTAATTACTATGGATATTTTAAGTATTTATTACAAATCTTACTTTTCCTTATATTTACATTATAGCATGTAATATATCAAAAAGCATTAACTATTTATGCATTTAAAAACTTTTTCCAATTTTATATTTCTAGTCTAATTAATAAGTCTTTCGAATCATCTATTCATTACTATCAACCCTAGATTCCATTATCATTTTATTTTCTTCTTGATGAATTAAATTCTCTTTTTCAATAAAAATAAGGAAACCTAATAAACGATAAATGTTATATCAGATTTCCTTATTTTTATGAGGTTATGTTATGTGCTAGTATTCACAGCATAATAAAAGAATCTGATTTAAAAAATCAGATTCTTTTATTATTAAACATTAATAGGATCTTCTAATTTTATTACTCTCTTCTGCCATCTATTTTTTCTATATACCCAATAGCCATAAATACATACTATTAAATTGCTAAAACTCATAGAAAACCATATTCCTACTGGTCCGAAATCTGTAAAGTACTTAAAAATAAGTATCATTGGTAGCCTAACAAACCACAATCTGCCAATTTCCATAGCCATAGAATATTTTGTATTACCTGAACCCTGGAATATCCCTTGTAAAACACTAAATATTCCCATTAAAGGCATGGAAAAAGATATGTATTGTAAATAAGTTATACCTTGATATATTACTGTAGGATCATCCTTTGATTGTATAAAGAAATCTATTATTGCAGCATCTTTCCATAACATCAAGACACAACCAACTATTCCAAATATCAAAGTAAGTTTTATAGCTTTCATAAAAGCTTCTTTAACTCTATCAACTTGATTAGCACCTATATTTTGACCTACTATTGCTGTTAATGCTGCTCCAATTCCCATGGCTGGCTGCATTACTAAAGAAGTTATTCTATTTACCATTCCAAAGGCAGCTATAGTTGCTGTTCCATAAGAAGCTATAAACCCATTTAATACTATAAACCCTAAAGAAGAACCAGATTGACCTATAGAAGATGGTAATCCTACTTTGACTATTTCTTTTATTATCTCTTTATTTAATTTAAATCCTTTTAACTTTGGCTTTATTTTGTTGTTTGAATTAAATAACATATAAAAGCCTACTATGGCTAATAATGCTCTTGATAACAGAGTAGCAATGGCTGCCCCTGCTATGCCCATGTCAAAAGTAAATATAAATATTGGATCTAGCACTACATTTAATATAGCAGATATTCCGCTTAATATAGTAGGTGTCAAAGTATTTCCTTGAGCATTCATTATAGAATTAATATTAAAGAATAGAAATAAAAACGGCATATCTAAAAAAGTTATTTTTAAGTAAGTATTACTGTATCTTGCTAAATCTCCTGTGGCACCCATAGCCTTTATTATAAAAGGGCTTACTAAGTAACCTAGAAGAGCAAAGGATATAGAGCATATAAAAGATATTACTATTAGCTGATTTCCATATTCATTGGCTTCCTTAAGTCTTCCTCCACCTACTAACTGGGATAGTATGGATGTTCCTGCAATAGATAGCCCGATTCCTAAGGAAATAAAGAGAAAATTAACAGGCCAAACGAAAGAAGTAGCTGCAAAATGGACTGAACTTATTTTGCTGACCCATATTCCATCGGCTAAATTATATAGAGTTTGTATCAGATTGTTAATCATTATGGGCAGAGATAATGTTATAAGAACCTTATAAATATCCCCTGTTAAAATTAATTCACTTTTATCTTGTTTCTTCATCGCATCACCTTATCCCAATATATTTAGAGTCGCTAAATATATTATATCACGATATTATGAAATGGGAAGTAGTAAAGAGGGTAAATTATTTCCCCTCTTTACTACTTTATTATATTATAATACAAAAAAAGAAGCACAGATAACTGTGCTTTAAAAAGAATCAGTGTCCCTTTTTCTAATATTACGATTTTAACCATTTTTTTCTAGTATATACCTATCTTAAATTATTTATTATTTTTTAACGTCCTTCTGATTAAATTATAAGAATATTCGATGATTACAAATTCTCTAATAAAACTTTCTTATTTCTGCTATATATCTTACCATCTTATTATAATATTAGTGTACCCTTTTCTAATCCTATCCTCAAGTTTTCTTTTAGCATATTGTTTAAACATTTCTCTAGTTCCTGGAAGAATCATTGTTATTCCAATAATATCAGTAACTATTCCTGGAAGCAGGAGAAAGAAGCCTCCTATCAATATACATAAACCTGTTAGTAAATCATCTCCTGGCATATTCCCTTGAGATAGCTCTCTATTTATTTTGCTTATAACCAATTTTCCTTCACTTTTAGCTAAATAATATCCAGCTATGGCTGTTAAAATAATTAGAGCTACTGTTGTCCAAAATCCCATAGCTTGGCTGGCTTTTATTAGTATATAAAGATCTAATATAGGAGTTATAATTAATAATGGAATAATTTTTTTCATTTCTATTCACTCCCTTTTATCTTTAGGGGTAAAACTCAGACTTTCAAATCAGAATAAATAATTATACAGCTGACACCTGTTTCTGTAAAATTTCCCACATTTCTTTATAATTTTTCTTAAAATTAAAAGGTGTCAACTCTTTATCAACAAAAGCATGTGTAGTGTACCCTTCTGCTATTAATATATTATCTTCTTTTCTAAATAATTTATACTGAAATTCTAAGCGTACACCTTTTAACTTTACAAGTTCGGTCTTTATAATTATTTCATCATCATATTTAGCAGGCTTTATATACTTACAATGGCCTTCTATTACTGGTAAAAGTACTCCTTTTTCTTCTAAGGCTTTATTTGATATATCCATAGTATTTCTTAAAAAGTCTGTTCTTCCTATGTCAAACCATGTGAAATAATTACCATGATACACTACTCCCATTTGATCCGTTTCTTTATATCTTACTCTAATAGATGTAATATGCTCCAATACTTTCTCCTCCTTTACAGGACTCTAGCTTCACCTCTATAAACTAACCCAGTGATACTATCTACTGTAACAGTATCTCCGTCTTTGAGTAAAGTTGTAGCACCTTCTGTTCCTACTATAGTGGGTTTTTCTAAATTTAATCCTACTATGGCAGCATGAGAAGTAAGTCCTCCTTGTTCAACTATTATAGCCGAAGCTTTTTCCATGTATTGCACCATTTCTCTATCAGTACATACACTTACTAGTATATCACCATCTTTAAATTTATTCTTTATCTCTTCTGCACTATTTCCTATGCATACTTTTCCAGATACAGATTCTTTACCTATACCAGCACCACGTAATAATACCTTACCTATAGTATGAACTTTAATTAAATTAGTTGATCCCGAAACCCCTACAGGTATTCCAGCAGTTATAACTACTAGATCTCCTTCTTTAATATATCCCTTTTTTAATGCACTATGAATAGATAAGTCTATTACTTCGTCTGTTGAATCACTTACTGTTGATAATACTGGATAAACACCCCATACTAAGGATAACTTTCTCATTACTCTTTCTGATGTAGTAGCTGCTATAATTGGTGATCTAGGCTTAAACTTTGATATAGCTCTTGAAGTATATCCTGAAGAAGTGGCAGTAATTATAGCACTTGCCCCTAGATCTTGAGCTGTTGTACAAGTTGCTTTACTGATGGCATTAGTTGTAGATACTTCATTTGCTATTGTTTTAGATTTTAAGATCTCATTATAATTTAAGGATTCTTCTGTCCTTGTAGCAATATTATACATAGTTCGCACAGATTCTATTGGATATTTACCAGCAGCCGTTTCTCCTGATAGCATTATAGCATCACTGCCATCAAGAATAGCATTAGCTACATCTGTTACTTCTGCTCTTGTTGGTCTAGGATTTCTCATCATTGAATCAAGCATTTGAGTTGCCGTTATAACTGGCTTTCCAGCAATATTACATTTCTTTATAAGCTCTTTTTGAACTAACGGTATTTCTTCTGTCTGTATTTCTACTCCTAAATCTCCTCTAGCTACCATTATTCCATCAGATGCATTTAATATTTCATCTATATTGTCTACACCTTCTTGATTTTCAATTTTAGATACTATTTCAATATATTCTCCGTTGTTCTCTTCTAATATTTTTCTTATTTCTAGTACATCTGAAGCTTTTCTAACAAAAGAAGCGGCAATAAAATCTATACCATTTTCAATCCCAAATATGATATCATCAATATCTTTCTTTGTGATAGCTGGCAAGTTTATCGAGACGTTGGGTATATTTACTCCCTTATGGTCTTTTAGTGTCCCACCATTTAAAACAATACACTTCACATCTGTATCGTTGAGAATTTCTAGAACTTTTACTTCAACTAATCCGTCATCTATTAATATAGTATTATCCTTTTTTACATCACCTGGTAACCCCTTATAGGATACACTTACAATATCTTTGTCTCCTAATATTTCTCTAGTAGTTAAAGTAAATATATCTCCTTCTGCTAATTCTATGATTCCTTCTTTAAAGTTTCCTAGTCTTATCTCTGGTCCCTTAGTATCAAGCATTATTCCTATAGGAAGTTCTAATTCTTCTCTTACTTTTTTAATAGTGTCTATTCTTCTTTTATGTTCTTCATGGCTTCCATGAGAAAAATTAAGACGACAAACATTAAGCCCTTTTAAAAATAATTCTCTTAAAACTTCTTCTTTCTCAGAAGATGGTCCAATAGTACAAACTATTTTTGTCTTTTTCATGTTTTCTATCCCTCCGTTAAATTGATAATACTTTAGTAGTATCATACATCTCCATATCAAAAACTTTCTTCATATTTAAAGCTTCATCTATATCCATATCAATTATTTGGTTACATTTAATTCCTAAAGCTCTACCGCCTTTATCATTAAGTAAAAGTTCTATTGCTTTACCTCCCATTTTACTAGCAATAATTCTATCAAAGGCTGTAGGTGTCCCTCCCCTTTGAATATGTCCTAAAATAGTAACTCTAGTATCTGTCCCAGTTTTTTCGATTATAGATTTAGAAACATCATAAGCATTACCTACTCCTTCAGCTAAAACTATAATATGGTGTAGTTTACCTCTATTTCTACCCTGAATCACCCTTTTACATACTTCATCTATATCAAATTCCACTTCTGGAACGATTATACTTTCAGCACCACCAGCTAAACCTGCATATAAAGCTATATCTCCACAGTGCCTCCCCATTACTTCAATAATATTAGCTCTACCATGAGAAGTAGAAGTATCTCTAATTTTACTAATAGCATCTACAACGGTTTCTACGGCAGTAAAAAAGCCTATAGTATAATCAGTATACCCCATATCATTATCTATAGTACATGGAATTCCTATAGTTGGAATTCCTGCTTCTGACAGTTTTTTAGCTCCCTTAAAGCTCCCATCTCCACCTAATATTATTAATCCATCTATTCCAAAAATCTCTAACACATTTACTGCTTTATTAAAACCCTCTTCTGTTCTAAATTCATCACTTCTAGCACTTCTTAACATAGTGCCTCCTCTATGAATTATGTCTGCAACAGAAGATAGATTCATTTCTTCAATACTTCCATTTATTAGTCCATTATACCCTTGTTTTATTCCCATTACTCTTACTTTATTAAAAATTGCTGCTCTAACTACAGCTCTTATAGCTGCATTCATTCCTGGAGCATCGCCACCACTTGTTAGTACTCCTATAGTCTTCATTTTTAGTCCTCCTTAATCATATACTATGTTAAATTATGCCCAAATCTAATAATGCCAATTGAACATCTTGAGCTTCAAATTCTGGTGCTAATATTTCATAAAGTTCATATTCTCCTTCTTTAGAAAAGAACTTTCTTTTTACAAGAAAACCTTCAGATTTTAGTCTATTCTCCACTTCCATTGCTGATTCTAGTCCCGTAGCCATATAAACAACTGTCCACATTTGTAGCACTCCTTTAATATAGAATAGAAAATAATTATAAATATTATATCATATATAGCCTCTAATTTCCCCTTAAACCTTAGATTTAAGAGATTTTAACGCAATTTTTTCCAAGTAGATTTTCTAGCTCAGATATTAATTGTTCACTTTCTCCATCTACCCATAAATTTCTATCGGCAATAACTGTTTTATTATCTCCTTCAATATATACGTAGACTGGAACCTCGCCTTTATATTTTAATAAAACACTTTTCAATTTTTCAAAATTATAATTTGTATTAGTCTTTGAAACCTTTACATATATTTTTTCTCTTCTATATTTATTTAATGAAGCAATTCTTTCACAAATTATTTTCGGTTCTTCTTCTTCACTTAAACTAAGTTTTCCTTCTACTACAATTATACTATCTTCCTTTAGTTGTTTGTTATATTTTTCATAAGTAGCAGGAAATACAATACACTCAATAGAACCATATAAATCTTCTAATGTTAAAAAAGCCATCATATTGTTATTCTTTGTTATTTTATTTTTCTTTTCTACTACTATACCACCAATAGTAATTCTTTGACCATCTTTTAATCCTTGAATCTTCTCTCCCATTTCTTCATCTAATTCAAAAAGCTCTGTTGTCGTAACAGTAGATATTCTTTTTAAATCTTCTTCATAAGGTTGCAGTGGATGACCACTAATATATATTCCTAACATTTCCTTTTCCATAGTTAGCAACGCTTTTTGTGGAAACTCTTTTAAATCTGGCAAACTATCATAGGAAACCTCTGTGTCTATAGTTTCAAACATGGAGAACTGTCCCTCTACATTTCTCTTCCTATCTGCGTGAATTCCATCTATAGTCTTTTCAAAAATGGCTAATAATTGAGCTCTATTACCACCTAGACTATCCATAGCACCACATTTTATCAGGCTTTCTACTGCCCTTTTATTCATTACTGAGGAATCAGTTTTTTCTATTCTCTCTACAAAGTCAGTAAAGCTTTTAAATTTTTCTTCTTCTCTAGCCTTAACTATGGCTTTTATAAAACCTTCTCCTACATTTTTTACTGCCATAAGACCAAATCTAATCTTATTATTAGAAACAGTAAATTTTTCGTAACTCTCATTTACATCTGGAGGAAGAATTTCTATGCCGAGTCTTTTACATTCCTGTATATACAATGATACAGAATTGGTATTCCCCATGACACTACTGATTAAAGCTGCCATAAATTCTACAGGATAATAATATTTTAACCATCCTGTTCTGTAAGCTACTACTGCATAGGCAGTTGAATGTGCTTTAGGAAACGCATATTTAGCAAAATCAATCATTAAATCATATATTTTATTTGCAGATTTCTCATCTACACCATTTCTTATTGCACCATTTATGATTACTTCTCCATTTTCATCGGTTTCCCCATATATAAACCGCTTTCTTTCTTTTTCCATTACATCCATTTTCTTTTTACTCATAGCACGTCTTACTAAATCTGCACCTCCGATAGTAAAGCCGCCTATGTCCCTTACAATCTTCATTACTTGTTCTTGATATACAATACAACCATAGGTCATATCTAATATAGGTATAAGCTTTGAATGTAAATATTTAATTTTTGAAGAATCATGTTTACAGGCAACGAACTGTGGAATTTGATTCATCGGTCCAGGCCTAAATAAAGCATTAGCAGCTATTAAGTTTTCAAAAATATTAGGCTTTAATTCTTTTATAAATGCTCTCATTCCAGGACTTTCAAATTGAAATATACCTAAAGTTTCTGCTTTAGCAAACATTTCAAGAACTCTCGGATCATCGTAATCGAAGTTGGAAAAATCTATTTTTATTCCATGGTTTTCTTCAATTAAATTTACTGCATCTCTAATTACTGTTAAAGTCCTCAAACCTAGAAAGTCCATTTTTAATAAGCCCAGTTCTTCTAACTCTGTCATATTAAATTGGGTAGTTATAGCATCATTATTTCTTAAAAGTGGAACATAATTTGTTATAGGCTCTTTGGATATAACTACGCCTGCAGCATGAGTTGAAGTATGTCTAGGTAATCCTTCTACAGCCTTTGCTAAATCTATAAGATTTTTAACTTCTTCTCTTTCTTCATAGACTTCACTTAAAGTTTTATTAACTTCTAAGGCTTTTTCTATAGTCATGCCTAATTCCATAGGAATTTGCTTCGCTATAAAATCAACTTCACCATAAGGCATATTTATAGCCCTACCTACATCTCTAATAGAGCCTCTTGCAGCCATAGTACCAAAAGTAGCTATCTGGGCTACCTTATTTGCACCATACTTCTTGACTACATACTCGATAACTTCCTCTCTTCTTTCGTAGCAAAAATCTATATCAATATCAGGCATAGTGACTCTTTCTGGATTCAAAAATCTTTCAAATAGAAGCCCATATTCTAATGGATCTATGTCTATAATCCTAAGAGCATAAGAAATAATACTTCCAGCAGAAGAACCTCTTCCTGGACCTACCATTATGCCATTATCCTTAGCAAATTTTATAAAATCCCATACTATAAGGAAATAGTCTGTATATCCCATTTGCGTTATAACATTAAACTCATACTCAAATCTATCTTTTATTTCTGGAGTAATTTCTTTATATCTTTCTTGCAAGCCTTCAAGACACAGTTTCATTAAATATTCGTCATTAGTATATCCTTCTGGAATCTCATATTTAGGTAAATGTAAATTATTAAAGTCAATATCTACATTACATCTTTCCCCTATTTTCACTGTGTTTTCTAAAGCTTCTATTGCTTCTCCAAATATACTTTTCATTTCTTCATAGGATTTTAGATAAAATTCATTAGTTGGAAACTTCATTCTATTAGTATCATCAATAGTTTTAGCAGTTTGGATACATAAAAGTACATCATGAACTTCAGCATCTTCTTTTCTTAAGTAGTGAACATCATTAGTAGCTACCAAAGGTATTCCCGTTTCTTTACTCATTTCAATTAACTGTTGATTCACTTGTTTCTGATCAGAAATACCGTGATCTTGAAGCTCTAAGAAAAAGTTATTTTGTCCAAATATATTATTGTACTTTAAAGCTATCTCTTTAGCCCTTTTATAATTTCCATTTAACAAATGCTGTTGTACTTCTCCACCAAGACATGCACTTAATGCAATAATACCTCCATTATATTTTTCTAATATATCATGGTCTATCCTAGGCTTATAGTAAAATCCATTTACATAACCTTCAGATACTATTTTCATTAAATTCAAATAGCCTTGATTATTCTCTGCTAATAACACCAAATGATACTGATTCTTATCTTTGGGCTCCTTTTCCGTATATTTATTCATAGCTACATAAACCTCAGAACCCAAAATTGGCTTTATGCCTCTCTCCTTTGCTTCCTTATAAAATTGAATAACTCCAAACATGGATCCATGGTCAGTTATAGCCACTGCATCCATTCCTAATTCCTTAGTCCTATCTAAAAGACTTTTTATTCTACTAGATCCATCCAATAAGCTATACTCTGTATGGACATGAAGGTGAACAAATTTATCTTTATAGTTCATGAAATTATCCTTTCTATAATTAGTTATAACTTATTTTATCACAAAAAAAGAAAAAAGTTCCCTGATTTCTTAGGAAACTTTTTTTCTTTTTAGTTATAGGATCCTTTCACCTAAAATATTTATTATTCATTTGAAGCTTTGATTTGTTTATCTCTTCTAGATAATTCAATAATCCGATTCTCATTATAGGCTGTTCTTGCTGTCAGACTATTTACATCTACTTGAAGCTTATCTAATTTTCCGTCCATTTCTTCTAGTTTATCCTTTACTACTTCTCTATTATCATATAATCCTCTTATTTTCTCCGTTAAATTATTTTCCATATTGATTATAGCTTTTCTATTTTCCCGTATTTCTTTCGAATTTTCATCTACTTTTATTTCTACACTATCAAGTCTTCCTTCTACTCTATCAAACCTTTGATTCATTTCTATATACATGGTTTCAAGTAGTTGTAGTATTTTATCATCATTACTCATAGGTTCACCTCCTAATAACTTTTTCGATTATTATGTTATTATAATTATAACATAATAGTATAGTAAATATTATTAATTATTGATATATTATAAAAAAATCCCTAATAATAGGGATTTTTTCTATAAATGTCCTAGCTTTTCTATTACGTTTTCGATTAAAGACAAGTCTATAACTCTAAAATCATCTAATACTCTTTCTACCCAATTTGGAGTAGGCTTATTAGATATAAACTTTTTAGCTGTGGCAATGCTTTCTTCAATGATCTTAGTACCATCATAATCTAAGCTTCCTTTTTCTTTACTTATCATTATAGTTTTATAAGGTGTTTCATTTGGCTTTATACTTCCTGATAGGGGATGGGTCATTAATTTATGTCCTTCATGAACTTTATCCCTAACAAACTCTAGAATTTCTAAATAAGTAGCATCTTCTTTAAATATAATTTCTATTTTGTCTTTAAATTTATCATAAACATATTTGTTATTAGTAATAATTATATTTGCCATTGTATACCTCCAAATTTTATTAAGATCATAGATTATTTTTTTATATAAAATTAAAATGCAACCAAACCCCTCATATATTTTGGAGGGGTTTGTAATTTATATATTTTATTACATTTTTATTTTCTTAGCCATAAGCCTATTTCTAGACTTCCTTTAACCCATTTTCAACTAGATATGTTAGTTCGTCTATTGCTTCCTTTTCATCTTCTCCTTTAGCAATGATAGATATTTCTTCTCCATGAAATGCTCCAAGAGACATAAGCCCTATTATACTTTTACCACTTACTTGTGTACCATCAAGTTCTAAATATATATCGCTTACAAACTTGCTAGCAGTTTGTACGAAAAGGGCAGCAGGCCTAGCATGTAACCCTACTTCATTATTTAATTTTACCTTTCTAATTTCCATCTTTAATTTATACCTCCTTTTTTAGATCTTCAACTAATTGTTCTATTTTCCTAAAACGATGATTTACTCCAGATTTGCCTACTGGGGGATCTAACATCATGCCTAATTCCTTTAAGCTTGCTTCTTTATATTCTAGCCTCAATTCAGCTATTTCTCTAAGGCTTTTAGGCAATTTTTTAAATCCAACTGTGTTTTGGATGTATTCAATATTTTCTATTTGCCTTAAGGAAGCATCTATTGTTTTGCTTAAATTTGCAGTTTCACAATTTACTATCCTATTAATGTTATTCCTTACATCTTTTAAAACTCTAATATCTTCTAGTTTTAATAGGGCTTGATGAGCACCAATAATATTTAGTATATCAACTATTTGCTCTCCTTCTTTTATATAAACTACATAATTGTCTTTTCTCATTACGATTTTAGAATTTAAATTAAAGGAATTTATTATTTGTGATAAGTTTTTACTGTGCTCTTCATTATTTGTGACAAATTCTAAATGGTAAGTTTTTTCTGGATTACTTATAGAACCTCCGCCTAAAAAAGCCCCTCTTACATAGGATCTCTTACAACACCTATTTTTAATTAATTCTTTTGGGATTTTATAGTTAACATTAAAAATACTGTTTTCTCCATGATTAATGAATCCTACATCTTCTAATATCTTTTTTGAAATATCTATATCATTTACAACTATAAGATAATTATTATTCTTCTTCAGTTGTTTATTCTTTCTTACCATTACTTCTACTTCTGTGTTATAAATCATTTTTAATATAGAAAAAATTCTTCTTGCTATAGCCGCATTTTCTGTTGTAAACTTTAAATTAATCTTTTTCATACCGCTAATTTGGATAGTACCACTCATTCTAACTATGGCTGCTAATTCTGCTATAGCACAACACTTATCACTAATGGGTAGCCGTGATAATTCATTTTTAGTTACTGCTGAAAATGACATACTATCTCTCCTAAATCAATAATTCTCTACTTATACATCCTTAGTCCTTTTATTATAATCTTTCTCTCATCTTCATACTTGACTAGATCTATAGCCTTATCTATATGAACAAATAATGCATCCACAAAACCTTCTTTTTTCTGAGGAACACAATCCATATTGTTAGTTTTCATCAAATACCAATGGACAGTTTTGAAAACGGTTTCATTTTCTTTGAGATTCTTATAGTTATAGTGAACCATTCCAATATATTTTATTATTTGTCCTCTAACTCCACCTTCTTCATATACTTCCCTAAGAGCGGTATCTCTAATATCTTCACCTTTTTCCACCCGTCCTTTTGGCAGTACCCAATCACCATTAAATTTCTTTAGTAACAAGATAGTATTACCAAATACTACAACACCTCCAGAACTAACTTCTTCTACCATTGAAACCAACTCCCAATATATAGTTGAATTAAATCATCCTCACTTACTAAAAAGTATTATATCAATTATACTATATTTTCTATAATTTTGGTAAAGGATTTTTCGTATTAATATAGAATATAATATATAAACCAAAAAATCAAGGAGGATTCATAATGGAAATTTCAATAAACTATGTTATAAAAAAGCTAGAAGAACTTTTGAGGATTCCTAGTCCTACTGGAAATACTGAAAAAGCTATCTCTTTTGTGGAAAACGAATTTAAAACTTTAGGAATTTCTACTTATAGAAACAATAAAGGAGCTTTAATAGCTACTATAGAAGGTAAAAATAAAGATAAGGAAGTTACTTTATCTGCTCATGTAGATACTTTAGGTGGGATGGTTAAAGAAGTTAAAAATAACGGCAGGCTAAAAATCACTCAGCTAGGCGGTTATGTTTGGAGCACTATTGAAGGTGAATATGCGACTATTGAAACCATGGATGAAAAAGCTTATACAGGAACAGTTTTAACTACTAAAGCTTCATCTCATGTTCATGGTGAAGGAACAAAAAATATTGAAAGAAATATGGATAACATGGAGATTAGAATAGACGAGAAAGTTTTAAATAAAGATGATGTTTTAAAATTAGGCATAAATGTTGGTGATTTTGTAGCCTTTGATCCAAGAACAACTGTTACTGATACAGGTTTTGTTAAATCAAGACATTTAGATGATAAGGCTTGTGTTGCAGCTTTATTGGGCATAGCTAAATATTTAATAGATAATAATATTAAGCCTAATTACACAACAAACTTTTTCATTAGCAACTATGAAGAAGTAGGCCATGGAGCAAGTAGCTCTATTCCAGAAAAAACTTTTGAATTTATAGCAGTAGATATGGCAGCTCCTGGAAATGGACAAACTTCTGATGAATATAGTGTAACTATTTGTGCTAAAGATAGCTCTGGACCTTATGATTACGAATTAAGAAAAAGATTAATTAATTTAGCAAAAGAAAATAATTTAAACTATAAAATTGATATTTATCCTTATTATGGTTCTGATGGTTCTGCTGCTTTAAGGGCAGGATATGATTTTAAAGTTGGTTTAATTGGTCCTGGAGTAGATGCATCTCATTCCTTTGAAAGAACTCATAAAGAAGCCATCGAAAATACAATTAAATTAGGATTATTATATTTAACTGAATAAAATAGAGATGATTTTTCATCTCTATTTTATTAAACCAATATCATTCCAATCCAAGTAACTTTATCTTGTCTAAATTCTATAGATATGCCCATATTTTCTAAAGTTTTTATAACATCTACACCTAAACTTTCTGAAGAAGGTCTAGACTTTTCTGGATAAGGACACTTTTTATATCCCTCATTTATCTTACAAGGCTTACAATTTCTGCAATTACCTGCAAACAAAGCCATAGCTTTATTATATCCTTGATTTTTAAGTTCTTTTTCTATGTCTAACAATATATGATTTAAAACATCTGCTGGTCTATAAAATTCTTCTTTATCTTCAGATTTACTTATTTTTTGTTCATATAATAATATGATACAATAGCTATAATCTTCTAAAGATTTTTTAAAAATATTTAATCCTATATTATTAGGAGGACACATGAAGTTTTTTCCATACTGACCACATTTGTTCTCCTTACAATATTTGATTACTTTTTCATCTATGACTAAATCTGAAGGTTTAATTACTCCTTTTAATTCAACATTTTTAGTTTTAATACAATCTAATAGTGTATCCATATTTTTCTCCTTTTTGCATGGTATTTCCATGTTTAATTATCTATAATAAATGGAAAGTATATAATTGGAGGTGTTTTTTTATGACTATAAACGAAAAATTTATAATAAATCTTCAAGGTAAAAATTTTATAACCTACGAAGGCTTACTAGATCTAGCTCATCAGAAAAATTTAATTTCTATCGAAGTTGAGCTAATTCAAATACCAAATAAAGAAAATAGTATGACTGCTATATGTAAAGCAACTGCTACTACAGATAAAGAAACTTTTACAGATATTGGTGATGCTAGCCCCCAATCTGTTAACGCTACAATAGCACCCCATTTAATTAGAATGGCATCTACTAGAGCTAAAGCAAGAGTCTTAAGAGATTTAACTAATATGGGAATGACAGCTATTGAGGAATTATCCCTCGATGATGGCGTTAATGAACCTGAAGAGCCTTATCAAATTAGCCAGCAAGAGCCTCCTACAAAAAGACAAGTTGATACTATAAAGAAACTTGCAGATGATTTAAATTATCCTGTAAACTATGATGCCTTAACTAAAAAGTCTGCAGCTAGTTTAATATCTAAAATGTTAGATGAAAAGAAAAAATAAGCAGTCAAAGCTTATTTTTTCTTTTTTACTATATCCATAAGAAGTTTACTTAATTCTAAATTATCATGGCGTATATAATCTTTTTTTACATCAATTAACTTACCTTTGATTAATTTAATATTTTTAGAAGCTAGTATTCTTTCATCTTCTATGCCTAAAACTACAGGCATAGAACCATCATTGGTATATTTATTTAAAGTTTCATTAGGTATTTCTTCTATATTGGCTATAACATAGTCTAATAAATCTTCCCTGCTATGCTTTAATATAGCTTCTACATGATCTATAACCTTATATTCATCAGTTTCTCCTGGTTGAGTCATAACATTAGAGATATATACTTTAGTTCCTTTAGCATTATATATGGTATCTACAATATTATTTACAAGTAAATTAGGAATTACACTGGTATATAAACTTCCAGGTCCAAAAACGATTAAGTCTGCTTCTTTTATAGCATCTACGGCTCCACTTAAAGGAAAACTTATTTTAGGTTCCATATATACGTAATCAATTTTACTGCCTATTTCTTTATTTTTTACTGGTATATCAGATTCTCCTTGGATAATACTGCCATCCTCTAGAACTGCAATTAATTTAACATTTTCTAAAGTCATAGGTAGTACCTTCCCAGTAACTGCCAAAACATTACTAGTCTCCTTTACTGCCAGTTCAAAACTGCCATAAATTTCATTCATAGCTGCTATAAAAAGATTTCCAAAGTTCTGGCCTTTTAATATACCTTCACTAAATCTATATTGTAATAATTTTTCCATTGTAGGTTCAGTGTTTGCTAAAGCAAGAATACAACTTCTTATATCTCCTGGAGGAAGCATTCCTAAATCTTCTCTTAATATACCAGAGCCTCCCCCATCATCAGCCACGGTAACTATTGCTGTTATATTGGAAGTATACTCCTTCAATCCTCTTAAAAGAACGGATAATCCAGTACCTCCTCCTATAACTACTACCTTAGGTCTTTTGGATAAAACTTTTTCCTTATATATTATATTGTTTAAATCGTTTCTACTTATTCCACCATTAGAATTATGTTTATTGATCCCATTAAAAATACTGCTAAAGAATTTTTTCATTGAAAAAATAATCAAAAATACTCCAATACAAGAAAATATTATCTTAATATCTTTTTTATAGGAGACAACTATCTCATACATAAAACTTGATATGCCTATAGAAAACAAGAATATCCCTAATATGCCTAAAGATATCCACCCAAGTATTATAAGTGTAGGCTTATATTTTTTACTCATATTTTTTCCCCTTTATTTTAATCTAAAATCTCTATGACTTACTATTGTTCTGTGGCCATTATCCTTTAATATTTCTCCTATTTTATTGGCTATAGCTACAGATCTATGAACACCCCCTGTACATCCTATTCCTATAATAAGTTGAGTTTTTCCTTCCGTAATATAATAAGGAATAAGAAACTCCAACATATCTATAAGTTTATTTATAAAGCTATGAGTTTGATCCCATTGAAACACATAATCTTTAACATTGCTATCTTCTCCAGTAAAGTCTTTTAATTCTTGTATATAGTAAGGATTAGGAATAAATCTTACATCAAATATTAAGTCTCCATCCATTAACATTCCATGTTTAAAACCAAAAGAAACTACAGAAATAGATAATTTTCTTGATTCTAACCCTTCTGTGAAAATATTAGACATTTCTTCTTTTAACATACCAATAGTTAAGTTAGATGTATCAATAATAAAGTCAGCCCTTTTCTTGACTTCTTTCAGCAATTCTCTTTCTTCATTAATCCCATCTATTATTCTGCCTCCAGGATTTAAGGGATGCGGTCTTCTCAACTCTTTATATCTTTTAATTAGTACATTGTCTGATGCATCTAAAAAAAGAATTTTATAACTAGTTCCTTTCTCTTTTAATTCTTCTAATCCTTTAAATAAATGATCAAAAAATTCTCCGCCTCTAATATCTATAACTACTGCTACTTTATTGATATCTCTTTTTGATTCATGGCATAACTCCGCAAATTTAGATAATAGTACTGGCGGAAGGTTGTCCATACAATAATAATTCATATCTTCCATTACTTTCATTCCTTGACTTTTCCCTGCTCCTGACATTCCTGTTATTAATAAAAATTCCAAATTTACCACCACCTTAGTTTCTTAAAATATTTCTTATCCTTTGCAAAGGTACTTCTGCTTCAATAGCTCTTTTAATTCCTTCTTCTACATTCCCTACATCTTCAGGTTTATGGGCATCACTATTTATCATAAATTCAACTTTTTCCTCTAAAGCTATCTTTATATTATCTACAGATAATTGACTATGACTAGAGTTTATTTCTAATGCTGTGCCATGTTTATAAGCTTCTCTGGCTAATTCTTTTATATCTAGTTTAACCTTAGATCCAGGATGAGTTATTAAATCTACAGGATATTTGTTTATTGCCTTTATAAACGCTTTAGTATTCAACTCCAAAGAGCTTTTTCTTCCTAAAGGTAATCCCTTAGATATGGGATTTAAGATGTACATTCCTAAACCATTCATTATAGAATTAGGTGTAACGCCATAATGATATCCTAATAATAAAATATCTATTTCCTTAAGAAGTTTTTCATCTACATCTATAGTCCCATCAAACCCTATAATATTTGCTTCAACACCAAGTAAAATTTTTATTCCCCTGTCCTCATATTCTTCTTTTAGTCTTTCTACTTCTTCTCTCATTTTACTTATATCTTTCTTCTTTATCCCATATAAATAGTGCTTTGGACCATGGTCACATATAGCAACTTCCTTAAGACCTTTATTTAGAGCTGCTTCTACATTATCTCTTATTGTACCAGTTCCATGGCTATATATAGTATGAGTATGGTAATCTCCAATTATTCTCATATCTCTAATCCTCTCCTAAAATCCTTATCTCAGGTTCCAATTTAACTTGAAATTTATCGTTTACTACCTTAGTAACTACACTAATTAATTCTAGAACATCCTTGCAGCTTGCATTTCCTAAATTTACTACAAAGCCACAGTGTTTTTCAGATATTTGAGCATCGCCTCGTCTCAATCCTCGTAAACCTGAATCTTCTATTAGTTTTCCGGCAAAATTACCTACTGGTCTTTTAAATGTGCTACCACCACTAGGTAATTCTAAGGGCTGCTTAGAATTACGTTTAAAAGTTAAATCTCTCATAGTTTCTTCTATAGTAGAATAATCTCCTTTATTAAGTTTCATTTCTACTCCTAGAACAACCAAACCTTCATCTCCTACTTTACCACCTCTATATCTAAAATTCATTTCTTCATTTTTATATTCTACAATATTATTGTTTTTATTCAATACTCTAACTTTAGTAATTACATCCTTCATTTCTCCTCCATAAGCACCTGCATTCATAGTTACAGCTCCACCTATAGTTCCTGGGATCCCACTAGCAAATTCTAGTCCAGTTAAGGAATCTTTCAAGGCTAATTTACTTACTACACTAAGAAGTACTCCACTCTCACAGTATATTATGTTATCTTCAAAATGAACCTTGTTTAATCCATCATTTATTTTAATTACTACACCTCTAATACCACCATCTTTAATTAACAAATTAGTACCATTTCCCATAACTAAAAAATCTAAATCACTCTCTCTACAAAACTTAATACATTCTATTACTTCTTCTTCTTTAGAAGGAATAACCATTACATCTGCTGGACCACCTATCTTAAATGAAGTATGGTTTTTCATAGGTTCATTAAATAAAATTTTTCCAAAGGATTTATTATTAAATATATTAAATAATTCTTCTTTCTTCAAAAGTACCACTCCTAACATAATCTTTGAATATTTATATTTATAATATCAAATTTCTAATTATATTACTAATATTTTTATTCTTTGAGTCTGTGAATCCTTATCTTTGCTTCCTCAATGACTTCATAAGAAGGTTTTTCTAATAGCAATCCACTTCTGATTTCTTCATAAAGTATATTATCTATTTCTTTCCAATTCTTCATAAAAGGTATATAGTAAGTATAGGAAAGAGTCTCTTCAATCTTTTTCATTTTATGATTTTCCATATACATATCTTTTATTCCTCGTTTTACAGTGAATATACCAATATCCTCAAGACTTTTTTGATTCTGAGTATTAGTTAGAAATTTTAAAAATTTTACACACATTTCCATCCTCTTTATATTGTCGTCTTTTACTACCCCGTAAGAAACTAGCCCATCACTTAAAATTACAGGTATTTTCTTGCCTCCCATAGGATAATTAACTATATCAAAGTTAAATCCTTCTCCATTATTATAAAGGTTATCAAGAAAGTTTACCTTTCGGCTATCTGTTGGATAAACTGCTATTTTCTTTTCCTTATAAAATAATTCCCAACTCTCTTTTTTACTTATCATTCCGAAATAATCCGGAGCTACTCTATGTTTATCTTTTAAATCTATGGCTTTTTCCAATCCTTTTATAGCCTTCTCTCCATAAAAAGCATACTCTCCTCTTTTTGGATTTATAAATTCTGCACCATCTGATAGAATTATTCCCCAAATACTATAGTCTCTATTACCTATATAGGACATAAATCCATAACTATCAATAATTTCATCTCCATCTTCATCAATATTAAGTCGTTTTAAAGCTTCAATAAACTCTTCATAAGTCCAGTTGTTATCAGTAGGTGGACTAACTCCGGCTTCATGGAACTTATCTAAGTTTAAATACATACAATAAGTTGTCATACCTATAGGTACAGCCATCATTTGTTTCTCATAAGTAACCCCTCTTAATGCCTGATACTTAAACTCTTCTAGTTCTTGTTTTTCAAAATAGTCATCTAAAGGCTCTAATCGGTCAAAGTTATTAAAATAGTTATTTATAGGTAAAATATTAGGTAAATCTCCACTAGATAAATTCTTTTCAAAGTCATTATATAAATTATCTTCGTCCATAGGAACAAATTCAATATATACACCTGGGTTTTTCTTTTCAAACGCTCGTATCTTGCTTTGAATCCACCCATATCTACTTCCTGATGCAATACTTATTTTTGGAGAATCCCAAATTTTTATTACTCCTTTATAAGGCTCTTCTTTTACTTCTTCCATGTTAAATAAGCTATCTATAAACAAATGATACGACCATATTAAAATAAATCCTACCAACAGGATAGAAATTATTTTCTTCATATTGCCACCCCCTAGAATATAATATTCTTAGGTTTTTATCTTTATGTAAAAAAGGCTTCTAAAGACCCGTTTTAAGGTAGCCTTTTTTGAAACTCATTCAGGTCAAAACAAGTTCTTACATTGAAAAAAGAAAAAAAGTAGAACTTTCCTATTCGTTATAAAATAAAAGGTAGAAGCCTTATTTTATAATAGCTTCTACCTTCTTAGTTAATTTTTATTGTTCTGCCATTCTTTTATATTTTTCATATCTATCCTTAGCATCATTTTCTGCCGCCTTAAATAGCTCGTCAGCTATTTCTGGGAATGTTTGTCTTAAGGAAGTATACCTTACTTCTGAATTGATGAAATCCATAAATGGTTCAGTTGGTTCTTTTGAATCTAATACAAATGGATTCTTTCCTTCTTCTTTTAATCTTGGGTCAAATCTATATAAATGCCAGTATCCTGTATCTACAGCTTTCTTTTCTTGTTTAATACTTGTACCCATACCAGTTTTAATTCCATGATTAATACATGGAGCATAAGCAATAATTAGTGCTGGTCCATTGTAGCTTTCTGCTTCTTTTAATGCTTTCATAAGTTGATTCATGTTAGCTCCTAGAGATACTTGAGCTACATAAACATATCCATAAGAAGCTGCAATCATACCAAGGTCTTTCTTTCTTACCTTCTTACCAGAAGCTGCGAACTTAGCTACTGCCGCTGTTGGTGTAGATTTTGATGATTGACCTCCAGTATTTGAATAAACTTCTGTATCGAATACTAATACATTTACATCTTCCCCTGATGCTAATACATGGTCTAATCCACCAAATCCTATATCATATGCCCAACCGTCTCCACCAAATATCCATACAGATTTTTTGATTAGGTAGTCTTTTAGGTCAGCAATTTCTTCTAGAATTTCTTTTCCTCTCTTATTAACTATATCTTTATTTAATCTTGGTAAAATTCTTGCTGTAGCAGCTTTTGAAGCCTTAGAATCATCCTTACCTTCAATCCATTCATTAAAGAATTCGCTTAATTCTCCATCTATATTTAAGGAAATAAATTCTTTCATTAATCTTTCTATTTTATCTCTCATTTGTTTTACAGCTACTGCCATACCATATCCGTATTCAGCATTATCTTCAAATAATGAATTTGCCCATGCTGGTCCTTTACCTGCTTGGTTCTTGCAATATGGTGTTGATGGTGCACTTGCTCCCCAAATAGATGAACAACCTGTAGCGTTAGCTATAATCATTCTATCTCCAAATAATTGAGTCACAAGTTTTGCATATGGAGTTTCTCCACAACCTGCACATGCTCCTGAGAATTGTAGAAGTGGTTCTTTAAATTGACTTCCCTTAATGCTAAAGGCATCCATTACTTCTGGTTTAGCCTTAACAGTCATTGCATAATCCCAATTCTTTTCTTCTAATTCAAATTCTTCTTCAAATGGTTTCATAACTAAAGCTTTTTCCTTAGCTGGACATACATCAGCACAGTTTCCACATCCAGTACAATCTAATAGACTGATTTGAATACGGAATTCTAAACCTTCTAATCCCTTTCCTAAAGCTTTCTTAGTTTCAAATGTTTCTGGAGCATTTTTAACTTCTTCTTCATCTAATAAAAATGGTCTTATTACTGCATGTGGACAAACATAGGAACATTGATTACATTGAATACAGTTTTCTTTAATCCAATGAGGTACATCTACTGCAATACCACGTTTTTCGTAAGCCGATGTTCCATGAGGGAAGGCTCCATCTTCTCTACCAACAAAAGTGCTTACTGGTAGTTTATCTCCTTCTTGTCTATTCATTGGAATTAATACGTCTTTTATAAATTCTGGTATTTCTTTTTTGCATACCCCTGCATCTTCTTTAGCATCTTTCCAACTTGCTGGAACTTCTACTTTAACTAAAGATTCAATTCCTCTATCTACTGCCTTGTAGTTCATTGCTACAATTTCTTCACCTTTACTACCGTAGTCTGAAACTATTGATTTTTTTAAGTGATCTACAGCTTCATTTATTGGAATAACATTAGCCAATTTAAAGAAGGCAGATTGCATAATCATATTGATTCTTCCACCTAGACCTATTTCATTTGCTATATGAGTAGCATCTATAGTGTAGAAGTTAATATTGTGGTCAGCAATATATTTCTTCATAGTCGCTGGTAAATTTGCTTCAAGTTCTTCTTTATTCCAAGTACAGTTTAGAAGGAAAGTTCCTCCGTCTTTTAATCCACTTAGTAAATCATATTGATATACATAGGACTGTTTTGAACAGGAAGTAAAGTCAGCATCAGTTATTAAATAAGTTGATTTAATTGGTTCTTTACCAAATCTTAAGTGAGATATAGTAACTCCCCCAGATTTCTTACTATCATATGCAAAATATCCTTGAGCATACATATCAGTATCGTCACCAATAATCTTTATAGCACTCTTATTAGCTCCAACTGTTCCATCAGAACCAAATCCCCAGAATTTACATTTAATTGTTCCTTCTGGTTCAGTTTTTATAACTTCTTTTATATCTAATGATGTATTTGTAACATCATCTATTATTCCTATAGTAAATCTATCTTTAGGTTTTTCTTCTTTTAAGTTTTCAAAAACAGCTTTAATTTGAGATGGAGTAGTGTCTTTTGAACCTAATCCATATCTACCACCAACGATTACCGGTTGCTCATCACAAGTATAGAATATACTTCTTACGTCTAGATATAGAGGTTCCCCTACTGCTCCACGTTCTTTTGTTCTATCTAATACAGCAATTTTCTTAACTGTCTTTGGTAGTACATCAAAGAAATATTTTGGTGCAAAAGGTCTATATAAATGAACTTTTATAACTCCAACCTTTTCTCCTTGAGCCATTAAGTAATCTATAGTTTCTTCTATAGTTTCAGTTACTGATCCCATAGCAACTATGATTCTTTCAGCTTCTGGATGTCCGTAATAGTTAAATGGTTTATAATCTCTTCCAGTTATTTTGTTAATTTCTTGCATGTAATCGTTAACAATTTCTACAATGTTTTCATAGTATGGATTTGCTGCTTCTAAAGCTTGGAAATAAATATCAGGGTTTTGTGCAGTACCCTTTGTATATGGACGTTCTGGATTTAATGATCTATTTCTAAATTCATTTAATGCATCGTAATCGATTAATTTTTCTAGATCTTCATAATCCATTACTTCAATTTTTTGAATTTCGTGACTTGTTCTAAATCCGTCAAAGAAATGTAAGAATGGAACTCTTCCCTTAATAGCACTTAAGTGAGCAACTCCTGCTAGATCCATTACTTCTTGAACACTACCTGAAGCAAGTAAAGCGAATCCAGTTTGTCTTGCAGCCATTACGTCTTGGTGGTCACCAAAAATACTTAATGCATGGCCAGCAATTGCTCTTGCAGTAACATGGAATACTGCTGGTAATAACTCTCCTGCCATTTTGTACATATTAGGAATCATAAGCAAAAGTCCTTGAGAAGCTGTAAAAGTGGTAGTTAATGCACCAGCTGATAGGGAACCGTGAACTGCTCCAGCAGCCCCTGCCTCAGATTGCATTTCTGTCACTAATACTTCTTGTCCAAAGATATTTTTTTTGTCGTTTGCAGACCATTCATCTACTAATTCTGCCATTGTTGAGGATGGTGTAATTGGATAAATTGCTGCTACATCTGTAAAAGCATAAGCAACATGAGATGCAGCTGAGTTACCATCCATGGTTTTCATTATTCTTGCCATTTATAGACCTCCTTTTATTGTAAATACTTTATTATAAAGTTTGTAGAAAGTTTAACACTCTACTAATTGAAATAAGGCAATAATACTTTATCCTCACTACATTTTAAGTATATTAAACATTAATAATAAAGTCAACCTATCATAGTAACCATAATTTATATACACCTATTAAGTAATGTAAATTTTTTATTATTGTGACTATATTCTCAATTTTCTGATATTATTTTTATTAGACATATATTATAAAATATACTCCTAATAATAATACTAAAATCCCCTAGTTTTAAAAACTAAGGGATTTTTCTATATAATAAAATATTTAAATTAAATACTCCTATAAATCCTCAATTTTGTTCCTCTTTCTGCTCTTTATTTGGTCTTTTATTCTATTGTTTAATTCTTCGGCTGCATTATAGCCCAATTTCTTTTGTCTTGTATTTCTAGCTGCAACTTCTACTATCATAGCTAAATTTCTTCCCGGTCTCACAGGTATAATTAATTTCTGGACTCTAATGCCTAACAAGTCAATACAATCTTCATCTAATCCAACTCTATCATATTCCTTTGTTTCATCCCAAAATTCCAACTCTACTACTAAATCAATAAACTCATTTTTCTTAACAGCACCTACACCATATAATCTTTCTATATCTAGAATTCCAATTCCTCTTATCTCCATAAAGTGACGAATTAAATCAGGCGCTTGTCCTCTCAGTTCATCTTCTACCCTCTTGATCTCAACTGCATCATCTGCCACTAACCTATGTCCCCGTTTAACTAATTCAAGAGCAGTTTCACTCTTTCCCACACCACTCTTCCCAATAATTAATATTCCCATACCATATACCTCAACTAATACACCATGAACTGTCATCTCAGGAGCCAGTAGATAATCTAAGTGATTTATCAATTCATTAACAAATTTCGTTGTAGGCAAATTAGTTCTTAATATACTTCTATTATATTGAATAGCTAGTTCTATCATTTCTGGAAATATAGGCAGATCCCTTGATATGACTAAAGCAGGTATAGGAAAAGATAGCATTTTTTTAGTTCTTTCATATCGCAATTCTTCAGATAGCCCATTAAAAAAATGCCATTCTACATTCCCAATAATTTGTACCCTTTCATAAGCAAACTTATCAAAATAACCCGCCATTTGAAGTCCTGGTCTATTTACATCACTACCAGTTATTTTAACTTCATCCATATTATTAGCACCGTAAACTACTTCTAATTTTAAATCCTCAATTAATTTATCTAAAGTTATATACTCCATACTTTCTCCTTTCTAAGATCTTTCTGGTATAATTATGCAAGCTAGTAAATAGGCTAATACTCCACCTATCATAACAGTAAATACCGAAAGCAATACCCATGCCAATCTAATTACAGTAGGATCTACATTACAATATTCTCCTATGCCTCCACACACTCCACAAATCTTTTTATCAGTTTGAGATAGAAATAATTGTTTTGTCATAATATTTCCTCCTTAACTTTTATGAAAATGATTATATAATTGTTCTGCCGCTAATCTATTCATTCCTTTTACTTCAACTAATTCTTCTATTGATGCTTGCTTTATTTTATCAATACTTTGAAAATGTTTTAAAAGCTCTATTTTTCGTTTTTCTCCTATACCTTTTATATCGTCCAACTCAGATTTAAACATTTTTTTAGACCTTAAGCTTCTATGATAATTAATAGCAAATCTATGGGCTTCTTCTTGAATTCTATAGATTAACCTAAATTCTAAAGAATCTTCTTCTAAATTTATTTCTTTGTTATTATATATAATACCCCTAGTTTTATGAAAGTCATCTTTTACAAGACCACATACAGGAATACTTAAACCTAATTCCCCTAAAACTCTAAGAGCGACATTAACTTGGCCTTTCCCACCATCCATCATTATTAAATCTGGAAAATTAGAAAAACCCTTTACTTCAATTTCATTATTTTTTATAAGTTCTCTTTCTTCTATTCCCCTCTTAAATCTTCTTTTTAAGATTTCTTCCATACTTCCGTAATCATTAGGAGTATTGATCGTCTTTATTTTAAATCTTCTATAATCAGTTTTTTTAGCCTCCCCCATTTCAAATACTACCATGGAACCAACAGACTCTACTCCACTAATATTGGATATATCAAAAGCCTCTATTCTAATTGGTGTTTCTTCAAGATCAAGAATATATTGTAATCGTTCCAAAACCTTTTGATTTTCTCTTTGTTTTTTTAAGAATCTATCTCCGTATTGATTTAACATATCCAAAGCATTTTTTCTAACCATTTCTATTAGATTTACCTTATCTCCACGTTTTGGTACTAAAACAGATACTTTTGATCCTTTTTTCTCGGATAACCATTTAGACACTATATCTATATCTTCTATCTCCTCTTCTAAGAGAATTTCCTTTGGTACATAAGCAGATCCCATGTAAAATTGTTTTATAAAGGAGCTTAATATCTCTTTTCTGTCTTCATTATAATTATCTTCTAAAATAAAATGTTCTCTACCAACTATTTTTCCGCCTCTAATAAAGAAAATCTGTATGCATACTTCTTCTATTCCTCTAGCCATACCTATTATATCCTGATCCACTAAATTAGTTGATACAATTTTTTGCTTCTCATGAAGCAGTTTTAAAGAATTTATTTGATCTCTATATTTAGCTGCACTTTCAAAGTCTAAGTTTTTGGAGGCCTCTTTCATTCTTTCTTCAATTACTTCAACTAACTTATCTTCTTTTCCATTTAAAAATAAAAGTATTTCATTTATCATATCCATATATTTTTTTTCATCTACATTACCTTGACAAGGTCCTAAACATCTACCTATATAGTAATTTAAACAAGGTCTAGTTTTTCCTATATTCTTCTCTAAATTTAGCTTACAAGTTCTTATAGGGTACAAATTCCTTATTATCTCTATAGCATCATTAACGGCATATCCACTAGGATAAGGTCCAAAATATTTCGCTCCATCTTTTAAAACCTGTCTAGTTTTTAATACTCTTGGATATTTTTCATTTGTAGTCACTTTAATATAGGGATATTGCTTATCATCCCTTAAGAGTATATTATATTTTGGCTTATGTTTCTTTATTAAATTGGCTTCAAGAATCAGTGCTTCTACTTCATTATCTACAATAATATATTCAAATTCATATATATTTTTAACCATAGCATTGACTTTAGGAGGATTATTTCTTGAAGACTGGAAGTATTGTCTTACCCTTTTTCTCAAAGAAATAGCTTTACCTATATATATGATTTCTCCTTTTTCATTCTTCATTATATATACACCTGGTTTATCAGGTAGTTTTTTTAGCTCTTCTTCTATGTTAAACACACTATCATATCACCTTTCAATTAATATTGTTAATATTATAATACCATAGTTTTATATCATATATTTAAAAATAAATAAAGTAGACATTTGTTTGTTTCAGAATATTTATAATTTATATTCTTTTGTACAAAAGTATGTTATTATATAACCAAAGAATTTATCCTAATTTCTGGGAATAGATTAAATTACAGGGGGTGATTTTGTGTTTTTTAGCAAAAAACTAAAAAATTTAGACATTTTAGTAGAAGATCTAAAAGATAATGAAATCTACTTGTGTATTTCTAAAAACAAAAAAGGGGAAGTATTAGATGAAGAACCAGTTGAAATTGTAGGTAAAGAATTAAAAGCATTAGTAGAGATGCAGGGTCAAAGAAGGGGACTAATACGATATGGCAGGGAACTTTTTTATGAAGTCATAGGTACAAAAGAGAAGGCTGAAATATAGCCTTCTCTTTTGTATAATTTGAAAAATCTATAAAGAAAGATTATTTATTTTGCTCTTCTGATCGAATTATATCTATTATTTCCTTCATTGCTTTTATACCATAATCTCCAAATTCTTCTTTTTGTATTTCTATATCTGGTATTGTACCTGTTTCATATTGAGAAGTTCCATCTTTATTCAATAACATTTCTGCTTCAAACCTTAACATTAATCCACTATTAGGAAGAATCATAAACATAGTATTATTTCCTCCTGAGCCTGTTGTTTTAGTTCCAGCCAAAGTAGCAAAATTACTTTGGTTACAGAACCTTGCAAATTCATCTGCTGCAGAATAAACATTTTCATCAACTATTAAAAATATTTTTCCATTGAATCCTATGGAATTTCTTTCTTCAAGTTCTTCTTGCATTCCTGTTTTGATATAGTATTTAAAATTATCCTTCACCTCTTTAGGTATAGAATTATAAAAATCTAGTTTTTCTATAGAATTTTGTTTTATTTCAGGAAAGTGATATTCAAAATATTTCATTGTATAATCTCCACCCCGAATAATATTTATAGCTTCATAATTAATATCTTTCATATCTTTATTTGATAATGGGCTTACTAAAGATTCTATCCAATATTTACTACTTCCGCCCCCATTTCCTGTAATATCTATGATTAGATATGGATAATCTTTTATATCATTAAGAAAATTTGTTATTTTATTTTTTTCTTTTTCATATCCTTTTTCATTATTACCATAATCTATAAAAAAAGATTGTATTTTTAGATAAGCTATTTTACCTTCTTCTATAACATGAGCTTTTATGTTATCTTTAGGTTTGTTTCGAGATGCTAAGTCTACATTTTTATTTATATAAATATCTGGGTATTCTTCTAGGAATAATTGATACCAACCTTCATACTTTTTTCCAGCTTTTTTAAACATTTTTTCAAAGGGCTTAAACGCTTCATATGCATCTTCATATACTTTCATGACATCTAAATAAGTATTATAATAACTTGGATCTAAAATAAGTGTATGATCATCATGAAGTTCTGTTATTAAAATTCTCTGCATACAATGATAAAATTCCATATTATCTTTTGTTTTCCTAATTTCCTTTTCAAATTCTTCTTTATGACTAAGCCAATCATATCCATATATCTTTTTTATCTCATAAAAGTGTGAATAATTATCCTTTAAAATTTCATACATATATTCGAAGTCTTCTATCTTTTCTTCTACTGTTAAATCTTTTAGCCCTTCTTTGTTGGCAAGTATATAGAATAGTATGGTAAATATCAACAATATGATAACTCCTGTTACGAACAGATATTTCTTGTTTTTCATTAACTACATACTCCTTTTATCTAAATAAGTTATGTAGATATTCTTATAGTAAATTATTATATCTAGTAAGCCTAAGATAATCTTTAAGTTTTTATGAATTTTATTTTTTACCTAAATACTTAAATTCACTTTTAATTTCATAGAAATATCCATACCTTTGCAACATTTCATATATAACTTGATTATTCATGAATAATTTAAGGACTTAATAGATGCTAATAATCGACATTTTTTCTACAAAATTACCCTTTTCAGTATCCTATCGCACTCTTAGCAACATACATTCAACTGTAAACAACTAAAATTGCAACAATTACAGTTATACTCATAATAAAATAAACCCTATCTAATTCACAAATCATAATTAATATGTTTAATAGTAATCCTGATAAAATATATTTTAATAAAGGGTTTGATATAAAAATTATTTAGGTATAGTAATAAAAAATAATCACTACATATATACAAAATAATGAACTAGGAGTGAAAAATATAACAATTAAATATATAATCTATTTTAAAGCCACGAACTACCTTTTGGGGTAAATACATCATTGTATTTAAAACAACCTTTTGTATTGCCATTTGTCTTCCCTATCCATACATAGTCTTCATAGCAACTTTTTTCACAACGAGATTCTTGTCCTTTAACATCTAAGTTGTTTATTTTATCTAAAATTTTTTGTATCCTAAAGTTAATTTTTCTTTTCACCTCCCTAAAATAAAATCTTTTTTACCACTCTAGCAATAATAATCTACCATATATTAATTATCCTTATTTCTTTCATTTACAAATAGTAACTCTGTAAATATAAGCTAATGAATATAATTTATCACTCCTAATTCAGAAAAGATACTTAACTATAACTTTTTCTTTCACTTTTTATCCTTCTTATCTAACTAGGAACTGTGCTAAGAAAAAAATTATGCTTTTTTCTATTCAGATTAATATTGCCTATTAACTATACTTCTTTGACAATTTGCAGCATTTATCTTTATTTGATCAATCATTTTTAAAATAATATTTTAAGTTTTATTATAGAGTTGAATTGTAGTCATTCTTCCTAAAAATATATATTTAAAATTCTCAGCTAACATTTTTCATATATAAGTTATAATATATATTTTTTAACTTCATTAACTCATCATGAGTACCTTTTTCGACAATTTTTCCATCTTTTAAAGTGTATATAATATCTGCATCTTCTACCGTTGAAAGTCTATGGGCGATTATAATTACTGTTTTGTTTCTAATAAAAGATTCTAAGTTATTTTTGACATGGAATTCAGAAATATTGTCTAAAGAAGATGTAGCTTCATCTAAAATGATAATAGGAGTATCTTTAAGTATAGCCCTTGCAATAGAAATTTTTTGTTTCTGTCCTCCTGACAATATTAACCCTCTTTGCCCTACTACAGTATCGAATTGTTCAGAAAGTGACATAATAAATTCATATATATCTGCCGCTTTTGTAGCTTGTATTACATCACTCATTTCTATATTTCTATTAGATAGTATTAAATTGTTTAATATTGTATCATTAAATATAAAAACATCTTGAGAAACAACACTAATATTCCTTCTTAGAAACTTTAAATTATATTCTTTAATATTCTTACCATCTAACAATATCTCTCCCTCGTCCACATCCCACAGCCTTAACATAAGATTAATCAAGGTTGTTTTACCTGAACCACTAACTCCTACAAGAGCAGTTGTCTTTTTTTCTTGAAAATTAATATTCATATCTTTGATTACGTAATTATCTTCAGTATATGAAAACTTTACATGTTTAAATTGAATGTTGCCAATTATGTAATTCGGTCTATATCCATGATTTACCTGTTTTATATCAATAGGCTCATCTAGTACTTTAAATATTCTTTCAATTGCTACAAACGCACGCCTTGTGTTAGTTTTCAAGTGTGCAATTCTAAATACTGGTCCCAATAGTCTTTGAGAATATGTATTAAATGCTATTAATGTCCCTAAGGTCATATCTCCAAGCATAACTTTGTATCCTCCATATCCCAAAACAGCTATTGTAATCAAAGAGCTTATTATATTTGCACTTGCCATACTAAGTGAAAAATTTAATTCAAGTTTAATTTCATTTTCCAACAATTTCCTAGATGTGGGAAAATATCTTATGAAAAAATGTTTTCTTGCATTTTGAACTACAAAGTTCATCATGGAAGATATAAATTCCTCTATTATTGATGTAAATTCTCCATATTTATCCCTCAAGTTAATAACTATTTTATTAATTTTTTTACTAAACTTATTTTGAAAATAAAACATAACAGGTTGTAATATTATGGCAACAATTAATAAATCAAATTGTAATCTACATAAAAATATAAACATTACTATTGATGTGCATATATCAGATATGATAGAAAATAACATTTTCGTAGAAAAATGTTCTATTGTATCTACATCACTATTAACTGTAGTAAGTAATTCTCCTGTGTCTACATTTGAATAATATGTCCCTGAGAATTTCTGTAAACGTCTAATCAATTTCAACCTCAAATCATAAACAATTTTCTTCCCTATAATCGAATACATATAATCTGATATTATTCTACTTCCATTTTCAAATAGCATTACCACCAGATATATAATCATAAATTTAATAAGAAGCTCTAAATTTTTATTAGGTATAGCATCATCTATTATTTTCATAATAATATAAGGTGATAGAATTGTTAATAGTGAGTTAACAAGCATAAAAAGTGCAGCTAAAAAATGCTGTTTTTTATATTTAAATATAATTTTAAAAAGCTTACGAATATTCTTTTTATCAGTTCTATCTATAATCATGGTTAACCCTCACATTTATAAAATCTAATAAAGAATATATAGATTCAAACGTACTAAAAGAGAGCAATTTGTAGTCTATCTTAATATTGAATTCTTTCTCAATATTCTTTATTATTTCATAAAAATCTTTAGACTTGTAATAAATCTTATCATTGGGAAGCATATATTTATATAATAATGGAATATCTTGTTGTGACAAATTTAAAACTTTAACAAAAATTTTTTCTAGCTTCATTAAATTCTTCTTAGAATAATTACTTTTCCAATCTGATATTTCGCAAAAACATGAATTTATATTATTAGTATCATCATCTTTCCAAAAATTTTTTACTGCTTTATATTCTAATAATTGATTTAATTCTTCAAAAGAAATATTATCATTTTTATCTAGCATATTTAATACTAACCCTGTAAATAACGATGTAGCTTTACTGTTTCCTCCAAACATTTTATACTTATTATCTAAAGTTGGAACTAAAACAGGTGTTATATCAGCCACACATTGTATTTTCTTTGCACTATTGTACCAGTAATTATATGAATTGGTGAACGGCATACCCCTGACCCCTATTACATTTTTAAAAACAGCTGGAAAACTATCGTTATTACTATTTTCTAAAGAGCATATTATTATTTTTCCTTGCTTATACAATTCATTACATACTTTATATAATTCATCTTTATATTCTTCATTTATAGTAGCAACACTTAAATTCACAACTCTTATATCTATATTTTTAACATACTTTAATGCTTCAATTAATGCTTTTGAATGCGTTTCCGCTTCTTTATTTAGTATTTTAACTACAAATATGTTTACACTAGAAGATACCCGCTGTATCACTGATGCACAAAAAGTACCATGCCCATTTTCATCATTATAACTATCTTTTTTAATCACTAGTTCTTTGTTATTATCATATTCAAAACTCAGTCCACCAATAATACATTCACTAAAATCTTTATTATTTATATCAATACCACTATCAATTATAATGACATTATTCTTAAATTTTTTTAATATATTATTCATTGTGTATTCACCCACTTCATCTTTATCCGTATTCTCCTATATTTTATAAGATACTACTATAAGTGTCTAAGCTACATATACTTTAAGTTGTTTTTTTAAGCAATACTCTTTTTAAAAAACATATTTGTCTTCTTTCTAATGGGCTCCTATTTACTATCCAACCATTAAGCACCATTAATACAATCATGAAACCAAGTAAAAATATCTTAGATCTGTCATAATCATGGCGATTTGAAAAAGAAAATATATTAAAGATTGATGATCTTCTCATATTAATATTCCAATAAACCCAATACATTAATGATACTATATAACCAGCTTGAACTATAGAAAACAAATTTGCTACAGTCATTGAAAATACTCCTAAGAAGATTGTTCCAGTAAATCCAATCCATAAAAATTCCCAATAAGAAAATAAATATCCTTCATATATATTTCCATAAGGTGTAAAACCAAGATAAACCAATAAAAAAGGTATAATCATGAAAAGCATCAGAAGAAAGCCAACAAATAAAAATCGCACCAAAAGAATTTTTGTCTTGTTCTCTCTCGTTAAAAAAAGTATTTCTGATGTATAACTATACTTATCTACCAGCATAATATCTGATACCATCACTATCCCTACAAAAGGCATGTATATTTCTGAAAGATTCATAAAGTCCAGCAATGTTGGACAGTAAAAAGCAATAGGAATAATTGCCATAAATAATGCACATAACAGCCACTTTATTGGTGAAAATAGAATTTTAGTATTATATTTTAAATAATCAATCATTTTATACAACCCTCCAAGACTTTTTATCCGACTTCTCCCATATTTTGCAGGATACTATAAGTAGCACAACAGTCAGTGCCATGTATATAATTCGATTTTGTATAATTACATCATTAATAGATTCTACAATCAAAGTACGGATTAAAAATTTATATAATGTAACAGAAAAATTCCCACGCCCTATAAAAACTCCTTCTGTAACATTAAATATAAAGTATAATATATATATAGGAATTACTGCCATACCATTCTTAAATACTAAAGATAATGTTACTATTAATGCACTTGCAAATAATAACGATGGTAAAACATAAATAAGTATTTGGACTATCATATCAAGAAATCTTGTGTTCCAACCAGCTCGTCCAAACTTAATACATATAATAGAGTCCACACATATTCCAAGAATAAATACACTTAAAAAAAATGATAGGAAACATCCAAAATATCTACCCAACACGTACTCATGAGATTTAACTTGCTTTGTATGTATTAGTTCATTCATTCTATATCTTCTATCCTTCGAAAATAAAAGTGCAAAAATGGGTAATATCAATATCCCCCCAACCAATTGAGCTAAATCTGCGTAATTCATAGAAACTTCATATGTATATGCCTTATCTCCTAACCAAGAACGTAAGTTTTTATTTACCTCTTTAACAGTACCTAATCTCTCTTTACCATTATCCATAAAAGCTTTTATCCATTCTTCTATCCATTCTGCTGTCTCAGTATCTTTTTCCTTTCTAACATAATTCATAATCTGTAAAATGCTGAGTCCTTCTTTATCCATTTTTTCACCAAGTTGTATCATGTACCCCTCGACATTTACACCTGCTTTTTCCATACTCTTAAGCCTATATATAACATATTCTCTAAGTTCTTCTTCAGTTCTATCTACATAAAGATATTCATGGTATCCTTTAATTGCTCTAATATCTGCATCACTTTTTACAGGAAGATAAAATATATATGACATTTCACTATAAGTAAACCCAACAAATAGTAATACACATAGCCAAAATATGATGCTCTTTACCTGCTGTTTCATTTCAAAACCTATAATGTCAAATATCATTATTTAGCTTCCTCCTTTGAGGACAATAGCATATATGCATCTTCAATAGAAGGTTCTACTTCTATACAATCAAGACTAGGTTGATCTTTAGATACAATTCTTGCTTCTATTTTCCCCTGCAAATGCTGACTTGAAATTACCGTGTAATTTTGTTTAAGCTCATCAAGTTCAGTAGTATTATATAAAGTACATTTCCATGCACTCCCTTTTGCCTGCTGGATTAAGTCTTCTACGGAGCCTTTATATATAACTTTTCCATAGTCCAGAACAGCTAACATTTCACATGTACTAGCTATATCTTCTACAATATGAGTAGAAAGCAGAACTATATTATTTTTCGAATATTCACTTAATATATTTCTTATTCTAACTCGTTCTTCTGGATCTACACCAGATGTTGGCTCATCAACAATTAATATCTTAGGTTCATTCAAAAGTGCCTGTGCAATGCCTAATCTTTTTTTCATTCCACCTGAAAGTTGTCGAAACCTTTTATGAGACTGTTGTTGTAAATTTAACTGTATTAGTACTTCCTCAATTCTTTCTTTTCTCTTTTTTGGCTTCATTTTATTTAACATTCCCATATAATCCATAGCTTCATAAACAGTTAAATTGTTATAAAAACCAAATTCCTGTGGTAAATAACCTAATAAAGATTTAATAGACAAAATATTTTTCTTTTTAAGAGGTATACCGCATATTTCAACTGAACCCCTAGTAGGCTCTAATAAGGCAGTAAGAATTCTCATCAAAGTAGTCTTTCCTGCACCATTCTTGCCAAGTAACCCAAACATACCTTGTGATATATGCAAATCAACATCATTGAGTGCAGTAGTTTCCTTACCATATATTTTGGTAAGTTCTTTTATTTTTATATCCATGCTTATTAATCATCCTTTCTCGCATAATCTTGAAAACTTTTAAGAATATTTCTATATGTCTGTCTAATTATATTCATATTTTTTAAATAAATATCTTTCAAAAACTATTTGTATGAAGGATTCTATGGAATCCTTCATACAATTAAAACAGACTAGTTATTTAAATACTCTTATTTTATCTCCATGGAATATTTAATATCTATGTGGGATTACATCCATGTTGATTTTTTAGGAGTGTACACATCTTCATATTTATAGCAGCCTTTTACATTACCATTGGTTTTTCCTACCCATACCATGTCTTCAAAACAATCAGCATCGCAAGGTAAGCCATCACCTTGTCCTTTTACATCCAAATTATCTATCTTGTCTGAAATCTTTTGTATTTTTAAATCCATCAAATTTCCCCCTTGTTTTTTATAATTACTAAAAGAAAGGATTGCCTCTAGCATTATATCCTTCATCATTGTACCAGCATGATGAACTCTCTTCTTTTGATCTCTTACCTTTCCAAACAGTAACTTTACAGTTAAATTTACAATCGCCACCCTGTCCTTTAACATCTAGGTTATCTACCTTATCTGAAATCTTTTGTACCTTTAAATTCATTAATATTCACCCCCTTATTCAAATAATTAATACTAGTCTGTTTTAGGCATTTATTAGCTTTTAATATATTAATAATTCATTGTGATCATTCCCATAAGAGTTCATTTAAATGAGGCTTCATATAATTACAACGCTCTTTGAATAAATCCGCATCATTTTGTAATCTATATAAATCATGCAAACATCGCCAACAGAAAAAATTAACATTACAATCACAACAAAGAGGATGTTGATCGGGTTCAAAATCAGATAAGCAACTATGTGTACATGCTATTTCATTTTTTCCTTCAAATAAAATGTGTAAATCTTTAACTTCATCTACATTGCCTAGCTTAAATTGTTCATCAGTAAACAAATCACATGGAAATATATCTCCATTATATTCAATGGTCAATTCATTAACCCCTGCCTTACAAGAACATCCTATTATTTCATGTTTATTTTTTAGTTCTGGAGGAGAAGAGATTTCTTGAGCATTTGAAACAAATTGAGTTAATATATCAGAGTTTCTTTCTGCTCGTCCTAAAAGCGCTAATTGTCTAAGCATAGGCTTAGTACCTAATTCCTCATTAAGCTTATAAAATTTATTAACTACATTTTGATTGTTTTTAGTGAGAACCATTGAAAGACTAATCTTTTTATAATCATTTTTATGTAATAGTTTAATGCTGTTAATTACTTGCTGGAAGACCCCTTTTCCTCTGATAATAGAACATGATTCTTCATCTGCCCCATCTATACTAATATCAATATTATGTGCTAAAGCAGCTAAGGGTTTAACATTATCAGTATTTATAAGTGTTCCATTTGTCATTACTGATATTTTCCCATCATAATTACTTGAAGTATGTTTTAAAATATCTATGAAGTCATCCCTAAGCATTGGTTCACCACCCGTCAAGGTTATATGGGAAGGTTCTAAAGCCTTTACTTTATCTATTATTTGAAAAATTTGGGAAGTAGTGTATTTATCGTGACTATTCACTTTATCTGCATCAACTATACAGTGTATACATTTCAAATTACACCTTTTGGTAATAGAAATGCTAACATCATTTATTTTATTGTATTCTTTCTCAGTTTCACTATTTAGCTTATGTAACTTGTCCAACAATTTTTTAAAATATAATTTATCTTCATCATCAGCTAAGCTATCTAATAATTCTTCTTCTGTATTTTGATTATCAATACTATTCTTTAATATATCATAACATTCTCTAGAAATTTTCATCCATGAGCCATTTTTACGATTAAAAACTATGACTCTATTATCATTAAAAAGAAACTTGATTGATGGTGATAAATATAAATCCATATTTATATCTCCTCTCATTTCAATTTCTAATTTATCTCTTTTTTTCTTTTACTAATACAAAATTCTTCTATTAATTTAACATTTATGAAACTTTTAAATTATATTTTGAAAATTTATACATTATATTCTCCATCGCACACATTACTGGTGAAGGTATATTAAAATTATTCGTTAATACTTTATTTATTAACTTACATCTTGTAGCTGAACAGTAATTATAGTAACTACAGTCATTGCATATTTCATTTTTGGTATTAAAAATACTATGAATTTTTTGAAGCTTTACTTTATTTATACCTGTATCAATATTTCCTATTCTATATTCCTCGTCTTCAACAACATAAGTACAAGGATATATGTCCCCATCTGGATCGATATTTAAAGTTGTTATTCCTCCTCCACAATTCCCTTTTTTATATATTTCTACATCAACAATGGAGATGCTAAGATTGCTATTTTTTTCTTTCTCTCGTTTAAACATTTCGAAAATCTTTTCTGCTTCTTTGTGCAGAATATCTATATGATGCTTATCCCATCTATCATCAAAATAGTCAGCAACTGGTATAATTGTATTAAATCCTATTTTCACTAAGTGTTTTACACTTTCATATAGATTATGTACTGTATCAGTATTAAATGTCATTCTAATTCGAACATCTTGCCTAATTTTTAATAAAGATACAAACTTGTCGATTATCAAGTCGTAAGTCCCTCTACCATTTTTAAGCATTCTATTTGTATCATTAATTAATTTATTTCCATCTAAGCTTGCAGAAAGAGAATAATAGAAATTCTTACACAAATATTCTTCTATTTTTTCATCTAACAGAATTCCATTTGTTGTTAACCCGAACATTAATCTTTTACTACTACTAGAAAAAATTTGTTTAAATTCCTCTGTTATATATTTTATTAAGTCAAATTGTAACAAAGGTTCTCCACCATGAAAATTAATAATAAGTGTATCCTCATTTAATTCATTAAAATGTTTCATAATATATTGTATTGATTTATCAGCAGTTTCTATACTCATCATCCTATTAGTCTTATCATGACCCTCATAACAGTACCTACATTTCATATTACATTGCGTGGTTACCCATAATGTAGCTAACATTTTAATTCCCCCTTATCCCATATATAAGAGTATTTAATTTATTGTTTTATTCTTAGAATTAGTGAACTTTTTACTTTCTTAAAAAATAGAAAATACATGAAAATATAAATAACTACATAATTATATTTATCATTAAAACAACTTCTTTTTCCAGATATTATCCTAATTGTATTTTTAATTTTAAAACTGAAACATGTTAAATTCATGAAAATATTTAAATTAAATCATATTTCTTTTTATAACTTAATCCTCTATTTTATTTACGCAATCAGATATAATTTTAATAAAACAAATAATAGCAACAACTTATCTGAAATAAATGATGATTAAATTTATTAGAGCCAATAATAATATGTTCAACAAAGAAAAACAACCTAATTACAAGATCTAATAATAACTATTAGGTCATAAGTTTCTAACTTGAAAAATTTTACATACTTTGAAATTAAAATATGCAATTGTTATACATAAAACATTAAAATAAAATATTTTCATCGATTAAATTATTAAAAGACAAATATTTATTAAGATACGAGTTTAAAAAATATATTAAAACTTACAAGGTAATTTCTAAGTACATTAAATTATATAATAGGACTATAAAATATAATAACTCCAAAGCAAGTACTAAGCCTTTAATATATATTCTTTATTCTTAAATGCTAGGATTTTAATATTTATCTTAAATCAATAGATCAATATACTATGTTGTTTCTCCTGGTTATAAAATGTAATATGATATAATCACCTTTTCTCAGTTCTGATGCTATTAACATACTTTTGAGCAAATTAATATATTTAGTAAATGATGAAGCCATAGAAATAATTAAAATAATTGAACATTTTTTAACATATCTATCCATCTCCTTTACATATTTCCTATTAATTATTATAATATATGGTATATCTTAACATTACAACCAGATTTAAATCGGGTTGTATATATAAGGATGTGAGTGTTTTGTACTATAATCTTGATGACTTTGGCAAAAAAGTACGCATCATTCGACAACGTTTAAATCTCACTCAGAAAGAAGTGACACTAATAACAGGAGTTAATATAGATACATTAAGAAAAATTGAAAATGGCAAAGTAATCCCTAAGCACGAAACTTTAGATCTAATGTCATTAGCTTTAAAAGAAGATTTAAACCCACTCCTATTAAAATATAGGATTGATAACTATTCTGAATTTCATGAAATGAAAAATAAAATCGAATATAAACTTGAAAGTGGGAATTTTAATGATTTAGAAGTAGAATTAGTTAATTTTAAAAAATTACTTGATTGTAATATAAACTCATATTTTATGAATCTAATAAATCAACTCCTACTTTCAGTCGAGTCTGTAATATTAAAGGTTAATTATGCAGATTATGATAAATCTTTATTAAAATTAGTTGATGCCATGAAAATTACCATACCCAAATTTTCTCTATCTAAGTACAAATCCTTTGCATACAACAATATAGAATTAAGAATCTTAATGAATATAGCTCTTATATTAGATAAAATTGAATCTACTGAAAAAAGCTTAGAACTTTTAGAATTCTGTATGGATATGGCAGAGTATAATCAAGATATTTACTCTAAACTATGCTATAACTTATCTTATACCTATCACAGACTAAGATTTCATGAAAAATCATTGTATTATTCTAATTTAGGTATAGAAAATTGTATAAAACACAAAACTCTTAGTTATCTTAGCCATTTATATTTTAGAAAGGGCGTTGCCGAATATTGTCTTGGATACAATAATTATAAAGAATCTTTATTAAGATCTAAAAACTTTTCTAAATTACTAGGACAAAATAAATTAACCGATATGCTTATATAACTATAAAAATTTTATAATATAAATATATAAAAAATAATATACGATTGTATTACATACCTAAATTTTGTACAAACAAAGCCCTAGTGTTTTCCAAGGCTTACCATGAAAGTATTACCAAAAAACAACTAAAGGTGAGAATAGCCCACCTATAGAAGTATTTTTCATCCACAAAAAATTCTACGAAAGGCAGTATCTCACCTATGAAAAGTATATCATTTAAATTAGATGAGAATAAAGTAGTAAATACTTCTGCTTGGCTTGTTTCTTTAATTCAATTTGCTAATAATCTTAATTTCTTTGATGTTTTTAAATCTTTTAACCTGAAAATGAAAAGTGTCAACTATACAAATCTCAACAGATTACAAACTCTTGTTACTTCTATCGCAATGGGTTACAGCTACACCAATGATATTAATGAAAAACTGGTTCCTGATACAACAGCTTCTAAACTTTTAGGGATGGGTAAATTTCCTGACCAATCTCAAATTAATCGTTTCTTGAATAGGTTTGATGAAACAAATATAGACCAACTCGAATTTATTCATCATACTCTATTCATGGAAAATAGCTTAGCTTTATCAAGTAAAGACCCTATCATTGTAGATTTTGATATGAGTGGTCTTGTAGCTGGTGGCAGAACCTATGAATTAGCTGAAAAGGGCTATTTTCCTGGAAAAAGAGGCGAAAAAGGATATCAATTATCTGCTGCCTTTATAGGGAGTACAGCTGAAACAGTTTCTATGTTTTTTGATCCAGGCAATACTTCCTGCACAAGTAGGTTTGAAGATTTATTAAAAGCAACTACCTTTAAGTTCAAGGAACATCTAGACAAAGATAACTTGATTATTCGAGCTGATTCAGGATATAGATCTTTTGATAATATACAACTACTTAAGGCCGCAGGAGCAAAGTTTGTTGTAAAAGGTTTTTCAACTCAGCAATCAAGAAATTTTGCAAAGTCAGTACAAAAACATCAATGGCAAAAGATTAATATCCAAGTACATGTTGCAGAAGTCCCTACTTCTACAGATTTAAGAATCATTGTCTGTGAATTTATTGGTAAAGATGGGCAAATTAAATACTCCCACTTGCTCACTAACATAAAGGCTGAAGAAATGAATGGAGTAGAGTTGTTTCATTTTTACAACAAAAGACAAACTATAGAAGCCTTCTTTAAAACCTGTAAAGAGGTATATGACATTAAGAATTTAAGAACATCTAAATTCTATGGTATCTACGGCTTTTTATGGCTAGTGTTCATAACCCATAACTTAATTATCTTAATGAAAAGTACCACATTTAGTTCATCTAAGCTTCAAGATATGGACATTCAAACATTGGTTAAAAAGCTAGGAAGCATTACTGTTAGAGTAATAGAACTAAAAGATCACATTGAGATTGTTTTACCAAGTCTATCAGAACTAGTAAAATTATTTGTTGAGGCATTACAACCTAAATATACCCAATTGGGCTTCCATGATTTGTTAAATACAGCTTAGCTATTTGTACAAAACTTAGGTACATAATAGTAAATCACTCAATATAAGAAACATAGTGAATTAATCAAAGAAGCTAAAAAGAAGCTAATGGTAAATATGAAATCATGTATATGACTTGAAAACATTTTTTTGTAACAATATTATAATTTGAAATATTTAACAAATGAAAGTATAATGTCTATAGTATACTTAGAAAATAATAGATGGGAGAGATGATTATGGAAAAAATGACTATCAAAGAATGTGGAAGATATGCAAACTTTCTGGATAGAACAATCTCAAACCTAATCCAAATATCCAATTATAACCTTAATTCAAAAATTTATTCAGTTACAGAAATCCATAAAAAATCAGCATCATACAAAGAAGCAGAGGATGAAATAGTTGAAGTTGAATATGAAGATACTCTAGATATTGACATACCTGAACTTACCAATCTATTAGAAAATCTAGTCGAAGAAAAAGCACAGCTTGCTGATAAAATAGCTGAAGCTAAAAAGGATATATCAATCGAATTAGAAGGGAAAAAACCAATGAATCTGGATTCTTCTATTGAATATGCTAAACTACTAAGAAGACTATCTTCTGATTATCTTAACAATTTAGCAACCAAAAAAGATAAAAAGTCTAAAGAAAAAAGAACAGGATATGCCTTTAATGTAGAAGGAAATCAAACAGCTTACTATTATGAAACAGAAATCATAACTTCAATAGTATACGATAAAGAGCCACTAATAAAGAAAGACAAAGAAACTAGAAAAATGGCAGACAAAATATCTGAGAAAATTGAACAAGCCATGAGTAAAAATATAGTAGATTTTGAACCAAAATATAGTTATCTTGATAGTATTGAAGATATAGTAGAAAAACATTTAGAAAAATAACCCTTTTATTGAGGGTATTTTAGAGAACTTCAAGGAGTTTGAAAAATAATTAGTAGATGCTGCTTATTAGATTATTTCAGTTTAGCACAAAGCTTAGGCTAAGTGTGAATTAATGTAATCTAAAAAAGTTAGGGATCATATCCCATTATTTATTAAGACCTAAAAGGTCTATTATTGAAATTAATAAGCATTACAGTATTCAACATTCAATCGCTATTCAAAAATCAAAAATTCACAAATTCAAAAAATCATCAATTAGCTAAACATCATTCAATATCTCAATTCACTAAACAATAGTACGTTAATAATTATAATAAATTAAATCGCATGGTAGTGTAGTTTTAAAATAAGCAAAATCAACTTAATTATTGAGTAAAATGAATTGAAGTTTTCTAAAATGCCCTTAATATAAATAAATAGTATTACTCCTGCTATAACGATATTTGCCCCTAGCGGATGATTTAATTCTTTTGCTATAGTTAAGCAAGGAGTATTTTCATTGCTAATAGTATATCTGGTTTTCTTCCTATAAATATATATATCTTAAGGGCATTTTAAGTATAGAATTTTAGTTTATTAATTTGAGATTATATGTGTAAACTTCCTTTTTATCTTTAACAATTATAAGAATTATATTAATATTTTATCCTTGTTATATTATTTTTCTAAAAACTTCCTGTGCTCTATTTAAATCATTAGCATTAGGATGTTTTTTTGCTTCTTCGTGTCTCTTTCGCTTTTCTTCAGTCATAGGATTAGAATGGTCTGGACCTCTGTTTTTATATCTTTCTAATAATCGCTCATCTATCTTTCCCTGACAAATAAATTCTGCTATCACTTCATTTCTTGGTTCTAAAAGTTGTCTAGTTCTCTCTAAGGTCTTCTTTCCCCTCTCGGAATCGTTATAAGCTCCTGAAGTGCCAAATATTCCAATCTTCTTTCCTTCTATATTTTCCATATATTTTAACGTTTTAACATCAGGTAATCCTTTATCTACCCAAAAACCAATAATTATCATATCATAATCTTCGTAACTTGGATTGTCATCTACGGGACAAATTACACTCCCCTCAGGTAAAACTTCATATATAGCTTCAGCTACTTTTTTGGTATTTCCAGTTCTGCTTGAATAAATTAATAATATCTTCATATAACACCTCTCTTTTTATAAAGTTTATTATGTAACTATATTATATCATTGATTTATTGGTTCCTATATCCTAAAGACCTTAGATAGATATCCTTTTTAAAACAAATACTCTTTCCTAGTAAGAACAAAATATAATTCAAACTAAAAAAGAGTATTAAAATAGAATATAATTACAATTTTACATCTAATGCTCTGCCCTTTTTTGTTAACAACTTTTCTTCCCTTAATGTGCTGAAATTTTTATTGTTTTTCTCATAATAATCGGATTCAGCCTTTTTAACTGCTTCCGTTAGCAAGCCTCCATATACTAAATCGCTCCTATCAGCAGCTAGGCTAGCCTCCATCTTTGCTTCCGTTAAAATAGCTTTTGCTTCTTTACGATTTTTGGCATCTTTAAGCTTCTTTTCTATTTTTTCTCGCCTTTTATTTGTCATCTCAGCTTTTCTTAATTTTTCTGGATCAATTCTTCTAATAGTCTCTTTCTCTTCTTCTGTTAATAGTTCTCCTCTAGCTATTTTTCTTGCTATTTTATCTGCAACAAGATCATCATAGATTTTTTTCTGTAGTACAGAAGCCGCACTTTCTTGATTTTCTATTTTGATATTATTTTTATTCGATTGTTTTTTGGAAATATCCCATAGTTTCTTAACCTCATTTTGATTAAATCCAAATTGATTTATTGTAATTTTCAAAATATCATCTCCTAAAAATATGTAATATCATTCTTGTATTACATATCGGCAGACCATATGTATAGTTTTAATATATTACTCCTTTAAATATATTTACCTATTTTATATCCTTAATAAAACAAATAATTCTGTTGACTTCTTCAAATCCAATTTTTCTATGAAAGTCATAGCTAACATTATTATCCCATTCAATATCAGAACCTATTTGAATACATCCATTAGCTTTAGCCCAATTCTCACCAGCCTTAAATAACAATCTAGCAATACCTTTATTCCTAAACTCAGGTTTAACATAAATCCCTTCTATATATGCTACAGGACTAGAATCTGAACCTTCCACATAATCAGTTCTAACAGACATATAAATAAATCCAGAAGTATTTTCATCAGTTATTGACATTAATAAAATATCTTTGTTTACGTCTATTAAATCTAACATTTCAGTTTCTAAGCCTTCAAATGTATTATCAGACCATAGATCTAAAGCCATTGTTACTAGTTCATTTAAATTATCCTTGTTTGCACTTATGATTTTAGTAATCATAGTAATCCTCCAAAATATAAAACTATTATTTCAAGATACTTAAATAGATACTTAAAATTTATGATTGCTTTAAATTATATATCTATATATTCGATATAACTATTAAAATTCCTTTTTACTATACTCTTTAAATTTCACCAACTAAATTCATTTTTAAGCATTAAAAAAGCAATAGAAAATATCTTCTTTCCTATTGCTTTCATTTCTTCTTATTTTTCCTTTGCCATATCTCTAGATTTTTCTGCACATGTTCTCATAGCTGAAATAATTGAATCTCTTAAACCTCTTTCTTCTAAAACTGCCACTGCTTCTATAGTAGTTCCTCCAGGTGAACATACCATGTCTTTTAGTGCACCTGGATGCATTCCTGTTTCCAATACCATTTTTGCTGAACCTAGTACAGCTTGAGCAGCCATTCTATACGCCTGATCCCTTGGCATTCCTTCAAGAACAGCACCATCTGCCATAGCTTCTATAATCATATAAATATAAGCTGGAGAAGAACCACTTACAGCAATTACAGCATCTATTAATTTTTCATCTATAACTTCAACTTTTCCAAAGCCTTTAAATATACTTAAAACTTCTTCAAACTCTCCCTTATTTACCATAGGATTTGGACAAAGAGCAGACATGCCTTCTCCTACGAGAGCTGGTGTGTTCGGCATAACTCTTACTATTTTTATCTTCTTTTCAAACATCTCCTCAACATCTTTTATGGATACTCCTGCTGCAATAGATACAACAACAACATCTTCTTTTATACTATCTTTTATTCCTTTAATCACTACTGGATATAAATTGGGTTTAATTGATAGAATTAAGATATCCGCAGTTTTAGCCACTTCATTGTTATCTGTTGTTATTTGAATACCATATTGTTCAGAAACCATCTTTAGACTTTCTTCATTTAAATCACTCACGATCATATTTTCTGGAGAAAATACCTTATCTTTGATAATTCCCCCCATCATAGCTCGCCCCATGTTTCCGCATCCTATAAAACCTAATGTTTTAGACATTTTCATTACACTCCTCTTTAAGTATTTTTTACAAGTCTACTGATTTCATTTGTTGTTCATCACTAAAAGGTCTGATCAGTTCTTTCTATTATTTCATCTTGTAATACTTTGCTAAGATTACAAAAGTAATCACTATATCCAGCGACACGAACAATAAGATCTTTATATTCATCTGGATTTTTTTGAGCATTTACAAGAGTCTCTTTACTTACAATATTAAATTGAATATGATGACCATCTAACTTAAAATAAGATCTTACTAAGTGAGCTAAGTTGTCTAAACCCTCTTCTCCCTCTACTACAGTTGGAGTGAATTTTTGGTTTAGCAAGGTTCCCCCTGTAATTATATGATCCATTTTTCCAGCTGATTTTATAACACCAGTAGGACCATTTCTATCTGCTCCCTTTGATGGAGAGATACCATCTGCCAATGGTAAGTAGGCCTCTCTGCCATCAGGTGTAGCCCCTATAACAGATCCAAAATACACATGGCAAGTAGTTGGAAGCATATTTATTCTATGGACACCGCCTCTTCCATTAGGTCTTCCATTTACTTCATTATAGTAAGCATAAAATACTTCTTGCATAATCTCATCTGCATAATCATCATCATTTCCATACTTAGGTGTTTTATTTTTTACTAAATTTTGAATATCTTTATATCCTTCAAAATTACATTTCATTGCAGCTAATAATTGGCTCATAGTAAAGTTCTTCTTATCAAATACATTGTATTTAATGGAAGTTAAACAATCTGTAATGTTTCCAATACCTACTCCCTGAATATAAGTGGTATTATATCTAGCTCCACCTCCATTATAATCCTTTCCTTTAGAAATACAATCATCTATAATAACCGAAAGAAAGGGCACAGGCATTTTAGTGGCATATAATTTTTCAATTACCCTATTTCCTATTACTTTTATATCGATAAAATAATGTAATTGTTTTTTAAATGCTTCAAATAATTCTTCATAGCTTTCAAATTCTGTTGGATTTCCTGTTTCAATACCTATTACCTTGCCACTGGCTGGATCTAAACCATTGTTTAAAGTGATTTCTAGAATTTTAGGCAAATTCATATACCCTGTAAGTATATAAGCTTCCTTTCCAAAGGCTCCAGTTTCCACACATCCACTGGTACCACCACATCTTGCATCTTCTATGGTTTTTCCTGCTCTAAGCATTTCTTGGACTACTGCATCTGCATTAAATAAAGATGGCTGCCCCCAACCTTTTCTTACAATTTTTAATGCCCTTTTTAAAAACCTCTGTGGCGTTTTCTTACTAACTTGGACGTTAGAGCTAGGTTGAAGAAGTCGCATCTCATCTATTACATCTAATACAAGATAACTTACTTCGTTTACTCCATCAGAACCATCTGCTTTTAATCCACCACTATTTATGTTAGCAAAATCTGTATAAGTTCCACTTTCTTTTAATGTAACTCCTACCTTTGGTGGTGCTGGCTGATTATTAAATTTAATCCAAAAACACTGTAATAATTCTTCTGCTTTTTCACGATTTAGCTTTCCGCATTCCACTTCTTTCTTATAAAATGGATATAGATGTTGATCTAACCTTCCTGGATTAAAAGAATCCCAAGGATTAAGTTCTGAGATCACACACAAATGAACAAACCAATACATCTGAAGAGCTTCTTCAAAAGTTCTTGGAGCATTGGCTGGTACCCAACTACAAATTTCTGCAATATGAAGAAGTTCTTCTTTTCTATTAGGATTTTTTTCTTCCTCCGCCATTTCTATAGCCAATTCTGCATAGCGTTTCCCTAAAATCATGATAGCATCACAAGCAATACTCATAGCCTTTAATTGTTCTTTTTTATCTAATGCTTCATCATCATTATGAAAATCTAAGTTTTGGATAGATTCTTGAATTTCTTTTTGAAATTCTAAAAACCCTTTTTTATATATTTTATCATCTGCAACAGTATGCCCAGGTCCTCTTTGCTCCATAAATTCTGTAAATATTCCTGCCGCATAACAATCTTTCCACTCTTGAGTCATATTGTTTAAAATATGATAACGCATAGATCTTTTTTCCCAATAAGGTATAATGACTTCCTGTTGAATCTTTTTTGCTTCTTCACTAACCTTAAAAAATATTTTTTCACGATCGTTCATTACTTGAAAATCTTCAACGGTATGGCAGCATAATTCAGGGTATGTTGGTGTCGCTACAGGCTTTTCTCCTCTTTCTCCTACAATAAGTTCTCCATCATTGATACAAAGTTTTTTTTGAGACATTAATTCTTTCAAAACCAGTGCTCTAAGAACAGGAATAGAAACTGATCCTTCGTTTTTTTTATAAACTTCATCTACTATTTTTGCTCTCTCCATGGATATATAAGGTATTGCTTTTAAACTTTCTTCTCTAAGTTTTCTTACCCTTTCTGTCATCATAACCCTAGCCTCCTATCTTTATTTTCATTCCAGAACTTTTAAATTCATTTGCTATTTCAATCATTCTTTCATCAGTAGGTTTCTCCATGCCAGATAGATTGTAATCTAATCCAAGTCTTTTATATTTATCCATACCCATTTTGTGATATGGAAGTAAATTTATTTGCATAATATTGAGACTGGATAAAAATTTAATACTTTCAATAATATGTTCATTATCATCATTTATCCCTGCTATAATTGGCATCCTAATGAAAATATTAGCTCCAATATCAGATAATTTTTTTAAATTCTCTAGTATACTATTATTTGGTACTCCTATGTATTTTAAATGTTTTTCATTGTTCATTAATTTTAAATCATATAAAAATAAATCTACTTTATCAATAATTTTATTAAAGTTTTTCCAATTTGTATATCCACTTGTGTCTACGGCTGTATGAATATCCATATCTTTGCAATTTTTCAATACTTCATTTAAAAAGTCTATTTGCACCATAGGCTCCCCACCAGAAAAAGTAACTCCACCACCTGATTCTTCGTAAAATATTTCATCTTTCTGTATTTCTTTCATAAGATCTTTTACAGTTATATTCTTTCCTACATATTCTCTAGCATTATTTGGACAAAAATTAGCACATTCTCCACACAGAATACACTTTTTCCGATTCACAATAGGGAAAGAATCATTTATCCTTATAGCCTGCTGTTGACACTTTCCTTCACAAGCCTTACATTTTATACATCTTTCTTCAAAAAACATAATTTCCTGTTTGTAGCTTTGACTTTCAGGATTATGGCACCACCAACACTTTAAAGGACAACCTTTCAAGAAAACAGTAGTTCTAATCCCTGGTCCATCATGTATAGAATATTTTTGAATATTAATTATGGTTCCACTAGTCATAGAATCACTTCCTAAATTTCATCTTTTTATTAAATTACTCATAATATTTTTTCTGATAGTAGGATTTTAATTTTTTATCTTAATTATAATCAGACTTTTTACTTACTTTAAAATTTTATCTTAATTTTTATTTTATTATTTGTAGCCTAATTATATCAAATTCTATGGATTTCATCACAAAATATTAATATTTTACTTATTTTTTCACTTATATTATAATATATTTTATATATAAAGTCTAAGATATTTTAAGTATTTATAAAATTATTTTCATTTTAATGAAAATAATATATTAAGATTATATGCTATTAAGACAAAAAAAGAAGGCTAATTTTAGCCTTCTTTATTAAATACTTCTAGTTTCTTCTCTTAGCCATTCTTTCTCTTCTTCGTTTAAATAAGGTGATATTTTATTATATACATCCTTATGATAATCATTTAGCCAAGCTCTTTCTTTATCAGTAAGTAATTCTACATCTACACCTTCTAAATCTATTGGACAGAAGGAAATGGTTTCAAACTTCATGAATTGTCCTGAATCCGTTTTAATATCTTCATCTACAACTACTACATTTTCTATTCTAATACCATGACTGCCAGCTTTATATACTCCTGGCTCAATGGTTACTATCATGCCTTTTTCAAAAGCTACATTATTTGGTACTGTAGCTATTCTATGAGGTCCTTCATGAACGTTTAGTAAAAATCCTACACCATGACCAGTGCCACATTTGTAATCTATACCTTCCTGCCATAGAGGATACCTACATAATACGTCTAAATTAGATCCTGTAGCTCCATATAAGAATCTAGCACTAATTAAATTAATATGTCCTTTTAAAGTTAAAGTAAAGTCCCTTTTTTCCTCTTCAGTAATATCTCCTAAAATTACAGTTCTTGTTACATCAGTAGTTCCATCTAAATATTGTCCACCAGAGTCTACTAAATACATCTTTTCTTTTTTTAGTACATAATTGGATTCAGCATTAGCCTTATAGTGCATCATAGCAGCATTTTCTTTATAAGCCGAAATAGTATCGAAGCTTGGTTCTATAAATCCTTCTTGTTCTCTTCTAAATTCTTCTAATTTTTCTTCAGCAGATATCTCAGTAATTTCAATATTACCTACGTTTTTATCTAACCAATGTAAAAACTTAACTAAAGCCACTCCATCTTTAATATAAGCATTCTTTTGGTTTTTTACCTCTACTGGGTTTTTATTTCCTTTTAACTTAGTAGTTATATTCATACCTTCTACAATTTTACATTCTTCTGGTATTCCATTATATAACCATCTATTTACTCTATCTGGATCTAAGAATACTTTACTTCCTTTTTCAATATCTTTTACATAATCAATTACCTTCTCATAATCATGAATTTCAATTCCATTTTCTTTCAAGAATTTTTCAACTTCATTGTCTATTTTTTCTTTATCAACAAATAGATATGCTTTATCTTGCGATATTAGAGCATAAGATATTACTACTGGATTATTTGCTACATCTCTGCCTCTTATATTGTAAAGCCAAGCTATATCATCAAGGCTTCCTAGTAGAAAATAATCTGCTCCTAGTTTTCTCATTTCTTTTCTTACTTCTTCAACTTTTTCTTTTCCAGTTTTACCAGTATATTTTATTTCATGGATAAAAGCTTTACTCTTTGGCATTGGTGGTCTATCCGTCCAAATTTCACCTACTAAATCATATTCACCATTGAATTTAATTTCCTTTTGTTTAAGAGCCTTTTCCAATCTTTCTACATCGGATTGAGGAAATATTTTTCCATCAAAACCAAGAGTATCTCCTTCTTTTAAATCTTCCTGTAACCATTCTGTATAAGTTGGAAATCCTGGAATTCCCATTTTAAACAGTTTAAATTCAGAACCTGCTAATTCCTTTTCCGCTTGAATAAAATATCTTCCATCAGCCCAAAGAATAGCTTCCTTATCTGTTACTACTACAGTTCCTGCAGAACCAGTAAAACCTGATATCCACACTCTTGCTTTATAATAGTCTGCTACATATTCAGATTGATGTGAATCATAGGTTGGTACTATATAAGCTGTAATACCCCTATCTTTCATAAGATTTCTTAAGTTGCTTATTCTTTCATTAATATTCATATTTGACCCCCCTTTTAGGTTTTTGTTCAAATTTTATTAATAAAATTGCTACGAGAATTGCAGCTAGTCCTGCTATTAGCTTACTTATAATAAATGGGTTTACTGCTGATGGAGAAATACTCGATATATATCCTAATTGACCACCAAAAGTAAAAGAGCCACTAACTGCAAAAGCAGCATTAATTACTTTACCTTTCCAATTCATTTTATCATAAATTCCTAACATTGGAATACAATTTGCCAAAGAAGTTATTAATCCTAATAAGGAATGTTCATCTATACCTAGTTTCTTAGTTACTTTAGATAAAATCCTATTTAATTTTTTTGAGATAAAATGAAATAGAGGATAAGCACCAGATAACACTATGGCTATATTAGCTACTAAAATAACTCCTTCTTCAAAAGATATGATATTATCTATTAACTTTATACCTAAAGTGAAATCCAAAATACTAATAAGCAAACCAATTGTACTAATAATTATAATTCCCTTACCTAAAAGATTAAAAATGCCTATTATTTTTTCTTGAGCTTTTATCAGTCCAACAACAATTAAAATAGAAAATATTATAACAGGTATTAGATTTAAAAAGATATCTCTAAAAGATACTTTCATCATAATACCACCTACCAACATACCTAACGGAATAGTTATAATTCCTGCTAATATTCCCTTAGCAAAATAAGCAAAATCGTCTTTAGATATTAAGTTTACTGCTACTGGTATAGTAAAGGATATAGTAGCCCCCATCATAGATGCTAATATAAATCCATTAAATTCTCCAATATGTCTAGAAGCTGCAATTTCTAAACTAGTTGAATAACCGCCCATGTCTATAGCCAATAGACTACTTATAAAAACAGAAGGATCTGCTTTAATTACCTTTGCTAAAGGATTTAATATAGGTATTAGTACTTTTCCAATTATAGGAGATAAACTGTAAATACCTATTACAGTTAGAGCTAGTCCTCCCATTGCTTTAAAGCCTTCATCAAATTTTTCTCCTAAACCAAGTTTATTACCAAATATTTTGTCTATTCCTCCGACAATTGAAAACAAGATCATTATGTATAACATTAATCCACCTCAAGATAATTAATAAGAAAAGCGTCTATCAACACGTTATTAAGGTAGCTTTTCTTGAAACTCATTTAGGTCAGAACGAGTTCCTTCATTGAAAAAAGAAAAAAAGTCGAACTTTCCTATTCGTTATAAAAATATAATAATTCATATTATACTATATAGATTATCCAAATACTATATAGAACTAATCCATTAATGATACTATAAGTATTTGATATTTTTATATCAATATTTGTTTATTTATTTTTTGAATAGGGTATATTTTATATGACTTATAATATTTCATTATAGGAGGTATATATATGTTTGGAAGAATGAAAAACAAAGTAGCTATCGTTACTGGAGGTGCTAGAGGCATCGGTAGAGGAATTTCTAAAGTCTTTGCTAAAGAAGGAGCAAAGGTGTTAATTGTAGTTAGAAGTGAAGAGCATGCTAAAAAAGTAGTAGATGAAATTAAGGACTTCGGTGGAGAAGCTAGCTACTTTTTAGGAGATGTTAGTAATGAAAAAGATATGGAAAACATGGCTAAAACCTGTCTCGAACGCTATGGTAAAATAGATATACTTTGTCATAACGCTGGTATTTTCCCTGAAGTTAGATTAGAAAACATGACTGTAGAAGACTGGGATCATGTTCATAATGTAAATTTAAAAGGAACTTTTTTAGCTGTAAAAGCTTGTATGCCAAACATGATGGAAAATAAATATGGTAAAATTGTAATTACATCATCTATTACTGGTACAAAAACTGGAAATCCAGGATTAGCCCACTATGCAGCTACAAAAGGTGGAGTTAATGGATTTATAAAGACTGCTGCTATAGAATTGGCTCAATATAACATTACTGTTAATGGTGTAGAACCAGGTAATATTATGACAGAAGGTATGGGAAGCCAATTAGGAGAAGACTATATTAAGGCTCAAGAAGCTTCAATACCAATGGGTAAACTAGGAGAGCCTGAAGATATAGCTTATGCAGCATTGTTCTTAGCTTCGGATGAGGCAAAATATATTACTGGTGAAACTATAACTGTTGATGGTGGTCAAACTCTACCAGAATCAAGATTTGCAGTTAATTAAATATAAGGGTTAGTCTAAACTAACCCTTATATTTTTAGTAGGATTCCTCTTACAAAACCATCCTTATCCAGAACCAATCCAACAGAATCTCCTACTTTTAAATCTTCAAAATCTATATTCATTCTTTTATTTTTTCTTTCTGCTATAATTATTACATCATTTTTAATATTTACCTTAGGAAAAATTTCTATGCTGTTATCATCCATATGCTGATTTACTAATATTGTTCTTGTATCATATTTAATTTTTTCTATAGTTCCATAGACAAATATTTCTCCTTTTAATGGATCTGCTTCTTTAAAATCTACATAATCTTTAACTTCTAGTAAACTTCCTTCTTTATTTATCTCTCCGCCTATTATTTCAATAATATTGGCTAGAGGTACATAGATACTATTATTATAACTAATTGCTTCCATTTCTCTTGTCTTATCATTTTGCTTTATTGATATTTTTTCTAAAATAAAATCCAATTTTTGCTGTGAAAATACTATAGAAGTGGTAGAAGTCAATATAATAACAGTTAAAATCAACAAAAAAAATCTCTTATTCATCTTAATCCCTCCTAAAAGAAATTATTGACAACTAAGAGAATTTTAATCAATTCTATTAACTTAGAAATAAACAATACATTCAGCTACCTCTAATAATTAATAAGCCTAATCTTCTTTGGCAAATACATTTTTTAAGTCCTGGATAACTTTATAAGTTTCTTCCGATTTTCTAAAAGATACATCGCTTTCTGAAATAAATCTTTTTATAGCTTCTTGGTTATCCTCCAGTCTATCTAGACGTTCTATAACCTCTTTGTGATTATTTTCTACTTTTTCTAGCCGTTCTATTACTTCTTTGTGGTTATTTTCTACTTTTTCTAAACGTCCTATTACTTCTTTATGATTACTTTCCACTTTCTCTAAACGTCCCATTACTTCTTTGTGATTACTATTTATTTGCCCCTGCATATTATCCATTCTTTTTTGCATGGTACCCATTTGATTTTGCATATTGCTCATTTGACTTTGCATGCTGTTCATTTGGCTCTGCATATTATTGACCTGATTTTGCATAAACAGTTGATTTTCTAAAATTTGCTCTAGTATTTTTTCAATGTCCGCCACTTTTACCCCCTCCTATTTACCCGTATCATTATTCTTTAATTAATTATATAATTAAACCAAAATAAAGTCTATTTATTCAATCTCTTTTTTACATATTTTATCCATACAGTATCTTACTTAACTAATATTTCCAAAAACAATACTAACACTTTAGTTAATTACATAATTAACATATTGACTTTAATTGATAGAGCTGATATTCTAAAAGAGATAATTTTGAAAAATCAATACAATTAAACCAGCATTTTGTTTCTGCTAAAAGTATAAGGAGTAAGTTAAAATGAAGTTAAAAACATTTAAGTTTAACTTATTATATTTATTAATTTTCATCGTATTCTCCCTATTATCTTCTTTCCTAATGTCTAATCCAACGAATTACCTTAAGCAAACTACTAACGAACATTTCACTATACTACTTATTTCTACTTTAGTTAAAATTATATTTGGTATTTTATTAGCATTAGAATTCTTTTTAAAACAAAAGAAATTAAGAGGACCTTGGAAAATAGACAAGTTCAAAGTATTATTTTTAGTTCTACCATCTCTCATTTTATCTATTTATCCTTTGCTATATATTTCCTCTATATCTTTCTTACCAAAATATCTAGAAGAATTCATACTCAATAACACAAATTCTACTATAACATCGTTCTTTTCAATAATCTTAGGTCATTCTCTTATGACATCATTCTATAAGAAATAGTTATGAATAATTCTAATTAACTTATTATCTAAATTACATAACTCTTAATAAAAAGAAGGTTAAATTTAACCTTCTTTTTATTAATCCGATAATATTTTCTTTAAAAAATGTCCAGTATAAGAATTTTTATTTTTACTTACTTCTTCTGGAGTTCCTGTAGTTACTATTGTACCTCCTTTATCTCCACCTTCTGGTCCTAAATCTATTATATAATCTGCTGTTTTTATTACATCTAAGTTGTGCTCTATAACTAAAACAGAGTTTCCGCCTTCTACTAGCTGACTCAATACTTTTATTAGCTTATGAATATCAGCTACATGAAGACCTGTAGTTGGTTCATCTAATATATATATGGTTTTACCTGTACTTCTCTTACTTAGCTCTGTAGCTAATTTTACCCTCTGGGCTTCTCCACCCGATAATTCTGTAGAAGGTTGCCCTATTTTTATATATCCTAATCCTACATCAAATAAAGTTTGTAGTTTTCTTTTAATTTTAGGAATATTTTCAAAAAATTCTACCCCCTCTTCTACAGTCATATCTAATACATCAGATATGGTTTTTCCTTTATATTTAACTTGAAGAGTTTCTCTATTATATCTTTTACCTTTACATACTTCACAAGGTACATAAACATCGGGAAGAAAATGCATCTCCACTTTTAATATTCCATCTCCATTACAAGCATCACATCTTCCACCCTTAACGTTGAAACTAAACCTCCCTTTACTATATCCTCTCATTTTAGCTTCTGGAGTCATAGCATAAACATCTCTAATATGATCAAACACTCCTGTATAAGTGGCTGGATTTGACCTAGGAGTTCTTCCTATTGGAGATTGATCTATTACTATTACCTTATCTAAATTTTCTAATCCCTTTATTTCTTTATGTCTACCAGGTTTAACTTTTGCACCATTAAGCTTTTGAGCTAAAGATTTATATAGTATTTCATTTACCAAAGTACTTTTACCTGACCCAGAAACTCCTGTAATACATGTAAATACCCCAAGAGGAATCTTTACATTAACCTTCTTCAAATTATTTTCTTCTGCTCCAATTACTTCAACCCATTTTCCATTAGGCTTTCTTCTTACTTCTGGTACCTCTATTTTTTTCTTTTTAGAAAGATATTGTCCTGTTATAGAATTCGGATTATTCTTTATATCTTCTACTGTACCTTCAGCTACAATATGCCCACCGTGGACTCCTGCTCCTGGACCTATATCTACTATATGATCAGCCATAAACATAGTATCTTCATCATGTTCTACTACTATTAACGTATTGCCTAGATCGGTTAAGTTTCTTAGAGTCTTCAGAAGCTTTTCATTATCCCTTTGATGAAGCCCTATACTAGGCTCATCTAATACATAAACAACTCCTACTAAACTAGACCCAATTTGAGTAGCTAACCTTATTCTTTGAGATTCTCCTCCTGAAAGAGTTCCAGCACTCCTAGATAAAGTTAAATACTCAAGACCTACATTTTTTAAGAAACTTAATCTTTCATTTATTTCCTTTAATATCTGATGTCCTATAAGCTGTTGCTTTTCTGTTAACTCTAATCCTTCAAAAAATTCTATAGCCTTTGCTATAGATAAGTCAGTAGCTTCAGCAATATTTAATCCATTAATCTTTACTGCCAATACCTCATCTTTTAACCTTTTACCATTACAAGTAGAACAAGGATTTTCTGTCATAAATCCATCTATTCTATCTCGCATATAATCTGAGTTAGTTTCCTGATATCTTCTTTCAAGATTTGGAATTACACCTTCAAAAGTACCTTTATAATTTCTCAATCCATCAAAATGGCTTTCAAATTTAAAAGAAATAGTCCTCTTAGTTCCATAAAGCACTTCATCTAAAAACTTTTTAGGTGCATCTTTTAAAGGTTTATTCATATCAAAACCATTATCTTCTGCTAAAGTTTTGAAAATTTGATAATAATAAGTAGATTCATTGGAATTACTATGAGGAGCAATTCCACCTTCATTTATACTAAGATCTGGATTAGGAATAACCAATTCTGGATCAACTTTTTTATAAAACCCTAATCCGTTGCATGTAGGGCACATACCAAAAGGGCTGTTAAAAGAAAACATTCTAGGAGATAATTCCTCAATAACAACTCCACAATCAGGACAAGAAAGTTTTTGGCTAAACATAATCCTTTCCTTATCTATTATATCTACAATAACCAAACCGTCTGCTAACTTTAAAGCTGTTTCTAAAGAGTCAGATAGTCTTCCATCTATGCCTTCCTTTATAATTATTCTATCTACTACAACTTCAATATTATGTTTTTTATTCTTATCCATTTTTATTTCATCAGTTACTTCATACATTTCACCATCTACTAGAACTCTAATAAATCCTTCTTTTTTTATAGTTTCTAAGATCTTTATATGTTCTCCTTTTTTCCCTCTTATAACTGGTGCTAATATTTGAATCTTAGTTCTTTCTTCTAATTCCATAATTTTATCTACCATTTGATCTACGGTTTGACTTGAAATTTCCCTACCACATTTATAGCAGTAGGGAGTTCCTATACGTGCAAATAAAAGTCTTAAATAGTCATATATTTCTGTTACAGTTCCTACTGTAGATCGTGGATTTTTACTAGTGGTTTTCTGATCTATGGATATAGAAGGAGATAATCCTTCTATATATTCAACATCCGGTTTTTCCATTTGTCCTAAAAATTGTCTAGCATAACTAGATAAACTTTCTACATATCTTCTTTGCCCTTCTGCATATATGGTGTCAAATGCAAGAGAAGATTTACCTGAACCACTCAAGCCAGTAAATACTATAAATTTATTTCTAGGAAGGTCTAAGCTTACATTTTTTAAGTTATGTTCCTTAGCTCCCCTTATGATTATTTCGTCCTTTGTCATCTATTTCACCTCAATGTTTTAACATCTTTTTTAAATCCATGATTTTATCTCGAAGCTCTGCTGCTTTTTCAAAATTTAATTCTTCTGCTGCCTTAAGCATAGATTCTTCTAATCCTTCAACCATTATTTCTATTTCTTCATTGGAGAAGGTTTCTTCATATTTAACTTCCTCTTCTGCTACTAAAGTAGCTTCTATTATATTTCTAATACCCTTCTTTATAGACTTTGGTTCTATATTATGTTCTCTATTATATTTATCCTGGATTTCTCTTCTCCTATTGGTTTCAGAAATAGCTTTATCCATAGATTTAGTTATGGTATCACCATACATAATAACCTTGCCCAATACATTCCTTGCTGCTCTACCAACAGTTTGTATTAAAGAAGTTTCAGATCTTAAAAAACCTTCTTTATCTGCATCAAGTATAGCAACTAAAGATACTTCTGGTAAGTCTAATCCTTCTCTCAATAGGTTTATTCCTACAAGAACATCATATTTTCCTAGCCTTAAATCCCTTATTATCTCCATTCTTTCTATAGTTTGAACATCTGAATGAAGATAAGTAACCTTAATTCCTATTTCTTTAAAATAATTGGTTAAATCCTCCGCCATTTTTTTAGTTAAGGTTGTAACCAGTACACGTTCCTCTTTTGCTACCACATCTCTTATTTCCCTTACTAAATCATCTATTTGATGTTCTGTAGGTCGAACTTCAATAACAGGATCTAGTAACCCTGTTGGTCTAATTATTTGCTCTACAGTATTCTGAGAATGATCAAACTCATAAGGTCCTGGTGTTGCACTTACATATATTATTTGATTTATTAATTTTTCAAACTCATCAAATTTTAATGGTCTATTATCTAATGCTGAAGGTAATCTAAAACCATATTCCACTAAATTGGTTTTTCTCGACTTGTCCCCTTCATACATACCCCTTATCTGAGGAATTGTCACATGAGATTCATCTACAATTATTAAAAAGTCTTCAGGAAAATAGTCAATCAAAGTAAAAGGCTTACTTCCTGCTGGTCTGTTGCTTAAATGTCTAGAATAGTTTTCTATTCCTTGACAAAATCCCATTTCGCTTAACATTTCAATATCGTATCTAGTTCTTTGTTCTATTCTTTGAGCTTCTAATAGCTTTTCTTTACTTTTTAATTCCCTTAATCGTTCCTCTAATTCTTCTTCTATAGTAACAATAGCTCTATCGATTTTATCTTGAGTAGTAGCAAAGTGAGAAGCTGGGAAAATAGATACATGGTTCCTCAATCCAATTACTTCTCCTGTTAAATAATTTACTTCTACGATTCTGTCTATTTCGTCGCCGAAAAATTCAACTCTTATAGTGTTTTCACTAGAAGAAGCAGGAAATATCTCTAATACATCCCCCCTAACCCTAAAAGTTCCTCTTATGAAGTTAATATCATTTCTAATATATTGAATGTCTATTAGTTTTCTCATTATTTCATCTCTATCTTTAATCATTCCTGGACGCAAAGACACTACAAGATTTTCATAGTCTATAGGATCTCCTAACCCATATATACAAGATACACTGGCTACTATAATAACATCGTTCCTCTCAAAAAGAGCTGCTGTTGCAGAGTGTCTTAATTTATCTATTTCATCATTAATAGAAGCATCTTTTTCAATATAAGTATCAGTTTGGGGTACATAAGCTTCAGGTTGGTAATAATCATAATAGCTGACAAAATATTCTACAGCATTATTTGGAAAGAACTCTTTAAATTCACTGGCTAATTGATAGGCTAAAGTTTTGTTATGAGCGATGACTAAAGTTGGTTTTTGAACTCTTTCAATTATATTAGCCATAGTAAAAGTTTTACCTGATCCTGTAACACCTAATAAAGTTTGATGTTTTAAATTATTTAAAATTCCTTTGGTTAAATTTTCTATAGCATCTGGTTGATCTCCTGTAGGTTTAAAACTTGATTCTATCTTAAATTTATTCATTTTATCACCTCATTTGAACATCAGTTCGTTCTATTATTTAATTATAATACATTATATAATAATGTCAAAACTTTTTTATTTAATATAAAAATATTGAACTAATCCTATTAATATTATAAACTAATAGGAAAGGAGGCAAAGATATGAAGCGTATATTATTCTTCCTAGTAATTACATCATTAATAATAATTGTAGCTGGATGCGGCAGTAGCGATCAAAAACCTTTTTTAGCTGTAGAGTCTAAAGAAAATATTGAACAAGAATTAATTAACTATGAAGTAGAAAAAATAGTTTTATCTAAAGGTTTCCAATCTATTGAACCCAATGTGGAAGTGCTTAAAAAAACTAATAAAATAAAACTATTGACTTCTTTAGGTTTAGTTGAAAGTTCAGGAGTAACTATTAATAAAATTGTTAAAGATGGAAAACAAATAGACATATATGTTAATAGTTTATTTGAAGAAGACAAACTTCAATTAGCCGTTCCTCAAGTAGTTATTGAACTAAAAGATTCTCAACTAGGAAAAATTGAAGATATGAAATTTAATATTATAAATGAAAATTATAAACCTATAAATATTAAATTTGGGAAAAATCAAGTTTTAAATAAAATATATTCCCACTTTAAAATATCTACTAATTCTATACCTACGGTTAATTTAACTCGTCTAAAGGATAAAGTTTTATGGAATATCTCTTTTAACACTATCTTTGATAAGCAAAGTTCAAAGGCTCCTTTAGTAAATTTGTCTGTTCAAATTGATGCTAATACTGGGGATATTATTAAATCAGAAAAAAATATTGTTTCCAACTATATTGATGAAGGCAATATATTAGATTATGTTCCTGGAAATTCTTTACTATACAAAAGAACACAAGAAGTCGAAGGTAAAATTATGGATAGTTTATGGTCTTATGATACGAAGAGTAAGGAAATAACTAATATATATACATCCAAGGATAAAATAAGTTCTGCAGCATTTAGTCCAGATCTTAAATTTATTTCAATTATTGAAACAGATGGTAATTTATCCGATTTATATATTATTCCTAGTTCTGATAAAAGAGCTTACAGAGTTACATCTGAAAATCCTATAAATCCTAAAACAATGATGTGGAAAAATGGAAATACTTTATTCCTTATTAACAATAATGAAGATAACTCTAATATCTATAGTTATAATGTAGATAAAAATGAATCTCAATTAGTCGCTACCTTAAACATGAATATTGAAAATTTACAGATACATGATGATAATTTCTTAGTAGTTGAAGGAGAAGAAAATGAAGTTAACAAAAAAATATCTATAACTAAAAATTGGCAAGATTTCAAATTTAAAGACTCAGGATTTAATCCAAAGTTTATAGATAAGAATAAAATTGCATATTTAAAAAATAAAGAAAGCGAAGATAAAAATCTACTTTATATCTATGATGTAAATACTAGTAAAATTTATGACATATTAGATTACAATGTATCTAACTTCTTAACAATTTCAAATAAATCATTAATCTTTGTAGAGAAGAATACTTGTAATAATGATTATACATTATATAGCTATGAGTACAACAATAAAGAGGTTCAAAGTATTGCTAAGATCAATGGGGATAAAATTTATTACGATTCTAATAATAACTTAATTTATATAACCTTAATACCACCTTTTGAAAATGAAAAAGCTGAGATTATATACTCTTTAGATTTAAATAAACTGAAATAAAGCAAAAAGGACTAATTAGTCCTTTTTGCTTTATTTAATATTCTCTTCCTCCAGCTATTTTTTTCTTGAATTACAATAGCAAACTCAGGAATCTTAGGTACTATTACCAGCCCTAAAGATTTATATTCCTTATTATTCCCCTCATAAGTTTTAATCGTTAAACCTTTATTTCTATTATAAAATTCTAATCTTAATTTATCAGGCTTCATGAATAATATGTCTTCAATATCTTTTTTATCTCTTATTTTGATTCCATTAATAGTCAATAATATATCTCCAGTCTTTATTCCTAATTTTGAACCAATGCCATTAGGAAGAACTTCTAGCACTTTTACTCCTTTTATTGAAGGAGTAAAAAGAGGAATTCCCGATTTTTCCTTCTTCTTATTTCTCAAAATTATAAACTCATGCCCTACTAAACCAAAGATTGGCGAAAAGTACAGAAACGATGGTGTCTTAGAAAGAAACAATAATATTAAACTATATAAAAATAAAGTAAAAGAAGTTTTTTTAGTTTTTCCATTAGGATATGTAGATATAGCATAATCACTATAACCCAATATTGCTATTAAGGTTACAGGGAAAATGAAATCATTTCCTATAAAAATAACAAAGGGAATAGGCCAAAATCTGTTCATATTAAATGCACCTATTACTCTAGTTCCTTCTTCCATAAAAACTGGAACTCTATTTCTATTTCCATCTAATAAAACTAAAATACTTTCAACTAAATGCAATACCGCTACAACAGACATAACAGATGATACATCTATTTTAGGAAAGCCAAAAATAAGGTTCATTAAAGAAATAATACTGCCTCCGTAAGAAAAACACATATATCTAGGATTAATTAGAGATAAAGTAATCGCAGCAACTAAAATATATATAAAATCTTTAGGGTTAATTACTATGCCTAAATAAATAAATATTATACTAGCTATAGTACCTCCAAATATACCAAATATTGTAGATGTAAAAACCTTTATTAAAGAGTTTTTTCTGGATCCTAAAATTTCTTTTTCCATTTCTCCTATTTTTCTATATTGGAAATAAATAATTCCAAGAATAAGCAGAAAAAAAGGAGATTTCAAAGTATATAAGATATCTTTTATTGTAAACAATACAATTTGATATAATCCGTACACACTCAACTCTCCTTTTTTATTTCTTACTATTTAATTTTTTCTTTCATTGTCTCTATTGCTTTCTTAAGTTGTATATCTTTACTTAAATTATCTATTCCTATTTCTTCTACATCTTCTGGCAATTCGATTACAATATCTGGCTCTATTCCTATGCCATGAATATTGGTTCCATTTGGTGTAAAGTATTCTGATACCGTAAGTTTAAAACCAGATCCATCAGAAAGTTGTTTTATTCTTTGTACTACTCCCTTTCCAAAAGTTTTAGTACCTATTAGTGTACCTCTATTGTGATCCTTAATTGCTCCAGCTAGAATCTCTGAAGCACTGGCACTACCACCATTGACTAAAACTACTAAGGGAGTATCTATTTGTTTTTTATTGGATTTTAAATACTCTCTTTCCCCACTTCTAGTTTCAGTATATACTATAACTCCTTCACCTAATAATTCATCAGCTATATCTGCACATACATCCAATAATCCTCCTGGATTGTTTCTAAGATCTATTATTATCCCTTCTACATTTCTATTCATTAACTTATTTAATTCTTTTTTAAAATCTTCATAAGTTAAATCATCAAAAGAAGTAATCTTTATATAGCCAATATTATCATCTATAACGTTAGCTTTTACAGTTATAAGTCTTATTTCTTCCCTTACTATTTCCATATCTATATATTCATTATTGCCATCTTTTCCTTTTCTTAAAATAGTAATAGTAACTTTTGTTTTTGGCTCTCCCTTCATTATTTTTACAGCAGAGTCCATATTTTCAGCTGTAAATTCTGTACCATCTACTTTTATGATCTTATCTCCAGTTTTAATGCCTGCTCTTTCTCCAGGAGTTCCTTCAATAGGCGATACTACAGTAATTAAGTTATCATCTCCAGGAGTTACTATAACACCAATACCTCCATATATACCCTTAGTATGCTCAATGAAGTCTTTAAATTCTTCTTGAGTCATATATTGAGAATAAGGGTCTTCTAATGCCTGCATCATTCCTTTAAGTTCTCCATCTATTAATTTTTTTTCATCAACTTCTCGTAAGAAGTTGTTCCTTACATAATTCTCTAGACCTATAACCTTGGAATACCTGTTATAAACTGATACTAATTGTTCATATTCTTTTTTAGGAACATAAACCTTATCTCTAAGCTGCACTGAAAACATGTTTGAAACACCAAAGGTAATTATGTTGGTTACTAAAACTAAAACTACCATTAGGGTTATGGCTCTTTTTTTGGACATTTTCTTCACCTCTATATTTTATGGTTTATGTAATCTATTTTATTAAATACACACAAACATTATACCATTAGATTTCTTACAATACAAAGAGAACAAAAGAAAAAAGGGGATTATTTCCCCTTCAACCATGGTATTGGATCTACATATGCACCATTTTTTCTTACCTCAAAATGGCAATGTGGTCCTGTAGAAATTCCTGTACTACCTATTTTAGCTATGGTATCTCCTCTACTTACTTCTTGTCCATCAGAAGCCGTTAAGGAAGAATTATGTCCATAAAGAGTTACTATACCTCCTCCATGGTCTATCATTATAGCCTTTCCGTATCCGCCTAACCATCCAGAATAAATAACTGTACCATCAGATGCAGCCTTTACACTAGTACCAGTAGGTGCAGGTATATCTATTCCTGTATGTAGTTTTTTGGTCTTAAATACTGGGTGAACTCTATATCCATAGTAAGAACTAATTCTAGAATGTCCAGGCACTGGCCATGACATAGTGCCTCCTGAATATGGTCCTGTTTTTCTCTGTAAGCTTACTATTTTAGATTCAATTTCTTTAGCATAGTCGTTTAATTTATCATACTGCTTTTCAGCCTCTTTAATATCTTGTTGAAGCCTACCCATTAAATCCTCTTTTTCTCTACTAACTTTTGCTAAATCTTTTTTTCTAGATTCTATTTTCGACTTTGCAGCTTCAGCAGAAGCTCTTTGTGCTTGTAATTCTGTCTTTTTCTTTGCTATAACATCCCTTTGTTCCTTCATAAATTTAATTAAACTAGCATCATGATCTGCTATAGATGTAATCATTTCTTTTCTAGTTAAAAAATCTCTTATATTTGCAGAAGAAAGTAAAACTTCTAAATAGCCTACATTACCATTTTTATACATTACCCTTAATCTTGAATTAAAAGTCTCTTGTTTATCACTAATTTTATTTTCTGCTTCCTCTAATTCTACAATAGTTTTTTTGATATTCACGTTTAACTTTTCTAATTCCTTTTCTACCTTATCTAATTGTGTGGCAGCAACATCCATTTTCTTATCTAATTCGTCAATTTCTTTTGAGATATCCTTACTTTGACTTTCAAACTGCTGAATTTCTTTCTTTTTCTCGTCTATCTGTTTTTTCACATCTTTCTGCTTGTTTTTTAATTCATTTACGCTTTCATCTGCATAAGCCATCATAATATTAAATGTAAATATAAAAGCTAATAACAAGTAGAATATCCTTCTTTTTTTAAACATAAAACAAGAATCCCCCTTTTTATACATTTAAGAAACGTTTTAAAGATACTAAACTTCCTAGTGCTCCTATACCAACACCAATTGCAGTAAATATAATGGTTATATCTTTGATTAACGCTGCTGGAGATACTAGATATACTGTAAACAATACATATAGTTTATCACTTACTGCCTTGAAGAAATAATCATAACCATAATTTACTATTAATATGGATAAGGCTGCTCCTATAAGCCCAAAGAGTATACCTTCAATAATAAAAGGTCCTCTTATATATCCATTAGTTGCTCCAACATATTTCATTATATTAACTTCTCTTTTTCTTGCTGTTACTGTTAGCTTAATAGTATTAGAAATAATAAATACAGATACAAATACCAATATACCTATGACTACTACACCACCAAACCTTACATAATTAGCAAATATTATAAGTTTTTCTATTATATCTTTATAATATTTTACTTCCTCTACCCCTTCAATATTCTTAACCTTGTCCACTAAGTTATCAGCATATTTAATATCTTTTAATTGGACTATATAAGAATTTGGAAGAGGATTTGGTTCTAATCCTTCAAGAAGATAAGCTTCATCTTCCCATTCTTCCTTCATAATCTCTAAAGCTTGTTCTTTAGATTGATACATTACTGATAAAACACCCTCGTTATCTTTTGCTGCTTTTTCAATGTCATTTAACTGTTCTTCTGTTAATTCATTTTCTAGAAATATTTGAATTTCATCAAACTTAGTTTTAGTTTCCAATACTACGTTATTAATACTTAGAATCATTATTAAAACAATTCCTAATATTACAAGTACTGCAGAAATAGAACTAATAGACGCTAGTCCCATTCCTCTATTTCTCCACATACCTTGAAACCCTTGCTTTAGAATATTTTTAAATATTCGAAACTTCATTTTCATACCCACCCTTCTCTTCATCTCTTACTACTTTTCCTGCTTCAATAGCTACTACTCTTTTTTTCATAGAATCAACTATATCTTTGGCGTGGGTTGCCATAAGAATTGTCGTTCCCCGTCTATTGATTTCTCTTAGAACTTTCATTATTTCCCAAGCTGTTTCTGGATCTAGATTTCCAGTTGGCTCATCAGCTATTAATACAGGAGGATTATTTACAATAGATCTTGCAATTGATACTCTTTGATGCTCTCCTCCCGATAATTGGTCTGGATAACAATCAGCTTTTTTACTTAAATCTACCATACTAAGAATCATTGGAACTCTTCTTCTTATTTCTTTAGGATGAGCTCCTATGATTTCCATAGCAAAAGCTACATTCTCATATACTGTCTTATTAGGTAGTAATCTAAAATCCTGAAAAACCACACCAATATTTCTCCTGATAAAAGGTATTCTTCTATTTTTTACTTTTGTAATATCCATATCATTTAGATAAATTTTTCCTTCTGTAGGATCTTCTTCTTTTAATAACAATTTAATTAAAGTTGATTTTCCAGCTCCACTAGGACCTACTATAAAAACGAATTCTCCTTTTTTAATATTAAGATTTATATTAGACAGAGCTTTAACTCCGTTTTTATACTCTTTACCTGTATTAGTAAATTTTATCAAATCTTTCACCTCTATGTATTTTCACTATAAGTATTCCTTCAATATACTTTCTCTTTATATTTTATAATTCCTCTATTTTTTTGTAAATATGTTTAAGTTATTTATCTTAATTTTACATATGCTTTTGATATTATATTATAATATAAATTGAAAGATAAATAAACTGTAAGAGGTGGTTTTTTTGGATAAAAAAGCATTAAGGAAAGAATTACTAATAAAAAGAGAAAATTTAACAGAAAAAGAAATCCTAAAAAAGAGTAATCTTATTACTAATTCTATCTATAATTCAAAGGTTTATAGAGATGCTAAAACTATAATGACTTATATTAGCTTTAAAAATGAAGTCTATACTCATAACATAATAAAAAAATCTATAATAGAAAATAAAAAAATTGTTGTTCCTATAACCATACCTGAGACTAAAGAACTAAAAATTTCTCAAGTATTAGACTTTAGTGAATTAGAGATTGGTTATTATAATATTCTTACTCCTAAAAAAGAGTTCTTAAGATATATAGATCCTAAGGATATAGACTTAGTTTTAGTACCAGGAGTTGCTTTTGATAAAAATGGGTATAGAATTGGTTATGGGGGAGGCTATTACGATAGATTCTTAGATAAATTAAGAAAAGATGCTATTAAGATAGGCTTAGCCTTTGATTTACAATTAATAGACAAGGTTCCAAAAGATAATTATGATAAACCTGTAGATATTATTATTACTGAAAATGAAATAATTAATTGTTCTGGAAAAATTTAATACCGCCCTATTAATTTAAAATATTAGTGGTATAATATATAAGGAATTTTAATTTATTAGATTTAGGAGGAATATGCATGGTTAGAACTGTGGGTACTACAGTGAGAGGTATTAGAACTCCAATTGTTAAGGAAGGAGACGACTTAGTTAACATTGTAGTAGATTCTGTTTTAAAGGCTGCTAAAAATGAAAATTTTGAAATTAAAGATAGAGATGTAATAGGTATTACTGAATCTTTGGTGGCAAGAGCTCAAGGCAACTATGCAACAGCTGAAGCTATTGGAAAAGATATAGCAGCAAAATTTCATGAAGACATAGGAGTTGTTTTCCCAATACTTAGTAGAAATAGATTTTCGATTATTTTAAAAGGAATAGCATTAAGTGGTAAAAAAATTCATCTATTATTTAGCTATCCTTCTGATGAAGTAGGAAATCACTTAATGGACATAGATAAAATGGACGAGCTAAAGATAAATCCTTATACTGATGTTTTAACAGAAGAGGATTATAGAAAAATGTTCGGAGAAAAAGTATTACATCCTTTTACAGGTATGGACTATGTACAAATGTATAAAGAATTATGCAATGGAAATATTGATATTTATTTTTCCAACGACCCTAGAACTATTTTAAACTATACTAAAGATGTATTAGTAGCTAACATTCACGATCGGAAAAGAACCGAAAGGATGCTAAAAGAAGCAGGAGCAAATATAATATACGGTTTAGATGAAATTCTAAATGAGCCTATTGATAATAATGGATACAATCCAGAATACGGTCTGTTAGGCTCCAATCTTGCATCAGAGACTGAAATTAAGCTATTTCCAAGGGATTCTCAAAAATATGTAGATGCTATTCAAAACAAGATTAAAGATGAAACAGGCAAAACTGTAGAGGTAATGGTTTATGGTGATGGAGCATTTAAAGACCCTGTAGGTAAGATTTGGGAGCTAGCTGATCCAATAGTTTCTCCTGGATATACTAAAGGGTTAGAAGGGACTCCAAATGAGTTAAAGCTAAAATATTTAGTAGATACGGAATTAGATGATTTACGTGGAGAAGAAGTTGTTGAAGCAGTGAGGAAGAAAATTAGTAGTAAAGATATGGACTTAATAGGACATTCTGAGTCCTTAGGTACTACTCCTAGAAGACTTACTGATTTATTGGGAAGCCTATGTGATTTAACTAGCGGTAGTGGTGATAAAGGAACACCAGTAGTTTTAATTCAAGGTTATTTTGATAACTATGCAACAGAGTAGCTTTTTAAAAGCTACTCTGTTTTTGATTATATTTCTGACTCCTTGTTTAACATAGAATAGTATTCTAATTTTTTTTGAACCAAAGAGTTTATACTACCTTCCTCATATTTTCCATTTTCCTTTAAACTTCCTGCTTTTAATCCTGTAAGTATTTCCATCCCTTCATCAATAGTTCTAACAGCATATATATTAAACTTACCTTCTTCTACAGCCGTTGTGACTTCTTTATCAAGCATTAAATTTTCAATGTTTTTTTCTGGTATTATAACACCTTCATTTCCTTTAAGCCCTTTTAACTTACATACTTTATAAAATCCCTCTATTTTTTCATTAACCCCACCGATAGGTTGAATAACTCCTTTCTGATTTACAGAACCTGTTACTGCTATAGCTTGATTTATTGGCACCTCAGCTAAGCTAGATAACAGTGCATATAACTCTGTGCTAGAGGCACTATCTCCATCTATTCCACTATAGGATTGCTCAAAAGTTATACTTGCTGTTAAATATAACTGAGTATCTTTTGCATACTTTTCTCCTAAATATCCAGTAAGAATTAAAACACCTTTATCGTGTATATTTCCACTTTGATCTGCTTCTTTTTCTATATTAATAATTCCATCTTTACCGAAATAGGTATTTACTGTTATTTTATTAGGTCTACCAAAAGCATATTGACCTAAATCTATAATGGAAAGTCCGTTTATTTCTCCAACTTTTTCTCCTTCAGTATCGATCAATATAGTACCTTCTTCTATTAATTCTAAAAGTTTTTCCTCATAAGAATTATTTCTATTAGTCTTCTTCAAGATTGCCATTTCAACATCTTCTTTAGTAATTACCTCTCTTCCATTCCTCGTAGCCCAAGCATCAGATTCATAAAGAATCTCTACCAATTCATTAAAGCTGGATGTAAGCTTATTTTTATTTTCTGCTATCCTGCTGCTTAAATCTATAACTGCTCCTAAAGCAGATTTATGAAAGGGTTTTAGTCCTTCTTCTTTACATTGATATGCTACAAAAGATCCAATCTTTAGTATATTTTCTTCATTTCTATCCATTTCAGTATCAAAATCTGCTTTAATCTTAAATAGTTTCTTAAATTCTTCATCATAGGTATATAATAAATGATATATTAAATAGTCTCCTATTATTATAACTTTAATATCCAATGGTATAGGTTCTGGTCTTAAAGTTTCTGAAATTATGCTTAATCCCGTTACATTTTCTATCTTTAGTTCTTCTGTAGATAAAGCTCTTTTCAAACCTTCCCAAACTAGTCTACTTTGAAGTATATCCTTAGCTTGTAGTATTATATATCCTCCATTTGCTTCATGTAAAGAACCAGCTATTATTCTAGTATGATCTGTCTTTAATCCTCCCAATTCATTGGCATATTCTATCTTGCCAAACAAATTATGATAGTTTGGATTCATTTCCCTTACAACTGGTGCTCCTTTTTTTCCATCGTTGTCTATAAATAGATTTATTTCATATCTTTTTAAGAACTCCTCTTTCTTATTGCCCGGGAAAAATATGTTTTCCACTATAGACTCTTCTTCCTTATCTAAGAACATTTCATAGTTTTCAACTATATCATCTTGAATATCGCTAAAGAATTTTATAATATCTTCGTTATCCTCATATTTTTCTTTTAAAGGCTCTAGATAAATTTTTACTACATCTAAAACATTACTTTCCCTTAATTCATTAATTTCTTCTTTCAAATTATTTTCAACTTCTTTAACTCTCTTAACGTAGTCGTAAGCTTTTTGGCTAAGTTCCAAAGATAGATTTTTTATTTCTTCCAATTCATCATCTGTTAAATTATCTATTTCTTCATCAGTCATTGGTCTATTTTCCATTAAAGGAATGCTTAATATTCCTCTTTCTGTCTGTTTGAATGTAAAATTATAATCTTTAGCTAAAGTATTCAATTCTTTAATAATCTTCTGAGCCATTTCTTGATGCTCATTATATATTTTATTTTTCTTGTCTTCATAATCTTTTGAACTTAAAGCCTTTGATATTTCAGAATCAATGGTTTTTATAGCTTCTTCAACATCTATCTTAAAAATCTTTCCTTTACCATGAGTTAAGCTAATAGGTTTTGGTGAATTTGGTTTTTTAAAATTATATACGTAACACCAATCTCTAGGTGTATTTTTCTTATCTGCAAAATCTTTAGCTACTAAGTAAGAATAACTGTTTCTTCCTGTACCAGTAAGACCTGCAACAAATATATTATATCCTTTACGCTTAATTGAAAGTCCATGTTTTAAAGCTTCCATTGCTCTCTCTTGTCCTATTAACTCTCTATATACTATTATTGTCTCCGTAGTATTATAAGGAAATATATTAGGATTACAGCTATTGTTTAGTTTTTCAATGGGAATCCTATACTTCTCTATCATAAAGGTTCCACCTCCATAAATTGACTTACATATACCCTATTTACTTCACTAATATATTCAATTATTCTTAATTGTTTCCTATAAATCTATTAACTGATTAATTACTTAGTTTAATCAATAAAGAATATTTAATATTAATCTTTTCAAAAAATAAAAAGATTTGGATAAGGAAATAATATCCTTATCCAAATCTTATGTTTATTTTATTCCTGCTGCTATTTTTATCATTTTTTGATGTTCTGGATCTTGTTTTCCATCCATATGGCGTTTACTACCTACAAAATGTATGTCAAAATGACCATCTATTCCATTACCCTTTATATAATCAAAGTTAATGCCTGGACCATATCCTCCACTTCTCCAGCTGGTATTGACTCCTCCTTTTTCACTGTCATTACCGGCATGAGGCATAAAAGTAACACTACATGCTATTCTTCTGCCATTATATTCTATAATAGCTGGTCTTCTCTCCCAGCTAAAACCTCCCCAAATGGATTTCATAATGTCAGTATCCTCTTTAGTCAAAGTTTCACAATCTGCATGGTAAGATCCTACAGATCTTCTAGCCATATATGATTTTCCAGTATAAAAGTCTATTACTTTAAAGTCTGATCCTCTAGGTATTAGTTTTTCTACTTCATCAAACCAATTAAGATATTCTCCATACTTACTCTCTACTTTATCTTCTTTTTTTACTTCTTCCTTTAAAGGAAGATTTATAACTTGTCCCACCTTAAATATAGTATCTTTAGTTAATCCTTCATTAATCTTTATAATATCCTCTGCAGATATTAAATATTTTTCACTTATAGTCCAAAGATTATCCCCTTCTTCTATAGTGTAAGAAATTGTTTTAGGAACTTCCCTATGTATTTCTCCTCTTGATGGACTTGAATTCAACTTTATCTTTTCTGGTACTTGTATGACTTGTCCAGGATATATAATAGTATTATCTGTGGCATTATTCTCTTTTAAAATACTTTCTAAAGATACTCCATACTTATTACTTATAGTCCAAAAAGAATCTTTTGGTTTTACAGTATAAGGTGCTGCCACAGAAGTCGTAGTAATACCTACTGTTATTGCCATTGCAGCAATAGTTGCTTTTTTTAGTCTTTTCATTTGTATTTCCCCCTTCAAAAATTAAAAAAAGTACATAGCATAATACTTCTATATACTTTTCTTATTTCCTTTAGGTAAAATTATGTAATTTAATCTCTTTTTTCCAAACCAATTTTTAGCAACGAATAGCCCCTTAGATGTAGACTAAGGGTTTATTCAATATATTCAATATCTAAATGTACTTTATCTGGCATAGTTTTAAGATTTGTTTTTACTATGACAAAAGGATAATCATATTCTTGAGAAACCGCCTCATTGGGTTTGGGATCAGTAAATTTAGCATAAACTACTAAATCATAATGATCTTTTGAAGCATTTTCCTTAATCATTTTATCTATTTTTACAAAGTATCCTTTGGTACTCTTTTCTCCTCTAGTAACTATTACATATATATCGTCTTTTAGTTTACAGGTCAAAGCTCTTTCTTCTGTTAAATATCTCGGAAGTATCTCTTTAATTTTATCTGGAATATCTGCTGCTTCTACAGTTTTAAAACTAACACTTCCCTCACTTTTCTTTAGAACTTTAGGTAAAAATATACCTCCGATAATTACTATTACAGCTAATCCAATTATCAAATATTTTTTCAATTCAATCCCCCCAAGAACTAATCTTATATAATTTTTATTCCTTGGGAGTTAATATTATGTATCTAATATAATTTAAATACATTAGAAAAGCACCCTTTTCATTAATTGAAAAAAGGTGCCTCTAATTTTCTATTTAGATAATATTTCCTTTGCTTTAGCAACTATATTTTTTATATTTAATCCATATTTCTCCAGTAATTCATCTCCATCTCCTGATTGTCCAAAGGTATCTTCAGTTCCTATTCGAACTACATGAGTTGGATAGTTTTCTACTACTACCTCAGATACAGCACTACCTAGACCACCTATAATACTATGTTCCTCTACAGTCACAATCCCTTTAGTTTCTTTAGCTGCTTTAATTATAATTTCTTCATCTATAGGCTTAATACTAGCCATATTGATAACTCTTGCTTTAATACCTTCTTTTAAAAGTTCTTCATGGGCCAATAGAGCTTTTTCCACCATAACACCAGTAGCTATTATAGTTACATCATTTCCTTCTTTTAATTCTACACCTTTTCCTATTTCAAATTTATAGTTTTCATCAAAGATTACTGGCACTTTAGATCTGCCTAATCTTATATATACTGGTCCATTATGTTCGGCTGCTTTAAATATACATTGCTTTGCTTCTACTGCATCTGCAGGATTTAATACTATCATATTTGGAAGAGTCCTCATTATACTTAAATCTTCTAAGGCTTGGTGAGTAGCTCCGTCTTCTCCTACAGTTAATCCAGCATGAGTTGCAGCTATTTTAACGTTAAGTTTAGGATAACATACAGAATTTCTTATAATTTCAAAAGCTCTGCCTGTAGCAAACATAGCGAAAGTACTAGCAAAAGGAATTTTTCCAGTAGTAGCTAATCCTGCTGCTGTTCCAATTAAGTTTTGTTCTGCTATACCTACATTAAAAAATCTTTCAGGAAATGACTTTTTAAATACAGATGTTTTTGTGGAACCAGAAAGATCTGCATCTAATACTACAACATCCTTATTTATATTACCTAGCTCTTTTAATGCTTCACCATAAGCATCCCTAGTAGCAATCATATTAGCCATTTAATCCACCTCCTAATTCCTCTAAAGCTTTATCAGCTTCTTCAGCTGATGGAGCAGTTCCATGCCATCCTACTTGATTTTCCATAAATGATACGCCTTTACCTTTTATAGTTTTAGCAATAATAATAGTAGGTTTCCCTTTAGTATTTTTAGCTTCTTCAATAGCTTTAAATATTTCTTCAAAACAATGTCCATTAATGTTTAGCACATTCCAGCCAAAAGCTTTAAATTTTTCATCTATTGGTTCTATATTCATAACATCTTTATTAGCACCATCTATTTGTAATCCGTTATGGTCTAAAAATACTGTAATATTGTCAAGATTATAATGAGCAGCAAACATGGCAGCTTCCCAAATAATACCTTCTTGCACTTCTCCATCTCCAAGAAGAGCATATACTCTATAATCCTTATTATCTATTTTACCAGCTAGAGCCATCCCATTAGCTGCTGCTAATCCTTGTCCTAAAGAACCAGTAGTCATATCTACTCCTGGAGTTCCTTTCATATCGGGATGTCCTTGTAGCATTGAATCAATTTTTCTCAAATGATCTAATTCTTCCATAGGAAAATATCCTTTTTGTGCTAAAGCTGCATATAAAACTGGAGCACCATGGCCTTTAGATAAAACAAATCTATCCCTATCTGCCCAATGAGGATTTTTAGGATCTACCTTCATTTCTTTAAAATATAAAGCAGTTAATATCTCTGCTGCTGATAAAGAACCACCTGGGTGGCCTGATTTTGATTTTTCTAACATTTTAATTATATCTACTCTTATATTGCATGCAATTTGTTTTAAATCCATGTACTTATCCATCATATCCCTCCTACTATTTTTTTATTTCATCAAAGCCTTCACCCAATACTTCATACATTTCTGTTACCATAATAAAAGCACTTTTGTCAATTTCACTAACAATCTCTTTGGTTTCAGTAAATTGGGATCTATTTACAACACAAAGAAGAATGTCTTTTTCCTCTTTGGTGTACATGCCTTTTCCTTTAAATAAGGTTACACCCCTATCTAAATCCTTCATCAATTTTTCACTAATTTCTTCTGGTTTATTAGTAATAATTATAAATCCTTTTAAATAACCTATGCCTTCAAGAATTAAATCCACTACCTTTATTGTAACAAATAATGCAATAATAGAATATAGAGAAGTTTCTATTTTCTTGTCCACAACTCCGGCAAAAACTACGACACATAAATCAATCATCATCATGAAAGTAGATAATCCAAACTTAGGAAAATATTTATTTAGAATAGCACCAGCTAAATCAGTACCTCCAGTAGTTCCTCCAAACTTAAATACTATTCCTAATCCAATACCAGTTAAAACTCCTCCAAATATAGAAGAAAGAAGTAAATCATGAGTTAAAAATAATGGCGGCAAAGTTTTTAAGAAAAATGACAACAATAGGGTAGCATAAAGAGTTTTCCATCCAGAATTTTTCCCCAAGGTTTTTACACCTAATATAAATAAAGGAATATTAATAATCAAGTTTGTTATATAAACGGGTATATTAATAGTCTTTTTTAACACTATAGCAAAACCTGTAACTCCTCCTGGAGCAATGGTATTTGGTTCTAGAAAATAATTTAATCCAATAGCCATCAATAAAACACCAACAGCTATTCCAATATAAGAAAATATATTCTTATACCAATTTTGACCTTTTACCATAATTTTTCCCCCTATTTATTCTATTACGCCTTTTCTAAAAAGAACTGTGAGCATAAATTTGGGTAAGACCATTTGTCTTTTTATTCTAGAAGGCTCTTTAACTAGTCTATAAAACCATTCTAATCCTAATTTTTGGAATACCTTTGGAGCCCTTTTAGCATTACCTGAAAGTATATCCATTACACCGCCATTTCCAATTATTACTCTCCCTTTGATCCTATCTTTATTGGTATCTATCCATATTTCTTGTTTAGGAAATCCAAGACCAACAAAAATAATATCGGGATCCACATTATTTATATCTTCAATAATTGCCATTTCTTCTTCATGGTCTTTCCTATCTATATGACTACCTTTAAAATACCCATTATGGTAACCAGCTATTCTTATATTTGGATAAGTTTTTATAATATTTTCAGACGCTGTTTTAGCAACACCGTCTTTTCCACCTAATAGATATAAACTATAGCCTTTTTCATTAGCTATATTAAGCATTTTAATAGATAAATCAAAACCTGTAACCCTTTCTTTCAAAGGTTTCTTTTTAATTCTTGATCCGTATATTAAACCGATTCCATCAGGAATAATCAAGTCTCCTTTATTTAATAAGTTTCTTAGGCTTTCGTCATCTTTAGCCGCCATTACTATTTCCGTATTAGGAGTATATATAGCCCTTAGTTGATCTCCTTTTAAATATTCTCCTACTTCAGTAGTGGCATCTTCTAACGTTGTATTATATACTTTGACACCAAAAATTTTTATACTATCCATTTAGTCACCTACTTCTAGTAAATCTAAAGCCATAGTAACATTGGACAAGGCTTTATCTTGTAAATCTTTATCCAGCTTTCTTAATGTTTCTTTTAACTCTATTCTATTATTCCACACATAATCTATATTTGAAATTAATTCCTCATAAATCAAATCTTCTACAGAACACATATGATCCATTTTAAGAGACCTTAATATTCCTTCTATTTTAGGATCATATACTAATCCTACCATGGGTATGCCTTGAGTTGCTGCATAAATTAAAGAATGAAGCCTCATAGCCACTATAATTTCTAATTCCTTAATTACTCCCATTATTTCCTCAACACTATATTTATCAGAAAGTAAATAACAATCATTAGAATTTACCTTCTTTATTATTTCCTCACTTATTTCTAGATCTTCAGGATAATGCATAGGAATTAAGATTACATTAACATCATGTTCTTTTATAATATAATCTATAGCTTTAGAAACTACTTCCGTTAAATTATTAGCTTTTTTCCATTGTCTAACGGATATTCCTATCATCTTCTTATTCATAGGAATTCCTTCTTTTTTTAATATTCTATCTATTGAATCCTTAGGATCAGGAGCTAGAGTAAATACTGGATCTGCCGTTACATGAATGTTTTTATTTCTTACTCCTAGCCCCTTAACATATGCTTTTGAATCTTCATCTCTTAGAGTTATTAAATCTACTTTATTTAAAATTTTTCTAGCTAAAAACCTATTTATTTTCTTGTTTATTGGTCCTATTCCATTTGCATATACCATTACAGGTTTTTTAAAAATCTTTGCTAGTTTCATTAAAGTTAAATAATATAATAATGAGCGAGTACTAGTTATATCTTGTAATAAGCTACCACCACCACTTATAAATAAATCCGTATTTTTCATTTCTTTTAACACTTCTTTAAATTTAAAGCGATTGACAGCCTTTACACAATACATCTTCTCTGTCTTAGATGGATTGTTAGAAAGTACTGCTATACTAACCTCACTATTATATTGTTTTATATCCTTAACAATAGCTTTTAAAATAGCATCATCACCACTATTGTCAAACCCATAATATCCAGAAATGAGTATTGTATTAACTCGACTCATATATATTTCTCCTTTTTAACTAATCTCCTTTGATCCGTCAGATATTCGCATAAGAGCTAGTATAAAAGCCACTAAGGTCCAAAAAGTAATTATAATTTTTGGTAAATAAAGGACGTTTTCCACAGCACCATGAGCTAATAGACCACCAATACCTGATAGGACTCCTGCTGCCATAATTCTAATATAGTTATCCTTACCGTCTACTAATTTCCTTATTGCATATTTATATAAGATAAATATAAACATTAGGAAAACTACCAACCCAGGTATCCCCATTTCAGCAGCAATTTCTAAATAAGAGTTATGGGCATGGTAAGCAGGCATAGTTCTTATATAACTTTCAAAGGTTTGCTTAAAGGGAACATATCCAAAGCCAACTCCAGCTACCCAATAATCCCTAATTATATCTAAAGTAATCCTCCAAATTTTTATTCTGTAGGCATTAGAAGAATCTCCAAGGTTTTTAATACTAAGTATCCTATTTAAAATAGTTGGTGGCAGAAAATATACTGCACCTAATCCTAAAGGTATTAGAGATAGAAGTAGTCGTTTTTCTACCAACAGTACAAAGACTAACATACCAAAAGCAAAACCTACCCATCCGCCTCTTGAAAGAGTCAATATCAAAGTTAACATAAGTATAAAGCTAGTTCCTAAAAAGATTATCTTTTTATGAAGCCTTTTAGAATACCAAAATAAAGATACTGATATAGGAATCAACATGATTAAGTATTCTGCCAATATATTAGGATTTCCAAAAACAGAGTAAACTCTTGTAGTTATTCCAGGATTATTGGCTGTATCTAACCATTTATCTTCCATCTCTACTCCTACTACATATTGGTACAACCCATATAAGGCAACTAAAGTGCCTGCAATAACTATAATGGTTACTAATTTATTAAAATCCTCTTTAGTTTTAATATTGTTTATCAATACTACTAGAAAACCTAACCCAGCTAAATGAATAGCTAAGTCCCTAAAACTTCCTGTTATATTTATTGATGTAATTGTAGATAGTATTATAACTATGCCAAATAAAATTATAGGTAAATCTACAGAATCTTTTGTTAGAGGATTTATCTCTTTAAATAACCCCTTGTAAAAGAACACTCCCACTAAGAAAATCATATAAAGTAAATTTAACATATCTGGCAAAAAAGGTACTATAAATACTCCTGCGAAAATTCCTACCCTAATGTCATATAAAACCATAGCTACTGCAATAAATCCAATCATTGCGACAGCAAAGTAATTTAAAGGTAATTTATAATATATTAGAGAAAACAATATTCCAAAACCAACGGGAAGGATTAGTTCTCTTCTTTTAAAATATTCTACCACCAATTAGTCCCTCCCTCATCAATAGTAAATATGCTTTCTATAAATTTAAAAAGCCAGCTATTGCTTAAAACCTCTTTGTAATTTTCTTTTAATGTTAATCCTATAATAGAAACTATAATTAGGAAGAAGGCAACTATATAAGATTTTCCTGCATAGAATCCTCTAACTAAGTTATTGATTAATAAGCCAATTCCAAAAGAAAATATAAAAACACAAGATGTTCTGATAGCCTCCACATCTTTTGAAAATAATTTATAGACATTTCTATATATTAAGCTATTATCTCCAATACTTTTTATATAGTTGTTTACTTTCTTAAATCCATTATTTACAGTTTTAATTATACTAGCATAAATTTTATAAAAAACACTTTCCTCTGTAATTCTCTTGTTAGATGTAAAAAAACTGACTACGTTAGACCCTTTAGAAAGATGTTTTATACCACCACTAATAAAGTCTACAACCCTTTTAATGATACTGTGATTATATCCAAGTACCATTATGCGCCAAAGTTTAACAAATATTGATACAACAACGCTATTATACATAGTACCACTCCTAGAATTCTACTCTACTTCTATGCCAAGAACTGTACCAAATACTGCAACCCTTTTATTCTTTAACCTAAATTGAGCTCCAATTCTTGTCTGTTCTCCACCAACGACAACTACGTCAGGATTATCTTTAACTTCTGCTTCTACTTTAAAAGAAACTACATATTTACCTGGTATTTCTGCGTCAACCCATCTTCCATCTCCACTTTCAACAGGCTCTTTATAAGGCTCATAACTTGTCTCAACTATTGTTCCTAATAATCCGCCTTTATCATAATGATAAATTGGATCTCCAACCACTATATTTTCAACAGTAGCCATTCTAACATCAGAAACCTCGAATGTAACTATAGCTTTAGTATCTTCATTTACTGTAATAGGCTTTGCTTTCATTCTTTTAGTACCACCAACTACTAATAAAGCTAATACTAGTAGTACTGTTAAATCAATGACATTGATTATTCCAAATAACTTTCCTTTTTCATTTATTATTTTCACTTTTTTTACCTCCTGTTACTAATTATTTCATTATAAATTTTTACATGTTCTTTTGCCATTGTATTGGAAGAGTAATTAGACTCTACACTATTATATAAGTTTTCTCCCATTATTCCAATTTCATTTTTATCTTGAAGAAGTATATTAATTTTCTCGGCTAATGCCTCTATATCACCAACTTCTATTAGATATCCATTGTGACCATTTTCAATCAACTGACTAATACCACCAACATTAGTACTTATTACTGTTTTTTTAAGTCTTGCTCCTTCTAAAATTACATAAGGAAAACTTTCGCTAATAGATGTTAGAATATTTATATCTATAGCGTTAAAAAAAGAGTATTGATCTTTAACAAATCCTAAGAAATAAACATTATCTTTAATTCCAAGGTCATCTACTAAAGATTTAAGTCTTTTTTCATCATTACCAGTACCTGCTAATAAAAATACTATATCCTTTCTTTTCTCTAGCACCTTTCCAGCAGCTCTTATAAAGGTTTCGTGATCCTTTACTAAATCTAACCTAGCAATTATGCCTATTATAGTTTTGCCTTCATAATCAATGTTATATCTACCTAAAAATTCTTCTTTAGAAACATACTCTAATTCATCTTCTAAATCAATTCCATTATAAACAGTAAATATCTTTTCTTTTTTAAAGCCTCTATTTATAAGCATTTCCTTAAATGTATCAGAAATTGCTATGTAATAATCAAACCTTTTTAAAGCTATAGTATTTATAGCTGTATACACTATTTTTTTATAAAAATTGTCTTTAAAATCCAGCTTATAATCACTATGCACTGTAGTGATCATAGGTTTTTTTATCTTATGTTTTAAAAACACACCTATAAAATTAGCCCTTGCCCCATGGCAGTGGATTATGTCATAGCCTTCTCTTTCAACTTCTTCTTTAAGTTCGTGGACTACAGACATATCAGACCTTTTCTTTTGCTTATACACTTCAATACTGATACCAGCAGCTTTAGCATCTTCATAAAATGTATCTTCAATAAAACAAATTACCTTAGCATCTATTAATTTATTAAGTCCTTTTATTAAAGAGATTATGTGAGTTTTAGCACCTCCCGTATCTCCCCCACTTATTAGATGAAGTACCTTCATTTTAATTGAGCTCTAGGTAGAGCCTTCCTCCTTTCAATAAGAAATTTGCATATCAATAATTATACCACACAAATTATTTTCATTGCACATTTCTTTTAGTTCCTAGCTTCTTCCATATCTAAAACTTTTTTTACTTCTTTATTATATAAAGATTTAAGTTTTCTACCTTGTTTAAAGGATAATACAAGAGTATACTCACTACTTAATTGTCTAAATTGTTCAGGTGCAAATCCTACCTCGTCTAAAGATTTTAATATTCCCTTTGCACTTTCTAAGTTTGCCTTTACAAAAATTTCTGCACCATATTCTTTATTTAAAAACATTTTTTTTCTCCTATCCAATAGGGAAAAGACAGTAAAATCCATTGCCCATTGTGAACTAAAGGTATCATATACCTTATTCTTATCATTGTATAATGCTTCATCCATAGGACTAATACAATTGACTATAATAGGGTCTATAGGACAATTGACCTCATACATATATATATTTTCAAACTCACTATCCCATTTTTCCAATGCTTTTATTAAAGATTTTGTAGTTTCTACATGATCTTTATGACCATCTATTAAGAAAGGAGTGTATATTATATCTGGATTTTCCTTTTTAAGAATCTCAACAAGATTTTTTATTAGTTCTTCTTTGTCTGAACTTAGTTGTCCATCTTTTTCATCTAAAAAATAAAGTCTATCAAATCCATATAGATTTTTTATTCCTTCTCCTTCTTCTTTCCTTATCCTTATAACCTCTTCTTCAGGTAAACTACTAGTACTTCCGCTACCATCAGTTAGATATAAAAGCACCATAGAGCTATGATTCTTTTTATGTTTAAACAAAGTTCCCCCCAAACCTATAGTCTCATCATCTACGTGAGGAGCAAGAACCAATATTTTCTTTCCATCCATCATTGAATCAACTAAATATTCATCTTTTTTATCTTTAGTTCTATAATAAAAAAAGGTATAGATTCTATTTAAGAATAAAATAGGGTACTTTAATATCGCTTTAACGATTTTCTTAACCAATATTTCACTTCCTTTTAATAAATATCAGACTCTATTGGCATAATATACCAGTTTCTTTCATCAATAATCAAATTTTCTAACTCGTTATTACCAATTAAATCCTTAACCACAAAGGGTATCTCACTCTTAGTTTTAAAAAATCCTAACTTCATAAATAGATCTTTATATTTCATAGAATCTGTTGCCCAGCAAACTACTAAATCAGTTTTAATATCCTTAAAGTATTCCTTAGATTTATTATAAAGACCCAAAATAACATCTTCATTTATTGCTATCATATCTACGATACTACCTAATTTAATATCGAATTTTCCTTTTACTTTTCTATTTTCTACTTTCAAAATCATATATCCCTTTAGTTCTCCATCTTTATATGCACCAAAAGTCTTATATTGAATATTAGGATGATCTTTTATTCTCCAATTTAAAAACTTACTATCTCTATTAGACATAATAGGACTATCTATTTTGATTCTATCCCAAAGCTTATCAAAATCTTCATTAAAATTTTGAATTTCTTTCATTTCATATTTTTCTTTTATATTAATTTTGGTTTCTCGATAGATTAATCTAACTAAAAGCATACCTGGTATAGCTAAAATCTTTGATAAAAACTTTAATTTTATTATGCTAGCTAAAAAATTATCTAATCTATAGACTTTTAAATAGAGAGGAATATCTGCTATTAAAGTACCGCCTAGTTTTTCCAATAATCCTTGTAAAGCAGGTTTACTAGGAAAACCAAACCTTATTTTAATTCCCCTTTCAATTCCCATATCATAGGATGTAAAAGCCATTTTTTCATAGATACCTTGTCTTCTATAATCATTGCTAACCATTGTATCTATGGACTGACCTCCTAAAATTTCTTCTCCTTTAACGGTCATCTTTGAAGGCAATAAAGTACATTGTCCCACTACTTTTGAATCATCCTCAGCCACAACTATAATAGGCTTTTCAGCAGGATTTTCCATGAACTGCCAATGCCAATAATCTTCCTGTCTGTTGGTATCAAAAACCTGATTGAATAAAGGGATTATTCCTTTTTCATCCCCATTTTTATACTCTCTAATATTAACCAAGGTATCACCTCTTAATCTTATCTTATTTCATACTGTCCTCTTACTAGAAATATGGCATCTGCAGCAGCATATGCTCCTCTGCCATCATCTCTTGGTATAATAAGTAAATGATTTGCTGGCACATTATTGTCCATTGAAAGATCTTTTCCATCTGTAACGTCAGATAAACCGCCTAATTCTCCTGCTATAACTTTAGCTTTTCCACCTCTTAATATTATTTCGGTTCCAGCTTTCCCTATTATAGATTGTCCTTGAAGTAAATTAACTACTTCTAAATTATTAGCCGTATTATCATTGTTAGATCCTTTTAATAGCTTTTCATCGATATAAGCTTTGACTTGTTCTATTCTTTTATCTACATAACTCAATGTAACCAGTGGGTCTCCCTCTGAACCTGGCTCAGAAAAAACAACTGTTGCCCCTAACATTATGGTAACTGCACCTAATCCTAAAGCTATTTTTTTAATCTTGCTTTTCATTCTCATTCCTCCAATTTACAATTAATCCCCATAGCACACTTACATAATTAATAATTAGGAGTTTACCTTTCTCCATTATACTACAAAAAACATAAAAAAATAAGCATCAACTAATGCTTATTTCTTATAACGAATAGGAAAGTTCTACTTTTTTCTTTTCCAATATAGGAACTTTCCGTCAATGAGTTTCAAGAAAAGCTACCTTAAAATGCTTCGATAAGCGCTTTTCTTACACCATCTATAATTCCACAAGTCCTAAACTAATTTTTAAGCACTCATCTACACTATTCATCATTTCATCATTGAATCTTCCTATTCTTTCTCGAAGCCTTTTCTTATCAATAGTCCTAATTTGCTCTAATAAAACTACCGAGTCCTTAGGAAGTCCATATTCTGGTGCATTTATTTCTACATGAGTGGGTAATTTTGCTTTATTTATCTGTGAAGTAACGGCAGCAACAATAATAGTAGGGCTATACTTGTTTCCTATGTCATTTTGAATAACAAGAACAGGCCTTACTCCACCTTGTTCTGAGCCTATTACTGGACTCAAGTCAGCATAGTAAATATCTCCTCTTTTAACAATCACAACTTTTCACACCCTGTAAGTTTTGCTTCATATATATTCAATTCAATGACATCTTGTTCCAATCCCATTTCTGCAAGGGTTAAGTTTATTTGACTCATTTCTTTATAACCGACTCTTAATCTCTCACATATTTCAACCTTTCTCTTCTCGCGAATATAAAGTTTCATAGCCTCTTTTACAAAATCACTTCTATTTTTCTTTTCCATAGAGACAATAAAATCCACTTCCTCAAGCAAGCTATTCGGTAAACTAACCATGATCCTTTTGGTCTCAGCCATATAATTTACACCCCCAAGCAATCTTCTGTATATCCGCACAACATAATTCTACTAAAAAACAATATAACCTAATTATATATTCATTATATTAATTGTGTCAACATTAGTAAGGATTTATTCAATAATTTGATTAATCTAACAAATAATCTCTAATTTTTACAACTTTTTCTTCAGAAATATATACTCGTGGAACTCTTCTACCTACCATACATACTATCTCATAGCTAATAGTATCTAACTTTTCTGCTATCTCATCAACATGAGGATATCCTTCCTTACCATAACCAAATAATACTACTTCATCCCCTATGGTAATATCCTCCACTTCTGTTACATCTATCATGCATTGATCCATACATATTTTTCCTACTATAGGAACTCTCTTTCCTTTTACATATACTTCAGCTTTTCTCGTTAACATTCTAGTAAATCCGTCAGCATAACCTATAGGTATAGTTGCAATTTTAGATTCTCTTTCTGTAACAAATATTTGTCCATAACTAATGCCAGTTCCTTTATCCACTACTTTCAAATTGGAAATCTTGGCTTTTAAAGTCATAGCTGGCTTTAATATTATTTTTTCCTTGTTTACATCTTTAGATGGATAAAATCCATACATCATTATACCAGCTCTAACCATATTGAGATTGTAATCTGGTAAATCTATAATAGAAGCACTATTGGATACATGCTTTATTGGTATATTTAATCCCTTTTCCTCTAACTTGTTAACTATATTTATGAATCTATCATGTTGAATTTTGGCATGAGTTTTATCTACTTCATCGGCCTTAGCAAAATGTGTAAAAATCCCTTCAACTTCTATATTGGAAAGATAGCTTATTTTAATGATTTCTTCTACAGATCTTTCTGTAGGTAAGAAGCCAATTCTTCCCATTCCACTATCAATCTTTATATGAATCTTAACTTCCCTTTTTAATTCAACTGACTTATTAGATAAAATTTTGGCTTCTTCATAATTATAGACAGTCTGAATTATATCATACTCAATTACTTTATTATATTGAGTTGTAGGAGTATAACCTAATATTAAAATAGGTGCATTTATATTGGCTTTTCTTAGTTCAATAGCTTCTGTTAAAGTAGCTACAGCTAATCTATCTGCACCATTCTCTAAAAAAATGTTTGCAGCTTCTACAGATCCATGACCATAAGCATTAGCCTTTACCACAGCGGTTACTAGAGTATCTTTTTTAGTATGCTTTCTAACTTCTCTGATATTGTGTGCTAAGTTATCTAAATTAATTTCTGCCCATACAGGCCTAATTTCATCTAGAGTATCCACTACTTATTCCTCCTTAGAAGTCATCATCATTATTATTAACAAATTTAAAATCCTCATAAATAATTTCTACATTAGGATTTTCATCAGCATCTAATATATTCAGCTTATAAGGGACAAAATCCTTCTTTTTTAACCAAATTTTTTGTATATTTCTATATTTATTTTTATCTTCAATATCCATAGTAAGAATTAAGTATTCTTCATCGTTAATCTTTTCTGAATCTATACTTTTAGTAAGAGAAATATTTTCAAAAAAATTTCCTATAAAAAACTGTTTATTTAAAGTCTTTATAGTTTTTATAGAAATAGATTGTTCGATAGAAGGATGTTCTAAAAAGACTTTATCACCATCATATATGATTATACACCCTTTACTCTCTTCTGGCTTTAAAATTTCTAATTTAAATTTATTTGTCTTCATATAGGTTTCTTCTACTACATATATTGATTCTTTTCCTTCTGTATAAGTTTTTATATTGGATTTACAAGTATATCCATTAAATTTTCCAATAGTGGTTTCTATTTTTTTAATAATTTCTTCATCAGTAACTTTGCTACAAGATGTCACTAAAACCATAGTAATCAATATAAATAATAGTAACTTTTTCACCTATAACCCCCAGCCTTTATTCTTCTATTTTTTTAATGCTATAAGGAATATTTTCCAAAATATCAGTAGCTATTAATCCATATTCTCCTTTATCTAACTTAGCCATATCTCCTGCCAAACCATGACAATATACTCCTAACACTGTTCCTTTAAAGGAGTTTAACCCTTGACCAATAAAGCTGGCTATAATTCCTGTAAGTATATCTCCACTGCCAGCTGTAGCCATGCCTGGATTTCCTGTAGGATTTAAAAAAATTTCTCCTTCTCCCGTAATAATAGTATTTACTCCTTTAAGTACCATTATTACATTATATTTCTCTGAAACATATTTAGAATAATTAATTCTATTACCCTGTATTTCCTTAGTAGTTCTCTTTAAAAAATTGGCTAATTCTCCAGGATGAGGCGTCATAATAGTAATACCTTCTCTATTATCTAATATACTAGGATCTAAAGCTATACAATTTATGCCATCAGCATCTAATACTATAGGTCCTTTAAAGTAGTTAAGTATTTCTCTTAATAGCTGGCATCTTTCTATATCTACACCAAATCCGGGTCCTATTGCCAATACATCCATGTTCTCTATTTCTTTTTTTATATCTTCAATAGATTTTAGAGTAAAAAAACCTTTGTCTTCATCTTCTATAGGTTTTATTATAGCCTCTGTTAACTTCACAGCCATTATATCTTCTAAAGATTTAGGAATTAAAGTATACACCAAGCCACTTCCACTTCTTAAAGCTGCCTGTGTTGCCAGATAAGGAGCACCTGTCATTCCCTTACTGCCTCCTATTATACCTACTCTTCCATAATTCCCCTTATGACTATCTTTTTTTCTTTTTGGAAGAAGCTTTTTTATATATGGATCTACTACTATGAATTCATCTTGTTTCCCATATCCAATGGCAAAGGCTATAGCATATTCCTCTTCATGGGTAATAGATATTTCTATTACGTCTAATGTTAATTCCTCTATTATTTTTTTTCCTTTATCCGAAAAATTAACATAGGGCTTTCCTTTATCATCATGTAGTATTTCCATGTCTTTCCACCCTATAGCTCCAATACCAGTACCTAAAGTTTTACTTATAGCTTCCTTTGCTGCAAAAATCCCAGCTATAGTTCTAGGATTATGATTTCTACTACAAATATAATTGATTTCTCTATCTGTCATAACTTTTTTATAAAAGTTATCCTTTTTCTCTAATAGAATTTTACTAATTCTACTTACATTGACTATATCAACTCCTGTAGTCATCCCACTCTATTCACCCTCTTTTACTTCAATATTTCTCTATCTAACTTTTCCATTTCATTACTTCCTAATAAACCATGTAAAAAAGGATATGTCTCATTTATCCATTCTTCATAGTCATGTTTAGTATTTATTAATTCCATTAACTTTTCTTTCAAAGATTCTATTTCTCCTACTACTTGATTCACTACTTTTTCCCTATACTTTAGCTCATCATAACCATATTTTACTGTGGCTTTCAACAAGTTAAAATTAGACTCCTTTATTGACTTAGGGATAGTTTCCAGCTGAAAAGTTACTTCATCTATTTCTTCATTAATCTCATGAATTCTCTTTTTATATTCATCCAGTAATTCTATATTTTCTAATTTATTTTCATTGTTAACAGAATCAGAAACTCCTAGAATCATTTTCATACAATTTAATTTTTCTTTCTGAAGCTCTCTAGATTTCATATCCAAATTACTTTCATTGTTTACTAATTGAATTAATTCTTCTTTCGTATTTTGAATACTCTTATCGTTTGCCTCTCCAAATAGTTTTGTCCAAGTAGGATCATTTATTAAAAGAGGTATTTTATTTTTCAATAATATGTCTTCATCTAAATTTATACTCTTATTAAACATTTAATCACTCCTCTTAGTTAGAAGTTACTAGCTAATATAATTCTACTCCATTTTATAGTTAGTTTACAAACACTTTTCCCGTTTAAATATATAAACGAAGCTATAGACCTATATCTATAACTTCGTTTATAATGCATAGAAGAGTATAAATTTCTTTAATTTCAGAATCCTTCAATTCAAACTTTCATTATATATCTAACTTTCTACTACCTGGCTTTACTATAGGTTTATTTTCTTGGCATAACGGACAATTATCTATACTATAAGTATTGATTTGCAATTTAGTTCCAGCATATAAAGGATATTTTATGTCTCCACTACTTCTATCAACTATGCAAGCAATACCTACTACTTCTCCTCCATATTCTTCTACAACTCTTATGGCTTCATAGGCAGATTTTCCAGTAGTTACTACATCTTCGGATATGAGAACCTTCTGACCTTTAGTAATATTAAATCCTCTTTTAAGTTTCATTTCTCCCTCATCTCTTTCAGTAAAAATAGCTGGTTTACCTGTTTGACGACCTAGTTCATAAGCTACAATTATACCTCCCATGGCTGGACCAACTATTATATCGAAGTTTACTCCTTCCAGCTTCCCAACTATGAATTTTACTGCTTTTTCAGCCTTATCAGGATATTGAAGAAGTTTTGCACATTGAATATATCTATCGCTATGTTTACCTGATGATAATAAAAAATGTCCTTCTAATAAAGCGTTTGCTTCCTTTAATAAATCAATTATCATTTTAATCCCTCCCAATTATTCCTCTAATTTCTTCTAAAGACTTTACATTCTCTTTATCCATAAATTCTTCAATGCCTTTAATGATATCAAGGCAAATATCTGGTTTTATAAAATTCCCACTACCAACTTGCACTGCCCAAGCACCAGCCATTATAAATTCTATAGCATCTCTATAATTAACTATACCTCCAATGCCTATTATAGGCACATCTACAACCTGACTAACTTCATAAACCATTCTTAAAGCAATAGGTTTTATACAAGGTCCTGAAAGACCTGCTGTAATATTATTAAATACTGGTTTTCTCTTATATATATCGATTGCTAATGCATTAAAAGTATTTACTAAAGAAAGCCCATCCGCACCAGCCTTTACGCAGCTATAAGCCATTTCCTTTATATTCTCCGCATTAGGAGATAGTTTTACTATTAAAGGCTTTTTACATATATTTTTAACTTCTGATACTATTTCATAAGCAGTATTGCATTTAATTCCAAAGGACATGCCGCCTTCTTTCACATTAGGACAGGAAATATTTAGCTCAATCATATGAATATTAGTTGAATTCAATCTTTGAGCTCCTTCTAAATAATCTTTTAAAGTACTACCTCCCAAGTTAGCTAGAATTACTGTATCCTGTTTTTCCATAAAGGGAAGTTCATCTTTAATGAAAGCATCTATACCTGGATTTTGAAGACCAATACTATTCATTAGTCCTGAGGGAGTTTCATATATTCTTATTCCTCTATTTCCATCTCTTTTATTTAAAGTAAGCCCTTTAGTACATATCCCACCTAATTTTTCTATAGAAAAATATTCTTCAAACTCCCTTCCAAATCCAAAGGTTCCTGAGGCAGCAATAACAGGATTTTTGAAATTCACTCCACAAATTTCAACTTCAGTCATAAAAAACTACCTCCTCTCCTTTAAATATAGGTCCTTCTTTACATACCCTTTCCATTCCTCTAACAGTTTCTATACTACATCCTAAGCAAGCACCTATTCCACAAGCCATTCTACTTTCCATAGAAACATATACAGGTATTTTTGTCCTACACATTTTAACCACTATATTCATCATTGGTATAGGTCCACAAGTAAGAACTAAGTCATAATTTTCTGGATTAAATAATTCTGTTATAAAACCTTTGTGCCCACTAGAGCCATTTTCTGTAGATACGAATATATTATTTACATAGGGTTTAATATTATCTAGATAATATATATTATTCCTAAACCCACAATAAAAATCTATTTCAGCCGAAAGTTTCCTACAGAGATAAGCCATAGGTGCAATACCTATTCCTCCGGTTATTAAAGCAATTTTTCCCTTTGACTTTAAATCAAAACTGTTTCCTAAAGGTCCTAATAAGTTTAATGTATCTCCTTTTTTAAGGTTTGATATAATATGGGTACCCTTACCTCTAATTTCATATAAAAAAATTATTTTCCCATTATCCCTATTACATATACTAATAGGTCTTGGTAAAAAAGGATCTAGCTCCCATCCTCTTATCATATAGAATTGCCCTGGTTCTCCTTTAAACTCTCCTTCTAGAACTATTTCATGTATATTAGAACTAATCTCATTATTGGAATAAATAATTCCTTCTACATAACTATCCTTCACATCGAATATCCTCCTTCATGGATAATACTGCTTGTCTAGTATAATGTTCAAAATTTTTATATCCATCTTCATATTTCTTATAGGCTGTTATTATTCCTCTTGAAGAGTTGACTATTCCTCCGTTGCCATTATTTAAATATAAAGACACATCTTTTCCCTTACCTCCTTGAGCACCGTACCCAGGTATTAGAAAATATATGTCCTCGTATCGTCTTCGTATATCCTTAGCTTCATCAATGTGAGTTCCTCCAACTACTGCCCCAATTAAGCTATATCCATTTTTTCCTCTATATTTAGAAGCTAATACTTTTAATTTATCTCCTACATTGTAATATAACTTTTCATGATTAATATCTAAATATTGAATATCCTTAGCTCCTGGATTTGAAGTCCTAAGTAATACAAATACGCCTTTATTTCCTGTATCTAAATATTTTAAATAGGGAGTAATACTATCAAAACCCATATAAGGATTTAAGGTTATAAAATCTGTTTCAAAATCCCCTTCAAAATGAGCTTTTCCATACATTTCTGCTGTAGACGATATATCCCCTCTTTTTACATCTCCTATAGATAGGGAATTGTTATATTTTATATATTCTAAGGTTTTCTTATATGCCACAAGCCCTTTAATTCCATAGGCTTCATAATATGCTATCTGAAGTTTATAGATAGACGTTATATCTATGGTAGAATCTATAATTTTCTTATTAAATTGAAAAATAATTTCATCTACATCTTTATATTCTCTCTTTATTTCTTCTGGTATATAATCTAAATGAGTATCTAACCCTAAACAAACATTGCCCTTTTTCTCTACTTCCTTATATAATCTATCTATTATCAACTCTATCCCTCCAAAACTGTATTGGAAAATCTTCATTTAAATATTTAATTTTTCCTTTTCTAAGAGTTGCAACTACTTCTCCATAAAACTTCATTCCACTAAAAGAAGTATTTTTTCCCTTAGATAAAAATTCACTTTCATTGACTATGATTTCCGTATTTAAATCTAACAGTACTACGTCTCCATCAAAACCTTTTTCAATTCTTCCTTTGTTTACTTTCATTAGCCTTCCTGGATTAGCAGACATTATTTGAGATAACTTTTTTAAATCTATCGTCTTTGATTTAACTAAAGTTGTGTAACTTACTGAAAAAGACGTTTCTATACCAGATATTCCAGGAGAACCTTTTTCTTTATCTTCTTCACTATGAGGGGCATGATCTGTAGCTATTACATCTATCACTCCATCTTTTATACCTTCAATAAGGTATTCTACATCTTCCTTTTCTCTTATAGGTGGATTAACTCTATAGTTATTAGACCAAAGAGCTATATGGTGTGGAGTTACCTCACAAGTTATATTAGCTCCTTCTCTTTTTCCCTTTCTTATTTCTTGTATAGCTTCCTTAGTGCTAACATGAGCTAAGTGAAGATGAGCACCAGTAGTTTTAGATAAAAATATATCCCTTACAGTTATAATATTTTCTGAAAGTCTAAAATCAATGGGAGTTAAATCTTCATCTTCTGCATGAGATATAATACTAATTCCTTTTTCTTTAGCTATTACCATAGCTTTATACATGCTTATATTTGATTTTATTCCCTTCCCATCATCAGAAATGAACTTTACTCTCTCATCTATCCTATCAAGATGAGAGAGAGTTTTTCCATCGAAGTTTTCTGTAACAGATACAGTTTGATGGATGTCTATTAAATCCATTTCTTTAGATTTATTTAATACGTATTCTACTACTTTCATAGAACTACATATTGGATTAGTATTAGCCATTAAATTTACTAGAGTATAACCTCCCTTTAATGCAGCTAAACTACCTGAATATAAATCTTCCTTATAGGTATATCCAGGTTCCCTAAAATGCACATGCATATCTATAAATGAGGGCATCAATGTTAAATCTTTTCCATCAATGAATTTACAGTCATAGTCTAGATTTTTTCCATAATCAGCTATTAATCCGTCTTTTATATATAAATCTCCTATAAAATCTAAACTTTCATCTACTATTCTACACTCCTTTATTAAAAGTTCCATTTTAACCCTCCCAAGAATATATTTGATCACAATACTCACATTTATAACTTCCACTTGCTTCATCTATTAAAGCAAACTTATGAACTATATCTCTTTCTATAGAAGTTACACATCTTGGATTTTTACACTCTATTATCCCTTCTACCAGTTTTGGTAAAGATAAATTTATTTTCTCTGTTATTATTTCATTTTCTATTATGTTTACAGTTATGTTTGAATCTATAAAACCTAACATAGCTAAGTCTAAGTCTATGACATTTTCTACTTTTATTATATCTTTACGTCCATATTTTTTACTGGGTGCATTCATAATCAATGCTACTGTAAAATTGGCTTTATCCAGCCCTAAATGCTTAAATATTATAAATCCATAACCTGGTTTTATATGATCTATTACAATACCTTTTGAAATACTATCTATATTTAACATTTACTTCACCCCCAATAATTTGGCTATTAAAGCCATTCTTACAAACATACCGTATTTCACTTGGTTAAAATAACAAGCCCTTGGGTCTTCATCTATTTCCATACTAATTTCATTTACTCTTGGAAGAGGATGAAGTATGGATAAATCAGGTTTTGCTAGTTTAAGCTTAGCTTTATCTAAAATATAGCTATCCTTTAATCTTATATAGTCGGCTTCATTGAAGAATCGTTCTTTTTGAACTCTTGTCATATACAATATATCTAATTGATCTATTACTTCTTCTAGCCTTTCTACTTCTACATAGTCCAAGCTCTTTTTATCTAAAATTTCAGCTTTTATATATTTAGGTGTTTGTAATTCTTTAGGGGATATTAAAATAAATTTGATGTTTTCATATCTAGACATGGCTTTAATTAAAGAATGGACTGTACGACCAAATTTAAGGTCGCCACATAGGCCTATGGTTAAATTAGATAATGTACCTTTTACTTGTTTGATTGTTAAAAGATCTGTTAAAGTTTGGGTTGGATGCTGGTGACCTCCATCTCCTGCATTTATTAAAGGAACTGGAGAATAAAGAGAACCGTATTTTGGAGCTCCTTCTTTTGGATGGCGAATAGCAATTATATCAGTATAAGCTCCTACTGTTTTTATGGTATCTGCTATGCTCTCACCTTTCATTACTGAACTGGAGCCTGGTTCCGAGAAACCAATTACTTTTCCTCCTAATCTTAACATTGCTGCTTCAAAACTAAACCTTGTTCTAGTACTAGGTTCATAAAATAGAGTTCCTAATATTTTTCCATCACATAAATGGGTAAAATCCTCTTGGTTATTAATTATTTTTTCAGCTAAACTAAATATACTTTCTAGTTCTTCGATAGTAAAATCTTGGGGATCTATTAAGTGTCTTCCTTTTAACATTTTATTACCTCCTTTTTAGTCTATTAGACCTTTAAAGGATCTGCGTACTAAAAAAGCCTTCCATAAAGGAAGGCATAGGTATACCAATGCTTATCTACGCTCTCCTTTCTGACCTCACAGGATCAGTTTAAAGGTATTTATTTTTCCTTATGAAGTTAACATAAATATATTTAAATGTCAATAGATATTTAAAAAATAAAGTCAGGATCTCCTGACTTTATTTTTTACTTCATAGCTGTTCCGCCGCTTAAACCACTTTTAACTTGTTGTATGTCATTTTGATTAGCTGGTGGTGCTGGTACATAATAACCTTTTTGTTCTGCTATTTGAAATAGCTGATATTGGAATTGTTCAGCTTCATTTCTTAATTGTTGAAAAGTACTTCTCAATTGTTGATTAGCACATTCTGTAATAGCCTTAGTATATGATTCTATACTAGCTTTAGTCCCTGCTAATATATCACTTACCATATCTTTTTCTTGCATAATATATACCTCCTTAAATTGAATTCATTAAACTACTAGCTGTTGTTTGAGAATCTTGGCTTGATTGTTTAAATAATTGTTTTATTTGAGGATCTTGACATTGATTAGAGTAAAAATCAAATTTTGTACTCATAGTTAAGTGAGCTCCTGTTATTTCTCTTATACTTTGAAGTTCTGATTGATTAATATTTCCTAAATTAACTGGATTTTTTAACGCCATAAATACACTCCTCTCAAAAAAATTTTCTTTCCTTAATATTTTGTCTTAAAAAATTTAAATTATGCTGGTAAAAGGTGTTTTAATATTAAAATTTAAAATTGGCAAAACTAAAATTAAAATTAGGAGGTGTAAAAAAATGGACAAAGATAATTATATTGAAACTAGTTTAAGTCCATATACTACGTTTTTTAATGGCACTGGTAGCGATGATGAAATGGATATGTTTTACAAAATAGAAAATTTGCATAATACGAATTTTAATCAATATAATGAAGTAATACCTTCTGATGCAAATATTTTAAATATGTCTAGTGATATATTTTATACTCCTCAAACGACTTTAATAGATACTAGAGGAATGAATCATGAAGATGTTTATAATAAAATAGAAAATAGACATATTTAAATTTATATGCAAATAAGAAAAGTATCTATCGATGCATTTTAAGGTAGATTTTCTTGAAACTCATTGAGGTCAAAACGAGTTCCTCTATTAAAAAAAGAAAAAGTAGAACTCTCTTATTCGTTATAAAAGAAATTGAACTTGACAAAAAAGGATAATCGTATTACAATTAGTCCTAAGAAAAATCGAATAGAAACTCTTATCCAGAGAGGTGGAGGGACTGGCCCTATGAAACCCGGCAACCTGTGAAATCACAAGGTGCTAAATCCTGCGGTATTTATACCGATAGATGAGAGAGGAAAAAAACCTCTTTCTTCTAAGAGGTTTTTTTAATTTAAACCTCTTTTACTCTAAGAGGTTTTTATTTTAATAAATTTTTGGTTAAAGGGGCGTTATAATGATTAAAATAGAAAACTTATCTAAATCTTTTAAAGATAATAAAGATGAATTCTGGGCAGTTAAAAATGTGTCCTTAGATATAAACAGAGGAGAAATATTTGGAATTATTGGATTAAGTGGTGCTGGAAAATCTACTTTAATTAGATGCTTAAATAGGCTTGAAGAACCTACAGAAGGCAGTATTATCATAGATGGAGTAGATATAACTAATCTCAGCAAAGGTGATTTAAGAAAAGAAAGAAAAGAAATAGGGATGATTTTTCAACACTTCAATCTATTATCTCAAAAAACTGTTTATGAAAACATAGCTTTTCCATTGGAATTGGAAAAAATGGATAAAAGCAAGATTAAAGAAAGAGTTGATAAGCTTTTAGAATACGTAGAACTAACAGATAAAAAAAATGCTTATCCATCTCAATTAAGTGGAGGTCAAAAACAAAGAGTAGCTATTGCAAGAGCCTTAGCTAATAATCCTAAGATATTGTTAAGTGATGAAGGAACTTCTGCATTGGACCCAAAAACTACCAAATCCATTTTGGCTTTATTGAGTAAAATTAGACAGGAACTAGGGGTAACTATAGTTCTCATAACACACCAAATGGAAGTAGTAAAAGATATATGTGATAGGGTTGCTATAATGGAAAATGGTAAAGTAATTGAAGAAAACACAGTAGAAAATCTTTTTAAACAACCAAAGACCAAAACGGCTCAAGCTTTTATAGACACTTTATCATCTAATTTTGAAGAAGAAATCATTAATCCAGAGGATTTTAAAGGTAAACTCATTAGACTTAGTTTTTTGGGAAACAATGCTAAACAACCTATTGTTTCAAAGATTATTAGAAATTTTAACATTGATGTAAATATTCTTTCTGGAAATATCAATAAACTTCAAAGTAATAGTGTAGGACATTTAATATTAGAATTACTTGGAGATTGTGAAGAAGTTCAAAAAGCTATTGAATTTTTAAATAATGAAAATGTTCATGTGGAGGTGATATAATGGCTGAATTACTTGTACCTTCTTTACTAGAAACTTTGTATATGGTTTTATTATCAACTATTTTTTCTATCTTAATAGGTTTTCCTTTAGGAATTTTACTGGTAATTACAGAAAAAGATAATATTTGGGAGAAACCTTTACTCAATAAAATTCTCAATGGAATTATAAATGTACTAAGATCTTTTCCTTTTTTAATTTTGATGATTTTAGTGTTTCCTTTATCCAAGTTATTAGTGGGAAAAACCATTGGAACAACAGCAACTATTGTACCTCTTTCCATAGCTGCAGCTCCTTTTGTAGCAAGGGTTATGGAAAGTTCTTTAAAGGAAGTAGATAAAGGTGTAGTTGAATTAAGCCTTTCCATGGGTGCTACAGTATCCCAAATAATTACAAAGGTTCTTATTCCAGAAGCAATGCCTTCTTTAGTTTTAGGTATAACTTTAACTATAATCAACTTAATTGGATATTCAGCAATGGCGGGTGCCATTGGAGGAGGCGGCTTAGGAGATTTAGCAATCCGTTTTGGATTCTATAGGTTCCAAACAGATTTAATGATTGTTTCTGTTTTAATAATAATCCTATTGGTCCAAGGAATTCAATACTTAGGTGATAGGATTTCTATAAAAATAAATAAAAAATAACACAAGGGGGAGTTAAATTGAAAAAAGTATTGTCATTAATATTAATTGTAGTTTTGTCCTTATCTCTATTAGCAGGTTGTAGTAAAAAAGAAAGTGCTGACAATGAAATTAAAATAGGCGTTTCTCCTGTTCCTCATAGAGAGCTAATTAATCTTATTAAAGAAGACCTAGAAAACGAAGGACTTAAAGTAACCGTAATAGAGTTTACTGATTATGTTAAACCCAATCATGCTTTAGCCGATAAAGAAATAGATGCTAACTTTTTCCAACATGAACCTTATTTAAATGACTTTAAGGAAAAAGAAAAATTGGATATAATTTCTTTAGGAAAAGTTCATATAGAACCAATGGGATTCTATTCTTCAAAAATCAATTCTATAGATGAGTTAAAAGATGGTAGTGAAATATTGATTCCAAACGATACTGTAAATGGTGGTAGAGCTTTGCTTCTTCTTGAAAGTAATGGACTAATTAAGCTTAAAGATGGTGCAGGTTTAGAAGCTACTGAAAAAGACATAGTAGAGAATCCAAAAAATCTTAAAGTTAAATCCTTAGAAGCAGGTTCCCTTCCAAGAGTATTAAAAGACGTTGATGGAGCAGTTATAAACGGTAACTATGCCTTGGATGCAGGATTAAACCCAGTAAAAGATAGTTTATTCATTGAAGGAAAAGACTCTCCTTATGCTAATTTAGTAGCTATAAGAGCAGGAGAAGAAAATAAAGAAAAATTTGTTAAATTATTAAAAGCCCTTCAAAGCGAAAAGGTTAAAAAATATATTGAAGACACATATGGTGGAGCTATAATACCAGCATTTTAAATATTAATCAAATATAAAAACTAATAAAGGGGCTTAATCATGCCCCTTTATCTTGTTTTTGTAGATTCAGTACTCGTTTCAGTATTTTTATTAATATCACATATATAATCAACATCCTCTGGATCAGGATGGCTAATAGTCATTACTTCATCCATTGCTTCTAAAATATCCAGCTGTTCCATTGTAATATCTAATTCATATTTACGACCTACCTTTTCATATTTTATATTCTCTCCAAGACTTTCTTTAATTTTCTTTATGAATTCTTCATGTATAACGTCAAAGTCTGGTGATACTAGCACTTTGATTATATCATCTTTATTATACTTTCCTGATTCTTTCATCTGTCTAATCTTCCAAGTCAATTTATCTCCTTCCCATTTTTCACGCTTTTCTCTCTCTTTTATAGGAGAAAGTCCCCTTGGTTTAACAGGCGATAATTGAATCGCTCCTTCTGAAGGATTGTTAATTACAGAAAGTTCTTTACCATCTCCTGTTCTAATATTTAGTTTATCTATGATTATACTTTTGGGTCCACTTCTCATTGGTTTAATATACATTCCCCTTCGAGATATTTCATAATCAGAAATCTTGAATACATCTTCCATATTTTCTAGAGTATCTAACTGTTCCATTTTAATATCTAAATCGTATAAACAATTTAGATAAACATATATTTCACCTTTTGGATGTGTTTTTCCCATAGACTCCAAGTATATATCTTCTCCAAACTTTTTCTTAACCTCCTTCTCAAAGTTTTCATATCTTAATCCATGAACTTCAGCTCTTACTTTAATTATATCTCTATTAGTATGTTTGCCATATTCTTTAATTTCTCTAATTTCCTGAGAAAGTTTAATTTCCTCATTTTCTGGTTCAAATATGTTTATAATCAAAACTTCTTCCATGCCTTCCAATACATTTAATTGATTCATAGATATGTTTAGATTAAATATCCCAATTCCTTCATATTCTACCTCTTTCCCAAACTCTTTTTTCAATCTTTCAAAAACCTCTTCATCTTTTGTATCAAAATAAGTTTTTACTTGAACTTTAATTCTATCATCCTTAGAATACTGCCTATTTTCTTTTATGTATCTAATTTTAGGAGAAAGCTTACTATCCCTTCTAATCCTAGGAATAGATTTTGTTGCTTTAGAATCTACTGGCATAGTACTCACTTTATCTATAGATTTAGCTGAATCTCCATATATAAGTTTCATATTTAAAAAAGTCAAAAATATTATGATAGCAATAGTTAGTATACGTCTTTTTAACATAATCTTCACTCCTTTTTATTTTATCTTTATTGTAATAATATAGAGTATAGAATAACAGAAAAAGTTCCAACTATTTTTACCATTCTCCAATTTTATCCAAATTCAAAAAGTAGAAAAGTATAAAATATTGTGATAAACTATTTAGTATATTTATTTCGGTAGAATTATAACTATGGAGGGTTAACATGGATAAAAAAATTAGAATTGGTATCGTAGGCTATGGGAATTTAGGAAAAGGAGTAGAAATGGCCTTAAAACAAAATCCCGACTTTGAACTTGAAGCTATTTTTACTAAAAGAGATCCTAGTACATTACAAACATCTCATAAAGCAATACATGTATCAGAAATCTGGAATTATAAAGAAAAGATAGATGTAATGATTTTATGTGGTGGTTCTGCCAATGATACCCCAATACAGGGTCCTCTAATCGCATCATGTTTCAACACTGTTGACAGCTTTGATAATCATCAAAGTATTCCAGAATATTTTAAAAAAGTAGATGAAGCTGCAACAAATTCTGGTAAATTAAGCCTAATTTCTGTTGGCTGGGATCCAGGGCTATTCTCCATTAACCGCCTTTTAGCTCAAACGGTTCTACCTAATGGAAAAGATTATACCTTCTGGGGTAAAGGAGTAAGTCAAGGTCACTCCGATGCAATACGATCAATAAAGGGTGTAAAAGATGCAATTCAATATACTATTCCTATTGAATCAGCTATTGAGAAAGTCAATACATTTGAAAATCCTGATCTTAAAGCCTGTGAAAAACACAAACGTGACTGTTATGTGGTTGTAGAAGAAGGTGAAGATTTAGATAGAATAGAAAACGAAATAAAAAAAATGCCAAATTATTTTGAAGGCTATGATACAACAGTACACTTTGTCTCTGAAGAAGGATTAGCAATTCATCGTTCTAAAATTCCTCATGGAGGCTTTGTTATATGTACAGGAAAAACTGGTGAAGGAAATAGACAAAAAATAAAATTCAGTTTAGATCTAGAAAGTAATCCAGAGTTTACTTCAAGTGTAATGATAGCATATGCTAGAGCAATACATAAACTATCTATAGAAGGAAAAAGCGGTGCATGTACAGTATTCGATATTCCTTTAGGATATCTTTCACCTAAATCAATGGAAGAATTAAGAAAAGAGTTGTTATAAAGATTCATCATTAAAGTGAATCATTTGATTCGTTAAGAGTCATTAACATTATCATATACATGAAATAGATATAAATTAGACCAACAATCATCCTTACTACAATGTACCTTAGATAGACAAAATTTATATTGTGCGGGGTGTGTAAATATGGATAAACATTATAAAGCACTATCAGCTGTTTTCCCAATTATTGTTCGTCAATGTGATGGAAAAATGCAAGTTCTTCTTCATCAACGAGCTAATACTGGTTATATGGACGGTAAATGGGACTTTGCTGGAAGTGGACATGTAGATGAAGGCGAAACTGCAAAGATGGCAGTCATCAGAGAATGTTTAGAAGAACTTGGCATTACTGTTGATGTTGAGTTCGTAGAATTTGTACATTTATCACATCGAATTGGAAAAAATGGTGGTCCCACATATTATGATATTTATTTTATTGTAAAAAAATATGATGGTATTGCTACAATAGCTGAGCCAAATAAGTGTTCAGCATTGGAGTGGTTTGATTTAGGTAATCTTCCCAATGAAATTATTGATATTAGAAAACTAGCAATACAAAACTATTTAGATGCTATTCCGTACAGCGAAATATATTAATTAAACAAAAGATGTTTTTCTCGTATAGTAAAAAACTGGTATAAGTAAGGCAGATATCAAAAATATCTGCCTTACTTATTTACCACTCGCCTATTTCTATATTATATCCTGTAATCTCCAATGAATAGTTTCCTGAATCTCTCATGCCAGCGACTCCTATATAATAAGTCCCGCGTTTTGGATTCTTAATACTAATATGTTCATGAGGCATTTCTTTCTCTTCTCCAATTAAGTATGTCCACGGATCCCCCTCTAATGGATTTGCTCCCGGTTCCCATATAACTATATCTAAATCTTCATTGTTTTCATCTAATATCAATAAATTTACGTTAAGATCTACCGTCGATGAATTTACCTCTATAGGAAATATTACTGCATCACCTTTGTTAACGTAACCTTCAGGTTTCCTAATATAGGTACGATAGTTATCAAAACTTCCCGAATATCTACCAGCTCTTTTTATAGATTCATATCCAAGTAAATTTCCATTACCATATAACTTATCATAGCCTGTTGGTCCCATATCAAATCCTGAAAAACTTATTTCTGAATTTCCTCTAGTATATGCTGCATCAAGCATAAGCGCATAGGTACCAGTAACTGCTGGTGTAGACATAGATGTACCAGAATCCGTTTTATATCCTTTCCTAGAATTAGCTCTAGCTGCTCTAATATTATGTCCTGGAGCAACTATATAAGGACCTTGATTGCCTGTCCCTCTAGAAGAAAATTTACTTAATCCCCATCCACCTTCATAAGGATCTCTAACACTTCCTACAGATGTAGATGTGTATTTAGCATAGGTACTTAAAGTATCATAGTATCGCCCCAGTTCTCTCCCATCACCTTCATTTCCTGCTGCAACAAATACCGGCACCCCTTTCCTATCTATATCATTTATTAAATCAATTACTTCTTTAACATTTTTATATGAAGAATGTGTACCTATACTCATATTTACTACATCTATATTATACTTATCAATATTATCATATATCCATTGAAGACCATCTATAATATGCGTAGTATATCCTCCTCCATACTTATCCATAACTTTTACTCCAACTAATGCTGCTCCAGGTGCGAATCCTACTTGATTATTAGGATCTCCCTCTCCAGTTCCAGCTGCTATACTAGCAACATGAGTACCATGTCCATGGTCGTCATAAGGCTTACTTTCACCATTTACTACATCATACCAGCCAATAACCTTTCCACCATCTAAATCTATATGACCAGCATCTATTCCAGTATCCACAATAGCTATTACTACATCATTTTTTGAATATTTAGTTTTATTTCCATCTAAATCTCCTGTTACTCCAAAATCAGAACGTGCCTTTTTTATTCCCATCATTTCTGTAGCTGCATCTAAATTAAGACCAATGTCACTATTAGTCTCATGACTAATAGTGACATTCTGCTCTTCATCAGGATCAGCAATTCTCATTACTTCATCCATTGCTTCTAAAATATCTAGCTGTTCTATAGTTATATCTAAATTATATCTTGGTCCTACTTTTTCATACTCCATATCTTCTCCAAAGTTTTCTTTAATTTTCATTAAGAATTCTTCATCTGTAAATTCAAAATATGGTGATATTTGTACTTTAATTACATCATCTTTAGCAAATTTTCCTGATTCTTTCATCTGTCTAATCTCCCAAGTTAACTTATTTCCTTTCCACCTTTCATGTTTTTCAATATCCTGTATAGGAGAAAGTAATCTTGGTTTAAATGGAGGTAACTCTATTATCTCATCTGAAGAAATTTCAAATATAGAAAGATCTTTATCTGCTCCTTGTTGAACATTGATTCCGTCTATTACTATACCTTTAGCTGAATCTCCATAAATAGGTGTCAAAAATGAAAAAATTAAAATGGTTATGAGTGTCATTAAACACATGTGTCTTTTTAGCATAATTCCCCACTCCTTTTTTTAATTTTATTTTGACAGCTTACAAAGATATATCCCCATTTTAATCACGCCTTTCTAAAAAATATTTAGTTATGTCTAGAGATTTTATATATGAATGTCTAAAAATGTTCTCTTTAATAATATAGAGTACAAATTAACAAAAAAAGTTCCAAATATTTTTAGAAATATATTAATATTTTTTAATATTATATTCCTCTAGGATATCTTTCACCTAAATCAATGGAAGAATTAAGAAAAGAGTTATTATAAAGTTCTGTTTTAATATTTATAAAAAATAGTTAGGTCTTTTAGACTTAACTATTTTTCTATAAACACATTATTCTTTCGTAATATATCCTTTTTCAAAGGCATCTTCTATCATATATTCAACAAACTTCCATAATTCTTCTGATGATTCTTTTACAGGAGATATTCTTTTATAAATATCCTTCTTTTGTACATTAAATTTCTCCCAAGTTCCTCCACCAGAATAATAATTACTAAGCATTGGTTGCAGTCTATCCATAGAAGCGGCAAATAGTGCTTCTTTAGTTTTCATTTCCTCAAATTCATCCCAAAGTTCTCTAAATTCTTTGCCTTTATCTTCTCCTAACATTCCAAATATTTTTTCTGCTGCTTTAAGTTCTCTTTCTTTCTTATCTTCATTCCCCACTTTATCATAGCAAAAAGTATCACCTGCATATATTTCCACTAAATCGTGAATTAAAAGCATCTTTATAACTTTATATGTATCCACCTCTTCGTTAGCATATTCAGATAATACCATAGCCATAACAGATATATGCCATGAATGTTCTGCATCATTTTCTCTTTTAGATTTATCCATTAAAGTAGTTTGTCTAAGTATGGATTTCATTTTATCTATTTCTACAATAAATTCTATATCTTTCATTAATCTATTATTTTCCATAATATTCAACTCCTTATATTTTATATTACTAGTTTAATTTAAGTTTATCATATTTATTCTAATTGGGTAAATACTATTTATAGGAGGGATTATAGTGGATAAAGATAAAATAAACTGTAAAAGAAATTCGAGTGCTGACCCTTGTACTGGCTATCAAATGCACAAGGATTCTAAAAAAGAAGAAACTTCAACGGATGTATATTATAAAACTGAAAAACGAATACCACACTCCAAAGTTGCTATGCCTACTTTAGATGCGGTTATAGAATCTAAAGAATGGGTAGACAACGAAAACAAGAAATAGCCCATAGATGAAGTGCACTCCCTTTATAGTAGACAGATAAAACAAATAAATCTGCGACTATAAAGGGAGTGTTTTTATGGAAAATATTGTGGTGAATTTAAGTTAGATGTAATAAAATATATGTATGAAAATCATTTATTCTTTGGAGAAGTTTATACATATTTTGGGATACCTTTCATGAATAAATGGCAACACATATACTAGAAAACATAGGAGAAAAGTCTATATAAAAGGAGAATATAGAATGTACAGTAATATAATTAAATTAGATAACATAAATAATAAGAGTCTTTCTGAAATACTAAATGTATGGGAATCAGCTGTCAAACTTACACATGATTTCTTGTCTGAAAAAGATTTTATTTCTATCTTTTTTCAAAAAGAGTACACCCATCCTCTATAGGTGGGTGGTGAATTTTTACTTAGCTTTAGCTAAGTTTTTTCTTTTATTAGATTGCATAAGTAATAGCATTTATTGTAAAATCATGACTACTATACTATAATATTACTATAATTTTCTAAGAAAGGAGGATTTAAATGCCCCAAAAGCCTACTAAAGAAGTTTTGTTTGGTGTTCAAAAACAACAGCTTAAACATTTGTCTAAAGGTGAATATTTAGCTTTAAGAGAGTTATGCTTTTTAAGCAAAAATATGTAT
>NZ_JAHLPM010000009.1 GCF_018917865.1 Tissierella simiarum
ATTGACTTTTCTACAAGAACATGTTCAAATTTTGAAGGAGTATGTGGAGAAATTCATCATTGTACTGTAGATGTTCCTTTTGAATGTACGACACCTGTTACTTTCTTTAGACAACCAGAAGTACTTCGTACAAATTCTAGACAAGAATTTGAATTTCTTAAAGAAGAAGATTTACCAAGAAAAGATTTTGCTGAAAAAGATAAATTGCTGTCAGGAGACTTGTCAGAGTTCAATCAAGTAAGTGAAGAATTTTTCAATGAACTTCCATTCTGTGAATTACTTTCTAGCAGAATTATTGAATTTGATGAACTTATAAATCGTAGGCGTCCATCTGATATTGACCTTCCGTTTGAAGAACGATTCTTCAGAAAAATTGAAGAAAAAATGGTTATAGAGCTTAGACTTAAGATTTTACAAAAACGACAAGTTACAATTCCTCCAACTCCTACATCTGGACCAGGTGCAATTGAAAATAATAAAGTTAAAAAATAATGTTTATAGCTAGGGTATGTGTGCTGCATACCCTAGTTTTATTTTACTGTAAAATAATATTTTTTATTTTTATATTATGCTGATAAGTTAAATTTGTGTAGGATTTATAAGATAATTTTCAAAAAATATTTTTATGTTTTTTAGTTTAATATAAAAAATATCATCACCTAATTAGATAACACGAATATCATGTAGTAAAAAAGAAAAAAGAGCTATCGGCAGCCAAAACTATTAATGTTAAAGGAGGTAACAAAATTGAATAAACCGGTAGAAATGGTTAACGTTAGTAACGTGCAATGTTTTGATAATAGTCAATGTCTTGATGATGATCAATGGTTTGATGATAGTCAGTATTTTGACAATAGTCAATTTAATGATACAAGTTATATAAAGCCTTTTGATAATAGCCAAGATAATGATATAAGTTATATAAAATCTTTTGATAGTAGTGAATTTAATGATGCAAATTATATAAAACCTTTTGATAGGAGTCAAGATTACGATACAAGTCATATAAAATCTTTTGATAGTAGCCAAGATTATGATACAAGTCATATAAAATCTTTTGATAGTAGTAAATTTAATGATGCAAATTATATAAAACATTTTGATAGTAGTCAGGATAATTATCCAAATGATATAAAGCCTTTGGATAGTAGTCAAGATGACAATACAAGTTATATAGAACATTTGGATAGTAGTGAGGATAACAATACAAGCTATATAGAACATTTGGATAGTAGCCAAGATGACAATACAAGTTATATAGAACATTTGGATAGTAGTGAGGATGACAATACAAGTTATATAGAACATTTGGATAGTAGCCAAGATGACAATACAAGTTATATAGAACATTTGGATAGTAGTGAGGATGACAATACAAGTTATATAGAACATTTGGATAGTAGCCAAGATTACGATACAAGTTATATAAAATCTTTTGATAGTAGTCAATTTAATGATGCAAATTATATAAAACATTTGGATAGTAACCAAGATAACAATATAAGTTATATAGAACAACACTTGGATAGTAACCAAGATGACAATACAATCTATATAGAACAACACTTGGATAGTAGCCAAGATAACAATCCAAGTTATATAGAACACTTGGATAGTAGCCAAGATGACAATACAAGCTATATAGAACACTTAGATAGTAGCCAAGATGACAATACAATCTATATAGAACCTTTAGATAGTAGCCAAGATGACAATACAAGCTATATAGAACACTTGGATAGTAGTGAGGATAACACTGAAATTAGTATACAATCTTTTGATAATAAACTTGGGAATTGCCCACCATCTTGTGTTGATGTTGAGAGTAGAAACTTAGGTGATTGTCCAAATACCCCAGAAACACCAGTTGGAATTACAAATGGTGTTGTAGCAAAGATACCTGTGGTCTTAGCTCAATTAAGGATTCGATTCGATGTTAGTTCTATCATTAATTTACCTGAACCAGCTCTTGAAATTAAAGATATTAAGAAAAGACTAAAAATAACTCAATGTCTGCTTTTACAACCTACTAACGTTTTATTTATCAAAGGGTTTGTTCGTAAAAATATTGACTTTTCTACAAGAACATGTTCAAATTTTGAAGGAGTATGTGGAGAAATTCATCATTGTACTGTAGATGTTCCTTTTGAATGTACTACACCTGTTACTTTCTTTAGACAACCAGAAACACTTCGTACAAACTCTAGACAAGAATTTGAATTTCTTAAAGAAGAAGATTTACCAAGAAATGAGTTTGCTGAAAAAGATAAATTAATGTCAGGAGACTTATCAGAGTTCAATCAAATAAGTGAAGAATTTTTCAATGAACTTCCATTCTGTGAATTACTCTCTAGCAGAATTATTGAATTTGATGAACTTATAAATCGTAGTCGCCCAGATAATATAGACCTTCCATTTGAAGAAAGATTTTTCAGACAAATCGAAGAAAAAACAGTTATCGAACTTAGACTTAAGATTTTACAAAACCGACAAGTTACAATTCCTCCAGTTCCTACACCTGGATCCGAAGCTTGCACTGTAGTTGAAGAATAATATTCTATTAATAAGGTATGTGGTATACATACCTTAGCTTTATTTTATAATAAAATATTTTTCTTCTATATATTGTACTAATAATTAAAAGATAGTATATATTTAAGATTAACTTTATACTATGACAGTTCTTACTTATTATTCATTTATTACAGAAAGTATAAAAGCTAGTCTCTTCTGAGACTAGCTTTTATTATTTAAACTATTGCTTCTTTCTGTTTTCTTGCTGCTTCTGCACCTTTTTCTAAGGCTTCTTTATTTATTGGAAGTAAATGAGCTCTATTTTCTCCAAATACTTTTGTAAAAGCTTCTAATATAGATTCTACTTTAACAGGTTCTACTGCCTCTAAATATGCTCCTAACATTACCATATTAGCTACTCTACTGTTTCCTATACTATCTGCAATTTCATTAGCAGGTATATAGTAGATCTCAATATCATCTCTTGTTGCTTCTCTGTCAATTAGTGAAGAATTAATAAGTAATCTTCCATTTGGAATTACAAGGTTCTCAAACTTATCTAAAGATGGTCTGTTCATCACTATTGCTGCTGTGGAATCAATTACTACTGGAGAGCCAACAGCTTCATCTGATATAATAACACTACAATTAGCTGTTCCTCCTCTCATCTCTGGTCCATAGGAAGGTAACCAAGAAACTTTCTTATCTTCTATCATTCCAGCATAAGTAAGTAACTGACCCATAGCCATTACTCCTTGCCCGCCAAAACCAGCTATTATTATTCTTTCTTCCATTTATTCCACCTCCTCTGGTCTTCTAAAATTACCTAGTGGATAATAAGGAATCATATTATCTTCTAACCATTTCATAGCCTCTTCAGGTGTTAAACCCCAGTTAGTAGGACAAGTTGATAATACTTCTACTATTCCAAAACCTTTTCCTTCTAACTGTATTTGGAAACATTCTTTTATAGCTTTTTTTGCTTTTCTAATATTAGCAGGAGTATTTACTGCTACTCTCTCTACAAATTTAGCTCCATGGATTGTTGAAAGCATCTCTGATATTCTTATTGGTCTACCACTATGGGCTTCATCTCTTCCATAAGGTGCTGTTGTAGCTTTTTGACCAATTAAGGTAGTTGGTGCCATTTGACCGCCTGTCATACCATATATAGCATTATTTACAAATACTGTAGATATTTTTTCTCCTCTATGAGCGGCATGAACTATTTCAGCCGTACCTATAGAAGCTAAATCTCCGTCTCCTTGATAAGTAAATACGAAATTATCTGGACGAACTCTTTTAATTCCTGTAGCAACTGCAGGAGCTCTCCCATGAGCTGCTTGCTGCATATCACAATTAAAGTAATTATAAGCAAATACTGAACAACCTACTGGTGCAACACCTATAGCATTGTCTAATACTCCTAATTCTTCTAAAACTTCACCTACTAATCTATGGATAATCCCATGAGTACATCCAGGACAATAATGAGTAGGATTATCTGTTAATCCTTTAGTTTTTTGAAATACTACAGTCATTATTTTTCACCTCCATAGATTTCTTTTACCCTCTCAATTATCGCATCAGGAGTTGGCACCATTCCTCCAGTTCTACCATAAAAAGATACTGGAAAACGTCCATCTACTGCAATTTTAACATCGTCTACCATTTGTCCGCTATTCATTTCAACAGTAAGTATGCCTTTACATCTATCACTTATCTTATTAAATTCATCATATGGATAAGGCCATAAAGATATTGGTCTTATTAATCCAACCTTATATCCTTCTTTTTCTAACTTTGATATAGCAGTTTTTGCAATTCTAGCTGTAGTTCCATAAGCTGCTATAACTACATCTGCATCTTCTATATTATAGGATTCTACTTTAACTTCATTTTCCTTTATAATTTTATATTTTTCTTGTAATTTGATATTATGTTTCTCTAAACTCTCTGGGTCAATATAAAGAGAATTAATAATATTTGGATTTCTCTTTCCTCCAGTTCCTACTGTTGCCCAATCTTTTTCTGATAACTCTCTTTGTTTTGGTGTGGTAAATTCAACTGGTTCCATCATTTGACCAATCATACCATCTCCAAGAATCATTACAGGATTTCTATATTGATCAGCTATATCAAAACCCTCAATAATTAAATCTACTAATTCTTGAACATCTGCCGGAGCTAGTACTACTAATCTATAATCTCCATTACCACCACCACGAGTAGCTTGGAAATAATCAGTTTGAGAAGGCTGGATACTTCCAAGTCCTGGACCACCTCTCATTATATTAACTATAAGACAAGGTAATTCTGCCCCTGCAATATAAGTTATACCTTCCTGTTTCAAAGATATTCCTGGACTTGATGAAGAAGTCATAACTCTTTCTCCAGCTCCTGCTGCACCATAAACCATGTTTATAGCAGCTACTTCAGATTCTGCTTGTAAAAATATTCCACCAACCTTTGGTAATTCTCTAGACATATATTCTGGTAATTCACTTTGGGGAGTTATAGGATATCCAAAAAAGTATTTACAGCCTGCTTTAATGGCAGCAGCTCCTATAGCTTCATTCCCTTTCATGAGAACTTTTGCCATAAATAAACCCTCCTTTATTAGTTTTAGCTATTCTCTTTCAACTGCAATAACTACATCAGGACAAATTGTTGCACAGTTTGCACAACCAATACACCTATTTGGATCATTTACTGTCGCTGGATGATACCCTTTTACATTAATCTTTGAAGTATCTAATGTAATTATTTTTACAGGACAAACAGTGGTACACAATCCACATCCTTTGCAAAGGTTTTCCTGAAAGCTAACCTTTCCTTTTACTTTTGCCATCTAAACCCCTCCTTAACTAGAATTTTATAACATCCACTCTTCCCTCATGAATAATTTAATCGGGAATATTTCTCCTTCCAGATTATTGGGAAGGTTTTCTGCTACAGACTCTAATGTAGATATATATTTTATTGGAATATTTATTTTATTAGAAACTTCTAAAGCTAATTCTTGACCTTTTAATACATCTTCTACAGTAGTACTCTTTAATAAGTGGGTGTTGTTAATAATTCCTGTAACTTTAGTTCTTGATACATCTTCAATTTTTCTTATATACTCAATAGCCTTAACGGCACTTTGAGTTTCTGGTCTATTGGCATTTAATACAAAAAACATATCATAATTGCCTTCTTTAAAATACTCTACATACCTTCCTAAAGCCCTAGCACCAGCAGGATCTCCTCCTACATCTAAAATAGCTTCATAACTTTCATCTTGAAGTGGAGTAGCTACCTCAGGAGATATAGCAGGTACATCTACTGCTGGAGTATTTATTGAACTACCAATTACTTTTATACCTAATTCCTTCAAGGTTTCAGCCCTTTCTCTACTTCTGAAGTAAAGATTAACTACATCTAAATCTGCTAAGGCTACTTTTTTGCCCATACTAGCTAACTTAACTGCATAATTAACGCTAAATTCAGTTTTACCACTTCCATAATGACCTGTTATAATCCTGATTCTTTTATCATTAATCATAATCTCACCTATGTTCTAAATATATTGTTTGGCTGCTTCTTCTTCTCTTAAAACACGAAGACCACCTTCAGCCAAAGCTGTTAGTTCATCTTCTCCAGGATAAATATATACTTGACTTATAAAATTAACTCTATCTTCTATCCAAGAAGTAAATAGCTTATCATGAGCAATTCCTCCTGTTAAAAGAATTCCATCTACCTGTCCTTTTAACACTGCGGCACAAGCTCCAACTTCTTTGGCAACTTGATAAGCCATAGCATAGTAAACAAGTTCTGCATATTTATCTCCATTACTGATTCTTTCACAAACTTCTCTAGCATCATTAGTATTTAAATATGAAACCAACCCGCCATTGCCTTTTATCATCTTTTTAACTTCTTCGTGAGTATACTTACCCGAATAACATAACTTAATTAAGTCACCAACAGGTAGTCCACCAGTTCTTTCTGGCGAGAATGGTCCTTCCCCATCTAAAGCATTGGATACATCTATGACCTTGCCCTTTCTATGAGCACCTACTGAAATTCCTCCTCCTAAGTGAACGACTATTAAGTTCAAATTTTCATACTTTTTTCCTAAGGTTCTGGCATGGCGTCTTGCAACAGCTTTTTGATTTAAAGCATGAAATATACTTTTTCTTTCAATTGCCTTTATTCCAGAGATTCTAGCTACGTCTTGCATTTCATCAACTACTACTGGGTCTACAATAAATGATTTTCCACCTATTTCCTTAGATATTTCATACGCAAGTATTCCACCTAAATTAGAAGCATGCTCCCCTAGAAATCCTCTTTCTAAATCTTTAAGCATTTCTTCATTTACTTCATATGTCCCACCTTCTATAGGTTTTAACAATCCTCCCCTTCCCACTACAGCTTTAAGGGACTTTATATCTATATTGTTTTTATCTAAGGATTTTAAAATAATATCTTTTCTAAATTCATATTGATCATATATTTTTTCATACTTGGATAATTCATCTACAGAATGACGTAGTGTTTCTTCAAATATAATATTTTCATTATCAAATACTGCTATTTTAGTAGATGTAGATCCTGGATTAATTACTAGTAACCTGATATCTTCCATATCATCCCCTCCTTATTTTGTTGCCATTAGTACTCCTAAAGCAATAGAATATAATTTAGCCTCTTCATTATCTGCTCTAGATGTTAGAACTATTGGAGACTTTGTTCCTACGATAATACCTGCATTTTTAGCTTTTGCTAAATAAGTTAAAGATTTATATAAAACATTACCAGCATCAATATCAGGAGCTAATAATATATCGGCATCTCCTGCGATTTCACTATCTATTCCTTTATGTAGTGCTGCTTCCTTAGAAATAGCATTATCTAAAGCAAAAGGACCACCAATAATACAGTCAGTAATTTCTCCCTTTTTATTCATATCAACCAATTCCTTAGCATGAACTGTAGCTTCCATTTTAGGAGATACTTTTTCTTTTGCAGCTAAAATTGCTACTTTAGGATTTTCAATATCTAAAGAGCGAGCAAGTCCTACAGCATTTTCTATAATTTCCTTCTTTTGATTTAAATCTGGTGATATATTCATAGCTGCATCTGTAACTAAAAATATTTTATGATAGGTTTCTACATCAAATACAGCCACATGACTTATAACCTTTCCTGTTCTTAAACCAATTTCACTATCTAAAACTTGTTTCATAATAACAGATGTATCAATGAGTCCTTTCATCAATACATTGGCTTTTCCACTACTAACCAATTCAGTAGCAATTCTACATGCCTTTTCTCCATCTTCTTCATGAATTATCTCTACATTATTCAAATCAACATTTACTTCTTTTGCTATAGCTATTATCTTTTCTTTATCTCCTACTAATATAGGTTTTATTATTTTAAGCTCTTCAGCTTCCTTAACAGCTGCTAACACTTCCTTATCCTGAGCTACAGCTACTGCAATTTTCTTTGGTCCCTTATTTTGTGCTAGGACAAGTAAATCCTTAAAAGTTTTAGCCATTTAAGTTCACCTCATCTTCATAAATTTTAGGCTTTTCTAAGCCCTTTAATACTCTTAAGGTTCCTTTATTTAGTGCATCCATTTCATCTTCACCTGGATATACTATTACTTCTGATATAAAGCTAACCATTTCCTTTATTTTATCTATTAAATAGTGAGAATAGGCTAGTCCACCAGTAAGTATAATATTATCTACTTTACCTTTTAAGACTGTGGCACAAGCACCTATTTCTTTTCCTATTTGATAAATCATAGCATCATATACAAGCTTAGCTTCTTTATCTCCTTTACTTATTCTTTCCTCTACTTCTCTAGCATCTATAGTTCCTAAATAAGAATTTAATCCGCCTTTCCCTTTAATCATTTCTTTCATTTCTTCATGAGTATACTTAGAAGAAAAACACATCTTTACAATATCCCCAACAGGTAGTCCACCAGATCTTTCTGGTGAAAAAGGTCCCATTTCTGATGCATTATTAACATCAATTATTTTTCCACTCTCCATTGGTGCAACAGATATTCCTCCTCCTAAGTGAGCTACTATTAAATTAATATCTTCTAAATTCTTGCTTATTTCTTTAGCTCTTCTATAAGAAACTGCTTTGATGTTTAATGCATGAACTTGTGATCTTCTTGGTATTTCCTTTAATCCTGATACTCTCGCAACTTCATTGAACTCATCTACTGCTACAGGATCCACTATATAAGAATCTATGCCTTCTCTGTCCCCAATTCCTTTAGCTAACATGCCTCCTAAATTCGCAGCATGTTCTCCTTTAACTCCTATCCTCAAATCTTCAATCATTTTGTCTGTAACCAAATAGGTGCCTCCTGGCATAGATCTTAAGAGCCCACCCCTTCCTACTATAGCTTTTAAGCAATTTGTCTGTATACTTTCTTTCTCTAGCCAATCTAATATAAGACATAGTCTATATTCATATTGGTCTGCTACCTTTTTGTACTTTTCTAAGTCTTCTTTCTTATGTTGAATTTTAAAGGATTTTATCTCCTTTTCATCTTCAAATAAAGATACCTTAGTAGAAGTAGAACCTGGGTTTATTGCAAGAACAAATTTTCTTTCCATACTCCATCCTCCTTAGTGTTTTTTTAGAGTGATTTCAATATATGGCGGTGTTACTTGTTGGATTTTAACTCCCTCTATTTCTTTCATATTAATATTGACCATATGAATACCTTCTTTTAATTCAGCTAAATCAATTTCTAGACCTAAATCTTCTTCGGTCAAATCTTTAATAACATCCACGGCCCCTTTAACAGTGACTTGCACTGTTTTATCATAATCATTTTCATCTATAACTAGAGTGGAATCTAAATTTTTAATGTTAACATTTTTCAAACTTAAATCAAAAGTCTTAGTAGAAACTTCTTCTATGTTTAAAGTTACCGTTACTTTTTGATCTGGATTTAACAATTCTACATTTTGAGGTAATTCTAGTTCTACTTCAACATTTTTATTTTCTATTAAAGAATTAATATCAATTGGAACTGTTTTTATAGAAGTAATAGTTCCCAAAGCTTTTTTATCTCCCTTTAAATTTATACTACTAGGATTTATAGTTATATTTGTAATTTCATAGTTCTCAGGTAATTGGTTTTCTGTTTGTAATTCAATTGGTAATTTAACAGATCTAAAAATAGGTATAGATACATCTATAACATTTGGCTCTTTTTCAACACCTCGTACATCATTACCTTTATCATCTATCAACTTAATTGGGACTGTAACGTTAGTAGTTTCCTTTCTACCACTTAAATCTACTATAGCAACAGCTTCTGAAACTGAATTTACCCAACTTCTTGGTCCCTTTAGCAGTATAGATTGGGATTTTACTTCTGGACTTCCTGAAACATACCCTTGTTCCAGTTTACCTGTCGTCTTTATAGTTACATTTTTTTCCTTAGTTATCAGTTTATCGAACTTAAACAGTATTTCTTTTGGTTCATAATTAGTTATTTTTATATTAGTAAACTGATCTAAACTCACATGTACAGGCACTTTAATCTCACCTTCACTATAGCCGCTTAAATCAACTCGTGCATTGATTCCCTGGGAAGTAAATTTATTTATATCATTGGTTTTCCCTGTCACTTTTACACTAATATTTGCCTCTTTAGGCTCCATAACTACAAGACCTTGTCTTTCCAAAGCATCAATATTACTAAAGGTAATGTTGATGTTTTTATATTCTACTGTTTTGTCAGGATTAACTTCACTCATAACATAGCTCCACAAAATGATAGCTATTATTAAAGCAAAGATTTTTATAGTTAAATCATTCTTCTCCTTGCTCATCTTTACGCCTCCATTTTGTTATAAATGTTTGCTTTTGATCTTTAGGTTTATACATATCTACTAGAATTTGCTTTAATGTTTTAGCATCTATATACCTGGCTATACTTCCATTCTCAGCAATAGATATAGCTCCTGTTTCTTCGGACACTATTATGGCTAAACTATCTGATCTTTCTGAAATGCCTAATGCAGCTCTATGTCTAGTACCTAACTCCTTACTAATTCCCATATTATCTGTCAACGGTAAAAAGCAAGCTGCTGCTTTTATAATGTCTTCCTTAATTATTACCGCTCCATCATGAAGTGGTGTATTTGGAATAAAAATATTTATTAAAAGATCACTTGAAACTCTACCGTCAATTTTAGTTCCTGTTTCCACAACTTCATTCAATCCTGTTTGCCTTTCTATAACAATTAAAGCACCAATTTTCTGTCTAGATAAGGAGGCTACAGCTTCTACTATTTCATCTACAACTTTTGTTAAGCTTTCACCTTTTATTTCAAGAAAAGTTTTTGTAAAAAATCTACTTCTACCAATATACTCTAGTCCTCTTCTAAGTTCTGGCTGAAATACAATTAAAATAGCAATAACTCCTACTGTCATGGTTTTTTCTAATATCCAATTAATAGTATAAAATTCTAACCATCCACTAATTTTAGCAAATACAAATAATGCCAATATTCCTTTAGTAAGCTGCTCAGCTCTCGTCTCTCTAATAAGTTTAAACAATTTATAAAAAACAGCAGCTACGATTAAAATATCAATAACATCACGCATTCTAACATTTAAGAATAATTCTCTAAAATATTGCAAGGTCGACCACACCTCTTATTATATTTTTTAATCCATTAATTCTATTATATAACAAATAGTTATTTATTTGAACTAAATATATTACTTAGCTCTAATGTAATTAAATTCAGAAAACAGTTAATTTTGAGTTATCTTGTCCATTGTATCTTTATAAGACCTCTCTATTCTACCTAGAACCTCCTTAGTTACAGGAACTTCTAATCCTCCTTGTAACAACTCTTGAATTGGAAGTATTTCATAAAATAATTGGTTGTTTTTTCTATATTTGTGTACCCAAGTCGGTATATAAGTTATATTTTTAATAGTAGTTTCTGCTTTAGAGAAATCTTTTTCTAATTCTAATTGTACCATTATCCCATCTTCTGTATATACATTATCCATAGTTTCTTTTCTTTGGTTTGATAAAAAATTACCCATGGAATAAATTATAAAATTATCCTTTCCATTATAACTTATAATTTCTGTTTTTTGAATTACATGAGGGTGACTTCCCAAAATTATATTAGCCCCCCATTCGACCATTTTCCTCCCTAAGTCCATTTGGTATGTAGATGGCTCTCTTTGATACTCATTACCCCAATGGATAAATACTACGATTACATCTACTCCCAAGGATTTCACACTTTCTATATCTTCTTTTATCTTATTTTCATCTATTTTATTTATCATATAGCTTAGTTCTTGTTCAGTTAAAGTAAAATCCATTCCATTCATTCCATAAGTATAACATAAAAAACCTAATTTAATACCCTCAACTTCTTCAACTAAAATAGGTGTATTTGGTTCTTTATAGGTTCCAATATTTTTTAATCCATATTCTTCTATAGCATCAATAGTTGATATTAGTCCATTTTTTCCTTGATCTAAACTATGATTATTAGCAGTAGAAAGAATATCAAACCCAGTATCCTTTAAAGCATATAAAGTTTCTCTAGGAGAATTAAAATTTGGGTATCCTTTAAAGCCTACTTCTTTTCCAGCTGTAACGGTTTCAAAGTTTCCTAGTGCAATATCTGCACCACTTATATATTTTTTTACATATTTAAACGTCGGAGTAAAATCATAAACTCCCCTTGTAGAATCGTAAGCAGCTTTAAATTGAGGAGAATGAAACATAATATCTCCTACGCTTAAAAGTGTTATATTAGATATTCTTTGTTCTTTTACTTCTTCTTTTATATCCCCTTCTTTATCAACTATATTTGTTTCTTCTTTAACATATTCCTTAGAAGTTGTACTACTTTTAAATACAACTCCATGCTTTATAGCATTAAATGATAGAAATCCTAATGTAGCTATTAAAACTGTGATTAATGAAATGTATCTTTTTTTCATAATTGACCCCTTTCAGAAAACTCTCATTAACGTATTACAATGTATAAAGGGATAGAGAAAAAATCCTCTATCCCTTTTATTCTACACCTTAAACTCAGTTTATTCAATTAAATACTATTCTTCTCTTTTTGTGTCTATAAATCTATTCTTTGAGTCATACATAAAAGTAGATAATTTTCTTTCATTCAACCACCAAATATAGACTACGTAAGGAACAAATAATATTGTAAGCTGAGGAATTTCTGCCATTAATATAAAGTCAAATAATCCATGTAATATTACAGGCATATAAAGAGATCTTAACAAATTCTTTCTGCTTCTCTTTTTATCTGCGTCAAACTTAGCTAAAGATAAGTAATATCCCATAGTTATACCAAAAACTCCATGAGCTGGTACTGAAAAAATTCCTCTATATAGTCCAATATATGGATTATTGGTATAAGTAAAAACTACATAGATTATATTTTCTACTGTAGCAAAACCCATAGCTGAGAATACCCCATATACTATACCATCTAACTTTTCGTTAAAATACTTTGTTTTATAAGGATATTTTAATATCGCCAATCTTTTAAAATATTCTTCTGTTAACCCAGCTACTATAAAAGCGTTATAAAAAGCTCCGAAAGCTGACGGAAAAACATTAAATTTTATCAAAAATTCTTCTACTATAATGGAAGGTATGACTGCTAAAGCTCCTAGTAAAAAAGTTCCAATTAAAAGCTTTAAAGGTTCTCTATCATATCTATCACTTAGGTAAATTCCAAATATAATAGCTGCTGCTGGTGTTACAGCTATTATAAAAAGTCTTAAACTCAAAATATTCCCTCCTTAATTTCTTTGAGTTTATTATTCCAAAAAAATAAAAAAATAACCCTAAGGGAAACCTTAGGATTATTTTTATAATATCTTTTCATCTATAAAACTTTCTACATCTTCTGCTGTAGGCAATGTAAGGATTGTATCTATCATATCAGCTACTTCTTTTTTAGAAGTATTTTTAATTAACCATCTTGCCTTTAATATCGATGAAGCACTCATACTGAACTCATCTAATCCCATAGCTAATAATAGAGGGATTAATTTTTCATCTCCAGCTGCTTCACCACACATACCTACCCAAATACCTTCCTTATGTCCATTTTCTATAGTCATTTTAATAAGCTTTAGAACAGCTGGATGATATTGATTGTATAAGTGGGAAATATCTTGATTTCCTCTATCTACTGCTGTAGTATATTGGATTAAGTCATTAGTTCCAATACTGAAGAAATCTACTTCCTTTGCAAATATGTCAGAATGTACTGCTACAGCTGGAATTTCAACCATTATACCAATCTCTACTTCATTATCGAAAGAAATATTTTCTTTTCTTAATTCTTCTTTAACTTCTTCTAATATAGCTTTTGCATCTCTAACTTCTTGTAAATTAGATATCATTGGAAACATGATTTTTATATTTCCAAAGGCACTAGCTCTTAGAATAGCTCTTAATTGGGTTCTAAATATATCTGTTCTATCTAAACATAATCTAATAGCTCTATAACCTAAGAATGGATTCATTTCTTTTGGTAAGTTTAAATAAGGTAAGTCCTTATCTCCACCTACATCTAAAGTCCTTATAACTAAAGGTTTATTTTTCAATTTTTCAGCTACTATTTTATAGGCCTCAAATTGCTCTTCCTCAGAAGGTAATCTATCTCTATCCATATATAAGAACTCAGTTCTGAATAAACCTACACCTTCTCCGTCATTTTCTAGCACTTTATCTATATCTTTTGGTGTCCCTATATTACCTGCAATCTCTACTTTAAAGCCATCCCTAGAAACACTTTCTTTACCCTTCATTTCCTCTAATTTTGTTTTAAAATCTTCATATTCTTTTTTTGCTGCCTCATAGATTTTTATTTCTTCTTCAGAAGGGTTTATTATTATATCACCTTTCTTACCATCAATTATGATAAAATCCTCATTTTTTACTAAGTTAGTTATATCTTTTACTCCAGCTATTGAAGGTATTTCTAAAGTTCTAGCCATAATTGCTGTATGAGATGTTTTTCCTCCTAATTCTGTAACAAACCCAACAACCATTTCTTTGTTCATTTGAGCAGTATCAGAAGGAGTCAAGTCTTCTGCAATAACTATACATTTTTCACTTAAAGACTGTAAATCTCCACTTTCAATATTTAGTAATGCTTTTAATAATCTCTTAGATACATCTTTTAAGTCTAATGCTCTTTCCTTTAAATATTCATCATCTATATTTTCAAATAAGGATATATAGTAATCAGCAGTTTCTTTAACAGCCCATTCACTATTTACCTTATCATTAACAATTTTTTCCCTAACTCCACCAATGAACTCAGGATCTTCTAACATCATTTTATGGGCAGTGAAAATTTCAGCTTCTTTTTCTCCCACAGTTTTTAAAGTTCTTTCATAAAGTTCTTCTATTTGGTTAGTACTTTTTTCAATAGCTTTATTTAATCTATCAATTTCCAATTGAGGATCTTCAGTTTGAGTTTTTACAACCTTAATTTCAGGCTCTTTGTATAAAAATATTTTCCCTATTGCAATTCCAGGTGAAGTTCCTGATCCTTTCATAAAAATGCCTCCTATTCGTTAAACTTATTGTTTACTAAGCTTATTAATTCTTTTACAGCTGTTTCAGCGTCATCACCTTCAGCTTGAATTATAATCTTATCACCTTTTGCTGCTCCCATACTAAGTATTCCCATAATGCTTTTTGCATTATAATCTTTACCATCTTTTGTAACCTTAATATCAGCAGTATATTTTGATGCTTCCTTCACAAACAAACTAGCTGGTCTTGCATGTAAACCTGTCTCATTTTGTAATATAACTTCTTGTTTAAACATTATATTTACCTCCTAGATTTTATTAATATTTTTAGTTTCCCATGGGCAGCTCTTTAGTATCCACCCTTTTATAATTCACAGGAAAATATGAATTTTCCTAGTATAAACTTGATTTAAACAACGTTTTAACAAAAACTTCTCTATTAAAAATTACCTTCTATTATAAAAACCTATCTACTTATTTTCCACCATAAGAAATAGTTATCATCTTGCCTCTTCTAGAATTATTCGTCATATAATACTGGATTAAAACAAATAATCCTATAGCTATTAGTAAATCTCCTATACTTATAATCTTTGGAAAAGGATAGGGTCGAGATATTGGTATAATGTCTGATAGATAATAAAGTTTCGTCCCCTTATGTGATAAAGTATGAGTTAATATCTTTCCTTCTTCCAATAAAGTCAATTGCTCATATAAATGGGAACTTTTAAGTCCCTTAATAGAAACCGGCATTCTTCCTTCATTTCCCAATAACGGAATGAAGTTTAATATTGATCCTAACAGGGTAATCAATAGACCCTTTTCTCTTATATTCATAGATAAACCTAGTATTAAAAATAAATATACTATAATATGAATATAAAAAAAATTATTTTCTATAATACCACTTAGTTTACCATTACTCCTAGAAACTATTAATAAACTTATCATTTCCAATATGAAACTAATTACAAACAAATACCACCCTTTTATATTTAACCATTCTAAGTTCCTTATCTTTCCACCTCTAAGCTTTCCTATTAATAAAGACAAGGTAAGGGTTTCAATCAACATTTTAAAAGCACTCCTTCTATAGTTATCTGCTACTTATATTTTATCATTAATTAATGTTGACTCCAAACTTAATATTTTACTCACATTCTTACATCTTCGTGAAAAGGTTTGCCTAAAAAATTAAGACACCTTTCGGTGTCTTATTAGTATTCTACAAATAATTCTCTTTTAGCTTTACATAGTGGACAATTATCATGTTCATCAGCTAAGGCTATAAATCCGCATATTGGACATAACAATATTTTTTCTGCTTCTAAATCTTTTCCTCCATCTACAGCTTCCTTAGCTTTTGTAAATAACTCTGCATGAACCTTTTCTGCTGCAATAGCAAATTTCATAGCAGATATAGCTGCCTTTTCATTTTGCATTTCTGCTACAGCTATATATGCAGGATACATTTGCTCAACTTCAAAAATTTCTCCATTAATTGCTCCTTGAAGGTTTTCTGATGTTGTTCCAAGGCCAAATCCAGCCCCTGCGGTTACAGAAAAATCACCTTTTTCATCTTTTAAAGCTTTAAAGTGAAGAGTAGCATGAACTTCTTCAGCATCAGAAGTTGCCATAAATAATCTTCCTACAGTTGGAAAACCATCTTTATTGGCTTTATCTGCCCAAATTCTATATCTCATATGTGCCTGACTTTCTCCACCAAAAGCTGATCGTAAATTTTCTGCCGTCATTGCATTCATGAAAATCCCCCCTTATAAAAAATATTTACATTCCTATTGTAACCTATTTATATAATGTTGTCTATATAAATAGATTTACATTAGATTTATTTGCTGAAGACAAATAGGTAGCAACTCCCCCTATTTCGATTTCTTCAATCAGTTCTTCTCTAGAAATTCCCATTACATCCATAGACATATTACATGCAACAAATCTAATTCCAGATTCAATAGCCTGATCTATCAGCTCTTCTAAAGAATAAATATTTTTATCATTCATAACCTTTCGTATCATTTTAGATCCCATTCCTGCCATATTCATTTTGGATAAACCTAATTTTTTGCTTCCCTTCGGCATCATTTTAGAAAACATCTTATCCATAAATCCTTTTTCTACCTTAATATTACTGTCTTTCCTTAGAATATTCAATCCCCAAAATGTAAAGAACATTGTTACTTCACTACCCATAGCTTTAGCTCCATTAGCAATAATAAAAGAGGCTATAGCCTTATCTAAATCTCCGCTAAAAACTACAATAGTTTTTTCATCCTTTTCTTCTATGACTCCGGGTATAGATACTTTTTCTTCATTTAAGCCTTTTTTTATTACTGCAAGAAAACCCTTATCTACCTTTTCTGTCTTTATAAGTATATTTCCAGTATTCTTACACCAGTTTTCAATATCGTTAATAAATCCAGGATCTGTAGCTGTTACTTCTAGCATATCACCATCTTTCAATAATTTCATCTTTTCATAAACTTGAATTATTGGACCAGGACAGGATAATCCACAAGCATTTAATTTAAAAGTTTCTATTTCTTTAGTTTTTTTTTCTACTAATTTGTATTCACCAGAGTCACTAAATTTTCCTTTAAAGCTTCCATTTTGATCATTGTATATATTAAAATCCTTATTTTGGTGGAACATAGTCTTGTAAGTTGTATATCCACCAGCTAAATTTTTAACATTGAACCCATTTTGTTTAAGGACTCTTGTTCCAATATATCCTCTCAATCCAATGGCACAATAGGGAACTATTAATTTGCTTTTATCTATTTCCTTTAATCTACTTCTCAATTCTCCCAAAGGAATATTAATTGAACCTTCTATATACCCTAACTCCCTTTCAATCGGCTCTCTTATATCCAGAAATATAGTATTTTCTTTATCTAATTTTTCAATCTCATTCCAAAGAATTATATCTACCATGCCTGTCAATTGATTATCTGCTACAAATGCTACCATATTTATTGGGTCTTTAGCCGAAGAATAAGGTGGTGCATAAGCTAGTTCTAGTTCCTTCAAGTCTGAAACAGTTCCCTTGAACCTTATAGCGGTTGCAATAACATCTATTCTTTTATCCACTCCATCATAGCCTACTATTTGAGAACCTAAAATATTTCCTCTCATGTCAAATATAAGTTTAATAGTCAGAGGTAATGCTCCTGGATAATATCCTGCATTAGAATTGGCATGTATAAAAGATATTAGATAATCTTTTTTATATTCTTTTCCTAACCTATTTAAAGTTTTTTCATTGTTTCCTGTGTTAGCTACAGTCAAATCAAATACTTTGGCTATACTAGTTCCTTGAGTTCCTCTATATTCTTCTTTCTTCCCAGCTATATTATTGGCTACTATTCTGCCTTGTTTATTGGCTGGTCCTGCTAAAGGAACCATGACTTTTGTTTTATTTATAAAATCTTCTACTTCTATAACATCTCCTATAGCATATATATATTCATCAGAAGTTCTCAAATATTTATCAACTATAATTCCACCCTTTTGATTCACTTCTAAACCTGCTTCTTTTGCCAATTCTCCATTAGGTCTTATACCTATAGATAGAATAACCATATCTCCTTCTATTTTTATACCACTTTGTAAGGTAACAACTGTAACTCCATCCTTATACTCAAAAGTACTAACCCCATCTTTTAAATGAAGATCTACACCCTTAGATTTTATATGTTCATGGACTATTTGAGCCATTTCATAATCCATAGGAGCCATTACTTGATCCAGCATTTCTACAATAGATACCTTTATTCCTAAATTATGAAGATTTTCAGCCATTTCCAAACCAATAAATCCACCACCAACAACAATAGCTTTCTCTGGTTTATTTGTTTCTATATATGTTTTTATTCTATCTGTGTCTGGAATATTCCATAAACTAAAAATATTAGGAGCATCTATTCCAGGAATAGGTGGTTTAATAGGAGTAGATCCTGTAGAAATAATCAAATAATCATAGCTTTCAGTATAGACATTGCCATTTTTTAAATCTTTAATTTCTATCTTTTTTTCATCTCTTAATATCTTAGTAACCTCATTATTAGTTCTAATATCAACATTAAATCTGTTTTTCATTCCTTCTGGCGTCTGAACTAAAAGTGAATCCCTATTTTCTATAGTCTCTCCAATATAATAAGGTAAGCCACAATTAGCAAAAGATATATGCTCTCCTCTTTCAAATAATACTATATCTAAATCTTCATCAAGCCTTCTAAGCCTTGCTAATGAACTAGCACCTCCTGCTACACCTCCAATAATTAAAACTCTTTTATTCATTTTACATTCCCCCTTAATTTTAATCTTTATATTTATATATAGTAATAATACGATTTATGATATATAAAATAAATTTAAAATCTTTGCTTACATAATTTTTTTCTATATCATTATTCTTAAAACAAATCTCTTACAATTTTTTTAACATCTTCATTTATTACCTTATAATAGACTTCTGTTCCTTTTCGTTCACCATCAATAATTCCAGCAGCCTTTAGTTTTGCCAGATGCTGAGATATAGTGGATTGAGGAGTTTCTAAACAGTTTTGCATATAAGATACATTATTCTCACCTTTCTCAATCAGACCCTTTACTATACAAAGTCTTAAAGGATGAGCTATTGCCTTTAATATTTCTGCTTTCTCTTCTAATATATTCATATCGACTTTCACTGTAATCCTCCTTAATTTCCTTTTATCTATATATTACGATATTACAATTTATATGTCAATTATTAAGAGAAGAATATCTTCTCTTAATAATATTTTCTACAATCCATATCTTCCTGTACAATTCTTAATGCTTCTCCAAATCTCTGAAAATGTACTATTTCTCTTTGTCTTAAAAATCTTAAGGCATCAGTAACTCCTGGATCATCGCTAACTCTTATTAAATATTCATAGGTACTTCTGGCTTTTTCTTCTGCTGCCATATCTTCATGTAAATCTGCTACTGGATCAGCTTTTGATTGAATATATGATGCTGTCCAGTTTGCTCCTGCTGCATTATGAGGAAAAGGACTCTTTCCATGGTTTACATAGTGAGCTTCAAAAGGTGTACCTTTAATTTTATCCACAGGTGCATCTTTTACTAGTCTCCAAACTAAGGTACCAATTATCTCCCAGTGAGCTAGTTCTTCTGTACCTATGTCTGTTAAAACTGCTTTTGCCTGATTTGTAGGCATAGTCCATCTTTGAGTTAAATATCTAATTCCTGCTGAAAGTTCTCCATCGGGTCCTCCAAATTGTTCTATTATCATGGCAGCAAGAGTTGGATTAGTAGTATCAACCCTTACAGGATACTGTAATTTTTTTTCATATATCCACATAAATATCCTCCTCTAAAAATTAGTAAAGTTAATTTCCCAAGGCCAAGGTCCATCAATATAACCCCAAGGGTATCTGCTCATTTCTGTATTTTTTAGAGGACCATATTTTGCTTGGTATATAGATTTTAATTCAGAATATCTTTGAGAATAGGTATTATGAAGTTGTAGGGCTCTCTCGTCATTAGGATGAGTGTCTAAATAAAGGGCTGTTTCTGTTATAACAAAAGAAGTTTCCATTAATTCTACTAGAGAATCCATTTGCTCTCTATCCATAATATCTACCTCCCCTATCTTTGCTTTCATCCACTATATAAGGTCTATATAACTCTGGAAATAAGGTCCCTCTTTTCAAAGCTTCTCTTGGATCATATACTTGATTCATAGTTTGAAAAGGTATATAGGCTCTTGCTAATTCATTATTTGCTCTTCTGTCATATCCATGTTCTGTGTTCATAAATTCGACCTCCTACTAATTTTCTTGTCTCTACATATTACGTAATTTTTTATTAAATGTTCCACTTAATATTAATGAACATTATTGAGTAAAAATCCATATACTAAAATTAACATAAGGTGATAAATCTGTTTATGAAAGGAGGATGTCCATGAAAGGGAAGGATAGTAATTTACCCCTATCTAATTTACCTGTTGGTCAATTTGGTCAAGTAATATACTTAGATGATAATGATCTAAAAAGGAGATTTTTAGATCTAGGCATAACCCCTCATACAGTTATTAAAACGGAAAGACTTAATCCTGCTGGCAATCCAATAGCTTATAATATTCGAGGGACTATTATTGCTATAAGGAAAGAAGAAGCAAAAAATATTTTAGTTAAAATTTTATAGGAGAGATTTATTATGATATCAAATGTAAGTAAAGAATACGGAAAAACTTTAATAAGTGAAAATCCTAAAGATCTTGTAATCGGTTTAGCTGGCAATCCTAACACTGGGAAAAGTACCTTATTTAACTATTTAACTGGATTAAGGCAGCATACAGGTAATTGGCCAGGAAAAACTGTATCCAATGCTAAAGGTTATTTTGATTATAAGAATAGTTCTTATTTGCTTGTAGACTTACCTGGCACCTACTCTTTATTTATAAATTCTCAAGAGGAGGAAATAGCAAGAGATTTTATTTGTTTTGAAAACCCTGAAATGACCATAGTTGTTCTAGATGGAACCAATATAGAAAGAAATTTAAACCTAGCTCTTCAAGTAATGGAAATTACCAATAATGTTATATTATGTATAAACTTAGTAGATGAGGCTGAAAAAAAAGGAATTCATATTGATATAGAAAAATTAGAAGAGATTCTTCAAGTTCCTGTAGTTTCTACTGTAGCAAGAGATGGTAAAGGTGTAGATAAGTTATTAGAAATAATTCATAAAATATCTGAAGGACAGCTAAATCCTAAACCTAAAAAAGTTATATATAATGAAGAAATTGAAGAAGTTATTTCTAAAATAGAAAAATTACTAGGTCCTTACTTAGAAAATAAATATAATTCTAGATGGGTAGCCCTTAGACTTTTAGATGGAGACTTATCTATGAAAGAAGAAATTAAAAAAATAATTTCTAATAATAAAAGCCTTGAAGTATTAAGAGAAGTAGAAGAGCTGACTCAATCACATAAGGAAGTAAACTACTCTATAGTCTCCAATATATATGAAGAAGCAGAAAAAATTGCTAAACAAGTAGTATCAATAGATAAGGAAAATAGTAGACATTGGGACAAGAAATTAGATGATATTTTAACTAGTAAAGTTACAGGATATCCTATAATGATCCTTCTACTAGGATTAATATTCTGGATAACAATAATTGGTGCTAATTATCCTTCAGAACTTTTAGCAAAAATCTTATTTAGATTTGAAGATACTCTTAGTAGTTTTATGTATTCAATAAATTCACCTGATTGGCTCTATGGTATTCTAATTCTTGGAGTTTATAGAACTTTAGCTTGGGTCATTTCTGTCATGCTGCCTCCTATGGCAATTTTCTTTCCTATGTTTACTTTATTAGAAGACTTAGGCTATCTTCCAAGAATTGCTTTTAATTTAGATCACCTTTTTAACAAAGCAGGAACCCAAGGAAAACAGGCATTAACTATGAGTATGGGCTTTGGTTGTAATGCTGCTGGAGTTATAGCCTGTAGAATAATCGATTCACCTCGTGAAAAGTTGATAGCAATACTTACCAACAATTTTGTACCCTGTAATGGAAGATTTCCTTTAATAATAGTCGTATCTACTATATTTATCGGAAGTTTATTTAATGAAAAATACAGCTCTTTAATTGCTGCATTATCAGTTCTAGCTATGGTACTAATAGGTGTAGGAATAACTTTAATTATATCTAAGTTTCTATCTAGTACTTTCCTTAAAGGAATACCATCTACCTTTACTTTGGAATTACCTCCTTATAGAAGACCCCAAGTGAGAAAGGTTATAGTTAGGAGTATTTTTGATAGAACTTTGTTTGTATTGGGTAAAGCTGTTATGGTAGCTATTCCTGCTGGTGCTGTAACTTGGATATTTGCTAATGTTACAGTAGATGGTACTAGTATTCTCAATATATGTGCAAACTTTCTTAATCCCTTTGGAAAATTATTAGGTTTAGATGGATTTATTATTATGGCATTTTTATTAGGTTTGCCTGCAAATGAAATAGTTTTACCAGTTCTTATTATGAGTTATATGTCAAAAGGAGCTTTATTAGATCTTGAAAATATAGATGCTCTTAGATCTCTTCTTTTAAACAATGGCTGGACATTCGTCACTGGATTAAATTTTATGTTATTTTCATTATTACACTTTCCTTGTGGAACCACTCTTCTTACTATTAAAGAAGAAACTGGAAGCTATAAATGGTCGATCTTTGCTTTTTTATTAACTTCTGTCGTAGCTATTCTAGTTACCTTTTTAATAAATTTGATAGTAACTATACTTATATAGAAACTTCTTTCTTGAAATATATCTTGTATTAACTTTATACATTTCTACATTATAAAAAAGCCTCCTAATCAAGGAGGAAATTTAAATAACTGGAAATATTTTTCAATTTTCGGGAAACAACTTAACCAATCCTCTAATCACAAAATAAAATAATATAAGAACAAAAAAAGTAGTTCCCATTCCATATACTAAAAGTTTAAATAGCATAATATACCTCCTAAGATAATAATGCTAGAACTATGCTACCAGCAATAATAGATCCTATTTGACCTGCTACATTGGCACTAACAGCTTGCATAAGTACAAAATTCATAGGATCTTCTTCTTTAGCTAATCTTTGTATAACTCTAGCTGACATGGGAAAAGCAGATATGCCTGCTGCTCCAATCATTGGGTTATACTTTTTCTTAACAAATAAGTTTAAAAATTTAGCAAACAATACTCCACCGGCAGTATCGAATATAAAAGCTACCAAACCTAATCCCATTATCATAGCCGTTTTTATATTTATAAACGCTTCTGCTGTCATAGTTGAGCCAATAGTTATACCTAATAATAAGGTAACTAAATTAGCTAATTCATTTTGTGCTGATTGAGACAATCTTTCTAATACACCACTTTCTCTAATAAGATTGCCAAACATTAAAAATCCTATCAAAGTAACACTTATAGGTGCAATAATTCCTGCTATTATAGTAACAATTATCGGAAATAAAATTTTTACTGTCTTTGATATTTTTACTTCTTTATAATCCATTCTTATTTTTCTTTCTTCTTTAGTTGTAAGTAACTTTATAACTGCAGGCTGTATTATTGGTACCAAAGACATATAAGAATAAGCAGCTACGGATATTGGACCCAAAAGATGTTCTGCAAATTTGGAAGCTACAAATATAGAAGTTGGCCCATCAGCAGCACCAATTATTCCAATAGAAGCTGCTTCTTTTAAATCGAATCCAAGAAAATACGCAAAAATAATAGTCATGAAGATTCCAAATTGGGCTGCTGCTCCAAAAAAAAGCATAGATGGCATCTGTAGTAAAGGTGTGAAATCAATCATAGCTCCAACAGCAATAAATATAAGAGCTGGAAACAATTCATTTAATATGCCAGCATTTTTCAATATTCCTAGTATTCCTTCATCACTGGCGATTCCCGGAATCCCCGGCACTACGGGAATATTGGTTAAAATTGCTCCAAATCCTATTGGCAGCAATAGCATAGGCTCGTAATCCTTCTTAATAGCTAGATAAATCAGAATCCCACCAATGATAAACATTAGTATTTGATTTAAGTGAAGATTTTTTACACCAACTAAAAGTTGTTCCAATATATTTTCCCCCCTGTTCATATGTACTTTCTTCAATAAATTATATCATTTAAACCAGTCAAATTAAACTAGTCTATAAGACTTTTATAGAATAATTAAAAAAATAACTAAAAATCCTCTAGAATTAGAGAGTTTTTAGTTATTTATAATTAAGAAATTTGGAGGATTCCACTAGCAATGTGGTTTGCACCACCTAACATATATATTTTAAAATTTTCATCCAATTCTACAGTAATATTCCCTCCCTCTGTAGTCACTTCTACAGTATTATCTAACTTATTCAATATGTTGCCTATTACTACACTAGCACAAGATCCCGTTCCACATCCTAAGGTTCTTCCAGCTCCCCTTTCCCAAGTATATATATTAATGTTTTTTCTGCTATTTATCTCAATAAAATTTACATTTGTTTTCCTGGGAAAAGTAGGATGATTTTCGATTTTCTTACCTATGTAGTTTATATCTATTTCTTTAATATCTTCTACAAATATCACAACATGTGGAACACCTACTAGTAATGCCGAATATTCATATTCCCTACTATCAATATTAATTTTTTCATTAACGACCCTATCTTTATTTAAATTCATTGGGATTTTTTCTGCTTCAAATATAGGATATCCCATGTCTACTTTAATTTTTTCTGCTTTATTAAAATTATTAACTTGAATATCAACATATTTTACTCCAGCCAAAGTTTCTACTGATATACTACTTCTATTTACTATACCATAATCATAAATATACTTCGCAAAACATCTGATACCATTTCCACACATTTCACCTTGACTTCCATCAGAGTTATAATAAATCATTTTAATATCTGCTATGCTACTTTCTTCACATATCATAATTCCATCAGCACCGATACCAAAATGTCTATTACAAGTATTTAAAGCTAACTTACTATAATCTTCAATATGATTTTCTATTCCATTGAATAATAGAAAATCATTACCAGCAGCTACCAACTTATCAAATTTCACTTAAATTTCACCCCTATTTTTATACTTCATTTCTAAGTATATCATCATAGGTTTCTCTTTTCACTATTATTCTATCTACTCCATCTTTTATCATAACTACTGCTGGCTTAGGTATTTTATTATAGTTGCTAGCCATAGAATAATTATATGCACCTGTCGATAATACAGCTAATATATCTCCCGATTGTATTTTAGGCACTTTTAAATCCCAAATTAAAATATCTCCAGTTTCACAACATTTTCCGGCTATAGTTACTAATTCCGTTGGTTTTTCATCTACTTTATTTGCTATAATTGCCTCATACTTTGCATTATATAAACTTGGTCTTGGATTATCAGGCATACCACCATCAATCCCAACGTAAGTTCTTATATTAGGTATTTCTTTTACTGAATTTATATTATAAAGAGTTATCCCAGCTTCTCCTACTATCCATCTTCCTGGTTCAATAATGATTTTAGGCATATTTAATTTGAATTTACTACATGTAGAAATAATTTTTTCCATTATAGGTTCTGTAAAAAAAGCTATAGGTTTTCTATTTTCACTGTCAGCATACTTAATTCCAAATCCACCACCAACGTTAAGTTCCTTAGTTTCAAAATCAAACTTTTCTTTTGCTTCTCTCATAACATTTATACCAATTTCTATGGCTTCTAAATGGGTATTATTTTTATGAAGCTGAGAGCCTACATGAAAATGGAAACCTAAAAGATTGATGTTAGATGAATTTATAGCCTTTTCTATAGCCTCATATATCCTATCTTCTCCTAAAGGAACTCCAAACTTTGAATCTACTTGTCCAGTTTGTATATACTTATGAGTATCAATGCTTACTCCTGGTGTAATTCTATAAAGAATATTAATAACTTTGTCGTATTTTTTAGCCAATTCATTTAATTGATGCAGTTCATCTAAATTATCTACAACAATCCTTCCAACTTCATTGATTATGGCCATTTCTAATTCTTCATAAGTTTTACTGTTGCCATGAAAAATTATTTTATCCATAGGAAAATCAGCTTTAATAGCTGTATATAATTCTCCACCAGAAACTACATCTATTCCTATTCCTTCTCTATTAACTATCCTTGCCATTTCTTTTGTTAAAAATGCTTTGCTAGCATATACTGCCCATACATTATCATATTTTTCTATAAAATCTTCTTTGATTTCAGCAATCCTATCTACAATGTAATCTTCAGATACAACATATAACGGTGTATCATATTTTTTTACTAATTCTACTGTATCACATTGTGCAAATATATAGTTCGACATAGTGATCTCACCCTTTCACATAAAATAAAACTTTATCTAAATTTATTATTATCTTATCTAAAAACTTAAAATTCTTAGTATTTAAGATAAATTAATATGTTAATAATAAATATACAAGCAACAATCATGCCATAAATTTTTTATGTGATTTACATAATTTGAAAAAAAAAAGAAAATAGTTTTTCCTATTTTCCGTACTAATCATATTTAATTATCTATAACAATTGAAAATATCTTATTTCGTAATTTCGAACTTTTTTCCGTTTTTCCGTAATAATAGTATTTATTTAATTCAATTTTCTTGTAAAGAATTTTGATATTAATGGATATTTTAGTAGTAATGGGCAATGGTACATAATTTTACATGGTTTATAATCTGTACTTCTACACATAATACTACTACACAACCTTATAAATACAAATTTAACTTTGAAAGGAGATAAAAAAATGACTACAAATAACAATAATAGTGGAAGTAACAGAATATTAGTACCTGCAGCACGACAAGCACTTAATCAAATGAAATTAGAAACTGCTTCCGAATTAGGTATGGCAAATTATGATTCAATGGATAAAGGAAATCTACCATCAAGACAAAATGGATATGTTGGTGGAAACATGACTAAAAAATTAGTTCAAATGGCTCAACAAAGCATGGGAGGAACTACTACTAGATAAGGTAGTCCCAAATAAAAAAGATAGGTCAAATGACCTATCTTTTTTATTCTTGTACTGGTGGTAAAGTCCTTGTGCTTAGTTCCTTATCAAGCATATAAATACCTGCATAATTTTCACCAATTCTCTTTAATGAAGTTATTATAGTCTTCATGCTACTTTCTTCTTCTAATTGTTCAGCAATAAACCATTGTAAAAAGTTAATTGTTGCATAACAATTTTCTTCTTTAGCTATAGACATTAAATTATTGATTTTACTTGTCACTAATTTTTCATGATGTAGAGCTTGCTCAAATACATCTATTAATGATTTATAATCATTATTTGGTTCCTCAATAGCTTGCATTTTAACTCTTCCATCCATTTCATTAATAAAATGGAAAAACTTCATAGCATGTTGATACTCTTCTTGCCCTTGAACTATAAAAAAGTTCTCAAAACCTTCTAAATCTTCACTAGCACAATATGCAGCCATTGCCATATAATAATGACCTGATAATAACTCAAAATTAAATTGATTATTTAACTCTTGTAACAATTTTTCTGATGCCATATTTTCCCTCCTAAATATAATATTATTTATATTTATATCCGACATAATATACAGTCAAACTACTAATCACTCTTTTTTAAATATACCCATTATAAATATTTCTAATCATAACCGACATTTATTTGAATTTAACTGATAATTCCTTTACACAGCATCCCTTAGCTCTCATATAAAATTTCCAATATATAAAATGAATTTTAGATTTAAATTTAATTTCTTCTCTATAAAAAATATTTCCTCGTTGTATCTCAAACTTCTTTTTAACCATATATAACATCTCCTACTAATTATTAATCCATTAGTATTATACCAAGTTTTTCGTAAATTTCATATCCTATTGTATCAGATAAAATCATATTATTATCCTTTAAATATTTTAATAAAGAATATTTCATACCTTCTCCATAAATTCCATCAATAGACCCATTATAATACCCTTTTTGAAGAAGTCTTTTTTGAACCTCCGCTACATCAGCACCTCTGTCACCAGGCCTCAAATTCCTGAAACCATTACCAAAAGGTCCGTATGATCCATTTATTATTACTACGGTAGTATCATGTTTAACCATACTGTATACTTCTTCTACATCTTTGTTTCTCATTCTTATACAGCCTGCTGAAGCATTATATCCAATGGAACCTGGTTTATTGGTACCATGAATTCCATATTTACCCCAAGGTACATTTAGACCCATCCATCTAGATCCAAATCCTTCTCCCCAATGACCTTTTTCTACGATTTTAAAACTACCTAAAGGAGTAGGTGTGTCTGGTTTTCCAGTAGCAACAGGATAAGTCTTTATTATTTTTTCATTTTCTTTATCAACTACATGAAGTTGCTTTTTATCAACTTCAATTAATATGGCCACATTAGTGCCTTTATTTTTAGAATAAGTATCTTTATTTTCATAATCAATTCCTCTCTTAGTAGAAAAAATATGTATATAATTTCCTGTAATAATCAAAACAAGCACAAGAAAAAATAATAAAAAAATTACATTAGCCCGTCTATCCATTCGATTCCCTCCTTCTTCTAATATTTATATGCAGGTTAAAAATAAATAAAACTTATACAAATATTAAAAATTAATAAGATTTGATGATATAATATTATTAAAAGTTAAAGGGGGTATTAGTATGATACAAGAAATTGGCTACAATGAAAAATTGAAGGAAATGCTAGATCAAATCAATAAAGGTGCATTTTTAACAGTAACCGATGGAGAAAGAACTAATACTATGACTATTGGCTGGGGTAATGTGGGAGTTGTTTGGAGTCGACCTATGTTCATGGTAGCTGTAAGATATTCTAGATATACTTATGGAGTTTTAGAAAAGGCTAAAGATTTTACTGTTAGTATTCCTATAAAAAAGGATTTAAAGAAAGCATTAGCTTACTGTGGCTCTTATTCTGGAAGAGATGTTGACAAATTTAAAGAATGTAACTTAACTCCTAAAAAAGGAAGAAAAGTAGTTTCTCCTATAGTTTCTGATTGTGAGCTTCATTATGAGTGTAAAATAGTATACAAACAGGCTATGGAACCTGCTACTTTAGATGAAGATATAAAAAATAGATACTACGTAAATAACGACTATCATGTATTGTATTTTGGTGAAATAGTAGATTGTTATTTGACAGAATAGAGTTTAAAATCTTTTAAACAAAAGAAAGAATATAGCCTCGGCTATATTCTTTCTTCATTAACTTATTTTTTATAACCACCCAATCCCCATTGTAAGTAGAAGTTACATTCATCATATTCTACTATATCATGTTTTATTTATAATGTAAATATATTTACTTAATTAATTATGCTAGCATGTATTCAAATTATCAAAGATATATTGTAAATAAGTATTCAAATAAAAAGAGATAAGAATATAACCTAAGGTTATATTCTTATCTCTTTTTATTCTATCTAAATTTTATCTCAATATTTTCAAAACCCATTCCTTCAAGTAAAGAATCCAATATTTCCCGGGCATTTTTTTCCGCATCATTCAAAAGCCCTTTTTCTATTACTTCTTTCTCCATATTTTTCTTTTCTTCTATCAATACTTCATATAAATCTTTAAAACTTAGTTTATTAAAAACCGAATCCCGTTCATCATAAATATAGACGTCTTCTTCAACTATTACATTATCAAATACAGTAGGCTTGTCCAGAATTAGCTCGACTGTTTTTTTATCTTTTACATTTATTTCAACAGTATTTAGATCTACTCCAGCTTTTATATAACCGCTATATTTTATTAAAAAACTTTTATTAGAAAAAGGCACATTAAATCCATTTAACTGTTTGTTATCCTTATAGGCCACTACATTAGTATAATTATATTTTACTGTAGACATTTCTAGTAGTTTTAATACCTTTTCTTCGACGGTATTAGAAAGTAAACTTACATTTTTTTTAATAGAGAGCTTTGAGTATAAAAATACTCCTGATATTACAGTTACTAAAACTAGTATTAAATATCTTTTCCATTTTTTCATGCTATATCACCTCTACATTAAAAACTACTAAAAATACTATCATACTTATTTTTTTATGTAAATAATTAATTCTTTAAAACTATAAGTCCGGATTGTATGGTTGATATATACCATAAATGGCAATTTTCTCACTACTTAAAATGTTAACTATACTAGGGATTTGCTGTACATTAATATCTAACTCAACACCATTATATTTTAAAATTGCATTTTTAGCTGTATCTATGCCCAATTTGTTTAACAAATCTATAAGTCTATTTTCTACAGATGGTAAATTCATCCCACCTATTAAGAAAAAAACTTTGACTTTATCGCCAGAATAGTCTTGAGGGTTTAATCTATTTATTAACAAAATTTTGTTCATCCTAAAAACTCCCTTTGTATTTTTTGTATAATAGATTCTATAACTACTACAAAATATCTAAATTTGTTAAGTCATATGCCGCCCCCCTCAAAAATATTATACCATATACTTACTTACCCACTTTTTTTAAAAACTCACATTTATTTTATAAATAATTTTTCTACTATTATCTTTATCTATAAGAAAAGGTAGAGTAATTACCTTTCCTATTACTCTACCTTTGATTTTTGATATATTTTTTTCTTCATCCAGCCCTTTCCTTCAATTATTCTCGTTACCATCATAGATGCTACTGTATCTCCTGTAACGTTGATCATAGTTGCTGGAGGATCTACCAGGTAACCTATAGTTGCAATAATAGGAAAGGCTTCTGCTGGAAATCCGTATAAATTAACTATAAGCATTTCTCCTATTAATCCTCCACCAGGAACACCTGACATCACAACACCACTAAGTACAGAAATAATTATAGCACTGACATAAGTCCCTATTCCTTTGAAAGGCATATTAAATATTCCGAACATAAAAGATATCTTTAAAATAGCACTTAAACACGAGCCATCCATATGAGCTGTAGCCCCTATTGGCAATACAATGTCTCTTACATCTTTGGGTACTCCCATCTTTTCTGTTGCATCTAAATTAACAGGTAAAGTGGCAATACTACTTTGAGTCGCTAAAGATGTTATAGCTACTGGAAATACATTCTTAAAATAAGTCTTTACACCCTCTATTCCTCCTGCAAAATAAGAATATGAGAAAAATGCTATAAAGAAATATATAAAACAAATTGGATAATAAACTACCATAGCTCTTGCATAAGACCCTAGAAGTTCAGGCCCAAAATCCCCTATTAAAGCTGCAAAATAAGCCCCTAATCCAATTGGTGCATAGTACATTATTATTGAAACCATTTTTAGAAATACTTCCGATAAAAGATTAAGTCCTTCAGAAATTTTCTGCCCCTTCTCACCTATTAAACTAACGCATAATCCAAAAAATATAGAAAATATTATAAGAGGAAGCATGTTTTTTCTTGAAATTAACAATGGAAAATCCGTTACTGTTAGAGCTGCTACTATTTGATCTCCAGTACTTAAAGGTTTTACCTCTTCAGCTTGAGGTAAATCTATACGTACTCCTTGTGCCGGAGGAAATATGTTTACAACGACAATCATAATAATAGAAGCTATAAGCCCTGTTACTATAAATACCAATAGCATATTTCCTATAATCTTTCCTAGTCTTTTCATATCCACCATACTAGAAACTGCACTAGCAATGGTAACAAACACTAAGGGAACTACTATAGTAAACATAAGGTTTAAAAAAATATCACCAAAGGGTTTTAAAACAACTGCTTTTTCTTTCAGAATCAAACCTATAACACTTCCCAAAATTATTGAAGACAATAGTATTATAGGAAACCTATAATAATTCCATAAATTTGTTTTCTTTTTATCCATCTTTCAACCTCCTTAATTATACTCCCATTTTATATCCTAATCGCATAATTATTAGAAAATAAAATTCTTTTATTTTATTCTAGCAAATAATTATACAATTACAATATACTTTATATTATATTGTTCGAATTTATATAAAAAACTTCTAATTTAATAAATAAATTGTGTTAATATTAGATTATAGACATAGACAATTTTATGGTAAGGAGGCTCTTATGGAAAAATATTTAACTAGTTTATCTAAATGTGTGCTATTTAAAGGATTAAATAAAGAAGAAATAAAACTTTTACTAAGCTCAGTATCTTATGATATAAGCTTTTATAATAAAGGAGATGTGGTAGCTATAGAAGAAGATGAATGTAATGATTTAGGAATTATACTAAAAGGAAGTGTTGAAATTCATAAATCCTTTCCTTCTGGAAAGATAGTAACTATAAATAACTTTGATGAGGGAAATATATTTGGGGAAGCATTGGTATTCTCCGGCAGACACATATACCCCGCTACTATTATTTCTTCTAACAATACAGAAATAATGTATATTCATAAAAAGAATATTATTAATATGATGAGATTAAATGATGACGTCTTAAATAATTTTGTTTCTGTTCTTTCTAATAGAATTTTAATGCTTAATGAAAGAATTACTAATCTATCTTATGATACAGTAAGAAAAAAAATAGCCAATTTACTATTAAATGAGTATAAAAAACAGAAAAGTCTTTTTCTAACATTTCCTTATAGTAGAAAAAAGATGGCTGAGCTTTTAAATATTCCTAGACCTTCTCTTTCAAGGGAACTTGTTAATATGAAAGATGAAGGTATTATAGACTTTGATAAAAATTTAATTAAAATAGTTGATATAGATTATATTGAAAACTGTCTATTAGAATAAATTAGTTAATTTTTTTCTCAATATATAAAGTGCCATCTTCTTGAATTTCAGCAAATAATACATCCTTAAAAGAGTAGATTCCTCGTTGAGCTAATTGCTGTATTACCCAATCTTTACTTAGGTTTAATTCTTGCAGGTTTTTTTCTATTAAATATCCATCAGTAATAATTTCCATAGGTATATATTTGGGCTTATGATTTTGTATATTTAAGTCTTTTCTCATTAAATTTTGGTCGTCAGGATTCTTTAGGATGCTTATTTCTCCATTTGGCTCTAATATAGCATATTCCACTTCTTTAATAGAAAATACATTTTTACTTCTTAGTAATACCATTAAATCATCAATGTTTAACTTTAAAGAAGAAAGAGCCTTCTCAGATATTTTTCCCTTTTTAATTACTATGGTAGGTTCCCCGTCTATTATTACTCTACCTTTAGACCACTTCAAGCTTATAAAACTTATTAAAAATGTTAGTCCTATCCACCAAGCTAAATTTATCAGTTCATAAAGAAATGGTTCTCCTACTTTATCAGATATATTAGCTGCTATAGAGCCGATAGTTGTTCCTGTTATATAATTAAAATATGTAAGCTGGCTTAACTGTTTTTTCCCTAGCAGTCTTGTCAATAAGAGTAAAACCGTAAAAATTAATGTGGTTCTAATTATTGTCTGTAGGATTTTGACCAAAATTACTTTCCCCTCTCATTGCTATGATTCTTTTTAGTTTCCCTAATTTAAAACATAGTATTCATATTTTGAATTAAATTATTCTATTCTATAGAATTTATCTATGAAAACGTTTTTCTTATAAGTATTTTCTATTTTATTCCTATTTACAAATTTTATATAATTATATATGAGATTGATAAAAAAATTACAAGGGGGTTATACAAATGGGTGGTAAACGTAAAATGTTTATCTATGGAGGAATTATAGGTCTTATTGCTGCTATTCTTATGAAAATGGGCAACCCTGGTAATATGGGCATATGTGTTGCTTGCTTCTACAGAGATATTGCTGGTGCTGTAGGTCTTCATAGGGCAGAAGTTGTTCAATACATAAGACCTGAAATCATTGGATTTATTTTTGGTGCCTTTATTATTTCTATTGTTAAGAGAGATTTTAAATCTCGAGGAGGTTCTTCAACCTTAATTAGATTTTTCCTCGGTTTCTTTTTAGTTATTGGTGCATTGGTCTTTTTAGGCTGTCCTTTAAGAATGATTTTAAGGTTAGCTAATGGTGACTTAAATGCTATTATTGGACTAGTTGGATATTTAGTAGGTATCTTTATAGGAATTCAGTTCTTAAAAAAAGGATATACTCTTGGCCGTAGTATAGAACAAAATAAAATTTCAGGATACATTGTTCCCACTATGGCTGTTGTTCTTTTAATATTCTTAGTTATTAAACCTGCATTTATCTTCTTCAGTACTGAAGGTCCTGGTTCAATGAAGGCTCCTGTTATTTTATCTTTAGTTCTTGGTATGGTAGTTGGTGCTGTTCTACAAAGAAGTAGAATTTGTACTGCTGGTGGGTTTAGAGATGCTATGCTCATTAAAGATTACCATTTCTTATGGGGTATTATAGGTATTTTCATTGTGAATTTAATAGCTAATCTTATCTTAAATTTTGACAGTTTCCATATAGGATTTGCAGATCAACCTGTAGCCCATAGTAATCATTTATGGAACTTCTTAAGTATGACCTTAGCTGGTCTTTGCTCTGTTCTTTTAGGAGGCTGTCCAGTTAGACAAACCATTCTTGCTAGTGAAGGAGATACTGATGCTGGAGTTACTATTTTAGGAGTAATTGTTGGCGCTGCCTTTTCTCACAATTTCGATTTAGCTTCTAGCCCTAAAGGGGCTACTCCAAATGGCAAAATTGCTGTTATTATAGGTATAGTATTCGTCTTAATACTGGCTTATGGAATCATAAAAAATAATAATAAAATAAAAAGTCAAAATAAGGAGGTTATAAAGAATGCCTAATATATTAGATGCTAGAGGTAGATCTTGCCCTGAACCTGTTATTATGACAAAAGCTGCTATTGAATCTAATCCTAAGGGTTCTCTTCAAGTTTTAGTCGATAGCCATGTAGCTGTTGAAAATATAACTAGATTTGTTACTGGAAAAGGGTATAATGTAAATGTAGAGCAAGTTAATGAGGAGTTTACACTAAATATTAAAAAATAGGTGATTTAATGGAAGATTTTTATTGTGTAATCACATTTCACGTTACTCAACACGCACTAATATTTGAAAAAACATTGATAGACAAGGGACTTGATGTTAAACTAATGCCTGTACCAAGGCAAGTTAGTTCTAGTTGCGGCACAGCAGCTAAAGTTTCTTGCAACAAAAAATCTGAAATTATTCAACTTTGTAAAGATAAAAACATACCTGTTGATTCCTTTCATAGGGTTGAGAACCCTAAAGGAAATAATTGGTTTTTAAAACATTTAAAAAAATAAATATTTTAGTCACCTAGATAATGTTTAGGTGACTCTTTTTATTGTTAAAATAAATATAGTAGTATTTTTTCTTCAAATAGTGTATCATATACAATGGAAAAAAGGAGACTACCTAAGGAGGTAAAAGTATGAATTACGATGTAATTATTGTTGGGGCTGGCCCTTGCGGTATATTTACAGCTTTGGAACTGAAAAAAAATAGTCCCAATAAGAGTATATTAATTCTTGAAAAAGGTAACTCAATAAAAAAGAGGGTTTGCCCTAAGAGAAAAACTGGTAATTGTATAAACTGTAAACCATGTAACATAACCACAGGTTTTGCAGGAGCTGGTGCTTATTCTGATGGTAAACTATCTTTATCCCCTGATGTAGGAGGAAATTTACCAGAGTTTTTAGGCTATGAGCAAACTCAAAAACTAATTGATTATGTTGACAAAATTTATATAGACTTTGGTGCTGATAAAAAGATTTATGGCATCGATAAAGAAAAAGAAATTCATGAAATAAGAAAAAAAGCCATAAGAAGTAATTTAAAATTAGTAGAGTGTCCTATTAGACATATGGGAACAGAAGAAGGCTATGCAATATATGCTAAAATAGAAGATCATTTAGAAAATATAGGTATAGACTTAAGTTTTAGAAACCCTGTTAAAGATATTATCTTAGATGAAAATAAGCATATTAAAGGAGTAGTTGCAGATAAGGAATATTACTCCGATACTGTAGTTATGTCTGTAGGTAGAGAAGGATCTGACTGGTTAAGAAACCTTTGCTTAAAACATAATATAGATACAGAAACTGGAGATGTAGATATAGGTGTAAGAGTTGAAACAAGAAATGAAGTTATGGAAGAATTAAATGAAGCTATGTATGAAAGTAAATTAATCTATTATGCTCCAACTTTTGATGATAAGGTTAGGACTTTTTGTGCTAACCCTGGCGGTGAAGTTTCTACTGAATACTATGAGGGAAATCTAGCTGTGGTAAATGGACATAGTTATAAATCTGAAAACTTAAAATCTAATAACACTAATTTTGCTCTCTTAGTTACAAAACATTTTACTAAACCTTTTAATTCTCCAATTGAATACGGTATGCATATAGCAAAACTAGGCAATATGCTTTCTGGAAATAAAGTTTTAGTTCAAAGATATGGTGACTATAAACATGGCAGAAGAACTACCGAAGAAAGACTATATAGAAACAATATTATACCAACTTTAAAAGATGCTGTTCCAGGAGATTTAAGTCTTGTGTTGCCTCATAGAATTATGAAAAGTATTGATGATATGATTATTGCTTTGGATAATGTAGCCCCTGGTCTTGCCAGTGACGAAACTTTGTTATATGGAGTTGAGGTAAAATTCTATTCTAACAAAGTAACAATAAATAAGGACTTTAAGACTAATATTGATGGACTTTATGTAGGTGGAGATGGTGCCGGAATTACAAGAGGATTAATGCAAGCTAGCGTTAATGGTGTAGTTCTTGGAAGAATATTAAGCAAATAACTTTTACCATATTAAAATAATAATGTAAAATAGTAGTTGCATTTTATAATAATTCATATATAATAGAATTAATTGAAATATTTAGAGAAGGAGGTCGTGAAGATGATGTTAACAATAAGATTACTGATGATATTGATAATAGAATTACTACAAAACAAACAAATTTCTATAGAATCTAAAGCACGACCTAGGCTTGTCATGTAGCATTTTATCTTGATTAAAAATTGCCATAGGCGTGTTCGCCTATGGTTTTTTAATATACCAGTTAGATATGCTTTTATTCATAAGCCTTTTAAATCTAACTGTGTCATTATGAAATGAAACCATAGTTATATAGACTCTTTGTCTAATACTATGGTTTTTTTTGTTTCAAAAAGGAGGGAAAGAAGTGAAAGAATTTAAAAAACTGTTAAAATTTATGGAAGGGTACAAAATTATTTATTTATTTGGAATGATATCAATTATTATTTCCCAAATAATAACCACGGTAACCCCTCTACTCATTAGAACCACTATAGACTCTATTATCGGTGAAGAACCTATTACTTCTTCTATAATTCAGTCTGGAGTAAATTTATTAGGAGGTAAGGAGTATTTAAAAAACAATCTTTGGATTATTGGATTAACCTTAATTTTAGTTGCTTTACTTAGAGGAATATTTTTATATCTAAAAAATACTTTATCTAGTAAATCCGCAGAAAATACAACAAAAAATATAAGGGATAATCTTTATGATCATATTCAAAGGCTTCCTTATGAATATCATGTTAAATCTGAAACTGGAGAATTGATTCAAAAATGTACTTCTGATGTAGAAACCATAAAAAGATTTTTAGCAATACAACTAGTAGAAGTAGCTGGTTCTATATCTATGCTTATTTTTATATCTTATGTAATGTTTAATTTAAATGTAAAAATGGCATTAATCTCCATGGTAATTTTACCAATTACCTTTACATTTTCAGTAGTATTTTTCAACAGGGTAAAGAAAGATTTTGAGGCTTCAGACGAAGCTGAGGCTCGATTATCTACTACCTTACAAGAAAATCTGACAGGAGTTAGAGTAGTAAAAGCTTTTTCAAGACAAAAATTTGAAGTAGATAAATTTGATGAAAAGAATAGAGAGTATAGAGATTTAACCTACAAACTAATTAAAAATTTATCTACATATTGGTCTTTTTCAGATTTTTTAAGTATGTCTCAAGTAGGGTTGGTTATAACAATGGGCAGCTATTGGACTGTAAAAGGTGATATTTCTTTAGGTACATTGGTAGCCTTTACCAGCTATATAAATATGCTTATTTGGCCAATTAGACAGATGGGTAGAACTTTAACAGATATGGGGAAAGCATTCGTTTCTGTTAAAAGAATTGAAGAAATATTTAATGAACCTATTGAGATTCTTGAAGAAAATCATAAAAAGCCCAATATCAAGGGAAGTATTACTTTTGAGAATGTATATTTTGAATATGAGCAAAATAAGCCAGTATTAAAAGATGTTTCTTTTAAAGTAAAACCTGGGCAAACTATTGCTTTAATAGGACCTACGGGTTCTGGTAAAAGTTCTTTAGTCCACTTATTGCCTAGACTTTATGATTATAATAAGGGGTCTATTAAAATTGACAATATTGAACTAAAAAATATAGATAAAAAGTGGATAAGAAGAAATGTAGGTTTAGTATTACAGGAACCCTTCCTTTATGCTAAAACTATAAAAGAAAATATAAGATTGTCTGATCCTACTATGATTGATAATAAGGTATTTGAAGCTTCAAAAATTGCATCTATTCACGAAGATATTATTTCTTTTGAAAAAGGATATGAGACTTTTGTCGGTGAAAGAGGAGTATCTTTATCTGGAGGTCAGAAGCAAAGAATGGCAATCGCTAGGACCATAATAAATCAGTGTCCCATAGTAATTTTTGATGACTCTTTATCCGCTGTAGATACGGAAACAGATATTTCAATAAGAACTGCTTTAAGAAAAAGAAAAAATAAATCTACTACTATTATTATATCTCATAGAATTTCGACAGTAGCTGAAGCAGATTTAATTCTTGTTTTAGATAAAGGACGGATAATCCAAAGAGGAAACCATAATAGTTTAATAAAAGAAGAAGGTTTATATAAGAGAGTTTATGAAATTCAAAATTCCTTAGACGATTCAGACAAGGATTTACGATTAAATGCATAAGGGGTGATAATATTGGAACAAGAAAATGAAAAAAAAGAGAAACTACAGTTTAATGTTTGGAAAGACTTTTTTAAGTATTTAAAACCTTATAAAAAACAGTTTATAATTTTAATTGGCTTAATGATCATAGTTGGGGTTTTAGATTCCATATTTCCACTACTTACCAAACATGCTATTGATAACTTTGTAAATAAGAATACTACATTAGGAATAGAACGGTTTGCTTTTTTATTCTTTGGAGCTGTTATTTTATTAGCCGTTACAGTATATTTGTTTTTATCTATTGCAGGAAGAATTGAAACTCAAATGGCATATGATATTCGTAGGTTAGGCTTTGAAAAGCTTCAAGTTTTACCTTTATCCTACTATGATGAAAAAGCTGTAGGGTGGCTGATGGCCAGGATGACTTCTGATATAAATAGACTTAGTGAAACTATATCTTGGGGATTAGTGGACTTTGCCTGGGGAATAACTATGATGACAGCTGTTACTATCGCTATGTTAAGATTAAATTTTAAATTAGCTTTAATTACTTTGTCTGTAGTTCCATTCTTAGCCTTAGTAAGTGCCTATTTCCAAAAAAGAATATTAAAGGCTCAAAGAGATGTAAGAAAAATCAACTCAAAGATTACGGCTGCTTATAATGAAGATATCCAAGGTGCTAAGACTACTAAAACTTTAGTAAGAGAAGAAATAAATTTAGAAGAGTTTTCTGAACTAACTAGTAGTATGAAGGTCAGCTCCATAAGGGCCACTATACTTTCTTCATTATATCTTCCTATAGTTTTAACCTTAGGCAGCATCGGTACTGCCTTTGCTGTAAACTATGGAGGTAAAAGTGTTATGTTAGGCCTTATAAGTTATGGTACTTTAGTAGCTTTTATATCTTATACAGCTCAATTTTTTGAACCTGTTAGGCAATTAGCAGTTATATTTGCAGAAGTTCAATCTGCTCAAGCTTCTGCAGAAAGAGTTTTTTCTCTATTAAATGAAGTACCAGCCATTACAGATAGTGAAGAAGTCGTACAAAAATATGGAGATTTATTAAATCCAAAGAAAGAAGCATGGCCTAAAATTGAAGGTCATCTAGAATTTAAAAATGTTTCTTTTTCCTATAAAGATGGAGAAAAAGTTTTAGAAAACTTTAATTTAAAAGTAAATCCAGGGGAAACTATAGCCTTAGTGGGAGAAACTGGTTCAGGCAAAAGCACTATTGTGAATCTTTTCTGTAGGTTTTATGAGCCTACAGAAGGAAATGTTCTAATAGATGGGATAAACTATAAGGATATGCCTCAAAACTGGATTCATGAAAATTTAGGTTATGTTTTACAAACTCCTCATCTTTTTAGTGGAACTATTAAAGAAAATATTCAGTACGGAAATTTAAATGCTACTGAACTAGATATAATAAAAGCTAGTAAATTAGTGAATGCCCATGAATTTATTATGGAAATGGAAAAAGGATATGAAACAGAAGTTGGAGAAGGCGGAAGTTTGCTTTCTACTGGTCAAAAACAACTTATTTCCTTTGCAAGAGCCATCGTTAGAAATCCACAACTTTTTGTATTGGATGAAGCTACTTCCTCTATAGATACAGAAACAGAAAAAATTATTCAAGATGCTATAAATAAAGTATTAGATGGTAGAACTAGCTTTGTAATAGCCCATAGATTATCTACTATAAAAAATGCAGATAGAATCCTTGTAATAAAAGATGGAAAAATAATTGAAAATGGAGACCATAGAGAGTTAATTAAAAACAAAGGATATTATTATAACCTTTATACTAATCAATTTATAGAAGAACAAAGTAAATCTTTATTAGGATAAAACCTGGGATAATATCCCAGGTTTTTTATAATTTGTAGAGAAATATGGTTTTTTCTTTACATCAAAAACATTGCTGCTATAGTCGTAACTATTAATCCTATAACCACAGGTACTAAATTTCTCCTAGATAATTCAAAGGGATCTACTCCACATATGGCGGCGGCTGGTATAAGACCCCAAGGTACTAATGTTCCACCTCCTACCCATATGCCTGCTACTTGCCCTAGGGCAGTTAAAGTAGCTATACCTTTCCCTATAGCTGCACCAAAAAGTCTAGCTACTGATCCCGCTAAGGATATTCCAGAGAATCCAGAACCATCAAGTCCGGTTATAGCTCCCACTGTAGTCAAAGTTACCGCTCCAACCCCTCCATTTAATGGGACTGCATTGGCTAAAGCTATTCCTAAATCATTAACCAATCCTTGAGATCCTTGGGGTAAAAAATCTCCTATTACTTTAATAAATCCTTCATCTCCTAAATAGAAAAAAGCTGCTATAGGAATAACTGGACCAAATACTTCAAATCCAAATTTAAACCCTTTCACCAAATATGCAGTTATTTCTTCTAATGCTTTTTCTTTATAAGTTAAAAGAGATACTATTATCAATATAAATATAGCAGTACCACCTATTAAAGCTGTTGCATCTCCTCCTTGTAATTTTTCTATAAACATAACTACTACATCTATAGCAAATAAAACTGGTACTAAAACAGCAAATATCTTTTTTGTTCTTGGTGATAATATATTGCTCAGATCCTCTTCTTTATCTTTTGACTTTTTCTCATCTTTCTCTACCCTAATGTTACCATTCTTTAAATCTCTTTTTATCATTATAAAAGCAATTATAGTAGTTACCGCTCCCATTATAAAAACTAAAGGTATACTGGCTGAAATTACTTCTCCAACAGGTATTCCTGCCGCATCTGCTGTTAATTTTGGTGCTCCTTGAATAATAAAGTCTCCTGATAATGCTATACCATGACCAAATAAGTTCATTGCCACGGCAACTCCTATAGCAGGCAATCCTGCATTAACTGCTACAGGCAATAATACTGCCCCTATTAAAGCTACAGCTGGGGAAGGCCAGAAGAACCAGGATATTATCATCATAAGTATTCCTATTACCCAATAAGCTAAGATAGGATTTTTTATTAGCTTTGAAAAAGGTGAGATCATCACTTCATTAATGCCAGTTTTAGTTAAAATAGTACTCATACCTACTATTATTGAAATAATTAAGATGGTTCCCATTAACTCGATAATAGCATAAATAAAACTATTGAATACAGCCATTATAGATTGGGATAAAGAACTAGTAGCAACAATTCCTAATAAGAATATACCAATAATACAAACTAAACTAGTATCTCTTTTTCTAATCATCACTCCTAGTATGATTAAAGTAAATAACAAATATATTAAATGAAGTAAGTTTAAATTAGCCTCCATATTATCCCTCCTAATGAAACTTGTAGTACTACTTAAAATATGCATAAGAGAGATTAATGGTTAAAAAAAATTCCACTTTAAATAGTGGAATTTTCATAGCAAATTAATGCCATTTCTCTTAATATAGTTTCTGCTTGAATCACATTGGTTTTATTGGAAGTAAAACAGAAAATAAAAGGATTTTTTGAATATACTACTCCTACATCATGGGTAATACCTGAATCTTCTCCTGTTTTATGACCTATTTCTATATTATTGGGTATTAAATAAGGAATTTTATGGTTTAATCGTTGAAGTTTTAAGACTCTATCTATTTCCTTACTTATATTTTCAGATATTAATCGATAGCTATTCATCTTTTCTAATAAAATTCCCATTTCAAAGGAAGTAATATAGTTTTCTTTTCCTTTTTTCTGTTCTTCACTATCAAATAACAGTCTATTTAATTTTGATTTTTTTAATCCTAAATTTTTCATGGTATTATTTATGTTTTCCATACCACTAATCTTAATTAGCATATTTGTAGCTGTATTATCGCTATGGATTATCATTAAGGTATATAGATCCTCAATGGTTACTTCCAATCCATTATGCATATAAGTTAGTGCACCACAAGATGGCATTTTGTCTTCTCTCTGTACTTTTACCTTTTGGTCCTTCTTAAGTCTACCTTCTTCTATTTGTCTTAAAATCTCAATAAGTATAGGAATCTTTATTATACTAGCTGCTATTAAAGGTTCATCTTCTTTATATTTAATTTCTTTTCCTGTTTTTAAATCTTTATAATAAAATCCTATTTCACCTTCCAAGGAGTTCAACATATCTATTAGCTTGGTTTCCATTTCCTTCTCCTATCTTCTAATGATTTTCCCTATGACAGAGATGATTCTACTATTATTTTTTCCGTTCATATGGCTTTCCTTAATATAACCATAGTAAACTTATTAACTTCCCTTTTTTCCTGTCATATGTTCAATTTTCATCTTTATGATCTTCGTTCTATTCTTTGATCCACTAATATATTTTTTCCCTGGCTCTAAAAATTCTTTTGAATACTTATGTATAAAACCTTCTAATGCCAACTCTTTTTCTTCTCCTTCTATAACTTCTGCTCTACCAAAAACGATTACACTTTCATAATGAGTACTAAATTTGTTTGGTATTACTTCACTATAATTTACAACACAAAATGAAGTTTTAGGATTAAAATTTATATTGTCAATTTTATGTCCTTCTACTGCTCCATGAATGTATATGGAATCTTTCATATAAACATAATTTACAGGCACTCCATAAGGATATCCATTTTCTCCCATTGTTGATAGCATTCCATATTCACCTTTATTTAAAATTTCTTCCACTTTATCCATAGGTAGTTGTTTTTCAATTCGTCTCATTTCTTTAAACATAGAATCCCTCCTTTTTTTAATTAAAACGCAATTAATATGACAGTTATATAAATCTCTTATTTACATAAAACAAATTAAACTCTTTCCACAATTACGAAAAAATTTAAGCTTACTAGATTCAATCTGTTAAATTTCCTAATTTTAAATCATTCCTAATTTTGGAATTCAATACATAGTTTAGGAACTTCTGACCAAACTCTTACTAATACAATAAAATAAATATCCTATAATATATCCCGCCAATATGTCTGTAGGCCAATGAACTCCTAGATAAATTCTACTAAAACCTATTACACCTATTATGATAAAATTCAATCCCCATATAATCTTTCTTATTCTTTTATCCTTTGTTCTCTTCAAGAATAAATAGGCCATTGTAGTATAAAAAGTCATAGATACCATAGAATGACCGCTAGGATAACTAAATCCTCCCTGTTCTATTAAAAAATATTCTAATGGTCTTGTTCTAAAAAAAATACTTTTTAAAACTTCATTAAAGGCGTAGCTACCTAATGTAGATAAAACTAATAATTTAATTCCATAAATATTTTTATCTTTTATCATAAATAAAAATATTACAACTCCTATAGGTATAAAAAATTTGGCTGATCCAAAATAAGATACTATTTTCATTATTGAAACACCAGTAGAAGTCGTTTTACTATGAACATATTCTATTATCTTTACATCAAAAAGAATTCCTTCATCTGACCCTCTTACAGCAAAACCAATTGATAAAAAAATTACTATAGCTAATAAGCTTAAAATTATGGTAAATCTATTATCTCTCATTCAACACTTCCTCTATAAAATAAATTATATGGATACTAAATTAAATAATTTATCAGTAGTTTAGTTGTATTTATTATAGATTTTATATGAGTTCTCTCATAATGGTGAGAAGCATCTACAGCAGGTCCTAAAGAAGCAAAATTTATATCCTTCCCTTGAATGACTGCATGGGTAGCATCAGAACTATAAAAATTATATACATCTACCGCATATTCTATGCCATTTTCTTCTGCTATATTTACAAGTCTATTTCTAAATTCAAAATCATAAGTACTTCTCTTATCTTTAGCTGCAATACTTACACTAAACTCATTTGATTCTTGACCTTCTCCTACTATGCCTACATCTATAGCTATGATTTCCTTTGCCTTTTCTGGCATATAAGATACACCATGTCCCATTTCTTCATAATTACTTATATAAAAATGAGTTGTATATTTTGGTATAATATTATTTTCTTTAAAATATCTACATATCTCTAATACTATAGCTACTGCTAACTTATTATCTAAATATCTACTTTTTACAAAACCACTTTCCGTTATTTCTGTTCTTGTATCTAAAGCTATAAAATCTCCTACATTAATGCCTAGTTTAATAACATCCTCTTTATTTTTTATAACTTCATCTATCCTAACAAGCATATTTGTTTCATTTCTTATAGCATTCCCTCCTTCCCCTCCATATATATGAGTAGATGCCATACTTGGAATTATAGAACCACGAATTTTCTTCCCTTTTCTTGTTATTATGTAGCAATTCTCTCCTTCAATAGCTCCCCAGCTTCCTCCACCAACTTTAGCATATCTTAGTCTACCATTATTTGTTATCCCCTTCACCATTCCACCTAAAGTGTCTATATGAGCAGTTATAACTACCTCTTCGTCTTTGTTCTTTCCTTCTAATGTAGCAATTAATGCACCTTTATTAGTTATCTTTGTATGTAAACCACATTTTTCAAAATCCTCTTTTGCTTTTAATACTGATTCCCTCGTATATCCTCCTGGACTAGGTATAGCTAAATATTTTTTCATGTTCTCTAAGATAAATTCAATATCAATTTCCATATCAATTCCTCCTTAAATAATTTTGTTATTAATTCAATTATAACAAATATTTCTTAGAGTATAAAAAAAGCTTTTATGCAATCCATTTCATTATAACATACAATAATATCCACCTTACCTTATATAATATAGAGGTTTAAGTATATAAAGACAAAGACTCTGGCAAATTTACCAAAATCTTTGTCTTTATTATCATTAATTTTTATAAATATTTAATATGCTCGAAGTAAAGTAAATTCCTTCTTTACCATAATTGCTGTCAACAAGACAATAATTAAGTCTATTGCAAAGGATCCATAATAAATACCTGAGACTCCTATTAATTTAGGTAAAATCATCATTACTGGTATATAAAAAATTATTTGCCTTGTAATTCCAATTATAACCGCTGGTTTTCCCTTATCAATTGCTGGAAAAAAGGTCATAGACATGAAAACTGTTGATATCACAGGTAGTATTGCCATAAAAATTCTAAAGTGCATTAGCTGTACCCCTGTAAATATTTGCTCAGGGAGTATCAATCCCAATATAAGGTTAGGAGATATCATTGACACAATCCAGAATGGTAAGGTCAACGCTGTAGATGCCAATATAAATATTTTAAAAGCACTTATAACACGTTCGTTTTGTTTTGCTCCATAATTTATACCTATTACTGGTTGTAATGCACGCATTAGTCCAAAAATTGGAGTAAGCAAAAATGTGAAAACACGATATACTGCACCATAAAAAGCCACATCTGCAACTGTGCCATACTTAGATAGAGCATTAAAGACAATAACAGCTTGTACTAAACTCATAAAATTCATAATTAGAGAAGACATTCCCAATCCTACAATTGATTTTATAATGTCTTTATCTCGATAAAATGAAAATGTCTTTGATTTAAAAGATGCATATCCCTTTCCAAAATAAAACCAGTTAAGAAGTGAGTATACGAACATCCCTATATTCGTTCCCCAAGCAGCACCTTCTACACCAAGTTTAAAAACTATCATTAGAATATAATTGGCAATTATGTTGACAATCAATCCTGCTCCCATCATCACTGCTGCCGATTTCATTTTACCTTCAGCTCGTACAATCATATTTCCAGCTAATCCGTATATCCAGAAAAAGGAACCTAAAATTGTAATCCTAAAATAGCGATCTCCAAATATTAAGGCCTCTCCTTTACCTCCCATAATCTGTATTAATTGAGTTGAAAATAGCAACCCTAATATCATATAAATTACTGTTGAAATAAAAGAAATATAATTAACATTTCCTAATAAACGTTCTTGAGTCCTTTTATCCTTTCTTCCTAAGGCGATACTTAGCATAGAGCCAGCACCAACCCCAATTAAAGAACCTATTCCTAAACTAAATTGAGTTAGAGGATATGCTACTGATACTCCTGCTAAGGCAGTTTCACCTACAAATTGTCCTACAAATATGGCATCGAAAACAGAGTTTAATCCATATAGAACCATGGCAATTACTGCTGGCCACGATAAATCAAACATTACCTTCCATAGATTACTAGATAAAATGAATTCTTTTTGTTTTTCTTTCTGATTTATATTAGTTTCACTCAAAAAAATTCCTCCTTACTTATTCTCTTGTAAAATATTTCTATTATGAATATTACATATGTACGTTAAAACAAATGGAACAATAGCAAGTATAGAACCTATTACACTAGATATGGCAGATAAATACAATTTATATTTTTCTTTCCCTGAAACCTCCAATAAAAATTTAAAATTTGATTTTTCACATATATTAATCCCCCTATAATTATATTATTGATAATGATTATCACTTTCAACTCCTAAAATACTATTTGTAATCCAAAAAACAAAAGATATATATGAAATCATATATATCTAGACTTTGTTAATGAAAAATTTTATTTAAATAGAAATAACTTGAGCTACTTTGTCTTCTGAATTTAAAGTTTTAATCTCATTTTTATATGTGGGGGAAGATTCCTTGTTTGAATTATATCTTCATCATTTATTATCATCTGTTGTTCCACAATGTTTCTTACTTCTCTTACATTTCCATACCAAGAATAATTATATAAAACTTCTAAAGCTTCTTGAGAAAATTTTTTATTTTCATTATACGTTTTATTAAATACTTGTAAAAAATAATTTATCAATGGAATAATGTCTTCCCTTCTCTCTCTTAAGGGTGGGACGATTATAGGAATTACATTTAATCGATAATAAAGATCTTCTCTAAAAAGTCCTTTTTTAACAAGTTCACTTAAATTTCTATTTGCAATAGCAATAATTCTTACGTCTACTTGTATACTATCTATTCCACCTACTCTTTCAAAACATTTTTCTTGAAGAACTCTTAAAAGCTTTACCTGTATATTTAATGGTAATTCCCCTATTTCATCCAATAAAATCGTTCCTCCATTACCTGCCTCTAACAATCCCTCCTTCCCATTTTTATTAGCACCAGTAAAAGCTCCACTTTCATATCCAAACAATTCCGATTCAATTAAACTTTGTGAAATAGTACCACAATTTATTGCTCGAAATTTATTTTTATTTCTAGAACTATTTTTATGAATAAATTTTGCTACTACTTCTTTCCCAACTCCAGTTTCACCAAGTATTAGTACTGTGGAATCTACTTTTGATATCTTTTTAACCATAGTCATCAATTCTAGCATTGAATAATCTTCAACAACAATTCCATATTTATCTATCATTTCTTTTTTATCTATTTCCCATAGTTTCCTATTAGCATTTGATTTTGACATAAACGTTCTCCTTTATTCTTCAATATTTTTAAATCCATCACCTAATACTTCATAAACATTACTTACTGTAATAAATGCATTTTTATCTATAGCTTTTATATAGCTTTTTAATTTAATAAAATCCCTTCTATCTATTACAGTTGCTACCACATCTTTTTTATCTCCAGTATAAGCTCCTTTAGCATTATATAAAGTCGCTCCTCTTTTCAAATTATTTACTATATACTCCTTAATATCACTACTATATTCACTCACTATATTTACTTCTTTGCATAGATTTATTCCTTCCATAGTTGAATCAATTACTATACCATTTAATATAACTCCTAATAAGGAATACATTCCTAGTTCAGGTCCAAATGCAAATCCAGCCATTACCGTTATAATAAAATCCGAGAAAAGTACTCCTTTTCCAAGCTCTATTCCAAAAAATTTGTTCATTATTTTCGCTATTATATCCGTTCCGCCTGTAGATGCATTTTGATTAAATACAATCCCCATACCTATAGCTGATATGAAAACCCCAAAAACAAGTTGCAGTATAATATCTTCTACTAAAGGCTTTTGAATAGATAGGATTTTTTCAAATAAAGAAACTATTACAGAAGTTCCTATACTTGCATAAATAGTTTTAATTCCAAAACTAGTTCCAACAACTAAAAAACCAATTATAAACAAGACTATATTAATAATTATCATAATAGTTCCTATAGATAAAAACGGAATCCAATGGTTAATAACAATTGCAAGTCCATTGGCGCCACCTATAGCTAATTTTTCTGGCATAAGGAAGAAATATAGTCCTACTGCCACCATTATCATTCCAATAGTTATAAATACAAATTCTTTTATTTTTCCTTTCAAATTTACTCCTCCTTTATACTTTTTGATAATAAAAAAATCTCCCAAACTCATAAGTCTTGGGAGACACGGGAAAATAGACGGATTATAATATAATTCGCCTATATATTAACAAATAATCCGCTACAACACCCCCCCTATCGACCGTAGAGTTTTTTGGTGTATAAGTAAAGGCAGGTCTTCTGACTTTGGTTCATAAGGATTTAAGGTCTTCCCAATTTACTCAGTGACATTAATTTTAAATCCTTCCCCATTACAGCGGCGGGACCGTATAGGCTTTTCACCTATTTCCCTTTTAAGTAGAAAATGGTTCTCTCTACACCTTCACCTACATATTTAGTTGTCAATTTAAGTATATAGCATAATAACAATATAGTCAATATCATGCATATTTACTAACTTTAGGCTGTAGATTACATATTTTATAAAAGCTACTTAAAGATTTTATAATCTCTATCTATCTTAAACAAAGGTTTCTAATCTAAATTAGTTGACTATATCTATATTCTGAAGGAGTCATTTGAGTGTAGCTTTTAAATGCATTGGAAAATTTACTTGGGTTCTCATAGCCTACTTCATTGGCAATATAGATAATTGGCATATCTGTTTTTCTTAGAAGATTCTTTGCTTTCTCTATCCTAGCTTTTCTAATATACTCGTAAACAGTGTCTCCTGTTATTTCCTTAAATCCTCTTTGTAGTTTATAAATACTAATATTAAACCTTTTGGAGATTTCCTGTATTGATGGGGGACTTTGTGAATTTTCTAATAATAGGTTTTTAATTTTATATATAGTGTTCACTTCATCCTTAGTAAAATTAGATATCTTATAGTTTCTATCTGATTTATGTTGAAGGGATAGCAGCAAGAATTCCGTAATTTTAGATTTAAACCTCATATAATCTACTATGGTATTTAACGGCAGCTCCCTTATATCTTCTGCTATGGATTTTATATTTAAAGGAGCCTTTTCTATGATTAGAATATCATTAACAAAAATATTATCTAGATGTTTCTTCCATTCACCTATAACCCTTTCTCTCAATAAAGGATTTATTGAATTTTTTACCACATTTAAATCAACATGTATTGAAATAGCAGCAAATTCTTTATAATAGAAACTAAAATATTCAATACTATTTTCCATTTTATAAAAAGATATATCTCCTTTTTTAATTTTATACCTCTTGTCATTAGGAAAAGAGCTAATTTCTACATCTCCATTATAACAGTATAAGACTTCTATTGTGTTATTATCATGTATTTGATTTTTGTATACTAACTTCATAGTGGACGAACTATTCCAATATGCAACTTCTAGTCCTTTTTCTATTATCATTCTTGAAATAGTACCAATACCCATTTTTTTAGTTATATTATATTTAGTTCCCAACAATTCATCAGATATTTTATTTAAACATTCCTCTTCCATTTGTTGAAAGAATAAATCTATTGCATTATTTTCTTTATCCATATAATCACGCCCTATTGATAATCATTATCAATATAATTATACCAGAATCTTATAAAAAATGGTAATAAAAATAATATCTTAATTTTTTTCTGATGTGTGATTGCTTCTTTTAGATATAAAGATAGCTCCCCTTTCATAAACAGACTTTTATTTTTCCTGTCTAATCTAAGGAGAGCATATCATTATACAGACCTTTCGTTTTTCATTTAATTAAAACTTACATTAGAAATAACAAATATTAATTTATCTCTTTGCATTCTTTTGGTAAATTCCCTTCATGTATCCATGTTTCTACCATGTGATTAAAGAATTCAGGCGTTGCTAAAGGAACTCCATGTCCAATTTTAGGTATAATCACACCTATACAATTTGAGTTAGCTTCTACAATATCTTTTGCAGATTTTTTCATAACAGATTTTTCTCTTTCACCGACAGTAACTAATATCTTTCCATTTGCTTTTCTAAAATCTTTAGGTATTCTAAATGACATGTTTTCTTCTAAGACTCTAACAAGAGTATCATGTTTCATTTGACAACTTTCTTCATAATATTTTTCAAAGTAGTCTTCACTTATATATAATGTTTTTGCTTGCAGTTTGGAAAACCATCTGTTTTTAATTAGTGGAAATGTCAATCCAATAGAAGGTTGAATCAATTTCTTAGCATATAAAATTGGTCTGACCAAAGCACTATTTATTATCGCAAAATCAATTAAATCTGGTTTCATACTTAATATCTGAATAATTATTTGAGCTCCTAAAGAAAACCCAATTAAGATTACTTTCTTTCCATTTGCTATCTCTTCAATTAATTTAATTAATTCTTCTGCACTACCTTTTATAGAAAAATTACCCCTATAATTGTTTACTCCATGTTCAGGTAAGTCTGGAACAATGCAATGATAATGAGTAAAATATTGAATTTGTTTATCCCACATCCAACTACTAACTCCGCCACCATGTAAAAACAATATTAGAGGAACACTTTTATCACCATATTCTCGATAATGTAGAACCAAAATTTTCACCTCTTTTTTTAACTTTCAAGATTAATTAATACATTCTTAGCGAGTAATAAGTTTTATTAATTGGAAATAAACAACTTTCTACTATCATTTTACTTATTAATGAATTATTACTTCAATGTTTAACAATATCTAAGAATTGAAACCAAACTGAATAATTATTGAGTTTGTAGCTACACCATTAAGTTGTTGTATCCAGCCTTTTAATCGATTGTGATATTTATTGATACTTTGAATATGATATAACCCTCCGACACGTTCTTTACCATCTGATTTAAAACAGTAACGTTCTAATCCTTTGCTTTTAGAATAAGAGAAAAGAGCCCTCTAGGCATCAGTGTAAAGTGTGTTATCCGATGTTAATTTAGAACTAATAGCTTATTTCTCTCACTTTCTTAATATGGATATATAAATTCATTTTCTGGTTTATCTATGTTTTCAATATCTTTAATCTCAATAATAGGAATCTTTTCTTTATTAAGCTCTATAGTTTTTAAAAATCCCTTTACTTTTATCCAAGAATCTCCTTTTAATTCAGAAGCTTTATCATAATTACATAAAAATCCTACAGCTTGAGTATCGGCAGCACAACATACCATCATAAGTCTAGCGATTACAAATTCGTTTTGCTTAAATTCACTATCTTTTAAAACAAACCCTATCATCTCTATTTCTTCTCCTTCATACTCAATCATATTCATATATAGTTCATCAAGCCAAGGTATAAAATTATCATCATCAATAACAATAACATTTCCCTGTAAAACAAGTTGATCTTTTTTATCATTAGCAATATTATTATAGAAAACAGATTTATCTGAAGGCAAATCACTAATTATATCATCGTTTTCCTCCGAACCTATGTTGGAATCCTTTACAAAACTATTACTGCTTATATTATTTTTATTTATATTATTTAATGATATAGAAGCTGGGTTTATTGATTTTGGCGGTGAAATAAATGAAGTAAATAATGGAATAAAAAAGAATATATAGTTTACAAGTCTAGTATTTTTTCTTCTCGTCTTAAATAATTCTTCTATAAAAAATAAAGACATTAGTATAAAACTAAAGATACCAAACTTCATATAAGGTATAATTCTGGGATGAACATAATATTGTACGGTTCTATTTTTAATTACAACATAAAAAAAAGTAGTGAACCCTAATAAGAATATTAATCTAAATATAACTTCTATATTAATTCCATATCGTTTTTTTGATCTCATAAATAACCACCTTAAAAGAATAATATAGTAAAAAAGCAAATAGCAGAAAAAGCTATATTAAATACAATAAAAAGTAATTTCACAATAAACCTTTTATTAAAACTTTCAGACAGCATAAGTAAATTCTTTATATCCACCATAGGTCCAAGTACCATAAATCCCATTATGGAATTCATAGAAAATTGATTAGAAAAACTTCTAGCAATGAATGCATCGGAAGATGAGCATACTGAAAATAGAAATGCAATTATCATCATAATTAGAATAGAAGTTACTTCTAAGTTACTGACATTCTCCAGTATACTTTTAGGAATCATAACTTGAAAAATACTAGCTAATAATGCTCCTATTATTAAAAATTTTCCCACATCAAAAAATTCTTCTCCAGCATGTTTAAATATTACAGAAATTTTTCCTTTTATTCCTTTATCTATTCTATAACCATTACAATAAATACAGCTACAGTTATATTGGCTGTCTAAATTTTTAATAGATATACCCTCATTCTCAGGAAAGATTAAGAAAATAAGCCCTGAAACTACAGCAACAACAATTCCTATTAATAGTCTAAACAATACTATTGAAGGTTGTCCTGGAAAAGCATAATAAGTAGAAGCTATAACTATAGGGTTTACTATAGGAGCGGCTAACATAAAAGTTACGGCTGCATACAATGGGACTCCTTTTTTTACTAGTCGTGATACAACAGGAACTATAGCACAGTCACAAACTGGAAAAAATACTCCTCCTACAATAGCCATTAAAAATGATAATACTTTATTTTTGGGAAAATATTTAACTATCATATCTCTGGTTACGAATATCTGTATAAGTGATGATATAAGCACTCCAATAATTAGAAATGGAAATGATTCTATTAATATACCAATAAATATTGTATTCAAAATATGAAATTTAGAAAAATCTACATTTAGGTTAACTAGGTCAATAGCTTTAAAAATATTTAAAAAAAGATAGATAGCAATACACGTTAACATCAACAAAGACAATTTATCCGAAGATTTTTTAATCCATTTTTCTTTTCTATCCTCATCAATATACTCTTTAAAGCTTCCAATACTTTCGAAATCTATTATTGAACCTGATTTATTTATGATCTTTACTTTTCTTTTTATCTTTTTTAACTCTTCAGCTGTGACCTTATCTCCATAATTTAAAATAACTATGTCACTATATACAATTTGAGTCATAAGGTTATCTCCTACAATTCCCATTAGCATATGAAATTTCCTACAATCAATAACATTAACTATTGTATTAGTAACAAAATATTTTCTCATTCCTTTATGATTCAATTTATTTAACAATTTATCAAGGGAATCCATTCCATTTTGCTCAATTATAATTCTATGAGGTGAATATTTTTCAGCTATTTCTTTTATATATAAATTATCTAAAGGTTTTTCCTTGGGTAATTTATATACAATAATATTCCTATTATTTATAAAATCATCTTTTATTTCTTCTTCACCAGTTTCACATTGAATAATTACTATTTTCTCTTCATAAACTATATACTCCTCTAGCATTTCATTAATCATTGATGTCTTTCCTGAACCTAAGAAACCAGTAAATATATCTATCTGTGTTTTCATAATCATATCCTCTTAGATCATAAGATTAAATAGGTTGCATAAATTTTCTCTGTTAAGATTTGTGCCTATTATACAAAGTCTTCCTGTATAATCAGGAAATGTTTCTTTAATCTGAATTTCTTCTGGAATATAATCAAATTGTCTCCACTGACTATTTTCTGTTTGTATAATTCCTTTACCTCGCAATATAGTACCAAACTCTTCATCGTTTTTTAATCGTTCTAAAATATTCTTTAATTCACTTTCTATAAAAACTTTAGGCGTTTCAATACTCCAGGATTGGAAAGCATCTGTTGCATTATGTTTATTAGTTTTATAATCTTTCCTGTGTATATGAGATACGCCTTTTATATCGCTTAATGAAACTAATTGATTTTTAACAGAAATTCCTTCTGCCAAAGTCACAATCTTCTCTCCACTAATGTTTTCCCATGGAGTTGTAACTATATTAGCTTTATTATTTAATTTTTGTATTGACTTAACCACTAGTTCAATGTTTTCTTGATTGGATCTTTGTGTTCTACTAAGTAAAATTGTCTTAGCATTTTTTATTTGATCTTCAAAAAATTGACCAAAATTTGAAATATATAAATCAAATCTTTCTACATCTACTACAGTTATAATCATATTAACCAGAGTAATCTCTTTTAAATTATCTGTTTTACAAGCTTTAATAATCTCAGACAATTTACCTACTCCAGAAGGTTCAATTATAATTCTATTGGGTACAAACTTCTCCAATACTTCTTTAATAGACTTTTCAAAATCTCCCATTAGTGTACAACATATACATCCTGAATTTATTTCTTTAATTTCTAATCCGGACTTTTTAATTAAAGTACCATCTATTCCTATTTCACCAAATTCATTCTCTATAATTACTATCTTGTCATCATAAAAATTCTCCTCAAGCAGTTTTTTAATTAATGTAGTCTTACCTGCCCCTAAAAAACCAGAAATAATATCAATCTTAGTTTTCATAAATAATATCCCCCTATTTTTTATTTTTACATTGGGGACAATAACCATACACCTCAAGTTTATGCCCTGTAATATCAAAATTAGTAGTTTTCTGAAGTGAATTTTCATAGTCTTCGATAGGACAGTGTCCTATTGTTATCATTTTGCTACAAGAGACACATACCAAGTAATGTTTATGCTCTTCGTAATTCAATTCAAACATACTTTTATTGTCCTCAGTAATACTTGTTTTTACCACCATATCTTTCAAGATAAAAGTATTAAGTATTCTATATACTGTTGAAAAGCTCATAGAATCATCTAATTTTTTACATCCTAAAAAAATTTGTTCTGCTGTTAAAGGTGAATCAGCCTTTTTCAATATATTAAATATTATATTTCTTTGTCTTGTATTTTTTATTCCATACCTATTAAAAATCTCTCTATTATCTGTTTCTTTCATTTAATTCATCACTCCTTAAATAATATAATTACTATCTTTTATTTAGAAAATGAATTTAATTAATATGATTTTATTTTCTTCATACATAAGCATATTATAAAACAAATAGCATTTAAAATCACTATTGTAGCTCCTGTAGGAAAATTGAATATAAATGAAAGAAAAACACCTAATACTACAGATAATACGGATACTACTAGAGATATCAATATCGTATTTTTAAAGCTTTTAGATATTTGCAATGCTGTTATAGTTGGAAAAATAATCATGCTTGAAATTAACATAGTTCCTACTACTCGAATTCCAAGAACAATAGTAATAGATGTAAGTACTGATATTAAATAGTTCATATGTTTAACATTTAATCCTATTACTTTTGCAAACTCTTCATCATAAGTTATAGCAAATAAGCTGTTGTAAAAAAACAAAATAGTAAGAATGACCACTATAGATAATATTACAGAAAATATTACATCTAAATTACTGATTACCAATATACTTCCAAAAAGATAGCTGAATAAATCAATATTGAATCCTTTAGATATACTAGAAATCAAAACTCCTACTGCTACGGCAGAAGATGAAATAAGACCTATTGCCGCATCACCATGTAAACCTCCTTTTTCAGTAAGTTTCAATATTATAAATGATGAAAGTATAACTAAAGGTATAGATACTAGCAATGGAGATTTATCTAAAAGCAAAGCAATAGCAATTGTTGCAAAACTTACATGAGCCAATCCATCTCCTATCATAGAATATTTTCTTAATACAAGAAAAATCCCTAAAAAAGAACAACAGATAGCAATCAGTACTCCTACTAAAAGTGCTTTCAATATAAAATCATATTGTAAAGCTTCTATAGTTAAAAGAATAATATTTTTCAATTATATACCTCCATTAAATCTATCTCTTATAAAAAAATCTAAATATTTATTCATGTCCTTAGAATAAATAAATTCTTCATAGCTTCCATAAAAAATTACTTTACCTTCTAAGTATAATATTTTATTTATATACTTCCCTATGGTTTTTAGGTCATGAGATACAATCATAATTGTAACTTTATCTTCTATATTTAATATTTTCAGAATATCATAAAGTTCCTCTCTGGTTTTAGAATCTAAAGCATTAGTAGGCTCATCGAGAATTAAAATTTTAGGAGAAGCTACCATAGCACGAGCTAATAACACTCTTTGCTGCTGTCCTCCAGATAGGTCTCCAATTTTTTTATTTTTTAGTTCTTCTATTCTCAGCTTCTCAAGAATTTTGTCTACCTTATTATAATCTTCTTGTACATAAAACTTTGGCTCCTTTTTCTCAGCGAGTAGCCCTGTGGCTACAACTTCTCTTACTTTTGCTGGAAATAATTTATCATTTCTAATAGATCTTTGAGGAAGATATCCTATAGAACTCTGTTTTACAATATCTTTATTAAACTCAATTTCACCTTTAAAAGGAGTTTTAAGACCTAATATAGCATTAATAAATGTAGTTTTTCCTGAACCATTGGGCCCGACAATACCTATATAGTCTCCTTGTTGCACTTGAAAACTAACATTAGTCAAGACCTCATTTTTTCCATATTTCAAAGTTAGATCCTTTATACTTAAAATATTATTCATAATATCCTAACCCCTGCTTTAACCTTTCTAAATTTTGTTCCATAATTTCAATATAAGATATGCCAGATTCTAATTCATTTTTAGATAAATTATGAGCTCCATGTAATAACAACATTTCAGCACCTGTTTGGTCTGATATTATCTTTGCAACCTTTGGATTAATTAATTCTTCATAATAAATTACCTTAATTCCTGATGATTCTATATTTTTAATTAATTCTGCAATTCTTTTAGGAGTTGGCTCTGCATTAGGTGTAAAACCATTATAAGGAGAAATATGTTCTAAACCATAACGTTTCGCAAAGTATCCAAAAGCAAAATGTCCTCCATACATAATCTTATTATATTTTGTCTTTCTAAAAGTTTCCATGAACTTTTCATCAAGTTGCTGTAATTTTTTCTTATATTCTTCTCCATTTTCCTTATAAAACTCCTCATTTTCCTTATCTACTTTTATAAGACCTTCTACTATGTTATCTACCATTTTCTGTGCACATACAGGATCTAACCATATGTGAGGATCCTTCCCACCATGCTCATGATCGTGTTCTTCTTCGTGACCATGTTCTTCTTCATGGTCATGGTCTTCTTCATCTATAAGTTCTATACCTTTGCTTGTATCGACAATAACTAACTTTCCATCTTTAGATATTTCTACAATTTTTTCTGCCCAAGGCTCCATATATTGACCTGTATAAACAAATATGTCTGCTTTCTTTATATTTGTCATATCTTGTGGAGTAGGCTCATAAGCATGGGATTCCACTCCAGGTGGCAGTAATAAACTTACATCTACCCTATCCTTGGCGACTTCTCTAACAAAGTCATATTGAGGAAATAAAGTAGTAATAACCTTCAGCTTTTCATTATCAATAGATTTCTTATTACCAATAATATTACATCCAGAAACTAATATAAGCATTACTGAAATCACCAATCCTGTGATAAAATTTCTTACTTTTCTCATAAAAAGACCTCCTCATTCTTAACTATATAATAATTATTCAAACAACATATGCAAATGCATATCATTTGCAACTAAAAATATTTGTAAAAAATCTCTTAACATGAATATTGTTAAGAGTAGCCGTTCTCAAACGGCAAGGTTTCTCCTTATATAATTATGTACTTTTATTTTATTATATGCAAATTTCTAAATATGGTCAATAGTTTTAAAATAATTTTATAATTAATTACCTTATTTTTTGTGCTCTATTAATAATTAACTTATCAATAAAAATACCAATTATAATTCCAATAATATAACATATTAAATCAGTCCACAAGAATCCATGGCCTAATACTAAGGATCCTAAAGTTGTTCTTCTTATTTGATCAATCCAAGGTGAATGATATAACTGACTTATTTCTATTAAAAAAGAGAATAACAATGCAATTATTCCTATCCTTGATGTTGACCATGTTTTAAATAAAAATCCTATACCTAAAAAAACCATTAAAGCCCATAGGGTGTCTCCAGCATAATCTCCTATCCATTTAGGCATGATGTTTGAATAATACCTAGAACCTAGTCCTAGCAATATTACAATAACAACTGCAACAGCATAGATTATTCTATTTCGTTTATTAGCCTTCAAATTTAATAGTTCCTCCTTTATGAATTCATTATATGATTTTTCTTGTTAAATGAAAATTTGCATGAAAGAATGTTTCTAATTCTTTCTAATATGAACTAAATTGTTTTCTTAATTTTTCTGGAATACATGTTATAAAAAATTATAGCATCTTATTTTTCATATTTATATATATTTTTATAGAATTCAACAATAAAAACATTATAGCAGGATGGAATTTCTTCATCCTGCTATTTTAAATCTATCTTACATATTTTTATCTTCTTTTTCTCGGTGGTGCTATATGAATTGCTTGGTCTTCTAATCCTAATACCGCCTCATAAAAAGCTTCACTAAGAGTTGGATGAGCATGTATTGTCCTTATTATACTTTGAATATCTAAATCGTTAGATATAGCTAACGCTCCCTCATGAATTAAATCATTAGCGTGAGGTCCGAGTATATGTACTCCTAAGACTTTATTATCTTCTTTACTAGACAAGACTTTTATAATACCTTCTCCTTCTCCTAAAGACAAAGCTTTCCCATTAGCTCCAAACATAAACTTGCTGGATTTGTAATTTACTCCTTTTTCTTTAAGCTGCTCTTCTGTTAAACCTACATGAGCGACTTCTGTCATAGTAAATACACAGTTTGGCCAAACATCTAGGTTAATATCTGGAGTAAGACCCATTATCTTTTCCATCACGTATACTCCTTGACTTGAAGCTACGTGGGCAAGCTGAATACCTTTACTATTAACATCTCCAATTGCATATATTCCTTCTATACTAGTTTCAAAATCATCATTTACTTTGATTCCTTTATGATCATGGTCTACCCCAATTCCTTCTAGGTTAATGCCCTCAACTACAGGACCTCTACCTGAAGCAATAAGTACTTTATCTCCTACTACTTCTATTTCTTCATCTTTTTCCTTATATCTTGCTACGACTCTTAATTTTTTCCCCTCTTTAATTATTTCCTTAGCTCTAATATCTACATAGGTTTCTATACCTTGTTTTTTAAGCATTGGAGTAAGCCGTCTTGAGATTTCTTTATCTGCATCCTTTAATATTCTTGATGCTAGTAGTATTACCTGTGAACCTAATTCCTGATAAATACTAGCAAACTCTAGCCCAATTACTCCTCCCCCTACTACAATTAAAGTTTCAGGGATTTCTTCCATTTCAAGTAAATCATCACTAGTTATAACTCCTTCTAAGTCTACTCCTTTAGTTTCTGTCATCATCGGTTTAGACCCTGTAGCAATAACTATATTATCTACGGTGATTTCTTTACTTCCACCATCTTTTAATTCAATAGAAACCGTATTTTTATCTTTTAAAGTAGCTGTTCCAGAAATAAATTCAATATTTTTATAAGAAGATATAAGTTTTTCAATACCACTAACAAGGGTGCTTACTACTTCATTTTTCCTTTCTTGCAATGCCCTTCCGCTCATTTTAAATCCATCTACTTGAATACCAAATTCCTCTGACCTTCTTAAAGTAGACATGATTTCTGCATTTCTAAAATAAGTTTTAGTAGGGATACAGCCTCGATTGAGGCATGTTCCCCCTACTTCTCTATTCTCTATTAGAAATATATTGGCACCTAATTGAGCTCCTCTTATAGCCGCTACATATCCTCCTGGTCCAGCTCCTATAACCGCTATATTTTTAGACAAATGGTTACACCTACCCTTCGTATTTAAGTACAGGATTTCTTGCTGCTTTTGTTTCATCAGGTCTTCTTACTATTGTGTTATGAGGTGCATCTTTTACTACTTGTGGATTTTCGCTAGATTCTTTAGAAATTTTAATCATAGCATCAATAAATTCATCAAGAGTTTCTTTACTTTCAGTCTCTGTTGGCTCAATCATTATTGCTTGGTTGATTATCAATGGGAAATAAACTGTTGGTGGATGATAGCCATGGTCAAGTAATCTCTTGGCTATATCTAGTGTAGTTACTTCAGATAAAGTGTCTTTTAATCCACCTAATACAAACTCATGTTTAAATAGAGTATCTATTGGTAAATAATAATATTCTTTTAATTTATTAGCCATATAATTGGCATTTAAAACAGCCATCTCACTAGCTTTCTTTAGTCCATCACTACCCATTGTAAGGATATAGGTATAAGCTCTAACCAATATACCAAAATGTCCATAGAAATCTTTAACTTTACCTATAGTGTTTGGTACATCGTAATCTAGATAATATCTATCTTCATCTTTGTTTACTAATGGAACTGGTAGAAATTCCATAAGATGTTTCTTTACTCCAATAGGCCCTGATCCAGGTCCTCCACCACCATGGGGTGTAGAGAAAGTCTTATGAATATTAAAGTGAACTACGTCAAAACCCATATCTCCAGGTCTTGCATGACCAAGGATAGCGTTTGCATTGGCTCCATCATAATATAATTGACCACCTGCATCATGAACAATCTTAGCTATCTCTTTAATATCTTTTTCAAACAATCCTAAAGTATTTGGATTTGTAAGCATCAATCCTGCTGTATCATCTCCAACTACAGCTTTTAATGATTCTAGGTCTACTAGACCATTTTTAGTTGATTTGACTTCTACTATATCATATCCTGCCATTGCTGCTGTAGCTGGGTTTGTTCCATGAGCTGAATCTGGAACTATAATCTTAGTTCTCTTTGAATCTCCATTTTTTTCATGGTATGCTTTTATAACCATAATACCAGTTAATTCACCATGAGCTCCAGCTGCTGGTTGTAAACTCATTTTATCCATGCCTGCTATTTCAGCAAGTGCCTTGTCTAGCTCATACATTAATTGTAGTGAACCCTGAATACAGCCCTCCATTTGATATGGATGAATATTTGCAAAGCCATCCATTCTTGCTGTATCCTCGTTAATCTTTGGATTATATTTCATTGTACATGATCCTAATGGATAAAATCCAGTATCTACACCATAGTTTTTATGTGATAGATTTGTATAATGTCTAATTACATCAACTTCAGATACTTCTGGAAAATCAAGTTCAGTGTCACTTAAAAATTCTTCTGGAATAAAACTCTTTATACATTTATCTTCTACATCTAAAGCTGGAAGATTATAAGCTTTTCTTCCTGGCTTAGATACCTCGAATATTAGCTTATCATATTTTCTCATTTTATCCCCTCCAATACACTACTTAATTTATCTATTTCATCTTTAGTCCTCTTTTCTGTTACTGCATATAGGATAGAGTTTTTAAATTGGGGATAATCTTTACCTAGGTGATATCCACCTATAATATTTTCTTTTCTTAACTTGATATTTATATTTTCAGCATCTATATCAGAAGTAATGGCAAATTCTTTAAAGAATGGCTTATTGAAAAGAGGTTTATATTTGCCAGACTTAGTAAGTTCTTCAAAGGCATAATGAGCTTTCTTTGTACTTTGCATAGCAACTTCTTTAAGTCCTTCTTTACCCATGGTAACCATATAAATAGTTGCTGCAAGGGCGTTTAGTCCTTGATTTGAGCAAATATTGGAAGTGGCTTTTTCTCTTCTAATATGCTGCTCCCTAGCTGTAAGAGTAAGTACATAGGATCTCTTTCCATCCTTATCCTCTGTTTCTCCTACTATTCTACCAGGTAACTTCCTCATATAGCCTTTTTTAGCAGCCATAAATCCTAGATATGGTCCACCAAATGATAACGGTATACCCATTCCTTGCGCCTCTCCTACAACTACGTCTACACCTAAGTCTCCAGGTCTTTTTAAAATAGCTAGTGATATAGGATCAACTGAAGCTATGAAAGAAGCTTTTTTAACCTTATGAGCAATCTCGGAAGTTGCTTTTAAATCTTCGATTATACCAAAGAAGTTTGGACTTTGGACTATAACTGCTGCAGTGTTATTGTTCATTAGCTTATCTAATGCTTCTAAATCAGTAACTCCATCTTTCATATCTACTTCAATAACTTTTAAGTTTTGAATATGAGCATAAGTCTCAAGAATTTGTCTTGTTTCTGGTCTTACTGTCTTTGAAACTATTATTTCATCTTTCTTAGCCATTGCAGCCGCCATTAAAGCAGCCTCAACAACAGCTGTACCGCCATCATATAACGAAGCATTTGCAACATCCATTCCAGTTAATCTACATAAAAGTGTCTGGAATTCAAATATATATTGTAATGTTCCTTGGCTAATCTCTGGTTGATATGGAGTATATGATGTATAAAATTCAGATCTTGAAATAATATGGTCAATTATTGAAGGGATATAGTGATCATATGCTCCAGCTCCAAGGAAGCAAGTCAATTCACTTAAAGAACAGTTCTTTTTTGCTAATGAAGTTAAATATGATTTAACTTCAAGTTCACTTTTTGCTTTAGGCAGGTTCAATTCTCTATTTAACTGAATATCTTTTGGAATATCATTAAAAAGATCATCTGCAGAATTTAATCCTATGGACTTTAACATCTCCTGCTCTTCTTCATAAGTAGTTGGAATGTATGGAAACATAATTTATTCCTCCTCAGCTAAAAACTTTTCGTATTCCTCACTTGTCATTAATTCTTCTAGTTCTTCTTTGCTAGTTATTTCTATCTTAATCATCCAATTTTCATATGGATCGGCATTTAGAAGTGCTGGATCGTCAATTAACTCTTCATTTACCTCTATAACTTTACCACTTACTGGCATATAAATATCTGCAGCTGCTTTAACTGATTCTACTGCTGAAAAAGAATCTTCTTTAGCTATTTCATCATCGATTTCTGGAAGTTCTACATACACTATATCTCCTAAATGATGTTGTGCATAATCTGCGATACCTATAAGTGCCACTTCTCCCTCAACTTTAACCCACTCATGATCATTTGTATAAAGTAAATCTTTAGCTACCTTCATTTTTAACCCTCCTAAATTATTATTTTTTTAAAAATTTTTTACTAATTATAACAGCCTTAACTGGCTTATTTCTTATCATTATATCAACTTCTGTACCTAATTCTGTAAATTCTGGCGCTATAAGTGCATTACCAATATTTTTCTTAAGAGTTGGTGACATATATCCAGTAGTAACGTGTCCAATTTTCATACCATCTTTTTGGATTTCATATCCTTCTCTAGGGATTCCCCTTCCAATCATTTCAAATCCAGCTAACTTTCTCTTAAGTCCATCTTTCCATTGTTTATTAAGTTCTTCTTTACCTATAAAATCTGATTCTTTATCAAGTTTTACAAAATACTTGAATCCACCTTCAAGTGGTGTTATTTCCTGAGATATTTCATGGCCATATAATGGTAATGAAGCTTCAAATCTAAGAGTATCCCTACATCCCAGACCTGCAGGCTTAATTCCTTCTTCTTTTCCTGCTTCAAGTAAATCTTTCCAAACTTTTACTATGCCATCATTTGTAGTATATATTTCAAAGCCGTCTTCTCCAGTATAACCTGTTCTGGATACCATACATTCTACTCCATTTATGTCTACACTTCTATTTAATGTAAAGAAAGTAATTTCATTTAAATCTGTCTTAGTTAATTTCTGTAATACTTTTTGTGCAAGTGGTCCTTGTATTGCGACTTCTCCAACGGTATCAGAAATATTTTCAATTTCTACGTCAAAGCTGCCTTTCTGTTCCAGAATCCACTTATAATCTTTTTCAGTATTTGAAGCATTTACTACTAGGTAAAAGTCATCATGGTGAAATCTGTATACTAGTAAATCATCTACTACTCCACCATCAGGTGCACACATAAAGGTATAGACTATCTGATTATCTACAACTTTGGATATATCATTTGTCATAAGATAATCTACAAATGCTAAAGCGTCTTTTCCTTTAATTGTGATTTCACCCATATGTGATACATCAAATAAACCTACAGCGTTTCTAACTGCTTCATGTTCTGCAACTAAACCCTCGTATTGTACTGGAAGGAACCACCCTGCATAATCAACTACTTTCCCCCCAAGGCTAACATGCTCATTGTATAATGGGGTTTTTTTTGTTTCCATTAAACCACTCCTTCCTAAAATTTTATGTTATACTACAAATATAAATACCCTTATAAGCATCTAAATAAACTAACTTTATTTATCTAACTAATTAAAGGGTTTATAAAAGTAGCATCGATTTTATTATACAAGAGGAGGAAAAATAATGCAATACCGTTATTTTACTAGGGATAATTTAAAAGTATCACAATTAGGATTTGGATGTATGAGATTTCCTATTCTAAATAAGGACTCAGGTCAAATTGATGAAGTAAAGGCTACAGAAATGCTCCATTATGCCATTGATAATGGAGTAAATTATATCGATACTGCCTATCCTTATCATAAGGGAAATAGTGAAGTCTTTGTTGGAAATGCCTTAAAAGACGGCTATAGAGAAAAGATATATTTAGCTACTAAGCTTCCTGTTTGGCTAACTAATTCCTATGAAGATTTTGAAAAATATTTAGATGAGCAATTAGAAAGATTGCAAACAGAGTATATTGATTTTTATTTATTACATACTTTAAGTAAAAAAACTTGGAACAAAATAAAAGACTTAAATGTACTTCACTTCTTAGATGAAGCTAAAAGAAAAGGAAAAATAAAATATGCGGGCTTTTCTTTCCACGATAAAGTAGAAGTTTTTAAAGAAATAATAGACTCATATTCTTGGGATTTTTGTCAGATACAATTAAACTACATGGATAGACAATATCAGGCAGGATTAGAGGGATTAAAATATGCCAAAGAAAAAAGTATTTCCGTGGCAATAATGGAGCCTATAAAAGGTGGAAAATTGTCTAATCCTTCCAAAGAAATCGAGGAAATATGGAATAGAAATGATATTAAAAGAACACCTTCTGAATGGGCACTAAGATGGCTCTTTAACCAAGAAGAAATTTCCGTAGTTTTAAGTGGTATGTCTACCTTAGACCATGTAAAGGAAAATATTAAAACTGCTTCTGAAGGATTATCTAACTCATTAACACAAAAAGAGCTATCTCTTATTGATGAAGTAACAAAAGTTTATACTGAAAGTATAAAAGTAGGTTGTACTGCTTGTGAATATTGCTTACCATGTCCTCAAAATGTAGTTATTCCTGATGTATTTGAATATTATAATAACCTTTATGTTTATGGTACTGAAAAGGAATCGAAAAATGCATATAATAGACTCATAGAGCTTGAGAAAGATTCTAGTAGATGTATTGAATGTGGAGCTTGTGAAGAAACATGCCCTCAACATATAAATATTAGAGAACAGCTTAAAAAGGCGGATATAGTTTTAAGAGCCAAGTAAATTTGGCTCTTTTCTACTAATGTTTTTTATAATAACTTCTATTTTGGTTTTAAATACCATAATTAGAAATAGTTACTTTATTTTCTATCTAAGTTTATATCTTCTAATTCAAATATTCTTAAAGAACTATTGATATCTTCTTCAATTGCTAACTGACCATATTTGTCTACTTCATTTTTATCCTTCGGTCCATGATGTAAACTAGCTGGACCTGCAATACATCCTCCTGGACATGCCATACCTTCTATGAAATTTCCATCTAATCTATTCACTTTAGCCATCTTTAATGCTCTATCACATTCTTTTAATCCATTACATTTTACAGGTCTAAAGTCCGTTTCAATTCCTTTTGTTGCAACGACATGCTCTACTGCCTCGGTAACTCCTCCACTACGTGCAAATATTCTTCCATAGTAAGAAGCATTGTTTAATTCTCCAACAGTACAATTTTCAAGGTCTATTTCCGCTGCATCCAGCATAGCTGCTAATTCTTCAAAAGTTAATACATAGTCTGTATCTCCTCTTAATTCCTCTTCCATCATTTCAGCTTTCTTCGCTGTACAAGGTCCTATGAATATTACCTTTGCTTTTGGATCTACATGTTTTATAAGCCTTGATATGGCAACCATTGGTGATACTGTATTAGATATTTTTTCTTCTAGCATTGGATAATTTTTCTTTATATATGAAACAAAGGCCGGACAACACGAAGTAGTAACAACTCCTTTTTCTCCAATAGTTTCAGCAAACTCCTTAGCTTCGTGCAAAGACACCATGTCCGCACCTAAAGCTACTTCTATTACATCATGAAACCCTAAAGCTTTTATACCACATACCACTTGCTCTATTCGTGCATAAGTAAATTGACTTGCAATAGCTGGAGCTATCGCAGCATATACGTGAACATCATCATTATCTTTAGCTTCTTTTAATAAATTTATAACATCAACAATGTAAGACTTATCCATTATAGCACCAAAAGGACATTGAATTACACAAGCACCACATTGAATACATTTTTCGCTATTGATTACTGCTTTCTTTGCATCATTAAAAGATATAGCATCTGCTAAGCAAGCTCTTTTACAAGGTCTCATAACATCAGCGATAGCATTATAAGGGCAGGCTTCTTTACATCTGCCACATTCTATACATTTATTTTGATCTATATAGGCTCTTCCTGCTACATGGAATATAGCATCTTTAGGACAGTTTTCCGAACATCTATGAGCTAAGCACCCTCTACAAGCTTCTGTAATAAAAAATCTATTTATAGGGCATTCATCACAAGCAGCATCTATAACTTCAATAATATTTTTACTGGTTTTATCTCCACCCATAGCTAGCTTTATTCTTCCTTTTGTAATTTCTCTTTCTTTATAGATACAGCATCTTATTCTTGGTTCTGGACCTGGGTCAATTACATTAGGTATTGTGTCTACTTTTTCTTCTAGAGTTCCTTCTAAAGCTAGTTTAGATACTTCTTTTAAAACTAAATACTTTATTAGTTGAACATCATTTTCAAACTTCCTAACTTTTTCCAATGGGGGTCATCCTTTCTATTAAATATAATTTACATTTACTTTAGCACCTAGTTCTTTCATTACTCCTACTAACTCATCTACCACTCTTAGCTTAATACTCAAATCTATTGATAAATCAGGATTTTGATGAGCTGGATTTATAGCTTTTCCTACCCATAAATTTAAATGAGTACATTCTTCTATCAATATCTTTGATAGTTTAGAAGCTGCATCTTCTCCTTTAAATATTTTATTGGAATTATCTTTATAAGGAGAATTTAGATATTTCTTTATTTTTTCTACAGTCTTAGATAAAGTTAATACTCCTTCTGTTACTAAATCCATACCCTCTATAGCTGCTAAAGGAGGTACTTCTGGATCTATAAAATTCATGCTAGTATTAATTTTAGTTTTAAGTTCTCTGGCTACAATATTAGCAGCTGTTCCGCCACATACAATTTTTTTCCCCTTGCTTTTCACAAATCTTTCTACTACTTTTACATCATTAGCAGGATTTTTTGGTGGACCGGTAAATAAATTGACTACTTCTGGCTCTCTTACTCTCACAATTACTGCTGTAGTATCATCTCCTGGTTCTTCAACATATAAATAGTGACAAGTATCCAATAAACTTCTAGAAATATTTCTAGCACTTTTTTCTTTATTAGATAATCTATTTAAATATTCTTCCGTATTTTCCCATTGCCATCCTAGATTTAAAGCTCCTCCTACACCTGCATGAATTACTCCGTCACTAACTATAGCCAAAAGGTCTCCTTTTTTAAGAGTGGTCTCACTCTCTTTTACCAAAGTACCATTTATTAAAGTTTCTTTTTTCTCTAAATAAATTGGTTTTCCATCTCTAATTAAAAATAAAGGTGGATTGTCATATTCAGAAATATAAGCTCGTCCATCTTCATATAATTGAGCAATAGTAAAGGTAGAATAAGCAAGTTTTCTAACTTGACATACAGGTAAAGTATTTATTATTGTATCTACTGTTTCAAATATACTAGCACCTTCTTTTAGCATAGTGACTGCAATCTTTGAGGTTAAAGTTGATAAAATATTGGCTTTGACTCCACTTCCTAAACCATCTGCAACTACTATAATAGCACTATCTTCTCTTTTTATAACCTCTACTTTATCACCACACAGTTCTTCACCAAATTTATTGATACTGCCGTAAGAAATATCTAAGAAATAACTCATTTTTAATCACCATCTTTAAGGACTAATTGTCTTAGTTTGTTTAAAACCACCTTAGTTTCTGCAGTAGTTTCACCTAATAATCCAGCAATTTCTTGAGCTACTCTCATTTGCTTTTCGATTACGTTTTGAGCTGCTTCTAAGGTTTCTTCTTTTAATAAGGATGAAATTTCTTTCTTTTTTTCTAAAGAAGTAATATCTGTCATAATAACTAATATAATATCTTCTTCTTCCACATATATAAGATGTTGAAGCAGTATAATATTATACTTTTCATAGATTACTTTTTTCAAATTAATACTTTCTCTTCTTTCTTTAACTTCTATTAGTGTATCATCGGCTATTATAGTGAATACAGACTTATTAACTATTTCTTCTTCTTTAATTCTAAATAGCCTTTCACAAGCAGGATTAAACCCTAATACATTTAACCCCTTATCTAAAATCATTATAGCGTTTGGACTATATTTAAATACATAGCTAGACAATCTTTGGTTTTTACTGCCCATCTTCTTTCTTCTCCTTAACTAATTATAGCCTCCCTACTACTTGGGTATTAAAAAAATCTTTTATATTATCTTTATTCACTGAATAAATAGGGCTATCATCTACTTTAACGGAAACTGCTTTACTACACTCTCCCAAACAAAAAGCTGCTTTAACCTCAACTTTTTCCTCTAAAGATTTCTCCTTAATTATTTCTTGTAAACCATTGATAACATTATAGGACCCTTTAAGATGACAAGCACTTCCAATACAAACATGTATAGTGACCACATTATCCCTCCTCATTGACTTCATATATTAAGTATACTACTATGTTATTTTTTTATCAATGACTATTTTTTAGGTGATTTTTTTCTCTAAAATATGGTTATATTTTATCAATCCACCTTATCCACATTATCCACAATTCGAGGTGGATAACTTATGTAAACAAATCCTTCCTTGTAAAATACAAGTTGCTTTTAGTGCGATTTTACATAATATTTTAATATCCACAATTAAGAAGCTTATCCACACTTAGTTATCCACATTAAAATCCATACTCGCCTTCTAATTCACTGAAATATCTCATTATTCCTACATAAATAGCCCAGGCAATCTTTTCTTGATACTTATCTGTGGATAAAAGTTGTTCTTCTTTAGGATTAGATAAAAACCCGCATTCTATTAGTATAGTAGGTATATCTATTTCTTTCAATAGAAATAAGTCATCTCTATGCTGAGGTACTCTATTATTGTTTTTATCTAATACATTTTTTAATTCTTCTTGGATTATAATTGATAACCTTTTACTTTTTTCATCATCTTTTTTATAAAAGGTTTGTGCCCCATAATATTTAGACTGGGGAAAGCTGTTTAAATGAATTGTTATAAATATGTCACAATTTGATTTTTCTACTATTTCTTTCCTTTTTTTTAAGTCTTCACTTTTCATTTGTTTTAACGTAGTAGATTTATCTGTATATAAACCTTTATCTGTATCTCTAGTCATTATGGCTATTCCACTACTTTGCTCAATAAACCTTTTAAGTTTTAACGCTATTTGTAGATTAATCTCATCTTCTTTAACTCCGTTTCTACTAACTGTACCAGGATCAACTCCTCCATGTCCAGGATCTATTCCAATTATTTTATTTGTTATTGGCAAATAGGATACTGGCATAATTGTAGATTTATTAAATATCCAGTAAAATAAAAAACTTAGTATTAGTATTAATATAATAGCTATATATAGATATATTTTTTTAAAATAAATTACCTTCATTTTATCTCCTCCCTCTATAGAAATATATTATCTTAAATTTGTCCATATTCCATATAGAGGAGCTAATAAAAAACATTGAAATAAGCCATTAGAAATTTTATTAAACCTACATAAATCTCAGCTAACATGTCCTTATTTAACCGTGCAGTTATTATGACAAATAATTTTGTGAAATCAAAATGCCCACTACTTTTTAAAAAATTTTAAATCCTATTTTTCTAGTAATAATTAGTATTTTATAAATTAAGTATTGGTTCTGTATTATAGTTACGATGATTTTTAAAAGTAGACACTTAAGAATTAATATTTTTATAATATGGTAATTGAAAATATTTGTACTATATTTATGCTTGAGATATAATAGTAGTGAATATTTGTATTAAAATTCGTAATAACCATAATATGATTATAATATAGGGGGAAAAGCTCTTATGGAAATACTTACAAGTCCAAAAGACAGTATAATAAATGTAGTTAGAAGCGTAGCAGACAAGGTGGAATCTGATTTTTATTTGAGGCTTTTAATATTAAGAAATACTTTAACGGTTCCAATAAATATAAATACATTAACTTTCAAAATTATGTCCCAAGGGAAAAATGTTAAAGAAATAACCTATAGGGAAGATATTCTAGCAGATAGAGTAAAAAGCGGGATTGAAGAATTGAATTGTTATAGAGAAAATATAGTATCTGAATGTATAGGAATGGAAAAGTTTTGGAATGACTCAAATATTGCTACATCAACTACAATAGAAAGTGGAAAACAGTTTGTTTTTATGGGTGAACATTTCAAATTGTTAAATGAGACAATAGTTGATGAGTTAATAATATCAATAACATACGTAGAAAATGAGACAGAAAAGGTTCTAAATTGTAAAATGCCTGTAATTGAATACAAGAATAAAAATAAATATATATTTCCGGTAAAAGGTACATGGATAGCTACAGATATTTATTCAACAATAGATTCTCATAGGTGGTGTTACAACTCTGAATTTGCATTTGATCTTGGACAACTTGATAATAACCTATTATTTATTAATAAAGATTATATGGATAATGTAGATTTTGTTCACTATGGAAAAAAAGTTGTTGCTATTGCAGATGGTGAAGTTGTAGATTGTTTTACCAGATTTCCTGAACACTCATTAGGATATCCAAATAAAATGTCCAAAGAAGAATATGATAAACTTGAAGAAAAATATGGACCAATTGCCAGAACATGTGGTAACTATGTTATAATAAAACACTTATATGATGAATATTCAGTATATTGTCACATGATACCTGAAAGTCTTACAGTTAACATAGGGGATAGGGTAGGACAAGGTCAAGTAATTGGAAAAATTGGTAATTCAGGAAACTCCATATGTCCACATTTACATTTTCATCTTATGGATGGAAAAGATATTTTAAGTGCTAAGGGCTTACCTTGCTATTTTACAAATATTAAAAATATATTTAATCAATTTATAGATTTACCAGATGAAGACGGTATGATTATAATTGCTGAATAGTATAAAACTGAATATATTATTTTGCTTCATAGTATCCTTTATTCTGTATTAAAACCAAAATAATTAAATGTGAAAAACTATGCTAAATAGCTTAACTAGCATAGTTTTTTGTTGTAAAACCGCTATAAAAACGACTGTCATTTCTAATATGTAATATTAGACAGAACGTTTTCAAAGTCACTCCTATTTTTTATATAATGATTGTATTTGAAATTATATTTTATACAGATTTCATGTATAGTAAAATGCCATAAAAAAGACTAATTAAAAAGTATAAACAATAAAGGTAAACTCTTCTGCTAAATCTTACAATCAAAGAAATAGAGTCAAAAACTTTAAAGAACCTTGAAAACTCAACATTTTCAAGGTTCCTATTTTGGGAAATATTATCTCTTTGAGAATTGTGGTGCTCTTCTTGCTTTCTTTAAGCCGTATTTTTTTCTTTCTTTCATTCTTGAATCTCTAGTTAAATGACCAGCTTTTTTAAGTATAGGTCTTAATTCCTCATCAGATTCGATTAAAGCTCTTGCAATACCATGTCTTATTGCTCCAGCTTGACCTGTAAATCCGCCGCCTTCAACGTTTACGAATACATCATATTTATCTAAAGTTTCAGTAATAAACAGTGGTTCTTTAACTATAACTCTTAATGTTTCATAATCGAAATATTCTTCAATATCTCTTTTATTTATAGTAATATTACCATTCCCTGGTACTAATCTTACCCTTGCTATTGAAGTCTTTCTTCTTCCAGTTCCAATAAATTGTACCTTAGCCACTTACAGTCCTCCTTTCTCGTGAGCATTAAAATTCATATATTTCAGGTTGTTGAGCTTCATGTTTATGTTCTGCTCCACTATAAACTTTCATTTTCTTAATCATTTTTCTTCCTAAACTATTCTTCGGAAGCATACCTTTTACAGCTAATTGAATAATCTTTTCAGGTTTTTCTTCAATCATTCTTTCGTAAGATATTTCTTTTAATCCTCCTGGATGTCCTGTATGGTATACATAGTGCTTTTGTTCTAGTTTTTTTCCAGTTAATTTTATTTTATCTGCATTTATTATTATTACAAAATCTCCTGTATCTACATGAGGAGTATATATAGGCTTATTTTTTCCACTTAATATTGTCGCAACTTCTGTAGCTAGTCTACCTAACACTTTGCCTTCAGCATCTATCACATACCATTTTCTATCAATTTCATTTGGTTTAGCCATATAGCTTTTCATCAATTTCCCTCCTTATTACAGCGTTGAGTAGTCTATATAAAAAAGTTCCGGGGCTTTTTTTCAAACACTCTTATATATTCTAATACAAGTAATTATCAATGTCAAGACGGTATTTCACTAATAAAAAACTTTTTCAAGAAATAGTCCTTGAGGTGGTGCAGTATGTCCGGCACATTCTCTTTTTCTATCTAATATTATTTTAGGTATATCTTCTTTTTTTATTTTTCCTTGACCTACATCAATTAAAGTTCCTACGATTATTCTTACCATATTGTGTAAAAAACTATTCCCTTCTATAATAAATTCTATAAGATCCTTATTTCTCTCTATGGAGATATTATAAATAGTTCTAATAGTACTTTTTACTTCTGCATTGGATGCCATAAAAGCATAAAAATCATGAGTTCCCAGGAAATACTTTGAAGCTCCTAACATATTATCCATATTTAACTCATAGGACACATGATATGAAAAGTTTCTATACAAGGCCCTTGGCATTTCTCCATTATAAACAACATATTTATACCTTTTTCTAATAGCATCAAACCTAGCATGAAAGTTTATGTCTACTTCTTCTGACTCTACGATAGTTATGTCATCTGGTAATAAATGTTTTAAAGCATGTTTAAACTTTTCACCCGGAATAGTTGAGTTGGTACGAAAATTAGCTACTTGCCCAATAGCATGAACTTTTCCGTCAGTTCTACCTGATCCAATTAATTTAATATTTTCACCAGTAGCTTGCTCAATTGCTTGTTCTACTTTTTCTTGTACTGTTATTGCATTTTCTTGTATCTGCCACCCTGAATAGTTGGTTCCTTCGTATTCAATAGTTAATTTAATATTTTTCATCTCTATCCTCTACCATATATATCTAATTGAAATGATAAATGCAAAAAAGAAAGTTGTAGATACAAGAGCTATTATATCGTGTCTTTTTAATTTTAATTCATTCAACCTAGTTCTATTGTCTCCACCTCTATAGCATCTAGCTTCCATTGCTGTAGCTAGTTCATCTGCTCTTCTAAAGGCATTTATAAAGAGTGGTACCAGTAAAGGTACTAAATTTTTTGCTCTATTCAATATATTGCCACTTTCAAAATCAGCACCTCGAGCCATTTGAGCCTTCATTATCTTATCTGTTTCTTCCAGTAAAGTTGGTATAAATCTTAGAGCTATGGTCATCATCATAGCTAATTCATGGGCTGGCAACCCAATTTTCTTAAAGGGTGATAACAGTTTTTCTATACCATCTGTTAAAGATATTGGTGATGTAGTAAGAGTGAGCAGGGATGTACCTGTTATAAGAAATATAAGTCTTAATGCCATAAATACAGCTTGACTTATACCTTCTTTAGTTACTGTTAAAGGTCCTATTTGAAATAATACTTCTCCTTTTGTCATGAATACATTTATAGCAAAGGTTATAAATATTATAAAAAATAGAGGTTTGAGCCCTTTTAAGACAATTTTTACAGGAACCTTTGACAATCTAATAGCTAATAAAATAAAAATTAATATAAATACATAAGGAAAAAAAGTATTAATAAAAAATAGAGATGTTATAAATAAAGCTATTATTATTATCTTAATTCTAGGATCTAGTTTGTGTATTATAGTATCTCCTGGGAAATATTGTCCGATAGTTATATCTTTAAGCATTTTTTCTTCTCCTTAAATAACTTAATATTTCTTCTTTTGCCTCTTCTACTGTTAATATATCATCTCTAATATCATTTCCTTTTTCTTTAAAATGTTTCATAAAACGGGTTATTTGAGGTACACCCAATCCTAGTTTTTCTAACTCTTCTGCTCGCTTGAAAACTTCTCTAGTCTCATCATCCATAGCAACTCTTCCTCTATGCATGACAACTATCCTATTTACTAGTTTCGCTACATCTTCCATACTATGGGATACTAATACTATAGTAATGCCTTCTTTTTCATATAACTTTTGAATTTCACCTAAAATTTCATCTCTACCTCTTGGATCTAAACCTGCTGTAGGTTCATCTAAAACCAGTACTTTTGGCTTCATAGCTATTACTCCTGCTATTGCAACTCTTCTCTTTTGTCCGCCACTTAATTCGAAAGGTGATCTGTCCTTTAAGTATTCAAAGTCTAGACCTACTAACTCCATAGAATTTTTAACTCGTATATGAATTTCTTCATCACTTAATCCTAAATTTTTAGGTCCAAAGGCTATATCTTTATATATGGTTTCTTCGAATAATTGATGTTCTGGATATTGAAAAACCAGACCTACTTTTTGTCTCACTTCCTTTAAATTTGCATCTTTTTGTGTAATATCTATACCGTCTACTATGATTTGTCCTGTTGTAGGTTTCATTAGTCCATTTAAATGCTGTACCATGGTAGACTTTCCTGATCCAGTATGACCTATAAGACCAATAAAGTCACCTTCTTTAATTTCCAAGTTTACATTATCTAATGCCTTTTTTTCAAAGGGATTACCTGAATTATATATATAATTTAAATTATTTAATTTTATTATCATAGCAACCTCACCAATTCTTCTACCGTTAAAATATCTTCTTGTATATCTATACCCTCTTTTCTCAATTCATAGACTAATTCTGTTACTTGGGGTACATCTAATCCTAATTCCTTTACCTTTTTTACCTGTTTAAATATTTCTCTTGGAGTTCCTGCCATTACTATTTCGCCCTGCTCCATAACTAAAATTCTATCTGCTTCTACAGCTTCATCCATATAATGAGTGATTAGAACTATTGTTTTTTCTTCCACTTTATTTAATTTTTTAATAGTATTCATTACCTCTATTCTACCAGTAGGATCTAGCATAGCTGTAGGCTCATCAAATATTATACAATCTGGATTCATTGCTAAAATTCCTGCTATAGCTACTCTTTGTTTTTGTCCTCCAGAAAGTAAATGAGGTGCATGCCTTTTGTATTCTGTCATTTCTACTATTCTTAAGGCTTCATCTACTCGTTTCCTAATTTCTGCTGGAGGTATACCTTGATTTTCTGGTCCAAAAGCTACATCTTCTTCTACTATAGTGGCTACTATTTGATTATCTGGGTTTTGGAATACCATACCTGCTTTCTCCCTTATATTCCAAATTTTATTTTCATCTTTGGTATTCATACCCATTACATATATATCACCTTTAGTAGGTATTAATAAACCATTCATTAATTTAGCTAAAGTAGATTTTCCCGAACCGTTATGTCCAAGAATTACTAAAAATTCTCCTCTTTTCACATCTATAGATAAATTCCTTATAGCCCTTAATTGACCCTCTTCTCCTATTGAGTTATATTCATAGGTTACATCTTCTATTTTAATCATAATATCATTATCCATCGTTATCCCTCAACTTTTCATCATTTCATAATCTAATATAACATAAGGATACATTCAATTCAATATTGTGGATATAATAAAAGGGACTAAGTTAAAAACTTAATCCCCCTACCTTTTATACTAATTCTAAAATAGCCATTTCAGCACCATCACCACGACGTGGACCCATCTTTAATACTCTAGTGTAACCACCATTTCTCTCAGCATATTTTGGTGCTATTTCATCAAATAGTTTTTTAACTACATCTTCATCGTATACATATGCTAAAACTTGTCTTCTAGCATGTAAATCTCCTCTTTTAGCAAGAGTAATCATTTTATCAGTCATTCTTTTAGTTTCTTTTGCTCTAGTAACAGTTGTTTCTATTCTTCCACTTCTCAATAAACTTGTTACTTGATTTCTTAACATAGCTTTTCTATGATCCGTAGGGCGACCAAGTTTTCTTAATGTTGTCACATTTATCCCTCCTTCATACCTTTGTTACTCATCGCTTTTTCTAAGACCTAATCCTAATTCAGCAAGCTTTCTTTGTACTTCCTCAAGGGACTTTTTACCAAGATTTCTTACTTTCATCATGTCTTCTTCAGATTTTTGAGTTAACTCTTCTACAGTATTGATTCCTGCTCTTTTCAAACAGTTATAGCTTCTTACTGATAAGTCTAGCTCTTCAACTGTCATTTCTAATACTTTTTCTTTTTTATCTTCTTCTTTTTCTACCATTATTTCTACATCACTAACATGGTCAGTTAACCCAATAAATAGATTTAAATGTTCCGTAAGTATTTTTGCTCCTAGTGAAGTAGCTTCATCTGGTTTCATAGTTCCATTTGTCCATACTTCTAGCGTCAATTTGTCATAGTCAGTTATTTGACCTACTCTTGTATCTTCTACTACAAAGTTGACTTTTTTTACTGGAGTAAAGGAAGAGTCTACTGGAATAACTCCTACTGGCTGACCTTCTTTCTTATTTCTTTCAGCAACAACGTAGCCTCTACCTTTTACTAGTTCAAGTTCCATATATAAATTACCATCTTCGTTTATGGTAGCTATATGGTGATCCTTATTTATAATTTCAACATCTGGACCAGTGATTATATCACCAGCTTTTATCTCTTGTGAACCTTCTGCCTCTATTCTTAAAGTTATAGGCTCATCTATATATATTTTAGCTGCTATATCCTTAATGTTTAATATTATCTCAGGAACGTCTTCTAGAACTCCAGGTACTGTAGAAAATTCATGTAGTACTCCCTGTATTTTTATTGATGATACAGCCGCACCAGGTAGTGAGGATAATAATACTCTTCTTAAAGAATTTCCAAGAGTGGTACCATAACCTCTTTCAAGAGGTTCTACTACAAATTTTCCATAACTACCATCATCACTCAACTCTAGAATTTCAATTCTTGGTTTTTCAATTTCTATCATTAACATTAACCCTCCTTAAATTTTGGTATTATCAAAGGACGAGGGCAACTGATTCTGTTATAAATGTTATTATTTAGAATACAACTCAACGATTAAGTGTTCTTCTACAGGAATATCAATATCTTCTCTTGCTGGTTCAGCTACAATGCTACCCTTTAATTGTTCAACATTTACATCTAACCATCTAGCAGTATTTCCACTGTGATTTTCTACTAATTCTTTTAATTTATCACTATTTCTACTTTTTTCTTTAACTTCAATAACATCTCCAACTTTAGTAAGTAGAGACGGAATATCTACTTTAGCCCCATTTACTAAGAAATGACCATGAGTTACTAATTGTCTAGCTTCTGCTCTTGAAGAAGCAAAACCCATTCTATATACAACATTATCTAATCTTAATTCAAGAATTCTTAATAGGTTTTCACCCGTAATACCTTTCATTTTATCAGCCATAGCAAAGTACTTTATCATTTGAGATTCAGAAATTCCATAGAATCTACGAACTTTTTGTTTTTCTCTTAATTGCATTCCATACTCTGTTAATTTTTTTCTTGATTGTCCATGTTGACCTGGAGCAAAATTTCTTTTAGCTACAGAACATTTATCTGTATAGCATCTATCCCCTTTTAGGAATAGCTTTTGTCCTTCTCTACGACATAGTCTACAAACTGGACCTGTATATCTTGCCATCTATTTGCACCTCCTAAATTAAACTCTTCTACGTTTTGGTGGTCTACAACCATTATGTGGAATTGGAGTAACATCCTTAATCATATTTACTTCTAATCCTGTTGCTTGAAGAGATCTTATTGCTGCTTCTCTCCCAGCTCCTGGTCCTTTAACGAAAACTTCAACACTTTTTAATCCGTGTTCCATAGCTTTCTTCGCTGCTTCTTCAGCTGCTTGTTGCGCAGCAAAAGGAGTAGATTTTTTTGAACCTCTAAATCCTAATTGTCCTGCACTTGCCCATGACAACACATTTCCTTGTAGGTCAGTTAACGTAACCATAGTGTTGTTAAACGTAGATGAAATATGTGCTTGACCTCTTTCTATATTCTTACGTTCTCTTCTTCTTACGCGAGTTGTTTTACCTTTCTTAGCTGCCACTTAGTTTCCCTCCTTTACCTACTTCTTACCTTTCTTACTTACAAGTCGTTTTGGACCTTTTCTAGTTCTTGCATTAGTCTTAGTTCTTTGACCTCTAACTGGAAGTCCTCTCTTATGTCTCATACCTCTATAACAGTTTATTTCTCTTAATCTCTTAATATTTAGAGCAATATCTCTTCTTAGATCTCCTTCAACATGATAACCATCTATGATACTTCTTAAACTTGCTACTTCACTTTCAGTTAAATCTTTAACTCTAGTATTTGGATCAATACCAGCTTTTGCTAATATTTCGTTTGATCTTGGTCTACCTATACCATAGATATATGTTAAACCAACTTCAACTCTCTTATCTCTTGGTAAGTCAACACCTGCTATTCTGGCCATTAATGTTTACACCTCCTAATTATATCTAAATATACATAAGCAGCCGCGTTCTATATTAAATTAAATAAATTAACCTTGTTTTTGTTTGTGTTTTGGATTTTCACAAATAACCATTACTCTTCCTTTTCTTCTTATGATCTTACACTTTTCACACATCTTTTTTACTGATGGTCTTACCTTCATTTAAATCCCTCCTATGCTACTTGTTTCGCCAGGTAATTCTACCTCTAGTCAAATCGTAGGGTGACAGTTCAACTGTTACTTTATCTCCAGGAAGTATCCTTATATAATTCATCCTTAGTTTTCCAGAAATATGAGCTAATATTTCATGGCCATTTTCTAGTTTTACTTTAAATATAGCGTTAGGTAAGGCATCTACTACCGTACCTTCCACTTCAATAACATCTTTTTTAGGCATTCGATTTTCGAACCTCCTGTTCAAACGAATTTAGAAACTTTTATTGAAAGGTTCTAACAATTTTCTAACATAAGCATTATTAATTTTAATCTTATTATCTAATTTATACTTTAGTTCTGGTAGTACCGTATTATAAACAATTAAATGTTTAATCTTTTTCTTCTTTGGATTATCTAGTTTTCTTAAATCTCCATCAACAACTAAAACGTGTTGATGATCTACTATATCCAATATCAAGAAAATACGTCCTTCATCTCGGCCAGCTCTCGACTTAACCACCTGTCCTACGGTTATGTCGTTAGTTGAATCCATCAAATTCACCTCTTTATTGGTACCTGATTAATCAACTGGAGAAAGGCTTCAAGCCTTTCTCATTGGTTATCTTCCCAAAGCTTTAACTATTTCTTCAAATATTTCATTTATTGGTTTAGTACCATCTACATTTAATATTAACCCTTTTTCCTTATAATAATCAATTAAAGGCTGAGTTTCTTTTAAATATACTTCTATTCTCTTTGCAACAGTTTCTTCCTTATCATCATCTCTTTGGAAAAGCTGTCCTCCTTCAATATCACAAACATTTTCAACTTTAGAAGGATTAAACTTAATATGATATGTGGCACCACACTCTCTACAAATTCTTCTACCAATAGCTCTAGCAATTAGTATTTCCTTATCTGCATCAATGTTTACTACTTTGTCTAATTTTATACCCATTTGTGAGAGTTCTTTATCTAAAGCATCTGCTTGATTAACTGTTCTAGGAAATCCATCTAATAGGAAGCCTTCTTTACAATCTTCCTTAGTCAATCTGTCTTTCACAATTGAAACCACAACATCATCGGGAACTAAAAGGCCTTTATCCATATATTCTTTTGCCTTTTTACCTAATTCAGTACCTTCTTTAATATTGGCTCTGAATATATCTCCTGTTGATATGTGTGGTATATTATATTTCTTAACTATAGCTGATGCTTGAGTACCCTTTCCTGCTCCTGGAGGTCCTAGTAATACTAGTCTCAATATAATCATCTCCCTATAGTTTTATTTTAAGAAGCCTTTGTAATGTCTCATTAACATTTGAGATTCTATTTGTTTAACTGTTTCCATTGCAACTCCTACTACGATTATTATAGCTGTTCCACCAAAGTTAACTTGCATTCCAAATGCTTTAGAAAGAAGTATTGGTAGCGAAGCCAATATTGCTAATGATATAGCTCCTACAAAAGTAATTCTAGTAACAACCTTATTTAAATAATCAGATGTAGGTCTACCAGGTCTAATTCCTGGAATAAATCCACCATATTGTTGTAAGTTTTTTGAGTATTCTACAGTATTAAATTGAATTGCTGTATAAAAATAAGTGAAAAACATTATTAACAATATGTTCAATATTGAATATATCCAAACTCCAACATTTCCTGCTGGTGTTAAATACTTAGTTATCCATGGTGATTGCTGTCCTTTAATGAAAAGAAATATAGTTTGTGGGAATGCCAATAATGAAGAAGCAAATATTACAGGAATAACTCCTGCCATTGACACTTTAATTGGTATATGAGTACTTTGACCCCCATACATTTTCCTACCCACTACTCTCTTTGCATATTGTACTGGAATTCTTCTTTCTCCTTCTTGTAAAGCAATAACTAAAGCTATTATAATTAAAGCCACTATACCAAATAGTATAACTTTAATAGCACTCAATTGACCTACTTTAACTAATCCTAATGTCTTAACTATTTCATGAGGTAATCTTGATATAATACCAACAAAGATTATTAAAGATGTACCATTACCTATACCTTTTTCAGTAATCAAATCTCCTAGCCACATTAAAAATGATGTACCAGCTATTAAAGATATTATTACTATAGTATTTTGTAAAACATTAGTTGTTTCAATTGCTGATCTAAATAATCCAAAAGTAAACCCTATTGCTTGAATTAATGCTAATATCATAGCACCATATTTGGTATATCTAGCTATTTTTTTCCTACCTTCTTCTCCTTCTTTAGCTATTTCCTCTAATCTAGGAATAGCAATTGTTAAAAGCTGAATGATAATTGAGGCAGTAATATACGGATATATATTTAAAGCAAATATACTAAAACTACTAAAAGTACCTCCTGCCATCAAGTCAAGGAATTGTAAAAGTCCTCCTTGTGAAGCTGCAAATATATCTTTTATAGCCTGTTTATTCATATATGGTACTGGAATGCTAGAACCAAGTCTAAAAACTAATAACATTAATAGGGTAAATATAATTCTCTTTCTTATATCTGGTATTTTCCAGGCATTCCTTAAGGTTGAAAGCATTTATATCACCTCTACCTTTCCTCCTGCAGCTTCAATCTTCTCAGCGGCAGTTTTACTAAATTTGTGTGCCTTTACAGTTAGCTTTATGCTTAGTTCTCCATCTCCAAGAATTTTAATTCCATCTTTTGCTTTACCCCTTTTAACGATACCTTCATTAAATAGAAGTTCAGGAGTAACTACAGTATTTTCACCAAATCTATTTAAATCATCCACATTTATTGTGGCATATTCTTTAGCAAATATGTTAGTAAATCCACGTTTTGGAATTCTTCTAAATAATGGCATTTGGCCACCTTCAAAACCTGGTCTTACACCTCCGCCAGATCTAGCATTTTGACCTTTATGTCCTTTACCAGAAGTTTTACCATGACCTGAGCCGGTTCCTCTACCTAACCTTTTAGTTTTCTTAGTTCCTCCACCAGCATTTGGTCTTAACTCATTTAGTTTCATAGGTACACCTCCTCTAAACTTATTCTATCACTTCAACCATGTAGTTTACTTGATCTATCATACCTCTGATTTGAGGGGTATCATCTTTTTCCACTACTTGACCGATCTTTGTTAATCCAAGAGCTTCTATGGTTTTCTTATGTGTTTCAGGTTTTCCGATAGTGCTTTTAACCAACTTAATTTTGATCTTAGTCATTTTAATCCCCCCTAGCCTAATAATTCTTCAACAGTTTTTCCTCTTAATTTTGCAACATCTTCTGCTCTCTTTAATCCTTTTAAAGCTTCCATTGTTGCATTTACAACGTTTCTTGGATTACTTGTTCCTAAACTTTTTGTTCTTATATCTCTAATGCCTGCTAATTCACATACAGCACGCACTGCTCCACCAGCAATAACTCCAGTACCTTCTTTAGATGGTTTAAGTAATACTCTTCCTGCACCAAATTCTCCTAAGATTTCATGTGGTACTGTAGTTCCTACAAGGGGAACTTCGATTATGTGTTTTTTAGCGTCTTGGATTGCTTTTCTTATAGCTTCAGGTACTTCTAAAGCTTTAGCCATTCCTACGCCTACATGACCGTTTTCATCTCCAACTACTACTAATGCACTAAATCTAAAGTTTCTACCGCCTTTTACAACTTTAGTAACACGGTTAATACTAACAACTCTTTCTTTTAAGTCCAGTTCGTTTGGATCTATATATGAACGTTCCATTTATTCCCCTCCTTCTATTAAAATTTAAGTCCTGCTTCTCTTGCACCTTCAGCAAGTTCTTTTATTCTTCCATGATAAATAAATCCGCCTCTGTCGAATACAACTTCTTCTATTCCTTTTTCTAAAGCTCTTTTTGCAACTAATTCTCCAATAACTTTAGCAGCTTCCTTGTTCTGAGTTGAAGTAAGGTTTAAACTTTTATCTAATGTGGAAGCTGAAGCTAATGTATGACCTGCTACGTCATCAATTATTTGTGCATATATATGGTTTCCACTTCTATATACATTAAGTCTTGGTCTTTCAGGAGTTCCATATACTTTTTGTCTTACTCTTTCATGCCTATTTTTTCTATTTTCATTTCTATTTATTTTTTTTAGCAACGTTCTTCACTCCCCTCTACTTACCAGTCTTACCAACCTTACGTCTAACAACTTCGTTAGAGTATCTAATACCTTTTCCTTTATAAGGCTCAGGTTTTCTAAATTCTCTGATAACAGCTGCATAATTACCTACTTGTTGTTTATTTATGCCTTTAACTATAATTCTGTTTTGTTGTGGAACTTCTACTTCAATTCCTTTTGGATCTTCAAGTTCTACTGGATGAGAATATCCTAAAGTAAGTACTAATTTATTTCCTTGTTTTTGAGCTCTATATCCAGTACCCTCTATTTCTAACGTTTTAGAGTATCCATTGGTAACTCCTTCAATCATGTTAGCAATTAAGGTTCTTGCTAATCCATGTAATGATCTATGCTTTTTATTTTCTGTTGGACGAGCAACTGTTAGCACGCCATCTTCTATTTTAATTTCCATTTCAGGACTTATTTGTTCAGCTAATTGTCCTTTAGGTCCTTTTACTTCAACGTAATTTTTATCATTTATTTTAACTTCAACTCCACTTGGGATATTGATTGGTTTCAATCCTATTCTTGACATGAGTGCACCTCCTGTTCCTGTAGTGTAGTTATTTTATTACCAAACGTAACAAATAACTTCTCCGCCTATTTCGCCTTTTCTAGCATCTTTGTCAGTCATTATTCCTTTTGATGTAGAAAGGATTGCTATTCCAAGACCACCTAATACTCTTGGTATCTCATCGCTCTTAACATAAACTCTAAGACCTGGTTTGGAAATTCTCTTTATTCCACTAATAACTTTTTCATTATGTTTTCCATATTTTAAGTCTACTCTTATAATCCCTTGTTTACCATCATCTATTACATCGTAACCTTTTATGAACCCTTCATTCAATAGGATTTGTGCTAATTGCTTTTTAATATTTGAAGCAGGAATATCAACAGAATCATGCTTTGCATTATTTCCATTTCTTATTCTCGTTAACATATCTGCAATTGGGTCTGTCATCATAATTTAGCTACCTCCTTTCATAACCTTCATTACTACCAACTTGCTTTTTTAACACCAGGGATTTGGCCTTTGTATGCTAATTCTCTAAAACAAATACGACATACTCCATATTTTCTTAAATACGCATGAGGTCTTCCACAAATTTTACATCTATTATATTCTCTTGTACTAAACTTTTGCTTTCTTTGTTGTTTAGCAATCATTGATTTTTTCGCCAAGACATTTTCCCTCCTTCTTTACTTTTTAAAGGGCATACCCATTAGCTCTAAGAACGCTTTAGCTTCTTCATCAGTCTTTGCTGTAGTTACAATAACTATATCCATTCCTCTAATAGATTCAATCATATCATATTCAATTTCTGGGAATATCAGCTGTTCTTTAATACCTAATGCATAGTTTCCTCTACCATCAAAAGAAGTATCGCTTACTCCTCTAAAGTCTCTAACTCTTGGAAGAGCTATGTTCATTAACTTATCTAGGAAGTGATACATCTTATCGCCTCTTAATGTAACCTTTGTACCTACGTTCATTCCTTCACGAAGTTTAAAGTTAGCTATTGATTTTTTAGCTTTTGTTATAACAGGTTTTTGACCTACAATTAGTTCCAATTCTTTTACTGCACTTTCTAATGTTTTTGGATTATCTCTAGCTTCACCAATTCCCATGTTTACAATAACTTTTTCAAGTCTTGGAACTTCCATTATATTTTTATATTGAAATTTTTCCATTAAGGCTTTAACAACTTCGTTTTCATATTTTTCTTGTAGTCTGGAAGTCATTCCTATTACCTCCTTTCGATATTACGTTATTTATCTAGAACTTCTCCACATTTTTTACATACTCTAACTTTGTTTCCATTTTCCAAGAACTTATGTCCTATTCTTACTCCATTCTTATCTTTATCACAGTAGTACATAACTTTAGAAACATGGATTGGTCCTTCTTGATGGATTATTCCGCCTTGTTGAGTTGGACCTTGTGCTTTTTTATGCTTTGTAAGCATGTTTACACCTTCAACTATTACTCTATTTGCTTTAGGAAACACTTTTAAAACTTTTCCTTTTTTTCCTTTATCTTTTCCAGAAATAATCACTACTGTATCTCCGCTCTTTACATGCATACTTTACACCTCCTCTTATAGTACTTCCGGTGCTAAGGATATAATTTTCATGAAGTTTCCTCTTCTTAGTTCCCTTGTAACAGGACCAAATATACGAGTACCTACTGGGTTTTTATCATCCTTTATAATAACCGCTGCATTGTCATCAAACTTAATGTAGCTTCCATCATTTCTTCTAACACCTTGTTTTGTTCTTACAATTACTGCTTTTATTACGTCTCCTTTTTTAACAACCCCTCCAGGTGTTGCACTTTTAACGGAACAAACTACTATATCTCCTACACTAGCATATTTCTTATTTGTACCACCTAATACTCTGATAACCAATAACTCTTTTGCACCTGAATTATCAGCAACTCTCATACGGCTTTCCGTTTGAATCATTAGAATACCTCCTTTCCAGGCAAAAGAACTATTTTGCCTTTTCTAATACACTCACAAGTCTCCATCTCTTATCCTTGCTCAATGGTCTAGTTTCCATTATTTTAACAACATCGCCTTTTCTGCATTCATTGTTTTCGTCATGAGCCTTAAATTTTGTTGTTCTCTTAATTTGCTTTTTATATAAAGGATGGGTTACAAATGTTTCAATAGCAACCACTATAGTTTTATCCATTTTATCGCTTACAACAGTACCTACTCTGACTTTACGGTTTCCTCTTTCCATTTGAGGTTAAACCTCCTTTCCTATACCTAGTTCTCTTTCCCTAACGATGGTTTTTACACGAGCTATGTCTTTTCTTACAGCTTTAATTCTCATAGGGTTATCAAGTTGGCCTGTAGCCAATTGAAATCTTAGGTTGAATAATTCTGTTTTTAACTCTAATAATTTATTATTTAATTCTTGTTCTGACATTTGGCGAGTTTCTTTAGCCTTCATTAGCTTCACCACCCTTTTCCTGAGAATCCTCACGAGTAACAAATTTAGTTTTTATAGGCAATTTATGTGCCGCAAGTCTCATTGCTTCTCTAGCAACATCTTCTGGTACTCCACCCATTTCAAATAAGATTCTACCTGGCTTAACAACTGCTACCCAATACTCAGGTGATCCTTTCCCAGAACCCATACGTGTTTCAGCTGGCTTTTCAGTAACTGGCTTATCCGGAAAAACTTTAATCCAAATATTCCCGCCCCTTTTTATATATCTTGTCATCGCACGTCTTGCAGCCTCTATTTGATTGGATGTTATCCAAGTTGGTTCTAGGGCTTGTAGTCCAAATTCACCGTAAGTAATAGTATTACCACGAGTTGCTTTACCTTTCATTCTTCCTCTATGAACTCTACGATATTTTACTCTTTTAGGCATTAACATTTTTACCTTCCTCCTTCCTACAGCTATTTATAAGCTATTTTTCAACAGTGTCTTTCCCTTTTACTTTTTCAACTTTCTTCGTAGGAAGAACCTCTCCTTTGTATAACCATACTTTTACACCAAGTTTTCCATAGGTTGTATCCGCTTCTGCAAAACCGTAATCTATATCTGCTCTTAATGTTTGAAGAGGTATTGTTCCTTCACTATATCCTTCTGTTCTAGCCATATCAGCTCCGCCTAGTCTTCCTGATACAGAAGTCTTAATTCCTTTTGCACCTGATCTCATAGTCCTTTGGATCGCTTGTTTCATTGCTCTTCTAAAAGAAACTCTTCTTTCAAGTTGAGAAGCAATATTTTCTGCCACTAACTGTGCATCAAGTTCTGCTACCTTTACTTCTTCTACATTTACTACTACGTTTTTCTTAGTCATTTTTTCTAAGTTTAATCTTAGTTCTTCTACACCTGAACCGCCTTTTCCTATTACCATACCTGGTTTAGCTGTATATACAGTAAGCTTTATTCTATTGGCAGCTCTTTCTATTTCAATTCTAGAAACTCCTGAAATAAATAATTTTTTCTTTACATATTCACGGATTTTATAATCTTCTACTAAGAATTCATTAAAGTTTTTGCTGTCAGCATACCACTTTGAATCCCAATCTTTTATTATTCCGACCCTTAAACCGTGTGGGTTAACCTTTTGGCCCATTAACTATCCCTCCTTCTCTAATCACGTTCTTTTACAGTGACTCCTATATGACTACTCCTCTTTAGTATAGGATAAGCCATTCCTCTTGCCTTTGGTCTCCATCTTTTAAGTTGTGGACCATCATTAGCATAGGCTTCAGCTACATAAAGTTTATCCCTATCCATATTGAAGTTATTTTCAGCATTGGCAATAGCAGAGCTTAAAACTTTTTCAAGTACTTTAGCACCTTTTTTAGGTGTAAATCTTAAAATTGATAAAGCTTCGTCTACTTGCTTGCCTCTAATTTCATTACATATAAAATTTACCTTTAAGGGTGAAATTCGTATATATTTAGCTATAGCTCTAGCTTCCACTATGATTCCCTCCTTTTCCTTCTATCTTAAGCCTGTTGATTTTTCAGTCTTGTCAGCGTGTCCTCTATATGTTCTCGTAGGAACAAATTCGCCAAGCTTATGACCTACCATGTCTTCGGTAATATATATTGGAACATGTTTTCTTCCATCATGCACAGCTATAGTATGACCAACCATTTGTGGGAATATAGTTGAACGACGTGACCATGTTTTTATAACTTTTTTATCATTATTTTTATTTAACTCTTCTATTTTTTTAAGAAGATGATCATCACAAAAGGGTCCTTTTTTCAGAGATCTACCCATGATTATTCCTCCTTTCAGATAGTTTCAAACTACTTAGTTCTTCTTCTTACGATATATTTGTTAGATTTCTTGTTTTTCTTTCTAGTTTTCAATCCTAGAGCTGGTTTACCCCATGGAGTTAATGGTGATGGCATACCAATTGGTGCTCTACCTTCTCCACCTCCGTGTGGATGGTCTACCGGATTCATGGCACTACCTCTAACTGTAGGTCTTATGCCCATATGTCTCTTTCTTCCAGCTTTTCCTATTGTAATATTTTCGTGATCTACATTTCCTACTTGACCTATTGTAGCTCGACATTCAACTCTAACTAATCTAAACTCTCCTGAGGGAAGTCTTAATTGGGCATATTTGCCTTCTTTAGCCATTAATTGTGCTTCAGCACCAGCTGATCTAACTAATTGACCACCTTTTCCAGGTTTCAACTCAACATTGTGTACTGTTGTTCCCACAGGAATATCTTTAAGTTGTAAACAGTTACCAGTTTTAATATCTGCATTTTCACCAGATTCAATAACATCATCAACTTTTAAACCATAAGGTGCAAGGATATATCTCTTTTCACCATCAGCATAGTTTATAAGAGCTATATTGGCAGTTCTATTTGGATCATATTCAATGGATGCGACTTTTCCAGGTATGCCATCCTTATTTCTTTTAAAGTCAATTATTCTATATTTTCTTTTAGCACCGCCGCCTCTGTGACGGATAGTGATTCTACCTTGAGCGTTTCTTCCACCACTTCTATTTAAATTAATAATTAGTGACTTTTCAGGTTCTTTGTTGGTAATTTCTTCAAATGAGGAAACAGTCATTTGCCTGATTGCTGGGGAAGTTGGTTTGAATTTTCTAATACTCATTGTTTTTCCCTCCTTCTATGAAACTTTTATTCCATTCCTTCAAAGAATTCTATTCTCTTAGAATCTTCCGTTAATTTAACGATAGCCTTTTTCCAGTTTGGTCTTCTTCCTACATGAACACCCATTCTCTTTTCTTTGCCAAGCATGTTCATAGTATTTACTTTTTCAACCTTTACACCAAATATACTTTCTACAGCCTTCTTAACTTCAGACTTGTTAGCCTTTTTATCCACTACAAAAGTATATTTTCCATACGCCATATCATCCATACTTTTTTCCGTGATTATTGGTCTAATGACAATATCGTGTGGAATACGCATTATGCATACACCTCCTCCACTTTTCTTACTGCTTCTTTTGTTATGATAAAGGAATTGTGGTTCAATATATCATAAACATTTAATGTATTTACAAGAGCAGTTTGTACATTCGGAATGTTATTTGCTGATTTAATAACATTTGCATTTTTTTCATCCATTACTATAAGAGCTTTTTTATCAGCTTTTAAGTTAGCTAATAAATTAGCCATTTCCTTAGTCTTTGGTGCTCCAAAGTTTAGTTCGTCAATTACAATTATTTCGTTATTTAATACTTTAGAAGATAAAGCACTTTTCATAGCAAGCCTTTTAACCTTTTTAGGCACTTTATAACTGTAGTCTCTTGGCTTTGGTGCAAATGTAACTCCGCCGCCAGTCCAATGAGGGGCTCTAATACTACCTTGACGGGCTCTACCTGTGCCTTTTTGTCTCCAAGGTTTTCTTCCTCCACCTCTTACTTCAGCTCTAGTTTTAGTTGATTGAGTTCCTTGTCTTTTATTTGCAAGTTGGTTTTTAACAACCTCATAAAGTACATGTTGGTTTACTTCAATACCAAATATGTCTTCATTTAACTCAATTTCACCTACTTGTTCTCCTAATATATTATAAACATTAACTTTAGGCATTTCGCATCCTCCTTTCCGCCTGAATTATTACTTTTTAACCGTTTGTCTTATAGTCACTAATCCACCTTTTGGTCCTGGAATAGCTCCTTTAATAAGTATTAAATTCTTTTCTACATCTACTCTAACTACTTGAAGGTTTTGAACCGTTACTCGTTCATTACCCATTCTTCCAGCCATTTTATGACCTTTGAAAACTCTTCCAGGATAAGTTCCTGCTGACATACCACCTGGTGCTCTATGGAATTTTGAACCGTGAGTTTCTCTTCCTCTACCAAATCCATGTCTTTTAATAACACCTTGAGTTCCTTTACCTTTTGAAGTACCAGTTACGTCTATCATATCTCCTTGAGCGAATACATCCACTTTAATTTCTTGACCTATTTGGAATTCATCAGGATTTTCTACTGAAAATTCTTTTAAATATTTTTTATACTCAACATTAGCTTTGTCAAAATGTCCCTTTAAAGGTTTGTTAATTTTATGTTCTTTAATGTTAACAAATCCAACTTGGATTGAATTATATCCGTCACTTTCAACAGTTTTCTTTTGAACCACTACTAATGGTCCAGCTTCAACTACTGTTACTGGAACAACACTACCATCTTCTTGGAAAATTTGAGTCATTCCTACTTTTTTACCTATCATATTTTTCATTGTTACACCTCCTATTGTCTTACAGCGGATTACACCTGGTAATCATACTAAGAAATTATAGCTTTATCTCAATATCAACACCGGCTGGTAAATTCAATTTCATAAGTGAATCTACAGTTTTTTGGTTTGGGTTAAGGATGTCAATTAATCTCTTGTGTGTTCTTTGTTCAAATTGTTCTCTTGAATCCTTATATTTGTGAACAGCTCTAAGTATAGTAATGATTTCTTTTTCTGTTGGTAGAGGCACTGGACCAGATACAGTAGCACCTGTTCTCTTTGCAGTTTCAACAATTCTTTGAGCTGATGAGTCTAAAAGCTCATGATCATAAGCCTTTAACCTAATTCTTATTTTTTGTTTACCATTGTTTGACATTTAATTCCCTCCTTTTATCGCATGCTGTTATTTTACATGCGACTTGGGGTTGCCGATACACTCTTCCGGGTGTGTTGCTAATTTTTTTTAATAAAACACCCTGACAACTCCAGTCGCCCGATTTTGAATCGGACATTCTCAGCAAAAATTCCCTGTTTAAAACAGCCACCTTTTGCATCATCGCAATGTCTTAAATTAAACACTACTATATTTTATAGCAGACTGAAGAAAAACTCAAGTCTTTTTTTCATTAAACCTAAGTTTTTTCATATATTTTATTTTTTTATAGATATTAAAAGAAGGGAGACCCCTTCTTTTAATATCTTATTTTTTATTACTTAATAACTTTAGTTACAACTCCAGCTCCTACTGTTCTACCACCTTCACGAATAGCAAATCTTAATCCTTCTTCCATTGCTATTGGTGTAATTAGTTCAATTGTAAATTTAGCGTTATCTCCTGGCATTACCATTTCTACGCCTTCATCTAATTGAATATCTCCTGTTACGTCTGTTGTTCTGAAATAAAATTGTGGTCTGTATCCGTTAAAGAATGGAGTATGTCTTCCACCTTCTTCTTTTGTTAATACGTATACTTCTGATTCAAATTTTGTATGTGGTGTTATACTCTTTGGTTTAGATAATACTTGACCTCTTTCGATTTCTGATCTTTGTACTCCTCTTAATAACGCTCCTATGTTGTCTCCTGCTTGAGCTTCGTCTAGTAGCTTTCTAAACATTTCTACTCCTGTTACTACTATTTGTCTGGATTCTTCTGATAATCCTACAATTTCTACTGTGTCTCCAGTCTTTACTACTCCTCTTTCTACTCTTCCTGTTGCTACTGTTCCTCTTCCTGTTATACTGAATACGTCTTCTACTGGCATTAGGAATGGTTTATCTGTTGCTCTTTCTGGTTGTGGAATGTATGCATCTACTTCTTCCATTAATTTAACAATTTTGTCTCCCCATGGTCCGTCTGGTTCTTCTATTGCTTTTAATGCTGATCCTACTACGATTGGTGTGTTGTCTCCATCAAATTCATATTCGGATAGTAATTCTCTTACTTCCATTTCTACTAATTCGATTAATTCTTCATCATCTACCATATCTGCTTTATTTAAGAATACCGCTATCTTTGGTACTCCTACTTGTCTTGATAATAATATATGTTCTCTTGTTTGTGGCATTGGACCGTCTGCTGCTGATACTACTAAAATAGCTCCGTCCATTTGTGCTGCTCCCGTTATCATGTTCTTAACGTAGTCAGCATGGCCTGGACAGTCTACGTGTGCATAGTGACGGTTTGCTGTTTCATATTCTACGTGAGATGTAGATATTGTTATTCCTCTTTCTCTTTCTTCTGGAGCTTTGTCTATGTTGTCATAGCTTATTGCTTCTCCTGAACCAAATCTTTTGTTTAATACCATTGTAATTGCTGCTGTTAATGTTGTTTTACCATGGTCAACGTGGCCTATTGTTCCTATATTTACGTGTGGTTTGTTTCTTTCAAATTTTGCCTTTGCCATTTTCTTACTCCTCCTTAATTAAGAAATTATTTATTACCTATTACTTTTTCTGCAATACTATTTGGCACTTGTTCATAGTGATCAAATTGCATTGAATAAACTGCTCTACCTTGAGTGTTAGAACGAAGATCTGTAGCATATCCAAACATTTGTGCTAGAGGCACAAATCCTCTTATTACTTGAACACCATTTCTTGGTTCCATTCCTTCTATTCTACCACGTCTTGAGTTAATATCTCCTATTACATCACCCATATATTCTTCAGGTGTAGTAACTTCAACTTTCATCATTGGCTCTAAAAGTACTGGCTTCGCTTTAGCTATAGCCTCTTTAATAGCCATAGATCCAGCAATCTTAAATGCCATTTCTGAAGAGTCTACATCATGGTATGATCCATCATACAAGGTTACCTTTACATCCAATACTGGATATCCACCTAAAATACCTGCTTCCATAGCTTCTTGAATTCCGTTATCTACAGCTGGAATATATTCTTTTGGAATAGCTCCTCCTACTATAGCATTAACAAATTCATATCCTTTACCTGGCTCTTGTGGTTCAATCTTAATCTTAACATGACCATATTGTCCACGACCACCAGATTGTCTTGCATATTTTGTATCTGCTTCAGCTGGTGCTGTAATAGATTCTTTATACGCTACTTGTGGACTACCTACATTGGCTTCTACTTTAAATTCTCTCAATAGTCTATCTACTATTATCTCTAAGTGAAGTTCACCCATACCTGCTATTATTGTTTGACCAGTTTCGTCATCAGTATATGTCTTAAATGTAGGATCTTCTTCAGCAAGTTTAATTAAAGCAGTACTCATTTTATCTTGTGATGCTTTTGTTTTAGGCTCTATCGCTACACGAATAACTGGCTCTGGGAACTCCATAGTTTCTAATACTATCGGATTATCATCACCACATAAAGTATCTCCTGTAGATGTATCTTTTAATCCAACAGCAGCAGCAATATCCCCTGCAAACACCTCATCAACATCTTCTCTCTTATTAGCATGCATTAAAAGAATTCTACCTATTCTTTCTTTTTTACCTTTAGTAGAGTTTAATACATAAGACCCTGACTTAAGGCTTCCAGAATATACTCTGAAATATGCAAGCTTTCCAACATATGGATCTGTTACAATTTTGAAAGCTAATGCAGAGAATGGTTCATCATCAGATGATATTCTTTCTTCTTCTTCATCCGTTTTATTACTAATACCTTTTACTGGAGGTATATCTATCGGAGAAGGTAAATAATCTATTATTGCATCTAATAGTGGTTGAACTCCTCTGTTCTTATAAGAAGAACCACATAAAACAGGAGTTATAGCTACCTTTGTAGCAGCAACTCTAATAGCTTTTTTGATTTCTTCAGAAGTTACTTCTTCACCTTCTAAATATTTCATCATTAAGTCTTCATCATGTTCAGCTAAACTTTCAAGTAATTTTTCTCTATATTCATTTGCCAAATCTACCATATCAGCTGGTATATCAGTTATCTCAAGGTTTTCACCAAGATCATCTTTGTATATTCTGGCATTCATGTTTACCAAGTCAATTACTCCCATAAAGTTGTCTTCTTTTCCTATTGGTAATTGTATGGGGACTGGGTTGGCTTTAAGTCTATCTTCAATCATTTCTATAACTCTATAGAAATCAGCTCCAACAATGTCCATTTTATTAACAAAAGCTAGTCTTGGTACATGATATTTATCTGCTTGCCTCCATACTGTTTCAGATTGAGGCTCAACTCCTCCTTTAGCACAGAATACAGCTACTGCACCATCTAGGATTCTCAAAGATCTTTCTACTTCAACAGTAAAATCCACGTGTCCTGGTGTATCTATAACGTTAATTCTATGATCTCTCCACATACAAGTAGTTGCTGCAGATGTAATTGTTATACCTCTCTCTTGCTCTTGCTCCATCCAATCCATTTGGGCTGCCCCTTCATGGGTCTCGCCTAGTTTGTGTATTTTTCCAGTATAAAACAATATTCTCTCTGTGGTGGTTGTTTTTCCTGCATCTATATGAGCCATTATGCCTATGTTTCTAGTGTTCTCTAGTGAAATTTGTCTTGGCACAATTTTTCCTCCTTCCTGATTCTGCGTCCCCCTCCACACATTAAAAACGATAGTCTACCATCTGTAGTGTGCGAATGCCTTATTTGCTTCTGCCATCTTATGAGTATCTTCTTTCTTCTTAACAGATGATCCCATTCCATTGGCAGCATCTAAAATTTCTTTTGCTAATCTTTCAACCATAGTTTTTTCGCCTCTTTGTCTTGTGTAATTAATAAGCCAACGAAGCCCTAAAGTTTCTCTTCTGTCTGGTCTAACTTCAACTGGTACTTGATAAGTTGCTCCACCAATACGTCTTGCTTTAACTTCTAATACAGGCATGATATTGTTCATAGCTTTATAGAATACTTCTAACGGATCTTCGTTTGTTTTTTCTTTAATGTAATCGAAAGCTCCATAAACTATGTTTTGAGCAATACCTTTCTTACCATCAAGCATTACATTATTAATCAGTTTAGTTACTACCATATCGCCATATATTGGGTCTGGCATAACTTCTCTTTTTGCTATATGTCCTTTTCTTGGCACTTTACTTCCCTCCTTAACTATATAGAGTAGATTCATTGGTACTCGGCAAACTAAATTACCGTTGTGCGCCAAAATGCATCTATATATTCAAACGGGGTTAAACCCTGCATTTTAAGCACAATTATTTTTTCTTAGGTTTCTTTGCACCATATTTTGATCTGCTTTGCATTCTTTTATCAACGCCAGCAGCATCCAAGGTACCTCTAACAATATGGTATCTAACACCTGGAAGGTCTTTAACTCTACCACCTCTTATCAGAACAACACTATGCTCTTGTAGGTTGTGTCCAATTCCAGGAATATATGCAGCTACTTCAATACCGTTAGTAAGTCTTACCCTAGCAACCTTTCTTAAAGCTGAGTTAGGTTTTTTAGGTGTAACTGTTCTAACTGCTACACAAACTCCTCTTTTTTGTGGTGAGTTTACAGTAGTTTCCTTCTTTTTTAGTGAGTTAAAGTTAACTCCTAAAGCTGGTGACTTTGATTTGTAAACAACTTTTTCCCTGCCTTTTCTGATTAATTGGTTAATGGTTGGCATCAAGGCACCTCCTTCTATTTTTTAATATTATTTTAATAATGCAGCAGTTGCCGCATTAACGTCAATACCACAAGCATCTCCAAGTTTTTTCATAGTTTCTATATAAATAACTTGAATTTGCTTTTCATTACAAATTCCTATTATATCATCTACAACTTTGTTTTCTGCATCCCTTGCTATAAATACTGCTTCAACATTGTTTAAGTTTAATGCTCTTTTAACTTGTTTAGTACCAACAATTTTATTGCCACTGTTAAGCTTAGAAAGCATAAAGTTTCCTCCTCCTTTAAACATTTTAAAGATTATGTGGACATTTAGCCCACATAATCTTTATGTCATCAAGAGTCCACTTCCAATTTACACACTCATTTATTTTATCATCAGTTATTTTCACTGTCAACATAATTTTCTTCAGACAGTTCTATATCTTCTTCATCTTCCTCATTTTCTATTAAAATATTCACATTCTTATATCTTTTCATTCCTGTTCCTGCAGGAATTAACTTACCAATAATAACATTTTCTTTTAATCCTAGCAGGTGATCCTCTTTACCCTTAATTGCAGCATCTGTAAGAACTCTAGTAGTTTCTTGGAAAGATGCAGCCGATAAGAATGATTCAGTAGCTAAAGAAGCTTTGGTTATTCCCAATAGAGTTTTTCTTCCAACCGCTGGCTTTCCACCATTTTCCACTGCTTCTTTATTAGCTTCATCAAATTCATAACTACTTACTAGGCTTCCAGGCAACATATCTGTATCTCCTGCTTCTTCTATCTTAACCTTGCTTAACATTTGTTTTACTATTATTTCAATGTGCTTATCGTTAATATCTACACCTTGAAGCCTGTAAACTCTTTGCACTTCTTTTACTAGATAATTTTGGACTCCTTGAATTCCTTTAATCTTTAATATATCATGAGGATTTACTGATCCGTCTGTAATTTCATCTCCAGCCTCAACTGCATCTCCAGGTTTTACCTTCAATCTTGATCCATAAACTATAGTGTAGGTTCCAGTTTCTCCATCAGGACTTGTAACTACAACTTCTTTTTTTCTCTTAGTTTCATTAATGCTAACTACACCTGATATTTCAGAAATTACAGCTAACCCTTTTGGTTTTCTTGCTTCAAATAATTCTTCAACCCTAGGTAAACCTTGGGTAATATCGGCACCCGCTACTCCACCTGTATGGAATGTACGCATAGTAAGTTGGGTTCCTGGTTCCCCTATAGATTGAGCGGCAATAATACCTACTGCTTCTCCAATACTAACAGGATCTCCATTAGCAAGGTTCCTACCATAACAATGAGCGCATACTCCAAATTTGGTTTTACAACCTAATACAGATCTAACCTTCACTTCTTGAATACCAGCTTCTTCAACAGCCTCTGACATATCTTCCGAAATCATTTCATTCTTCTTAACGATTACTTCTCCCGTTTTAGGATGTACTATATCTTCAAAGGAATATCTTCCAGCTATTCTATCTTTTAAATCTTCTATTACTTCTCTGCCGTCTTTAAAGGCTTTAACTAATAAATATTGATCTGTATCACAATCTATTTCCCTAACAATAACGTCTTGACTAACGTCAACCAATCTTCTAGTTAGATATCCTGAGTCAGCAGTTCTTAAAGCTGTATCTGCTAGCCCTTTTCTAGAACCATGGGTAGAAATAAAGAATTCTAATACACTTAAGCCTTCTCTAAAGTTAGATTTAATAGGTATTTCAATAGTCTTACCCGAAGCACTTGCCATAAGCCCCCTCATACCTGCAAGCTGTCTAATTTGGTTTTTACTACCTCTCGCCCCAGAATGAGCCATAATGTATATATTGTTCATAGTATCTAAACTATCCATTAAAGCATCTGTTACATTTTCAGTAGTCCTATTCCAAATTTCAATTACCTTCTCATATCTTTCTTCATCAGATATAAGTCCTCTTCGGTATGATTTTTCAAATTTATCAACTTCTTCTTCTGCTTTAGCTAGTAGTTCTCCTTTATCATCAGGTACAATAATATCTCCCATTGAGACCGTAATAGCACCAATTGTTGAATAATGGAAACCTGTTTCTTTAATATGGTCTAATACTGTTGCAGTAACTGTATTCCCATGTTTTCTATAACATTTCTCAATAATATCTCCTAAAGCTTTTTTATCTACTAATCTGTCTACTTCTAAAGAGTATTTATCCTTAGACCTATCTATGAAACCTAAGTCTTGTGGTATATTTTCATTTAGTATAAATCTACCTACAGTACTCTCTACTAATTTACCTTTATCTTCTTCATCTAATCTCATTCTAACTTTTACTCTAGCATGGATTCCTACTGCTCCAGTATAATAAGCATGGAGCATTTCATCAAAATCCTTAAACACTTTTCCTTCTCCAATTTCTCCAGGTCTTTCAACAGTTAAATAATAACTTCCTAGAACCATATCTTGAGTTGGAGTAGTAATAGGCTTACCATCTTTTGGTGCTAAAATATTGTTAATTGATAACATCAAAAGTCTTGCTTCTGCTTGTGCTTCTGTAGATAAAGGTACGTGAACAGCCATTTGGTCTCCATCAAAGTCTGCATTATAAGCTGTACACACTAGTGGATGAAGTTTTATAGCCTTTCCTTCTACTAAAACTGGTTCAAAAGCTTGAATTCCTAGTCTATGAAGAGTAGGAGCTCTATTCAATAGTACAGGATGATCTTTTATAACAGCATCTAAAACATCCCACACTTGAGGTTTTACCCTTTCAACCATTCTTTTAGCACTCTTTATATTGTGAGCATGACCTTCTTCTACCAGCTTTTTCATAACAAATGGCTTAAATAGCTCTAATGCCATTTTTTTAGGAAGACCACATTGATAGAATTTAAGTTCTGGACCAACTACTATTACAGAACGACCTGAATAGTCAACTCTCTTACCAAGTAAGTTTTGTCTAAACCTACCTTGCTTACCTTTAAGCATATCCGATAGAGATTTTAATGGTCTATTACCAGGACCAGTAACAGGTCTACCTCTACGCCCATTATCTATCAATGCATCTACAGCCTCTTGAAGCATCCTTTTTTCATTTCTCACTATTATATCTGGTGCACCTAAATCTAGCAATCTCTTAAGTCTATTATTTCTATTGATAACCCTTCTATAAAGATCATTTAAATCTGAAGTAGCAAACCTACCTCCATCCAACTGAACCATTGGTCTTAAATCTGGTGGTATTACTGGTATAACATCTAATATCATCCATTCTGGTTTATTTCCAGACTTTCTAAAAGCTTCAACTACTTCAAGCCTTCTGATTATCCTCACCTTTTTTTGTCCAGAAGCATCCCTAAGTTGACTCCTCAGATCTTTGCCTTCTTTTTCTAAGTCAATTTTTTCTAATAATGCTTCAATAGCTTCAGCACCCATCATAGCCTTAAACCTATTTTGATATTTATCATAAGCTTCTCTAAATTCAGGTTCAGATAATAATTGTTTCTCATATAGAGGCGTATCTCCTCCATCCACCACTATATAAGAGGCAAAGTACAATACTTTTTCTAAAGCTCTAGGTGACATATCAAGCATAAGCCCCATTCTACTCGGAATACCTTTAAAGTACCAAATATGAGATACAGGAGCTGCTAATTCAATATGCCCCATTCTTTCTCTACGAACTTTAGATTTAGTTACTTCTACTCCACATCTATCACATACTACACCTTTATATCTTACTCTTTTATACTTCCCACAATGACATTCCCAGTCCTTTGTAGGTCCAAATATTTTTTCACAAAAAAGCCCTTCTTTTTCTGGTTTTAATGTTCTGTAGTTTATAGTTTCCGGTTTTTTAACTTCTCCCTTAGACCATTGTCTAATTTTTTCAGGAGACGCCAGACCAATCTTTATTGAATCAAATGTATTTAATTCAAACAAGGAGCTTTCTCTCCTTTCTATAATAAAGTTATATAAATAAACTAACTAAAAATCGTCATCATCAAAGTCGTCATCATCATCTTCCATAATAAATCCTTCTGGTAAATCTTTATCATCTCTATCATCATCTTCATCTTCGTCGTCTTCAATATCTTCTTCATCATTAGCTACGAATATTCTTTCTTCAGCTAAATCTTCACCCATTAGCTCTAAATCTGATAGCTCATCATCTACCGATTCTTGAATTTCAATTTCATTATCTTCTTCAGATAAAACTTTAACATCTAAAGCCAAACTTTGTAACTCTTTTATTAATACCTTAAAGGATTCTGGTACGCCTGGTTCAGGAATGTTTTCTCCTTTAACTATCGCTTCATAAGTTTTTACTCTTCCTACAATATCATCAGATTTAACTGTTAAAATTTCTTGTAGAGTATGAGAAGCACCATAAGCTTCAAGAGCCCAAACTTCCATCTCTCCAAATCTTTGACCACCAAATTGTGCCTTACCTCCAAGAGGTTGTTGCGTAACTAAAGAATAAGGTCCTGTGGATCTAGCATGAATCTTATCATCTACAAGATGGTGAAGCTTTAACATATACATATATCCTACAGTTACAGGACTATCAAAATAATCCCCAGATCTTCCATCTCTTAGATATATTTTTCCGTTCTCTGGATATCCAGCTTCTTTTAAAGCATCTATAATATCTTGTTCATTGGCACCATCAAATACAGGTGTTGCTACATGCCATCCCAATTTTTTAGCTGCTAATCCTAAGTGAACCTCTAGAACTTGACCCAAGTTCATACGAGAAGGTACCCCTAAAGGATTAAGAACTATTTGGACTGGTGTTCCATCTGGTAAATAAGGCATATCCTCTTCAGGAAGTATCCTAGATATAACTCCTTTATTCCCATGACGACCACACATTTTATCCCCTACGTTAATTTTTCTCTTGGTAGCTACATAAACTCTAACCATTTGGTTTACCCCAGGTGGTAATTCGTCTCCATTTTCTCTTGAGAAAATTTTCACATCTACTATAATACCAGCTTCACCATGAGGCACTCTTAAGGAAGTATCTCTAACCTCTCTAGCTTTTTCACCAAAGATAGCTCTAAGAAGTCTTTCTTCTGCCGTAAGCTCTGTTTCACCTTTAGGCGTCACCTTACCAACCAGTATATCTCCTGATTTAACTTCTGCACCTATCCTTATAATTCCTCTTTCGTCTAGATCCTTAAGCATGTCATCTCCAACGTTAGGGATATCTCTAGTTATTTCTTCAGGTCCTAGTTTAGTATCTCTAGCTTCTGATTCATATTCCTCAATGTGAACAGATGTCAGCGTATCCTTCATAACTATCTTTTCACTAATTAATATAGCATCTTCATAGTTATACCCTTCCCAGGTCATAAACGCAACTAGTAAGTTTTTACCTAAAGCAATTTCACCTAGTTCAGTACTTGGTCCATCTGCAATGACTGTACCTTTATCAACTCTTTCTCCTTTAGCCACTATAGGCCTTTGATTTATAGTAGTACCTTGATTGGAACGTTTAAACTTTAATAGTTTATATTTATCAATTTGTCCATCTTCATCCCTCTTGATTAGTATCTCATTAGAACTAACTTTATCTACAATTCCTGCACTTTTAGATACCACTACTACTCCAGAGTCTTTTGCGGCTTTATATTCAATTCCAGTTCCTATTATAGGTGATTCGGTTTTAAGAAGCGGAACTGCTTGACGCTGCATGTTTGCTCCCATTAACGCCCTGTTAGCATCATCATTTTCAAGGAAAGGAATCATTGCTGTACCTACAGATACTATCTGCTTAGGTGAAACATCCATATAATCCACTTCATTAATAGGGAATATATCAATTACTCCTTCTTTACCTCTGGCTACTACTCTTTTATTAATAAATTCTCCTTCAGGACTTAAGTGCTCATTAGACTGAGCAATTATAAATTCATCTTCAATATCTGCTGTTAAATAATCTATTTGCCCAGTTACAACTCCAGTACCTTTTTTAACTTTTCTATAAGGAGCCTCAATAAATCCATATTCATTAATTCTCGCATAGGTAGTTAAAGATGTTATAAGTCCTATATTTGGGCCTTCTGGAGTTTCTATAGGACACATTCTACCATAGTGAGAATGGTGTACGTCTCTTACTTCGAAACCAGCTCTATCCCTACTTAGACCTCCAGGTCCTAAAGCAGACATTCTTCTTTTATGAGTTAATTCTGCTAATGGGTTAGTCTGATCCATAAACTGTGACAACTGGCTACTCCCGAAAAATTCTTTGATAGATGCAACTACTGGTCTTATATTGATTAAAGCTTGTGGTGTTGCTACATCAATATCTTGAATAGTCATTCTTTCTCTAACTACTCTTTCCATACGTGATAGACCTATCCTAAATTGATTTTGCAACAATTCTCCAACAGAACGAAGCCTTCTATTGCCTAGATGGTCTATATCGTCAGTAATACCGATACCATTAAATAGATTGAATTCATAGTTAATACTTGCAATAATATCATCAATTATTATATGTTTAGGTGATAACTCTTTTATCCTCTCTTTTATAGCTTCTTTTAAATCTTCAGCATCTTCATAGGTATCTATTAATTCTTTCATCAAAGGATAATATACTTTTTCTTTAAGTCCAAATTCTTCTAAAGAGAAGGGTAAATCAAAAGCCTTTGAATCTACAAAATTATTGCCTAGTACCCTAACTTTTCTTCCATCGTCTAATAATAAATCTACTACATTAATACCGCTATTTTCAATTTCTATAGCTTGATCTCTAGTAATTTTTTCTCCTTGAGCTACAAACAATTCTCCTGTTTCTAAATTATGAATATCTTCTGCGGCTCTCTTTCCATAGATTCTATTATATAGAGCTAACTTTTTATTAAACTTATATCTTCCAACTTTTGCTAAGTCATATCTCTTTGGATCAAAAAATAGATTATTCAAAAGAGTTCTTGAACTATCAACGGTAGGCGGTTCTCCTGGTCTTAATCTTTTATAGATTTCTATTAAAGCTTCTTCTTCTGTGTTGGTATTATCTTTTTCTAATGTTCTTAATACCTGCTCTGTTTCTCCAAGGACTTCCATTATTTCTGAATCAGTTTTAATCTTTAATGCCCTCAACAGTGTTGTAACAGGTAATTTTCTTGTTCTGTCTATTCTTACGTAAACAATATCATTGGAATCAGACTCATATTCTAACCAAGCTCCTCTATTTGGAATTACTGTAGAGGAATATAGTCTCTTCCCAACTTTATCGATTTCTTCTACAAAATAAACTCCTGGGGATCTAACCAATTGGCTTACCACTACTCTTTCAGCACCATTGATTATAAAAGTACCTTTATCTGTCATTAAAGGTAAATCACCCATAAATACTTCTTGTTCTTTCACTTCACCAGTTTCTTTGTTTATTAGTCTCACTTTTACCTTTAAAGGTGCTGAGAAGTTCGCATCTCTTTCCCTAGCTTCGTCTTGACTATACTTTGGCGAATCTCCGATGTGATAATCAACAAATTCTAATATTAAATTTCCCGTATAATCTTGAATAGGAGAAATATCTTCAAAAACTTCTCTTAAACCTTCTTCCAAAAACCAGTCATAAGAACTTTTTTGTACTTCAATCAAATCAGGTAAATCTAGTACTTCTTCGATACGTGAGTAACTCATCCTGACGCGTTTTCCATATGTAACAGGATGTACCATTCAAAATTCACCCCTTATTAAACTAAAATATCCAAAAGCATAAAATACTTTTGGTAATACTCTGCCAAGCTAAATATATTATAATATTGCCATATAACTAAATATTTATACAGAAAGGCACATAATTTCGTTATTATGCATTTAGATATACTACCATAGTACAATCATTATGTCAAGTTGTTTTTTAATTTATTCTAAATTATAGTCAATAAATTTTAGGCATTAAAAAAGGCTTTCGATTCTTTGAAAGCCTTTTTTTATTTTCTAACAACTATTTTAATTCTACACTTGCTCCTGCTTCTTCTAATTTAGCTTTTAATTGATCAGCTTCTTCTTTAGAAGCTCCTTCTTTAACAGCTTTTGGTGCATTATCTACTAATTCTTTAGCTTCTTTTAATCCTAATCCAGTTAATTCTCTTACAACTTTAATAACTTTAATTTTTTCTCCTCCAGCACTTGCTAATATAACATCAAATTCTGATTTTTCTTCTGCTGCTGGAGCTGCTGCGCCTGCTGCTGGAGCTGCAACTGCTGCAACTGGAGCTGCTGCACTTACTCCGAATTCTTCTTCTAAAGCTTTAACTAATTCTGATAATTCTAAAACAGTTAAATTTTTAACTTCTTCAATTAAATTTAATACTTTTTCACTTGCCATTTTATATATCCCTCCATAGTAATTTTCTTTTTAAATTATTAAGCTTCTTGTTGTTCAGCTATAGCATTTAATACATACACAAGATTTCTAACTGTACCTTGAAGTACATTTGCAAATCCTTGAATTGGTGCATTGAATCCACCAAGCACTTGAGCTATAAGTACTTCTCTTGATGGTAAGTTAGCTAAGTCTTTAACGCTATTTATATCAATTACTTTACCATCTACTATACCTGCCTTGATTTCAAGTTTTTCATGTTCCTTAGCAAATTCACTTGTAACCTTAGCTGCTTGAACTGGATCATCATATCCAAATGCAACAGCATTTGGTCCTGTAAGAAATTCATTAAAATCTTCTAATCCAGAATCCTTAAAAGCAAACCTCATCATAGTGTTCTTATAAACTTTATATTCAACACCAGCTTTTCTATATTGACTTCTTAACTCAGTTAATTCTTCAACATTTAATCCTCTATAATCAACCAATACAACACTTTGAGCTTTGCCAATTTTTTCTTTAATCTCATCAACTATCTGACTTTTAGCTTGAAGGGTTTGTTCCTTCACCGACTTCACCTCCCATAGGTCGAATAAATAAAGGTCCCTCCGCAGACACAGAGAGACCCTAATTTCAATTTAATGATTAGTCTAAATCTCACCTCGGTAGGAAAATTTAAACCCCTTAGGATCCCTACTGTCTACGGTAGCCTATTTATTTAACATAATAATTCTATCAGTAAACCTATATGTTGTCAATAGATTAGTCCATTAATTTTTGTGAATTTATTTTAATTCCAGGTCCCATTGTACTTGATAAGGAAATACTTCTTAAGTATCTACCTTTAGCTGCTGCTGGTTTTGCTTTTATTAAAGCATCAACAATAGCATCGAAATTTTCCGTTAGTTTTTCTGTTCCAAAAGATGCTTTTCCAATAGGTACGTGTACAATACTTTCTTTATCAACTCTATATTCAACTTTACCAGCTTTGATTTCTTTAACAGCCTTTTCTACTTCAAAAGTTACAGTTCCTGATTTTGGATTTGGCATTAATCCTTTTGGTCCAAGAATTCTACCAATTCTTCCTACTACACCCATCATATCTGGTGTTGCAACTACTACATCAAAATCTAACCAACCTTCATTTTGGATCTTAGCAACTAGCTCTTCGCCACCTATAAAATCTGCGCCTGCTGCTTCTGCTTCTTTAATCTTATCACCTTTTGCAAAAACTAATACAGTTCTTGTCTTACCTGTACCATGAGGAAGTACTACTGCTCCTCTAACTTGTTGGTCAGCATGTCTTGGGTCTACACCAAGTCTTACAGATAACTCAACAGTTTCATCAAATTTAGCTTTCGCTGTTTTTTGTACTAATTCAATAGCTTCTGCTGGATCATAATGTGTTGTTCTATCAACAAGCTTCATGCTATCTTGATAATTCTTACCTCTTTTTGCCATAATTCATTACCTCCTTGTGGTTCTAACGGAAACTCCTCCCACTTTTCAAATCTTTATATATTATTCTTCTACTACAACGCCCATGCTTCTTGCTGTTCCTGCAATCATACTCATAGCAGTTTCAACACTACTAGCATTTAAGTCCGGCATCTTTAATTCTGCAATTTCTCTTAATTTAGCTTGAGAAATTTTAGCAACTTTTTTCTTGTTAGGTTCACCAGAACCTGATTCAAGTCCTACAGCTTTTTTAATCAATACTGAAACAGGTGGTGTTTTAGTAATGAACGTAAAAGATCTATCCTGATAAACTGTAAGAACAACTGGTATTATCATTCCTGCTTGATCTGCAGTTTTTGCATTGAACTCTTTTGTAAATTGCATAATATTAACTCCATGAGGTCCTAATGCAGTTCCTACAGGTGGTGCTGGAGTAGCCTTACCAGCTGGTATTTGTAATTTAACTAACGCTATGACTTTTTTTGCCATAAAAGTTCCACCTCCTCATTTCCATTGTGGTTTGGCGGGATAAACCCTCCCACTTAATTGTATATCTATTTAAAAAGCTAATTAGCTTTTAAAAACTATAACTTTTCAACTTGGTCAAAATCCAATTCCACAAGAGTCTCTCTTCCAAACATAGATACATATACCTTAACTTTTCTCTTTTCTAAGTTTATATTATCTACAGTTCCCATAAAATTCTCAAAAGGTCCTGATATAACTTTTACCACATCTTTTGTTTTTAAATCTATGGATGGTAAAATAGTCTCTTGAACTCCTAAAGCCTTTACCTCTATATCCGTCAACGGAACCGGCTTCGAACCTGGTCCTACGAATCCCGTTACACCTCTTGTATTTCTAACAAGATACCATGATTCATCATTAATAATCATCTTCACAAGAACGTATCCAGGGAAAAGTTTTCTTTCTTTAAGCTTCTTTTTCCCGCCCTTAGCTTCCATATATTCTTCAGTAGGTACAACCACTTCAAATATATCGTCTCGCATTCCTCTGTTTTCTACCATTTTTTCAATGTTAGCTTTAACTTTGTTCTCATGACCTGAATAAGTATGGACTACATACCATTTAGCATTAATAGCCCTCTTTTCTCTACTTTCAACCTTATCCGTCATATACTTGGGGACCTTATGGTCCTTCCCTCCTTCACATTACTTAATAATTAACGATAAAACACGGTGTATACCAAGGTCTAAGGCCCATACTACTAAACCAATAATAACACTTATTAGAATAACTACTCCTGTATAGCTTACTAGTTCATTTTTAGTAGGCCAGATTACTTTTCTCATCTCAGCCTTAACACCTCTAAAATACGTGCGCATCTTACCTTTGTTTGCACCGGTCTGAGCTGCCATCTAATTCACATCCTTATCTAATTATAGTTATTATTTTGTTTCTTTATGAGCAGTATGAGTCTTACAGAATTTGCAATATTTTTTTAGTTCGATTCTTTCTGTGTTTTTCTTCTTGTTTTTAGACGAAATATAATTTCTTTGTTTACACTCAGTACAAGCCATTGTGATTCTATCTCTCACTTAAAACACCTCCTACCAACAGAGTATATATGTTAATTGCAGTTGCTTCCGGGTACAATAACCCACCATTAACTACATTACTTAATATAAACTATCACAAATTAAAATCTATGTCAATAAAAAAATATACCTTCAGATTAGGCAGTCTCTATAATTTTATGTAGTTTTCTAGATTTTTATCCAAATAAAACCTTAAAAAAGACTAGGTCAAAAGACCTAGTCTTTTTTATTACTTAATAACTTTAGTTACAACTCCAGCTCCTACTGTTCTACCACCTTCACGAATAGCAAATCTTAATCCTTCTTCCATTGCTATTGGTGTAATTAGTTCAATTGTAAATTTAGCGTTATCTCCTGGCATTACCATTTCTACGCCTTCATCTAATTGAATATCTCCTGTTACGTCTGTTGTTCTGAAATAGAATTGTGGTCTGTATCCGTTAAAGAACGGAGTATGTCTTCCACCTTCTTCTTTTGTTAATACGTATACTTCTGATTCAAATTTTGTATGTGGTGTTATACTCTTTGGTTTAGATAATACTTGACCTCTTTCGATTTCTGATCTTTGTACTCCTCTTAATAACGCTCCTATGTTATCTCCTGCTTGAGCTTCGTCTAGTAGTTTTCTAAACATCTCTACTCCTGTTACTACTACTTGTCTGGATTCTTCTGATAATCCTACAATTTCTACTGTGTCTCCAGTCTTTACTACTCCTCTTTCTACTCTTCCTGTTGCTACTGTTCCTCTTCCTGTTATACTGAATACGTCTTCTACTGGCATTAGGAATGGTTTATCTGTTGCTCTTTCTGGTTGTGGAATGTATGCATCCACTTCTTCCATTAATTTAACAATTTTGTCTCCCCATGGTCCGTCTGGTTCTTCTATTGCTTTTAATGCTGATCCTACTACGATTGGTGTGTTGTCTCCGTCAAATTCATATTCGGATAGTAATTCTCTTACTTCCATTTCTACTAATTCGATTAATTCTTCATCATCTACCATATCTGCTTTATTTAAGAATACCGCTATCTTTGGTACTCCTACTTGTCTTGATAATAATATATGTTCTCTTGTTTGTGGCATTGGACCGTCTGCTGCTGATACTACTAAAATAGCTCCGTCCATTTGTGCTGCTCCTGTTATCATGTTCTTAACGTAGTCAGCATGGCCTGGACAGTCTACGTGTGCATAGTGACGGTTTGCTGTTTCATATTCTACGTGAGATGTAGATATTGTTATTCCTCTTTCTCTTTCTTCTGGAGCTTTGTCTATGTTGTCATAGCTTATTGCTTCTCCTGAACCAAATCTTTTGTTTAGTACCATTGTAATTGCTGCTGTTAATGTTGTTTTACCATGGTCAACGTGACCTATTGTTCCTATATTTACGTGTGGTTTGTTTCTTTCAAATTTTGCTTTTGCCATTTTCTTACTCCTCCTTAATTAAATATATAAGTAATTTGTTATAAGAAAACTCATCCGGGTGTTTCTTTTAGTTAACTTTTATGGAGCCCATGACCGGACTTGAACCGGTGACCTCTTGCTTACCATGCAAGTGCTCTACCGCCTGAGCTACATGGGCATTTTTAACCACTGCTAATTATTTTACTATTTAGTTATTAGGTTGTCAAGCTTAAGTTTTATTCTCTAAATTCTAAGTATCTTTCGAGTTTTCTTTTTACTCTCTGTAATGCATTATCAATGCTTTTTACATGCCTGTCCAATTCTTCTGCAATTTCTTGGTAAGACTTTCCGTCTATGTAAGCCATTAAAACTTCCCATTCTAAATCGCTTAAAAGTTCGCCAATTTTAGATTCCATAGAATCTAATTCTTCTCTGCTAATTATCAGCTCTTCTGGATCAGTTATCTTAACCCCTGATATTACGTCTAATAAAGTCCTATCTGATTCTTCATCATATATAGGTTTGTTAAGAGATACATAGGAATTTAAGGGAATATGCTTTTGTCTTGTGGCTGTTTTTATGGCAGTAATTATTTGTCTAGTAATACAAAGTTCTGCAAAAGCTTTGAAGGACGTAAGCTTGTCCTTATCATAATCACGTATTGCTTTATAAAGACCAATCATTCCTTCTTGAACAATATCTTCCCTGTCAGCTCCTATAAGAAAATATGATCTAGCCTTACATCTTACAAAATTCTTATACTTATAGATTAAGTATTCTAACGCAAGAGGAACGCCACTTTTTGCTTCTTGTACAATGTCTTCATCATCCATGTTGTCATAGATAATCACATCTACTTCATTGTATACGCCTAACCCCACCAAGCATCCCCTCCAAATTATATTTAATTCACCCCACACAATTAATTAAATTATAATTAAAACCTATGAATTAGTCAAGTTTATTCACTGTTATTTCCCCAATTATTAAGCTTATTTAAAGTATCTTCATCTAATCTTCCAATCAACAAGTCATTTTTTTGATTATTGGTTGTTCGATTACGTTTCATAAGCTTTTTTTCATTAAATATTTCTACCTCCAATTCTCTAGCAGAAATACGAGTGCCTCCTCTTCCTAATATTATTTGCTGCTCCATCCAATCCGAAGTAGCTACCCTTACTTTTTTTATCCTGCCTATTTCATCTAAGACTCTTTCTATATATTGATCTGCAGTTTCACTCTCTTTAGTGTAAACCACTTCTACTCCTTTAACACCGTATCTTTTTCCGCTATTCCCTTTTACTAAATGAGCGTCAAAAACTACTGTAATTTTAATTCCAGAATAATGCTGATACTCAGCCATTATTTCAACAAGCTCATTTCTTGCCACTTCTAAACTCATTTTACTTAAATCTTTAAGTTTTTCCCAAGAGTTTATTATATTGTAGCCATCTACAAAAAGATACTCTTTAGGTTTTTTATTTTTTGCTGCCATATTTTTGCCTTATAACTTCATATATTAATATGGAGGCAGCATTAGAAGCATTTAAGGAAGATATATTACCCAGCATTGGAATTTTAACTAAAACATCGCATTTCTCTTTAACAAGTCTTGATATTCCTTTTCCTTCATTCCCTATAACCAAGGCTAATGATCCTGTTAAATTGGTATTAAAATGATATTCATTTCCTTCCATATCAGCACCATATATCCATAACCCCTTTTCCTTCAGATCATCTATGGTACTGGATATATTATTCACTTTAGCAACCAACATATGCTCTACTGCTCCAGCAGAACTTTTATATACAGTTTGAGTAACAGAAGCAGACCTTCTCTTTGGTATAATTATTCCATGAGCGCCTCCACATTCTGCTGTTCTAATGATGGCTCCTAAATTATGTGGATCTTCTATTCCATCTAAGATGATTATAAAAGGATCTTGATTTTTTTCTTTTGCACTGTAAAAAATTTCTTCAATAGAAGAATAACTATAGGAAGTGGCTAAAGCAGCCACTCCCTGATGTGAATTACCTTCCGCCAAGTTATCTAACTTGTTTTTATCTACTTGTTGAATAACTATATTCCTATCCTTCGCAATACCAATAATCTTATTTATGGACCCTTTATTATCTCCATTTAAAACATATATTTTCTCTACCTCTTTATCAGATTTCAGAAGTTCAAGAACTGGATTTCGTCCTACAATATATTGCTCATTCATTTTCTCGTTCCTACTTTCTATACTCTCTGCCTAAAGCGTCTGCTGTAAGTATAGCAGCATATACTTCTTCTTTAGTTACTTCAAAAGGCATATTATGAATAGTTTCTCCTGGAACACAACTTAATTCTGCTACTTCCATAATTTTTTCCTTAGAAACTTCCTTTATATTTAATTCTTCTAGTGTAATAGGTAATCCTATAGAGTCACAGAAAGATAAAACTTCTTCAATTTCATCTAAATCTGCATTTTCTAATACTAGTTGAACAAGAACACCAAAAGCTACTTTTTCTCCATGATATAAATTATGAGTTTCTTCTATGGCTGTAAATCCATTATGAATAGCATGAGCTGCAGCCAATCCTCCACTTTCAAATCCAATTCCACTTAAATAAGTATTAGCTTCTATTATATTTTCTACTGCTTTTGTAGGCACTTTTTGCTCAATAGCCAATTTAGCTTTTAATCCTTCATTTAATAATGTATCATAGCATAGTTTAGCTAAAGCCATAGCAGCTTCTGTAGTATATCCTCCTGCCATGGTCTTAGAATTTGAACTTTTACTAGCTCTAGCTTCAAAATAAGTGGCTAAAGCATCTCCCATTCCTGCTACCAATAATCTTGCAGGAGCATTAGCAACAGATTCATTGTCAATAAGAACTATATCAGGGTTCTTTGGTAACAATAAGTATTCTTCAAACATGCCGTCATCAGTGTATAAAACAGATAAAGCACTACAAGGTGCATCTGTGCTAGCTATTGTAGGTACTATAACAACAGGCATTTTTTCATAATAAGCAACCGCTTTAGCTGTATCATGAATTTTTCCTCCTCCAATGCCTATTACAACATCAGATTTTTTTTCTTCTAATATCTTTCTCAATCTATTTATTTCATTTTTTGAACATTCACCATTAAATATTTCAAAATATAAATTTCCTTCATTACCAAAACTTTCTTTTATCTTTTGACCAAATCTTTCCATCCCACTTTTGCTTATAATAACAAAAAATGAGTTCCCTAAATGGTTAACATGATCCTTAATTCTATTTAATTCTCCATTTCCTTGTATATATTTACTTGGTGAAATAACTATTTTAGCCATTTATACCACTCCTTTGTTTTTATCTTTTTATTTTTTGTTTTTATATTTATAATTTACTAAACTTATCTCTAACTTCTATTATCTTTCCACAAGTCATTTTACCTTCTGGACAAGGTCCTCTTAAACAGCTAGGACCTGCATTTTTAAACAGAATTGGATAAACTATCTTAACTTCTTTAAGCATTTCTACTGCTAATTCTCTTATTTCCCATTGGGCTCTATTACAACATCTAAGTTTAAAAAAGTTCATCAAGCTCCTTGTATTCATTGTAAATACTATTTTGGTTTCACAAGCATTAGGAAAGATGTATCTAGAATCTTCTATAGACTCCTTTTCACTTTTAAGTTTAGCTTCTTTTTCTCCTAAACCTTCTTTAATATATTTATCAAAATGTTCTTTAAATAACAAGTCTGTAATTTCATTATAATATTTTTGATCTTCTTCCATAGCTTCAATAAATAACTTTTTTGCCTTTGGATTGTTATTAATAGATGGAGGAATTATATATTCAAATTGATCTAGCTTTACATATCTCTGAGATTGTTGTGAAAAGCTTGCAATTCTATGTCTTACTAATTGATGGGTTAGAGTTCGTGAAACTCCTTCAACTCCAAAGGTAAAAGTTACATGCTCTATGGGACTTTCATGTCCTAAATCTATTAATATTTTTAAAAATTTCTCTGTTTTTTCTTCATCTAGGTTTTCTTCTATTTGACTTATACCAGTAGGTGAATAACAAAGTTTTGCTGCTGCAGCTATTAGTTTCTCTCCATCTGGAGTATATCTTAGAAGTTCTACTTTAGCCATACTTATCCCCCTTTTTATCTTTAGTCTAGTTCTATGTGTGCTATTTTTTCAAACAATTGTCCCAATCGTTGATCTTGTTCTGTTAAATATAGATATCCCATTAAACTTTCTAAACCTGTAGCATATTTATAATCTATCATATCTGCATTTTTGGGCATAGAGTTAGTTTTTGCATTTCTTCCTCTTTTCACTATATTTTTTTCTTCTTCACTAAGATTATCTTCTAATATATGGACAATTTGCGATTGTGCTTTAGCTTTTACATATTTTGTCGCTTCTTTATGAAGATTCTTTACTGGCAATCCTTTTTTCAATAAATAAGTACGGATAAACAATTCGTATACTGCATCTCCTATATAAGCAAGTTGGAGTGGAGATAACATATTTACATCTTCTCCACTCAATTTTGTATTTATATTTCTAAATAGATTAGTTTCTTTTTCCATAGGCTATATACGTTTCCACTTCACTCCTTCTTGAGTATCTTCTAAAATTATTCCTTTCTCTTTTAAAGCATCTCTAATTTCATCAGATAATTTATAATTCTTGTCTTTCCTTGCTTGAGACCTTTTTTCAATTAACTCTAATATTTCTTCTTCTAAAATTTCTTCTTTCTTTGATAATATACCCAATATCTTTGAAAGTTCTATCAACATATTATAAGCTTCTTCTATTATCCTCTTATTACTTTGTTCATTTAAATAGGTATTTGTATATTTTACTATTTCAAATAAAGAAGAAATAGCATCTGCCGTATTTAAGTCATCTTCCATACTCTCGATAAATTCTGTCTTATATTTATTTAAAGTTTCAATACTTGATTTCTCTTCTTCTGTCAGTAATCTTTCCTCAGCTTTATCTAATAGGTATTCTAAATTTTTCTTTCCATTGTATAATCTTTCTAATCCTTTTTGTGACTGCATTAAAACTTCTTTATTAAAGTTTACTGGGTTCCTATAATGGGCTGATAAAATAAAGAATCTAAGAGATTCTAAGTCAAATTCTTTTGCAATATCTTTTATTGTAAAGAAATTAAATTTTGATTTAGACATTTTTTCATTATCTACATTGACCATAGCATTATGCATCCAATAATTTGCAAAGGGCTTTTCAGTTAGAGTTTCACTTTGAGCTATTTCATTCTCATGATGAGGAAATTGTAAATCTTCTCCTCCTGCATGAATATCTATGGTATCTCCTAATAAAGCCTTTGCCATAACTGAACATTCAATATGCCATCCTGGTCTACCTTTGCCCCAAGGGCTATCCCAAGAAGGTTCTCCCTCTTTTTCTTTTTTCCATAATGCAAAATCCATTGGGTTTTTCTTTTCTTCATTAACTTCTATTCTAGCACCACTTATTAAATCATCTACATTCTTCTTAGATAGTTTACCATAATCTTTAGCTTTTGCAATGTCAAAATATACATTTCCATCTATATCATAAGCAGAACCTTTTTCAGTAAGCCCTTTTATGAAGTCTATTATCTGATTAATAAAATCTGTAGCCCTAGGATGGATCGTTTCTTCTTCATATAAGTTTAATCCTTTAGCATCTTCTGTAAAAGCTTTAATATACCTATCAGCTATTTCTTTTACTGTAGTGCCTTCTTCATTGGCTTTCTGAATCATTTTATCATCAATGTCCGTAAAGTTTACTAAATATTTTACTTTATATCCTTTATAAATAAGAAATCTTCTTAAGGTGTCAAAAACTACTAAGGGTCTAGCATTTCCTACATGAATATAATTATAAACTGTAGGTCCACAGCTGTATATAGTTACTTGACCTTCTTTAACAGGTTTAAATTCTTCTTTTTTTCTTGTTAAAGTATTGTATAGTTTCATATTATATCCTCCTTTTTCATTTATTCAAAACATTTTAGTATTTTTTATAAAAGTATATTTAAAAATTTAACAGTATTTTTTAAGTCTAAATTTTATACTTTTCTGTTTATTATAAAAAAATCGTCTCTACAAAATAAGAGACGATTTCAAAACCGCGGTTCCACTCTAATAGGATTCTTCCCACTTTTAATACAAATAACGGTGTAAACCGATTTACCTTACTCTCTTCAGGCAATAGTTCTAAGGTGCATTTCAGCTTAGTGCCTACTTAGAGTTTCTTTCAGCCTATGAAAACTCCTCTCTTTAAGGGCTTAAAAAGCTTACTTTCCTTATCAATACTTTTCTTATAAAGATTATCTTTATTTTACATTAAAGTAAAAATATATTCAACACTTTAAGCTTTTAAATACTTTTCTTCTATATATTCTATTCTTTTCAAGATGTTTTCTTTACCAAATAAATAAATAATATTAACCAATTCTGGTCCATGAATGTTTCCTGTTAAAGTAACTCTTACTGGCATAAATAAATTTTTCCCTTTGATTCCAGTCGCTTTTTGGATAGTTTTCATTAAACCTTTAGCATAATCTTCATCAATTTTATCTACATTTTTTAATTCTTCTTTAAAAGCAGCTAATAATACGGGTACTTGTTCTCCTTTTAATACCTCTAAGGCTTCTTCATCTTCTAGTACTACTTCATCTTTAAAGAATATATCTACTTTATCTACAATTTCAGCTACAGTAGACAAACTTTCTTGAACAGTATGAACCAATAATTTAGTCCAATCATAATTTTTTTCAACAAACTCATCATCAATATATCCAGCTTCTTTTAAATAAGGAATAGCTAATTCTGTAATTTTTTCTACAGAGGAATTTCTTATATAATGACCATTCACCCAATCTAATTTATCCTTATCAAAGATTCCTCCAGTTTTTGAAACTCTCTCAAAGGAAAACTTTTCGATTAATTCTTCCATAGATAAAATCTCTTCATTATCTTCTGGACTCCATCCAACTAATGCTAAATAGTTTATCAATCCTTCTGGCAAATAGCCTTTTCCTTTGAAGTCTTCAACAGATACATCTCCATGACGCTTACTTAATTTTTTCCGTTCTTTATTTAATACTGTTGGAAGATGGACATAAGTAGGCTTTTCCCATCCAAAAACTTCATATAAATAAACATGCTTTGGTGTAGAAGGCAGCCATTCTTCTCCTCTTACTATATGAGTGATATCCATTAAATGATCATCTATTACAACAGCCATATGATAGGTAGGATACCCATCTGATTTTAAAAGTACTTGATCATCTACATCATCTGTATTTATAACTATATCGCCTCTTACTAAATCATGAAACTTAATGTCTTTATTTGGAGGAAGTTTTAGTCTAACTACATATTCTTCTCCTTTAGCGATTCTTTCCTTAGCTTCTTCTAAAGATACATTTCTACAAAATCCATCATATTTAGGAACAAGCCCCTTAATTTTTTGTTCTTCTCTTACGGATTCCAGCCTTTCTTTGGAACAGAAACAATAATAAGCATGTCCCTTTTCTATTAGTTCATCTACATATTTTCTATAAATTCCCAATCTTTCTGATTGAATATAAGGTCCATGATCACCCTTTTGTATAACTTGACCATTTTCTATAAATACACCTTCATCATATTCAATTCCAGCCCAGTGTAAAGATTTAATTAAGTTTTCAATAGCACCCTCTACAAATCTAGTTTGATCTGTATCCTCTATTCTTAATATAAACTTTCCATTATTATGTCTAGCAAATAAATAATTGTATAAAGCAGTCCTAAGTCCTCCAATATGTAAATATCCTGTAGGACTTGGTGCAAATCTTAGTCTTACTTCCTTCAAGACAATGACACCTCCTAAATTAATTACCTTATATTATATATCACTAAATTTTAAGTGTAAATATTACATGAAATATTAACCAAAAATACGATTAAATAATTGACCAATAGAATCTAGTATTTTACCCAAAAATGATTTTACTTCTTCACCTTGAACATTAACTTTATCAATTTTTTCTGATATACCTTTAAGTTGAATCTTAATCTGATTAATGTCTAAGTTTAACTTAGATATACGCTTCATTAGACCAACTATTTGGTTTATCTGATTTTCAGTTAATTGAATTCCTAAGTCTTCTGCTGCTTGAATTACAACTTTCTTAATAGAGCCTTTATTCTTAATATTATTCTCTATTATATACATTTTTATATTACTCATTAATTCTTCCGCTTTTTGTTGTCCGATTTCATTTCCTAATATGGCTGTTTTAGCAATTTCTTCACTTGCGACTTCTTTTTCCTTATTTGTAACTTCTTCTCCAGTTATATCTTCAAAAGCTTTTATTATTCCCGTTAAAGCTGCAGTACCTGATACTTGCCTAGGACTGCCAACTTTGATTTTAGCATCCTTTACTCCAGCCGTGATTAAGGCATTTCTAAACATATCATCGGTTACCCAAGTTATATTAGTAGATTCTACTTGTATACCTTCACCTTCTCCTAACTTTTCTACGTAAGCAGAAGAAATGGATCTAGTTCCTAACAATTTCTCATCTACAAATTTTCCTAAATATTCTCTTTCTTCTTCATTTGTTATTTCAATTACCTTTGAGTCCTCTTTAGCCTCAAACAATTTAAGCATTTCCTTTTTCTCACCAGATGACAAATCCTTTCCCAAGACTACAATCTCTTGGTTTATATCTGCACCAAAGACCATCATTGGTATTAGTAATATTAAAGCCATTATACAAGACACTATTCTTTTTTTCATATTAATCCCTCCAACTTTATAAATAGGTCCTTAAAATAGGATAACCTATTATTAAACATTTTACAAGGATTCTATCCTATAACTATTATAGACAACAAAAAGTTTAAAAACCCTAGTTTTACTAGGGTTTTTATTGGCTATATTAGATTCTAAGTATTATGGAAAATGAACTTGTAAATTATTTGATCTAAAGAGTAACTAATGAATATAGCAAGCTAATTCTTCTTTTTTTTCAAGCATCTGAATAAATTCTCTTTTTTCTTTTAAATGCTTTTCTAACTCTTCTTCTGTTAATATACCCCTTTCTTTTAACCCCATTAGAATTTCCATAGTTTCTTCACATAACTCTTTCAACATCATTTCCACACTCATGTAAACCCCTACCTTACTTGTTTTCTAATATTCTCCATTACCAGTATTATTATACAAATAACTATTTTTACCTTCTTACTTTTTTAAAAAGCCAAAATTGTAGTCTAACTAGCCATACGTTAAGTACATTTCTCCAAAATCTAAAAAGGAAAGTACCTTTTCAACTGACTAAATCCCATTCTACTCATATAAGCTACCTTAGAAGAATTGTAAAATTCTATTTCATATACTCTATCTCCAATCTCCTTAATTCTTAGAATCTTATTTTTATTTACTAAATATGATTTATGTACTCTTATAAAACTACCCCCTAAAGTATCTTCAAAATAAGAAAGACTCTCCTTCGCTAAATAACTTTCTTTTTCTTCATGAATTATAGTATCTTTACCTGCCTTTTCTATATATATTATATTGCTTGGACATATAAAATATATCTCATTTTTATTTTTTATAATTAATTTTTCTTTAATACATTTTTCTTCTTCTAAAGATGTTAATAATCTATTTATTGTGTTTTTAAACCTAGTAATATTTATTGGTTTAAGTATATAGTCATAAGGATGAATAGCAAAAGAAGTTAATGCGTACTGATCATATCCTGTGAGAAATATAATCTTTATTTTGGGATAATACTTATCAGTATATTTTCCTACATCTAAGCCATTATAGGAATCTTTTCCTAATTGAATATCTAATAAGGCAATATGAATAATATTTTTCTCTAATATCTTTTTGTAGCTTTCTATAGATTTCGCTTTAAATATATTAAAATTAGGCCAATTTTCCGTAATAAGCTTTGATATAAATTCTATTGTATATAAATCATCCTCTAAAACTATAATATTAGCCACGCTCTTGCCTCCTTTCGTAGTATTCAAAAACATTTTTTACTTTATTGGTATAAAAACTTTAACCCTTACATAGCCATCATAAAAAACTTTAATTGTTCCATGATATTTTTTTACTATAGATTGTGAAACATACAATCCATATCCTCTTGAATTAGAGTTTTTAGTAGAGTATCCAGGAATAAATAACTTATCTAAATTAGATATATCAAATTTAGAAGAATAATTGTAGACTTCTATAATGAATATATGGCTATCTTTATCAATAGTAAGTCCTAGTTCTTTTTTATCTTTATATTTTTCTAAATCTTCCAAGCCATTATCTAACAAATTTCCTATAACACTATTGATTTCCCACCAATCCAAAGGAAATTCTTCCATGGTACAGTTTATAAAAATTTTAAAGTCAATACCTTTTTTTTAAGGCTAAATTATTTTTCTCATTTATTAACACAGCTAAAGCTGGATTTTCCTTTATTTGAATTTTACTCAATGGGTGGTGGTATTGATATCTAGTAATTTCTTCAATATACTTTTGAACGTCTGTAACTCTATCTAAATAAATCATGGATTGAATAGTTTGTAGATGTCTATTGAATTCATGTTTCATAGACATTAGATTATTTCTTACTTCTTCAACTTCTTTGGGATTATAAGATTGTTTCAGATTAAGATTACTCAAACTCTTGATAAGAACATATACTCCTATTAAAGACAGGATAATTATTATATTTCTAATATAGCTAATGACACATACTTGGCTGCTTCTATGAATTTTGGATATTAATTCATTTTTTAGAATATAGGTAAAATATTGAATGATAATTATAATAATAAGGATATAATTCTTTTCCCTCTTTATATCTTCTAAAGAAATGGGGATATGTTTATCCAGATCAATTACATATCCTTGGCTTTTTCTTATGTAATCATTTAAAAAATACATAAGTATATAGGAAGATAACTAATGGATTTCTAACGGCTTCTAATAAAGAGGTTTTCAAAGTCCATAAAATCAAACTGCCTATTAACCCAAATAAAGCTGAGTAAAGTGTAAATGATGACACTATTATTAAGGAGGATATGAATAAATTCATTTTAAAGACTATACTACAAATAATGATAATTAGCATTAAATGCAATTTTCCTAAAATGCTAAAATCTTTAAGGCTAAAGGCAATGCTTCCTGTTATTATACATATAATTAATGATGCTATAAGTATACGATTTCTTTCTATCTTCAAGTTGTATAAAGTAAGTCCTGTATTTATAATTATAAAGTTATTGATTAAAAATAGTAATAGAGTTGCATTATTAGTAATGAAAAATTGCCCCCATAAAAATATTGATGACATAAATTCTAGTATCATCAAAAATCCTCCAAATTATAAATTGAACAGTAAATTACTTTACTATCAAATTCAATATTCGACGCAAAACCTTTAATTCCTCTTTTAGATAAAAAAAAGGTAGTCTTTCGACTACCTAAAAAAAGAAATCAACTGGTTTTATGATTAAGTAATAATACTTAATACCTTTATTATACATAATAAACTATAATACATTAATAAAGATATTCAAAAATCATGTTTATTTAAACTCTAGTTATATTAAGACCTTCTTTAATAAATTCACCTCTAATTAGATCTAATGTTTTTTCAGTTTCTACTTCTATCTTTTCTTCTCTTCCCCTAATTGAGTACTCTACTATATTTTCATTTGCTCTTTTTCCTACAGTAATTCTAATTGGAATTCCTATTAGATCTCTATCCTTAAATTTAACCCCAGCTCGCTCATTTCTATCATCAAGAAGAACTTCAAGTCCTATTTCTTCTAATGTCTTATATAATTTTTCTGCCAGATCCATTTGCTCTTGATTTTTAATATTAATTACTGTAATTATCACATGATATGGAGCTACTACTAAAGGCCAAGCGATTCCATCTTCATCATGGTATTGTTCAACTATAGCTGCCATAGATCTAGATACTCCAATACCGTAGCTTCCCATTACAAAAGGATGTTCCTTGCCATTCTCATCCAAGAATTTAGCGCCTAAGCTATCACTATATTTAGTCCCCAATTGAAATATATTACCAACTTCTATTCCTCTGTCCATAGATAAAATTTCTCCACATTTAGGACAAATATCTTCTTCTTTAACCAATAGCAAATCTTCTGCTACTTCTCCAGTAAAGTCTCTGCTATAGTTTACATTTTTAAGGTGGTAATCAGTTTCATTACCTCCAACTACTAAATTTTTCATTTTAGTAATTCTTGAATCTACAATTAATTTTACCTCTTTTTTAAGATTAACTGGTCCTGTAAATCCTTTGTTGGCTCCTGTAATGTCTATTATCGTTTCTTCGTCAGCTAGTTCTAATTCATGCTCAGGAATCTTTAAATAGTTACATAACTTAGTTTCATTTAGTTCTCTATCTCCAGGTATTATTGCTACTACAGTTTCTCCTGCCGCTTTATATACTAAAGCTTTTCCAAATTTACTTTCTTCGGTATCAAAAAATTCTACTAAGTCTTCTATTGTAGTTATTTCTGGTGTATGAACTTTTTCCATCTCTTTTTCGTCATCAGTATCATTTGAAACTTTATATATCACTTGTGCCTTTTCATCTGTAGCTGCATAATCACAATGTTCACAGTAAGCTACAAGACTTTCTCCAACTTCAGACATAGCCATAAATTCATGGGACTCATTTCCTCCCATAGTACCAGAATCTCCTTGAACTATTTTAAACTTTAGCTTAAGTCTTGTAAAAACTTTCTCATATGCTTCCCACATTTCTTTATAAGCCACTTTCATGCCTTCTTCATCTTTATCAAAGCTATAAGCATCTTTCATTATAAACTCTCTAGATCTAATTAATCCAAATCTCGGTCTTTTTTCATCCCTATACTTAGTCTGAATTTGATATAAATTTAGAGGTAATTGCTTATAAGATCTTACTTCATCTTTGATTAAGTTAGTGAAATATTCTTCATGGGTTGGTCCAAGACAAAAATCTCTTTCATTTCTATCTTTTAATCTAAACATTTCTGCTCCAAAATTATCCCATCTTCCACTGGCTTCCCATATTTCCTTTGGCTGTATAGCCGACATTAACAATTCCTGAGAACCAGCTCTATCCATTTCTTCTCTTACTATATTTTCAATTTTTCTAATAACTCTATACCCTAAAGGTAAATAAGAATACACTCCACTAACTAACTTTCTCATCATCCCTGATCTCAATAATAACTTATGACTTGATATTTCAGCTTCTGATGGCATCTCTCTTAAAGTTGGTGTATACAATTTTGACATCTTCATAGAATTTCCTCCTCATCAAATTAATAAAACTTTTTTAGAATACTTTTAATATTAAATTTACACTAAAAATTTTATGTTTTCATGTACATTATAATAAAAAAACCTTTCATCTCTAAATAGAGACGAAAGGTTGAATTCCGCGGTACCACTCTAATAAACTTTATTAAAAGTTCACTCAATAGTTATAACGGTACTACCGTTTAGATACGAAAAACCATATCTAAAAGCTCCAGGGCGGGTTCAACATTAAGAGGGTCAGAAATCTTTCACCAATTGATTTCCTCTCTTGGACCATTAATATTTACTATTTCCTATCGTTGCATAGTATTTATTTTATATATTACTAAATATATTTTATTATGTCAATCTGATTTCACTCTTTAAATGTTCTTTGGCTTTAACAAACACACGCTATATGCTGAAATCCCTTCTTCTCTACCTTCAAAACCTAATTTTTCTGTGGTTGTAGCTTTAATATTTATATTTTCTACAGAAGTTTCTAATCTATTAGCAATAATAATTTTCATCTTATCTATGTAAGGGGCTAATTTAGGTCTTTGAGCTGCTATAGTAGCATCTATGTTTCCAATTTTATATCCTGATTGTTCCATAGTTTCATACACTCTATCTAAGAGTAGTAAACTAGAAATATCTTTATATTTACTGTCTGTATCTGGAAAATGTTTGCCAATATCTCCTAAAGCCAAAGCTCCTAAAATGCTGTCCATTATAGAATGAACTAAAACATCTGCATCAGAATGTCCTAAAAGTCCTTTCTCATAAGGAATATCCAATCCACCAATGGTTAATTTTCTTCCCTCTACTAATTGATGAACATCGTATCCAAATCCAATTCTCATTTCAATCATCCTATCTACCTTGAAATACAAACTCTCTTCTTTTATATATTATATCCTTATCTTTTAACATTGACTCTGCTACTATTAAATCTTCTGGCGTAGTAATCTTTATATTTTCGTAGCTTCCCATAACCATTTTTACTTCATAGCCTAATCTTTCAACTATAGAACTATCATCAGTACCAACAAAATTATCTTCTATAGCTTTTTGATAACCATTTATAATAATATGATGCCAAAAACATTGAGGAGTTTGAGCTGCCCATATTAAGCTTCTTTGAGGTGTATTTTCAATAGCTTTATTTTCTCCTACTACTTTTATTGTATCCTTTACTGGGACCCCAACAACACAAGCTCCATTTTCTACTACACCTTTGATACCATCCACTATATTTTCAACTTTTACAAAAGGTCTAGCACCATCATGAATTAGTACAATATTAGACTTTTCATTTAAAGCTAAAATACCATTATATACTGAGTCTTGTCTTTCTCTGCCACCTCTTATAATATTAACTACTTTCTTAAATCCATATCTTTTCACTATTTCTTTCTTACAATAGTCAATTTCTTCTTCCTTGGCAACTACAATAATCTCGTCTATATATCTACATTTTTCAAATCTTTCTATAGTGTGAGCTAAAATCGGTTTATTATTTATGGATATAAATTGCTTATTGATCTTACTTCCCATTCTATTACTCATTCCTGCTGCAGCAATAACTACGGATACATAGTAATTTTTATACATTTTTTTCACCTCTTAGTGTATTATAGCATATTAAAATTAAACATAGAACAATTTACTTATATAATATCCAAAAAATAAAAAAAGGATTCAAAAATATAGGACCCAAATGGGTCCTATACTGCTCTATCTACTATAGATTTTGGCTTAGCAAATATCATTCTTCCTGCAGAAGTTTGAAGTACACTAGTTACTAAAACTTCAATAGTCTCGCCAATATATTTTTTTCCACCTTCTACTACTATCATAGTTCCATCATCTAAATAAGCTAATCCTTGACCAGACTCTTTACCATCTTTTATCACTTGTACTATCATTTCTTCTCCAGGTAAAACTATTGGTTTTACTGCATTTGCTAGATCATTTATGTTTAACACGTCTATTCCTTGAACTTCTGCTACTTTATTTAAATTATAATCATTGGTTATTATTTTACCCTTTAGCTGTTGAGTTAGCTTTAGTAGTTTCGAATCTACTTCTTGAACATCTTCAAATTTCTTATCATGAATTATTACTTCAATATCCAATTCTTTTTGAATCTTATTTAATATATCCAGCCCTCTTCTTCCTCTATTTCTCTTTAGAGCATCTGAAGAGTCAGCTATATGTTGTACTTCTTCCAATACAAATTCAGGAATTATAAGTGGTCCTTCTATAAAACCAGTTTTACAAATATCTGCAATTCTTCCATCAATTATTACACTAGTATCTAATATTTTAGGACAAGATTTCCAGTTTCCTTTTATTTTATCTTTAGAGCTTTTTTTGAAGTTTCCTAATGTAGTAGTAATATCATCTCTTTTTCTAGTAGGCACTTTAATTCCTAAATATCCAAATACACCATAAAGTAAAATAGATATAGCTACTCCTAAATACGGTATTTCTAAATTGTAAAAGGGTTGACTTAATAGATAGGCAATTATTAATCCAATAATTAGTCCAACAGATCCTATAGCAATATCATAAGCAGGAAATTTTTGCAGTTCATTTTCCAAAACTTGAACTCCTCTTCTTCCCCCTTTAATAATCTTAGGCGATAATGAAAAAAATATAATTCCAAATATAAAACTAACTCCTAAATATAATACTAATCCTAGCCACCCTTTACTAGACATATTGATAATTTCCAAAGCTTTAAGCCCGGCCATAATTCCATATCCAACCAGTAATCCCGCCAGGCCTATTATTCCTCGTAATATTTTATCAATCATCAATTCACCTCCCATAGTATATTTATTGCCATTTAAATAAATTATATAACCTAAAATGTGTAATTGCTAGATTTATTTTAATCTTCTGTACAATTAATGGCATCTATAATAGTTTTTTCTGCTTCTTCTAACTCTGAGCCTGTTACTAATACCATTTCAGATATAAGCATTTGCTTAGCACTACTCAACATTTTTCTTTCTCCAGTAGACAAACCTTTCTCTAAATCTCTCATAGTAAGATTTCTAACTACAGCAGCAATTTCAAATATATCACCACTTTTGATTTTATCCATATTTATTCTATATCTTCTGTTCCAATTTTGTGGCATATTAGTTTTGCTTCCCTTTAATATGGTTATTACCCTTTCCATATCTAATGAATCAATTATTTCTCTTATTCCAACATCACCTACGTTATCTACAGGAACCATAACCTTCATGTCCCCGATAGGCATCCTCATAATATAATATTTCCTTTTTTCTCCTAATATTTCTTTTTCTTCTATACCCTCAATTATACCAGCTCCATGCATAGGATAAACTACTTTATCACCAATGTTAAACATATGACAACCTCCCATTTAACCATCTTCTTTATTATTATACAATAATAATCTGAGGTTGTAAAGTTTATATTCTATCACAGAAATATTTCGCTTGTCAACTACTTATTTTACATTTTAATTTGGTAAAAAATAAATGTTAGAAATATTTGACAACAACTTGTCCTCATAAGTATAATTGAATCATAAATAAATAAACTTTTGACAGGGGTGGAGTGTATGGACAGAAATATTATGGATGTGGATAGAGATTCAATTTGTAAAGATTTTCAAAAACAAGTTTCCGAAGTTCTCGTTAGACATCGTAGTGTTCTTGATATAATGACTAAATTAGACGAATACAATTCTAGAATTAATAGAGCAGTAGCTAAATCTGTTACTTCTTGTGGATGTATATCTATTAATGCTTCAAAGCAGGATTATAGTAAAGAATCTTTTGAGGAAATGTTAGATAGTGTGAAAACTCATGTTGAAGGTTCTATCTGTGAAGGATGTAGAGATGTTGTTGAAGAAGAAATGGGTTCTTACGTTTTCTACTTAGCAGCTTTATGTAATACTTTAGAGTTAGACTTTTATGAGATTATGTCAAAAGAGTATGACAGAATTAAGACTTTAGGTGTATTTAGTTTAAAATAAATATGAAGTCTTTTTTAAAGGATAATAACCTTAAAAAGTACATTAGGTTATTTATAATTCTTCAAAGCATATAATTTGTTATATGTTATAAGAAACAGGCTAAAGACGTAAATCCTTAGCCTGTTTTATTATGGTTTTTTCAAATAGAGTTTTTTCTTGCTGTTTCCTTAAACCTTCTTTAATAGTCTTAGCTCTTACTTCACCTATTCCTTCTACTTTACATAAGTCTAATAAAGATGCTTTTAAAATTCCTTGAAGAGACCCAAACATACTTATAGTATTTTCTAATACCCCAAGAGGAAGTTTTGGTATTTTGCCCATTATCCTATAACCCCTTGGATATATATTTTTATCCAAAGCTGAGATTTCATCATCATAACCTAGTACAAATATCATATTAGATAAATTTAGTAATTCCTCAGAAGATAATCCACTTATATAATTCCATACTTTCAGATGATCTTTACTATTATCTTTCAAATAATCCTTAACCAAATTAACTCTTTCATTTTCTAAACCATCAACTAATTCTCTAACTTGCATATCTAACAACCTGCCCTCAATTCCTAATTCGTAAATATATATGTTGATCTCACATTCTATTCTACGTACCATTTCCATTCTCTGCATAACTTTAGCTATATCATAAAGAGTTACTAAGTTTTCAAATTCTAAAGTTGTTAAATTATTTATTTCTTCATCTAATACAGACTTGTATTTCTCTAAAGTTTGAACTGCTTGGTTGGCATTAGATAAAATCTCACCAATATCTCTTAATATATATTTAAAGTTTGATTTATATAAAGTAATTATGTTTCTTCTTTTAGAAATAGCAACGACCAATTCATTAGTTTGCTTGGCAACTTTTTCTGCTGTTTTATGCCTCGTTCCCGTTTCTTTCGATACAATTAACTGACATGGATTTAGTTGGGTATTTGCATATAGTATTTTTTTACAATCTTTGCTTATTACAATTGCCCCGTCCATTTTTGCTAATTCATAAATGTAAGCTGGAGAATATTCACTATTTATATAAAATCCATCATCAACTAAATTTAAAACTTCTTTACTGTCTCCAATAACTATTAATGCCCCTGTTCTTGCCCTTAAAATATTATCAAGACCTTCTCTTAGTTCAGTTCCTGGTGCTACTATTCTCAACATTTCAAATAATTTCTCCACATGATTACTATTTTCCATACAACTCCTCCCTAATAGTAGTCTTAATAATATTATTTATATTTATCCATATTTTATGAAATGTTTTATACATTAAATAAATTATTAATTACATCTTTTAAGGTTTCCATTTCTACTATATTTAAATGGCTAGTTTTTATATTCTTTATACTGTTAGGAGCTACATAGACTTTTTTAAAGCCTAATCTATCTAATTCTCTGACTCTTGACTCAAGGGAAGGAACCTTTTTAAGCTCTCCTGTAAGCCCTACATCTGATATAAAAACGGTATCATTAGGAATACCTTGATTATAAACCGAGGATACAATACTCATTATAACGGAAAGGTTAGCTGCCTGCTCTTTAAGTTTAATACCACCAGTACTTTTAATTACCACATTTTTGTCATAAAGCTGTATTCCGCCCCTTTGCTCCAATATAGAAATTAATGTGTTCAATTGTTCTCTTCTTAGACATTCACCTATTCTAGACGGATATGGAGTGAAAGAATGAGAGACTAAACTCTCTATTTCTACAATTATAGGTCTTGTTCCTTCTCTAACTACAGTAATGGAACTACCAGCCATAGTATTGCCTTCTTCTCTTTTAGTCATAAAGTATTCTGATGGGTTGTCTATGGATATCATTCCTTCATCAGTAATATTAAAAAATCCTAATTCTCCTGTAGAACCATATCTATTCTTAGTAGTCAACAATGTTCTTAATTCTTCTCCACTTTCTCCTTCAATAATCAATACTGCATCTACTAAATGTTCTAGTGCTCTAACGCCTGCAATTTCATCTTCTTTTGTCATCTGTCCAACCATTATTATAACTCTAGGTCTAGTATTACTCTTAGCTATTTTTACTAACTCATTAGCACATTCCATAGTTTGAGTAGGAGACCCTGCCCTTGAACTTGGAAAGGCAGCTAATGTAAAAGTCTGAATACTATCTATTATTATTAAATCTGGATCTACTTCGTCAATATATTCTATTACGTTGTCCATACTGTTGTCAGATATTACCCAAACCTTATCGTCAATCTTTTTAATTATTCTATCAGCCCTATTCTTAATTTGACTTTCACTTTCTTCTCCAGATGCATATAAAACTTTATGTCCCTTTATCGCTAAGTCATTAGCAACTTGAAGCAATAATGTAGATTTCCCTGCCCCAGGTTTTGCTGATAGAATAGTAATTGAATCCTTAACAATCCCTCCACCCATAACTCTATTGAACTCATTTATACTAGTTATAATTCTATCGCTATTGCTAGACTCAACTTCCGATAACCTTTTAATAGATTTTGTTCGAATATTTCCCTTACTCTTTCCCGTCTTTCCTTTTTTGTCTTCTACTATAGCTTCTTCAAGACTACTCCAAGCATTGCATTCGGGACATCTGCCCATCCACTTTATGCTTTCATAGCCACATTCTTTGCATATAAAAACAGTTTTATTCTTCATAAAATCTCTCCTTTGTTATGAAAACATATATATCCATTATATCAAAATTTAAACCTGTAGCTTATGCTACAGGTTCCTTTTTAAATATTAATTTATCTTCTTCATGTTCCACGAGAATATGATCATTTTTTGAAACATTTCCCCTTAATATTTCTTCCGCCAACTGATCTTCTATCATTTTTCTAATGGTTCTTTCCAATGGTCTTGCACCATAAACAGGATCAAATCCTTTATTAGAAATATATTCCTTAGTATCCTCTGAAACTTTAATGTTGATATTTAAGGCTTGAAGACGCTTTTCTAAATCTTTTATCATTATTTCTACAATTTCTTTGACATGTTCTTCTTTTAAAGAATGGAATACTATAACTTCATCAATTCTATTTAAAAATTCTGGTCTAAAGGTTCTTTTTAACTCTTCAGAAATAGTTTCTTTCATTTTTTCATATTCTTCTTTAGTTTCTTCTCTTCCAGCAGAAAAACCTAATACATTTTGTTTCTTTATAGATGTGGCTCCTACATTAGAAGTCATAATAATTATTGTATTTTTAAAATCTACAGTTCTTCCCTTAGAATCCGTTAGTCTTCCATCATCTAAAATTTGAAGTAAAATATTAAATACATCAGGATGAGCTTTTTCTATTTCATCAAAAAGAATTACTGCATATGGCTTTCTCCTAACAGCTTCCGTTAATTGCCCACCTTCATCATATCCTACATATCCTGGAGGTGATCCTACCAATCTAGACACAGAATGTTTTTCCATATACTCAGACATATCTATTCTAATCATAGAATCTTCATCTCCAAAAATAGCTTCAGCCAAAGCTTTAGCTAAGTAAGTCTTTCCTACTCCTGTTGGTCCTACAAAGATAAAGGTACCCACAGGCTTCTTTGGATCTTTTAAGCCTACTCTAGCCCTTCTAACGGCACTAGATACTGCTTCTACAGCCTGCTCCTGTCCTATTACTCTTTTATGAAGAGTTTTTTCTAATTCTAAAAGTCTTTGACTTTCTTCAGTAGTCATTTTACTTACAGGAATACCAGTCCAAGTAGACACTACTTTAGCAATTTCATCATAATTTACAACCATGTTAGAAGTTTGCTTTTCTTGTTCCCATTTAATCTTATTACTTTTTAATTCTTCTTTAATTTTTTTCTCCATATCCCTTATCTTAGCAGCCTTCTCATAATCTTGAGTATTTATAGCTTCTTCTTTTTCTTGAGATAGTTCCTCTAACTTTTCTTCTAAATCTTTAAGTTCATCAGGGGCTACATAAGACTTTATTCTAATCATAGAAGCAGCTTCATCAATTAAGTCTATAGCTTTATCGGGTAAAAATCTATCAGTAATATATCTGTTAGATAATTCTGTTGCTGCTTTAATAGCTTCGTCTGTTATTTTCACTCTATGATGAGCTTCATATTTATCCCTTAATCCTTCTAATATTTTCACTGTATCTTCCACAGTAGGCTCTTCAACCATTATTGGCTGAAATCTTCTTTCTAATGCAGAATCTTTTTCTATATGCTTTCTATATTCATCGATAGTTGTAGCTCCAATTACTTGAAGTTCTCCTCTTGCTAATACAGGTTTTAAAATATTAGAAGCATCTATCGCACCTTCTGCAGCACCTGCTCCAACTATAGTATGAAGTTCATCAATAAATAAAATTATATCTCCTGCTTCCTTCAGTTCCTTCATTACAGATTTTAATCTTTCTTCAAATTCTCCTCTATATTTAGCTCCAGCAATCATACTAGGTAAATCTAAGGTAACTACTCTCCTATCTTTAATAATATCCGGTACTTCACCTTCAACAATTTTTTGAGCTAATCCTTCTGCTATAGCTGTTTTGCCTACACCTGGTTCTCCAATTAAAACAGGATTATTTTTGGTTCTTCTACTTAGAACTTGAATTACTCTTTCAATTTCTTTTGTTCTTCCAATTACAGGGTCTATTTTACCTTCAATAGCTAATTTATTTAAATCTCTACCATATTTATCTAGATTAGGAGTATTTTGATTACCACCTTCCATAGCTTGATTAGATTTTGGTGTAGTTTCAGTAATCATATTTATAATGCGATTTTCTAACTTATCTATGTCAACTCCTAATTCTTTTAACACTACAATTGCAACACCTTCTCCTTCAGCCAATAGTCCTAATAGAATATGTTCAGTACCAACATAGTTATGTCCTAAATTTCTTGCTTCAAGAAAACTAAGTTCAAATATTCTTTTTGTTCTAGGGGTAAATCCTAATATATCGGCTTCATATTCGCCTTGACCGATAGCCTTTGTTACCTGCAATCTAGCATTTTCTATATTTACTCCTAATTCTTTTAAAGCAATAGCTGCTGCACCTTCTCCTTCAGCCAGTAATCCTAAAAGTAGGTGTTCTGTACCTACGTAATTATGCTTCAATCTTTTAGCCTCTTCTTGTGCTAATAGAATGGCTTTTTGTGCTCTTTCAGTAAATCTACCAAACATTGCCATATTATCCCTCCAAAACTATAAAAAATTTCTTATGAGCTGTGCTCTATTTATATCTCTTTCTTCCTTTGTCATTTCTTTATTAAGATTAGCTTGAATGCTAGCAGGTTGTATCTCTACCATCAGTTTCAATATTTCCTTAGAAGCTACATCATTAATTATACCCATTTCACAGCCTAATTTTACATTAGATAGATGACCCATAGCTTCTTTTGAAGACATTAACCTACTATGCTTTAATAAGCCAAAGGATCTAAATATCTTATCTTCCATTTCAACTTTTTTCTTTTCCATTAAATTTTTTCTGATATTCCTCTCCCTGGCTACTACTTGAAATATAACATTGTTTAATTTTTTAATGATACTTTCTTCTTTTTCTCCTAAAGTCGTTTGATTTGATATTTGAAATAAATGTCCTAAGGTTTCAGATCCTTCTCCATAAATTCCTCTTACTGTCAATCCAATTTTACTTAAAGCTTCAACTATTGCATTTATATGACCTGTCATAACTAGACAAGGTAAATGAACCATTACAGAAGCTCTAAGTCCTGTACCTACATTAGTAGGGCATGAAGTCAAGTACCCTAACCTTTCATGAAAAGCATAATCAAGGTTTTCTTCTAATAAATCATCTATTTGAGTGCAAAGCTGCCATCCTTCTTCAAAATTTAATCCAGGCATTAACACTTGAATCCTAATATGATCTTCTTCATTAATCATTATAGTTACCTTTTCGTCATTTCTTAAAAGAAAGCTACTTTTATCTACTTTTTGAACAAGACTTGGACTTATTAAATGTTCTTCAATATACACAAACCTTTCTCTAGGAGTCAAATCATTAATCCTAATGAACCTATAATTATCATCACCAGAAATTTTCTTCATTCCATTAAGTATTTCATCTGTTAATTCTTTAGATTCTTCTAGATTAATATATTGAGGAAATTTATAATTTTCAATATTCCTTGCAACCCTTATTCTTGTACTTACCACAACATCTTCGTCTTTTCTTGGACCTTCTAACCATTTAATCATACACATCACTCCTTACAGTTATCCAGTTCTTCTTTCAAAGTTTTTATTTTATCTCTTAAAAAAGCTGCTTTTTCAAATTCCTCTTTAGCTACTACTTTTTCCAATTCTTCTTTTAGACTTTCAACTTCTCTTTTTAATGATATGATGTTCTTTGACCTTCTTGGGATTTTCCCAACATGCTCATTATGACCATGTATTCCCTTTAAAAGAAGTTCTAAGTTATTTTTAAAGGTTTCATAGCATTTGCTACAACCAAATTTTCCTGTTTGTTTAAATTTAGAATAGGTCAATCCACAGTTTTTGCATTGTATATTCTGATCCTCTTTCATCATTTGACCTTCTTGAATAGTATCTATTAGGCTTGTTAACAGTTTATGAAAAGAGAAGGGCGTATCAAATTCTATTTCATTACCATTCATAGCACATTCATCACAGATATGATATTCTTCTACACTACCATTAATAATCTTAGTATAATGGACTGTTGCATTATTTTTTCCACAAGATTCACACAACATAATAAACACCTCCTATTTTACGAGTATGAGAAGCATATTTTTTAATATGTCAGCTCTTAATTGATTCCTGTCTGTAGTGTTAGCAGATAAAGATCTATCTCCTAAGGCAGATTTCATTAATTCTCCTTCTCTTTTAGTGATTATATTTTCTTCTATTAGCCCTTCTATAATATGGTATGCTTTATTTTTAGTAATGGAATTACCAATAGTATTTACTATAATATGGTTAATATCCTCATATTCATCAATGCTTACCTTTACTATCTTTATATACCCTCCTCCACCTCTCCTACTCTCAATATAATATCCTTTATAAGGAGTAAAGCGAGTAGTTAAAACATAATTTATTTGAGAAGGGGCACACTCAAAATATTCTGCTAGTTCATTTCTTTGAATCTCCACTATTCCATTTTCTGTTTCTTCTAACATTTCCTTAATGAACTGCTCTATTATATTACTAAGACCAGTCATAAAATCACTCCTTTGACTTTGACTTTCTTTGTCTTTTCCTGTAGTAAATTATTATTTACTCTAAATATTACCCCTATAGATAAATAATAATTTATCAATATTCTCTTATTTTATTATATTCAACACTATTCTTTAACATGTTATTATCTTTATTTTTTCCTAAAGCTGCATCATAAGTAGTATCTACAATGACCCAATTATTATCTAACAAAACCTCATTCCAAGCATGATAAGCTTTTAAATCATTCTTATAACCTTTCACCAATTTAGTAGGTATTCCTTGGCTTCTTAACATTCCAGCAGTTAATGCTGCATAGTCATAACAAATACCACTATTATTTTTTTAAACATTATCAATATCTGGTACATAATCGGAATTCAACAAATCCATTTTTTCATAATCATATTCTATATTATTAACTATATAATCATAAATAGCCTGTACTTTATCTATATTTTTATCCTCGCCTTTTATTAAAGTTTCGGCTAAACTAATGGCTTCACCTTTATTTCTCCAATAAACTGGTTGAGTTGATTTTAAATATAAACTGTCATCACTTTCTTTAGTTATATTTACTTCTTCTTTTTTTAATACTTTGAATTTATTTCCACTAGTATTCTCCAAAATTTTCACAGTATACTTTCCCATTCCTCATTGTAAAGGTATGATTTCTAAAGAATCTTTCAAACTATAATAATACTTTTCATTATCTTTTTCTACCATTATTCTAATACCATTACTTTTTTCAAAGCTTTCTACTTTTAATACATCATTATCCAAAGTACTAATAATATAAGCAGATTCACCATAAACTTGTCCAACAAATACTGTCATAAAGATTAGCAAAAAACATAGTAATAGATAACTTTTACTCAAAGTAAACTCCCCTTTCGGTAGCTGGCTGCCATTTCAGGCCCTATAGCTTTGCGTCCTTAGATTTCTCTAAGTTTGCCTTTATCGCTTAACAGTTTACAAATTTATTTATATCTTATTACTATAATAATACCACTTTATTTTAAAAATAAAAATAATTTTTTTAATATTTTCTACTATTATAATTAAAAAACATTTATCTCCATTACTATAATCATATAAAATAAGCTGAGAGCATATTCTCTCAGCTATTCTTTCCTTTTAAATCCAAGTTCTATTCCCATTAACAAGAATAATAATCCTGTACCGTAGTATATGACTGGAGATAATTCTCCTGTTTTTGGCATCTTAGGAACATCTTTTGGAAGTTCTTCTTCAATGGTTTCATCCTCCGAATCTTCAATAGACATATCTTCAACAGGAGTTTCAATAATGGCTTCCGGTATTTCTTCGTTTATAACCTCTTCTTCTGGTTCTGACTCTGTTACAGTAACTACTGGTGTTCTTGGTTTCTTAGGATCATCTTGTTTAAACTTATTCTGCAATCTATTTACAACTATATTTAAATTTTTTTGTTCTATATTATATAATAAGGATACAATTTGATTATCATTCTATTTAGACAAAACATCTCCTCTTCTTAAATTTACATTGATAATTTCCATTAACGTATTCATACTATCTCTTAAATCCTCTTCTCCTATGGTTAAATGTTCTTCATTTTCTATAGTCATAACTCCCAAGAATTTATTAAGTTCTACATTCCTTAGTCCATTTCTTTTCTCTAGATTATATAAGAACTTAAAATAATAAGGCTCACAAATTAATGGTCCATTAGCTTCATCAAATTGTTCCAGCTCCTCATCTACCTTGTACAAATTAATTGTATTCCTTAAGACCTTATCTTGTGATTGAAGTTTTTTATAAAGTATTCTCATTCTAGGGGAAGGTTTAACCCCTAAATGATTATATAATCTAGAAGTAATATATTCATAATGGCTTATAGCATATCTAGTTTCTCCGATTTCCATCAATGCTTCAATAAAATAAATATGTAAATTTTCATCATAAAGTTTAAGATGTATTGCTTCTTCACACGTTTTTACAATATCTAAGTTCTTTCCTTTCTGTTTTAAAATCTCTATATAATTAAATAATCCCTCTAAATACAGCCTATGATATCTATTTCTAATGGGTACAAGCCATTCTTCATAATCCATCTCCCCTAGATAAGTCCCTTTATAAAGTTCTAAACCTTTATTTAATAATAAGAGAGCTTCATCAGGTTTCTCTTCTTTTATTGTATTCCCTTGGACTATATATTTCTCAAACAATTCTACATCTAGTATGCAATTATTTTTTGTTTCAAAAACATAATACCCATTTATGTATTGTATATCATAACAAGGTTCTAAATCTATCATCTTTCTTGTACGACTAATTTGTGTCCTTAAAACATTTTTATGATCTTGAAAATTATTATCTGCCCATAAATCTTCTATAATATTTTTAGGTAAAATCTTTTTTCCTTTAAATGTAAAAAAATATTTAAATAGCTTCATTGTTCTATAAGGATAGTTTTTAGATTCTAAAATAGAATTATCATTTATTCTGATATCAAAATCTCCAAGGGTATATATATAAATCACAATACCAATAACTTTCTAAAAACTTACTAAATAAAGGCTCAATCTTAATAAGATTGAGCCAAATAGTTGTATTATTCTTTTTCAGCCTTTGCTTCTGCAATGATTTTTTCTGCAATATTTCCTGGTACCTCTTCATATCTATTGAATTCCATAGTAAAACTTCCTCTTGCTTGAGTCATACTTCTTAAGTCAATAGCATACTCAAACATTTCAGCTTGCGGAGCTTCTGCTATAACTAATTGTGACCCATCTTCTTGAGGTTCCATTCCTAAAATTCTACCTCTACGTTTATTCATATCTCCCATTACATCTCCCATGTAATCTTCTGGGATTAAAATTTCTACTTTTACAATAGGCTCTAGTAATACTGGTTTAGCTGCTTCCATACCTTTTTTAAAGGCTAAGGATGCTGCTATTTTAAATGCCATTTCATTAGAGTCTACTGGATGGTAAGATCCATCAAATAAAACTGCTTTTAAGTTTACTACAGGATATCCTGCCAATACTCCATGTTCAATAGAATCTCTCAATCCCTTTTCAACTGCTGGAAAAAAGTTTCTTGGAACTGCACCACCAAATACTTCTTCTGCAAACACAAAATTTTCTTCACATGGTTCAAATCTTATATGAACATCCCCATATTGACCTGCGCCACCACTTTGTTTCTTATGTTTACCTTGAACACTCGCCGTTCCCTTAATAGTTTCCCTATAAGCTATTTTTGGATTAGTTAATTTTACATCTACTCCAAAAGTATTCTTTAATTTATCTATAATAACTGCTAATTGCATATTTCCTTGACCACCAATTAGTAGTTGTTTAGTTTCAGTATTTCTTTGAACAACAAAAGTTGGATCTTCATCGGTTAACCGCTGTAAAGATGTGCCTATTTTCTCTTCATCTCCCTTAGCCTTTGGTTCTACAGCTAAAAATAAAGTTGGCTGTGGATAGCTTATTCTTTCATATTGAGTTGGGTTAGCTTTATCACTTAAACTATCTCCTGTTTGAGTAACTTGAAGCTTTGAAGTAGCTCCAATATCTCCAGCAACTATTTCCGAGACATCAATTTGATTTTTTCCTCTTAATACAAATAGCCCACCTAGTTTTTCAGTTCTATCTTTATCTGGATTGTATAATTCTTGATCCTTTGTCATCTTCCCAGATAAAACTTTAAATAAAGATAATTTACCAACAAATGGATCTACAATAGTCTTAAATACTATTGCTGAGAAAGGTTCTTTTACATCCACCTTTCTTTCAACTTCTTTATCATCTTTTTGTCCTTTATAACTTCCAATATCCTTTGGTGAAGGTATGTATCTATTGATTACTTCTAATAAAAAATCCATTCCCATGGCTTTTTCCGCTGATCCTACTATTACAGGGACTAAGTCTCCATTAGCCACAGATAACTTTAGACCTCTAGCAATTTCTTCAGGAGTAAATTCTTCTCCCTCAAAATATTTTTCCATTAATTCTTCATCGGATTCCGCAACTTTTTCAACTAGACCTTCTTTTATAGATTCTATCTCATCTTTTAAATCTGCTGGTACATCTACCTTCTTCCCATCTTTTCCATTGTATTCATAAGCCACTTCATCCATTACACTTACTAATCCTTTAAAACCTTCTGCTTCTCCTATTGGCAGAACGAAAGGTACTATTTTATCCCCAAATTCCTCTTTTAATTGATTTAAAACTTTTTCAAAGTTAACGTTTTCTTTTTCCATCTTATTTAAAAATATAATTCTTGGAATTTTATGTTGTTCTGCATATTTCCAAGCTTTTTCTGTTCCTACTTCTACTCCTGCTGAAGCATCTACAAGTAAAATAGCTCCTTCACTAGCTTTTAAAGCTCCGTACATCTCTCCAGCAAAATCAAAGTATCCAGGAGTATCTAATAAATTATATTTAGTATCACCCCATTCTACTGGGATAACAGCTGTTCCTATTGAAACTTTTCGTGCAATTTCTTCCTTGTCAAAGTCGGATACAGTATTCCCATCGTCTACTCTACCCTGTCTTTTTGTTACGCCTGTTGCAAATAGTATGGCCTCAGTTAAAGTTGTTTTTCCACTACCACCATGGCCTATCAAAGCTACGTTTCTGATTTGATCAGTCTGATATGCTTTCATTATACCTTTTCCCCCTTAACCAGCGTATTTATTATTATTAATATACTACAAAGATTTTAAAAATTTTTCTAAAACCTTTTTTGTCATAAAAATAATATTTCCTTTATTTACACCTTTACACATAGGAAATCATCTGTTGCACCACTTAAATTATATCATGAAACTTATTTTTATCCTAGTCTTTTTTTATTGCTCTAATGTGCATACACTGATATACTGATAATGAGGAATTTAATGAAAGGGGCTGGTTATATTGTTAATTAATCACAGAGAAGAAATTAAAAGTTTACAACCTTATAAGCCAGGAAAACCAATAGAAGATGTAAAGAGAGAATATGGGCTTGATAATGTAATAAAGCTTGCTTCTAATGAAAATCCTCTAGGTTGTTCAGAAAAAGTTAAAGAAAAGATTAAAGAGGGATTAAATAATCTTGCTATTTATCCAGATGGAAATGCTACAAAATTGAAAGAAGCATTATCAAAATCCTTAAATGTTTCTGTAGAAGAAATACTGCCAAGTAGTGGCTCAGATGAAATGATAGACTTAATAGTAAAAGCCTATGTAAATAAAGGTGATGAAATTATTATGGCTGATATTACTTTCCCAAGATACATACAAACAGCCGAAATGATGGGTGGAATTCCTGTTATAGTACCTTTAAAAGATTACACTTTTGATTTAAATGGTATGTTAGAAAAAATTACTGATAAAACTAAAATTATATGGATTTGTAATCCTAATAATCCAACAGGAACTATGGTTAAAGAAGAAGAATTAGTTAAGTTTTTTGATAAAGTTCCGGAAAACGTTTTAATTATTTATGATGAAGCTTATAGAGAATATGCTACAAAAGATGATTATCCAAAGGATAGTATTAAATTTATTAAAAACTATCCTAATATACTGGTTATGAGAACTTTCTCTAAGGCTTATGGATTAGCAGGAATAAGGGTAGCCTATAGTGTAGGTAATAAAGAAATCATAGAAAATATTAATAAAGTTAGAGGACCTTTTAATGTTAATTCTTTAGCCTTGGAAGCTGCTATAACAGCTTTAGAAGACCAAGATTTCATCAAAAAAAGTTATGATTTAAACTTGGAAGGTAAAAATTATCTTTACGAAGAATTTGATAAAATGGGCTTTTTCTATCCTCCTTCAGAAACTAATCATATCTTTGTAAATGTCGAAAGAAATGGACAAGAAGTTTTTGTTGAACTTCAAAAAAGAGGCGTTATTATAAGACCTATGGGTGGAACTTTCATTAGAGTATCTATAGGTACTATGGAAGAAAATAAAATATTTATTGAAAAATTGAAAGAGGTTTTAGGCAAGTAATTGATATAAAGGACAAAGAAAATTAATTTTCTTTGTCCTTTTATTTTGTTTATAAATACCATTTTTATCCATGCAATTCATTGCATAATTTGAATTATTTATAAACTACATTTATATATTATATATTCACTATTTATATCTATATCTTCATTTTTATTATAAGAAGTATATACTTTTATATCCTTAAATCCTACTTCTTTTAAATAGTTCTCCATTTCTCCAAAGGAATACAATCTTACTTGAAAATCCATCTCTTCTTTATCTAATAATTCTTTGTCGTTATATAGTTCATACATTAAAGGCATATATAATATTTTATTTTTCTCATCATAATAACTTTTATTTTTTTGAACAAGTAAATATCCATCTTTAGTAATAACTCTTTTACTTTCCTTATAGAAGTCATTATCTTCTCCCTTACAATTTATACTTTCTACTTGAAAAACAAATCTTCCTCCTGTTAATAAAGACTCTTTTATTTTTTCTAATGAGGAAAATATTAGTTCATCTTTAGTGAAGAGAGAAAAAGAGCCTGCTGGAATTATAATAAGATTATATTTTTCAGTAGGATTAAAGTCTTCCATGGATAAATTATATGCCTTCACTTTTATCCCCTTATTTTCAGCTTTATTATATAAAGCCTTTAACATATCATAAGACAAGTCAAAACCTGTTATATCAAATCCCCTCTCAGCAAAAGGAACAAGAAATCTTCCTGAACCACATAAGGGTTCAAGTATTTTCATATTATCTTCTGCATAAGAAAGAAAAAAATCTAATTCATCTTTTGGTGCATTAGGTTTATCTAAATCATACATTAATGTACATAAATCCCCATAATATTTCATATAGTATCACTCCTAAATCATGTATCTATTTATAATATTCATAGTCTATTTTTTATAATAGGAACATATATATCCATCACAACTTTATCATACTCCCAAGGGTGACATCTTTCATCATAAAACTCAAAATCTAGATTTGTATCATCAATTTTATAATCTGAGTTAGGAAACCACTCTTCAAGAATATATTTCCATGTACCTTGTATAGAGCTTACAAAATCATTGTCTTCAACTGGTGGAGTAGTAAAAACTGCATAAGTTGCAGCAGGAACTTCTAATCTATACATGTCTTCTGGTATATTATTAAAGTTTAGTACCTCTACACCAAAAACATAAAAATATTCATCCGTTTCCATATCAACATTTACACAAATACCATATTCACCGTGTTTAGGTGGATTAAGAAGTTTATACAATTTAGCTTCGCATCCTTCTATCCCACATTCATTCCAAAAAACTGGTATATCTCGTGTATGCTTTGAGTTTTTCATAGTTGTTTTAAATCCATATCCCGCAATTTTAAATGAATCCTTTTCAATAATTTTAGGCTGCATAACAATTCCTCCTGTTTTTATTTCTCTTAATTTAAATAAGTCTATTTTTGGAGGAATACCCGTTGGTGCATGCAATCGATAAATACTTGGAGGATAATTAAATGTTTTTTTAAATGCCTTCGTAAATCCTGCATGTGTTTCAAATCCATAGTCCATTGCAATATCTATAATTTTTTGTCCTTTTGAAATATCATATAATGCATATTGAAGTTTACGTTTTACAACATATTCCATTACGGGCATGCCTATATAAATATTAAATATCTTATAAAAATGGTATTTTGAAAAACCTGATATATTGGCAAGGATTTCTGGATTAATATCTTCTTTAATATTTTCATCGATATAATCTATACTTTTTTGAATCAAAAACAAATAATCCATAGGCTTCCTCCCTATACACTGTACAATAATTAAATATTAACACATAGCAATATTTTTTCTTATCCAAACTTGTTATGATTATAATAGGCAAAATTTAAAAAAGAATATATGCTTAAGCCCATTGATTCTTATTAACGACTCATTTAATCCTAAAAATTATTATCAATATATATGTTATTTGAGATAATTGTTAACAAATCCCCTTGTTCTTAAAGCATGTCCTAATATTGCCACAAATAATATCATTATATTCTAAAGTATTAAGATAATTTATAAATTCATTTTCAGCATTTTTAATGATATATTAAAAGATTTTAGGAAATTCTGCTGGACGTCGTCAGTAGTATTTAAGTAAAATTTTTTATATTTCTCAATACCATAGAAACTGAAAAGATATTCTGTAAACGCACCTGCTATAGGATACGTAATGAAATCATTATATTTATAAAATTCATCATTATCCATTAAATCACAAATACTTAGATATCTGTTACATTCTATTAATTCTTGAACCCACGCTTGATTTGGGAGTCCCCACCATACTTTATCAAAAAACATAGCTAAGCCTTCTCTTATAAAAGTTTCCTTAGGTCTTGCAAGAGCATTATATGATATTAAATGAACGTCTTCATGATATCCAATACATTTAATATTTTCATTATATATCAGGCATCCGTGCAAACCCATTTGCTGGCTCATTATCACCATATATTTCACCCACTTCTCCGGGTGTGCTGCAAAGAAAATAATTAATTTTTATGTTCGTTTTAACCCTAAGAATATTACAAATATATTTATAACAGCTTTCTTGTAATTCTATTATCTTGTCTATATCCTTATTAGCTAATGAACTCTTTTTATAGTGAAAAATATAATGTGATGATTCCTTATTAATCCACTCCATAGTCTACCTCCTAAAATATATTTAACTCTCACTATTTATTCTGACTAGCAACACTATGTATTTCCTCTAAATATATATCTTTATCTTGAGCTATGTCTGTAATAGAAGTTACGTCTTTCACCATTAGGTATTCTTTAATTCCTTTTTTATAAAAATCTGCTATGGACCCAACTTCTACATATCCAATTTCTCGATACAGTTTCTTGATTTTTATAACCACAATTATTGCAATGTTGACTTGATGGATAGAATGTACCTATTTTATGATAGGTTTTATTATACCAATCGGATTTGTATTCTAATTGTCTTGTAAACTCAGACCAAGATACATCTGATATTTCTTTTGATAGATTTTTATTTTTTATCATACCAGATACATTTAAACTTTTCGTTATTATCACTTGGTTTTCGTTGATAATATTGAAAGTTAGTTTATGTAAATAGTCTTTTCTTTATTTGTTATTCTTTCATGTACTTTTGCTACTTTTATTCTTCGCTTATGAAAGTTTTTACTTCCTTTTTCTTTTTTGCTTAGTTTTCTCTGTTCTTTTACTAGTTTCTGTTCATATTTATATAGAGTTTTAAGATTTGGTATCTTATTTCCATTGCTGTCTATTAACATGTCTGTTATACCTAAGTCTAATCCTATTGATTTATTATTCTTAGGTAATTCTTTTTGTTTATATTCAATATTTAAGCTGACAAAATATTTTTCACTTGGAACTTGAGTAATTGTTGCTGATAATATTCTACCTAATTTAATCATTATCTATAATTACAATATAGGATAGATGTTCATTCTTAATTAATTTCATTCAATATCTAGCCATTTTCCTTCTTTCAAGAATGGTTGGTACATCATAATCCCATGATTTTCTGTAATATATTGATCATCTATTAACTCTTTATTTTTATTAAAGACTTTTCTAAAGATTAAATTATGCCTAATATATCCTCCCCAATATTCATGGGTGATTTTATGCTCTCTTTCATAAACTTCATAACTATATAAAGGCTCACTGACTGTATTCCACTCACCGATTAAATAGTCATCGCTTAAATATACTTTCAATTGGTAAGGTTGTTTTGTTGGGTTATATATTCTTAAATCTAAATAATTATAAGCACAAGTAGCACCACTACCAAAAGGCTGAGTCCTATTTAAATCAGGAAATACGTCATAGCTATGTCTATGTCTCTCGGAGATTATTAAAGGGGTATGGAGTGTCATCCAATATATTAAATTAGATAACTGGCATAGTCCGCCTCCTACTCCAGCTTTGTAGTTGCCATAATATAAAACCATTCCTTTTTTATAACCTTTCTTTTTAGTTGGTTTGCCAATTGAACGCCAAAATGAAAATGTTTCCCCCGGATATATTACTAAGCCATCAATTTTTTTAGTTGCAATTTTAAGATTTATAATCTTATTATATTGCAACCACATATCTACATCTTTCAGTTCCCTAATTAAAGGAGTTCGATGAGTGTAAATTTTATAGACAAAAGGATTACCTTCTATTTTATTCGCAAACTTAAGATCTCCAAAATACCATTCAAAGTATCTTTTATATGTATAAAATACTTTTCCTAAAATTACTCTTATTTTAGATCTTTTAACTGGCTCCATCAAACTCCCCTCTCCTCCATTTATATCCTATAATTCCTTCTTTGGATAAAAGTCTGGTTCTTGAAAACTAAAGGTGTTTAAAAATGCTACTTTACAGCCATTATATCTTCCTACTTTTTCTATATATCTTAAAAGACTTGATCCATATCCTTTACCCCTATAAAGATCATCTATCCATAAAAAGTCTATAGTTAAACATTCATTATCCTTACTTCCAACGGTACCACCAATAATTACTCCTCAATCTAAATTTTATATATGCTTAAGCATATAAGTTCTATAACTTGAACCTTTATCCTCCTTAAATATATAAATTTATTTAATACTTTTAAATGTTAATATTTGTAATTATTATTAAAGATCCTGAATAATGATAATTGAATGTGGTAAATATATAATGTTATAATCATAAAAAATTTAAGGAGGGATTAAATCATGGGAAGGTTTACATTGCCTAGAGATTTATATTTTGGTAAAGGAGCTATAGATGAACTGAAAAATCTCAAAGGATATAAGAAAGCCATTATAGTTACTGGTGGTTCTTCCATGAAAAAATACGGGTTCCTAGACAGAGTAGAAAAAATCTTAAAAGATATAAACTTAGATGTAGAAATTTTTGATGGTGTAGAACCTGATCCTTCAGTAGACACAGTGATGAAGGGTGCAGAGATGTTTAGGAAATTTGAACCTGATGTAATAATTTCAATAGGTGGAGGTTCAGCTATCGATGCTGCTAAAGCTATGTGGGTGTTCTATGAGCATCCTGAAAAGACTTTTGATGACATAAAAGATCCTTTTACTATTCCAAAACTAAGAAATAAAGCAATTTTCGTAGCCATTCCTTCAACTAGTGGAACAGCTACTGAAGTTACAGCCTTCTCAGTTATTACAGATTATACTCAGAAAATAAAGTATCCTCTTGCAGATTATGAAATAACTCCAGATATTGCTATTTTAGACAGTGACATTCCACAAACCATGACCCCCAGACTAATAGCACACACTGGAATGGATGCTTTAACCCATGCCATAGAAGCCTATGTTGCATCTAACAAATCATACTTTACTGATCCGTTGGCAAAACAAGCTATTGAGTTGATATACGATAATATTATAGATTCCTATAATGGAAATGTGGAAGCAAGGGGAGATATGCATATTGCTCAATGTCTAGCAGGAATGGCTTTTAGCAACGCTCTACTAGGCATTACTCATAGTTTAGCTCACAAAATAGGTGCCCAATATAATATTCCTCATGGATGTTGTAATGCAATATTGTTACCTTATGTAATAGAGTTTAATTCTAAAGTCTCACTAAGTCGCTATGCAGGTTTAGCGTGTATGCTAGGTTTACCAGGAAAAACTGAAAAGCAATTGACTCACTCGTTGATAGAATCTATTGTCGATTTAAATATAAAATTGAATATACCTCTTACATTGAAAGATGCTGGTGTAGAAAAAGATACATTCAAATCTACTTTAGATTACATAGCTGAAAATGCAGTATTAGATCCATGTACAGCTTCTAATCCTAGAGAAACCTTAAAAGATGATATGAAAAAAATATTAGAATGTGCATATAACGGAAAGCAAGTTGTAATTTAGGTAAAAGGGGCTATATCAAAATAAAATTTTGATATAGCCCCTTTTGATTATTCTTCACATAAATCCATTTTATAAACGTTAAACATAGAATACATAAACTGTAGATATTCTTCTTTTGTCATCTTTGGAGGATACTTTTCTTTTATTTCTTTAATCTTTTCTCCTTGATTTACAAGTAAATCTACGACTGTTAATGCCATTGCCTTCGCTGGTATTATATAGGCTAGTTCTTCATCTATAATTTCATAATCCTTGCTATGAAGACTTCCTTTTATTCCTCCTATCATTGGATGAAGTGTTGGCATTATATGTGATAAATCTCCAAAATCAAAGGAACCAGTAAAATCTCCTCCAGAAATTATCTTACCTTCTAAGCCTAATAGTTCTAAATTTTGCCTAAACAAATCATCTAAATTTTTAAAACTTAATATTGGAAAATAACCTGGTATATCTTCAATTTCTAATCCTGCTCCAACTGCTTCAGCTCCTGCTTTTATAGCTCTATTTACCTTCTTATTAGAACTAATCATACTTTCTAAAGTTCTAGCTCTTACATAACTCTCCATAACTACCTCTGAAGGTATTACATTAACTATATCTCCACCTTTTGTTATGATTGAATGAACCCTTACTCTATCCTTATCCTTAAAAGTTTCACGTTGGACATTTATATTATTCATAGCTAACATAGCTGCATTCAAAGCATTGATTCCTTCATCAGGAGCAGAGCCAGCGTGAGAAGCTTTCCCAATAAATTTAATCTTTTTCCCTATAAATCCATTACTTACCGGTCCAACTAAAGCCTTATTCTCACTTAAGTCTAGAACATGAAACATCATAGATATATCTACATCATCAAAGTATCCTCTTCTAATAAGTTCTTGCTTTCCTCCAAAGAATTCTATTATCTTCTTCTCTCTTAAAGAACTCCTATAGCCAATTTCTATAAATTCTTCTGCCGGAACTGCTAATATATCTATATTACCCCCAATTTGTGCCAGAGCATTTGACTTGATCAATCCTATAACAGCTCCTAAAAGTCCTGCTATCTGAACATTATGACCACATCCATGAATAGCACCATTTTCTAAGGAATCTTTATGCTCCTTACAATATATAGCATCCATTTCTCCTAGCAATGCTATTCTAGGTGAACTTTCATCATAAGTTATTCTTGCTCTGCAACCTGTAACTGCAATATTTTTTTCTACTTCTAAATCTAATTCTTTTAGAAATTTAAATACTTTTTCTGTTGTCTCATATTCCTTATATCCGATTTCTGGATTATCATATATATCTCTTCCTATGGCTATTATTTTTTCTTTATTTTCATCAATAACATTTATTATATTTTCTTTAATTTTTTCTACATTCACTTTTAACACTCCTATTTATAAGCTGATCATATGTGCTAAAACTCTTGTAGTAATATGCATATCATCTATATTTAAAGTTTCTTCTACAGTATGAACCTTATCCATTCCTACGCTTATAATAGCACAATCATATCCCTTTCCAGCAATAATATTTGCATCACTTCCCCCACCTATTATTAACGCTGATGGGTTAATATTTTCTTTTTCAAAACTTTCCTTACATAAGTTAAATATAAAAGAATTTTTGTCCAATTTCAATGTAGGATAATCTCTAGAAACCTTTATTTGAACAGTACCACCAAATTTTTTCGCTGTGGCTTCACATGCATTTTTCATCTTTTTCACTTGCATGTCCAATTTTTCTATTGAATGTGAGCGGACTTCTGCTGTAAATGTAACTTTGTCTGTAACTATATTGGTTTGACTTCCTCCTTCAATACGACCTATATTCGCTGTAGTTTCTTCATCTAAACGACCTAAAGTCATGTTAGAAATAGCTTCAGCAGCCATGTATATAGCATTTATTCCTTTTTCTGGTTCAATTCCTGCATGAGCTGTCTTACCTATGAACGTTACTTTTACATCATCTTTAGCTGGTGCTGCATAAGCAATAATACCAGCAGGTCCTGCAGCATCTATTATTACTACATTTTTACAAGGCAATTTTGAAACATCAAAATTTTTAGCTCCAAGCATTCCAACTTCCTCACATACAGTAAATAATAAATAAATATCTCTATGTGGAAGTTTTTCTTCTCTTATATGTTCAATAGCTTCCAATATAGATGCAATACCAGCCTTATCATCTCCAGCAAGAATGGTATTACCTTTACTTTTCATTATTTCATTTTCAATAATAGGCTCTATCCCTTTTCCAGGACTGACAGTATCCATATGTGCTGCTAAACATATAGCTTCTTCATTACTATTATTTCCTTTTATATAAACTAGTAAATTTCCACAATTACCGCCAAACTTTTCTCCTGCATTATCAGCATATACTTCAAAACCTCTATCTTGAAAATATTTTATTAGATATTCCCTATAGTTTTTCTCTTCATAAGAAGGACTATCTATTTTTATCATTTCTATTAAATTATTTACTAGCCTGTCCTTATTAATCATATTCCATCTTCCTTTCTATTTTTTAAAAATTTAGGCTGACCTTTCCATGTCAGCCTTTTCTATATTTTTAATACTATTCTCCTTGCAGTTCTTTTCCATAGATTTTTTTACCTGCAGCAATAGTTCCAAATACCGATACTAAGATTACTGCATAAGATGGTGTTCCTGGTAAAAATGATAAAAATCCTTGTTTTAGTAAGAACGTCATAAAACCTGCTATAGTAATTGCAACTACTCCAAGCTTTGGTCTTTGTATAGCAAATTGTCCGAAAACTGCTCCAAATAAAGCTGGTAAAATTAAATTAAGTACCCTTGTTACTTCTGCTGGTAAACTGGCTAAAACTGATGAACCTAAAAACACTGCTATTGATAAAATAGCTATATTTATTAGTATAGATACTGCAATTCCTAAAGTCGAAATAATTGCACCTTCATTAGTACCTTGTTTTACACCTGCAGCTTCTTGTGCTGCAACGGCACAAGGAATTCTCATATTTACTAAATTTCCTGATAAAAATGCCATATAGGTTCCTGGTATTCCTAAAATAGGGAAATATGAAATTGGCTCAACTACATAGAATGCTCCACTTACGCTCATTTGAGCTAATGTTCCTGCAATTATAGCTCCTATTGGAGGCATATATCCAAAATGAAGTGCCAATATCAAGGCAGGTCCTAAAGCTAACAACATTCCTAAAAATAACGTTATCCTCCCATATTTAATTATACTAGGTATAAATTCATTATCATATACATTATTTTTCATTATTCCAGCTCCTTTGATATTCATTATTTAATTAAATTAGTGATCCTATAAGCATTCCACCAAACATTGCTATAGTTAATCCCCATTCTCTTAACCAAGTAATGTTCTTCTTTTTTTGAATATATACTATTATCATCATAAGAACTAATCCACTTATACATGCCAATGCTCCAGCATCAAAGCCTAAAATCCTATCTGCATTAAAATATGCAAAAGCTCCTAGCATAGCACCTGCTGAGATAATTGGAACCATTGCTTTTTTTCCATTTGCTAATACTTTAGTAAGCTTGTCCATTTTATGAGTAAATAAGAAAGTAAATAATAACCACCCCATAGAACCAAGTATCATTGTCCATACTCCATTAGCAAAAACTACCTCGGTCATGCCTTCTTTTCCTAAAACTACTCCCATAGCATCAGCACCAAAGCCTGCTGCCATTAATTCATAAGTAACAGACCCTATAAAGGAAAGTCTCATCCAAGCTATTGGTCCTCCCATAGTAACTATTAACGATACCATTCCAGCTAAAATAACCATTGAAGGTCCAATAGATGAAATAGCACTAGTTTTCATGGCAGATTTCATTTGTTGTTCAGTAAGTCCTATATCTTTTCCTGTTTTATAAGACTTTTTAGCAAAAATGATTGATTGTAAAATTACTACTCCTACAGCTAAAGCAGCTGCTGTCCACATTAATGGATGATTTGCTACTTCTAAATAATTCATTATAATTCCCTCCTTATTATTGACATGTCTTTAATATGTCCTTAATGGAATTATAACAAACTTTTAAATACATTTCAATTAATATAATTTATTGTGTTATAAAATTATTATAGGAGTACGTTCATGTAATAAAGCTAGTTCCTATACTTTCTATTCATTACAGCTCAATAAAAATTTTTAAATGCTATGATTCTATAATTATTTTCTAGTTTACATTCAAAATAGTATAATAAAAAATCATCTGATGATTTTATTATGAATATTTTCTCATGATAATCATAATAAGAATCATCAAATGATTTTATGCATTTAGTTAGATTTCTGTAATTTTATCTTTATAAATTGAGTAGGTCGTCCTACATTATTATATTGTACCGATGTTACTTTTTCACCATACCCTGAATCTAAAAATTTTTTTAAAATTCTCCTTGCACTTCTCTCTGAAACTCCTAAAAATTCTGAAAGGCTTTTAGCTTCAAAAATTTCTTTTTGGGAAATTTCCATATGCGCTATAATCTTAGATAAATAAGTTGGACTTATTCCTACTTCTTCTGCTATTTTATTTAAATTCTTATCCTTTATCATTAAATTATAAGAATATCCTTCAATTTCTCCAATAGGACCTTTTATGCTTTCATCCTCATATACAATATAGTATGAAGATTCTTTATGTTCTTTTGCTTTCTGTAAAGCCGTTCTAGCATTGTTATCTCCATGAAACGCTGTAGTCCCATAACCTGTTCCACTATAAATTATAAGTTTTTCTTTAGATAGATCTTTCATAAGCTCTAAAAAATAATTCTGTGCCTTTTCATTTTCTAAAGCTCCCCTTGTGCTAAAAATTATATATTCACTGCCTACACCCCTAACTAAACTTCCTTGTACCAAAGGCAAATATTCTATAAGTTTACTTTCCACCAAATTTTTCTTTTTTAAAGATACATAATGATTAGCCTTTTCATTTGATAGATTTAATTCTATTATCTGTATCCCTATTTGTGCTGCCCCTAATTTTTTTGTTTCTATGAGCTGAATGAGAATATCTATAGAATTTTTAATTACAGGTGTAGTTATTTCTATCCGTGCTACAGGCAAACCTCTTTGTTTAAAATCTCCATAAATGGATCCAAAGCTAGTCATAGCTAAATCTATTTTGTCTTGTTCTAAAAGCTTCTCATGCCATTCTTTATATTTCGATTCTTTTTCATCTTCATCAAAAGGAAATACAAATATTTCTTCAAATTCTATTCTAAATTCTTGAAATATATCATGTACAAGAGGTTCTTCCAAAATATCTATACTTACCTTTTTAACATCTCTATAATGATCTTTAATATTCCATAGGGTCTTCATTAAACATGATCCTTCTCTAGGAATGCATAAAAAAGGTTTTGTTAATTTTCCATATTTTTTAACTTCTACATTAAATCCCTGTCCTGTAAAAATTATTCCATCAACTTCTTTTTCACACTTTTCTAAAATATCTTCACAACTGTCTATTTCTCCTACAGTAAAACAAACAAAATCTATATTATTATAATATTTATCTGCAACGTATAAAGTTTTATCTACTGAGTCTCCATACCCAACAACGGCTATTTTCACTATAAAATCCTCCCTTAAGCCTATAATAATGAGTAACCAAACATTCCAACTTCTTCACTCATTATATAATAGCCTTTTTCTTATGCCAATTTATAATGCCACCATTTTATCTCTTCATTTTTTAAAGTTTTATGTTGAGATAATTGTATTTAAATAAATACCCTCTTCCTTATTAAAGAATTTCTGCTTTTATAAATCTTCTAAATAATATTCTCCTTCTATGAATTCTGCCGATAGACCAAGTTCTTTGAAGTAATCGACCATAGCTATACAAGCATATTTTTCCGTTGAATAATGAGTTGCTCCGACTATATTTATTCTATTTTCCTGTGCAATTTTATGAAATTCAATAGTTGGCTGAAATGATTGTAGTGGTCTTGTGAAACCAGTCAAATATAAGTTTATTCCCTTGCTAGATAATTCTGTAGCTACAAATGGATAACTACCTCCACCAGCTGCAATTGCTACTTTTCCACCTTTAATTATTTCATCTCCATAATTCCTAAATTTAACTTTATGTCCTAATATCCCTTCTATATGTTTACAAAATTCATCAACATATTTAAATTTTACTCTGCATATTATTCCTACTTTCACTCCTTCAACCTCACAAAATTCATCAACAATTTCTAAATTTAAAGCCTCTGCCAAGTTTATAGAAGTAGAATATTCTCCGTTCTTATCTAAAGGTAAATGAAGTACATAAAAAGAAATACGCTTTTCTTTCATTTGTTTTAAATAATCCTTTGGAATATTATAAAAAGGAAACCCATCAACTCTTCCATCATATCCCATAGCATGATGAGAAAAAAGTAATATATCTGATTTTCCAGTTTTTAAAATCTTTTCTATTATATTTTTATCTGGAAATACTGCAGTATATACCTTTTTTATATATTCAGAATTATCAAGCATAACCCCTATATGCTTATCCTTAAACTCTGTGAAAATATAATCATTGAAATCTACAAAACTCCAATCATCTTTCATTCCTTCAATTTGAAAATCATCATAAAGTTTTAAGTATAATTCTTTAGCTAACATTCTCAATCATCTCCTTAAAGGCATTTTTATCCGTACACTAAATAAATAATATTATTATAAATCATTATGTCCTATAAAAATAGTACCCTATATAAATTTATAGGGTAACAATTGTTCCTTTAATATCTATCTTTTGCCTTCTTTACATATAATACATGTTTTTTTAATCTACTATCTGGTTCTACATTTGGATGATCAAATTCTTTAACGTATTTCATTCCAATTTTCTCCATTACTCTCATTGATCCTTTATTTAAAACTGAGGTAAAAGATACAATCTCTTTAAGACCTAAATTGTCAAATCCATAATTAAGACAAGCTTCTGCTGCCTCTGGTGCATATCCTTTTCCCCAATGTTTATGAGCTAATCTCCAGCCTATTTCTACACATGGAGTAAAATCAGCTTCAAATTTTGGAATTGACAATCCAACAAATCCAATAAACTCATTTGTCTCTTTAAGCTCAACTGCAAATAATCCAAATCCATTATCTATAAAATGTTGTTTAACTCTATCTATCATTACCATAGTCTCTTCTTCAGATAATACTTTTGGAAAATACTCCATTACTTTAAGATCCTTATTCATCTCTACAAAAACTGGTATATCTGTATCCATCCAATTTCGTAATCCTAATCTATTAGTCTCAATAATATACATAGCAATACTCCTTTAATTAATTTACTTTATCAACGATTATTATATTTAATTTTATAAATATTTTACTATGTTTTTTAAAGAATTAATACTTAATACCCCTTCGCTACTTTCTAATCCTATCCCAAAAGTTTTTATCCCTAAATTTCTTCCAAGTTCAATATCACATAAGGAATCTCCCGCAATAAAACTATTCTGCAAATCTATCGTTGGATATTTTTCCAATGCAGACTTTATTAAACCATCTTTAGGTTTCATACAACTACAGTCTTTTTCTCTAGAATGAGGACAGTAAAATATATTCAATATTTCAACCCCATTATCTTTTAATTTATTTATAAATTTTTGAGTAAAATTTTTATATTGTGATAATGTTATAATTTTTTCATCTATCAAATACTGATTTGTTATAATAATAATTTCATATCCTTTTTCTTTTATAATTTTTAAAGTATCTATAGACTCATCTATAAAAACTGGATCCACTACGTTTCTCCATAGCTCATCTTCATAATCTTCTATTATGGTTCCATCTCTATCTAAAAAAGCTATTTTCATAAAGTTCACCCTCTATTTAGATTTTTTCTATTTAGGTTTTTTCCGAATATTAGGTTTCTTAGTAAGACTAGAGTTTTGCAATTATTTTCTATATAAAAGTAGTTATAATTCCTTGTAAAATGAAAACTTCTAATATAACAACTAATACACAAGTAAATATAAAGAATCCTATTTTTGCTTCTCCAAATCTATCTTTCCAATACTCTCCTCTAAAAAGCGAAACAATATCTGGCGTGAAAGAATATTTAACAGATTTCTTAAAATCATCATTATTTATAAAAGATAATTTGTATATAAATTTAAAAATAGGTACATTTATAATAATTAAAGCAAATATAATAATCCCACTCATATAAATTCCCCCTTTTTTTCATCTTTCAATTAAATATTTAAAAGCCTAAAAATCCATTATTCTATAATATTTTTAAAATCTCTTCTGGTGCATCAACTATATAATCAGGATGTTCCTCCTTTACAATATTTATTGCATCATATCCCCATCCTACCCAAATTACCTTTATGCCCACTTTCTTACATGCTACAATATCTCTTTTCTCATCTCCAATATATATAACTTCAGAATTTTTTAGATCATATGTTTTCAAAAACTTTTTAATAATTTTATCTTTGCCAAAGATATTACTTGAACAAAAAACTTCTTTTATATTATCTATTTGGTTTCTAGAAAGAAACTCTCTAATGTTTTCTTCAGAATTAGATGATATAATTGCTAAACTATACCCCTTATCTTCTAATTCATTTAACAAATCTCTTATTCCACTAAATAAATTAACATGTTTTATAGATTGCTTATATAAATTATACATTTCTCCTACTAAAAAAGGAATTTTATATATGGGAAAATCTAGAAACTTTGCTCTTTCTATAATAGATAATTTTCTCAAGAACTCAATATTACCCGGATCCAATTTTTTAAATTTATATTTCTCAGCAAGATAATTAAATGCGGATATAACAGCATCTTTTGAATCGACTAAAGTACCATCAAAATCAAAAATTATATGTTTAACCATAATTAGTTTATTTCACTCCCTCTGTAAAGTTTCTAGGCTTCTTGAGCTTTTTCTTCACATGAGACTCCTTTTTAATTAAATATTATACTTAAAATTTATTATTTAGTCTTTCCCATTATACTATTACATACTTCTTCAATTATTTGGATCTAACCATCTTATATAAGCTTTCTATTTTAAGCCAATCTATTCTAATATTTTTTATTTAAAAATTTTACTTTTTCAAATAAATAAGGTTGAATCTCAGGATACGTTAAATTATCTGGAATATCATCAAATAATTTGATTTCTTTTATTTCTAAATCAGGAAGTTTGTCCAATTTTTTAACTTCACTAAAGTATAATCTGCCAAATGTAGTAGTATCATTTCTCAATACTGAATAATCACATATTGCCTTATTTTTAAAATCTTTAGCTCCTGTTTCCTCAAACAACTCCCTTTTAGCAGTTTCTTCTATAGTTTCTCCAAATTCTCTATGTCCTCCTGGTATTTCCCACGTATCTCTCTGTTTATGCTTAACAAATATCCATTTCCCATCAAACATTGCACTAATTACTGCAAATTTTAAATCTTTATCATCTATTTCTCCTATTGAATAGAATTTAACTTCCATAATATCTTCCTTCCTTTAAATATTAATCTATATTAATTGAAATACTGCTATAATTAATTATTATTTAATCAAATATGGCTTCATGAAATTCTTTTGCTTTAGTACTAAAACACATTTCAATCTGTTCTTTTGTATTTCTTTCTGTTGATAAAGGTGGGAGATTTTCAATGGAAAAGAACTTTGCTTCAGATGTTTCAATATTTTCTTGGAATTTTCCTCCGACAAGATCACATTCTACAAAGATCTTATAAATCCCATAAGGCATAGGTGGGATATTGTGTTTTTTCCTATCTAATATAGCAATTACTCGTTTAGGTTCAATTTTTACCCCTGCTTCCTCTTCTGCTTCTTTTATAAGATTTTCCCTTAAAGATATGTCTATATCTGCCCATCCTCCTGGTAACGACCATAAACCATCTAGTTTCTCTTTTACTAATAAAATTTCCTCGTTATTAAATATTGCAGCTCTTACATCTATTTTAGGTGTAGGATACCCTTCTTCATTTGCAAACAATTGGCGAATTTTTTCATTTTCAACTCCAGTATAATTATTTAATATTTCAATACTAATATCCCTTATTTCTTCAAATCTTTCTAAATCATATTCATTTTTAGAATAAGTTAAACCAGCTTGAGCAATTGCTTGAAGCTTTTTAGCCCATTCTAGCCATTTAGGTTCAATATTCATTCTTTACCTCCTATAGACTTAAAAATTTTTATTTTATGGTAATCCTTATTTATACTATTCCATATCTCATGCTGAATTCCTTCTTAAAATCTAAGTATTATCTCTACTTTAGACAGTATAAAAAATAGAGGCTGGAGATATTTCTCTTCCTCTAAATATTATCTTATTAGCTTATATCATTTTCATTAATCCCATATAGACCATGCTGCTTCCAATCTATTTCCTTCTATATCTTTAAAATAAAAATACTTGGCTTCTCCCTTTCCAAGAGTTATAAGTTCACCGACTTCTACTCCTTTACTTTTTAAGGTATTATAAGTATATTCAATATCAGGGCAATTAATGGCTACTACTGGGAAAGGCTTACCATTCCTTAAATATTCGGCTTTAAGTGAATCGGTTGTTTCAACGAGTAACAGAGCAACTTTGTTAAGCTCCCTAAAATGAAATACAGCAATATTAGTTCCTCTATCATTAAACTTTGATTTTAACTCTAATCCCAGAATATCCCTATACCATTCAATAGACTTGTCAATATCTACTACAGGCAGATAAACATATCCTACTCTACTAAATAATATATTATTCATTTAAAAATCCTCCTTTGATTTTTCTTTCAATATATTTTTAAGTTAATATAAATTTTTTGAAGTATTTTATTCACGGTGTCTTTATTCTTTAGCTGATGCTATATTTTTAAATAAAATTAATTGTTTATTGTTTTGGGATCCTTTTTAGTCTCTATTAAATAACTTTAATATTTTACTATTCTATATGTTCCCTAAATTCCTTCCCGAAAACTAAAAATTCTCTTTTTAAAAAAATTGCACAACAAAAAAAGATAAAATTTCTATCTCTCCCAAAATTTATTGAAAAATCAAACAAATGAAATTGCTATTATTATATGTATCAATCAGACTGTCTATAAATACCCGTTATAATAGAATATTCATAGTTAGCAAAACCGGGTAGCATTTTAACCTTACTCGCATTTGATCCTATCATAAAAGCAAACTTACTATCATTTACTATAAATGCACCTACTGTTTTTACATTTTGTAAATTTTCAAAATCAAATATTTTTATCACCCTATAGTGTATTTTTTTAACGAATATACTTTTCTCATCATAATAAAATAAAATCACGGAGATTATTTGAAAAAATTTTATACTTACTCCTTGACCATATCTGTCATCTAAAATAATATAAAATTTTTATATACTATAACTATAATCTCCGTGTATAAAAATCTATTATTTATTTTTTAAATTTATGTGATTTAACGAGATTCTTCTTGGCTAAGTTTTTTCTCCTTACAAAGTATACTTTGATTATTTGCCTTGTCCACTGCAGCTACTGAATATATATATTCCTTCTGTGGATCAATATGTGTATCAACAAAAGTAAAAGATGTACTTTTATCTGTCCTTTTAATTTTACTTATAATGGTTTTAGATTGTCCCATAGTATTGTTATCTTTTACGACTTCTTCTCGGCAAATAACGTAATAAGCAGAATCATTATCTATAGTATCATACCAAGTTAATCTATTACCATTATTCTCCTTCACAACAGATAAATCATATGGACTTAAAGTTTCCTTATGATCTAGCCAAGGTTTAGACGGCAATAAGGATATGGTATTAAAATGCTGATTTTTTAATATATCAATAAACTCATTATTGGCTTTAGCACTATTTTCAGTCTTTAATAAAGATTTATATCTAAAAAATATACTTCCTTTTACCTCTTTATATAGACTATTAAATTTAAGTTGATTTGATATTTCTTCTGGATTTTTCCAACTTATATTTTTATTATTTATATCTGCCTTTTTATAATTAGCATGTCCTATATATAGATGAACGTTAGTATCTTTTACTACATCTGCCCACCAGTTAACTAACTCTCCATAAGGTGCTGCCTTTTCATCAAAAGACCAGTATATCTGAGGTGCTATATAATCAATCCAATTATTTTTTACCCATTTTCTTGTATCTGCAAATAAATTATCATAAGATGCTTGAGATGTTATTGGTGTTAAGGAGCCTGTTCCAGCTTCACTTCCCTCTGGATGGATTTCTTTATGTCCCCATATACCATAAGGACTGATACCAAATTGTACAGATTTTTTTTGCTCCTTGTTATAGGATGTAATTGAATTATGCAAACTTAATATTAGTTTATCTACATTATCCCTTCTCCAATCAGCTACACTTTTAAAACCGCTACCATATTTTGCAAAAGTTTTTTGTTCTTCTATAGAATACCACTTATCTTTATCTTTTGTAGATCTATAAGGATAAAAATAATCATCAAAGTGAACTGCATCTATATCATAGTTTTTTACAACCTCCATTACACTTTCAATAATATATTTTATTACCTCTGGTTCACCTGGATTTAAATATAATTTACCATCAAAGCTAAAAACATATTGGGGATTTTGTCGTGCCCAATTATTAGGAGCTAACTCTTCTAATTGTTGTTTCACTGTTTTCTTATTATTTGAAGTTGTAGTTACCCTATATGGGTTAAACCAAGCTTGAAATTCCATTCCCCTATTATGTGTTTCTTCTATCATCCATTTCAATGGATCCCATCCAGGACTTAACCCTTGAGTTCCTGTTAAAAATTCTGACCAAGGATTTATCTTTGATTTATAAAAAGCATCTAATTTAGGTCTAACTTGGAATATTACAGAATTAATATTCAAAGCTTGTAAGTTATCTAAAAGCTCTATGTACTCTCGCTTATACTCCTCCTGCGCTAATCCTTTTTTTGATGGCAAATCTAGGTTAAATACTGTTGATACCCAAACCCCTCTAAACTGTTCTTCTTGTTCTATATTATCAACTGGTATTTGTATTGGTTTATCTCTCAATAAAATTTGTTCCTGAGAATTATATTTATTTAAAGTTTTCATTGATATATCACTTGCTTCTACCTTAAAAGTACTGCTGCTTAATATCAACGATAACGATATAGTGCTTATACCTATACATTTAACAATTTTCTTTTTCATATTTGTCATCCTCTCCATTCTTATAAATTTAACTACCTATAAGAATTATATTATATTTTGACACGTATTGTAGATTAAGATTTGATGACAATTTTCCTTATTAAAATTACATAATTGTAATAAAAGTTTAATAGCCATTTTAATATAGTCTAAACTAATATGTAAAACTAACCTAGTCCTTTATTTTACATATTAATCCATATATAAATAGATTGATTGCTATATTCTTTAAATCTGATATTTTTATATATACCTTGTCCCATTTTAGAAGAATTCAGAACTACTATATTATAGCCTTTCTCTTTTACCTTTTTTAACATTGTATATATCATGAGGTACCAATACCTTTTCTCCTTTCTTTAGGTATGGTAGCTACATTGTAAACATCTGCTGATTTTCCATCTAAAAATAATGATGCTGATGCAATAGGCTTATTGTCTAAAAATTTTACATAATGAATCCATTGTTTATCTTGTTCTAATCCTAATTCACTATATAGTTGAAACTAATATTCAGTAGCTTCAGATGATAATTTATAACTTTCTACTATTGGTTTTAACCATTCTTTAAGGGAATTTTCATCTTATACAGGTTTTATTGTTAAATCATTGTTTAAATATTTCTTATCATCTAAAGTATTTAAATCTATTGCTATGCCAATAGTGTCTTCCGCATAAAATAGTTCTTTATCTTTAAGTAATTCATCTACTTCATCTTTCATTATTTTGGACTCAATAATTAACCTCATTGGTAATCTTTCTTCTAGAAAATTTTTTAGAACTTTTTTATATCATTTATTATATTTTTACTTGAAAACTTTCCTATAAAAGCCACATTAAAAAATGGATGAGATACATCTGTTGCTAACATAATCTGTTTATAAGAATAAACCTTACTCTTATTTGACTGTCCAATATATTTTATATTATTAATAAAATTTTCTTCTATAACTTCAGTTATTTCCTCCTTACTTAATTCCTCTAGTCTCTCTAATTTTCTATAGTAGTTCATGTTTAACTTTCCTTCCTTTTTAAATACATCTCTATACAATATTCTTTATGTACAAGTTCTATATAATGATCTTTATAATTCATTTCAAAATTAACTATTGCTGATTGAAGATCTATACTCTTTAACAAATGAATTGTACAGTAACTTTCATTCTCTTTTATAGAAAACCGTATAACAAGACTTCTTACCTCTGTGAATTGGATTCTATTATTTATATAATTTGGAAGATCTTCTATATATAAATTTAATGTTCTGTAATCTATTGGTATAAATAAATCTATATCATTATCATCTTCTTTTAATGTTCTTATTTCAAGATTGCTAATTATTAGAAAATCCTCTTTTCTATATCCCATTATCTTAATTCTCCTATCTATTTTAACCACTCATCTAGCCTACTCTTTCCAAAACACACTTCCACTACCTCTTTCACCAGTTTCTCTATCTATCAATTCTATATCGACTTTATTATAAGTTTTCCTATCTATGTTTTTTGGTAGTTCTACCTGAATTAAGTAAGAATACATATATTTATTTTGACCTATGTATTCTTTAACTCTATTTATCTCTAACAGATTAACTTCTCTATTTTCTATTTCAACTTTTATATCCTCCTTAGATAAATCTGGAGAAATATTTATTATACTATTTGAATTAATTGAATCCCTTAAATTTATATTTTTATGACGTTGTAAACTCATTGGCCTAAAATATATCATAAGAGCTTCGTATGCTCCTTGAACCACAAATACATTAATTGCATATATTTCTAGACCATTAATTTTAGCATTAATCTCTTGATCTTTTATCATTGGAACATTCCAAGCCCAATATTCAAGATATTTTACTGAATAATCTCTTACAATGGCAATTGCATAATATACATCTTTTTTTACTTCAATTTCATAATATCCATCTTCGTCGGTTATAGCTTTATAAATGTCTTGAAAATTCTTATCTTTTATTAAAACATCTACATTAGATAATGGATTTCCATGATAATCTGTAACTTTCCCAAACAACTTCACCATAGTAAAACCTCACCTTATAAATAATTGATTTTAGATTATCTCATCATATCTAACCACTCATGATTAGGGTTTGTAACCACTAATGACTCTCTTAGCCAATTTTTTTGGGAACAAGACAATTTATCTATCACACTCATAAAATCCTTATTGTCTTTTTCTTTATTATGAGAAGACTTATATAATAGAACGATTTCTGGACTTAGAATTGGAATCCCTAGTTCTGATATTAGTATTGTATCTTGAATATTTCTTTTAATATTTTGATTTCTTCTGTATATCCAATAGCTTTCATGTTTTTCATTTAGTAAAATTTCAATGTTATTAACATGTAGATTACTATTATATCCATGTATTTCATGCACTGGTAAGCATAAGTATTCGTTTTCTTTCCAAACTTCTAATTTAGGTTTATTTTCATATTTTACAACTTTCTTTAAGGTCCAATCTTTAAAGTATTTATATATTTCATACTGTTCTTCGCGAAATATTCCAATTTCTATATCATTATGTTCTCTTGTCACAGTATTAATGAAAAGATCTATAGCCCATCCTCCTGCTATAAACCATGTGTATTTATAGTCTTTCATTAACTCACTAATTTCTTGTAGTTTAGTAAACTTCATATAATTCCTCCTTCATACTACCTATTCCACGTTTTCCACCAAATTCCTCCTTCAAAATCTAAATATTCTTATTTTTGTAAACGAATTTATTTCAACAAAAAAGGAAAGTAAAAAAATCTACTTTCCTTTTAATCCTAATCAAAAGTCTAGAATTCACTTATCCAAACTTCAAATATAATTTTTATGTTTAAATAATGTCTCACCCTATTTACTTAAAAGTATTTTCCATCAATTTTAAAAATACCTTTTCTGATGTAGCTGGTAAGTCTCTAACTCTTACTCCAGTTGCATTATATATAGCGTCTGTTATTGCTGGTGCCACAGTGTTAACAACTACCTCACCTATGGACTTTGCTCCATAAGGCCCTGTTTTTTCATATCCTTCAGCTAATTCTACAGTTATTTTTCCAATATCTTTTCTAGTAGGAAGCTTATATTCCATAAATGTATCTGTCATTAATCTTCCTCGACTATCATATTTAACTTCTTCATATAAAGCTAATCCTATTCCTGTTACTATACCACCTTCTACTTGTATTTTTGAAAGTTTAGGATTTATAGGTGTTCCACAGTCTACTACACCAACAAATTCAACTACTTCTACCTTTCCAGTTTCTAAGTCAACTTCTACCTCAGCAAAACCTGCCATATATGGTGTAACATTCTTTTCAGGTATAAAGGATCCAGTTGCAACTAATTGAGTAAACAGTTCATTATATGTTATTTTCTTTGAGAAATCTCCTAAACTAATAAATTTTCTAGTTACTTTATTGGTAATATTAGCTCCATCAAACAATATGTCATCTTTAGTTACATGAAAATATTTAGCTCCATGTTCACAAATTAAATCGACCATGTTTTTCGCTGCTTCTATTACTGCATTACCAGTAGTATAAGTTGTACTAGATGCATATGCTCCACTATCAAAAGGGGTTAAATCCGTATCTGAAGAATAAACTACTATCTTATCCAAATCAACTCCAAGTGTTTCGGCTGCAATTTGAGCAAGAATAGTATCACTACCCGTACCAAGATCAGTTGCACCAATTAAAAGGCTGAAAAACCCGTCTGTATTTAACTTTAGAGTAGCAGAAGCCATATCAATTTTAGGAAGACCAGAGCCTTGTTGTGCAATTGCCATTCCTACTCCTCTTACCTTTGTACTGCTAATTTTTTGTCTAGGATATTTTTCACTCCAGTTTATTAACTCCTTTCCCCTAGATACACAATACTCAAGCATACAACTATCCATATACATAGGTCTGTTTCCCCAATCTTTTGTTGTCATATTTAGAAGTTTAGTCGTCTCTCCTTTTTTTATCATGTTTATATTTCGTATTTCTAATGGATCCATATTTAACTCTACTGCCAATTCATTTACAGCCGACTCTATAGCAAAAGTTCCTTGAGTTACTCCAAAACCTCTAAAAGCCCCAGCAGTTACATGGTTAGTATAAAGAGCCTTTCCGTAATATCGGCAAGCTTCTACCTTATTGTATAGAGGCAATACTTTTTTTGCAGCAGCACCTATAGTTGTTTGGCTGTGCTCCCCGTATGCTCCAGTATCGGAAAGTCCTATCATATCTATAGCTTTTATCTTTCCGTCTTTTGAAGCTCCGAGAATAACATTAAATTTCATTGCATGTCTTGAGTTAGTTCCTATAAATACTTCTTTTCTAGAAAATATAATCTTTGCAGCTTTACCTGTTTTCAATGTAACTAATGCAGGATAAAATTCTGCATTTGCTGTTTGTTTTGCACCGAATCCCCCACCAATTCTAGGTTTGATAACTCTTATTTTACTTTCAGGTATTTTAAGTGCTGTTGATAAAATTCTTCTTACATGAAAAGGTATTTGGGTTGATGTAACTACGATTAATCTTCCATATGTATCTATATAAGTAAAAGCTCTTTGAGTTTCCATCATACCTTGTGCTTGAGCTTGACTACTATAAGTTCCTTTAACGATTACATCACATTCTTTTAAAGTCTTTTCAATATCTCCTAGTTCTAATTTTACTTGGCAAGCTATATTCCTATTTCTATCAAATCCTATATCTGCCATTGAAAATATCTCTTTTTCGGGATGAACTAAAGAAAGGTGTCCATCTGCTTTCTCAAGGTCTAATACAGGCTCTAATATTTCATATTCTACTTTTATAAGCTTCATAGCTTTTATAGCTGCTTTTTCATTAATAGCTGCAACTATTGCAACTTCATCTCCAACATGTCTTACATACTCATCTAATATAAACTTATCATAGGGAGATAATTCTGGATAACACTGTCCAGCTCTTGTAAATGGTACTCTATCAATATCTTTGTAGGTTAATATACATTCTACTCCAGGTACTTTTTCTGCAATCTTGATATCAATTTTTTTAATTTTAGCAAAGGCATGGGGACTTCTTAATACTTTAACTATTAGTGCATCTTTAGGAGCTAAATCATCGGTATAAACAGGTTTTCCCTCTACTAATCCTTTACCATCTATTTTAGAAAAAGGCTTATTCACTACTTTCACTGTTTTTCACCTCCAGATACTTTTTTATGGCTCTCAACTGACCACTATACCCCGTACATCTGCATAAGTTCCCGTTTAAGTAGTGAAGTATTTCTTCATCTGTAGGATTTTCTATACATTTTTCTAAATATAAAATATTCATTATCAATCCAGTACTACAATACCCACATTGTTCAACTCCTTCACTTACCAAGAATTCTCCTACTTTTTTGGCTTCCTCCCTTACTCCTTCAATAGTTGTTATTTCATGACCATTTGCCATAGCTGAAAGTATTACACAAGATAAAATTGCTTTTCCATCCATGTGAACTGTACATACGCCACACATGCCAGTATCACACCCTCTTTTTACACTTATATATCCATTATTTCTAAGTGTATCAACTAAATATTCATCAGGAGATACTTCAAAATACTTTTTTACTCCATTAATCTTCATTTCAATCTTCATACCCCTGAACCTCCATTAGAGTATTTTTAACTAGAACATAACATAACTGTTTTCTATAAATATTACTTCCTCTGCTGTTAGTCCCAAAGGTTAATTCTTCTGAAGCAATTTTAGCTGCTTCAACAGCATTTTTTTGTGAAAAACCATTGTTATTTAAATATTCCATTGATTTATTGGCTAAGACTGCTCTATTAGGTCTTGCTCCTACAGCTATTCTATATTTTCCATTTAAGTTCGATATGGCTACATTTAAAATGGCATAATCTCCCTTAGAATTTCTCATGGATGAAAAAGCAGCTTTTCTATTGTCTTTCATAATAGATATACTTTTTAGAATATCTCGTTCTCTTGACCCTTCTTCTAAAAATTTATCTAAAGAAATATTGCCTTGTTTATATAATTCTACATTTGTATTCAAGGCTAATAAACCTGTTATAAAATCAGAAAATCCATATCTTGAATAAACAGTACCTCCTACAGTTACAATATTTCTTAGTTGAATACCTACTATTTCTCTAACAGATTTTGCTAAAACATTATTGAAATATTTCTTTAATATTGGGGAATGCTCTATATCTCCTAAGGTAGTCATTGCGCCAATATTGATTGTATTTTCATCTTCTACTATATAATTAAAATTTGCCTTTGATAAATCTATGGCAGTAGATATATTCTTTGAACCCATTCTTATGAATGCTCCTCCACCAAAAACTACATTGTTTCTTTTCTTAATCAATAAATTATAAGCTTCTTCTACACTTTCAGGTGTAGCATATTCATTTATGGATATCAATCGATTTACCCCCTTGCATATTTAGGTTTATCCACTACATTTATATCTTCTCAGCGGCTAAGTCGTCTTTATTTTCTATAGAATCATTACTCTCCCTAGCTTCTGACTCTTTTATAGCCCATCTATCTGTAAATATAATGTTAAGAATTAGAGCCAATATTCCTGCTGCGACTACAGGATCACTAAAAAAATGTTGAAGCACTTTTGGAAAATGTACCATTGAATCTGGCACTTGACTAAACCCTATTCCTACTCCAATAGAAACAGAAAGAATAGTTGCGTTTTTTCCGTCTAAGCCAGCTTTTCCAATCATTCTTATTCCACTTATAGTTATCATTGAAAAAACAACTGTTACTGCTCCTCCTAATACACTTGGAGGCATTGCAGCACAAATCGCTCCAAATTTTGGTATGATACCAGCAATAATTAAAAATATTCCTCCTGTTGCTATACAAAATTTATTTACGACTTTTGTTAAGGCAATAATTCCGACATTTTGCCCATATCCTGTATTAGGTAATACATTAAAAACTGCGGCTAAAGTACTTCCTAAACCATCAGCTAATACTGCTCCTGTCATTTCCCTTTCTACTGCCTCTCTTCCTAAAGTACTTATAGTTATTCCTGAAACATTCCCCAATGTTTCAAGGCTTACAATCAAATATACTGCTGCAAACTTTAATATTGCATCTAGATGAAATTCCATTCCAAATTCTAAAGGCTTTGGAATACTTAACCATCCTGCTTGTGATACACTTGTAAAATCTATTTTTCCCATAGGAATGGCAACAATATATCCTATAACTAAAGCTATAAGTATGGATGCTGTATTGAAAATTCCCTTTCCAAATCCCTGTAGAACAATAATTATTAGTAGTACCAAGAATCCTAAAAACAAGTTTTCAGGCGAACCAAAATCCGCTGCTCCTACTCCCCCTGCAAAATATTGGATACCTACAGGTAGTAATGAAATACCGATAGAAAAAAGAACTGTTCCCATAACAATTGGTGGAAAATATTTTTTCAAAGGTTTTATGAAAAATCCAATAATAACTTCTGTAAAACTTCCTAAAAAAGAACTTCCTAAAATTCCAGATATTCCATATTTACTTCCAACTGCAACTGCTGTAGGAACAAAAGCAAAACTTGTACCCATTACTATTGGTAGCCCTGCTCCTACTTTCCAAACTGGATATAATTGAATTAAAGTAACGATTCCTGCAACAATCATAGCTGATTGAATCATAAGTATTTTACTGTCTTCTGGCAAACCTAATGTATTAGCAATAATTATGATGGGTGCTATGTTTCCAGTAAACATTGCTAGTACATGCTGAAGCCCTAAAGGTATAGCTACTCTTAATTCTGGTTTCCCTTCCAGTTCATAAACAAGATCTCCCTTACTCATTGTAATACCCCCTTATTTTTTTACTGCTTTATGATATAGATAAAACAAAAAAAGTCAGCCTAAAAGAATATACAATTCTTCTAAGCTGACCTATTAAAGCCTAACTTTAAAAGCTCTCTTTAACCTTTGCCAGAAAATCTTAATTTTTATTTGGATTAAATCTAAAATAGCTTACATATTGTATCTATTTTAGCATAAATTCCATCTAATTCATTTTCTTTTGCATTTAACTTTCTCTACTAATTTTGCTTTAGCTTATTAATATAATAACATATTATCTAGAAAAATGAAACTAATTAAAAGAAGATTTTAAAATATCTAAATTTTTCAGCGAGCTACTATTTACTTCTACTAAATCTATTTCAGTATTTATAACTTCTTTAATTAAAGTTTCTAATATGCTTTTATTTACATTGTAAAATAATGTTCTATTGTAATCTACTATACTATAATTTTTCATATCAGAGATAATATTGGCCTCCATAATTGATAATACTTCTTCTGCTTTAATAATTATCTCATTTCCTTGGAGAAATACATGTATGTTTTTGGGTCCTTTTCCAGTATAAGTTTTTAAAAAATATGCTACCTTTCTACCAATATCCTTTTCTAATTCTACTTTTTTATCTCTATCTAAAATTATATCTTCATTTATTATTAATCCATTGTATTTATTTTTTAATATGTTAGAGGATAATTCCTCCATGGTAAATATTAATTGATTTGTATCTATAGGTTTTATTATATATTTAACTATTCCTATATCAACAGCTTTTAAAATAGTACTACTATCAGATAGAGCCGAAATAATTATAACTGGTCCTTCATATCCATCCTTTTTCGCTATTTTAATCATCTCTAGCCCATTCATATTAGGCATTTTTAAATCTGTTATGATAATGTCTACTTTATTCCTTTGTAAAATATCTAATCCTTCCATTCCACTAGTAGCTGTCAATAATTTACCTACTCTTCTTTTTAAAAATCTTTCAAGTTCTACTTTAGTAAAATCATCATCCTCTACTAATAATACTCTAATATTATTTAAAAGGTTATGGTTTCTCGTACTCTGCATCTTCTAACCTCCCTTTAGGAACTACCAATTTCATAGAAACACCGTCTTTAATATTAGACCATTGGATGAATCCATTCATGTTATTTATAATAGTTTTTGCCATATATAATCCTAACCCAGTACCATCTGAATTATTTTTTGTAGTAAAGTATGCATCAAATATGTTTTCTTTTATTTCATTACTAATTCCGCCAGCATTATCTATAATTTCACAAACTGCCCTATGATTTTCATCATATATTAGAATTTTTATTATTTTCTCCTCTCTTTTAATAGAAACCAATGCGTCTATAGAATTGTTTAAAATATTGTATATTACTTGAGAATACTGATTTTTATATCCATATGCTGTTAATGAATCAATTTCATCTACTATTAGTGTTATATTGTTAAACCTTATATTTTCTTCTAAAATACTTAGTGCTAACTTTACACTATCTAATATGTAGAAGTTTTCTTTTTTATTCTTTGGATTCAAATAATACCTAAAGTCATCAATAGTATTTGACATCTGCTTTATCAATAAGTGTCCTCTTCCTATAGAGGAATGAAGATATTCACTATCTAATTCTCCATAGTTATAAGAATCTTGTAAATTAGATAAGATTAGATTTAAATTGTTCAACGGTTGTCTCCACTGATGTGCTATATTACCTATCATTTCACCCATAGCAGCAAGTCTAGCTTGATATAAGATTAATGCTTCTTTTCTCTTATTTTCTTCTAATTCTTTTTTTAGTTCTTTATTTTTGTTAAAAAGATTTATTACAAAAAATATAATGGTTCCTAACAATATAATTATTAGTATTTTAATAATTCTTTTTATAAAGATTTTACTTCTATTAAGTAAAATCTTTTCATAATTGAATACAAACTCATCCATGTTAATAGGCTTATCTACTAATTCTAGCTTTTTCAAATTGTTATACATCTTTTCCCATCTATATACATTTATGTTACCAAGATTAACTATAGGATATAGGGTAAGTTCTCTTATTTGTTCAGCTTGAAATCTATTATAATCCATAAAGTCTTTTTCACTTTTAAGTTCTGGATTAGAAAATTCTTTTTCCATTCTTTCAATTATCTCATGTGGATTCTCTAATGCATACTCCCATCCTTTCATACTTGCTCTTCTAAATCTTTCTACCAACTCGGGATCTTTGAGTACAAAGTCCCTTGTTGTAAATAATGTATCTCCATAAAAATCTATACCATAATCTATAGGCTTTATAGATTTTAAATTGTTTCCTTCTTTTCTAGCATAAAACTCAATTATTCCCCCTAAATATCCTGGTATAACATCATATTTATCATTAATAATATCTTCTGATTTAAATTTTTCATTTTCATCACCTATAGGTAAAATACTAGGATCTATCCCTTCATTTATAAGCATAGCTTGGAGTTCAATATCAAGAAGATCATTTTTTCTCCGCCCTACTTTTAATTTTGTTATGTCGACTGGAGATAAAAATGGAATATTTTCATCTATAAAAAATGTTATGGCACTTCTTTGCAAAACTGAAGAAATAATACATAGACCCTTTTTTTCATCTTCTGCCAATAAAATATCTGTAGAACCTATTCCAAAATCAGCTCTTCCCTCTAAAACTTCTTCAGTTGCATTTAATACTTGGTTATCCTTTGTACAACCAGGTCTGATTTCTACTTCTATATTTTCATCTGCATAGTAACCCATCCAGTCTGCTGCATAATATCCAGCAAATTGAAATTGATGATTCCACCTTAGTTGGAGTACTACTTTATCTTGAGTTTCACAGTGTGTTTTTCTCGGATTCCATATTATAAACATGAGTATTATAAATGAAAAAAGCAAAGATATTTTGTTTTTTCTCACTATTGGCAACCTCCAAACAACGTATTGTATGAAATTTTCTGCCATAAGTATTGAATTCTATAAATATTTATTAATTCCTTTATATATTTTCCACAAATTATTTATATTTTGATAATTACTCAAGACTTATTTTTAGGTTATGCTAAAAGAAATAAAAAAACAAAGGCCCTTAAACTCACATAAATAGATATGATTTTATCCTAAATATTTTGAGTAAGAACCTCCTATATAATTATTTAAGTTACAATAGATCTAACTTTTTCTTTATAATAGATTCATTCAATGCCTTCTATTTCTAATTCTAGTTTTTTAAAAAACAGATCCATAAATGCTAACCTATCTTTACCAATTTCTTTTGCCTTTTTAGTATATAACTTTTCAGGGATTTTCTTAAATTTAAGTTCATATTCAATAAATGGTGAGTGCTTTGATACATCTTTTAATCTTCCATTTTCACTTGTATTATTTATTATGTAGTCATTGCTCAAATTGTTTTGTGATAAACTTTGACCGAATTGTCCTGATATCATAAATGTACGAGCAATTCCAATAGAGCCTATTACATCTAGTTTATCAGCATCAAAAAGTATTTTAGCTTCTATTGTTCTAGGCTCATTTCCACTTCTATATCTATGTGTAATAATACAATGCTTAATTTTTTCAATTTCTTCTTCATTATAATCTAAATTTCTCAATATATCCTCAGCCATTTCAGCACCTAAAATTGCATGGTCTGTTTTTCCGCTTTTATCTTGACTTTCAATAACCCGTCCAATATCATGTAATAATGCTGCCGGAATTAAAATGTCTAAATCTACATGCTCTTCATATTTGGCTAAAAATATACACATATTATGTACTCTCATGACGTGATCTAAATTATGTGCAGAACAAGATAATTCTTTGCCTACGATTTCTTTTATTTTGTTAATTCTTGCTTTCATATTCTTTGCTCCCCTTTTTTGATGCTAGTAAGTATTTTTAGAAATCAATATATTTATCTTCTTTTAAACCTTGTAATATCCTTTCTAATAAATGAGGATGAAATAACTTTACGCTTTCTAAGATTCTATCTCCAAATCTCCTTGTCCATATAATACCTCTCATTACTAAATCCTCATCATCACTCGGTATCCCATCAATTTTTTCTGGATAATATTTTATTATCAACTTTTCTTGCTTTTCTAGGTTAATTAAAAATTCTTTTGCATCTTCTATCTTTATTTCATCTATTATTTGCACTGGAACTGGACATACAACTTCTTCATTCCAACTTGTTTTACCATCTAAAAAATTATCTTGTGATAAGACATAGATAGAACCTTGTATACCGTCATATCTTAGATCAAAAGCACCTTTAAATCTCTCACAAATATAGACTTTCCCTGTTTCTTCTTCTCTTCCAACACTACAAGTGAAATCCCCACCATAACTATTAAGAAATACTGCTGACATTACTAAATCTTTTGTTCCATAAACCCATTCTACTCCATGAGTACTTTTTTGAGGAATAAGTTTTTTTAATTCTTGCTCTTTTGAACTATGATACACTTTTCCCAATTTCATCTCTCCATTTATCAGTATACTTAGTTGTTCTTACTTTCATTGGTATCTACTTAAGTTCCTTTATCCATCTTACTGCATCCTCTAAATCTCTTGCAATATAATTTGCTTCTATACTTTCCCATTTGTATCTATATTGATTAAGTGCTTCTTTTCCTGCTCCAGTTAAAACCAATATATTTAGACAACCTGCATTATATCCAGCCAAAATATCAGACCATCTATCACCAATTACTATACATTTTGTTAGATCTAAGTCATTCTCTTCGGCTGCTCTATATAACATCTCTGGACTAGGTTTTCTACATTTACATCCTTCAGTATGCTGATGAGGACAAATATAAGCACCATCAAATCCAAAGTTAATCATTTCATTGATGAAGTCTTCTTCCATTACATCTCCACGTGATATTCCTGGTTGATTTGTAAATCCATATAACTTAACACCTAATTCCTTTAATGCTTTTATGGATTTATCAGAAAATGAAAATAACTGAAAAACACCAGGATATGATACTTCATTTGATCCACCGATAGTTCCATCTCTATCGATAAAAACGGCTTGTATCTTGGACATTTTTATCATCCCCCTAAGTAAATGTTTCTTTAAATAAACTAATTCTTTGACTTCTTGACCTTGGCATATGTACTATCTTTCTTTATAGACATAAATACAAAATAATCATCTATCTTCCAAACTTGTGCACCACCAAAGATAGATTTAAATTTATTCCGATACCATAAATCTCTTTTAAGAACCATGTACATTCTTCCACCAATACACAACCTATTAAATCCTTTTTCAATAAACTCTTTTGCCACTGAAAAGTCTGTATGGTATGGTGGATTTGATAATATTAAAGTAAAGTCTTTCTCATCTACGTTTTTAAATCCATCACTTTCATAAATTGTAATATCGCCTACATCATTTAATTTGGCATTTTCTTTAGATAGGTGAATGGCTAATCTATCCTTATCAGTCATGACTACATTATGAGGACCTAATATTTTTGCAGCCAATATACCAACAACCCCATATCCACAGCCTAAATCTAAAACTTTGTCCCCATCTTGAAAATCAACTAATGAAAGCATTGCCAAAGTGCCTTTATCAATTCTCCTAGGTGAGAAAACTCCTTCTTCAGTTTTAAATATTAACTCTATCCCTTTTATAGTTTCGTTAATCATATAACTCATAACTATTTCCTCTTCCCTATGTTTTTTAATATTCTCTAACTTATCTTTTCTAATATTTCAATTTCATATTTATATACCTTTTCAAAGTAATAACATGCATCGAATAAAAACCGTATTTTCTCTAATATCTATTTTTAGTGCTACTTCCTCAGCCTTAATCCAACATTAATAATGTAAAATTATAATATGTTTCTAGACTTTATATATTCTCCTCATAAAGTAAGACTCTTGCCTATTTTCTTAAAGTCCAAAGCTAATTTGGTTCACCCTTCCACATTCTATGAATCCCACATTTTTATAAGCTTTATTTGAAGCAGGATTTGATAAATCAGTATAAAGCATTGGTATTCTATTCTCTCTATATATAATTTTGCTTATCTCACTAACCAATGCACTCGCATATCCCTTTTTACGCTGTGATAACGGCGTATATACTTCATTTATTCTTCCATGTCTAGGAGAGCGATGAGCTATATTAGCCATTGATACAATTTTATTTCCAACTTTCCACACATAAAAATTATCACTTAATATATATTCCCTTGCTATTTCAATTTGCTTATCTATAGTTGTATTTATATTGAAACAATCTTCTATAAATCCTACAAGAAATTCAGCTATGATACCTATATCTTCTAGAGACGGCTTATTTATTGAGCCGTTAATATTTCTTGGAGAAATTATAACAGGACAACAATATGATTCCATGCATATAGATGTTTTCCAGTTTACACCTCTACGTTTAGCATAATTATTGGCTATAAATTCAGCTATTTGAGGCTTTGCAACAAAAGTTAATTTAGTTCTATCACAAAATAAATTATAGAAATCATCTGCTAATTCCTCATATTCATTTTCTTCTATACTTTTATCAGTCCATATCCATACAGGATACTTAGGTGAAGATTGTGCCATAATAATTTTACCGTTTTCACTTTTCATCATTAGAGGATTATCATCATCCCTAATACGATGCATTAAGTTAAATGTAACTTCGTCTTTAATAAATGGCTCAATATCAAAAATATTTGAAGATTTATCAAATGTTATCATCATAGTTACTTCCCCTTTTGTATGAACAATCTAATTTATTTATATATTATAGATCTTATAATTTTTTATTCTGAGAAACTAAAAGTAAGTATGAGCTGAAACTAAGTGTGCTGGACAAGTATTCTGTTTTTCAATTTTATATGTATACTCCAGCCAAAAGTAAACCAGAACTATTCTTTTGTTATCTTAATAACACTTTCCTAAATTAGAAATCATTCCAAACAAGTTATTTTTACACATATTATACATATCACCCTTACTATAGCTGTTGCATCAAATGAACCAATATTTTTTCAGTTTCTTCACGAACATCTTTAAATTGGAAACCTAAACTTTTAGCTTTTTTATTATCTAGAGTATATCTATAAAAACCGTTAAATGCTCCTACTTTTCCTATATCACTTGCTGCTGCAATCCACCTTTTATTTAATTTTTCTTCGCATATTCTTATAATTTCTTTTATTTGTATAGTACCATCACTGCATGCATTTATTGGACCTCTAAAATCTTTGGTGCTTATCCAATGTAAAAATTCTCCTGCTTCCTCCGAAGAAATAAAAGACATTTGACTTTCAAGATTATCTATAAAAATATCTTTTTTATTATAGATATTCTCTGCATATGAAAATAATCTTCCAGTATAATCTTCTTCCCCAATTACAATTGGAAAACGTACAGCTACTACCGGAAATGTTGCTTTCTGAAAAAATACTGCCTCTGCCAGTCTTTTTCCTTCACCATAATCAAACTCTTCTCTTTCTCCATATTTAATTTCATAATTATAGGGATTAAAATCCTCTTCTTTCAAATTAAGTCCTTCATCATAAACGGATAGTGTAGATGTAAAAATGTACTTACCTACATTACCTTTAAAAATATCACATACATTTATTGCTCCATTAGGGCTATAGCATATATTATCATAAACAACATCAAACTTCTTATTACTAAAAGCCTTTTCTAAATCCTCTCTATTTTCTCTATCTACTATTATTCTCTTTACTTTGTCTTCAAAGTTATCTTTTGTAATTCCTCTTGTTGCAATAGTTACGTCGTATCCTTCATCAACAAGAACTTTTACTAGTTTTTTGCCAAAAAATCTTGTCCCTCCAAAAACCAAAACTTCTTTCATTATATTAGTCCTCCTTCTTCAAAAAATACTTTCTATCCAATGATTCATTTTATGAATCCATCCACTTGTAAGAAAGTTTTATTAATTACTTATTTCTAGACTTCAATGTCAAATACTTTTGAAAAATATTCTTTATCTTTGTTTAATTTAAATTATATTCATAGATTTAATAATTTACATGCATCAAAAAATATTTCCTTTATACTATGACTTTTCATATTGTCTAAATATATTGCAATACCTACTGTCTCTTCATCCGAAATATCTATGTTATGAGATATATCTGAAACAGATTTACCTTCAGTATAAAAATCAATAAGGCAATTATTTCCCCCATATATTTCAACTTTATATCTACTTATTAAATTTTCAATATCAACTTTGTTAAATTCCACTTTATCAATAAAAAACTCAAACCATATACCATTAATATTAAAACCTATATCTCCTATTCCTTCTATAGCAACTACTGGTATTGGGTATTTCTGATATTCATATCTTCCATTTATCTTTATGTAATGTCCATTAAACAAACCATAGTTTACTTGCAGATTCGATTCATTTTTAATGGATTCAAAAACATCTTCCCCTAACGAATATATATAGTTTAACTTATTATGAATAGAGTTAGTAATATTACTTTCCATATAAGTATCCTCCATAATTTATTTCCCCTACTCTAATATTCATTTTAATCTTTCTCATAAAACCATAATACTACCTATTCCACATTTTCCATCAAATTCCTTCCTAGATACTAAATATTCTTATTTTTATAACATATTTAATTAATAAGGCAATAGCTCATTGTATTATAAATGTCTTTATGCCTAAATCATAATGCTTACTTAATGGATAAATTATATATTCACTAATGCTTTTAACTCCTCCAAGTAATAGCTATTTCTTACATTATTTCAATAGGTCTGGTGTATAATATAAATTGTATAGACTGAACTTATTAAAAATAATTTAGGTTGGTGATTGAATGATTTCTTATGATGACAGAGCTCTGCATGAATTAAATAAGTGGAAAAAATTGATGAGAAAAAAGCCTTCTATAATAGAAAAAGCTTCAAAAGGAATTCAGCATAAGTTTAATAACATGCTACCTGACGGATATCATGAAATTGTAACTTCAGCTATTAAAAATCTTACTAAGGCAGTTTTATATGGGTCTAAGTATATTACCAAAGCTCCTATTAAAAATTTATCCCTTAAAGAAAGAGAAATGTTGGTCGAAGAGAAAACTAAACTCTATAAAACTACTGCAATTATAGAAGGTGCTGCAACTGGTGCCGGTGGAATAGTTTTGGGACTTACTGATTTACCTTTACTGTTAAGTATTAAAATCAAGTTTCTTTATGACGTTGCTAGTATATATGGATTTGATGTTAATGATTATAAGGAAAGACTTTATATACTTAATATATTCCAGATTGCATTTTCAAGTAAAAGTAATGTAAATAAGGTCTTTAAAAAAATGGAAAATTGGCAAGAATACAGTAACTCTCTTCCAGATGATATTAATAGTTTTGATTGGAGAAATTTTCAACAAGAATATAGGGATTATATTGATTTGGCAAAGCTTTTACAGATGCTACCTGGAATAGGTGCTTTTGTTGGTTCCTATGTTAACAATAAGCTTATGAAAAAATTAAGTGAAACTGCTATTGGAGCTTATAGAATGAGAATATTTGATTAATTCTTAAACAAATTATATAAAAATCATATTGAAAAAAGGAGAAAACAAAATAAATTGCTTTCCCCTGAATAAGTCTATATTATTTTATTCTAAATACCATTTAAGTGAAAACTCTTCTCCACTTATTCTTTTAAACAACTCTTCATATTTATATAATCCTGAAACTTTAATTACATCACTAATTAAAAATTCTCCAAATTCCATTGGCTTTTCTGATATAGATTTAATACCATGTTTTTGGCAGAATACTTTCCTTAACATTTCACAGGTTACGTCTCCCATGAAATAATTGTGCATATAGATTGGATGAGTTGTATAATGAATCCTATATGCAAAAGGTGGCTCTTCTTCAAAAGGTTTATCTCCAAATAGATCTTTATATAGATTAAAGTAAAGATCATAAATATCATCTAAGGATTTTATATCATTTCTATATAATTCATGATCAAAGAAAATGTTTCCTATAAATCGTAAATAATTTAACTTCTTAAACTCTCCAATCTCTTTAAATTCTTTTTCTACTGAATTATCAAAGAAATTTTTATAAAACATTTCATCGTATAAAAATCCACCAAATAAGTTAGCTATACCTTCTGATATTATTCCACTTACTCCATCATTTAAAAGAATTTCTTCCGGGTCAAGTAAGAAGGAATGGATTCCATGACCTGTTTCATGAAGTAACACTCCATATTCGTGATATTTGTTCTTCACATTAGCAAGAATTCTTGAATCTACTCCATTTTGTATAGGAAAATTGTATCCCCATTCAGATTTATTCTTCCTTGAAAATATATCATAGGTAATATTAAATTTATCTAAATCTACTCCAAATTTTAAGAAAAATTTTCTTAAAACTTCATAATAATTAGACATGTAGACTGTAGAATTTTGTGCTGGGGCAATTTTAGCCAGTATATAATCTTCATCCCAAGGCATCATTTCATCACAGTTTAAAAATCTTTCTGCATACTCTTTTCTTTTATTATTTAATTTATCTATATGTAACTTTAATTCATCTTTCCATCCATCAAATATAGTTGGACTAAGTTCATTTAATTTTAATTTATGTTCTACAAAGTCCTTATCTCCGTAGAGTAAAGCATACTCTTTTCTTAAATTAATTAAATCTATAAATCCTGCATCTATTAATGATTTGTTTATTTGATTTCTTGCAAAATAAGCTTTCTTTCTTAGCTCCCTATTTTCTTCATTAGATAATATTTGAGTTAATTCTACACTAGATACTTCTTTTCCGTCTAGTTTGAATCTAAAGGTATTAAGAACCATAGATAGTTCATTAGTTTTCTTCTTAATCTTTAGATTAAGTTCATTTAATTCATTACTTAAGTGATAAGGTTTTATATAATTATAGGCTATTTCTGCTCTTCTTTTATTTATTGGGTCTAAACTCTTTTCTTTATATTCTAATACTAATTCATAGTTCTTTTTATCCTGCATAAATTCATTTACTTTCTTATGAGCTTCCTCTATTCCAAAATCATAACCTACAGTATATTGTACCCATGCTAATTTACTTAAATTGGTCTGAATTTTATCTAATTCTCTAGACATATTAAGTAATCTTTCCATTTTAATCCCCCTAACCTTTTTTATTTTCCTAACTCAAACTTCCTATGAAGTGAATTTACAGCTTTATTTGTAAATTCACTATTTATTAAACAAGAAATAGTTGTATGAGAGTCTGAGGACTGCAATATTTCTATTCCTTCTTCCCTAAGTGCTGCCACTGTTTTTGCCATGATCCCAGGAACCCCCTTCATCCTATTCCCGATTATTGTTACTTTAGTACAATTATTTTTCATTTCAAAGTCATATTTTAGATCTTTAAAAATCCCTTCTAGTTTTACGGATTTATTATCATCAATTATAAATAATGTATAAGTTGGAAAAATATTTATCATATCAATACTTATATCTTCTTTTGCAATGATATCAAAAAATTTATCATACTTTTCACCTTGGATTGCTTCTGAAAACTTTATTTTTACTTGAGTTCTATTGCTTATTTGAGCAACAGAAGTAATGATTTTATTAGCATCTCGAATATATCCTCTTCTATTATCATAACTGGAAATTAATGTACCTGGATAATCTGAAGCTGTATTTTTTATTTCTAGAGGTATATTACTTCTCATGGCTATTTCCACTGCTCTTGGATTAATTACCTTAGCACCATACTCGGCCATTTGAAATACTTCGTCATAAAGAATAGCATCCATGACTTTAGCATCCTTAACTATTTTTGGATCGGCTGTCATTATCCCATCTACATCTGTATATATTTCTATTGTTTCAGCATGTAATGCCGCTCCCATTATAGAAGCAGTAATATCGCTCCCACCTCTTCCTAAAGTAGTTACATCCCCAAGTTCAGTAGCTCCTTGAAAACCTGCTACAATGGGTATAACCCCTTTTTCAAGACAATTTATAATATTTTTAGGATCTACTCTAAGAATTCTAGCATCGTTATAGTTATCATCAGTAACTATACCTGCTTGACCTCCAGTAAAAACTGCACATCTGTAACCCCTTTTCTTTATTGTATTTGCTAGCATTACACATGAAATTATTTCACCACAAGACATAAGTAAATCTAATTCCCTTGGCTCTGGATCTATTCCTGATGATTTTACAAATTCTATCAAAGTATCTGTAGCATAAGGGTCTCCTTTTCTACCAATTGCTGATACTACAACTACAGTATTCAAATCCTTTTCTATTGCAGATTCAATCTTATTAATTACTGAGTTTCTTCTTTCTTCGCTTATTACTGAAGTTCCACCAAACTTTTGAATAATTATTTTCATTGTTATCCTCTCCACTTATAGAATATCGAATTGCTTTTCCATTTATTTCAATATATATTTAATCACGTTTTATTATATTCTGTATTATTGTTATATTGTTATTTTAAAGGATGTTATAAAATGATTATTGATATTATGTGAATATCAATAATATTGATTATTTTTTAATTATATCTATTAGGATTATTTAACTTATCCCATATAGAGATTTGAGCTTGTCCTTTTATTTTATTTATTTACTTAAACAATTTAAGTAAAATCTCTAAGTTCAATCTGTTCATAGGATTTTCTAAATCAAAGTTTATCATATGATTTATATCATCTATTCTTTTTCTTACAGTATTTATATGAATAAATAGTTTTTTTGCAGTAAGGCTATAGTTCATATTACATTCAAGATAGGTCTCTAAAGTTTCTACTAATTCTTTATTCTCATCTTTTTCTAATAAACCTTTTATATCCTTTAACATTATTTCTAACTCGTCTTCTTTAATATCCATCCAAGCGAAAACTCCAAGTTCTGAATAAGAGAGATAAGTCTCTTTTGGATACAAAAGCCTACCAATACGTATAGTTTGTTCACATCTGGAATGATTCTTCTTCATTTCATTTATTGTATCAGCTATGTCTGAAATACCAAATACAAGTTTTATATCCTTTATTTTTGTTTCTAATCTTTTCTGTAAATCCTTTGATATTTCTTTTATAAGTTCCAAATTTTTTCTATTTGAAATTCTATCATCTATTGGAAAAAGAAACATACAGCTATTTTCATCTACTATAGCCATCCTACCTTCTATCTGACTAATACTACTATTCACAGCATTCTTAAGCTCATCTTTGTAGCTTGATATGTGTATCTCATCGTTTATTTGTTTCATCAAAAGTAAATAATAGCTTAAATTTATATCCACACCTATGTCCATTGCTCTTCTAGCTAGTATTTCATTATCCCATAAACTTCCTGTTATAACCTCTGTCATTAATTTTTCAAAACCCACATCTCCAATACTCTGAGCTACTAGTATTTGTTCATATAAAGACTGTAGTAATAAAAAGCCTATGCGTAATGCAAATTGGTCAAAGTAATCTATCAGACCTGTGGCTTCAACTACTACAAAATAAGCTTCTATCTTATCTCCAACTGTAATTGGAACAGTAATCCAACTATAGGGTTTATCATACTTATCATAATAGTACCTATATCTAATCATCTTTAAATTATCACACAATATCTCTTTTGTAAAATTGAATGAAGGATTCCAAAACTCTTCTATTTGTAAACCATCTGATAATTCTACAAATGCAGGAGAACTATAATATGCCTTTTTACTTGATAAATCATAAAGCATTGCTGGAAAATTCATTTCCTTCTCTATCTGTGATAATATTTTGTTAATCTTTCTTACTTGATAAGATAAATCAGAAAAGCTATTTGGATTTATATTACCTATGTTAAATTGCCTAATGTTTTTATTCATTACAGGTACATTAAGTTGATTCATAAAATCCATCCATGAAGGTTCTGGTGGAATAATTATAAGAGGTATATCGTTTTCATTGAAAGCTGCTAAAATATGATCTGGGATTCTTTTTAAATATCTTTCTTTTATACCCATCCCTGATATTTTCATAAATTTATCAGTTTGCACATAATACTCAAATAATCCTGGATCTTGTTGAAATATATAACCAGATGATATAACCAATTCTTTTCCTTTTGTCCAATTAAATCCATCAGGGGCATCAAGTATGGCTACACCTTGTATCTGTTTGTCTAATCCTCCATAACCTGCAATTATATTACATCCTTTGAAAAATTCTGCACTTAATATTTCTCTCATGGTTAGACCCATAGAATCACCTGCTTTAGTATAATACTTATATTATAACATAAAAATTTATATGGATAAAACTATACCAACTATAAATACAAAAGAGATTTTTCACTTTATTCAGAATAACCTTATCATCATTATCCTAAATTCAGCGAAGAATCTCTTCTCTTAAATTTATTTCCTTTAATTTTCCAATTCCATTAATCTAATGGACTTACATATTTCCTTTTTTCCGTTCTTTTTTCAAATTCTGCTTTTGCTTCTTCGACTATACTAGGATTATTTAGTAAATCATACATTATACCTGAAAAAACTTTTGCTGCATAAGCCATTCCTTTAATCCCCATAGATGAACCTGATGATGAAGTTGCTTGCCAAGAATGAGCTGGTACCCCTAATGGCCAAGTAGCTGTAGCAAATAGATTCATTGGCATTATCCAAGACACATCTCCACTGTCTGAAGAACCTGAAACTGATACCAAATTAGATTTATCTTTTTCTAACACATCTTCGTAAATATATGCTATTTCGTTACCATCTGAAGAAATGAATTTCTTAATTTCACCTTCCACCATATTTGGGTCTAAACTTTCTTGAATTGCCTTTGCAAAAGAATATTCATCTTCAGTATATTTCGGAACACCTATTTCTACCATATTCTTATGTGTAAGGTCAAATAGCACTTTATTTGGTAACATTTCATAGCATCCACTGATTATCTCATAATCAACTGTTGTTTCCGTCATCATTGCAGCTCCCTTTGCAACCTTCAATAGTCTTTCAGTTATCTCCTCTACATCTTTTCTATAAGGTGCTCTAACAAAATACCAAGATTCAGCTTCTTTTGGAACAATATTTGGTGCTCCACCTGCATTTGTGATAGTGTAATGTATACGAGCTTTATCTATTATATGTTCTCTTAGATAGTTTGCACCTACATTCATTAGCTCCACTGCATCTAAAGCAGATCTACCCGATTCTGGAGATTGAGCTGCATGAGCTGATATACCATGAAATCTAAATTTAATAGCATTATTTGATAAAAATGCATTTTCTAATGCTACATTTATATTCATCGGATGCCAACTAAGTGCTAAATCACAGCCATCAAAAGCTCCCGCCTTAACCATCTTTACTTTCCCTACTAAAGTTTCTTCTTCAGGACAGCCAAAAAATCTTATTGTACCACTAGTTTTTGTTTCCTCTAAATATTTTTTAACTGCAAGTGCAGCCTCTAAAGCTGCTCCACCTAATAAATTATGTCCGCATCCATGTCCTGGACCATTTATTTCTACAGGATTAAACTTTGTATCTAAGGATTGAGATAAGCCTGGTAGGGCATCATATTCTGCTAGTACTGCTATAACAGGAGAGCCTTTACCATACTCAGCTATAAAAGCATGTTCTTGTCCACCTATTTCTTTGATTTCAAAACCATTGGACTTTAGCTTTTCTCTAAATAAATTAGCCGATTTTTTCTCTTCTCCTGAAACTTCTGGATTATTCCAAACTTCTAGAGTTAATTCTTTTACTTCATCGTTTATATCATCTAGATATTTTAATAAATCGTGTTTTTTCATTAGATAACATCCCCTTTTATAATATTTTCTTTTTATATAAAGTTGTAGCTATGGCTATAGTACCAAATACTGCTCCTAGAGTAACTATATATGTGGGTCTGCCTGGCAAGAAGTTAAATACTCCAATGTTCAATGCAAACGCTAAAGCTAGTGCTATGCCTAATGCTATCGGAGCTAGTTTTAATTTCATCAAAGCAAATTGTACAAATATAGCACCAAACAATGAAGGTAATAAATAATTGAATGCATCTAATACGTTTTGAGGTAATTTTGATAATATTGCAGACCCTGCAAATACTCCTAATATTAATATCACTATGTTTACTATAACTGATATTGCCATTCCTAGTGTTGATATTATAGTACCTTCTTTGGTTCCAGGCTCAACTCCTGCTACTTTTTGAGATACTGCCGCACTCGGTACCCTTAGATTTGATATATTTCCAGTCAGAAAAGCCATATATGTTCCCGCAACACCTACTATCGGAAAATAGGATATAGGCTCTATTATCCAATTGATACTTGCTGCAGATGCTATAGCTATAAAACCAGTTATTATTGCATTAGCTGGTGGAACTATTTTAAATATTACTGCCAATACCAATGCTGGTCCAAAGGATAATAATACTCCTAGCCAATTTGTTATCTTGCCCCATTTAATTATATATGGTAAATATATTCCATCAAATACATCTTTGCCCTTTTCCATTACAGCTTCCTCCTTTGTTCTAATTAGTTTTATAGTATAACCGCTAGAATCATTCCACCAAATAAAGCTATTGTCATTCCCCATTCTTTTAGCCATTTTATATTTTTCTTATCAGCTAATGGAGATAGTATTAACATTATAAGTCCACCAGCTATTGCTGCTATAGTATTTTTATTCATAGCAAGTAAATGTCCTGATACTAATGAACCAAAAGATCCTAACATTGCTGCTATTGATATAATTTTTATAAGTCCATTATCTCCCTTGGAGAATTTTGTTTGTACCTTATCCATTTTATCAGCAGTTAGTGTGGCAAAAATTATCCAACCTACGGAGCCTAGAATCATTGTCCAGATTGCATTTGCAAAAGCTATATTAGTCATGGGATCTATCCCCATCTTTACTCCCACTGCTTCCGCTCCAAAACCTACTGCCATTAGTTCAAACATTACTGAGCCAATAAAAGATAGTCTCATCCATGCCATTGGTCCACCCACTGTAACTAAAAGTGATAAGAGTCCAGTTAAAATTATTAAAGATGGTCCTAAAGACATAATAAAACTACTCTTCATTGCACTTTTCATCTGTACTTCTGTAAGTCCAATTTCCTTTCCTGTTTCATAAGACTTTTTAGCAAATATAAATGCCTGAAAGAGTACCAATGATATTGCTAGTCCTGCTGCTATCCACATGGGTATGCTGTTTGCAATTTGTAAATAATCCACGTTTATTCCTCCTTAGATTTGTCTTTGATATAATATTATCATTCAAATATAGGCTAAACCAATGTAAAAACTTATATAATTTTATCGAAATATTGAAAATCTTTTCATTTATAATAAAACAATCTAAAATAAATAGTCCCATATTATTTAAAATAATTGACAGAAGTTGTCTAATATGAAAAAATAATTATACTAATTATAATATTGTATTAAGTTGGTGATAAAATTGAGTATACCTAAGCACTTAACAGATAAAGTTAAGTCTATACCTGAAAAACCGGGGATATATCAAATGAAGGATTCAGATGGAAATATAATATATATAGGTAAAAGTAAATGTCTAAATAAAAGAGTAAGGTCTTATTTCTATAATAATCACCAGTGGAATAAAATAAAAAGAATGGTTTTCAATATATATGATATTGATTTTATAGTAACTGATACACATTTAGAAGCACAGATACTTGAATGTGCTTTGATTAAAAAGATTAAACCTACCTATAATAGTCAGTTTAAAAATGATAAAAAATATGCTTATTTAAAAATAGAGGATTACAATAAGTTTAGATCTCTATCTGTTACACAAGAGAGAGAAACTAAATATTGCTTTGGTCCTTATAGAAGTAAAAATACTTTACTAGATTTAGTAGATTCTTTTAAAAACATATATCCAATAAAAAAACATGGAAACTCATATGAATTTACTTATCATCCTCTACCATTAACTATGGAAAAAAATATTTTTGAAGAAAATAGGGAATGTCTAATAGAGTTATTTTCTGAAAAAGAATATATGATAAAATTTTTATTACAAATAGAAAGCAAAATGAAAGAAGTTTCCCTACTATTACAATTTGAGAAAGCTTCATTTTATAAAGATACATTAACTATTTTAAAATATTTATCTAGTATAAATAAGTCTGATTCTTTAAAGGGCAGGAAAATCTTAGTGGGAGAGAAAATAGATAGTGGATACAAACTTTTTTATATTTCAGATGAAAATTTAGTTTTAAAAAGGAAATATCCTACAATTACTATACAAGATATAGAAGAGTTTTTAGATCAAGGTAGAACAGTAGAAGAACGCATAACTTCTTATAAAAATGAAAAAAGTAATTTAGATTTTAAACATATAATTAGTACAGAAATTATGTCTAAATCCTCAAAATCAGTTGAGTTCGTTGGAGAAAATTTTAATCCAGAGTTATTCTTAAACCAATTACTAAACTGTTGCACATCTTCTTATATATAATCTCTTAATATCTACAATAAGTTTTCTACTTTTGCAACTCTTTACCTTATAAATTAATCTATTATCTTATATAAATTGACTTCTGAATTTTTTTCTCTTAACTCCTCTAACTTAGGAACTATGGTTGTAAAATGTGGTGAAGCATTATGAATCTTAATTGCTTCTTCATCTTTCCATTCTTCTATGAAAGCTAAACAATTAGGGCTGTTTATATCTTCATAAAGATCATAGGATATACAACCTTTTTCCTTTCTACTCTCTGTTATAAGCTCTTCAGCTAAGCTTAAAAATTCTTCTTTCTTACCAGACTTTATTACGCTTCTTGCAACTATTTTTATCATAATATCCCTTCCTTTCAAAATTATTTAATACTTTCTAACTTTAATACTAGATTTTTTGACATCTTTCACAATAATAAATACTTCCACCTAAATAATTCTCTTTAATTATAATACCTCCACAGTCAGGACAACAAGACCCTATATAATTTTTACTCATAATAGTTTTATAATCTCCATTTATACCAAAAAAATCTTTTTCAGTGTTTCTCCCACCCTGACTTGTCATGTCGGAGAGAACAATTTTTATGCTTTTAAATAGTCCATACTTACTTTTATCTGTTAGTGTATGCATTTTTTGCTTTGGATTTATTTTTGCCTTCCATAATATATCTTGTAGAACACCATTTCCAAGTCCAGGAATCCTTTGCTCTGTTGCAAGAAAAGCCTTGACACTTAATTTCTTAAATTTTTCTTGAGATGTCAATATTTCAAAATATGTTTCATTAAATTCTTCTGTCAGTGGTGATGGTTTTTCTTTTGCTATTTTATAATAAATATTATTAAAATCATCCTCTTCATCAAAGCACCAGATTCCTCCATACATCTGTACAGATACACTTACTGCAGAGCGATTGTCTAATTCTAATAAAAGTTGATGCTTGATTGGTTGTTTTTCTCCTTGTTTATGATATCTAGGAGCTGCTCCATCACCTATTAGTATCTTTGAAGAATTAACTTTAATTTCTATCATACCAGCATATGCAGTTGCTTCATCAATAGTTTTACCTTCAAGTAATTCCTTGTATCTTTTTGGCTCTTTATAAAACCATGTAAATTTATGAGGGGTATGTGCAGCAACTACATTAACTATTTTATTACCTTTAATAGTATTAGTTATCTGATCTGCAATTACTACTGCCTCGGGAATTTCTATCACTGTGATTCCTCCCTTTAATATGTTGTATATGATTATACACCCTATAGTAAAAATTATTATTTTTATTGCTCACTATTTCAGATTTACCCTTGATGAAATCCATTTATCTCCTCCTTCAAAAGAATTATGAATTATAAGTTCTTTTTCCGATAACCATTGAATTTCATATTCTTTATTCTCAAAAGGTTTATAGCCATCATCTGCTCTTACATTGTTTTTTACTTTCTCCTTAAATATTACATACCTTTTTTGAAACACATTGATATTAGTATTGAGTAAAAAAGAGTTTTCTGTAACTACTAATGTTGTTGTCATATTAGGAGACTTAAATTTATATTCTTTTGTCCCTAAATTTGATATTATATAAAAAGTACTATTTAATATGAAAATAATTGAAATAACTACTATTATTCTTTTATTATTAATATTTGAAAAAGTATAAACAGTAAAACATAAAATTAAAATCATTATATTTAATATTATTGGTGTATATATTCCCATAAGGTATATTCCATTAAATGAAACTCCTAAAAGTATTACTTTTATACTTATAAGAATATATAAAATCGTAGATGATAGGTTATATAATTTAGTCATATGATTTCTCCCAAAATTAAGATACTTTAGTAAAATTCATTTCCCGAACCATTTAATGTTTCTTAAAAATCTAACGGATTGCCTTTGATGTAAATGACATAACATTCATTATGCCATGTAATAATATACTAGGTACCAGACTTCCATCTGCCCTTTTTTCATTTAACCAAAATTGTAGATAACCTACTATTCCAGACGTTATTATAAGCGTTACCCCTACAACATATTTTTTGTAAACAATAATAAATGGTAACCCATGTGGCAAGCCAAATAGTAAAGCTTGAATAACATTGCCTACTAAATATCCAAACTTATTGGCAATCCTCTTACCAATAAGACCTCTAAAAAGTATCTCTTCTGATAGGGATGTTTGAATTAATGCTTTTAATAATATTATAATTATTATATTCACACTAATCCCTTGTCCGCTTATAGTTTTATCATAAAGCATTTCACTAGTAATATATCCTAAGTATTGAAATAAGATAAGTGGACCAACCATTATGAGTAAAGATACTACTAGAACTAAAATACTACTTTTAATCCAGCTTCTATTTTTCGGTAGATATAACCCAATCCAATTGAAAAAATTAGTATCTTTTCTGTAAAACATGAAATAAAAGACCCACGATAATATAAGTACAAAAGAAAGCTGTATTATTGCTGACATTAAAACATCATTCATATACATTCTCCTTTAACTTTATTATTTTTTTGCTGAGCTATATTTAAACATTATATTATAGATGCCTTAACTTTAGAAACCTTTCTGTTATCAACCTAAATACTTTCCAAACCAATCAACAGCCAATTTAATCACTATATGAAAATGTTCAAGGAAACTATGATTTGCTCCATCAATAATTTCTAATTTTGAATCACTTGAAAGCAAAGTCATTGCCATTTTAGATCTTTCACAAAGCAAAATTTCTTCCTCATCATTATTACCGTGGATTATCAAAACTGGGCATGTAACATTTCTTAAAAGTTCTTTTTGATTAATCAGTTCGAAATCCATTAAAATCTGCTTATCAACTATAATTTCCTTTCTCACTTCTTCAGGTGTAGATTCCGTTATATATCCTTTTTTCATCAACTCTTCCATTTGCTCTTTTGTAAAGAATTCATACCAATTATATTGCATGGAATCAGTTAAAGCACCAGATAATACCATAGTTACAATTTCAGAAGTATAACACTTTAAGCAAATAAGAGTGCCAAGACTATGCCCATATAAAGCTATTTTTTTATAACCTTTTGATTTAGCAAATGAAATGGCAGACTTTAAGTCATCTACCTCTTTCTCAACAGTTAGACTATCATCATCACTTTCTCCACAACCACTAAAATCAAAAGCTAAAGCATTATAACCCAATCTATTAAAGGCTATAGCAAGTCTCTCAAACCTTCCCTTTGAGTATTTACTAGACGTAAACCCATGGCACATAATGATTATTGATTTAGAAACGGATGAATATAAGTTTCCGACTAATGTTAAATTTCTTGAATTTTTAAATGTAACTCTTTCCATTCCTAGTTCCTCCTTATACTTAACCTCTGATAAATTCCTCCAACTTGCTTTTCTCATTTCATTTAATTTATATTAACTTTTCTATTTCATTTATCATGTAATTGGCAAAATCTAATAGTAACTGATTTTCCAACTCTAAGTTAGCAATCTCTCCATTATATTTAGAAAGACATTGATTAACCAGTTCTATATATTTGGAAGGGAGTACTCTTACTGCCCATTGACCACCTTCTCTTTTTGAAGATATATTATCTTCCTTTAAAAAGAAAAGAAATCTACATAGATTTAATACATAATATTCAGTATTATCAGTTATACCTTTAGATGCACCTTCTATATCAAATTTAATTGAGTGAATAAATATTTGTCTATCTATAGGCTTAAAGACTTCTTTTATGGGTTTACCATATAGTCTAATTCCTCTGTTATAGGTAACAGCAAAATGAGCAGCTAAATCTTCATCTTCAAATCCACCACACAGATAATTCTCATCTCTCTTATATTTTTCTCTATGGAAAGCAGAATAATGGAATTCAAATGGGGTAGGATAAACAAAATTTATTAAAAATGATTCCAAAACAATACTTAATTCAATTCCGCTTTTATTTGGTAGACTTTCTTCAATTTTTAGAAGTTTTCCTGCAATTCTTTTATATGTCTCATTTGATTCCTTTTTTTTGCAAATAATTAATAGATCTATATCACTTTGCATTGGATTAAAGCATCCCATAGCCATTGAACCATGTAAATACACTCCTACCAAGTTATCTTGCATTTCTTCTATAAACAGGTTTACAATACTATCTAGATAAATTTGTTCTCTCAATTGAATCCCACCTTATTCTTCTCAATAAGATATATCATTTTTTAACCATCAACATCAAGGTCGTTCTCTAAAAAAGATAATAACTCCTCGAAGCCATCACAAACAAAGTCTGCTGTTGATTCAATCCTTGACCTATTCCCATGACAAATCCTTACTGCAAATAAACCAGCATTCTTTGCTCCTTCTATGTCATATTCTTCTGAGTCTCCAATATATAAACAAGAAGATGGCTCTATCTTGTACTTATCAACCAAATAAAGAAATGCTTCTTTTGAAGGTTTATATACTCCAATATCTGAACATACTACAATATCATTGAAATATTTTTATATTCCCGTACTTTTAATTCTTCTCCTTTGTTCCTCAGAATCATAAGCATTAGTCAATATACCTAATCTAACTTTACCATGTAAATATCTTATTACTTCCTCAGCTAAAGGAAAACAGGCTGTCGATTCCATGTAATGTTTCAAATAAGACTCTAAATATTGTTCGTCCCATTCTATAGAATAATATTGCAAAGTATTATATAAACGATATTTATGCATATTCGAAGGTATCTCTTTTCCATCCTTAACCTGTTTATGAAATTCATTAATCTTTTCTACAGAAACTTCAATGAATTCATTAGTATTCATTTTAGTTGGTAATAATTCCATAACTGATTTTAAACCAATGATATCAGATCTTATATAATCTACTAATGTATTATCAAAGTCGAATAATACAGCTTTAATATCATTCAATCCAATAGCTCCTTTATAGTAGTAATTAATGTTGATGCTTTTTTCTATAAAATGCTGTTTATCCAGATATAGCAGTTTTTAAGTTCTTCATCTGATATTAAATTTGATCTGTGTTCAAATAATATTTTACAGGATTTATTTTCTCTTTTTATGATTCTAAGGTATTTTTCAATATCTGCCCAACCTTCTTCTGGAATTAAATTTGGTAGTACTGGAAAATGACTATTCTCTAAACTGTCAGTGACTTTGACATTCCATAAATGAATAACTTCTGCATACTTTGCAAATCTTAAAGTGAATCCAAATGAATCAAAATTTTTATCTAATTTATCTTGAGCATGCAGTCTACCTATATCTAGACATAATTTGACCTGGGGATACTGTTCTAATAAAGTTTTAAGTAAGTCAGTATCATATACATATTTATTTAATATATCTAATTCTAACACTGGTATAAAGTTATTTCTGATACTAATGTCCGTCAGCCATTTGAATAATTCTATACTACTCTCTAGGAAATTTTCATATGAATAATCATTTTCAAAATAGTACTCAGTATCATCAGCAAAGCTCCAATTTGTCCAATCAACAGATTTATCTAACAATACTGGTTTCGGATAATGAAATAAAATATATTTTGGTTTAACTTCTTTTAAAAAATTTATCTCATTTTCCATATACTTGTAGGAACTTTTTCTAATATCATTATCTTTTGATAGGAACTGTGGATCTCTTAGTCTCCACCCTTTAGTTCTTAATGGAAAATGAACTCCTATATTAAATTTTTCATTATTAGCCATGTCAGTTAACTTCTTTATATCCCTATCTTCTAGCAAACATGCTTCAACTCCAAAAAAATTAGGTCTAAAATCTCTTATGTGCTTATCATGATCGTAACGTCCAAATTGACCTATCATAAACCTTTCCATTCCATTTCCCCCTTTTGTGTTGGCTAGTACCTTAAATATAAGCTCTAAATAATTTGATATGTTAAATTTATCTCCTTTGATGAAGTATACTAAAATTTCATATAACTTCTACGCAACTGTATTTTTCAATTAGGAGCTTGTATAAAATTTAATTTTTCTCCATTTTATACTGTTCATCATATTAATTATTTATTTAATTTAACATATGGTATTCCTAATACTGTGGGAAAATATATTTACTTTAGAAAGCTTCTTTCAAATCTATCTCAATACTTCTAAAATATAGACTCTACATCCATCCATATTCCATCACATCAACAGTTTTTAATACAGCTTCTTTTCCTAAAAGTTTTTCTACAACATATAGAGACATATCTATACCTGCTGAAATGCCTCCAGACAATATTATTTTTCCATTATCAACATATCTGTCTTTCACTATCTTTGTTTTTGGGGCGATTTCCCTTAATAAATCTAAGGATGAATGATGTGTCGTTGCAACCATATCTTCTAACAAGCCACATTTTGCAATTATTAATGCTCCCGTACATACTGTAAGTAATAATTCTAAGTTAGAATAATTAAGTTTTATCCAATCTAAAATGGCTTTGTTATTCATCTCTTTCCGAGAACCTTGTCCACCTGGAACTATCAATACATCAAGTTTGGGACAATTATAAATTGTATATTTCGGATTTATACTTAAATTATTTCTTGCATATACAGATCCTTCTTTTTCAGCTACTGTAAAAACATTAAACGGATTATTAGGATTCGTTTCATTCGTAACTGAAAATACTTCAAATGGTCCACAGAAATCCATTACTTCAACATCATCAAATAATAGAATTCCAACATTTCTCGTTTCTTGCATCACTTTACCACCTCTTATATTAAACTATTACTTTAGAATATTTAAAATTACCCTACAAAATTCTTCAGGATTATCAAACATTGGATAATGTCCAGAGTTTTCTATAAGTACAAAACTCTTCTTTGGAGCTTTTAAGTTCTCTAAAAAACTTTCTTCCATCATAAATGGTGTAATCCAATCAGAATCACCAAATATAAAATGTACTGGTACCTCATATTCATACGCCAAATTTGTTAAATCGAACGTCTCTCCTAAATATGACATTAAAGGTTCCTGTAATTTCACACTATATTTCAAGAAAAACAAATTGTCCCTCAAACTATACTCAGGAGACATGATGTTAGTATAATATTGTAGACACAAAAATCCGAACACTATAAAATATAGTTAAGGAAGGAAGTGTCTAAATGCCAAAAGGTAATAAAAGATATACAGAAGAATTTAAAAATACTATTGTAGAGCTTCACAATGCAGGTAAAACTCTAGGTGAATTAAGCAGTGAATATGGCCTATCTAAATCAACAATAGCAGGTTGGATAAAGAAAAGTCAACCTATAACAATAGAGAAAGATAAAATAGTTACTCAGGCAGATTACCAAGCCATGCTTAAGAGAATGGCTAAATTAGAGGAAGAAAATGAAATATTAAAAAAAGCTATGGCCATATTTGCAAAGAAGTAACTTCAATATATAAATTCATTACTGATAATAAAGAAAATCATGATATAAAGCTAATGTGTGAGGTTCTAAAAGTCTCTAGAAGCTCGTATTACAAATATCTTCATAAAAAACAAAGCAATCGAAGCATTGAAAACAAATCTCTAGAAGAAAAAATTCTAAGTATCTATAGAAAGAGCAAGAATCGCTATGGGGCACCTAAGATTCATAAAAAATTGAAAGAGGATAACATAATTATAAGTCTGAAAAGAACTCAGAGACTAATGAATAGACTAGGTATAAAATCAATTGTATGTAAAAAATTCAGACCAATTTCTTCAAAGAATAAAGTAGAAAGCAGAGAAAATATAATAAATAGAGATTTCTCTACCAGTAATATTAACCAAAAATGGGTAACTGATAT
>NZ_JAHLPM010000010.1 GCF_018917865.1 Tissierella simiarum
TAGCTTTTTCAATCAAAGCAAAAAAAGACTTAAAATTTCTATCAACAACTTTTATAATTTGCTGGGCTGAATTGGCATTAAGTAGAGCATAGTTTTCATTATCTTTACAAAGATGATAGATGCTGTTATAGCCTAAGAATTTCTTTTCAGTAAAATAGTATTGTCTAATGTTGTATAGGGCTACATTAGACATATTTTTGCTTAAAAAGCATAACTCTCTTAAAGCTAAATATTCACCTTTAGACAAATGTTTAAGCTGTTGTTTTTGAACACCAAACAAAACCTCTTTAGTAGGCTTTTGGGGCATTTAAATCCTCCTTTCTTAGAAAATTATAGTAATATTATAGTATAGTAGTCATGATTTTACAATAAATGCTATTATTTATGCAATCTAATAAAAGAAAAAACTTAGCTAAAGCTAAGTAAAAATTCACCACCCACCTATAGAGGATGGGTGTACTCTTTTTGAAAAAAGATAGATAAGTTATGCTCACATACAAAAAAGAGCCGCCCTACTCTTAGCAGCTCTCTTAAAATTATAAGGAGGATCTTAAAACTACTCATTCTTTATTTTATATCTTATACTCCATATTATTATTCTACACCAAAATTAGTGAACATTGGTTACAATTACTTTACATTTAGATTACAAAAAGATTAAGCCCAGATATCTGGGCTTAAATATTGAAAATCACATATTGTAGAGCATCTGCTTAAGCTACTGTATAGGTGTTGTTTCAGCTGAGCTAGATGTGGTTTCAGCCGAGCAAGGCATATGGCGTGGTATACAGATTTGTTGACCTGGCATTAAACTACACCAATTTATGTTTGGATTTGCAGCCATTAAGTCCATTATAGATACGTTAAATCTCATTGCTATAGATGATAATGTATCATTTGGCCTAACTACATATACTGTTCCACCAGGACAAGTGATTGGCGGCATAGTAGTTCTTGGTATACATATTAATTGTCCAACCATTAAATTATTTGGATCTATATGTGGATTTGCTGCTAATAGCCTATCTACACTAATATTAAACATTTGAGCAATGCTATAGAAAGTATCCCCTGGTCTAACTCTATAGAAAAATCCATCACATGTAGGTGTAGGAGGTACTCTTTCTGGTATACATATTCTTTGACCTATGCGTAAGTTATTTGGGTCTATTCCTGGATTTACAGCCATTATTGCTTCTACTGTTGTATTGTATCTTATTGCTAATTGATATAATGTATCTCCTGGTCTAATTGTATATGAGAATGTACCTGTTGGACATGTTGGTGTAGGCGGTACTCTTCCTGGTATGCATATTCTTTGACCTATTTGTAGATTATTTGGATCTATTCCTGGATTTACAGCCATTATTGCTTCTACTGTTGTATTGTATCTTATTGCTAATTGATATAATGTATCTCCTGGTCTAATTGTATATGAGAATGTACCTGTTGGACATGTTGGTGTAGGCGGTACTCTTCCTGGTATACATATTCTTTGACCTATTTGTAGATTATTTGGATCTACTCCTGGATTTACAGCCATTATTGCTTCTACTGTTGTATTATATCTTATCGCCAATAGATAAAATGTATCGCCTGACCTAATCGTATAAGAAAATGTTCCTGTCGGACATGTTGGTGTAGGCGGTACTCTTCCTGGTATGCATATTCTTTGACCTATTTGTAGATTATTTGGATCTACTCCTGGGTTCGCGGCCATTATTGCTTCTACTGTTGTATTATATCTTATCGCCAATAGATAAAATGTATCGCCTGACCTAATCGTATAAGAAAATGTTCCTGTCGGACATGTTGATGTAGGAGGAGGCATTGTACCTCTTGGTATACATATTCTTTGACCTATTTGTAAGTTATTTGGATCTATTCCTGGGTTTACAGCCATTATTGCTTCTACTGTTGTATTATATGTCATTGCTAACTTATATAATGTATCTCCTGACTTAATTGTGTATGAGAATGTACCTGTCGGACATGTTTGTGTAGGAGGCGTTGTACCTTTTGGTATACATATTCTTTGACCTACTTGTAAGTTATTTGGATTTATTCCTGGGTTAATAGCCGTTATAGCTTCTACTGTTGTATTATGCATTCTAGCTAATTTATATAACGTGTCGCCAGATTTTATAGTATAAGAGAAGCTTCCTGTTGGACATTTACTATCCATTTCATTATAATCGTACATCTTAACCACCTTTCTTTCTAAAAATTATTTTGCAATACTATATTATGCAAAATTGTGGCTAAGAGTTCCTTTCACTTATTCTTAAATAAATATAATTAATAATAAATGGAAAATATAAATAAAAGGCATAAGGAATAAACCCTAGACTACTTACATTGAGAGTTGTAGTAGGTATGATATTTGAAATATTCCAAGGTATTAGAGGAGATAAAATTACGGCTGTATTTCCTATATCACTTGCTAGTTGATATTTATCTATCTCAAGTTTTTCATATTTCATTTTCATAATTTCACTAGTCATTACTATAGCTATAGATTGATTTCCTCCAAAAGCCGCTGTAAATAAACTTACTGCTCCTGTCACTAAAAATAAACCAGACTTTGAATTTATCTTAGTAAATAAATCATTAACCTTATTAAACAAATCTATTCCATTCAATACTCCAGCTATAGCACAGGATATAAATACTATAAACCCTGCTTTCATCATGGAAAGCATACCTCCACCTTTTATAATGTTTACTAAGGGATTTGAAGGTTCTAAATTATATCCCAAAATTATTGTTTTAAATAAAGAAACCACTGGAACTTGTTGAACTATTTTAGCTACTATAATCCCTATGATAATACTAATAATCATAGATAACTTTACATCTACTTTAAGGATGCTTAGAACCAACATCAATATAGCTGGAAGTAAAACCATAATATTTATAGTATAGGTATGACTTATATCTGATAATATTTCATTTCCAATAATATTTAAGGGATTTTTAAAAGATAAAAACAAATAGGCTATACCTACTATAAGAAAAGGCAATATAGTAGTCTTTAATAACTTTTTCAGCATAGGATATAGGTCTGTTTCTGTCAGATTAGATACTAAATTAGCACAAGAAGACATAGGTGAAGTCCTGTCTCCAAAATAGCAACCAGAAATAATGGCTCCTGCTGCCAAGTTAGGATTAATATTTCCCCCCTTAGCCATTACCATTAGAGCTATTCCAACTGTACTTACAGTACCAAAAGAAGTACCTAACATATAAGAAACTGTTGAACTAATTAGAAAAGCAAACAATATGTAAAATCTAGGATTCATTAATTTCATCCCATAATAAACTATAGCAGGAACTGTTCCAGCAGTAAGCCAAACAGCAGTAACCATACCTATAAGTAAAAATATCTTTACTACAATTAGACCCTTTTTACCACCATCCCACGCCATATATATTATATCCTTACTGTCATTTCCTCTTCTTAAAGAAATTATAGAGAATATTATTAAACATAAAACTAGAAGAAATCCAATATACCATCCTTTTAATACTCCAAGTAATAATACAGCAAAAGATAGAATAAAACCTATTATTATATCCATAGTATATGTATCATCCTTTTTATATAAAATCAGAAATATTATATCATATACTTTTTACCTTGATAAGAGCCTCTTATCTTTAATTCATTATCTATTCCAGAAAGAACTTTTAACTTGTCCAAACTCCACTTAGGCTCATATAATAATTCTTTTTTTCCATCTCCTGTTACTCTATGAACTATCATCTCTTTAGGAAGCAGTTCTAATCCATCTATCACTAAAGATATATATTCATCCTTATCCATTAAGGAAAATGGATTATTTAAATAGTATTCATAAAGATCAGTGCCCTTCTGAATATAAAGTAAATGAAACTTAACCCCCCAAGTATTAGTTTTCGCCACATATCTTATTGATTTGAGAATATCATTATGAGATTCATTAGGAAGACCAAATATCAAATGTGTAACTACTCTAATATTTCTTTTTTTCAATTTCTCTATAGCCTCATCATAAGTAGATAAAGGATATCCTCTCCTAATAAATTTAGCAGATTTTTCATGAATAGTTTGTAATCCTAGCTCGATCCAAAGAAAAGTTTTCTCATTTAATTCTGAAAGTAAATCCAATACATCCTCTCCTAAACAATCTGGTCTAGTGGCTATAGCTAAACCTACTACGCCACTTTCTTCAATAGCTTCAAAATATATATTCCTTAATTCTTCACAGGTAGAATAGGTATTGGTAAAATTCTGAAAATAAGCTATATATCTATTTGTATCCCACTTCCTTGATAAAAGCTTAATTTGTTCTTCTATTTGCTCTTTTATTGACAGACATCTGCTGCCAGCAAATTCTCCTGACCCTTCTTCGCCACAAAAAATACATCCTTTAGTCCCTAAAGTCCCATCTCTATTGGGACAGGTAAAGCCGCCATCTAACGATAGCTTCATTACCTTTTGTCCAAATATCTTTCTTAGCTCATAGTTTAATGTATGATATCTCTTATCTCCCCACATAAAATCATCCTTTATCCTATATATTCTATTAAATGTTTATTATATCTTTGTCTAACGCCTAAGAAATAAATACTTTGAATTATGAAAAATCCAGCTAAAACATATAAACTTTTATTCTTAAAAACATCCTGAGAAGACATGGCTATAATTTTAATTGCCACTGAGGAATGAATTGCTGCAACTATATAAGGTATAAAGAATAAAGTTCCTATTTCTATGGTAGTTATTTTCTTTAACTCTTGTTGTGTAAGTCCTAATTTTACTATGTTTTTATATTTTTCCTTATCTTCATTTAAGTCATTGAAAAATCTAAAATATAGAAAACTACCAGCTCCTATAAAAAATACTACAGCTATAAAGAAACCAATATATAACAACAAGTTAGATTGTTCCATTTCTACTAGGTACATATCTCCTGCTGTTAAAATAATAAATGGATCTTCATACTTTTTATTAAATTCACTTTTTAATTGTTCAGCAATATATCCTGTCTCCGTCCATTTTTCTATGTCAAATTGATAAAGAGAAATATAAAATAGAATAGATTGCTGGTTGTTTCAAGTCCTCCCATCCAATTATAGAATAATAAAAGAATCATAAAGTTTAAAATATATATTAAAATATATCCTAGATGTTCCTTTAAAAAAATCCTCACTTATTAATTCCTCCATGTAACTGCCATTTTATATCCCATTCCTCTTATAGTTTCTATTGCATTGTCTATTCCTAACTCTTCTAACCGTTTCCTAAGTCTAGCTATATTAACATTTAAAGTATTTTCTTCTACAAAAGCTTCATCATCCCAAAGTTTCTCAAGAATAAGTTGTCTAGATACTGCCTTAGGATAATTTTTTACTAATATCTCTATTAAGATTGCTTCTTTTTTTGTAAGTTGAACAGTTATACCATTATACATTAATTCTGGTCTTTCAGGATAGATATATAAGCCTTCTAATTCTACTATCCTTTCAGAAACTTTTAATGAATAATCTCCATAAATCCTTCTCAATTGGCTTTTTATTTTAGCTATTACTACCTCATAGAAAAAAGGTTTGGTTATATAATCATCTCCACCACTTTCTATTCCCATTACTTGTTCCATTTCTCCACCTCTAGCAGATAAGAATATAATAGGGCAATTAGAAATTTTTCTAATCTTTCTACACCAATAATATCCATCAAACTTAGGCAAATTTACATCTAGTAAAACTAAATGAGGTCTTATATCATTAAATTCTTCTAATATATCATCAAAGTTCTTAACCAAATAAGGTCTATATCCATACTTTTCCATATGTTCTGATAATAATTCCCCAATATTTTGATCGTCTTCTACTATCATTATCTTGTATTCCATTTAATTTCATCCCCTTGTTAATAATCTTGTTATATTATACCCTAAAAAATGGATAAAGAGCAAAAGTTAAAATTCACACAAAAATGCAATGTAAATCATTATTTAACTCCATTTTATTTTGTGAATTTTATCTGATTAATATATATTTTTCTATAAAAGTACAAATAAATGTCGTAATTTATGTTATTATATTAGAAAGTTCATTATTAGGGGGAAAATATTAATGAAATTACCGGGGATTTTTGCACTAGCTTTTACAATATTTTATATCTTATTTAACAGAGACGTTAGTCTTATGTATAATTTATCTAATGCTTTTTTTATCGTAGGTATTATATATCTTTTAATTACTTTGGCATTCTATGTAAGAAATGTAGGATTTTTCAAAACTCTTGCCTATCATAGGTATAAAAGAAAGCAATTATCTTCAAAAAGGATGACACAAGAAGGGGAAAGCAATGAAACAATGTCCTTCTATGATTTTTATGAAGAACATTATAAAGATAAATGGTCTGGAAAAGTCTTTATTATTTGGTCTATTCCTCTATTGGTAACTTCTTATGTTATTGCATTCTTCATATTATAAAAGGGAGAAATATTCCTCCCTTTTATTCTAATAAATAATCTAGTACATCATCTATAATTCCATCTTTTACATATATTCTAGGAACACGTCTCGATACTAACGAAAGAATTTCATTTCTATTAGTGTCTGCTAAGTTAGCTACATCAGTTAGGGAAATATTTTCATTCCCTTGATATCCATAAAGTGTAGCTATATCCCCTACTTCTACATTATCTATATCTGTTACATCTACCATACATTGATCCATGCAAATCTTTCCTATAATTTTAGATCTTTGCCCCTTTATATAAAAGTAACCATTATTTGATAATGATCTTGGAATACCATCGCTATATCCCATAGGCAGGGTAGCCACTAAGGTTTTTCTTTCAGCTACAAATATATAATCATAGCTTACTCCTTCTCCCTCATTAATATCAATAAGAGAAGAAATCCTAGTTTCCAAAGTCATAACAGGCTTTAATTCCATAGGAGTATTTCTACTTATATATCCATAAAGACTAGCTCCTGGCCGAATCATATCCATGCAAAACTCCTTATAAACTGCTGCAGCTATACTATCGCATATATGTTTTATAGGAATATGGATATTTTCTTTTTCTAATTCTTCTATAATTTTTTTAAACAAGTTAAATTGTTTATAATCTTCTTTTTCATTTTTCAACGCTAAATGAGAAAAAATACCTTCAATCTCTATATACTTTAATTCATTTATATTCTTTATGACTTCTATACTCTCTTGATTAGGTCTCATTCCTAACCTATGAAAACCTGTATCAATTTTTATATGTACTTTTGGAATCTTGCTTAACTTAAGACCTTCTTCTGAAAGGATTTTACCTTGTTCTAGGGAAAAAATTGTAATAGTAATCTGTCTTTCTACTGCTGATTTTAATTGTTCATTTGGTGTATAACCCATTACCAATATGGGTATCTCGTTAAATTTTTTTCTTATTTCTAAAGCTTCAGAGAGAGTAGCTACTCCTATATAATCTATCCCCTCACCTATGAGAGTTTCTGCCACCTTTACCGCTCCATGACCATAACCATTGGCTTTTATTACTCCGCAAATCCTAGTTTCCTTTGGAATATCTTTTCTAATTTCTCTAAAATTATGACTTAGATAATCTAAATTAACTATTGCTCTTGTTGGTCTAACTTGATTTATATCCATCATGCCTCATCTCCTATACCTTATATATAATCCTATTATAGCTTATCCGTTAATCCTATAGCCAATAAAACATTAAAAGAATATAGTTTAACTATATTCTTTTAATGAATAATTTTTAAAGGTAAGTAAAAGGTTAGGCATAATATATTCTATGCCTAACCTTTTACTTACCAAAGACCTTTATAAATTCACTTTCTTCTATAGGCGTTGGTTCTTTTCCACCTATAACTAAAGAATATAAATAAATCCTAGCCATATCTTCTACATAACCCATCTTTAAGTATGCATCTTCAATATCCTTTCCTACAGTAACTACTCCATGTTTTTCTAATAGACAGGCATCCGATTCCCTTAAAGGTTCTATTATACTTTTCGCTAACTCTATAGTTCCAGGTGTATAGTATTTAGCTACAGGTACAACTCTTCCATAAACAGAACTTTCAAAGACTAAAGGAGGTATTTTCTTTCCCTGAACAGCAAAGGCTGTAGCATGAATAGCATGTGTATGGCATACAGCTAATATATCCTTCCTATTTTTATAAGCTACTAAATGCATTTCCATCTCACTAGTAGGCTGTAGAGACTTTTTATTTTCTATGATATTTCCTTCTATATCTACAACCAATATGGAATCTATATCTAAGTCATTTCTACTTTGACCTGTAGGAGTGATACATATATAGCCTGTTTTTTCATCTTTCATGCTAAAATTTCCTGATTTATGTCTTATAAGTCCTTCTTTTTCTGCTTCAATGGAAACCCTAAAAATTCTTTCTTTAATATGCTCTAACATTTTTTCACTCCTTATATATTAAAATCCTAACCATTTCAGGTTAGGATTTATCCTTTATAATTTTTCTGCAAAATTTTTACCGAATTCCCTACATCTTTCTAATGCTTCATCATCTGGATTCCAAAGTTCTTTTATTCCTTCTTGTATTATATCAATCTTTGAATTTTTTAGTTTTTCTTCCAATATAGCTATAGATTCACCGGACCATCCGTAAGATCCAAAAGCTGCTGCTTTCTTATTTTTAAACCCTAAACCTTTTATCATATCAAGCATCCCACCAGTTGCATGCATTATACTTTTATTTACTGTTGAGGAGCCAAACAACATAGCTTTTGATTTAAATAACTCGGCGATTACATCATTTTTATCAGAATGTGCTGCATTAAATAGTTTTACAGTTACATACTTATCAACAGATTTAATACCATCTGCAATAGCTTCAGCCATTCTCCTTGTGCCGTTCCACATAGTATCATATACTATTGTTATTTGATTTTCCTGATATGCATTTGCCCATTCCATATATTTTTCAATTATTTGCACTGGATTATCTCTCCATATAATTCCATGACTAGTAGCTATCATATCTACTGGTAAATTAAAGCTTAAAACTTCTTCTATTTTCTTGGTAACTAAAGGGCTAAATGGTGTTAATATATTGGCATAATATTTAATAGCTTCTTGATATAGTTCTGCTTGGTCTACTAAGTCGTTATACATTAAATCCGATGCATAATGTTGTCCAAAGGCATCATTACTAAATAATATACTTTCTCCTGTCAGATAAGTAAACATACTATCTGGCCAATGAAGCATTCTAGCTTCCACAAATATTAGTTTATTTTCTCCAATTTCCAATGTATCTCCAGTTTTAACTTCTACAAAGTTCCAATCTTCATGATAATGCCCTTTTAATATTTTAGCACCATTGGCTGTACAATAAATTGGTGTGTTGGGTATTTCTTTCATTAGAAGGGGTAAGGCTCCACTATGATCAATCTCAGCGTGATTTGCTATTATGTAATCTATTTCATTAAGATCTATTTCTTTTTTTAAGTTTTCTACAAACTCTTTAGCAAAGGGCTGCCAAACAGTATCAATAAGTACAGTTTTCTCATCTTTTATTAAATAGGAATTATAGGATGACCCTCTATGAGTTGAATATTCATCTCCATGAAATCGCCTTAATTCCCAATCAATTTTACCAACCCAAGTAACTTTATCAGTCATTTTAAAACTCATAATATTCACTCCCTTTAATTTATATGTTTATCATAACATATGTACCCAATCTTTATAAAATAAATTATTTTTTAAAGATTATTACTTTAAATACAATTAGGGTAATAATAAACAGTAAATATTATATTGAGGTGATAGATTTGAATTCAATAGAAATAATGGTTAAGGAACATGAGAATATAAGAAGGATGCTTAAAGTCATTAGAAAATACTGCTATAAAATAATGACTTGCCAAGAAGTTGATTATGATGATCTTTATAAGGTTATTGATTTTATAAGAAATTATGCGGATAAGCACCATCATGGTAAAGAAGAAGACATTTTATTTAAAGTAATGAGTGAGAAGATTGAAAGGCTTTCTAAAAATGGTGCTATTACTGGCATGTATATAGAGCACGATTTAGGCCGTCTTTATATTTCTAATTTAGAATTAGCTTTAGAAGATTTTAAAAAAGGTAATGATGAAAAGCGATTAGACATTATTGCCAATTTTATTTCTTATACAGATTTACTAGAAAGACATATTGAAAAAGAAAACACAGCTATTTACAAATTTGCAGAAAATATTCTCCCTGAAGAAAGTAAAGCTTTTATAGAAAAGGAATGTAGTACAATTGAAAACTCAGCTATGGAAAATGGCCTTCAAGAAAAATATATAAGTCTACTACAACTACTCGAGGAAAAGTATATATAAGCCCTAAATATAGGGCTTTATTCTATTTTTTCTAAAGCTGCTATATCTAATAAGATAATCCTTCTATGTCCAATAAGCTTTATCAAGCCCATATCCTGAAAATAAGATAGTTTTCTACTTAAAGTCTCTTGACTCATTCCCATATAAGAAGCTAAATCCCTTTTACTCATTTTCAGAACCAATTCTTCTCTTCCATTAGCCATACTTAATAAGGTTTTAGCCAGTCTCTTTTCTACTCCATGTAAACTTAAATTTTCTATTAAATTTTCAGCTTTTTCCAATCTTTTGCTTAGTTCTTCTAAGACTTTAAATGCTATAGCAGGATACTTTTTCATCAGTTCTTTTAATTTTTCTCCATCTATTATACATACTGTAGTCTTATCTAATGCTTCTCCATTATCGGTTAAGGAACTTGAACTAAAAAGAGACAGCTCTCCCATAAACTCTCCAGGCCCTAAAATTCTTATTACCTGTTCTTTCCCAGTTTCTGATAATCTTGTTATTTTAACCTTTCCCTTATGAATTACATAAAGTTTTTCTCCTCTATCACCAGCCGTATAAATCATCTGTCCCTTTTCAAAGGTTCTATCAGTAGTTATTTTTGCTACTTCCACCTTTTCTTCATAGGTTAAACTACTAAATATAGGAACTATTTCTATACAAGTTTTTTCTTCCTCTTTATAGCAACCACAATTCATATTAATCCTCTCCCTTAAGCAGAAGCATAGTCTTAAATTTATCTTTCTCACTATATCCCAATAATCTTACAGCATTTATTACTACTAATAATACACTTAATTCGTGAACCAGCATACCAAAAGATAAATTCACCGTTTTAAAAAGTACTCCTGTTAATAATACTCCTGCTACTATTATAGCAAAATATATATTTTGTTTCATATTATTTACAGTTGCACGACTTAAGCCTACTGCATAAGAAAGTTTTTCTATTTCATCAGACATCAATACTACATCAGCAGTTTCCATAGCAACATCTGTTGACGCCCCACCAATAGCTATACCTAAATCTGCTGAAGCTAACGCTGGAGCATCATTAACCCCATCTCCTACCATAGCTGCTATTCCATATCTTTCTTGTAGTTCTTTTAAAACTCTAACCTTATCTTCAGGAAGTAACTCTGCATAGTATTGATCTATACCTAACTCCTTAGATATAGCCTTAGCTGCTCTTTCATTATCTCCTGTAAGCATAACTATTTTTTCTACACCTAAATTTTTTAAATTGGATATTAAGTTCTTAGCATCTTCTCTTACTATGTCTGCAATAGATATGACTCCCATAATTTCTTTTAAATCTCCAACTATAACTACAGTTTGACCTTTATTTTCTTCTGAATTAATGTAATCTTCCTTATCTTTTATAGATACTCCATTTTGTATAAATAACTTTCTATTACCTATCAAATAAACTTTTCCATCTATTAAAACCTTTAAACCTAAACCAGTAATTATCTCTGCTTCTTCCGGCACTTGAGTAATGCTTCCTAAATCTTTCTCTGCTCTATTTATAATAGATCGACCTAATGGATGTTCTGAATAGGCTTCGCCAATAGCTGTTATTCTCAATAGTTCCTCTTCCTTTAATCCATAAGTCTTAATATTAGTCACCATAGGTTTGCCAATAGTTAAAGTCCCCGTTTTATCAAAAGCTAGTACTTTAATTTTTCCTAGTTTCTCCATGATTTCTCCACCTTTAATTAAAACTCCATGTTTAGCACCATTACCTATACCTGCTACTATAGATACAGGGGTAGATATAACCAAAGCTCCAGGACACGCTATTACTAACAGGGTTAAAGACAATACTAAGTCTTTAGTAAATAAGTATAATGATAAAGATAAAACTATAATAAAGGGGGTATAGTATTTTGAAAACCTTTCAAGAAACTTTTGGGTTTTAGCCTTCTTGTCTTGAGCTTCCTCTACCATTTGGAGTATTCTTGCAAAGGTGGTATCTTCTCCTACTTTTTCTGCTCTTACTATTAAATAGCCTGATTCTATAATGGTTCCAGAAAAAACTCCATCTTCTGCATTTTTATTTACTGGTATAGACTCACCTGTGATAGCTGCTTGATTTACATAAGCAGACCCTTCTATTACAGAACCATCTATGGAAATTTTTTCTCCAGGTTTTATAACTACCATGTCTCCCTTAATTACTTCATTAGGAGAAATCTCTACTTCTACTCCATCTCTTAGTACTCTAGCTGTATCTGGTGCCAAATCTAGTAAAGATTTAATAGAAGATCTAGTTTTTTCTAAAGTTTTAGCTTCTAAATAATCACCTAACATAAATAAAAATGTTACAGCTGCTGCCTCCCAGTATTCTCCTATGAACATAGCACCTATTACAGCTATAGATACTAAGGCATCTATTCCAACTATTTTATACCTTAGAGCAGAGATTGCATTTTTAAATATGGGAATTCCAGCAACAATTGCTGCAGCTATCATTATTATGCTAGTTATTAAATGTTGACCAATAACATTTTTTAGAATAAATGCTATTGCAACTAGAATTCCAGATATTAAGACTCTCTTACCTTTACTTAATCTCATGATACTCCTCCCCCTTGATAATTACTGATTATTTTTCCCCTAAGACTTTAAATCCTAGTTTCTCTATTGTATTCTTTATTACTTCTGAATCTACAATTGATTCTTCAAATGTTACTTTAGCTCTACTAGAATTAAATAATACTTCTGATTCTTTTACTCCTTTGGTTTTTTTAAGTGCACCTTCAATTTTTGCCATACAGTTTGGGCAAGTTAGTGTTTCTAATTGATATGTTTTAGTTATCATAACTTTATACCTCCTATTTTTTATTTATTTTGTACATTTATTATAAAAAATATTAAAGGAAATTACTTTGACCTAAATCAAAATTTCAAAAAATATAAAAAAATAGCAGCAATTAATTGCTGCTGAGGGGGTAGTATTTAAAGTAGCCTACCTTAGATGTATATTTATCTATTTTTATTAATAGATACCCACTTTTATCGCTTTTATGCTTTAAAATATAAAAGTTTATTTTAAATTTATCTTCTATATTATTAACTAAGTTTTTTATTTATTCCTAACATTTCATTTTTATAATACTGCTTAATATAGAGGTTTTCATTCTTATATATTAATTTTTATATCTCTAAAACTTGATATACATAACCTAATATGGTATTTTATTAATAAGAAAAGGATGGTGATAACATGAGAAAATTTTTCAAATGTAGTCTAATGTCTATAATGATTTTAGCAGTTTTAGTAGTATCCTTTGGCTGTACTAGTGATAAAATTACTGCTGATGGTGAAGAAAAGCTAGTCTCTGGATTTGTGACCAGTAAGTCTATGGAAGATGACAAATATTACTTAACTATCCATTTAGCAGAGACTAGTATTGAGGAATCTTCAAATCTTAAATTAGAAGTTAATAACAAGGAAACCTATGATTCTGCAGTTGAAGATGAGTATTATTTAATTTCCTATATAGATAAAGGAGCAGATAATTTAGTCGTTAAAAGTATAGAAATGAATAGTTCCTTAGGTGAAATAATTACTAAAGGTGTAGATATGGGAAATGACAATTCAGATGATGATGGAATTGCATTTGCTACAGACAAGCTTCCTACAGACAACTTAACCTTACTAGATTCTTATATTGTCGATATAGATCAAGATGGATCTGATGAAACTATTGCCTTATATACATCAGCAGAAAAAGACTCTAAAGGAGAAATAATGTGGGATGATGGTCAAAATTGGCTTCTTATAGTACAAGGAAAAGATAAAGATTATATATTATTTAATGACTATCTCCAATTAGGTAATATAAAATTCCATGTATATACTTCTGACGATATTCTCCATATTAACACTGTAGAAACCACTACGGCAGGAATAAAAGTTTCTGACTATAAGTTTGATAACGGAACTAATAGATTCTTAATTGAAGTACCTTTTAGAACATCAGAAAATGTTAATTTACTTCATTCTTCAACGGGATATTAAAAGCAGCTTTTCAGCTGCTTTTATTTTATCATATTTTCTATTTCATCTTTTGATATTGGTTCGCTAAAATAATACCCTTGGGCTTTGTCACATTTTAAGCTTTCTAATATATTCAATTGCTCTATGTTTTCTACTCCTTCTGTCATAACAGTTAGTCCTAATTGTTGGACTAATAAAATTATAGTAGTTGATATCATTTATTCTTTTCATTTATTTCTATATCCCAAATAAAGCTTCTATCTATTTTAAGCTCATTTACATTCATTTCATTTAAATAGCTTAAAATAGAATATCCTGTGCCAAAATCATCTATAGCTACTGATATACCTAATTCTTTGAGCCTATTTAATATATCTAAAGTATATTCTATATCGGAAATAGCAGTAGTCTCCGTTATCTCTAGATTTAAATACTTAGGATCTAACTCTGTTTTTGAGATAATCTTTATTAATTCATACACAAATTCCGGATGTTGAAACTGTTTAGCTGATATATTTACAAACATCTTTATGAGATTGTATCCCTTATCCATCTACTCTTTTCCTTGTCTACAAGCCTCTTTTAGCACCCATTCTCCTATCTGAACTATAAAACCAGTTTCTTCAGCTAAGGGGATAAATTTATCTGGATCTAATAGTCCCTTTTCTGGATTGTTCCATCGGATTAAGGCCTCTAAACCTACAATCTTTTTTGAAACAATGTCAACTTGAGGCTGATAATATAAAGTTAGCTCTTCATTTTCTATAGCTTGTCTAAGCTGATTCAACAATATTAGCCTTTCAAGACCTTTGCTTTCAATTTCTTTATTATATACATAATAACTATTTCCTCCATATTCTTTAGCTTTATATAAAGCTAAATCTGAATTTTTAATTATAGATTGACTGTCTTGTCCCCCTTCTGGATATACAACTATTCCTATACTAGTTGTTAAATAAAGTTCATAGCTTTTTATATAGTAAGGTCTCTTAAAATCTTCTATAATAGTTTTTGCCATTTCTATAGCTTGATTACTGTGGGTTATATCCTTCATCAATATAAAATATTCGTCCCCTCCCACTCTAGCTAACACATCTCCATTATTTAAAAGTCTACTCAATCTCATACCTAATAATTTTAATACATAATCTCCTATGTCGTGTCCTAAAGTGTCATTTATATGTTTAAATGTATCTAGATCTAAATATAAAACAGCAAATGTAGTATTTACTTTATTAATATTTGCATATATTCCTTCGAGTTCTTCAACAAAGTAAAGTCTATTGGGCAAGGAAGTAATAGAATCAAAATATGCCAAATTATATATTTCTTCTTGATGTCGTATTAAATCTTTATTAGCTACTCCTAATTCTCCTGTTCTTTTGTTTACTTCTTCTTTAAGTTTTGTGTTATAAGCGTATAAAGCTAAGAAAATAATGAGTAAAAATATGATTATAGCTACGATCTCCTTAGTATACATACTAATAAAGATTTTACTATATAATACTTCTTCACCAAACCATTTCTTATATATTTTATCATAAGAACCATTCTTCTTTATTTTCTCTATGCCTTTTCCCAATATTTCATATACTACTTTATTCTCAGATAAAGTAACAGGCCCATACTCAGTTTTATCAATAGGGGCCCCTGCTATTTTTATATGATCCAACTTTTTTATTTTTTGAAGATAATAAATTCCTACTAATTTATTTCCTAAAGTCGCCTCCACTTCGTTATTCAATAAAGCTTCTAAAGCTTCACCTTGGCTAGCTTTAGATACAATAGTTGCAAAAGGAATGTTGCTAATTAAACTTTGATTATAACTCTGGGATTGATATGCCATTTTAAGACCTCGTAAATCAGCTACATCTGAAATATGAGTTGTATTCTTGTTAACAAAAATGACTTGTTCGTTTAGAATTGTAGGTTGAATAAAAGTATATTTTTTACTCTTTCAGCATTTCTTGACATACCTAGTAGAGCATCCACTTCTTTATTTTCTAATGCGATTATAGCATCTTGCCACTTCATGGGAACAAAGTCTACATCAATACCCATTTCAATAGCTATGGCATTCATTATATCTATATTAAATCCTTTATATTTCCCTTCACTATCTATAAATTCATAGGGCGGATAATCCATATCCCCTGAAACTCGTATTACCTTAATTTCTTTCTTATGATTGATGCTTGTAGATATATTTTCCCCCTTTGCATGGGAAAAAGAAAAAACACCTATTAGTACTAAAAACAGCACTATAAATTTTTTATTTTTCTTACCCATACAAATCATCCTTTTAAAAAGATAAGTTTAATATTCTCTATTATTCGACATAAATTTTAAAATCCCTCTATGATTTATTTTGTATTTCTTATTACTTCAATAAATTCATCTATGTCTTCTTTAGTTGTATCAAAAGATGTAACCAATCTTACTAGGTTAGTTTTATCATCTAACACATAAAAATCAAATTTCTCTTGTAATCTTTTTATTAAGTCCTTTTCCATATGAGCAAATATCATATTTGTTTCTACATTGTTTTTTAGAGTTATTCTTGGAAATTTAGATAATTCTTCGGAAAAATATTTACCCATGTTATTGGCATTGGTAGCATTTTCTTTCCATAAATCATTTTCTAAATAAGCTATAAACTGAGCAGAAATAAACCTCATTTTGGAAAGAAGTTGCATTCCCTGTTTTCTAAAAAACTTAAAGTTACTGCTCAATTGCTTATTAAAAGAAATTATAGCTTCTCCCATCATCATACCATTCTTAGTTCCACCAAAAGATAAAAGATCTACCCCTGTATCTGATATCATTTCTTTAAAAGTAGTATTCAATGCTACTACAGCATTAGCTATTCTTGCCCCATCCATATGTAAGAACATATTGTTTTCATGAGCAAATTCAGCAAGATCTTTTATTTCTTCTATTGAATATAAAGTTCCTACTTCAGTAGTTTGAGATATTGAAATTATCTTTGGTTGACTTTGATGTTCATCTCCCAAGGAATGAAGAAATTCTTTTACATCTTCTTTATATATCTTTCCATTTCTATTTGGAACATATAATATTTTTGATCCACTAAATTTTTCTAAGGCACCACATTCATCTACATTGATGTGAGCAGTATCACAACATACTACTGCCTCAAATGGTCTTAAAAGACCACTAAGTCCGATTACATTTGCTGCTGTACCTGTTGTCACAAAATATACATCTATATCTTTGCAGAAAAGTTGGCTAATTCTCTCTACTGCCTCCTTAGTAGTAGTATCATTTCCATAAGCATAATCATGTCCAACGTTTGCTTTCACTATAGCTTCTAATATACTGGAATGAACTCCAGAATTGTTGTCACTCATAAACATCTTCATTTTCTTACCTCCATTAGTTATTTTTGTCTAAATCTTTAGAAACAATTATACAATAGTTTCTGCAAATATAAAATAGATATGTTCATGGTTAAATCTTCATATATACTATGATTAAGATTTTATGGTATAATTATTTAAAATTTGTTAGGAGGTATATAATTCGTGGAAAAATACTTGATAGTTATTGCCATTGGTTATATATTAGGTTGCTTTCAATGGTCCTATCTTTTAGGAAAAGCTTTCAAGAAAGTGGATATAAGAACTCTTGGCAACGGTAATGCTGGTGCTTCTAACACAGTAGTATCCCTAGGTTGGAAGTGGGGAGCTATAGTTGCTATTCTTGATATTTTAAAAGCAATTATTTCTATTCTTATTATTAAATATTTATTTAAAATCCTTGTTCTTAAAGAAACAGATTACTATCTTTATTTAAATGGTCTTTCAGTGATTCTGGGTCATAATTATCCTTTTTATATGGGCTTTAAAGGTGGAAAAGGAACAGCTTCTCTTATTGGCATGTTAGCAGCTATAGATTATAGAATTGCAATTTTAGGCATAATCACCATTATTTTTATTACTTTTATAACAGATTATATAGCCTTAGGAACTTTAGGATTAGTAACTTTGTTTGTTATAACAACTATCATCTTTAAATATAGTACAGGAAGTATTTTTATAGCTATTATTATTGCTCTCTTAAGTCTATATAATCATATCCCTAATATAAAAAGAATATTGAAAAAAGAAGAGACTAGATTAAGAAATACTATGGAAAGTAAGATTTAAAATATTATGGGGATTATATCTAAGCAATCCCTTTAATATTTTATTTAATTTAAGTTATTTCTCCATAATCTTCCTATTACATATTTACCCTGTTAGCTTTAATAGAAACAAAAAAAGTCAGAGTATATCTCTGACTATTTTGTTCTAGGATTAGCTATTTCTACTTTAACTTTAATCCCTTTTATTTTCTTATTATTTAATCTTTCAACTACTGCATTAGCATACTCTCCAGGAACTTCTACAAAAGTAAATTTATCATATACTTCTATATTGCCGACTAGTTTTCTTGGTATATTAACTTCTGTAAATATAGCCGCTAAAATATGTCTTGGGCTTACATTTTTTCTCTTTCCAATATTTATATATATACGAGTAGTAGCGTCTAATTGAGTTCTTCCATAGTCTACCATATCTAGTTCCTTATGTCCCTCAAGTCTATTTTCTACCATATAGAATTTCAATAAAGCTGCAGCTATATCGAAGGAAGTGTAATCTTCTTCTAACAACATATCTATAAACTTTTCATATTTTCCTAATTCTTCATTATCTATTTCTTGTTTAATTTTTTCTAATAATTTTGCAGTATATCTTTCTTCTATATCTCTTAAAGTAGGCAAGTCTTTTCTTCCAATTTTAGTTTTAGTATACTTTTGGATGTCCTTTAGCTTGTAAATATCTCTACCTGCCACAAAACTAAAAGCTGCACCTTCTCTACCCGCTCTTGCTGTTCTTCCTATTCTGTGAACATAGTACTCTTCATCTTGAGGCATATCATAGTTAAATACAACATCTATATCATCCACATCAAGACCCCTAGCTGCTACGTCAGTAGCTACTAGAATATCTATAGTCCCCCTTCTAAATTTTGCCATTACATTATCTCTTTGTGGTTGCTTTAAATCTCCATGAAGACCGTCAGCAAAATAGCCTCTAGCTTGAAGTTCTGTCGTTAGTTCATCAACCTTTTTCTTAGTATTACAAAAAACTATAGATAATTTTGGATTATAAATGTCTATTAATCTACTTAATATTTCCGTCTTCATATGCTCTTTTAACTCAAAATAATATTGTTCTACTTTAGGCACTGTAAGTTCTTTATGAACAACTTTAATGATTTCTGGATTTTTTTGATAACGAGATGCAAATTTTACTATTTCTTGAGGCATAGTTGCTGAGAAAAATATAGTTTGTCTTTCTTCTGCTAAACGGTTCATTACCAATTCTATATCGTCTCTAAAGCCCATATCAAACATTTCATCAGCTTCATCTAGTACCATCATTTTTATATTATCAGTTTTCAATGTCTTTCTTCTAATATGATCTATTACTCTTCCTGGCGTTCCAATTACTATTTGAACTCCTTTTTTAAAAGCTTTAATTTGTCTATCTATAGGTTGCCCACCATAAACGGGTATTACAGATATTCCTTTTTTATATTTGGCTAGTTTCCCAACCTCTTCTGCTACCTGTATAGAAAGTTCTCTCGTAGGGCATAACACTAGAGCTTGTAATCTTTTATCTTCTGGATCACACATTTCCACTATAGGTATACCAAAAGCTGCCGTTTTTCCTGTCCCAGTTTGTGCTTGACCAATTATATCTTTACCTTCTAACAAAATAGGTATGGCTTGAGATTGAATTGGAGACATTTCTTCAAATCCCATAGCTGAAACTGCCTTTTTTATCTCTTCAGATAAATTTATCTCTTCAAATCTTAATTTTTCCATGTATTATCAAATCTTCCTTCCTTAATATTGAACTTATTTAGTATACATTTAATATGGCTTAATTGCAAGGAAAATATTAGCTTATTTTAAGCCACAAACTTATCTTTATCTATTTCTTTTTCCTAAATTTAATCCTAAATTTCTATAAATCCTCCTTTCCTTTTGTAAAGGATTTTCCTATAACTTTAAGGGAAGCAAATCTTCCATCACTTATACGCATAACAACTTATATCTCCGCCCATTTCAAGATTTGCCATCTATATAATATTATTTTTAGGTATGAATCTAGATAAGATGTTATCATTGCTTGCCTCTTACATTTATTTTCTACTCTTTAATATTACTTTATTAACGCTCACCATCTATATTCATATAATCTCCCTTACGTTTTTGTCCTCTACTAGTATATCAATATTCCCTATATATTTAAAGTAGATGTCAACATATAAATGATTAAATAAGCTAGATTTCAAGTCTAGATTATTTTTTAATAAGTTTTTCTTTCAATTTTTATAATTTTTTCATATAATCTTATATATATTTACCCTATTGAAAGGAGATAATAATGAGTATTTTAACCGTAAGTAATTTAAGCCATGGCTTTGGTGATAGAGAAATATTTAAAAATGTATCTTTTCGTCTACTAAAAGGAGAACATGTAGGCTTAATTGGAGCTAATGGAGAAGGAAAATCTACCTTTATGAATATAATAACTGGTAAACTGGAACCCGACGAAGGTCAAGTTGAATGGGCTAAAAGAGTTAGGGTAGGCTATTTAGATCAACATACAGTTTTGAAAAAAGGTCAGACCATAAGAGATGTGTTAAAAGAAGCTTTTAAGTACCTATTTGACTTAGAAGAAGAAATGCAGAATTTATATATGCGAATGGGTGAAGTTGATGGAAAAGAACTTGAAATGTTGTTAGAAGAAGTAGGTACTATTCAAGACATTTTAGACCACAACGACTTTTATATTGTAGATGCTAAGGTAGAAGAAATAGCTAGGGGTTTAGGCCTTGAAGATATTGGTCTAGATAGGGATGTTAACGACTTAAGCGGAGGTCAAAGAACTAAAGTCCTCCTTGCTAAACTTCTTCTAGAAAAACCAGATATACTGTTATTAGATGAGCCTACTAACTATTTAGATGAGCAACATATAGTCTGGTTAAAAAGATATCTGTTGGAATATGAGAATGCCTTTATCTTAATATCCCATGATATTCCTTTTCTTAACAGTGTAATTAATTTAATTTATCATATGGAAGACAAGGAATTAAATAGGTATGTAGGAGATTATGATAACTTTGTTAAAATTTATGAGGCAAAAAAACAACAGCTGGAAGCAGCATACAAAAAACAGCAGCAAGAAATTGCAGAACTTGAGGATTTTGTTGCTAGAAATAAGGCAAGGGTAGCTACTAGAAATATGGCTATGTCTAGACAAAAGAAATTAGATAAAATGGAGATTATTGAACTCTCCAGAGAAAAACCAAAACCAGAGTTTAATTTTAAGGAAGGAAGAACTTCTGGAAAGCTATTATTTGAAACTAAGGATTTAGTCATAGGATATGATGAGCCTTTATCTAAGCCTCTAAATTTAACTATGGAAAGAGGACAAAAAATAGCCCTTATTGGTGCCAATGGTCTAGGTAAGACTACCTTATTAAAAAGTATTTTAGGTCAGATAAAATCCGTATCTGGTACAGTAGAATTAGGAGATTATCTTGAAATAGGTTATTTTGAACAAGAAATAAAAGATAAAAATAATAATAGTTGCATTGAAGAGTTATGGCAAGAATTCCCTGGATTTACTCAATATGAAGTTAGAGCAGCTTTAGCTAAATGTGGTTTAACTACAAAACATATTGAGTCTAAGGTTATGGTCCTTAGTGGAGGAGAACAAGCTAAAGTTAGATTATGTAAATTAATTAACAAAGAAACCAATATGTTAATCCTTGATGAGCCTACTAACCATTTGGATGTAGATGCTAAAGAAGAATTAAAAAGAGCCTTGAAGCAGTATAAGGGAAGCATCCTTCTTATATGCCATGAGCCAGAATTTTATCAGGATGTAGTTACAGATATTTGGAATTGTGAAAATTGGACAACAAAAATTTTCTAAACCTCCCATTTGGGAGGTTTAGTCATTAAATAAACTTAGATACTCTCCATAGCCTTCTTTTTCTAAATCCTCTTTTTTAATGAATCTAAGAGAAGCACTATTAATACAATATCTTAGTCCTCCTTTATCTCTTGGACCATCATTAAAAACATGACCTAAGTGAGAATCACCATACTTACTTCTTACCTCAGTTCTTATCATCCCATGACTTAAATCTCTTTTTTCAACTACATGATCACTTTCTATAGATTTAGTAAAACTAGGCCAACCACATCCTGAATCAAATTTATCTTTAGAGCTAAATAGTGGCTCTCCAGACACTATATCCACATATATTCCTTCTTCATCATGATCAAAAAACTCATTATAAAAAGGTCTTTCTGTAGCATTTTCTTGGGTTACTTTATATTGAATAGGAGTTAGTTTCTTTTCTAATTCACTTTTATCTGGTTTAAAATATTTTTTATCTGCCATCATATCACCTTCCTCAAAGATATATTACCCATTTTTAAATATATGATATACTATAATTGTCGATAAAACTTTGAAAGGCGGGATAATATGAGATGGAGTTTAAACGAGCTATATACTTCCTTTGATTCAAAAGAGTACATAGAAGATTTAAGAAAGTTAGATGTATTAATTGAGCTATTTAATAATTGGGCTAATAAAGATTTGCAATCAACAGAAGATTCTGTGGATAAAATAGAAAAATATATAGATAAATCCATAGAAATATCAAACTTATTCACAAAACTAATGTCTTATGCACATTTAACTACCAGTACTGATGCAAAAAATGAAATAGCTTTACAATATGTAGATAAACTGAATATGAAAAATTCAGAGTTAACTAAACCAAATGTTCAATTCCAAAATTTCATAAAAGAGATTAATAATTTAGATGAAATAATTGATTCATCAACATTACTAAAAGAACACGAATTTTATCTAAAACAAATTAAAGAAAGTACAAAATATTTATTAAGTGAAGAAGAAGAAATTCTTATTTCAAAAATGTCTAATACTGGCTCCAAAGCATGGACAAAACTACAAAATATGTTATCTTCTACCTTACTTGTAGATATAACTATAGATGGTGAGTCTAAAAAACTTCCTTTACCTGTCGCAAGAAATATGGCTCATGATAAGGATAAAAATAAACGAAAATTAGCTTATGAAGCAGAATTAGAAGCTTACAAAAAAATTGAAGAATCTTCTGCTGCAGCTTTAAATGGTATAAAAGGTGAAGCTATAACCTTAGCTGAAATAAGGGGCTTCGAATCTACCTTAGATGAAACTTTGGTTAAGTCCAGAATGGATGAAGAAACTTTAAACGCTATGCTTACTGCTATGGAAGAATTTTTACCAGTATTTCATAAATATTATAGAAAAAAAGCAGAACTTTTAGGTTATAAAAATGGTCTTCCATTTTATGAAATCTTTGCACCGATAGGAGAAGTTAATATGAGTTTCACATATAAAGAAGCTCAAGATTATGTAGTCAAAAACTTCAGAACCTTTAGTGATAAGTTAGGTAATTTTGCACAAAATGCCTTTGATAAAAATTGGATAGATGCTGAGCCTAGGGATGGTAAACGAGAAGGGGCTTTTTGCTCTAATTTACACTGTATAGGAGAAAGTAGAATTCTCGCTAACTTTAATGGTAGCTTTAGTAATATGACTACTTTAGCTCATGAATTAGGTCATGGATATCATGGTTCCTGTCTAAAGGATGAAACTATATTAAACAGTAGATACTCTATGCCTATAGCTGAGACTGCTTCTATATTCTGTGAAACCATCGTTATGAATGCAGCTTTAAAGGAAGCCAATGATAAAGAAGCTTTAAGTCTACTTGAATCCTCTATATCTGATGCTGGTCAAGTAATAGTAGACATTTATAGCCGTTTCCTATTTGAAAAAGAATTATTTAAGAGAAGAAAATCCCATACACTATCAGTAAATGAAATTAAAGAAATTATGACAGAGGCTCAGAAGAAAGCTTATGGTAACGGATTAGACCATAATATACTTCATCCATATATGTGGGCTAATAAACCTCATTACTACTATGCAACATTAAATTTCTATAATTTCCCTTATGCTTTTGGCTTACTATTCTCTAAAGGATTGTATGCAGAATACTTAAATAGGGGAGAAGAATTTGTAAAAGAATATGATAATCTTCTTAAAGCTACAGGTAAAAATAATATTAGAGATGTAGCTATGATGATGGATATTGATGTTCACAATCCAGAATTCTTTAGAAACTCTCTAAAATTAGTTGAAAAGGACATAGAAAGATTTATAGAATTAGCAGATAAACAATAGAGACTAGTACAAGTAACTAAAATATAAAATCTCTCGGAATTAGAAACACTTATCAATTCAGAGGGATTTTATTATATAAAAAATCAAAGGGATCATTGTTTATTATTAAATAATTATGTAATTGTAAGCTATTCAGTAAGTAAATAATCGCTAAACATTGTTTTAACCAATGATTCTATTTCTACTTTATCATAAATATAATATGATGTTGGTCCAATATATTTTGCTTCTCCAGGAATTATTTCCGTTGTAATATTGTCCATATCTATTTTGGTTGCAAGTCTTGCACCTTGTAAAACTACACCTATAGGTATGTTGGTTTCCACGTTGTTAAAATATGTTTCAATTAATGCTGGTAACTTCAGTATATTCTTCGGTCTTAGTGTCTGCTTTATTAATTCTTTCATAAACATTTGCTGAGCCTTAATTCTATCTATATCTCCTTCAGGATATTCTACTGTACGATCATTATTCTTTCTCCACCTTAAAAAACCATGAGCTTTGTCTCCATCTAGTACTTGTAAACCCTTTTTTATATTTATATTAAGTGGCGGATCATCTGTAGGATCAGTATATTCCATATCCCTAGGTACATCTATTTCTACTCCTCCTATAGCATCTACTATTTCTATTACAGCCTTATAGTCTACTGTTACATAATAATTTAAATCTATGTTTAAAAGGTCTCTAACAGTATCCACCGCTAAATAGGCTCCCCCTAGAGAGTAGGCTGCATTTATCTTAGAGTCATTTTTCCTTCCCCTTATTCTGACTTTAGTATCTCTGGGAATAGATATTATATTAATCTCACCAGTTTTAAAATTAACTTTACACAACATCATAGTGTCCGATCGATTTCCTGTAGATTGATATCCCTCTTGACTTTTAGCTTTCCTCTCTTTTACTTTATCTATTCCGCCTTTATCATCTATCCCCATTAGCAAGAACAATATTTCATCACTAATCTTACCTTTTTCATCTAAATTAATATCTTCATCACTACCAGTATCAGATACTACTGCTGAATTATTTTTTGAAAAAAACTTTCTATCTACAGCCATAAATATTAGAGTAAAACACATAAAAGCTATTATAAATGACAATAAGAGTTTCTTTTTCATTTGAACACCCCAGTTTTAGTTAGCAATTGCTGAGATATTGTAAGCATTTATTTCAACAAATTGAATTTATATAAATTTCAATTCTATTATTTAAATGATATATTCATATTATCAATACAATACATTTTAGTCAATAACTAGTAACCCAAATTTAACCATATTCTGAAACAAATTGTCCATTTTCAAATATATGATATACTATAATTGTTAATGGCAGTTTGAAAGGTGGGATAATATGAGGTGGAGTTTAAATGAATTATATACCTCCTTTGATTCAAAAGGGTACATAGAAGATTTAAAACAATTGGATGTATTAATTGAGTTATTTAACAATTGGGCTAATAAAGATTTACAGTCAACAGAAGATTCTGTGGATAAAATAGAAAAATATATAAATAAGTCCATAGAAATATCGAATTTATTCACAAAACTAATGTCTTATGCACATTTAACTACCAGTACTGATGCAAAAAATGAATTAGCTTTACAATATGTAGATAAGCTAAATATGAAAAATTCAGAGTTAACTAAACCAAATGTTCGATTCCAAAATTTCATAAAAGAGATTAATAATTTAAATGAAATAATGAATTCGTCAACATTACTAAAAGAACACGAGTTTTATTTAAAACAAATTAAAGAAAGTACAAAATATTTATTAAGCGAAGAAGAAGAAATTCTTGTTTCGAAGATGTCCAATACTGGTTCTAAAGCGTGGACTAAATTGCAAAACATGCTATCTTCTACTTTACTTGTAGATATAACTATAGATGGTGAATCTAAAAAACTTCCCTTACCCATTGTAGAAAATATGGCTCATGATAAAGATAAAAACAAACGAAAATTAGCTTATGAAGCAGAATCGGAGGCTTATAAGAAAATTGAAGAATCTTCTGCTGCAGCTTTAAATGGCATAAAAGGTGAGGCTATAACTTTAGCTGAAATGAGAGGTTTTAAATCTACCTTAGATGAGACTTTGGTTAAATCTAGAATGGATGAGGAAACCTTAAATGCTATGCTTACTGCTATGGAAGAGTTTTTACCAGTATTTCATAAATATTATAGAAAAAAAGCAGAACTTTTAGGTTATGAAAATGGTCTTCCATTTTATGAAATCTTTGCACCTATAGGGGAAGTTAATATGAGTTTCACCTATAAAGAAGCTCAAGATTATGTGGTGAAAAACTTTAGAACCTTTAGTGATAAGTTAGGTAATTTTGCACAAAATGCCTTTAATAAAAGTTGGATAGATGCTGAATCTAGGGATGGTAAACGAGGAGGAGCTTTTTGTTCTAATTTACACTGTATAGGAGAAAGTAGAATTCTTGCTAACTTTAATGGAAACTTTTCAAATATAATTACTTTCGCTCATGAATTAGGCCATGGATATCACGCCACTTGTTTAAAGGATGAAACTATATTAAATATTTCATGTCCTATGCCTATAGCTGAAACTGCTTCTCTATTCTGTGAAACCATTGTTATGAATGCTGCTCTAAAGGAAGCTAATGATAAGGAAGCTTTAAGTTTGTTAGAAACTTTTATACGTGATTCCAGCTATCTAATAGTAGATATGTACAGTAGATTTTTATTTGAATCAGAGTTGTTTGAAAGAAGAAAATCCCATACACTCTCAGTAAATGAAATTAAAGAAATTATGATAGAGTCTCAAAAGAAGGCTTATGGTAACGGATTAGACCATAGTATACTTCATCCCTATGCATGGGTTAATAAACCCCACTATTATAAAACAACAATAAACTTCTATAATTTTCCCTACACTTTCGGCCTATTATTTTCTAAAGGATTATATGCAGAATACTTAAATAGGGGAGAAGAATTTGTAAAAGAATATGATAATCTTCTTAAAGCTACAGGCAAAAATAATATTAGAGATGTAGCTATGATGATGGATATTGATGTTCACAATCCAGAGTTCTTTAGAAACTCTTTGAAACTGATCGAGAAAGATATAGAAAAATTTATAGATTTGACAAGTAAATAATTTATTAAATAAACAACTCCTATTCTTAGTGCTTATCACTAAGAATAGGAGTTTACTTTATTTATGAAGTTCTTTACGAATTAAATCTCTTTTATTTTTTATTTCTTCTATCACATGACTTAGCCTTCCAGTAGTTAAATGTGGATAAGCTTTAAGTAATCTAATATGTCGTCTTTTAAGCTTCAAATAAACTGTTTCTGCCCTTCCTTTTAATATACCTTCCCTAGACCTAATCTTTTTATTTAACTCTTCTCTAATGTTTACCAATTCTTTAAGCACTTTTCTAAATTCTATTAAGGAATTTATAGTTAAAGTTAAATCTATTACAAAAAATATCAGTAATATATTGTATAAAGGCGATAACAAAGAAGCTGGTATAGAATATACTACATATTCCATTATAGGATGAATTACATACATCAATATTACAGAAGCTATTCCCCATGCTAAGGAAAATCTTAAACATACATATCCTTTAATATTGAATTTTTCTTCACTATAATCCCACCATTTCGTATCAAAGACAAGTTCTAAAACATATCCCGTTATATATTCTAGAATTGTAGCAACTACAATTCCTCCTAAAAATAAATATAGTAAATTATTTTTTAAAGGAGTTAAAAATAAGATCATTAATACTGCTCCACTACCATAAATAGGACAAATAGGACCAAATAAAAATCCTCGATTTATAAATTTTTTTAATATAAAAATATGGTAAACCACTTCTATTATCCATCCTATACAGGAATACAATATGAAAAATAAAAAGATATGATAAAAATTAAAAGTATTAAACAATTCATTTCACCCATTCCATAATATTAATTAGTTATATTATAACATCTTAGATTTATCTGAGCATCTTAAACTCTTTATAAATTATTAAGGATATTGTAAGCAAATCGTAAGATTAAATTAATTTATTTGAAAGAATGCTAGTCTATAATAAAATTAATAAGCTATTGATCCTTTAATAGGAGGTTTTAAATATGAAAACAAATATTTTTGTTATATATGGTGGAAAATCAGTAGAGCATGAAGTATCTTTACATAGTGCTTCAGCTATAATGAATGCAGTAAATAAAGAAAAATATAATATTTATCCAATTTATATTACGAAAGAAGGTATCTGGTATAGCCTTGGATTATTAAAAGATGACATAGGAGATATAGAGCAATTAAAAAAGACTAGTTCTTCTACAATACCTTCTTCCATAGGAGACTTCTTAACCAATTATTTAAAACATGACGAAAAAAATATAGTTTTTCCTGCGCTCCATGGAACTAATGGTGAAGATGGAACTATACAAGGACTTTTAGAACTACTAGATATTCCTTATGTTGGTAACGAAGTCTTGTCTTCTGCACTAGGAATGGATAAGGTCATAATGAAAGATCTATTTACAAAAGAGAATATACCACAAGGAAAATATATGTCTCTTAGATTTCATACATGGAAAGACAATAGTGAAGAGTCCTTGGAAAAAATAGAAATGACTATTGGCTATCCATGTTTTGTTAAACCTGCTAGATCTGGCTCTAGTGTTGGTATAAGCAGATGTGAAAATAAGGACGAACTGAAAAAAGGTCTTCAAGAAGCTTTTCTATACGATAATAAAACAGTAATAGAAGAAGAAATAATAGGCAGAGAAATGCAAATATCCGTAGTAGGAAATGATTATCCAAAGGCTTCTGTAGTAGGAGAATTCATTATGGAAAGAAGATTTATGGATTACAATGCAAAATATCTAGATGGAAAATTAATTCCAGTAATACCAGCTAGACTATTAAAAAACCTAAGTGATGCTATGAGAGAAACTGCTATTAAAACTTTTAAAATATTGAATTGTTATGGTCTTGTACGAGTTGATTACTTTGTTACAGAAGACAATAAATTTTACGTAAACGAAGTCAATACTATGCCTGGTTTTACTAAATCCAGTATGACTCCAGCTTTATGGGAAAAAACTGATGGTACTACCTATCCTCAATTAATCGAGAAACTTATTGAATTAGCTTTCGAAAGATATGAACAAAAGAAGTCTATAATAAACGGAAGGTGAACTAAATGATAAGAAGAAACTTAAGAGAAATTCAGGAAATGTCTAGTGGATTTAGCCTAAAAAAAGAACATGAGAAAATTACTATTAATGGTGTTTCTACAGATTCTAGAAATATAAATATTGGTCAGTTATTTGTTCCTTTAACTGGGGAAAACTTTAACGGTCATAATTTTATATACGATGCAATAAAAAAAGGAGCTGTAGCGGCTTTATGGAATCAAGAAGAACCTATTCCTAATATTGATTTTCCCTTTATACTAGTAGATGATACATTAGTAGCCCTTCAAAAATTAGCTAAAGCTTATCGAAGTCAACTAAGCACAAAAGTAATCGGTATTACAGGAAGTAATGGTAAAACATCTACTAAAGACATACTAGCAAGTCTTCTAAAAACTCAATATAAAACTCACAAAACTTTTGGAAACTTTAATAATCATATTGGAGTGCCTTTAACCATTTTAGATATGGATGAAGATACTGAAATGGCTGTTATTGAAATGGGTATGTCAAATTTAGGAGAAATTGAATTACTGTCTTCTATTGCTGCTCCAGATGTAGGAGTAATTACTAATATAGGTGAGGCCCATTTAGAAGACTTAAAAACCAAGGAAAACATTATAAAAGCTAAACTTGAAATCTTAAAAGGATTGAACCCTAATGGACTTTTTCTTTACTTTGGAGACGACTCAATGTTAAAAGAAAAAGTAAAAAGTATTCCTATGAACTATGAAGTTATGACTTTTGGTATTAAACCTTCTAACACTTATCAATTTCAAGTTGGTTTTGTTAATGAAAAAGGTGTTTCCTTCTTTCTAAAAAATCCTATTTCACCAACTTTCTTTTTACCAATGTTAGGTAAACATCAGATATACAATGCTACAGCAGCTATCGCAATAGCTAGATATTTTAATATCTCTTTTGAGAATATACAAAAAGGATTTCTGAAGGTAGAAAAGACAGGCATGAGAAATGAGTTAGTACATGGAAAAGAATTTACTATCCTAAACGATTCATATAAATCTAATCCTACAAGTGTTTTAGCAGCACTAGAAACTGTTTACTCTATGGAAGGTTATAATCAAAAAATTATTGTCCTTGGTGATATGCAGGGTTTAGGAAAATATGAAATTAAAATGCATGAAGAAATTGGACAAAAAATCAATTCAAATAAAGTAGACTTTCTATTTACTATAGGACCAATTTCTCGTCATATTGGCAAAACAGCAATAATGAGCTTTGGAAAAAATAGAGTAACTTCATGTACTGATAAATCTCAGTTAGTTGCAGAGCTTAAAAAAGTTATAAAACCTAATGCATTAATTTTAGTAAAAGCATCAAGAGCATTACAGTTAGAAGAAATTGTAGACAAATTAAAAGAAGAAACTTTTTTATTACATGAAAATATGGTTATATAGAAAGTTAGAAATGAGTTAATATGATTTGCCTATGGAAGTTATTGTAAATAGCCCCTCCTACAATAACTTCCATTTATAATTAGATGACCTCTATGGTATCTCCTTCCCTTACAACTCCACCTTTTAAAACCTTCGTAAATATTCCTTCCTTCGGCATTACACATTTGCCTACCTTTTGAGATATAGCACATCCTGTATGACATTCTTTACCAATTTGAGTTACCTCTTGAATTGTCTCTCCTATAATCAACTTCGTACCTATCGGAAGTTCATAAAGAATTATTCCTTCTGTAGTTATATTTTCCGCAAACACTCCTGGTTCTAATCCTTCTATCCCTTGGTTTTCCATCTTATCAAAACTTTCAATACCAAGCAGACTTACTTGTCTATGCCATTTTCCACTATGAGCATCTCCTTTTAATCCGAAATCTTCAATAAATAAGCCTTCCTTTATTGGTTCTTTAATTACTCCTTTTTCTTTACTAATATTTATAGATAATACCTTCCCCTTTAAATTCTCCCTTACATAGTCACCAGATTTTCCTCCAGTTTTTTTAATAAGCATAATATCTTCTATAACCATATCTTTATCTACAGCTTTACACATATCATATATAGTTAAACAAGCTATTGAGACAGCCGTCAAAGCTTCCATCTCTACACCAGTTTTTCCTATAGTCTTTACTTCTGACTCTACTTCAATAGCATCTTCTAATATATTAAATCTAATATCTGCTCCTGTTAAGAATAAATTGTGACACATAGGAATTAATTCACTAGTCTTTTTAGCTCCCATTATTCCACCAATTTGAGCTACAGACAAAACATCTCCTTTTTCTATTACTCCAGATCTAATCTTTTCTATGGTTTCTTTCCGCATCTTGATTTTCCCTTTTGCTATAGCAGTTCTTTTTGTATCTTCTTTTTCTCCAACTTCTACCATATGGGCTCTTCCACTTTCATTAAAATGAGTAAATTCCATTATTTATCCCCCTATTTGATTCATATTTCTCCTTATATATTTGCCTTCTTCTAACTTATGGGATTCTTCTTTCTCTAATATGGATTTAGTTATTAATTTTTTTATATCTTCTCCGTTCCTTAATGCTTCCTTTATATCGATTTCCTTATTGGAATGAAGACATAGCTTTAACTTTCCTTGAGAAGTTAACCTTATCCTATTACAGTTTTCACAAAACTTACAAGTTATAGGATTTATTAATCCTACTCTACCTTTTCCATTAGGTAATTTATAATATACAGCTGGTGAAGAATTATCTTCTCTTTCAACCTGAGCCAATTCTCTTACTTTATCCAAGACTATACTATTAGAAACAAACTTTTCCTTTGCCCATGGTGCAGCTTCTCCTATAGGCATTAACTCTATAAAACGTACATCTATTTCTTCTTTTTCTGTAAGTTTTACAAAATCTATAATTTCGTCATCATTAAATCCACCAATTAATACTGTATTTATCTTTATGGGAGTTAGTCCAACTTTTCTTGCTTCTTCTATACCTTTTAGAATTTCTCCTAACTTCCCACCTCGTGTAATATAGATATACTTTTCTTCTTTTAAAGTGTCTAAGCTAATATTTACTCTATTTAATCCTGCTTCTTTTAAAGCTGCTGAAAATTTTTCTAAAAGTAATCCATTAGTAGTCATAGCTAAGTCTTTTACTCCAGATAGTTTAGATACTCTTTCTATAAGGCTCACTATGCCTTTCCTTGTTAAAGGTTCTCCTCCAGTAAACCTTATTTTATTTATACCCAAATCTACAAAAGCTTCCGTTATTTCATAAACTTCTTCTAAGGTCAATATATCTTCATGAGAAACCTTTTCTATACCCTTTTCTGGCATACAATAAACACACCTTAAATTACATCTATCAGTTAAAGAAATCCGTAGATAATTAATCTCTCTTCCATAAGAATCTTTCACTTTATCACCTTCTTCATTAGCTTATTAAATCCTTTAATAAGTTAATTAATTATATCATACTAAATACCCTATTTTAATATATTTATATTATATAATTAATTAAAAAAGCTATTTAGGAATATAGAGTATCCCTAAATAGCTTTTAAATAATTAAATTTATTTTTAATTGATGTTTCTATCATTTATATAAGATTATAATAGTCTATAAAAGATGAAATAGCATACTATATTTACTAAGATTAAAAATAAAAGTAATCCTATCCAATCCATTTTATTTTTCTTTGGCTCTTCTATAGAATATAGAAATATTACTTGAAAGTGTGCTAGGACAAATGGTATAAGTTTTAATAAAAGTACATCTGTTATGATAACAACACTTACTGATACTACTAAAACTATCGGATATAGTATTCTAATCCATTGTTTATTATCTAAGTACCATCTATCCATTATTCTTCCTCCTATTAGTATAGTTGTTTTTTATATATTATTAACTTAATTGTCTTCTTTCTAAGAATTTTTGTTTAAGTATTAAATAAGCTATTGAAAACTCTGTCATAGATAACATAAACAATGAATTTATAAATCTATTTGCTACTATATATCCTAAAATTATAATTATGTTTAAAAATATTGTTCTACTTCTGGCTATTTTCTTATTTTTTACTAATTCCTCTTGAGTCTTGGGATTGTTTTTATTTTCGACTGGAGAAAATTTAAATATAGTTATTGTGGAAAAAATTAATGCAAGTAATCCTACAATCGGTTTATAAATATCTAAGGTCATATTTCTTATAATCAGTAAAAAAATATAAATCACTATAGAATAGATATAACATTCATAATATCTCTTTGCATGATATCCTCCTGTATAGGATTTTAAAAAGAAATATACTGATAAAAATATTATTGATGAAATAAATTCTCCCATAATAAATCCAAGTATCAATATAGTAACGGATGTAAATAAGCTAGAAATAACTAATTGTAAACCATAAATATAATTATCTCTCTCTTCTATATCTATTATTTTATTTACTATTAAATAAAAACTTATATCTTCTGCTAATCTTTGTAACATTTAAGTCCTCCATAAAATTGATTTTTATTATATTTATACAATAGCATATCTTAACTATGCCTTGTTTTAAATTACATAGATACTATTAAAAACTTATGAGTAGCAGTATAAAAATAAACTTAGCAGTTTAATTTAAATTCACATGCTAAGTTTATTTTATACTTATGCTAAAACTTTAGTTGAATAAAGATAATATTTAAATGGAAGTATTTACACTGCTAAGCTATATCTCTCTATGATACATAAATCTACTAGTTATCAAACCAACAAGCCCCACATTTATTTAAAATACTGATATAACCTAAATTCCCCACTTCATAATTGCCTTACTTATTTCTTTGGCTTTTTAGGTTCAAATGTTAAAAATGCCGATTGTTTTCCTTCTGCTAAGTCAGTTGCTTTTTTTGATAGCTTAGCTATGTTTTGTAATACTTTTATCTTTGTATTATTCATCCTATTCCCCCCTTTTTAAAATTTTTTAAATAGTATTAAAAATACTATAGAGAACTTTGTTGTAACTAATATAAGTTAAATATTAGTAAATTTCTTCTATATCTATTATTCTATTTCTCACTAAATATTTTTATAAAAATTAAAGCTGTTATTAATTAATCTTTATGCTAGTTATAGAATATCATATCTTGTCCATATTTTGTTTAAAATGGTATGAATGGTAATAAAAATAGCACGAATAGTAATAAAAGATTTAATTATTGAATCACTTCAGAATGAGCACAAAAAACATATAAATCTAATTTAATTTTAGTAGCATAAAATCAAATTTAAAGATATTTTTCAGTCAAGTTAATATTTATATTTTACCTTAACTTGTTTGTTATACATCTTTTATCTAACGTAAACTTTCTGTGTTTTTTAAATTTTTCTCTTGAATATTATTAACTGATTCTAATATGGTATAATTATATATAATTACACTATGTCATAGAAATTACATTACATAATAATTATTTAGATTACTCCAATTGTTATATATTTTAAAATTAGCTCTAATTTTAGAATATAATTTTCTTTAATAAAGTCAATAAACTTATCAAAACATACGTAACATAGATTTAATCTCTTTTGAAATATTACTTATAGCTCATACTCTAATCATAAACTTCAAGTATATTATAAAAATTCAGTATTGCTGGTTATATAAATATTCTTATAAAGAAAGGATGAATAGTCATTAAAAGATATGAATACAATGAAAGAGATTTTGACACAGTAAAGAAAAATATATCTATTGCATTGAATAAATATAATATTGCAATTGAATCTTTAAGTAGAATGGCAAGAGTTGATTTAGATTGGATAAAAGATTATTTAGATGGAAAAAAAGAAATATTTGAAGAAAATCAGTTAAATGAAAATTATTTAAAACTTGAATACATATCTACTTTTTTATCAGGTGCAATATCACTTATTTCTCCAGATGATAGAGTTAAAGGGATTATAGAATATTTAATGGAAGAATATAATATCAGTTATAATACTATTTCCTTATACGCTGATATTGAAAAAGAAGATATTGAGGATTTTATGAAAGATGCTAATTCCATTTCATACGAGAAAAAATACAGATTAGCAACAACAAGTTTATTTTTGCATTTTTTATTTAAAAAACCAGATTGTTAAATCAATCTTTAAGCAAGACAAAATCATAACAGTATTTTTCTTGATATTTATATATATTGAGGAGGAAATTATGAATTATATTAATTTTATTTATGGGACATTAGTTACACTTATTATTTTTATTGTGTTAATAAGATTTTGGATGGAAGTTGCAAATTATATTGGTAACAAACTCAGAATAGATGTTTTTTTTATGAATTTACTAGATAAAATACAGAAACGTAAATAATTAAACTTTTTTATTAAATTAATAAGTATCAAATAGCCCTCACCTTTTAAAATATGTAAAATCTTATAATTCCTTATATTTATTATTATTAATCAAAAGTTAAAGAAATAATAGATAAAAATTCCACCAAAAGTTATACAAATATTTAAAGCAAGTAGAATAGCCGTGATACTAGAAAATCAAAGTTGAACTTAAAAAACAGGGTATATAGTTCTATAAGAAAAGTTAGCTGAATAATGAAGCAAAATTAATCAAAAAGGAGAGCAAATTATGATTGAAAAAAATACATTATCCTATTATCTTATTTTTATCATTAATATTGATCTTAATATTAAATATATTTTTAAAATCTAAAAAAATATATATTAAAAATATAAAAGAAATAAATGTTTATACTTTTAATAATAGTCAAAAATTTAATGGGGACTTTATTTTTAAAATTGATAATATTAATTTAATTAATTCTTTTGAAAAAATTTTGATGGAAAGTAAAACTAAAATTAAATTTAAAGATTCTATTAATGCCAATGATATAACTGAAAGCTATAGTCTAAAAATCAAAGATAAAAATTCTGAAGGAGAATTTTTATTATTTTTATTTATTGGTAAAAATGACAAAGAAAGTTATATTGTTTTTTTGGGTATGATGATATTTATCACATACCATTTGAAAAAACAAAAGAATTAAAAAAAATATTTAAATTGAGTAGGAGGTAACTAATTATTTTAATTACCGTCCTCTCACACCACTGTATGTCAAGCTATCTAACAAGACATTATTTTTCATATAGTAGAATGATAAATGCACTTTAGATTATAGGCAATAAAAATAGAAACTACCTAGCATTAATTGAATCCAGTCCTCTTCTCATCCTCAGGAAAGTTATGCTATTTAGAAATATAAAATAACTCTAAATAGCCTTCAAATCAAATTGGATTTTTATTAATTTTTTGTTTCTAAAAGATCTCCCAAATCTTTATCCATTGTAGATATCGTAAAATATTTTCCTTGTATTTTTGCAATACAATAGTTATCTTTTATCTTAAATGTTAAATAATTTAAATCTTCACTTATTTTATCTTTCTCAATTTCATCTGATTGTTGAAAAATTTGTATCGATACTAGTAATGATCCGTTCTTAAAGAAGTTAACTTTAAAAAATGGCCTAACTATATATTGATCAATTATCTTTTTATTAACATTTACATCAGTAATAGGGAAAAATTTTTCCTTAAATAATTCTAAATTATTATTGTTCTCAAAAACTATTTTATCAGTTTTATATCCTATCACTTCAATTTTATCAGCTTCATGCATATTATCATGAAGCTGCACCCATTTTTTATTATTATGCAGTCTATAAATACCTTTTAAAGACAAAATTAATCCAACTATTATTAGACTCAAAAAAATAAATCGTCTTTTATTATTCATTATAAAGCTCTCCTTAAAAATTAGTTCAATATAATGGATATTGCATAAATTATAAAATTTGAATTTCTGCACTTAAGCTAAACAAACAATTTATAGCATTTCCTAATGCCATCATTCATTAAAATTTTTAAACTTAAGTGCTAAAAATTCAAATTATATGACGTCTTTTTATTCAAGATACGATTCTATTGTAGAAATACGTTAAAATATAAATAAAGCATATATTATTTATATTCTAAACTTAAAGATAATATCTACTGATGAAACTGAATATAGTTATCTATTCCTTTTCTTAATAAAGCTTCATTATCATTAAAATCATAATCTGCCCTTTCACTCTTGTATTGTGATGCAGCACTTCTATCACCTACATAAGATCTTCTATTTATAGTTTTTCCTGCTCGATATGGATATATATTGCGTACTTCTACTATTTTATTATAATGTACTTTTGAAACATATTCATTCGCTGTAACATCTTTTATAACTCCATATCCTCCTGTACCTAAACTTACAATAGTAAAAACTGTATTTATAACTGTAGTTGGCCATGAAACTAGAGCTGCTATGGCACTAACACTCATCCCTGCATAAACATCCCAACTATAATGTTTGTACATTTCAAAATGCATACTTTCATATAACTTTCCTGTGTATCCACGATAAACTAAACTTCTTAAATATTTAGAAGAATATTCTTTTCCATAGTAACTTTCAAGATCAGCAGTAATCTTTGAAGCTATAGATGAATCTGTTGAAAGCTCTATAGGTTGTGTTATATTCTCATTAAAATCTACAGATAACTGTTTATCTAGTTTTATCTTATTATTTAATACATCTGTCCTCAGCACATCAAAGTTTTCAATATTAAAATCTTCTGTTCTATCGTTAATAATTGTTGAGTTAATTAAATTAGGCTCTAATTTATCCTTCATATTAATTTCAGCATATCCATTAACATTTTCCGAAATACTTAATGTAAAATTATCATTATCTTCATAGTAATAGTAAGTGTCACCAATCTTAGTAATCTCCTTAATTACTATTCCATCATTTTCAATACTTTCAATTATTTCTATATTAGGATTTAAAGACATCTCAGAAGCAAAGACATTGAAATTCATACTTACCATCATAAATACCAATATCATTGAAAATATTTTCTTAAACTTCATAATTTATCCCCCCGTTTTTTAAATTAAACTTCCTAATAAAAGCATATTCATATTATTTAGCCCTTAGTTTTTTAGACTCAAATGTTAAAAATGCCGATTGTTTTCCTTCTGCTAAATGAATTGCTTTTTTGACATTCTAGCTATGTTTTGTAATATTTCTCTTCCGTATTATACATTTAATTCACTCCCTTCTCAAAGTCTTTTAAATAGTATTAAATATTCTGCTGAAAACTTTGTTATAGTTAATATAAACCATAAATATTAACAATTTTCCTCTATATCTATTATTTCATTTGCTATTAAATATCTTCTATCAGAAATCAGTAACTAATTTTAATTACACAATACCATATCTTATCCATATTTTCTTTAAAACGGCATGAATGGTAGTGAAAACGGTATGAATAGTAAAATGAAAGTAAAAAGAAAAAAGTTAGACCATACAAATCTAACTTTTCATATTATAGGTAACATTATACTTAATATAAATTCTTCATTGTTATATTCATAATTTAATATTCCATTATATCTTTCTACTACTGTTTCTATACTTTTAACTCCAAATCCATGATTTTCTTTATCTCTCTTTGTGGTTTCCAGTTGTCCTTGCTCATTTATGGGATTAGTTATTGTAGGATTAGATATTTCTATAAATAAGTAGTCTTTATACGGATTTATTTTTATTCTAATTTTTCTTTTATTCATATCTTCTATCTTTTCATTTGCCTCTATTCCATTATCTAATGCGTTTCCTAAAATACTACATAAATCTAGGGGTCTTATATTTATATTTTCTGGAATACTTACTTTTATATCCATATCTATATTCTTTTTATTTCCTTCAGATTTTTTTTGATTCAATATAGTATCTATAACATGATTCCCACTTTTAATCCAAGTATAAGTTTGTATGGCTTCATCTCTTAAGTTATCTATATACTCCTTCATCGTATCTAATTTATTTTGTTCTAATAATTTATCAATACAGATTATATGGTTTTTAAAATCATGATGAGTTCTTCTAATACTTTCATATATTTTTTCTTTTTCTTCAATTTCTTTTGTCAGCATTTCATTTTTTATTTCCATTATTTTATAATTGCTTCTTTCCTTATAAAATTCATTTAATTTTATGAAGACATAATAAGTTATTAAAACTATTGATAAAGAGCCCATAGAAATGGATATTATCAGATATTGTATCTCTAAACTTATGCTGCTTGTAATTAAGCCTATCCTAAATAATATTAATAGGTTTACTCCAGATATTAAATATACAAATAAAATCCAATGCCAATAATATTTAGGAATATTTAAATCTTTTTCTTTAAAACTATTTTTTATAAATCTTAAAAATAAAAGTAACAGAAATTTAGATAATTGGGATAGAAAAAGTCTAGCCCAAGTTTGATCTACAACAGTATCATATATATTTCTATCAGTAAAATAACTTACAATGTTTACTGATAAAAGATCACCAAATACTAGAAAGAAATAAAATATAGTCACATAGGTTATTTTACTTTTAATATTTCCGTTAAACAATTTTTTCGCTACAATTAAAAATACTATATAGACTAAGGTTGTACGTAAAATAGAGTATATCTTTATTTCGGTTAGTATGAATATAAAAGTGGATAATATAAAAATGGATAAATAATAGATCCTATCTTTCACCTTTTTATTTCTATTCAATACAAATTCTAAAAAATCATAAAGTAGAAAAACTTCTACCAAACATAGCATATATTCATATATACTCCATATTAAAGGCTTAGGCATTCTTATCCACCCCTTGCCACTTTAACAAATCTTTTCTTTACTTCTTCTATTCTATATCTGCTAACTGGCAACTTCTTCCCATTATCTAATGTTACATCTAGATCACCTATACATTTTATATAATTTTCATTTATCATACAACTCATATGTATTTTGATAAATTCTCTACCTTGAAATACATCTTCTATATCCTTAAACCTTCTAATATTACTTATATACTTATGATTAAAAGTTATTATTTGGACATTTCTATCTATAAACTCAAAGTACAATATATCATTTATATATAATGCTACTTCTCCTTCTACAGTTTTAAATATACACTTTTCATATGTTAGCTTTCTCATTGCATTTTCTAATGCTTCCTTTAATTCAGTATCTATATTGCTTTTCCTAATAAATCTAAATGTATTATATCTAAAAGTTTTATATACTTCATCTTCCATAGAAGTAAGAAAAATCAATATGGTTTTTTTATCCTTTTTTCTAATAATTTCGGCTGCTTCTATACCATCTATCTTAGGCATATCTATATCTAGAAATATAATATCAAATGGCTTGTCTGACTTACTGTAAGATTCTAATAGCTTTATACCATTTATGAACTTATGAATTTTCGCAGCCTTTTCTATATTTTTTAAAGTTTCTATGATTTCTTGCTCTATATAATCTAAAAAATGTTGATTATCATCACAAACTGCAATATTTATCATTTATATCTTCCCCCTTTGTAATATATTTCCAACTATAGGTTAACATAAGTCTTTAATAAAAACAATAAGACTTAGATAATCGGCAAACAAAAAAACCTCTATTTTAAAAGTAGAGGTTTAATATAGTATGCAACTTAAAAATTTTTGCTATTTAGATTTAAAGAATATTCAAGTATTATCATGTCATTTTCCATAAAAATATCTTCCACTCTTCACTTTAGTGATATCTATGTTTCTAGATGATTTCATATTATCTACTCCAGTTATTGAAATAATTTTCCAAATACAAGCTTAAATCTTCTTTAGTATTTAAGTTTAAAAACATATCCCAGTTTGGGCTAAACTTTCTTGCTTCTTTTTCTTCAATATAAAAAATATTTAATTTCTCTAATAATGAATAAATAGATCTTTTATTTGAAAGCAAATGTTTTTCAATATTATTCACTATATCCTTTGAATAAAAGCTGCTAAAAGGCTCTATCCAATTTCCACACTTAGTAACACATCCGTCTATATTCATATTCTCAATCTGTTTTTTCATATACTTAACATACTCTATATTAATATTTGGCATATCACAAGCTACTACGAAAGAATACTTGCTTGAAGCTTCCTTTAATCCTACATGAATGCCTCCTAATGGCCCCTTTTCTTTAAGAATATCTTTAGCTACTTTATGAGTAACATCCAAATAACATTGAAGTTTATTGGTTACAATAATTATTTCATCGAATTCCTTTTCAAGTTCGTGAATTAATATGTCCATAAGCCTTTTTTCATGGATTTCTATGAATTGTTTATCAAAACCCATTCTAGAGCTTTTACCACCAGCCAATATTATTGCTGTACCAAACTTTTCCACTCTATCACCTTTTAGTCAAGTCATTTATTATTAACTTCCTATTTACATCTTGATTTTATAATAGTCTAAACATACTGTCAATATTTGTAATTATTTAAATCTGCTTCTTATCATAAGTCGAAAACTTTTAATTACATCATATTTGCAAATGATATATCTATAAATTATAATTATCTATATATTGATAAATGTCTAATTATATAGGAGTTGGTAACATGTCTAACAATTTTAATGATAACTTAGATTACCATATTAAAGCTACAGTTTTTCTTAATAACTCAATATTTGGCCCTGGTATTTCAAAGATCATGAAATTAGTTAAAGAAACCAATAGTCTATCAGAAGCATATAGAATTATGGGACTATCCTCTAGTAAAGGATGGAAAATTATAAAAAAAGCCGAAAAAGATTTAGGTTTCCCTCTATTTGTTACTACAATAGGTGGTAAAGGCGGTGGAAAGTCTAATCTCTCTAAAGAAGGAGAAGATTTATTAAATAGGTACGAATCCTTTATTTCTGAATTGAATATAGAGGGAGAAAAACTTTTTCAAAAGTACTTTCTAGATAATAAATAAAATTAATTATTTTCTCCCACATTCAGTTGCTTGACCTACCAATATTTCTAGTCCATGGTGAACACTATCTAGAATATAATCTAAGGATTCTTTTACTGCCTTAGGACTACCTGGCAAATTGATTATTAGAGTTTTATTTCTTATACCTGATACCCCTCTAGATAACATAGCTCTTGGTGTAATTTGAAGGCTATAATTCCTTATGGCTTCAGCTATTCCATTTGCCATCCTATGACAAGCTTTTATTGTAGCTTCAGGTGTTACATCCCTAGGACTAAATCCTGTTCCACCCGTTGTTAAGATTAAATCCAATTTTAAATTGTCTGACATATAAACTATCTCTTTTAAAATAATATCTTCTTCATCAGGCACTATTATTTTTCTTTCTACTTTATAACCCTTAGACTCTAATATTTCAGCTATTAGTTCTCCAGATTTATCTTCCCTTTCTCCTAACGCACCCTTATCACTTGCAGTTATTATTCCTACCTTAAACATATTAATCACTCCAGTTAAATTTATATACCTTTATTCTTTATTAAGGAATTTCTCTTAATTATTATTTGTTTTTAAAAATTTTTCCTCTATTAAATCAACTATTTCTTTTGTTTGAGAAAAGTCAAATTGAGGTATGGTTTTATTGAAAGGTGTATCCGTAATAATTCCAAATAATTCATCATCCTTAGAGCATAACTTTTCAGCTATTTCCTTTCTGAATACTTCTAATTTAGGCTTGTTTTCGGCTTTATATCCTTCTGTTATTATAATATCCACATTGTTTATTTTATTTATTACATCTTCTAAGCTATATTCTTCCTCCAATTGTTCAATAATTGCCATCTTCTTTGAAGAAGATATAGTAACTACATTTGCCCCTGCCTGAGCATGTAGCCATGTATCTTTACCGGGATGATCTATATCAAATCCATGAACATCATGTTTTATAGTTCCAACTCTATATCCCCTAGATCTTAATTCTCTAATAATATTACATAGAACCCTAGTCTTACCTACGTTGGACTTGCTGCCAACAATTGAAAACACAGGTATCATTCTCCCACCTCTAAATAATTTATTAATTGAACTTTTATTTTATCCCCTTTTTTATAGGGACCCATACCACTAGCTACAAAAAATAAAGAATTCTTTTCTGACAAGCTAGATAAAACTCCTGAGCTATGTTTATTCGGAAGTTTTGTATAATATTTTCCATCTTTTTTATAGGTGAAGGCTCTAATATATCTATTTTGGCTGCTAATTTTATTAGAATTGTTTTCCAATAGGGAATCTACTTCCATTAAATTATATTTTGTTTTTCCCCTTAATCTCAATATGGTTGGTCTTACAAACTGCTCAAAAGTAATATATGCTGCTGCTGGATTTCCCGATAATCCAAATAAAAACTTATTTTCATATTTTGCTACAACTATAGGTGTTCCTGGTTTCATTTTTACTTTCCAAAATAAAATTTTCCCTCCTGTCTCTTGGAATGCCTCTTTTATAATATCTGCATCTCCTACAGATGCACCTCCTGTTGTAATTATAACATCAGCCCATTTTAATGAAGATTTCAATACTCTTGTAGTTTCTTCAATATTGTCTTTGCAAATACCTAGTAGTACAGGCTCTCCTCCCCATCTTTTAACTTGTGCTGCAATGGTATAGGAATTACTATTTCTTATTTTACCTTCTTTTAGTTCTTCATCAATGTCTACAAGTTCATCTCCTGTAGCTAGAATAGCTACCTTAGGTCTATCATATACCTTTATATGACTTCTTCCTAATGAAGCTAGAATACCTATTTCAGCTGGTCCAATTACTATTCCTTTTGGCAAAACTATATCACCTGATTTTATATCTTCACCCATTTTTACAATATTAGACTGTGGTTTTAGATAGTTAAATATTTTTACCTCTTTATCTGTAAATTTTGTATCTTCATATTTCATAACTACATCTGCACCTTCTGGTATCTTTGCTCCCGTCATTATCCTTATAGCTTGGCCATTGTTTATTTTCTTATTACTAACATATCCTGCTTGTATTACGTCTATAACTTCTAATGTTATGGGAGAATCTTCAGTAGCATATATGGTGTCTTCTGATCTATATGCATATCCATCAAGAGGAGATCTGTTAAAAGGCGGTATATTTATATTAGATTTAATGTCTTCAGCTAAAACATAATCTAAGCTATCTAAAAGAGAAATCTCTATAATATTAATATCTATATGTTCATCTGCAAGTATTCTATTTGCATCCTCTATGGAAATATTTATTAACATTTTTTCCTCCTTAGCATTTTCCAAAATGACAGTCAGGGAAAGTACATACTTTACAGGATAAACACTGTCCCCCATACCCCATTCTGGAAATATCTTTTCTATGAATCCTTTCTCCAGCCAACACTCTAGGTAATAATAAATCAAAAGCTGTAGTATGGGCAAACATTACACATCCGGGCAACCCAAATACTGGAATACCATCTAGATATGCCAATAATAGCATAGCTCCTGGCAAAATAGGTGTTCCGTATGTTACAATATCTGCACCTGTAGCTTTAATAGCTCCTGGGGTTTTATCATCTGGATCTACTGACATTCCTCCAGTAACAATAATGAGTTCTGCTCCCTTTGCTTTTGCTTCTAAAATCTTATCTCTTATGATTTCTAACTCATCTGGAACTATTTCTTTATAAAATATCTCTGAACCAAAAAACTTTACTTTGTTTTCAATAACTGGACCAAATTTATCTTCAATTCTTCCTTTATACACTTCAGAACCAGTTATTATTAATCCAACTTTTAAGATTAAGAAAGATTTTATCTCAAACATTGGTTTCTTATCTTTCACCATATCTTCTATAGCATATATTTTATCCTTTTCTATTGTTAATGGAATTATCCTACAGCCTCCTAATAAAGTATCTTCCGTTACATATCTATTTTCATGTATAGTAGCTAAACAAATATCACCAATATCATTAACTTCATCCAGCAGTTCTCTGTTGATTTTTAAAAGTCCTTTACACTTTGACTTTATATTAATCTTTCCTTCACCAGGTTCAGAAAAGCAAACACCTGAACCTGCAAACAAATTACCTAAACGTATGGCAGCTTGGTCTTCATGAAACTCACCCTCACTTAATTCAAAAACATATACGTGTTCTTTTCCTATCCTTAATAGTCTTTCAATATCAATTTCTCTAATAATATGACCTTTCTTAAAAGCTATTCCTTTAAATTCTCCAGGCACTATTTCTGTTATATCGTGACCCAGTACCATACCTACTGCGTCTTCAGTCTTTATACTATCCATTAATATCACCCCAATATTTGTTAACTATTTATAAGTTAAATTATATAAAACTAGTATGCTTGTTTCAACAAAGAATTGATTATATAGAGATAGCTATATGTGTTAAAATAGCTTTTATTTAAGCTATCTTTATATAACATAATTAATCATTTAACAACAATATATGTTCTTTGTTAAAATGTAAATATACAGACTGCTTATCTTTTATACCATTAAATTCATCCTCTGAAATTTCCATATAAATTTTAAAGTTAGAATCCATATCATCCTTTCCTATTGATGAAAGAACTAAAATATAAGAGAATAGATTATTAACTACATCTAATATATTAAATTTAAAGGTATTCTCTGATTTATCATTTGAACTAAGCTTTAAATTATGAGTATAGATACCAATATATTTTACATTTTCTTTTACTGCGTGATTACAAATCAACTCTACGCCTAGGTCAATGACATATACTTTATTATCAGAAATCTTTCTTGCCCTAAAAATATTCTTACATCCCGTTAATATTGCAGTAGTATAAGTAGTAGGATGATTGAACAGAATTTCTTTATGATTTATTTCCTCTATTTTACCATTATTAAATACTGCAACTTTATCACATATTCTATAAACTTCATCTTTATTATGGGATACATACAGTGTACTTCCCTTATGAGCTTTTAATATGGAAATTAACTCTTGCTCCATTTGCCATCTTAGATGTTCATCTAGTGCAGAAAATGGCTCATCTAACATCAGTATTTCTGGTTCATTAACTAACATTCTGGCTAATGCTACCCTCTGTTGTTGTCCACCCGATAGTTGATGAGGATAATTATTTTCTAATCCTTCTAAAGAAAAAGCTCTTATTTTTTCATCTATAATTTCTTCTTTATTCTTTTGTTTTTTAGGTACTCCAATAGCAATATTTTGTTTTAAGGTCATATTAGGAAAAAGGGCATAGCTTTGAAATAACAGACCAACTTTTCTTCTTTGAGGTAATAAGTTAATCTTTTTCTTGCTATCAAAAAGTACTCTATTGTTTAATATAATCTGACCTTCATCTGGTTTTTCAACTCCAGCTATACATTTTAATGTCATGCTTTTCCCACAACCTGAAGCACCTAAAAGAGCCAAAGTTTCACCATTGGTTTCAAATTCTACATCCAATTTAAAATTATTAAATTCTTTTTTTATCTTAGCATAAAGCATGGCTAATTACCTACTTTCCCCACTTGTACTCTTTCTAATTTATTCATGATAATCATAGATACAAATGAAATAATGACCATTACAGTAACCCATTTATAGGCTAAAGTTCTGTTTCCAGCTTGAACAGCACTATAAACAGCAACTGCCATTGTTTGAGTCTTGCCTGGAATATTACCTGCCAACATAATAGTAGCTCCAAATTCTCCTAATGCACGAGCAAAAGCCAATATAGTCCCAGCCATTATGCTAGAGAAACTATTAGGCAGCATTAGCTTTAAGAATATCTTGTGATTAGATAATCCTAATGTCTTAGCTACATAAATCATATCTCTATCTAATTGTTCAAAAGCCCCCCTGGCAGTTCTATACATCAATGGAAAGGAGACAACAGCAGAGGCTATAATGGTTGCAGCTTCTGAAAAAACAATGGAAACATCATATAAACTTAAAAACCTGCCTACTAAGCTGTTTTTGCCTAATAATATCAATAAAAAGAATCCAACTACAGTGGGAGGTAGAACTAGCGGAAGTGTTAAAACACCATCCACTAGCCCCTTAAACTTATTTAATTTTGTAGTCAAATATGCAGCATAAATCCCTAAAATAAAAGTTATTATAGTTGCTATAATTGCTGCCCTTAGAGATATTAATAAAGGGGAATAATTCATGTTATCCTCCATTCCTTTCTATTTCATTGAGAAACCATATTTCTCAAATAATTGAACAGCTTCGTCACTGGACAAGAAATCTAAAAATGATTGGGCTTCATCTATATGTTTACTTTCTTTAACTATTCCTACAGGATAACTAACTTCTTTGTGACTTCCTTCAGGTGCTTCAGTAATGATTTTAACCTTTTCTGACGTGTAAGCATCCGTTGCATAAACTATACCACAATCAACTTCTCCACTTTCTACCCAAGTAAGAACGGTTCTAACGTCACTACCTAAAACAAACTTTGGGTTAACCTTGTCCATTATATTTAAATTATTAAATATTTCTTCACTATATTGACCTACTGGAACGTTACCAGGATCCCCAATAGCAATTTTTTTAATCTCATGTTTAGTTAAGTCTTCAAAGGATGTAATTTCTAGATTACGGTCTTTCGGAGTAATAAGTACTACTTTATTTACTAATAAAGTTTTTATTGTTCCCTCTAGAATATGTCCACCTTCTTCCAAAGCCTTCATTTGCTTTTGAGCTGCTGACATAAATATATCAACTGGTGCACCTTCTTCTATTTGAGCTTGTAAAGCTCCCGAGCTTCCAAATGTAAATTTAAGAGTAGTCTCAGGCTCTATAGTTTTATATACTTTTTCTAACTCACCTAAAACGTCTGTTAAGCTTGCTGCTGCTGAAACAAGTAATTCAACTTCTTCTTTTGGTTGGTCTGCTGACATAACTGGACTCTCATCATCTTGACTTTTGTCCTGTGGCTTCTTACTACACCCAGCCAAAGAAGTAAGTACTAAAACACCTACCAACATAAAACCTAAAAACCTTTTTAACTTCATTTTTAAATCCTCCTTAATTTATATTATCTAGAAACAGAAAAATTTTCCCAGACTTAAACTTTAACTAAAATAACTAACCAATACTCTCAATCTAGAGTAACGAAAATATTTTTTTATCGCCTTTCCAGACGATTTATTATTATTTATACTTAGTCGACGATCCTATACTACGGTTTGTGGATAGTCTTAGCATTAATTGGTCTTAATAGATGAATCCTGTTAAAGCAGGATTCATCTATTAAGTTTTCCATTCTTTATTTAATCATTTAGCTAATTCTAGTTCTTTTTCAACTTTTTCAACCTTTTCTACTCTTACTGCTGAAATCTTATATTCAGCCGTTTTTGTAATAGGATCATAGGCCGAATTAGTAAGTTCGTTTACAGGGGATTCTTTATAGTGGAATGTCATAAACATCATTCCTGGCTTAACTTTGTCAGTTATTGTTATCCTAGTCAATATAGACCCTCTTCTTGAAATAACTCGCACAAAGTCTTCTTCTTTTACTCCTAATTTTTCAGCGTCTACAGGATTCATTTCTGCAAGCTCATAAGGTCTTATGTCATCTAATTTTTTAGAGTGCCTAGTCATTATATTATAGTGATATAGCATCCTTCCAGTTGAAAGAAGTATGGGATATTCTTCACATACAAGTTCTGCTGGTGCTTCATATTCAACTGGTATCATCAACCCTTTTCCTCTTGGGAATGTTCCTTTATGAAGATATGGTGTTCCAGGATGTTCTTCTGTTGGACACGGCCATTGTATTCCTACCTTGCCTATTCTCTTATAAGTTATACCTCTATAACTAGGTGTAGTTAATCTTATTTCATTAAATATATCCTCAGAGTTTTTATAATCAAAACCTTTTGCTCCTAACTTTGTGGCTATTTCACTTAGTATCTTCCAATCTAGTCTACATTCACCAGGAGCTTCAACAGCTTTTTTAACTCTTTGTACTCTTCTTTCTGTATTTGTAAATGTACCATCCTTTTCTGCATAACATGTTGCAGGAAGTATAACATCAGCAAATTTGGCAGTTTCTGTTAAGAATAAATCTTGCACTACCAGAAAGTCTAAGTTCTCTAAGGATTTCTTAACATGGTTTGCATCTGGGTCTGTAAGTACAGGATCTTCTCCCATAACATACATTGCTTTAACATTTCCTTTAAGAGCTTCATCTAACATCTCAGGTATCCTAAGACCATTATTAGGATTTAACTTTACATTCCAAAACTCCTCAAAAAGTGCTATATTTTTTACTTCAGATAAATTTTGATATCCTGGGAACGTATTAGGAAGAGCCCCCATATCACAAGCTCCTTGAACATTATTTTGTCCACGTAATGGATTTATTCCTGCATTTTCTATACCAAGATGTCCTGTTAACATAGCAAGGTTTGCAAGATTCATAACATTTGCAGTTCCTGTAGTATGTTCTGTTATTCCTAAAGTATAGAATATGCCTGCTTTTTTAGTACTTGTGTATAGCTTAGCAGTTTCATATAATATCTCTTCAGATATTCCTGTTATTCTAGCTACTACTTCTGGAGGGTATTGTTCTATTACTTCTAAGACATTTTCAAATCCCGTACAACGAGTTTCTATAAATTCCTTATCATGCCATCCTTCTTTTACTATAATATGCATTAATCCATTTATTAAAGCCGCATCAGTACCTGAATTTACGGGTAGCCATAGAGTAGCCATTTCTGCCAATTCTGTACGACGTGGATCTATTACTATAAGCTTTGAACCATTCTTAACTGCCCTTTTCATTTTATTACCTATTATAGGATGAGCCTCTGTAGCATTAGATCCAATTACGAATAATACTTCATTGCCCTCCACTTCTCCGATGGAATTTGACATAGCTCCACTTCCTAATGTAGTTGCAAGACCTGCAACTGTAGGAGCGTGTCAGGTTCGAGCGCAATGATCTACATTATTTGTTCCTAATGCTACTCTCATCATCTTTTGAAATACAAAGTTATCTTCATTAGTACAACGTGCTGAACTTAATCCTGCTATAGCATCTCCACCATATTGCTCCTTTACATCTTTAAGACTTTTAACTACTAATCTTATAGCTTCTTCCCAACTGGACTCAACAAATTCTCCATCTTTTTTAATTAATGGTTTAGTTATTCTATCAGGACTGTTTATAAAGTCTGTATGATATCTTCCCTTTACACAAAGGGATTTTCCATTTACTGGTGAATCAGGATTAGGCGTTACTCCTACTACCTTTCCGTCTTTAACATTTAAATCGAAATTACATCCTGTTCCACAAAATGGACAAGTAGTACGAACCTTCTTTACTTCCCAAGGTCTTATGCCCTTTAACTGTTTGTTTATAAGAGCACCAGTAGGACATGCAGTTATACATTGACCACACATTCTGCAATTCTTATAGTCAATAGGTTTATCAAAACCTGTGGTAACTTTAGAATTAAAGCCTCTATTTGTAAAAGCAATAGCAGAAGTTACTTGGATTTCACTACATACCCTTACACATTTTCCACATAGTATACATTTGCTTTGATCTCTTTCTATAACAGGATTTAGACTATCTATAGCATAATTCTTTCTTTCTCCCTTAAAGGAACCCTCTCTTACTCCATATCTATAAGCATAATCTTGGAGTTTACATTCTCCAGATTTTTCACAAGTCAAACAATCCATAGGATGGTTTGATAATAATAGATCTAAAATATCTCTACGTACCTTAACTACTCTTTCAGATTCTGTATATACCACCATTCCTTCTCTTACTTTGGCTGAGCAAGATGCAACAAGTTTCTTAGAGCCTTCTACTTCTACTATACATAATCTACATCCACCAAAGATTGAAAGCTCTCTGTCATAACATAAAGTAGGAATATCTACTCCATTCTCCCGAGCAGCCTCTAATATAGAAATGTCTTCCTTTACTTCAACCTTTTTTCCATTCATAATAAATGTAATCATATTTTCACCTCCACATGCTACTATACAAAATTTACCTTTGGTAAACTCCTTTATCATTACTAAATTTCACTAATCACTTTTCTTGCTCTTCTCTACATCTTCTATTTTTTCCATAATATCTGATAACCCAAGAGTTTTTGCCCAACTTGATTCAACGAATTTTCCACCTATCTTTCTATAAGGAGTGTCTGGATTATCAAGGTTCATTAATTCTGTGGTCAATCTTCCTTTTAAACATAGAGGTCTGCCATTTGAAGGTGATTTAGCTCTTATTGCAATATTTTTCTTGTTTTTAGATAATACTTCAAACTCACAACCATAGGCACATACTTTGCAATTTATGGTTTTTCTATCTGCATCCCAAACTCTTGTCTTCCCAAGCTGTCTTTTATCTATCAATGCCCCTACAGGACAAACTGCTACACATCTATTACAAGATACACATTTAGAAGTTGCAAAAGTCTGGTCTGCATCTAAGACTATTCTAGTATCATAGCCTCTTTCAGCAAAAGATAAAACCTGTCTTTCACCTACTTGATTACATGTTCTAACGCATTTCCCACATAGAATACATTTACTATTATCCTTTAATATATATGGACTAGAAGTATCTATTAGTTTAGGTCTTTTTGCTCCTTGATGATCTTTGAACTTAATCTCATATCTATAAGCATATTTTTGTAATAAACATTCTCCTGCTTTTTGGCAGGTTAGGCAGTCGTTTGGATGACTGTCTAAAAGAAGTTGTAGTAATTCTTTTCTTACCATTACCACTTTTTCGGATTCTGTATAAACTACCATACCCTCTTTAACCTTTGTAGAGCAAGAAGTTTGAAGCTTGTGGCTTCCTTCTATTTCCACTATACATAATCTGCAAGCTGCTGCTATTTCTAAATTAGGATCATAGCATAAAGCAGGTATTTCTATATTAAGTTTTTCTGCAGCTTGAATTATAGTATAGTCTTCAGGTACTATTACTTGCTGTCCATCTATAGTAAGAGTTATATTCTTCATTCTACTTCCTCCTATCTTTATTTTTTAATAACAGCATTAACTGGACAGGCAGCCATACATGCTCCGCATTTTATACATTTTTCTGTATCTATAACATGCCTTTCTTTTACCTTGCCACTTATACAAGCTACTGGACAGTTTCTAGCACATTTAGTACAGCCTATGCAAGATTCTGTTATATAATATTGTAATAAAGCTTGACAAGACCCTGCTGGACAAGTCTTATTATATATATGAGCTTCATATTCATCTCTAAAATACTTTAATGTTGTAATTACTGGGTAGGAGGCCGTTTGACCTAATCCGCATAAGGAGGCAGAACTAATAGTTTCTGATAAACTTTCTAGTCTTTCAATATCTCCCTCTTCTCCTTTACCTTCTGTTATCCTTTCTAAAATTTCCAACATTCTTTTAGTTCCCTCTCTGCAAGGAACACACTTTCCACAAGATTCTTCAACAGTAAAATCTAGAAAAAACCTAGCAATATCAACCATACAATTGCTCTCATCCATTACTACCATTCCGCCAGAACCCATTATAGAGCCAAGTTTCCCTAAAGATTCAAAGTCTACAGGTGTATCTAAAAATTCTGATGGTATACATCCTCCCGATGGTCCTCCTGTCTGAACAGCTTTAAATGCTTTGTCTCCAGGTATTCCTCCACCTATGTCAAAGATAATATCTCTTAGAGTAACTCCCATAGGTATTTCTACTAAACCAGTATTTTTAATTTTACCTCCTAGGGCAAATACCTTTGTACCAGGAGATTTTTCCGTTCCAATATTTCTAAACCATTCTACACCTTTCTGAAAGATAATGGGAACGTTTGCAAAGGTTTCAACATTATTTATAATAGTTGGTTTTTGCCACAGTCCTTTATGAGATGTTCTTGGAGGCTTGTTTCTAGGCATTCCTCTTCTTCCTTCGATAGACTCCATTAAAGCTGTTCCTTCGCCACATACAAAAGCTCCTGCACCTAATCTTAGTTCTATGTCAAAGCTAAAATTTGTGCCCAGTATATTGCTTCCTAACAATCCATATTCTCTAGCTTGTTCTATAGCTATTTGAAGTCTTTGTACTGCAATAGGATATTCTGCCCTAACATAGATATACCCCTGATCTGAACCTATTGCATAACCTGCTATAGCCATAGCTTCTAGTACTGAATGTGGATCTCCTTCTAAAATACTTCTATCCATGAAAGCACCTGGATCTCCTTCATCTGCATTACATATTACATATTTTTTATCTGATTCATACTTAAAAGCTTCTTCCCATTTCCTTCCTGTTGGGAATCCTGCTCCACCTCTACCCCTTAATCCTGAATCTTTAACGATTTGAATTACTTCTTCAGAAGTTTTTTCTGTTATAACTTTAGCTAAGGCCTCATACCCTTCTAGAGCTATATATTCTTCTATATCTTCAGGAGCTATAACTCCACAGTTTCTTAAAGCTATTCTGGTTTGCTTCTTATAAAAATTTACTTCACTTACAGGCTTTATTTTCTCCTCTTCATATGCTTCCTTAAATAAAATTCTTTTAACTATCTCTCCATTAAATAGATGTTTTTCAGCTATCTCCTCTACATCTTCTAAGGTTACATGACTGTAAAATACACCTTCTGGATATATGACCACATTCGGTCCAGATTCACATAGACCAAAACAACCTGTAAGAACTACTTTTATTTCTTCCTCTAAACCTTTTTCCTTTACTTTTTCTTCTATTAACTCTTTAATCCTATCTCCATTGGAAGAGTGACAGCCTGTACCACCACAGACTAATACATGGTGTTTTCTCAAACCTTCTTTTTCCTCAATAGATTCTTTTCCAAGTTCACTTTGCCTTAACTTTATTCTCTTTAACCCTTCCTCTTTTATTTCGTTTAGTTCTCGAATAGTCTTCACCACCTACACCTCCAATTTATCTATATTTATCTATTATTTTTTCCACATCATCCACTGTCAGCCTACCATAAACATCATCATTTACTACTAAGACTGGTGCTAGTCCACAAGCACCTAAACATCTAGTGGCAGTGATGGAAAACTTTCTATCTGGTGTAGTTTTTCCTACTTCAATTCCTAAAGTTTCTACTACTTTATTTAATATATCTTGTGCTCCTCTTACATAACAGGCTGTTCCTAAACAAACACCTATTTTATATTCTCCTTTTGGTATTAAGGAAAACTGGGAATAGAAGGTAGCTACTCCATATACCTCAGATAAAGGTACGTTTAAATCCTTAGATATGATTTGTAAAACTTCTTCAGGTAAATATCCAAACAACGCTTGAGCCTTTTGCAGTACAGGCATCAACGCTCCCTGCTTGTTTCTATTTTCCTTAATAAATATTTTAAAGTCTTCAAGTTTTTCTTTGTTTTCTTCCCAGTCAAATTTAAACTCCATTTTAGCCCTCCTTTATTAATACTAACTTGATTTTAAAAAAGACAGCATTTTAAAACTGTGCTGTCTACTACAACCATTGTTAATTTTATGACAATTGGGATTTTTATGATTATTTTATGAAATCTAAATTTTTTGTCAATTCATTTTATAAATACTCTTAAACATATTATAATACTTTTTAATCTTTGTCAATGTCACCACTCCCACTTCAACATTTTATCAGTCTATTTATTTTATTATAAAAACCTAGATAATATTACCTAGGTTTTTATAATTATATCATTTCTAAAAATGCATTAATTCTTGTATTTATTTGTCCTACATCTAATTTTGAATAATCTGTCTCTATGTATAAATATGGCTTTTCTTTTTTCTCTGTAACAAATTTCTTTACATTATAGGATTCTACATTAAAGGTATGGCAAGCTTGAAGAACAACTTCTATAACTCCATCTATTTCATATTCATCTATCATTTCATCTAAAGCTATGAATCTTCTTGGATTTGGAGTCATTATGGAACAGCTGATATTTAAATACTTCTCTGTTAAAGCGTCTATTGGATCTATAGTTTCATCTACTAGTTGAGCCTTTTCTCTAACACCACAGCAGTTCTCGAAGGCTACTATATCTGCTCCAGAATCTTCTATCGTTTTTAAAACCTTATCCCTAACTCCTCCTGTTGGACAACCAGTTATAAGGATTCTTGGTCTGCTGGACTTCTTTCCTTTTAACTCCTTTTCATATTTCTCTTTTAATTCCTTAGTCCTATCCTCTATAAAGCTACATTGACTCTTTCTGTCAAACTGAAATCCTAAAGTTTCCATTACAGTGTTGATTTCATAGCCTGTTATAGGAGATGGATTAAGTTTCCCAAGCTCATAAAAGTCGAGTAAAACCTTTCTTTCATGGTTTCTTTCTTTTATAGACTGTTTTAATTTTTCATTAGTAATCTCTATATTAAACTTTTCCTCTAAAGTTTCCTTTAACCTCACCATTTCATCTCGCCAATATCTAAAGGCATGATCCTTATCTTGTCCTTGAGGTAAATGCATTACATGAGTAGGTCTTATCTCATTTAATAATTCATACATTTTTTTCTTACCATCACAAGTAGTTTCTCCTACTATCATATCAGAAAAGTAAAAATAAGGGCATTTTTCTGATACTGCAAAGCCATAGCTGGATTTAATTAAAGGACATAGATTTTTAGGTAAATGCATTTCCGCATCAGCTATAGGTTCATCACTGGTACCACACAGTCCAACTGGTACTGCTCCTGCTGCGTATATTAACTCTATTGGTGTATAGGTACAAAAAACTCCAACTACATTAGTCCCTTGTTCTTTTAAAGCCTTTACTTTTAAAAATCCCTCTCTTCTAGCTTCCTCATAGCTTTCAAAATTCTCAGGTAATTTTATCATTAACTCAGCTCCTCTATTGTAAATCCTTTTCTAACTAAATTATATTCAAAAGAAGAGTTGTTAATCAAATAAGAGTTCTCTATACCATGTATGAGTTAAATCAATTTTACCTATAGTTTTTTACTAAACATTTATTTTGTAAAATATAACATCTTTGATCCTTGATAATAGCTATGTAAAAAGATAGAATATAAGTGGAAATAAGAATAGAAATCATAAGGGGGAAATATAATGGCGAAAGTTGCATTTATTGGTGGTCTATTAATAGATGGTACTGGAAAAGAAGCAGTAGAAAATTCATTAGTCCTTGTGGAAGATAAAAAAATTGAATATGCTGGTCCAATGATGGAAATTGGTGAAGATTACGAAAAAGTAGACATTGCTGGTAAAACTATTATTCCCGGTTTAATCGATTCTCATCTTCATTTTAGTGGAAATTTAACTGACGATGATACTGAATGGGTACTAGAACCCGTTATCCAAAAAACAATAGTTGCTGTAGCACAGGCTCGTGAAGCACTAGAGCACGGTCTTACATCTGTAGGTGAAATTTCACGCTCGGGCATACATATCCGAAACATGATTGAGGAAGGAATAATTCCTGGACCTCGTGTAGTTACAACTGGACTTGGTTTTTGTAGAACAGCAGGTCATGGAGATTCACACAAACTGCCATTAGGATATAACAATGATTCCCATCCTTGGGCTGAACGTGTTGATGGTCCTTGGGATCTTCGTAAAGCTATAAGAAGAAGACTTCGTGAAAATCCAGATGCAATTAAAATCTGGTCAACAGGCGGAGGAATATGGAGACATGACGCAAAGGCTGACACCCATTACTCTATGGAGGAAATTCAAGCAGTGGTGGATGAATGCAACATGGTAGGTTTACCTGTATGGTCTCATGCTGAAGGTTATGAGGGTGCTTTAAATTCTTGCAAAGCTGGAGTATCTGCAATTATTCATGGCCAAGAACTAAATGAAGAATGTTTAGAAATAATGAAGGAAAAAGATATAACCTTTTGCCCAACTCTACAATTCTTTTATGAATGGTTTACTGTATATGAGCCACCATATAGACCAATTCATGATAAATATCCGGGCAAAACAACTGCGGAAAAAGAGCTTAATCGTATAATTGATAATTTACAGAATGCAAACAAAAAAGGTATTAGAATTACCGTTGGTTCCGACTCTTTTTGCAGTAGCTTGACTCCATATGGTAAATATGCTATCACAGAAATGTATACACTCCATAAATCAGGACTGACAGAAATGGAAGTAATAATGGCAGCTACTAAAAATGGTGCTGAAATGCTTAGAATAGATGATATCACAGGGACTCTTGAAAAAGGTAAGTTTGCAGACTTATTAGTGCTTAACGGCAATCCCCTTGAGGATATTCATAATATAGCTGTTGAAAATATGGAAGTTATCATGAAAGAAGGAGAGTTTGTAAAAAGGAAATAGTCAAATTTTTATCTGGTGGTGATTAGACATGAGTCTTATTTCCAATTTTAATAATAAGGAAGTAATTTTTCTAATATACCTAATTATAATAAACTTAGCTTCTTTCTTAGTCTTTGGTCTAGATAAAAAGAAGGCACAAGTCGGACATTGGAGAATAAGTGAAAGAGCCTTACTAATTTTAGGATTTTTAGGTGGATCTATAGGAATATTAATAGGGATGGTAGTCTTTAAACATAAGCTTAGTAAAGAAAAATTCTATATAGGTATACCGTTGATCTATATATTGAATAAAATTTTAGGAGTATTTATATTAAACCGTATTAGATGAAAAGTCAAAACCACTCATTAAACGAGTGGTTTTGATGTATTAATATATAAAAATTATATTAAATCCTGTTATCTCATTTAACTAATTAAAAAGGAATTTTTTATTTTGTGTAGAAATACTTTATATAGATGTATTATTAGAGAGGAGGATTTAATATGGTAAAAATAAACAAAGACAAATTAGTTATTCAATCTGTTCATGGAAAGATTCACAGTCCTATGATGGGAAATAGTCCTTATAGAATAAATACTGAAGGAATAGGTGAAATTTTACCTGGTACAGGTGGAATTACCTATAATGTTAAGGTAGGAGATTCTTGTATAGGCTGGGCAGGAGATCATGTAGAGCCAGGAGTAAGCATTAGAAATGAAGATACTGCTGAAAATAAAGCTTTAATGGTTTTATCCTGTGTTGGTAATGAAGCTAGAGTAACATCTGGAGATGCTAAAGGAGCAAAGGGATATGTTACTGGAATGCATGGAGGTATAGAACACGTTTTAATCTACTTTAAAGAAGAAGATTTAGAAAAAATGGCTGTAAACGACAATATCCTTATTAAAGCTTGGGGTCAGGGTATGAAAATTGAAGGACATGAAGATATAGTCTGTATGAATATAGACCCAAACCTATTTGAAAAGCTTGGAATCAAAGAAAACAATAAGGGAGAACTAGAAATCCCAGTAGTTACGGAAATACCTGCTTATTTAATGGGTTCAGGTATTGGTAGTGCTACAGGTTTTTCTGGAGACTATGATATCATGACTGGAGATAAGGATGCTGTTAAAGAGTTTGGTATTGATAAGCTTAGATTTGGGGATATAGTACTTCTTAGAGATTGTGATAATACTTACGGTCGTCAATATCTAAAAGGTTCTGTTACTATTGGTGTAATAGTGCATAGTGATTGTATATTAGCTGGTCACGGTCCAGGAGTCACTACTCTTCTTAGCTGCAAAACTTCAAAAATTAAAGGTATTATTTCAGAAAATGCAAATATAGCTGATTATCTAGAAATATAATAATCCTATTAGATAAAAATAAATGACAGGGAAATATCCCTGTCATAGTTATTATCTTCTAAATCCTCTGTTGTTGTTATTTCTTTGTTGTTTTCTCTTCTTTCTACAATCAGCACATCTTTGTGGTTCGTTATCGAAACCTTTTTCTTTGTAAAATTCTTGCTCTCTCTCTGTGAAAACGAATTCTGATCCACAGTCTTTACAAGTTATAGTTTTATCTGCCATACAACATTCCTCCTTTATATGAGATTAATAAGATTTAAATTTAATACAAGAAATCTTTCTAAAAGAGGCATGTTGTTTACTCTATTAATTAAATTTCAGTGACAGATTTAAATCTTATTCAATAATAATAGTATAAATCTAATGGCAGAATTTTGCAATAGAAAATCACCTTAATTTCAATATTATTATTTTTACTCACGTAGGATGAGCTTAACGTACGTACTTCTCATCTAATAAAATTTTAATTTAGTACTTCCATTATAATAGAATTTTTTTAATAATTTGAATCTTTTTAGTATTTTTTTAATCTATACATAACTTATTTGTTATAGATAGTTTTTATTTCCAATTCATTAAAAATCATGTTACTTTATACTTTGATATAGAAGTTTACTAAATCTTATATAAAGTATAGGAATTGAGGGATTTTATGAAAATTATACTAGAAAATTTGAATAAAGATTTTAATGAGGTTAAGGCTGTTAACAACCTAAATATAGAAATAAAAGATGGAGAACTTGTATCTCTTTTAGGTCCTAGCGGTTGTGGTAAAAGTACCACCTTATTTTTGATTGCAGGTCTCCATAAACCTACTTCAGGAAATATTTATTTTGATGACGAACTTATGAATAATATAGAACCAGAAGATAGAGGTATTGGTATGGTTTTTCAAAATTATGCCCTATACCCTCATATGTCGGTTCTAAAAAACATAATGTTTCCTCTTAAAATGCAAAAGATCAATAAAAAAGAATCAGAGAAATTAGCTATAGAAATGGCAGAATTAACTAAAATTGAAGATCTACTAGATAGAAAACCTTCTCAATTGTCTGGAGGTCAACAACAAAGAGTAGCTATAGCTAGAGCTTTAGTTAAGAAACCAAAACTTCTTTTATTGGACGAGCCTTTATCTAATTTAGATGCTAGATTACGGATAGAGATGAGAGAAGAAATAAAAAGGATTCAAAAAGAAGTAAAGATAACTACTGTGTTTGTAACTCATGATCAAGAAGAAGCTATGAGCATTTCTGATAAGATTCTCTTAATGAAGGATGGCATCTATCAGCAGTATGATACTCCGAAGAATATGTATACAAACCCTAAAAATAAATTTGTTGCAGAATTTTTAGGTAATCCACCAATTAATTTTATTGAAGGAAGATTTAATAAAGATACCAAAGTTATAAGATTAGGTAATACAGGACTTACAATAGATGGAAAGGATGAAGAAATAGATAAAGAGATTTTATCCATTGGAATAAGACCAGAGGACTTAATAATAACTGATAAAGAAAAAGCTAACTTTGAAATTACTATAAAAAGTCTTCAAACCATGGGAAAGGAGATTTATGTAATGGGAGATATTGGTGAAAATAAAGATATTGTTCTAGTAACATCTTGGGATCATAATTTAGTCGTTGGGGAAAAGGTTCCTATACATATTAGAAAATTTCATGTTTTTTAGGTGAAAAAGATGAAGAAATTATCTAAAAATAAAGAGCTAAAGGCATTCTTCTATTTACTGCCTGCTCTTTTAATAATAGTCACTTTTAAAATATATCCTATAATTAAATCTTTTACCATGGCTTTTTACACAGACTTTGATTATTTATCAGGAACTGTTTATGAAAGAGGTTTAAGTAACTTCCAATATGTTCTTACGGATTCAGATTTTTATTTAGCCCTTAAAAATACTTTTTTCTTTGTATTGGGAGTAGTTCCTTTATCAATAATAATATCTTTAGGATTTGCACTATTACTAAATTCTAATATTAAATGCAAAAACTTTTTTAGAAGTATATATTTTCTACCTTTTATCACATCAACAGTAGCTTTATCAACTATATGGAGATGGATATTTAATGGAGAATATGGACTAGCCAACTATCTAATAGGACTTTTTGGTATAGATAAAATCAATTGGTTAACTAATCCTAATTTGACTATTCCTATATTAGTTTTATTTACTGTTTGGAAATACATGGGTTATAAAATAATAATATTTTTAGCTGGACTTCAAAATATTGATGAGAAATACTATCTTTCAGCAAAGATTGATGGAGCTAATAAATGGGAGATATTTAAAAACATTACTTTTCCCTTATTATCTCCTACCCTATCCTTTATTTCTATTACTTCTATAATTGATGCCTTTAAAATATTCGATCAAGTCTTTGTTCTATATAGCGGTAGTACAGGACCTTTAAAAAGTGGATTAACTATTGTTTATTACATTTTTAATAAGTTTTATAGACATTGGCAATTTTCTATTGCAGCAACAGCAGCTTTTATCTTATTTATAATAATCCTTATTTTTACTGTTATACAATTAAAAATAAGTAAGAGAAAAACTAATTATTAAAGGATGTTGTTATGATGAAGAGAATTATTTCAAAGTTTACTACATATACGATCTTAATTATTGGAGCTTTGTTTATACTAGTCCCTTTTATATGGATGTTGTCAACTTCATTAAAACCCTATAATGAAGTTCTAATAATGCCACCAAAGTTTATTCCCTCTAAATTCATGTGGGAAAACTACAGAATTGCTTTAGAAGCTGCTCCCTTTAAAAGATACTTCTTAAATAGTTTATTTGTTACAACTATGATTACTATGGGAGAAATATTAACGGCTATACTAGCAGCCTTTGCTTTTTCAAATCTAAACTTTAAAGGAAAAGATATTCTATTTACAGTTCTTATGGGAACCATGATGGTGCCTAGTGAGGTTTTAACTATACCTAACTTTGTTACTTTAAGTAAATTAAAGTGGATAGATACTTATAAAGCTTTAATTATACCTTGGTGTGCAAGCATTTATTCCATATTTTTATTGAAACAGCATTTTCAATCTATTCCTAAGGAATTATATTATGCTTCAAAAGTGGATGGTTGCAAAGATTTCAAATTTCTATGGACCATGATAGTACCTCTATCTAAACCTGCCATAGTTACTTTAACTTTACTTAAGGTAATAGGTAGTTGGAATTCCTTTATGTGGCCCTTAATTGTTACAAATTCAGATAAGCTTAGAACATTGCCTGTTGCACTATCTGCATTTTCTAATGAAGTTGGAACAGATTATAACATACTTATGGCTGCAACAAATTTAATCATTATTCCAATAATGATACTTTACATTTTCTTACAAAAACACATTATTGTTGGAATATCAAAATCTGGTATAAAAGGTTAATAGTTTTACACATTATTTTATTTTTTGTGTAAACTTTACAATAAAATTATAATAATAGGAGGAATATTTCATGAAACAAAAACTATTAGCATTATTACTTATGGTAGTAATGATTTTTGGATTAGTTGGATGTAACCAAAAACCAGTTACTAAAGAAGAAACAGAAGAAACTAAAGGTAAAGAATTAGCTGAAATAGCCACAGAAATTACTGAACCTACAGAAGTTAATTTTTGGCATTCAATGCAAGGCGATAATGAAGAAGCATTAATAGCCTTAGCTGATAAATTTATGACAGAAAATCCAAAGATTAAGATCAATTTAGTATTCCAAGGAGGATATAGAGAATTATTTGAGAAATTAATGGCATCAGCAAAAGCTAACCAACTACCAACTATGACTCAAATTTATTCCAATAGATTATCTTGGTATGTTAGTAAAGATTTAGTTGAAAACTTAAATCCCTATATAGAAAATGAAGCTATTGGATTAACGGACGAAGAAATAGCTGATTATCCAGCTCTTTTCTTAGATGATGGTATCTGGGATGGAAAGCAGTATGCTATGCCTTTTAACAAAAGTCAGATGGTACTTTATTATAATGTAGATATGTTTAAAAAAGCTGGATTAGAAGTTCCTAAAACATGGGAAGAATGGAAGTCAACAGCTGCTGCATTGACTAAAGGAGACGTTATTGGACTAGTATTTGCCAATAACCTTTCAACAGATATTGCACCGTGGGTAAAACAAAGTGGTGGAGCCACTATGAGTGAAAAAGATAATGTATTGCTATTTGATACTCCTGAAATGAAAGAAGCTGTAGGATTTTTAAATAGTTTAATACAAGATGGCTCTGCTCGTTTAGCTGGAGAAGATAAGAATCCAAACGTTCCTTTCTCCCAAGGTAAAGCTGCTATGTGCGTTGCATCTACATCAGCTATATCAAGAATAGAGAAAGATGCTGTAGAAGGATTAAACTGGTTTGCAGCACCACTTCCAGGAAATAAGACTAACGATCAGCTGTATTATGGTACAAATATAGCAGTATTTAATACTGGAACTCCAGAAGAAAAATTAGGAGCTTGGCTATTTTCTAAATTCTTAACCTCACCAGAAAATACTGCTTATTTCGCTGAAAATACAGGCTATGTTCCAGTAAGAAAATCTGCTAAAGAAACTGAAGATTATAAGAAACACTTAGAAGAAAATCCTGTTAAAGCTGTGGCTTTAGAAAGCTTTGATATTGGATTCCAAGGAACAAGAAATATCGGCGGAATTAATGCCTTAGATATATTAGGAGAAGAATTAGATTTAGTATTTGCTAATGAAAAATCTGTAGATGAAGCTTTAAAAGATGCTCAAGAAAGAGGTACTAGGGCTTTAGAAGAAGCAAAGAAGAACTGATTATAAGGGGACTACTAAAGTAGTCCCCTTTCTTATATTAATTCTTTTATCTTCTCTATAGTTTCATTCATATCTTCTTTATTAAAATCTATCATCTTCAATTCTATATTATTTTCTTCTAATATTTTTTGTATTTCTTCCATGAAAACTCCTGATTCTTCTATTCCAGTTACAGTACTTATGGTACTTTTAATATCTGGATTGCTTCCCAATTCTCCACCCCATTTTCCCGAACATGTTCTGTATATTCCACAAGTAGGACTTCCATATATTCCTACCAAAGCTACAACTTCATAATTATTAGCACTATACTCTATAATCTGATCTAATATAGGAAGAAAAAGTTTCCTACACATTTTTCTATAATGAGGGTGATCATACTGTTCTTTCACATGACCCCACCTATTTAAACCATAGCAAATTAACTCTGGACAAGGCATTTGAACTATTCCAATATCATTTTCTATCAATAATTGTATAAACGATAATACATCTGGATTTGGATCTTTCTCTATTTTCTTTACCTTAGACTTATCATTTAATATGCAGTGAGATAATATTATTATCTTCTCTTTATTCATTGCATTCACCTCTATCTTCATATTCAAGTGTATATAGATAAATATTTATAGTCAAATCATTAGTTTCTATAGTAAGAAGACCCTATATGAGAATCACATAAGATCTTCTTGATTTATTTAAATATTCCGAAAGGTTTTCCTACTGGCAAAAACTCTTTTCCAAAATGTTCATTTAATACGGAGGCAGCTGATCCATAAAATGAAAATATAGAAATCAATAATTCAGAATAAGCTGCTAACTTATGAGAAAATCCACTCATAATATTAAAAGAATCTAATGTTAATCCAAGAAATAAAAAGTTAATTAGAAAAAATATAATAAACAATACTTTATGAGTTTCCATAGCTCCTATTGTCATGTAAATAGTAAATATTAGGTATCCTAAAAAAGCAAAACCTAGTTGTTTTGGATCAATACTTGCCGCCATTGTTTCTCCAAATACACTCATCTTAATCATCCAGGACATAGCAACTCCAAGCCAAAAGAAAGCATATCCACCAAAAGCAGTAGTACCAAATGTATTATTCCTTTTTGAATCATTAATACAAGCAAACAATTGAGCGAAAGCTCCTAGAAAAATAGCCCATGGTATTACAAAGGATACATCTTGAGTAATACCTAACTTTTGTGAAGATGCTACTAAAGTTACCATAGCCAATCCAAATAACCCTAAAGCTGACGGATCTGCATTAGTAATTTTAACATTTTGAGCATGATTTGTGTTCATAAAACCCTCCTATAAAAATATTTTAGCCTTCTTAATGATACCATGTTCTATAAGTTTTACAAGATGTTTTATGGACAAGTTAAATGTGATTTATTTTCTTTTATCATTACATTTTGTAATGAAATATTTAAATAAATTTATAAATTCCATATGCCGAGGAATTAATGCTTCAGGATGAAATTGAACTGCCATAATAAATTTATCATTAGTAGATTCAAAAGCTTCTACTATACCGTCTGTTGAATATGCTGAAATCTTTAAATCTTTGCCCAAGTCTTTTACAGATTGATGGTGAAAAGAATTAATATCTACCATTTCACGTTGAAATACCTCGTATAATTTACTATCCTTTTCAACTTTCATAGAATGGTACAATTCATCTCCTGCCATGTCTACTGAATGACCTAAAGAATCTTTTATCTGACTATTTATATCCTGATAAAGAGTTCCTCCTAAGGCTACATTTATTAATTGTAGTCCTCTACAGACACCAAAAATGGGAATACCTTTTTCATAAGCTCTTTTGAATAAATTTAATTCCATATTATCTCTATCAGAGCATATGAAAGTAACTTCCTTAATAGGATTTTCCCCATATAATAGTGGTGCCACATCTTCGCCACCTGTAAAAATCAAGCCGTCCACTATATCTAAATATCTATCTATATCTTCATTATCTTTTAGTATTGGAATCATTATAGGAATTCCCCCTGCTAGCAATACTGAATTTACATAATTATAACTTACATTATTATAGATCCAAGTATCTTTTACCTCCTTAAATGTTGTAAGTCCAATAATTGGTTTCATAGCCAATCCCCCTTCATATATTAGTGATTTAATTATAACAAGAAAACAGAAAAACCAATAGACAATAGTGTCTATTGGTTTCAATTTATCATAATGTGACTACTTCTTTTAAACTTTCATCCATTAACACAGCACTTTTTGTATCCAATATCAATATTATTATATATATGGTAACTTTCAGTATTTTCTTTAAAGTTAGCATTTCTATTACCTCCTGTAAGCTTGCTATGTAGTCATATTTTACAGGAAAGTAATTTTAAAAATCATTTGATAAAATTGTATTCCAGATAATTATATTATAATTTTGTAATCAATTAAGATTTATTCTTTTATCTGTCCAACCATAGATTCTGCTATCTTTATTAGTTCTTCTATATTTATATTTTCTTTTTTATAAGGTGAATAATCTATGTTAATTATCATTCCCTTATCAGTCATATCTACTTCCAAGTATAATCTATCTACTCCATTATATGAATCAGAGCTCTTAAATATATACCCTTTATATCCTAGTATATTTATTTTCTTTTGTAGCTCAGCTTCTCTACCTTCAGCTGGAATTATAACATTTTCTCTTTCCATTGATATTGTAAGAATATCTTTGTTTTTATTTTCTAGTTGTAGCATATATCTTTTATCAATATATTTTGCTCTTCTATAAGAGTAACCTTTAGGAAAATAAGTAGGCAATACTAATCCATCTTCTTTCAGCGGCTTACTAGAAATCAAGTCCTCCATATTATCAAAGGCTATTAATTTATTATTTTCTTCTATTATTGGCCTCTTCTTCCCACTTTTTTGAATATTGTCAATAATTTTGGCAGCCACCTCTTTCATCTCTTTCAAATCTAGTATACCTTCTTTTTCTCCTGTAGACATAATACTAATAACAGTGGCATAGTCCTCTAACACTACGCATATAGTTTTACTCTCTTTTTCCTCTATTTTTTCAGTTTTATATATTCTCAAAAGATTATTAGAAAGTTTCTCTCTCCTTTCTACTTCTCCAAAAGGAAGCGTAGCAAAATCTGAATCCATTCCTGTATAATCATGATAATTAATTATGATATCTAATCTTGAGTCTTCTTTTTCATAAACAGTTCCAAAAATAGAACTTAATTCTGAAAGTTCTGGTGGTGCATTAGTATTATCTATAAATGTACCCTTTATAAATTCAAAACCTCCTGGTATAAAATCCATTTTTACAATTCTATCATCTAAGTCTATAATTTTATTGTAAAAATCTTCTTCATTTTCACTTTCAGTTACTTCACTAACATTTTTTATCTCTTGGGGTTTAATAGGAGCTTTCGTTTTAATTTCTTCTACTAATGCTATCCCTATGTTTTTTATTTCTTTTTCAATGAAATTATCATCTTCATAACCTTTATACCATATTCTAATATCTGCTGATAAATCTTTTCCTATAACGTTTAATATATAATACTTTAAACCATTTTTCTCTTCAACTACTCTTAAAACCCCATTTTCCCCTTTTAAATCTAACACCTTAGCTTTTTCATCATTAAAAACTAAATAATTATATGTAGCTGAATATACTCCATCTTTCCTATACGTTATCTCTATAGACATATTGTTCTCTTTATTACCCTTAGTTATTTTATTATAGTAAGTTGTAAAGGAAAAATCTGAGGTTTCATCGTTAATATACTCTTTTAAAATTCCTTTTTCAAAATTATATCCTTTTGCCACATAAACAGGAAGAATCGGTTTATTCTTCAACTTTTCTAGATTAATTATTTCTTCTAAGCTATTATAATCTTTAGATTCATATTCTACTGTTTCTCCTTCTATATCTTCTTCTTTAACAAAGGCTTTTTCTCCTCCTTCTTTTATGCTTATTCTAAATCCAGCTTCCCTTATAACTATATCGTTTATCCATTCACCTACATATGCTATAACGTCATTATTAATTAATATAATTAGTAGAAGTCCTGCTGCTAAGCCATGCCAAAATTTAAACTTCCTGTTTTCTCTTTTATTTTTCTTTTCCTCTGTTGTAATTGAATTCATTACTTTTTCTATAAATTCTTCTTTTTCATATTCTACTTCCTTAAAAAGTTCTCTAGTTTTAGAATCAATATCTAGAAATTGATTGAATTCTTTTTTACATTCTTCACAACCCTCTATATGTTCAAATAAAAGTTCTTCTTCTTTCTGATTAATTTCTCTGTCTACATAGCTATTAATTAGATATTTTATTTGGCTGCAATCCAATATTATCCCTCCTCTCTATAGGTTTATTTTTTCCCAATTCTCTTATACACAGCTTTCTAGCTTCATACAATCTCCACTTTACCTTATCAATGGAAATATCTAATTTTAGAGATATATCCTTATATGATAAATCTTCAAAATACTTTAATAATATCAGATCCTTGTACTTATTTGGGAGCTGATGTATTATTTTTTCTAACTCTTCTACTTCTTCTTTTTTTATTAATATTTCTGAAGGATTCATTAAAGTTGTATCCTTTGTATTAGAGTCTAAATTCTCGCTTAATTCATAATGTATGTATTTCTTCTTCATATGATCTAAAGCTGTATTTCTTCCTATTCTCAAAAGCCAAACGCTAAAGCTTTTCTCTTTATCGAACTTATCTAAGTTTTTATAAGCTTTAATAAATACTTCTTGTCCAAAATCTTGTGATAGATGAATATCCCTTGTTATATTGAAAATATATCCAGTCAATTTTGTGCTATACTTTTCTACCAATTTTCTATATAGATTTATATTTCCTTTTAAAACTTCTTCTATTATTTCTAAATCCTCCTTATCCACCATGTTTCACCTCCTCACTTTACATCCTCTATAAGATATACGATTTTAAAAAGTAAATGTTGATTTTTTCTTAGATTTTTTATTATGGCATATAAAATTTCCACTTATACCTATAGACTAGAGACTATAGACATAAAAAAAGAGTAAGATATTTTCATACTTCTTATATTACTCTTTTTAAAATTATATGTTTAGATACTTCTGTAACCAAATAACACCTTCCTCCAACATACCAACACTTATATAATGATTCATATTTGGATACTCTATAAGTTTTATTTCTTCTTTATTTTTATCATACAAAGGAAGTATTTTATTATAAAAAATTCTTTGACTTTCAATAGGTACCAAGGAGTCACTATCTCCATGAAGCATTAGTATTGGTCTATCCTTAAGTAACTCCATATTATTAATAGGATCTAGAGAAGAAATCTTGTCCATATCTATATAATCATAGGAATTCATTTTAAGTTTTTCCTTAAATACTTCATTTGAATGTTCCCAGGCACAGGAACCATTAAACACTACTAAAGCATTAATTAACGGATTATGGGTGAAAACTCCAGCAGCTGTAAAGCCACCCATAGAATGTCCCATTACTGCTATCCTATTTGGATCTGCATTATAGTTTTCTATGGCATGAGATATTATATGCTTTGATTCTTCTATGTTATTTAAAATTACTTTCCAAAAATACTTTTCTGCCACTTGAATTCCATCATAATTAATAGGGTTTCTCTCACCATGATATATAGAATCCGGAATAATTACTTGATAACCTAAAGAACTTAAAATAAATCCTTTAAATCTTTGATTGTCTTTGTTTAAACTCCATCCATGATAATAAATTATCGTTGGCAATAATTCTTCTTTATCCTTAGGTTTAAATATTAAAGAAGGTATTCCATTAAAATCAACTTTTTTTTCTACAATGTTTTTATTGTAAAGAAAATCTGCCACTTATAACACCTACCCCTTATTTAATACGTTATTTAGTACATTATTTTATATATTTTCAATTTGCCAGTCTATAGGTGTCTTCCCTATGGACTTTAAAAAATTATTAGTTTTTGAGAAAGGCTTAGATCCGAAAAATCCTCTGCTAGCTGATAAAGGACTGGGATGAACAGATTTTATTATATAATGCTTTGGATTAGTTATTAAACTTTCTTTACTAATAGCATTATTTCCCCATAATATAAACACTATAGGATCTTCTCTTTGGTTCAAAAGCTTTATTATATTATCCGTGAAAATTTCCCACCCTATTCGTTTATGAGAATTAGCTTCTCCTCTCCTCACAGTTAGGGAAGTATTTAATAAAAGTACTCCTTGATCTGCCCACTTTTTCAAGTATCCATTATTAGGTATGTAGCAACCTAAATCATCTTTTAATTCCTTATATATATTAACTAAAGATGGTGGTGCTTGAACCCCCGGTTGTACAGAAAAACTGAGACCATGAGCTTGGTTAGGACCATGATAAGGGTCTTGACCTAATATAACCACCTTTACATCTTCATAAGAAGTATAATGTAATGCATTAAATATATCGTACATATCTGGATATATAGCTCTTGTCCTGTACTCTTCTACTAAAAATGCCCTTAACTTTTTATAATAGTCCTTTTCAAATTCACTTTTTAATAGTTCTTCCCAATCATTTTTGAATACTACCGCCATTTTCATCACCTCATAAATATTATACCATGATGAGAATATATTATTTATAATAAAACTATTTTTCTATTAAGTATTTCCAATACTTCATAGGCATATTTCTTTTTTGTAGTTTTGGATTAGTTCTTTCTTTTATAGATATATGATTAAAATATTCTTTCCAAAGACATTGATAAGACTTTTCACCTTCTGCTAAATTTAGTATTTCTTTTAATTCTATATCTTTTATTATCCATTCTTCTCTATTATACATAGCTGCAATGTTTCTTCTTATATCATGAATTACCCAATTTTCATTAGACATTCTCCTAGTAAAATAAGGTGCTATTAAGCCAACTATATTATGTTCTGGCTCTATAGGTCCATAAAATACGCCATTATCCAACTGTCTAAATCTTACTAAGCCTAGCATCCAATGTCTTTCTCTAGATACTTTTTGATATATATTATCCATTTCTAATACAAAATTATTGGCTAAATTTAAGTCTACATTTTTACCAATTTTAAATCCTAATCTTAAATAATTGAATATGATTACGCCATGATTCTCAACTTCTGATAAATAAACATAAAATACTTTCCTAAGAGCCTCAGATGAAATCTTACTTTCTATGGCTTTATATACTTTCTCTGCCTTTTCTTTATTGGTATCAATATAAATTTTCTCTATTAAAAAATTTTCTTGAATCAGATCCTCTGATAATATTTTTTCTGGATTTTCCCTTCTATAATAGGCTTCATATATAGAAGTCAATAATCCATCAAAAGTCCCATCATAAATATAGATAACCATTAAAATTGACCTCCTATTTTAATGATATTATCCTCCATAGTTAAGCTAGGATAAAGAGAAAACATAGACAATTGCTCTATATCTGTATTAGGTTCATTTTTATATTTATCTATTACCAATTTATTTCTTATGTACTCACTATTCATGTTCTTCAATCCATAATGCTTTCCTTTACAAGTTATAAAATATCTAGCTCTTTTTAAAACAATACCAAGTTTTTTTAAATCATAAAAATCTAAAGAAGAAAATTTTCTTGAAGAAATTATCCTCATAGCTGACTTTACTCCTATTCCTGGAACTCTTAACAGCATGTCATAATCAGCTCTGTTAATCTCTACTGGAAATAGATGAATATTTCTTAAAGCCCAATCACATTTAGGGTCCAATTCTAAATCAAAATTTGGTTTAGAATTATCTAAAAGTTCATCTGCATTATAACCATAAAATCTTAAAAGCCAGTCAGCTTGATACAATCTATTTTCCCTTACAAGAGGTGGAGATTTCAATACTGGTAATTTAGGGTTTGCAGATACAGGCACATAGGCAGAATAATATACTCTTTTCAAATTATATCCTTTATACAATCCTTCCGATAATTTTAATATTTTTAAGTCATTATCTCCTGTAGCTCCAACAATAAGTTGAGTTGTCTGCCCTGCTGGTACAAATTTGGGACTAGCTCTAAACTTTTTTCTCTCCTCTACTGATTGAATCATTTTAGTTTTTATAAGCCCCATAGGCTTTATAATGCTTTCCTTATTTTTTTGAGGTGCTAATAACTTTAACCCTTCATTACTTGGTAGTTCTATATTGACACTCATTCTATCTACATAAGTTCCTGCTTTTTCAATGATTTCTTTATCTGCACCAGGAATAGCCTTTAAATGAATATATCCATTAAAATTTTCTTCCTCTCTAAGCTTTTTTACAATCTGAAGGAGTTGTTCCATAGTATAGTTAGGGTTTCTATACACAGCAGAACTCAAGAATAAACCCTCAATATAGTTTCTTTTATAAAAATTTATAGTTAAATCTACTACTTCTTCTGGTGTAAACATAGCTCTAGATAAATCGTTAGAATACCTATTAACACAATAAGCACAATCATATATACAATAGTTAGTAAATAGTATTTTAAATAAAGATATACATCTTCCGTCATCAGACCAGCTATGACATATACCACTAACACTGGCTTCACCTAAGCCTCCCTTTTTATTTCTTCTATTACTTCCACTTGAAGAACAAGAAACATCATACTTAGCTGCATCAGACAATATTTTTAACTTTTCTAAAACGTTCATAATATCACTCCATAATTTTCATATATCTTTACTTTATTCTACTATAATTATACCCATTTTTCAAACATATGTTCTCTTTTTCCAAAAAATATATTATATTCTTTATAATTAATTTCTTAAATAAAACTACTGATAAAATAGACTTTATGATAAGATTTATATTAAAAGAATGTATATTATGAATGTATATTATTTAATATATATAATAACTTGGAGTTGATGAAATGAATATAAATAGTTGGGTAAAGATTATTTTAGATTCTCTTTATGATGGAGTTCTCATAGCAGATAGTGACTATATAGTAAGATATATTAATCCTGCTTATACTAGAATAACACAGGTTGAAGCTGAACACATCTTGGAAAAACCTTTAACTGATACTAGACCAGGAGCTAGATTGCCCTACGTTATAAAAAGTGGCAAACAGCTATTAGGTGTTCCAAGAAAGGTTGGAAATGTGGAATACATTGTAAACATGGTTCCTATTATGGAAAACGGAGAAATAATAGGAGGAATCTCTATATTAAATGAAGTAAATGACATATATAAACTTACTGAACAACTAAAGCAGTCTACTATGACTATTAAAAAACTAGAAACTCGTATGAAAAGTATTGAAAAAGCTAAGTATGTTTTTGGTGACATTATATCTGTAGATAAAAAGTCATTAGACACTAAAAACTTAGCTATAAAAATAGCAGAAAAAGGAACCAACGTTCTAATTACAGGAGAAAGTGGAACAGGAAAAGAACTCTATGCCCATTCTATTCATAATGGAAGTAAACGACAAGATGGACCTTTTATTGCAGTTAACTGTGCTACCTTTGATAGCAGTTTACTAGAAAGTGAACTATTTGGCTATGAAGAAGGGGCATTTACAGGAGCTAAGAAGGGAGGAAAAATTGGATTATTTGAATTGGCTAATGGGGGTACTTTATTTTTAGATGAAATTTCTGAAATGAACTATGGACTTCAAGCTAAGTTATTAAGGGTTCTTCAAGAAAACACCATAAGGCGTATTGGAGGTCTTAGCGAAATATCTATAGATGTAAGAATTATTGCAGCTACTAATAGAAATCTAGAGAAAATGATAGAAGAAAACAAATTTAGAAGAGATTTATTTTATAGGATAGCTATTTTCCCTATAAATATTCCTCCACTAAGAGAAAGAAAAGAAGACATTAAGCCTCTTATAGATTATTTTATGAATCAAATTGCAAATGAGTTAAAAAGAAGTATAAATATATCTGAAGATGTATTAAAAATACTTTATAATTATGAATGGCCAGGAAATATTAGAGAACTTAAAAATACTATAGAATTTGCTGCAAATATGACAGACGACTACAATATTAGAGTAGACCACTTACCTAAAATAATTCAGGCAGAAGGAATAAAGAAAAATCTTATAAAGTTAAAGCCTTTAGAAGAAGTAGCTAAAGAAGCTGAAATAGCTGAAATAAAAAAAGCCATATATACTTATGGAGATACTGTAGAAGGCAAGAAAAAAGTTGCAAAGGCTTTAGGTATTTCTCTAGCCACTCTTTATAATAAACTTAAATAAAAGCTTTTTCTAAAATTTTAGAAAAAGCTTTTATTTTTTATAATATTTTAGAAAAATATCTTTATATAGATCTAATCTCAGTATTGATATTTTTTTATCAATATTCTTTTATATCTTTCTAATATTCTAGAAATAATAGATTATATCTTTTATTGTAATTTTAACAATTTATAATTTTATAATGTATTCGTTATCATAGATACTGTGATTTTTACTATGTAGTACTTATGTTAGAAAAATTTTATTTATATAAAATCAATTTTGGCATAACCTTTGCAAAAGTAATCTGTTAAATAAATTATATATTTTTCAGGAGGGATTTTTTAATGTTAGCATTACTGGGTTTTTTAACAATCATTATTTTATTAATTCTTATAATGACAAAAAAAGCTTCCCCCGTTGTAGCACTAATTGCTGTTCCTACTGTGGCTGCAATTATAGGAGGTTTTGGAAATCAATTAAATGATTTTATTATTGATGGAATAAAATCTATTGCACCAACGGGAACCATGTTCATTTTTGCAATTCTATTTTTCGGTATTTTAACAGATGCAGGAACTTTTGAACCTATTATCAATAAAATACTTAAAATTGTAGGAAAAGATCCTATTAAAATTGCTATAGGTACTGCAATCTTAGCTATGCTTGTTCATTTAGACGGTTCAGGCGCTGTAACGTTTTTAGTAACTATTCCAGCCATGCTTCCTTTATATGATGCTCTTGGTATGCAAAGAACTACTTTAGCAACTATTGTAGCTTTATCTGCTGGAACTATGAACGTTTTACCATGGGGAGGTCCTACCATAAGAGCTGCTTCTTCTTTAGAAGTACCTGTAACAGAACTATTTAATCCGCTACTAATACCAGTATTAGTTGGTCTACTATTCGTATTATTTATATCTTACAGATTAGGTAAAAAAGAAAAAACAAGACTTGGCAATCTAGAAATAAGCAATATAAAAATGGATAGAGAAGTGGACAAAGAAAAACAAAAATTAGCTAGGCCTCATTTATTTTGGATAAACATCTTAACTATTATTGTAGCCATAATCGTCCTTATCATGGGAAAATATTCTCCTACAGTAATATTTATGTTAGCTTTTGCTATCTCTTTAGTAATTAATTATCCAAGTGTTGACGATCAAAGAGAAAGAATAGATGCTCATGCAAAAGCAGCACTTATGATGGCAAGTATATTATTCGCTGCTGGTTCCTTTACAGGAATATTGAAAGGTGCAGGAATGTTAGCTGCTATGGCAGATGTTACAGTATCCATTATACCTGCTTCTTTAGGAAAATTTATTCCAATTATTACAGGTATTATAGCTATGCCAGCCAGCTTGTTGTTCGACCCAGACTCCTTTTATTTTGGAGTTCTTCCAGTACTTTCAGAAGCTGCTAGTGCCTTTGGTATCAGTGCTATTAGTGTAGGTAGAGCAGCTATACTAGGTCAAATGACAACAGGTTTCCCTATTAGTCCTCTTACTGGTGCTACTTTCCTATTAGTAGGTCTTACAGGTGTAGACTTAGGAGAGCATCAGAAGAAAACTATACCTTATGCTTTTGCAACTACTATTGTTATGTTAATAGTTTCGATAATTATTGGGGTAATTGCAATATAAGTTAATTATATTTAGAATTTAGATTGGTTAATTAGAGGAGGTTTTACTATGAAAAAGATACGTATTGGTTCTGGTGCTGGATATGGAGGAGATAGACTAGAACCAGCCCTAGAAGTTATGGAAAAAGGTAATATAGATTATATTATATTTGAATGTTTAGCTGAAAGAACTATTGCTATAGCTCAAGAGCAAAAGTTAAAGAATCCAGATAAAGGATATAACAGCCTTTTAGAATATAGAATGGATAAGGTTCTGCCTTTATGTGCTGAAAAAGGAATAAAAGTAATTACTAATATGGGTGCTGCAAATCCTACGGCAGCAGTAAAAGTCATAAAGGAAATGGCAAAATCCAAAGGCATTAAAGGATTAAAAATTGCAGCTGTATTAGGTGATGACATCTATGATTCTATAGATAAATATATGGATTATAATGTGCTAGAACTAGGTACAAAACTAGAATCCATAAAAGAAAAGATTGTTTCTGCCAATGTCTATCTCGGAGTAGATGGTATATTAGAAGCATTAAAAAACGGTGCAGATATTATTGTTACAGGTCGCTGTGCAGATCCTTCCTTAGTTCTTGCACCAGTTATATATGAATTTGGTTGGGATATAGACAATTATGACTTAATAGGAAAAGGTATTATGGCAGGTCATTTATTAGAGTGTGGTGGACAAGTTACAGGAGGCTATTTTTCTGATCCTGGATATAAAGATATTCCAAATCTTTGGAAATTAGGGTTTCCAATAGCTGAAATAAGTGAAAATGGAGATGTTCTCATTACTAAAGTTGATGGTTCTGGTGGAATGGTTACTACGGCAACTTGTAAAGAACAACTACTTTATGAAATCCACGATCCATCAACTTATATTACTCCAGATGGAATAGCTGATTATACCAATGTAACCATGAAAGAAATTGAAAAAGATAAAGTCCTCGTAACAGGAGGTACTGGAAGGAAAAAAACTGATACTCTAAAGGTTAGTATAGGTTATAGGGATAGTTTTATAGGTGAAGGAGAAATAAGCTATGGTGGTACTGGTGCTTATGAAAGAGCTAAGTTAGCTGGTGAAATTGTAGAAAAAAGACTAGAACTTATTGGATGTAAAGTTGAAGAACTTAGAATTGATTATATCGGAGTTAACTCATTATATAAAGATAGTATTAGTAAATATATGTTTAATGATAATTCTTTATGTAAAGAAGTAAGACTTAGAGTATCCGGCAGAACCCTTGATAAAAAAGAAGCAGAAAAAATAGCCAATGAAGTTGAGTCCCTATATACCAATGGACCTTCAGCTGGTGGTGGAGCAACAAAATCTGTAAAAGAAGTAGTAGCTATTGCTTCCATCTTTGTTCCTCGAGATGATATTACTATAAATACTATTTATGAGGAGGTATAGTATAATGAAGTTAAAAGAAATTGCTCATTCAAGAACTGGTGATAAAGGTAATATTTCTAATATATCCTTAATTGTATATAAAGAAGAAGATTATGAAATAATTAAAGAAAAAGTTACAGAAGAAAAGGTTAAGGAATGGTTTAAGGATATTGTCCATGGAGAAGTTATAAGATACGAACTTCCCAAATTAGGGGCTTTAAACTTTGTTATGGATCAAGCTTTAGGTGGAGGAGTTACAAGATCTTTATCTATAGATAAACATGGTAAAAGCCTTAGTTCAGCTTTATTAGAAATGGATATATAAAGTAAAAAGATAGGGTGAAATTACCCTATCTTTTTATTATTTAAAGAATATATTCTTGACCTAAGGAATAATCTTATTTACTCCCTCATTCCTCCAATTTTTTGGTGCAAGTAAAGCAATTATAGTAAATAGTTCTAATCTACCTAATAACATAAATAAAGATAATAAGGCTTTACTCATACCACTAAAATCTCCAAAAGTTCTTGCAGGTCCTACAAATCCAAATCCAGGTCCAATATTACCTAAAGTTGCGGCTACAGAACTAGCAGCACTTTCTAAATCTATTCCTTCTAGGGATATAATGATTGTCCCTAGAACAAAGATAACTACATATAAAGCTAAAAAACTATTTATCCCTGCTATTGTTTCATTGGGTATGACTTTCTCCCCATTTTTTATTGGTATAATTGCTCTAGGATGAAATATCTTAGAGATTTCTCTTTTAATTAATTTAAACAGTACTAATATTCTAATAACCTTCATTCCACCTGCTGTTGAGCCAGCACATCCTCCTATAAACATGAGTAAAAATAGGATAGCTTTACTAAAGGTTGGCCATAAATCAAAATTGGCTGTAGAATAACCTGTAGTAGTAATAATTGAACTTACTTGAAAAAAAGCATCTCTTAGGGATATTCCTAAGTTATCATATAACGTCATATATAAATTAATTGTAATTAGTATAACTGCTGTAAACACTATCCCTAAATATAACTTTAGCTCCTGATCTTTTACTACTTCTCTCCATTTTCCTTTAAATAAGGAATAATATATAGAAAAGTTTACACCTGACAAAACCATAAAAGTACCAATTATAATGTGTATATAAGAACTATTATAAGCACCTACACTTGCATTCATAGTTGAAAATCCACCAGTTCCTACTGTTCCAAAAGTATAAACAGCAGATTCAAACAAAGACATACCGCCAATTTTAAGCAATATTATCTGTAAAACTGTTATAGTAAAATAAGTTGTATATAAAATCTTTGCAGTATCTTTAATCCTAGGTGCTATTTTTCCCGCTATTGGTCCTGGGCTTTCTGCTTTAAATATTTGAAATCCGCCTATACCTAAGGCAGGTAGTAGAGCAATAGTAAAAACTAATATTCCCATTCCTCCGATCCAGTGAGTAAAAGACCTCCAAAACAAAATGCCCTTAGGAAGGATTTCTACATCAGCTATTACTGTTGCTCCTGTAGTAGTCAATCCAGATACAGTTTCAAAAAACGCATCTATAAAAGATGGGGCACTACCAGATAAAAAAAGAGGTAATGCTCCAAACAATGACGCTAAGAACCATCCAAGAGAAACTATAGCTAATCCTTCTTTTGTACTTATATGATTTTTATCGCCTATTTTTCTTAACATTGCTAATCCAATTACACCAGTTATGAATATACTAATTAAAAAAGCTAATTTATCGCCTTGATTATAAAACAACGACACCACTAAAGACGGTACCATAAGCAAGGATTCAAATATTAGTATATTACCTAGTACATTTATTACGATTCCATAGTTCACTAAATATTCCTCCCTTACGTGGCTTAATGAACATTTTTAAAGATGGTAAGTCTGAAGCTAAACTAAATATAATTATTCTGTCATTAGCATGGATAATAGACTTTCCATTTGGTATTATTACTTGCCCTTTATGAACTATTGCTCCAATAATTATGCCCTCTGGTAAATTTAATTCAGCTAAGGGCTTTCCGATATAAGGTAAATCCTCTCCTGCTATTATTTCTGTAACTTCTCCTTCTCCCCCTAACAATAAGGAAACTGACACAACCTTTCCACCACGTATATACTTCAATATATTGCTTGCTGTAATATAAACAGGATTTAAAGCTACATCTATACCTAATTTATCAATAATTTTAATATAATTTGGTCTGCTAATCTTTGCAATAGTCTTTGGAACTCCTGCTTGTTTAGCCATTAAAGCCATTAGAAGGTTCTGCTCATCATAACCTGTTGCTCCAACAAAGGCATCCATAGAAGCCAAATCTTCTTCTTCTAGAAGATGAATATCTGTTCCATCTCCATGAATCACTAAAACATTGTTTAGTTTTTGTGATAACTCTTGGCAGCGATTTTTATCTTGTTCTACAATGGTTACAGTTATATTTGATGCCATTAAACCTTTAGCCAAATAATAGCCTATTTTCCCGCCACCAAATATCATTACCTTTTCAATTTGTCTTCTTATATGACCTTCTTCAAACCTATGGCTTAATCTCTTAATGTCATTGCTTTTTCCTATAACATGAATAACATCATTTTCTATTAATTCTGTTGACCCATTGGGAATAATAATATTCCCATCTCTAGATATAGCTGTTATAAGTAAGCCTTCAAAGCCCTTGAGATCCATAAGTTTTTTTCCAACAAATTCTTCCATATAACCTATATTAAAATCTACCATTGTAACCTTGCCACTAGCAAAGTCATCTGAGTGAAAACTATAACTCTTTAATAGGAATTTTTCAATTGCTTGAGATGTTGCCAATTCTGGATTTATAATATGATCTATTCCCATTTCTGTTTTAACAAAATCCAACTGCTCCATATATTCTGGGTTTCTAATACGAGCTACAGTCTTTTTACAACCAACTTTTTTTGCTAAAGAACAAATAACCGTATTAGTTTCATCACTATTAGTGGCTGCTACAAGTAAATCATAAGTTTTTATATCTAGTTCCTTAAGAACACTTATATCAATACCATTAGCAGTAACCGTTAATACATCTAGGTGTTCATTTATTCTTTCTAGTATTTTTGAATTTGAATCTATCAAGGTTACATCTATATCCTCATAAACCATGGCTTCTGCTAATTTATGACCTAATTTCCCAGCTCCTACTATCATTACTTTCATTTAATTTCACCTCTTCTCCATATTATCAGATCATTTGATATAACATATAAATAAAGTATAAAAACACCTACACATAGTAAGCATTTATTATAATCATAAGACCAATTTCATTAAAAATCAACAATAGCTTATTATATTATTATAATATTTTATGTATATATAATTCTTTAAAACATATAAACTGTAAATAAATACTTTATCTTAAATAAAAGATAGCATATAAGGACAGATCCATTAATGGATCTGTCCTTATATATTAAAGATTCTAATTTTTACTACTTTTCATATCAACTTTTCTAATAATCAGCCATCCTAAGACATAAGTCATTAAGGAAATAATTAAAGCCTTCATAGCATAGGAAGGAAAATTATTAGATAGAAGTAGGGTTTTTCCACCTTCCCAAATTATATTCTTTAAGCCTGCAATATTGAGTATTATAGTTGCTAATATACCAAAAGCTATCCAAAATTTATAACCGAACTTATAAACTAAAGTTCCTAGTAAATTAAAAACTCCACAACAAGTTAAAAAAGCTAGAAACAACGATAATATTATAAATAATATATTATCATTTACTATATGAAAATAGTTAAAGTCTAATAATGGCTCACGTCCTATAGAAGTTATTATAAGTCTATCAGCTTTTAATAGTACAGCTTCTATTACAGCCATAGCCATAGAAAAAATTACATTGCTAAATATTACAGACTTATAAAAATTTCTTCTTGTACTACTAAAACCAATAGCTAAGGGAAAAGACTCCTGATACATCTCTATGCAATAAGCTATAATAAATATTAGTATGGGAATTAAATTTGCACCTGCTACACTTACGCCATTAGATCCCTTGCTCATCATACCAATACGCATATCCACATATCTTCTTCCAAAAGAACTGTTTAAAATGTATCCCCCAATGTTAACACATATTATAACAGCCCAAAAACTTAAAAAATCTTTTTTAAAATCATAATTTTGGTACTTCATTAATCGCTTAACAGCATCCATTTACTTTCCCCTCCTTAATATCTACATTTTCCGTAAGATAGATAAATAATTTTTGAAGGGGCATAGAGCTAACCTCTACATTGTTATCCTTTAACATTTTAACTTCTTCTCTAGTTAAAGAATCAAATATACCTAAAATCGTTGTAGCACCAAATCCTTCTTTATGAATAACTTTCTTTCCTTCTATAACCTTCTTCATATTATCTTCTCTTCCATTTAAGAAATATGCTTTTTCCATTAGAGAATGAACATCTTCTTTTAACATTAGCTTTCCTTCCGTCAATAGAATAATCTCTTCAAACAAGTTGCTTACTTCATCTATTAAATGAGTAGAAAGTATAATAGTTCTAGGGTTTTTCTCATAATCTTCTAACAAAATATTATAAAACTTATATCTTGCTGCTGCATCTAATCCTAAAGAGGGTTCATCAAATATGGTCAATTTTGCCCTTGAAGCAAGACCAATAATAGCTCCTACAATAGATTTATTTCCTCTAGATAAATTCTCATATTTTTTATTTACATCTAAATTAAACTCTTTAATTAGGTAGTCTTTATATTCTTCGTCCCAATTTTTATAAAGAATACTAGCTATTTTAAATATCTTTTTAATTTTATAACCCTCTACAGGCAGATCTTTTTCTTTTATAAAACATATATTTTCCATAGCTTTAGAGTTTTCAAATATCTCCTCATCAAATAGCTTAATTTCTCCGCTATCTCTTGTAACTTGATTACATATTAAATTTAATAAAGTGGTTTTCCCTACTCCATTTCTCCCTAAAAGACCGTATATTTTATTTTCTTCTAAAATAAAACTAATGTCTTTTAGAACATTTGTTTTTCCAAAAGTTTTATTTAGGTTCTTACATTCTAAAATATTAATCATTATTATCCCCCCCTTTATGCTCTTCAATAAACTTTATTATTTTCTCAGTAGGTATTTCTAATCTTTCTACTTCCTTAATTATTTCTGGTAATATCTCCTTAAAGAAAGATTCTTGTCTTTTTTCTAGTATGTTTTTTCTAGCTCCTTCAGATACAAACATTCCCAACCCCCTCTTTTTAAAAAGAATACCGTCTTCTACCAATAAATTTAATCCTTTGCCTGCTGTAGCTGGATTTATTTGATAGACCTTAGCAAATTGATTGGTCGAAGGAGCTTGATCTCCTTCTTTCAAATTTCCTAAAAGTATTTCATTTTCTATAACTTCTGCAATTTGTATATAAATAGACTTATCAGAGTTTAAATCTAGCATAATTTCACCTCCAAAACAAATACTTCTCGGTTAATTGGTTCATTACTTATATAATTAACTATATACTTAATTAATGTTTCTGTAAAGGAATTTTTAAAATTTTATTTAAGCACAAAATATGTAACTTATATGTAACCATTTATTAACTCCTTTGTAACTTCTTACAGGAATAATAGGTGTATTATATATATTAAAGAAGGTTTGTTAAGGGGGACTCTGTATGAGGGGAGGCAAAAGATTTAAAAATCTGTTTATTCTAATTACCATTTTTTTATTAACTTTCAGCTCTATAACCTGTACTGCCCAACCTAAGTCTTTTTCAAATGCTCCAAAAGAAATAAAGACTCCAGATACTATTATAAAATCCTACTTCGACACTTTATATTATGCAAGTAATCTAAATGAAGAAGAAATGGGATACGCTGGTGGTACTGTTGGAATGTCCTTAGATCCTTATGATGATGCATATAAATATTGGAGTGAAGAATGGAGAAATAAAAATTCCTATGAAGATTTTATAAATTCTTGGAAAGGTACTGCAAATGTAGAATTGATCAAATCATTTTCTGTTTCTGAGAAGAATGGTAGCTACAAATTCTTTGTTGAAATAAAGACTGTAGAATCTGTACAAGAAAAGAAAGGCTTTGGAATATTCTACTATTGTGGATACCTAACAGTAGAAAATACAAAAGAAGGATATAAAATAACAAAAGGAAATCTTGAATTAGAAAATATGGCTTGGGCATATGGAGGTCATCAATCTTGGAAAGCTGATCCAGAGTATGTTGCTCAAATGGTTTTAGATAAAAATATAAATGACAAAATAGAAAAAACAGAAATAGAAGAAAAGGACAACGGGATTTCAATAGTTAAATTTATGGATAAAAAAAGTAAAATTATAGCTCAGGTAGGAATAACACAACGTATGGATAGTTTATGTGAAGTATTATGGAAAAAGATTTAAAATGAAAGTGTCCTCTTTAGGTAGGACACTTTCATTCTTCTGATATTATATTTTCATCGATTAACCGTTTTTTATCTAAGTTGGTATTGTATAGCATTCCAAGTATAATTAATACTCCTCCTATTACTTTACCTTTTGAAACATGACTAATCCTGAAATAGTCTATAACTATTCCCATAAAAATTTGTCCTATAAAAATTAACAAAGTAGAGTATATAGTTGGTATCTTAGGAATTATAACGTTTGAAGCAGCTACAACTAAAACTCCAATAGTTCCTCCTAAGTATGCATAAAAAGGTATATTGGCTAAATTATTAATATACGAATAATCTTGTATAAATAATACTATAAGAAAAATAATGAATGATCCTACTACATAATTTATAAATGTTCCCTGAAATACTCCTACCTTTTTTGCTAGATTAGCATTTACAACCATTGATAATATGGTAAGAAATCCTCCCAAAATAGCTAATATTATATATAACATAAAATTCCCCCTTTAATATATTGTCATTACAATAATCCCTGCTAATATTATTGTAAATCCTATAAGTTTCTTTTTTTCAAACTTATAAACGTCCATTCCGATTATCCCAAAATGATCAATAACGCAAGATAACATCAATTGACCAAAAACTCCTAGAGATGATGTTAATGCTACTCCTAAGGAAGAAAAACAAATATTATTAACCAATACTAGTAAAACCCCTATGGCACCTCCACTGTATAAGTAAAAAGGAACTTGTCTGTTAAGTACAATCTTTTGTCTTTTGGATATTAAAATAATAGTTACTGTAATAAGACCGCATAAATGAATTAATAGCACAGATAAATAATTTCCAAGATACCCATCTAATACTCCATTAAATGTTAACATTATAGAAATCAGAATCCCTATAAATACCGCATAAACTCTATACATCTAACCCCTCCATTCCTATTCTTACTCTACTTTATCATAAAAAATTTTTCTTATGTATGCCATATGTCATATAGAAAAAATTTTTAATATAAATTTATAAATAAGAACTATAATATAGTTATGGAGGGGAAATTAATATGAGAAAGATTAACGATCATCAGAAATTAAAATATTATATAGAAAAATATGATATTGATAGTATTTTTGAATCTAATATGAAAGACTATATGGAATTACACCTTTTCAGTAAAGATGAGTATATATGTAAGTCTAATGAAAAGATAACTTATTTTTATTTCTTAGTTGAGGGAAGAGCTAAAGCCTATACACTCTTATCTAATGGTAAATCTCTTCTACTACGATTTTATAATCCTCTACAAGTAATTGGAGATGTTGAGTTTCTTGAATCGAATACTGCTGCTGACTGTAATATGGCAGCTGTAAAGGAATGTCTATGCATTGGGATTTCTTTAGATAATATAAGAAAATACGCTTTAGATGATCCTACATTTTTAAAATATATATGCAAAAGTCTAGGGAAAAAACTTTCTAATCACTCTACATCTAGTTCCATTAACCTTTTATATCCCTTAGAAAATAGATTAGCTAGTTACATTCTAGCTATTACTCCAGAACAAGATGGTTGTCCTTTAGATGGGATAATAACAGATAATCTAATAGAAATTGCTGAATTGTTAGGTACAAGCTATAGACATTTAATTAGAGTTTTAAATAAATTTTATGAAAATAAATTAATAAAAAAAGATAATAATTTGTTAATAATTTTAGACAGAAAATCTCTCCAAGAGCTGGCTGGAGATCTATATGAATAGAAATTGTTTAATTTAAAAATGCTCATTTCTAGATTTGTTTTAATTTTTATAGAAAAGAGCATTTTTTATTTTTTTATAAAATTCTTGTAATCCCTTGTTAGATTATGCCTATGAAGAATTCTGAAAATATCAAAATTACTAAAAGCTAAAAAAAGCAAACTTTAAACTTTTTGATTGAAATTTTACTTTTAATTATTAGTATTTTTTATACTTAATTGGGTAAGTATAGATTATTATAATAGAAGGAGTGGTTTTATGAAAAAAATAATTAGTATTGAGTATTGTACTTCTTGAGGATATTTAGGAAAAGCAGTTGCTTTAGCAAATAGTTTATTAGATGAACATAAGAATTCTTTAGAAATGGTTAATATAATTCCATCTTCTGGAGGAGTTTTTGAAGTGACCTATGATCAGGAATTAATATTTTCTAAGAAAAAATTAGATCGTTTTCCAAATGATAATGAAGTTGAAGAAATCATCCGAACAAAATTAGCTTAATCTTAAAAGCTGCTGAATAATTTACAGCAGCTTTTAAGATTTCTATCTCGTTAGCTTTTAGCCTTGAAGTTATAAGAATATATAATAGTTTCAGATATATTTCATTTTCTCTATATTTTTACTTTGTCACATCTATTCTCTTAAATATTTTATAAATTAAGTGTAGCTCTATTCTTTCCTTTTTTCTTGGATTCATAAAGAGCCATGTCTGCTCGTTTAATTGCAGCCTCAAAATTTTTATCCTCTTTATTAAAGCAAGAGGCACCTATTGAAATGGTAATATGATATTTATCACCTTGAACTTCATGCTCAAATTTTTCTACATTTTTTAATATCTTATTTACAAAGGAGTGCATATTTTCAGCCTTTAATCCTTCACAAATAAGTAGGAATTCTTCCCCTCCCCATCTATAGGTAAAGTCAGTATTTCTAATGCATTTATTTATCATTTCAACCATATTTTTTAGAACTAAATCTCCTACATCATGACCGTAATCATCATTTACTTTTTTAAAATCATCTATATCAAACATAATAATAGCATAACTTTTATTATGTTTTTTAAATGAATTAAATATTTCTTCTAATTTTTTTATGGCAGCACGCCTATTGAACGCCTTTGTTAATACATCTATATTCAATTCTTCTTTTAATTCTCTATTAGAACTGCTGTAATACCAATGTTCTAAAAATAAAATTATTAAAACACCCACGACAATTAGTGTAAATGATACCATACTAACTAACAAAATCATCCTAGAAATAGCTTTATCTCCGTCTTTAGATAGTTCATCTATATATGGCTCAATATCATCAAAATAAATACCCATTGCAATAACCCAATTGTACTTTTCATATAGTTTTGCATATGTTAACTTTTCAGAAATCTCTTCACTGCTTTTTTTCTTAAAAAAATAATTAAAATATATTTCTCCATTTTCATTGATTCCATTAAGTTCTGCTAAATAAGGATAATTGCCTTTAATATCTTGCATTTTTGTAGATAGATATATTCCTTCTGTATCTTCTAGATTTGGATGTATAAGTCGAATAGCATAATTATCTCCACCATTATAATCTAATATCTCATTAACCCAGATATAAGCATCATTTGAAAAATCTTCACCATATATTCTTTTTCTTAGATCTTCTTTGGTAATATATTGAATATAATCCTCCATTACTCCATAAAAAAGATAATAACCTCCAAAGATATTTTCTTTAAATATAAAGGCTCCATCTTTTAAATCTTTAATATATTCATCATAATTCATTGTTTTATCTACATAAGTTGATTTATTTTCATATAAGACTTTATTTGTACCCTGATTTAATATAAATACAGTAAAGACTTCCTTTGTTCCGTCTAGTTCAAAATAATCAATTGCTTTTTCTACAAAATTGTTTTGATTTGATTTATAATATTCTGTTAAAACTTTAGAAGCTCTCTAAACGATTTGTGCATAATGTTTTTGTTTCAGTTTGAGTTTGCTCAATACCATTTATAATATTATTAATAGAATCTTTGAGAAAAGATTTTTTTATATCTATAATTCGATCTTTAGTATATTGAGCATATAATACCTCTACATCTCTTAGAGTAGATATATAAAAATAATTCATCGCGACTAATAAAAAAGCTAAAGAACAAACAAGTAAAATAATATATAATTTTCTTATCCTCTCTAGGCTATCAATCTTATCTCTTATTCTAAAAAATTTTTTTATCAATGAATTCATCCTTCCAATTCAGCAATTGAATTATCCATCTACTGTTTAATTTTATCATAATTACTATAATGTAACTAAGTAATTATAAATTCTTATCATATATTCTAACATAGATATATACTAATAAAATGAGGATGATAATAATTAAAATTTGTTTGTTTAATTATAGTATAATAAATAACCCCCACAACTTTTTTAGTTGTGAGGGTTTATCACTTAATTCTAATATAATCTACATATTTATAAAATAAATCATCTTGACTATATACTTCAGATTCATTCACTATTTTCCAGTCATCGTCTAAATCTAAATTTGGAATTAAAGTATCAGCTACTTCAAAGGTTTTAAATACTTTGGTTATATAAGCTTTATGACAGTAAGAAATAAGCTGCTGAGCAATATTGCCTCCTCCTATTACAAAATTATTCATTTCATTATCATGATTTAGTTTTTCTAGCAAAGGAAATAGCTCTTCTAGAGAATTAATTACAATAACATCACTTGCACTATATTCTTTATCCCTAGTTATTACTATATTTATCCTATTAGGCAATGCCCTTTTATCTGGTAAAGATTCAAAGGTCTTTCTACCCATTATAATTATGTTACCTTCTGTAAGCCTTCTAAATCTTTTTAAGTCTTCAGATATTTTAAATAACATATCTCCATCATATCCAATATTCCAATTATTATCTACTGCAAAAATTAAAATCATATTTCCTCCTAGTTAATTTTTAGCTTTAAAATTATAAATTGGCTTTATTACATCAATAATTTCAACTGTTTCACCAATGTTATTAATTATATCCTCCATTGGCTTATAAGCAAAAGGACTTTCGTCTAGAGTGTATTTATTAATTGAAGTAGAATAAATGCCTTCCATACTCTTTTTAAATTCATCTAAAGTACATACTTCCTTTGCAGTATTTCGACTCATAAGCCTTCCTGCGCCATGAGGAGCAGAGTAATTCCAATCAGGATTTCCCTTTCCAATAGCGACTATGGAACCATCTCTCATATTTATAGGTATTAAAACCTTTTCATCTTTATATGCCGAAATTGCACCTTTTCTAATAATATTATCCTTAAAGTTTATATAGTTGTGAATAGTTTGGAAGTTGTTAAATTCATTTAAATTTCTAGCGAGCAGATTACAAAGTATTATATCTGCCATGACTTCACGATTTAGGCTGGCGTATTCTTGGCAAAGCCTCATATCATGTAGATATTTCTCTCTATATTCTCCAGTTAGATAACATAGTGCCTTAGGGTACTGAGGTTGAAGTTCTGCATATTCCTTCTTTAATTCTTCTAATACTTTCTTAATTTCTTTTCTTCTACCTTCTGCCTTATATTTTGTAATTATCTCTTCCCGTTTTATATAATAATCGCCTTTACCACTACATAAATCTACTGCAAGTCTTTGATAGATATCTGCTACTTGCTTTCCTAGATTTCTACTGCCTGAATGTATTACCAGGTATTTACTACCCCTGCTATCAATATTTAATTCTATGAAGTGATTTCCTCCACCAAGAGTACCAATACTTCTTTCAATCCTCTTTGTATCTTTTAGCTCTCTAAAACAATATAAATCCATAAGTTTATCAAATTTATATCTTCTTTCATTATGGACTGCATAGCCTGAAGGAATCTTTTGATTTATTATTTCATCTAGCTTTGGCAAATCTATATCTATGTTTCCAAGTTCAGCCGTTAGCATGCCACATCCTAAGTCTACACCTACAATATTAGGAATTACTTTATCTCCCATATCTGCTGTGAATCCAATTACACATCCCATTCCCTGATGAACATCAGGCATTATTCGCACTTTAGAATCCTTTATAAAATCTTGATTTAATAGTTGAATTATTTGTTCTTTAGCTCCATCTTCAATATTATGTGTAAAAACCTTAGCTATATTATATTTTCCTATTAGTTCCACCCATTACACCTCTCTTTATATCTAAAAAATTACTTTTAAATTATATATTATCATTACATTAATAGCATTACAATTTAATATGTTTAATCCCTCAGGCATAATAGCTGAGGGATATTATTTACTACTTAATTATTATTTTTAATTTGCTTCTGTCCTGATTTTAATTTTTCTGGAGTAACATCATTACCTTCTTCGTCTACAACCTTTACGTTTAATAAGGTATTTTTCATATTACCCCTAAATATAGAAAGGTATTCTTGACGTAGTTTATTTTGTTCTTCCTTTTCTTCCTCTGTTAATCCAACGGTTTTGGACTTATGGGCAAGCTCATTTATTCTTTTAATTAAATCCTTCAAGTTGATCTCTCCAATCTTTTATCAAGTTGCTTATTAAATTCTAACATTTAATCTATAATTATTCAATTTAGTAAAAACTTTTAGTCGTTAAATTATTTCATAATATTGTTAATAATCTTCATATTTTAAAATAGATATGTTATATAAATTAAATTATATCAAATATAAAAGGAGGTTTTGCATTTGAAAAAATCACTATCTAAAATTTTGATTTTTCTATTAGCTGGTATGCTTATTCTTAGTTCTACGGGTTGTGGTAAAAAGAAGTTTACCATAACAGCAGAGGAGAAAGAACAAGGGTATAGAGCATACAAAGATATGGGATTAAAATTTAAAATGTCAGATGTATGGAAGGAATACGATGATAACCTAGTTGTTGATAGATTAGGAGATGAAGAAGACGAAAGTAATCCAATATATACTGGCCGAAACTATGGGTTTATATCTAATGAATTAATTGAAAAGTACTATGACGTAATCGATAATGTTGAAAATAAAGAAGAAAGAAATAAAAAAATAGATGAAATCTTCTCACAAGTTAAAAATATATTTTCTATCGCCGTATTTAGAAAAGATAAACTACCTGCTGAAGATAAAATAGCTGAATTGACAAAAATGGATCATAATGAAAAAATCTCAACCATTTCAGAATATGTATTTTACTTCTGTAGAAATGATTATGATGACACAGGATTATCAGAAGAAGCTAAAAAGGGATATAAAGCTATGTTTGATGATGTAGAAAATATTAAATCAAGCCTTACAGTTTACAAACCTATGACCCCTCAAGAATCTATAACTGGCATGAAAAAACTCGAGTTTAGTCTTAAAGACCTTGAAGGTAATGATGTAACCGATGCAATATTTAAGGATAATAAATTGACTATGATAAACATTTGGGGCACATTCTGTGGACCTTGTAAGAGAGAAATGCCCGATCTACAAGCCTTATATGAAGAATTAAAGGATGAACAAATAAGCATTATTGGTATCATATCCGATACGCCAAATCCAGAAAATGAAGATGCAGCTAGACAAATAATCGAGAGTTCTGGTGTTAAATTTATAAATCTTATCCCTGACGATAATATAAAAAATAATCTACTAACTAGTATCTCTGGAGTACCTACATCTTTCTTTGTTGATAGTAATGGAAAAATAGTAGGTGAAGTAATAACTGGTTCAATAAGTAAAGAAGAGTACCAAGAAAAAATGCTAGAAGCTCTTCAATTATTGAAATAAAAAATCTTCTTTTAGAAAATAAAATGGGGGAAACCAAATGAAAAATAATTTTATTCGCAATCTTATATTCGTTAGTAGCATTGGATTAATCCTTATAGGCTTTTTCAGAGGAGAGGTAGACACTGTTTTCACCAAAGCTATTAATATATGTCTGGAGTGCATAGGAATTGGCTAATAACAATAAACCAAGACATATAATTCAATTATTTAGTACTATTGCTACCAATGGACATCTAAAGGGATTTTTCAATGGAAAATTGTATAAAGGAAATATTAAAAGATTTTGTGTTCCTGGATTAAATTGTTATTCTTGTCCTGGAGCACTGGGTGCCTGCCCAATAGGATCTATGCAGGCTGTCATTGGAAGTATGAAGTATAACTTTTCATATTATGTACTAGGTATTATATCATTGTTTGGAGTAATATTAGGAAGATTCATATGTGGATGGCTCTGTCCCTTTGGATTTGTACAGGATTTACTACATAAAATACCATCTCCAAAGCTTAAGGTTCCACCTAAAGTTCATAGTATGTTAAAATATCTTAAGTATGTAATTCTCCTTTTATTTGTTATTATACTACCATTCGTTTTTCAAGATGAACTTGGCATTAGTGATCCATATTTTTGTAAATATATTTGTCCATCCGGAACTCTTTTCGGTGGCATACCTCTTTTATCATTAAATCCAAGTCTTAGAAGTGGATTAGGCTTTTTATTTAATCTTAAATTGTCTATACTAATAGCTATTATCCTTTTATCAGTCTTTATCTATAGAGTTTTTTGTAAGTATTTATGTCCTTTAGGAGCATTTTATGCTGTATTTAATCCTATAAGCTTATATAAAATTAATATAGACGAAAAAAAATGCATAAGCTGCGATATATGTACCAAAACTTGCAAAATGAATGTTGAAGTGTATAAAAAACCTAATGATAGAGAGTGTATTAGATGTGGTGATTGTGTTAAAGCATGTCCAAAAAACGCTATAAAAAGTGGTATAAAATAGGCTGTCATATATAATGGCAGCCTTATCCTTTAACCTTTATTTCCTTTTATATATTCCATCTTTTCTTTCCATAAGATTAAACCCTATTAAGTCTCTTCTTATTGTACAAAAATCATCATGGAAATCTGCAATTATTAGATTTACTTCTTTCTCTGTATAATCTTTATCTCTTTCAAAACTTTCTACTATTTTCTCTAGTATAATTTGTTTTTTCTTTTTTTGTACTGGTATTTCCTTTAGTTTATCATATTTAAAGAAGGAATCTATGACCTTTTCTTTATACTGCTCTTCTCTTTGTTTTAATATTTCTTCTTCTTTTCTATTATCTTTTACTAGATCTTTAAGATTCATTGAAAATATTTCTTCATTTAAACTATAAACTGTATAGTACTGCTCTTTTTTAGAAGATACTATATTAGCATCCATCAGTTTTTTAAGATGAAAAGATACAGTTGAAGTGGATAGTCCTAATCTTTCAGCTAGTAATTCCACATACATAGGTTCTATCATTAAACTATTGATAATCTTTAACCTTGAGTTGTCAGATAAACATTTAAAAATCTCTAATGAATTCAATTTCATCCCCCCTAACCAATATCCATCTGGCTATAATAATTTTCAAATTTATTTTTTAACTCTTCTACTTCTTTTATTTTTATATCTTCTATTATCGCTTCTTTTCCTTTTCCAAATTTTAAAGCTTTTTCTCTGCTTATATACCAAGGATTTGCTATTTTATCAAAAAAATTTAAGTATTTTTCCTTTAAAACCATAGGATTATCATTAAGACTAATATTAAACATTTTAGAAAATATTTCAACTATATTTAATCTTACTTTTTCTAAATTAGCTTCATCTATACGTTCTTCCTTTTGTAAATCTTTGATAAGATCCTTTAAATTTTCCTGTTTCTCATCTAAAAATAATAAATAATTTTCTTTTATCCAATTTACATCTTTCATATTGTCTCCCCCTTATATTTTATATAGCTATTTTATACTATCTCGTTTTTTATTTCAATACATATCTAAATATATCATAAAATTTAATTTTATATTTATAAAAACAGATTGCTTTTTTAGAAACTTTGTATTAGAATATGATTTGATGTACATCGAAATAAAATTGATTAGGAGAGATTAATATGGAGTTTATAAGCCTTATTCCAAATATTTGCGAAGGATTTCCTTTCGAAAAAGGAGATTTTGTCTTATTAAACTTTTGGGGTGATAATGAAGATTTAGAGATTTTAGACCTAATTTCAGAGAATTTAAGTAAAAAAGGAATTATTCCTTTTACACATCATTGTTCAAAGAAACATTTTGAAAAAGTAGTCCTTAATCTGCTTAATAATGATGTAGGGTTGCCTCAAAAATACGCTGACTATCTATCTTCTTTTGAATCTGTAATAGACATATTTATGTATAAGCCAAGTTTTCCTAAGGACATTTCCGAAAATAATATACCTAAGTTTAAGAAATATTTATTGGACTTATTTAATTCTTTAACTAATGAAAAAAAATATTATATACAACTCACTGTTCCTACAGAAGAAAATGCTGTTGGTACTGGAATAGAATATGATGTCTATAGTGATTCTTTATGTAATGCTTTATCTGTAGACTTTCAAGATTTAAAAAAATCATGTAAAGATAAAATAGACGAACTTAAAAATAAAAATAGTATAGAAATACTGACTGGTAAAAAACATTCCCTAAAGTTGGATATCAATAATAGACAATGGTATTCAGATGATGGATGTGGAGATTTTCCACCAGGAGAAGTTTATATAGCACCTATAGAAAATAACAGTAATGGAAATTTACTCATTCCTTTAATCAACTTAAACGGACAAAAATACAAAGATGTTCTTATGACTTTTGAAAATGGAAATCTTATAAAATGTTCATCAGAAGACCTTGAAAAGTTTTTCAATTCTCTTCCTGAAAATTTTAGGATTCTATGTGAGTTTGGGATTGGACTCAACCCTAAAGTTAAAGAACTAATAGGATTCGCACCTATTGATGAGAAAGCCTTAGGAACTTATCATATAGCATTAGGAATGAATAACTTATTCGGAGGAGAAAATGATTGTCCATTCCATATGGACTTTGTATTTACTTGTGATAACATAATTTTTAATTAAGTAGAACCCCTCTATTCATAAATGGAGGGGTTTCTTTTAACTTATTTCAACTATAAAAACCAGTTCATCTATTCTGGTGACATCTTATAGGTTGTTGGATAAACCTTAGTCTCAGGCTCAAGTCAAGGGATAACAAAGTAGGGAAGAGAGACTTTGCATAAGTTAAGTTCAACTTAAATTTACTCTACTTCATTTTCTCTTTGTTTTCAAGCATAGTAATAACCTTTGCCACTCTTGCATCTGCTGTTTCTTTTTTCTTAGCTGAAGCAATAAAATTAATAAATTTATTCTTTTGACTAGCAGTAAGATTATCAAAGAATCCTGTCACCTGCTTATTTTCTTTTAAAGCTATGGCAAAACTTTCTGGCATATCATTGACTTTGTTTTCAATATCTCTTTTAATAGTAACTGTTATCTCATCACCTGGCTGTTTACCAATCTTTTTTCTTATAGCCTTTGTTATTCCGATAATATGGCATAGCGTACTCATTTTAACCAATGCACCACGATATTCTACACCATCAAAAGTAGCAATTACTTTAACTATTCCATTGGTACCAAATTCCTCTTTAACATTGTATGGAAATTCTACATATGCCCCATCAAGCCCTTCATGAGCTTTTATAGTCTCTTTAAATTCATATATTTTTAGCATATTTTATTTCCTCCTTCCCCTTTTAATCCTTAAAAGTCTTATCTATATACTCATATATTTCTTACTGAATCTTCAATATTAACTTATGCCTTGCTATGGAGTCAACCTAGTTCTATCTCTAGGAATTAATGAAGCCTCTCTTACATTTTCTAATCCAAGAATCTGCATAGTTATTCTCTCAAGTCCAATAGCAAGACCTCCATGTTTAGGCATTCCATATTTAAATATAGAAGTATAACTATGATATTTTTCTGGGTTTAATCCCTTATATTTTATATTTTCTATTAACATATCATATTCATGGATTCTTTGACCACCGGTAGTTATTTCAATACCTCTAAATAACAAGTCAAAGCTATGAGTTTCATTTTCACCACAAGGCATTGTATACATAGGTCTTTTCTTCCTTGGATAATGAGTTAAAAATATAAATTCACATCCCAATTTTTCTTTTGCATACTTACAAATTAATTTTTCTCCTTCAGGATCTAAATCTCCATCTATGTCAGTTTTATTATATTCTTTTCTTAGAATTTCTAAAGCTTCACTCAACTTAATCCTAGGAATAGTATTTTGCATATTAGGTATAACTGTATCCAATATTTCTAAATACTTTTTCCCTTCTTTTTCTACCTTATTTAATACATATTTTAGAAGACTTTCCTCCATGTCCATTATATCTTCTTCACTTTCAATAAACCCCATCTCAAAATCCATGCTTATATATTCATTTAAATGCCTATTAGTGTTATGCTGTTCTGCTCTATATACATGAGCTATTTCAAAGACCCTTTCATATCCAGCTCCAACCATCATTTGTTTATAAAATTGGGGGCTTTGGGCAAGATACGCTTTATTTTCAAAATACTTTATTTCAAATATTTCCGTACCTCCCTCAGCACCTTCAGCTACAATCTTAGGTGTAAAAATCTCTGTAAATCCTTCTTTTGTCAAAAATTCTCTAAATCCTTGTACTATAAGATTTTGTATTTTAAATATGGAATTTATTTTTTCATGACGTAAACTTAGAACTCTATTATTCAGCATAGTTTCTAAGTTGACTTCCAATTCCTTTTTATTAATCTCAATAGGCAGTTCTTCTTTTACTTCATTTAGTATTTCAAAGTTCTCCACAAGAACTTCAAAAGGATTTAGTGCATTATTACTTTCTTTCACTTCTCCTAAAATTGATACTACAGATTCTAATTTTATATTGCCCACATCTATTGCTTTGTTATCTATAACACATTGTACCAATCCAGTTCTATCCCTCAAAATTATAAAGGTGATTTCTTTAAGCTTTCTTATACGATGAATCCATCCTTGAATTTTGACTTTTTCGTTTATATAGCTATTTAATTCATTTATCATAACTCTTTTCATTATCAACCTCTCCTTTCAAATTTAATAAACAAAAATCCCCTTGAGTATAAAACTCAAGGGGCGAAAATTCGCGGTGCCACCCTAATTAACCTTATATTATTAGTCTAGGAAACAATATAATAGCACTATATTAATTAGAAACCCTGTTCTAATTATAAAAAAGGCTCCTATTGGAGCATTAATATATTAAGGAAGCCTTTTTTTGAAACCCATTACAGAAAGTTTAAATTAAGGAAAATAGGACTTTCCTATGGGTTATAAAAAAAGCTTTCACTACCATATAGGAGTGAAAGCTATAGCTCACGGTGCCATCCTGTTTCGACAAAGCTAATAAATAACTAAGTCATCTCTAATCCCTTTAACGGCGGAATCCGATTTGTCTTACTTTAAATTTCAGACAAACTCCTCTAGGATGTCTTTCAATACTACCTTTCTCATGGAGCTTCCACCAACCTCCACTCGCTTTAGATACTCAGCTAATATTTACTCTTCCCTTCAAAGAATTTAATATATTTTAACAACTATAATATGATTTAATAATCATTTTGTCAAGGGTATATTTAAAAATATATAGCTATAATTTTTACCAATAAAATCCTAATAATTATTTTAACTCAATAATTATATCATCTAGAATCATCTCTTTAGGCATTATTCCTTTTTCTTTTAAGTAATCCAATACTTCTTTCTCTGGGTTATCACTTTTAAGGATTGATGGACCAATCATTCTGTGACCATCTTCTCCTAATACACTAAATTCCACTTTAGGAGTTATTATAAGCTTAGTAGCATTTTTATCTATTTTTTCATAGGTAGACGTCCAATTCATAAGAGCTTTAGTACCAGATCCTCCATTACCTTCACCTACGTAAACATTTCCTAGATCATCCTTAACTTCCACTAATTCTGTATATACACTATGGTATTCTCCTAATGCTTCATCTGAAGCTTGTTGACTATAATGTATAATAGTAGACATTGGAGTAAAAGTTATCTTTTCTATATTTAAGTTTATACCTTCTTTCTCTACACTTTTGTTAGCTATCATAATATCAGTATCTGTCTTTTTAAGGTTAAATTTAAATTTCCAATCACCTTTTATATCTAAATCTTCAAAGTCCTTTACGCTATCAACAGTTAACTCAACATCAAGTTCGTCTTTAACCTGATCTATAGACATTCTAGTGAAACCTATATAGGTGTTGTCTCTTACCTTATAAACTCCACTACTTCCCGCCATTCCGCCTTTATACCCTTTAATACTAAGATAGTCTCTAACAGTTATTTGCTCACCTAAGTCTTCCTTACTTTCCATGGTGTATGTAACCATGACTGTTGTTCCATCATATATGGCATCATTCAAAGTGAATTTAATATCATTACTTTCTTGTACCATGCCTAAGGTTTTAGAATAATCCTTATATCCTGTATAGCTTCCATTTTTATTTTCACTTAAATATTCAAATATGTTCCCAATAATAGGGATATCCTTAGCATAGGTTGGAAATGCTACTCCAAATGCTGTTGTTCCAATTATAATTGTTGCTGCTACTGCTACTCCTCGTTTTTTCCACTTATTTTTCATTTCTGATCTATTCCTCCTTTTATATCCTTCTTCAATAGCATTCTCAATTACATCATCTAAACTTGATGAAATTTTAATTTTATCTATATCCTTCTGTTTCATTCCTATACCTCCTCCATATAAACTCTTAACTTCTTTAATGTCCTGCTAAGCCTACTTTTAATAGTTCCCATCGGAACATCAGTTACTTGAGAAATATCCTTTATACTCATATCACTCATATATCTCATAGCTATTAATTCTTTATCTTCTTCTTTTAAATTATCCAAAGCTTTATATAGATCTATACTTTCTTCTATATTGCCGTCGCTTTGGATAAACTTATTTTCGAAAATGTTTTCAAAAGTAGTTGCATCATATATTTCTACTCTTTTATTTTTTCTTAAGTTATCTTTACAGGTATTTATAAGAATACGAGTAATCCAAGTATTAAAGTATTGTGGTTCCTTTATATTATCTATGGATTGTATAGCCTTTATAATAGAATCTTGCACACAATCTAATGCATTATCTTCATTTTTCATGTAAATAAGAGCTACCCTATATAGTTTATCTTTTATGGGGTCCAACAGTTTACGAAAGCTTTCTCTATCCCCATTTTTAGCTTTATGAAAATTTATTTCATCAGTCAAAGGTCTTCACTCCTTTCCTATTTATTTCATTAGTTGATCCCTCCACCCCTTTCATATATTAGACGTATCATCTATTAAAAACGTTCCATTAATTTATAAAGTAAAAAAACAAACCTTAGCTTATGGCTAAGGTTACAATTATTTAAAAATAATAAAATTAAATATCTAGTTTATTTAAAATCTTCTCTACTGTTTCCCTATTCTCAAAAAGTGCACAACCGCCCTTATGCTCTTTCAGTAATCCATGAATACTTCTTATTTCTCTTAATATAGGGGAGCTTAAAGCCTCTTTAAGAGTCATATCTTTTAAATTAACATCAGAATAAGGTGCAAAAGGACATGCTTCTATTGATCCCATAGAATTAATATGGACAAATCCTCTTCCTGATGCTAAACATCCCCCAAATTTTTCTTCATCCCCAGGAAATGCTATAAATATTCCTTTGTATTTTTTTCTCAATTTATTCAATCTGTTAACAAGCTCTTCTCTTTGAGTCGTAGATATTACAAGGTCTTTTGTAGAACTATCAAATGGAATATATTCAATAAAGAAAAACACTCTACATCCTTTATCAATATAAGCAGTAATAAACTCATCATTTAAAACACTTTCAAAATTCTCTATTGTAATAGTTATGGATACTCCGTAAAATATATTTTTTTCTTGAAGTAGATTAAGACTTAAAGAAGCTCTTTCAAATACACCTCTACCCCTTCTTTTATCTGTTTGATATCTATCTCCTTCAATGCTTATAACTGGTATTATATTTCTAGATGAAGAAAAAAATTCTACCCATTCTTTATTAATTAACATTCCATTTGTAAATATAGGAAAAATAATTTCTGGAAACTTTATACACTCTTTAATGACTTTCTCTTTAGTGAGAGGTTCTCCTCCTGCTAATAATATAAATGATATACCTAGATCTCTTACTTGGGTAAAAATATCTGACCATTGGTTCTCATTAAGCTCTAATGAACAATTATGAATTTTTACTTTATCATAACAGCCTTTACATTTTAGATTACATACACTTGTAATAGAAGCTATCATAAAAGGCGGTACATGAAGTCCATTTTCTTCATGCTCCATTCTAATATTTTGCGAACTCTTTTGTTTCAATGCAATCTTTATAATATTCTTTGCTGAAGGAAAATCACTAATAGCTATTTTTATGAAATCCTCCATAAGTAATCTTATGGATTCACTAAGGAGTTTTGTCAATATTACATTGGATTCTTCACTATAATTTACACTTTCCATCCTTGTCCCCCTTAAACCATTATTTTCTAATACTCTTCCATAAGCTTTATCACAGACTGTTTCATATCTTTCCGTAGATCTCATGAATAAATTCGTCTAAAAAGTTCTTAATTTTTGGTTCTTAAATTGTTCTTTGTTGACAATATAATAAATTATACCACTTTAATATAGATTATAACTACAAAATCTTACTATAGCCTTAATAATATAATTAATATAAAAAAATAGCCTTAAAAGGCTATTTTTTTATTAGCTAACTGGATGTTCTCCAAAATTAGTATTTACAATATCTTTAATTTCTTTTAATTGCAGATGTAATTCTACAGGAGATGTATAAGAATCATCTAAAGGATAATAATAAACTACTACATTTGAGCCTTTAAAGTAAATACTTACTCCTTCGGCTTCAAATTCTGTTAGACCATTTTCTTTTGCCTTCTTATCTAGCAATTCCTTTAACTTTTCTTTTGAATCTTTATCAGATTTAAAATAGTTATCAAAGGTTATTTCATTAGTTGAGCTTAAATCAAAATTTAAACTCTTTATAATATTCTTCCCTTTACCGTCTAGTCCATCAAAAGAACCTTTGAAAAGAATACTAATCTTTTCATCACTTAGTAAACTAATTTCATAGTCTAATTCTAAATTTTTATATAAATCATTTCCTTTAATTGAATTAATAAAACTTTCAATTCCTTGATTCAAATAATCTTCTGTTAGTTCACCTTTCATACCTTGGATTTGTGGATATCTAATAACCATTTTCTTCTTATCGTCTTTAAACTCTTTTTTAACTATTTGAAAGCTTTCTTCTTCTTTTACTACGATCTTAATAGCTGCTCCTTGAGGAGGAAGACTCATTGTCATTATTTCAGGTAATGTTACTTCAACCTTTGTACCAACTTTTAAATCATCAACTGAAATTGCCTTTCCTTCTTTATCAACTATTTGTGTATCTTCATTTACGTGTAGTAAAATTTCATCTATTCCTGTAGTAGATTCATCTCCTCCTACTAAAATAGCTTTCCTACCTCCTGTTTCTACTATTCTCTTTACAAAACCATGAAGAATTTGTTCTTTGCTACTAGAATCTTCTTTATCTGTATTGTCATTTTTAATAATTAAATTTCCATCTTCTATTGAAACTTCATATTTTAATACTTGACTAAAGAATTCTACTGGAACAAAAGTTATACTATGATTAAGTTCTGGTGCTTCTGATAGTTTAAAAGGTGCTACTCTTGCAAAGAAATAAGAGTTTTCTCCTAGTTTCACTTTAGTCCATTGAGCACCATTTTTAAGCTCTACACTTCTTTCTTCATTATTCCAAGTAACTTCAAACCCTAATGCATCTTTAGCTATAGTTCTTAGAGGAACCATTAGTGTATCCCCTTTATAATAAGGATTGAAACCTTTTAAATCTATCGTCTTATTACCTATTACCATTCTAGGAATCACTTGTTCTTCCTTAATTGGTTTAATATCATTATTTTCCTTTACAGAAATCTTTTCCTGTGTAATATTCTTTTCTATTGGAATATTTGACGTTTCAGTATCTGCAAAAACAGTAGTCCCACTAATAGTAATAGATAAAGCTAAAGCACCTGTCAAAATTTGCTTTTTCAATATTACCATCTCCTTTTCCGTTTACAAAAGTTAGATATCTTCTTAATTGTTTTATAATATATTTATATACTACCATATCTTTTATAGCAGCAGGTTACAATAACATTACAAACTATTTACAAATTAGTATGAAGTTAAAAACAAATAGTTATTTTAAAATTTTTTTATAAATCACTTGTTTGTGACGTTACGTCATACTATATACTATAAATATGGAGGGATTCTAAATGGAAGGACAACATTTACTTACAATAGGAGAACTCGCTAAAAAGATGGACACTACAGTGCGAACTCTGCAATACTACGATAAAGAAGGTCTGCTGAAACCTTCAGCAAAAAGCCAAGGAGGTAGACGGCTTTATACAGAGAAAGATATAATTAGACTACATCAAATCCTGTCTATGAAATATTTAGGATTTACACTCGATGAAATCAAAAATCACCTAATCTCTCTTGATACACCCCAACAAGTTATAGAGGTTTTGGAACAGCAAAAAGAAGCTGTCCAGAAACAAATCGACAATCTGACAAATGCACTTTCAGCTATCATAGCCTTGCAAAATGAAGTACGTCAAATGCAGCAAGTGGATTTTGGGAAATATGCTGATATTATATCTCTACTTCGCCTAAAAAATGAGGGATATTGGATTGTCAAACATTTTGATAATCGGCTAATGACTCACCTGAAAGAACGATTTTCAAATTATCCCGATTTGGCACATTCACTCTTTGAGGAATGGAAAAATCTATGTGATGAAACAATTCACTTGAAAAATCAAGGTGAGATACCAGAAGGAGAAAAGGGACAAGAACTTGCTAGAAAGTGGTGGACTATGGTAATGGAGTTCACTGGTGGTGATATGAGCCTGATACCTGCCTTATTGCAGTTTAACCAAAGTAAACAGAACTGGGATAAAGAAATGCGAGAAAAACAATCTATTGTCGATGAGTTTATTGAACCAGCCATAAATTTTTACTTTCAAAATCAAGGTATTAAAATATCAGAAATGGAGGAAAATTTATGAATGTAACCATTCCAGTAGAGGAAAAATTTAAATTTATTATTCGAGTATCAATTACTCATGTGGCTACCTATATCCTTTGCGGAATATTGTTTTCAGTCTTATTTGATTATCAATCATCATTGACTTTAAATGCTGCAAACTATATGCGGGACATGAATAGCATAATTGTACAAATGGCACCTTTGTTTCAAGTTATTCGAGGGACTTTATTTGGAGTTGTATTTTTAATATTCAAGGATAGCTTTCTCGATAAAAAGCTGGGATGGCTTAGATTATGGATAATACTTCTTGTAATTGGAATTGTAAATACGCCATCAACCTCTCCGTTTTCTATCGAAGAATTTATTTATTATGTTCCTTCCCAATTATCGTGGAACTTAAAATTTGGTGGACTTGCAGAAATATTAACTCAAACACTTTTGTTTTCTTATTTGGTAACAATAAAAACGTCTCATGGATTGATGAAATCTATAGGGAAAAATAAAAAGGCAATAATCTCTGCTGTAATTACTGGCGTTGGTTTTTCTCTTTCAGGAATTGTCCTTGCGTGGATAATCAATGTTGATTATATGAAAGGATCAACGGATATATTTGCCTTTGTAATCATGTTCTTTGCCATAGTTACAGTATTTTTTATAACAAAATGGTACTTAACACATAGAACCAAAACAGCAACTATTATTTATCTTTCTATCTGTTATGTTGTTATCGCTATTATTCCTACAATCTATAACTTCTCCACGAATTCACCTTTTAAGTCTTACCTATCATTGATAATTAGCGGAATACCTGTTTTTCTGATTGCATTTTATCATAGTAAGTCAATATCTAAAATGAAAAAACAATCCTTTTCTGATCCTAATCATTAGGCTGCTCCAATCACAAATCAATAGACAAATTATAAACATTAAACTAGTTAACATTTTTTATTCCATATTCCCAAGATAAAAAAGATATCACATGTAAAGCAAAACCGCCTAGCTTCTACTATTTATCTGCATTAATCCAGGCGGTTTCTCTATTTTAATTATAAGTAGATTTCACACTATAAGTATCTTTATTTCATCTTTTTTAATTAAGATCTTATTCCTAAATATAACGATTAATAAGTCATATTTTTACTCTCCTAGTTCCTCTAAAGCTATATTAAAAGAATTTTTCCATATTACAATATTAACAATTATTAAAGCTGCTATATATATATAAGACCCATAGTTAGTCCTTATAGCTAAATAGTGAATGAGCCCCAATAGCCCTAAAGTAAAAAATGTTATTATCATAACTAAAAATCCTTGGCTTTGCTCAGCTAATTCAAAGGGCTTTGAAAAAGGCAGAGATTTATCTGTCGTTCTAAAACAGATTACCATAAACAATAATATGTTTAAAAATACTATTATTAAATCTACAATTATTTTACCTTTAAATATAATCATGAAAATTATACTTATCAAAATATACAAGGGTAATATAAGGTTCATTAGAGCAGCTTTTAAAGTTCCCTTAAATATAGATTTAGCATCAGTAAAGGGTACTACTCTATATATCCAAGCCCCTTTGTAGTTACCTGAATGTCCTAGGTTCATAACTATAGTTGGAATCAACAAGGCAGTAAAATATATACTAAAGTACATTTTACTAGATACTAAGCCTTCTAATCCACCATTTCTTAATCCATTAAATAAAAATATAAATGGAAATACAATTGAAAATCCTAAAGATGGATATACCTTTAGCTTAAAAACTCTTTCATTTTTCATCATATTGGTTGCAAACCTGTAGAATACTATTTCTTCTTCACTTCTGCAAACTAACTTTGACGTAAAATCTGTTATTCTATTATTTCTACTGCCAGTTTTTCCACCACTACTATTCAGCTTTTGTAAATTTCTTTCAAAAGAAGGGGTTAATTTTACATATATTATTATTGAAATTATTGGAACTAGAAGAGCTAATATTGAAAAAGTTATTAGATAGGTTTCACGATTATTATTTAGGATTAGCTCAAAAGGTGCTCCAAACCATATAGGAGGTATAAAGTACTGCCACCATTTTGGATTAAATACTACATTCTTAAAGTCAACAAAATCGAATAGTCTTCCTAAAAGTTGATACCCTACTGATAATGCTATGGTTAAAGCTATCTGAACATAATTTATTATATCTTTTAACTTTTCCCCATCGAAAAACTTTAGTACCAAGAGATACAATAAAGCTGTCAATACCACAATAAGTAAATCCATTAGAATTATTTCTGCCAAAAATATTAAAAAGAATATACCACCTTGTTTAAATAAGGATACTATAAGGGCTGGTCCTGAAAAAGAAATGGTTATAAAGAACATGTAAAATAGTATATGTAGTACTTTTGCCATATTTAATGTTTTGCTATCTACAGGTTTAGATAATATAATATTTTTATCTCTTATATCCAATAGTACTGATGAAAAATCGGATATTAGAGAAGTCATCATCATAAACATTAGTATCCCAAAGACAAAACTCATTTGATATAAATAATTATCTGCTTTTGTAACAAAGAAAACTAATATAATCCCTAACAGTAAATAAACGCCTAAAGATTTAATAAAACTATTGCTATCTTCATCTTTCTTCTTAGAAGATGAATTTCCTACTATCGTTGGAACTCTTCTTCCATCTAAAGTAAATTTAATTTCAAGTATTCTCCTCATTACGTCATAATCTATACCTGCTTTTTCAAAGATGAATTTAAATATATCCAAAATTTTTAATACTTTAAAATCTTTCATGTTAATCCACCTCTTGAACTATGGATACTATTTCTTCGGCTATTTTTCTATGTTCTTTAAATCCTGTTAATTCATTAAATATTGCCTCTAAAGATCCTTCCATAGACTTATCTTTTAATTCTTCAAAGCTGCCATCTGCCACAATCATTCCATTATTTATAAGTATTATTCTACTGCTTATTTTTTCAACAACCTCCATAATATGAGAAGAATAAAATATAGTCTTACCTTTCCTAACCAGCTCAGATAAAACTTCTTTAAAAATCATTACGCTATTGGCATCGATACCACTTAAAGGTTCATCTAGAAATAAAACATCTGGATCATTAAGTAAGCTTGATATTATAAGTACTTTTTGTTTCATTCCCTTTGAGTAGGAGCTTATTCTTGAATCGTAGACATTGCCTATACCAAAAAGATCCATTAGCTTTTCAGCCTTTTTATCAGCTTTTTTATAATTAAGTCCATATAATTCTCCGATAAAAGTCAAATATTCTCTTGCCGATAAGTTATCATATATTTCTGCTGTTTCAGGAACATATCCTATCTTTCTCTTATATTCTACATTTCCTTTAGATATATCCTGCCCTAGAATCTTGATCTCTCCATGGTATCCTCCAATTAATCCTAGCATTATCTTAACTGTAGTACTCTTTCCGGCACCATTAGGTCCTATATATCCTATTATTTGCCCCTCATATACATCTAAATTTATTCCTTTTAAAACCTCCTTGGTGCCAAAGCTCTTCCTTAAGTCCCTTATAGTTATTATTGGATCTCTAGATTCCATACAATTTATCACCCCTTGCTTACATTTTTACTACATTATACCATATTTATTTTCTATAGAGTTTTATAATAAATTAACTTTTTAAATTTTCTAATGAAATTTTAATGTTTAACTAATAGTTCTTTAATTCTAATGTCCTATTATATAAATATAGAAAATAATAAATAGGAGGTATTGAAATGGAAATTACTCTTGAACAAATTGATTTACTACGAAAAAGAGCCAATGTAAGTTATAAAGAAGCTAAAGAAGCTTTAGAAAAATATAATGGTAATATAGTTGAAGCTCTTTCCTATCTAGAAGAGCAAGATAGAATAAAACCTGAGGGAGGACAAATTAAAAATTCCCCTTTTGTTAATAGTATTAAGGATATAATATCGAAACTAAATAATATTAACTTTGTTGTATATAAAAATGAAAAAACTGTATTAAACATTTCTTCTTTAATTGCATTAATAATTGGAGTATTCACTTTACCTTTTTCTATAGCTGCATTACTTTTACTTGTATTAACACATCATAGAATAAGACTTGAAAAAAGTAATGGAGAAGAATGTAGTATAAATGATAAAATTGATAAAATATCTAACGATTTAACTTCTGTTACAGATAAAGTTGTAAAGGAATTTAGAGAATAATAAGAAAAGCAACCATTGAAACATTATTAAGGTAGCTTTTCTTAAAACTCATTTAGGTCAGAACGAGTTCCTTCATTAAAAAAGAAAAAGTAGAACTTTTCTATTCGTTATAAATAAAGCCTGCTGAATAACCAGTAGGCTTTATTTATACTGTTTGTAACCTCCTAAAAAGAGTATAATCATATTAAAGGAGGGTTTTCAGTGAATAAGAAAAAAATTTTAATTATAGAAGATGAAATTAAAATAGGTCGATTTCTACAGCTAGAGCTTCAACATGAAGGATATATAGTAGATATTGAACAAGATGGAAGACAAGGATTAGAAAAAGCTTTAAATGAAGAATATGACCTTATTCTATTAGATGTAATGCTTCCATCTTTAAATGGCATGGAGATATTAAGAAGATTAAGATTAGCTTCTCAAGTACCAGTTATTATGCTTACAGCCAAAGACGATGTAATGGATAAAGTAATGGGGTTAGATAGAGGAGCAGATGACTACATCACAAAACCTTTTGCAATAGAAGAACTATTGGCTAGAATAAGAGTAGTTTTTAAGCATAAGAGGATTGATTCTTTCAAGCCAAATATTATTCAGGTTGGGAATTTAATTCTTGATATGGATCAATACTCTTTGACCTATGATAAAAACCCTATTGATTTAACTAAAAAAGAATTTGATTTATTAAAGTATCTTATGTTAAATAAAGGTCTGGTTCTAACAAGAGATAATATCCTTGAAAAAGTTTGGGGATATGATTATATAGGAGACACAAATATAGTAGATGTATATATACGTTATCTTAGGAGTAAAATTGATGATAAGTATAATAAAAAGTTCATCCATACTGTCCGAGGAGTGGGGTATCAACTGAAAGATGAATAGATCAAACTTAAAATTAGTATTTAACCTTTTATATAAATTATTTAAAGGTATCTTGTCTATTGTAGTATATGTAATGGAATTTTTATTTAATTTATTGAAACAAGGAATAGAAAAAATAAGTAACAGACTTAGATTTTCTATAACATTTAAGTTAACCCTTAGTTATGTATTTATTTTTATATTAATATCTCTTATAACCAGCACCCTTGCTTTAGTAGGTTTTAGCTATTATATAGCCGATAGCTCTTACCATAATTATGTATGGGTTTTAGGTATAATTTTATTGATTTCTAATGTATTAGGTCTATTTTTAATCGTATTTATTGGGTCAAAAACTAGTAAAAAACTTCTTTCTCCAATAGATACAATGACAAAAATGGTAAAAGAAATATCCATAAATGCCCTTGATAAAAGACTAGATGTAAGAGGATCAAAGGATGAATTAAAAGACCTTGCTATAACCTTTAATGAAACCCTTAACAGACTTCAAGAGTCTGTTGAAAAACAAAATCAATTTGTTTCCGATGCTTCTCATGAACTTAGAACTCCTATCTCAGTAATACAAGGCTATGCAAATCTTCTGGATAGATGGGGAAAAGAAGATAAAGAAGTTCTTGAAGAATCTCTTGAAGCCATTAAAAGTGAATCTGAAAATATGAAAAACCTCGTCGAAAATCTTCTTTTCCTTGCTAGAGGTGATAAGCATACTCAGAAAATAAACAAAGAAGAATTTCCTCTTAATAAACTTATAGAAGAAATTCTAACAGAAACTAAATTAATCGATGATAGTCATATAATAAGAAATGAGCAAAACGAAAATATCATTGTAAATGCAGATAAAAACCTTATAAAAGAAGCTTTAAGAATATTTTTAGATAATAGTATAAAGTATACTCCTTCTGGCGGGACTATAAGATTAAACTCTTATAAGAAAAATAATAAAGCTATTATAACTATAGAAGATACGGGCATGGGAATTTCTCAAGAACACCTTCCTCATATCTTTGATAGATTTTATAGAACTGATAAGTCAAGAACTAGAGAAAGCGGTGGAACAGGTCTTGGATTATCTATTGCAAAATGGATTATAGATAATCACATGGGTACTATTACTGTTAATAGTAAAGTTAATATAGGAACTAAGGTCACAGTGGAGCTTCCTTTGATATAAATCTGTTCTCTTATGTCGCTGGAAGTTCCTTGTTATTTCTTCATATGTCTATGCAAGAAATATTCTATTATCATGCTTATCTATTATCAACTTTCCCATTAACTCATATCCATTGAATAAATTATATTTTTAAAATTTCTGTAACTAAAAGCTAGTATCTTCAAGTCCATTTTAATTGATACAGATTTAAGATATCCTTAATTTATATATTTAACTCTAACTTCTAACATGTTCAATACTACTATATATAGATAGTCTTTTACAAAAAGAAATATATATATGACCTTTGGCACCAATACACCTATGGGAAGAGCAGGTTAGCATGTAGGGTTAGCTCCTACCTATATTTATTTAGTCTAGTAATTTATTTCTTTCTTACAGTATAAATATAAAAAGCACGATATCCCAATATATAAAGATTTCATGCTTTCTAAGGGAAATGTCATTAATACTAAACTCTTCCATAAATGTCCATGCTTAGGCATTGCTTTATTCGATATTAAAAGTTACATTATCAAACATTCTATATTGTGGAGTTTAATAATAAGGAAGTATCCAGAATATAGCTTATAGATTCTTTTTATAGAAATTTTTGAGTGGATAAATTTCATATTCTCCGTTTATTGGATTGAATATATAACAGTCTATCTCTTTATTCCCTTCTGATATATAAATCAAGTATTCTTTATCTATTAACTTATTTTTTTCATATGGATTATATATTGCAAAAGCTGGACCTATATTCTTAGGGGGGTATGCTATAACATTTTCTAATAAAATATTTTTTTCTTTAGAAATATTAGCTTTTAGAGCTTTTTGAGCATCTTGATAAGTGTATGTGGGTAATTTAATATAAATGTTTATTATAAAAACTAATATTACAATAAAATTTATTCCTGTATATATTTTAAATCCTCTATCCTTGAAATTTTTAATATAAAACGCAGCTATTACTAATAGTATCAATGGTACCAAATATATATCACTCAATAATACTCCTTTATAAATTTTAGTATTTACATAATCAAGTGCTAAGACAATTATAAAATTTAATATTATCAATATATATTTTTTCATTAAATAAAACGTCTTCATTTAATGTATCTCCTTTATATTTTCTTAACATTATTAATACTTTTTAGTTAATCTTTAATAACAACAACTTCATTATACAATACTTTCTCTGCAATACAAGTAGTATGGTATTAAAAAGCATGATATCTCCATATATGAAGTTATCATGCTTTTTAAGGGGAATGTCATATTCTCTATTCTAAATATTCTGGTAATAATATTATTTAGCCTTTTTACCACAAAAAATAATAATTTTTCTATTTTAAATCAAGGTATTATTGCAATCTGTAATTTTTAATCTACTTTAAAATATTTTAAAGTCTCTATAGTTAACTTTCTATATCTTCATTATTGACTTCAAAATGGTCTCTAAAAGTTTTAGATAATACCAGGAATAAAACACCTATAATTAGATATATTAAAAATGTTTCCTTTAATGATCCTACTTTTGGGATATATATAAATTGTATGTTGCTTGGTGTCTTCATTTTTAATACTGCATCAAATCCTGCAAGTATAACTACATAATATCCAAGTTTTTTAAATATATTTGAACTCTCTATGTCAAACAGATTTAATTTCATTTTATCTGATAACTTAAACATCTCATGTATTATCAATATATATACTATACAATTTAATATTTTTAAAAAATACACCATATTACTTAAGATGGATGTCCCTCTTAATGTCATAAATATACCAATGATATAAGAAAACAATATAATTATACAAGAAATCATACTTATGGTTAGAATCACTTTTAAAAGAGTAATAAGAAAATTTTTATTTATCATTTCACATTCCTCCTCATATAAATTAAATTTATCTTTATGGTTAAAGATTCCAACAAGCGAGATAAAGTTAATCACCATAAGCATACAAAGGAATATCTTAAATTTATTTACCTCAAATATTATCATCAAAAATCTAATTTTTCAATCAATTTGGACGAACGACACTTTTATCGGGATAAACAACATATTTTTTAAAAAAATTGTTGTTCATCCTCGTAAACATGTCGTTCGTCCATTTTGTATTTACAAATTTACAACTTATGATATATTATTAATAAAATAGAAGAATTATAGGTGATTAAAATGATTCTCACTGATAGACTACATAAATATTTCGAAAATGAATTTAATCTTTCTGAAGTTGATAGTGCTAAATTAAAATACTCATTAGAAATCATTATAGGCGATTTTTCAAAACTTCTTATATTATTTATTCTGTTTTCAATATTAGGTAGTAGAACTGACTTCATTTACTCATCTTTAGCTTTATTAATGATTAGATTGTTTACGGGAGGTTTGCATTTTAAAACATATGCTGGGTGTATAATATTTAGTGGAATTTTCTTTTATACATCTATATTTTTAAAAACTCATATTCCTCTTAATTTTAAAATTGCAATTATCTTATTTATATTTTCATTACTTACAGTTGTTTTATTTGCTCCAATATGTGGGAAATCTAGACCCACTTACTCTCACAGGAAGAGGCAGCAGTTTAAATTGGCGAGTACAATATTAATGTTTATCCATTTTTCACTGTACTTTTTTACAAACAAAAACCCATACTTTACTAGCTCTGTATGGGTCATAACATTACAAGCTTTTCAGATATTAATAGCAAAGGGGGTTATGCTTTATGAAAATCATAAATTCAGTTTTAAGAAAACCATTTAGCATCATATGTCACCTTCTAGTTTCAGCAGCACCTTTGGCAGTTGCTAACACGGCTTGTTATTTGTTCTGGGGAGAACCAGAATGTCCTGATTGTTTAAAATAATCAATTTATAGCAAATAATATTCTAAATACTATATGATTCTCTCCGTAATACAATTCGTTTAATATTTCAATTTTCCCATTATATTTTTTGACTATTTCTTTTATATTGTACAAGCCATAACCTCTTCCAGCATGGGATTTAGTAGAAAACCCCATGCTGAAGATATTATCGATGCTTTCCCTTTTTAGATATGGATGTTTATTCCTTAGCTCTATAACATTCATATCTTTTTCTTTTGATAATATAAGTATGACAGAATTATCCTCTACTTTTGTCTCAAATGCATTATTTATTAGATTTCCCATAATCTCTATTAACTCATAATCCATTAAATCTAACTTGAATTGATAATCCTCTATTATAATCCGAAATTTGATGCCTAATTTCTTTGCGTTACTTATTTTACTGTATAAAAATCCAGCCAATATTTTATTATCAAGTTTAACCAAATCTCTCAAATCATTGCTTATCTCTAAATCATTTATGTAACTTTTCATAGAACTAATAATACTTTCATAGTCTGTACTCGTTATGGTAAGCATCTTTAGTGCTTGAATATGATTGTCAAATTCATGCTGTCTAGTCCTCAATTCATTGATTAACTCATCAATAACTGGTAAATACTTCTCATAGATTTGTAATTGCTGTTCTTCAAATTCATTTCTAAGCCCATTTTTTAATAAAACAAAATTAACAAGAATAACTCCTATCGAAAGAACTGCCATACTGATTATATTTTCTAGAATACCATCAATGTCCATATACCAATATGATAATATAGATACCAGCAAAACTAATAAATTTAGTATCAGTAACTTAAATACTTTGTTATTTTTAGAAATAAACCGGAACATTAAATGAATTGGAATATATTCACTTATAAAAGTAATTATAATCAATGATATAATCTGTGAAACCATTCCATAAGTAAAGGTATATTCTACCTTTCCTATAAGAAATTCTAATAAAACTATACTTAATAATTGCGTAGATATTACAATGATTGTACTTAAAATGTAAACATATATAATCTCTATAATTTCTATCTTATACAACAAATAGTTTATACAGCAAATTAATATTCCTCCAATAAAGAAATTACGCCATGCAGATATATATCCCCCATTTATTCCAATAATTATTGAAAATACTAAAATACATATTCCACATAGCAGCTTATTTAATTTATTATGATTTATTAATCTTTTTGATATGATAATATAACCTACTACATCAAACATTGCCATTATAATTAATTCAATTAATCTCATGAATCTTACCTCGCAAACATTCTCTATATTTCCTTCCTATGGGAATAAGAGAGTCTATATACTTGAGTTTAATGAGATTATTCACTTTATCAACTTTTTCAATATAGCTTATATTAATTATGTATCCTCTATGACATTGCACAAAGTCTTCTGACAGCTCATCTAAAAGCTTGTACAATGTATAAGTAGATAAGTCAATGGTCTCATTGGTAGTTATCATAAATACTTTTTTATTTTTCGCTTCAATATAAATAATTTCGTCTTGTCTTATGAGATAAGAATATTCTTTCTGATTCAATTTTATGTATTTCTTTTTATCATCTTTTTTAATTCCATGATGAATTATTGTTTCCAAGGCCTTTCTTACCTCTTCTTCCCTAAAAGGCTTAACTATATAGTCATAACAATGTATCTCTCTAAAAGCCATTAACTCTCGTGTAGGAATAGCAGTAATAAATATAATTGGAGTTAGTTTATAATTATTCATCTTTCTTATTTCTTTAGCCAATTCAAGTCCCGAATAATCTTTAAGCTGAATATCCAATAAGAATGCATCATAATGACTATTTTTTGCATACCTTAATGCTTCTTCAGCGTAACCAGTTATTATTACATCTAATTCGTCATCTATAGACTTTATAATAGCTGCTAGTCCATTAGCAATTAATAATTCGTCTTCAACAATTAATATTTTAGCCATTTAAATCACCCCTATATTATTGATGATTATATAATTTTATTATATTTGAAAAATATGGAAAGTTCAACCAGCCTATGTTAAAAGTAGCAGTTTTAGAGGACAATATGTATATCAAAATATTTTAAATTAATAAAGGCCTAATTTAACGTTAGATACTAATTAAAACTATACCCAATTATTACGTTGCGAAAAATGAAATTTAAAAGAGTTCGCCTTTTTCGTATATAATTTATTCATATACAAAATAATATGAGGATAAACAGTTTATTGCAAATTTTTACACTTATGCTTTTGCCAACTTAGTTATTATATGGATGAAAGACGGTATGAAAGAGCCTCCTGAAATTATTATCGAAAAACTCAATAAATTAATAGAAGGAGAAATGGAAAAAGCTCTCAAGAAGTATGAACAAGGATATTAAATCTTTATTATAAAATACTATTTTGAAAAGATATATCAAAAATAAAAAACTTTAAACTAAGATTTCTAGTTTAAAGTTTTTTTATTTAAACACATGAGCCCTTTTAATGTTTTACAACTCGTATTGGCAAGTTGAATTTTTTAAGAAATTCTTCTATTTCTTCTAACTGTTTTCGAGTATAGCCAAAGTCTTCATCTATTGAATACTTAAGTCCTAGCTGCTTGTATTTACTAACTCCAAGCTTATGATAAGGCAATACTTCAATGCCTTGTAAATTCCCATCTTTACTAACTATTTCTATAAACTTCATAGCTTTTTCAAGAGCTTCACGTGAATCATTCATATTAGTAATAAGAGGCATACGAACAGTTACATTGGCCCCTATCTGAAAAAGACCTATCATATTTTTAAGAATTCTTTCATTATTAACTCCTGTTAGTCGTTTATGTTCCTCAGAATCAATATGCTTTAAATCATATAAAAATAAATCTACATGTTTAGCTAGTTCTTTCATAACATCCCATTCTGCATATCCACAGGTTTCAATGGCTGTATGTATCCCTTGTTTTTTACATTCCTCTAGAATGGCTGCTGCAAAGTCAGGTTGTCTAGTAACTTCGCCGCCGCCAAGGGTTACACCACCTCCCGAACTCCAATAAAAAGCACTATCCTGCATAATAACGTCCATAACTTCTTTAACCGTTGCTTCTCTCCCAGCTATACGAACAGCCTCCTGTGGACAATTAGCTTCACATTGACCACATCCAATACATATAGCTTCTCTATTTACTCGATGCTCAACAGATCCGTCACTTAATAATTGTAGGCTGTGGACCCCCTGTGGACAGGCTTCTACACACTTACCACAGGAAATGCATCTGTCTTCTAAGGTCATAACTTGATACTTTGATGAAATACCCTCTGGGTTTGAACACCATCTACATCGTAATGGACAGCCTTTAAAAAAAACTATAGTTCTAACTCCAGGTCCATCATGGATAGAGTATTTCTGAATATTAAAAATTACACCTCGTTTTTCAAGATTTGAATCCATCGCCTTCAGCTCCTAAGCCTTCCAAGATTTAGGAAGATATTTTTTTAACAAACTTCTGCCCTCGTCATTGATAGCATAATATATACACAAATCACCGCTATTGTCTAATTCTACTTTTGTTTCATCAATTATTCCATTTTCCTTCATAGTTAATAAATGTTCAATAAAGTTTTTCTTACTGAATTGTCTTTCACTACCATATTCAGATTTTAAGCCTTCCAATAAATCATTTGCTGAAGCTTCACTAACAGTAGAAAAAAAATGTAACATTCTAAAACGTAAAGGTAACAATGATGCCATTTTTATTCCCCCTTGCTAAACATTTCTAGTGGATTAATTACAACTAATAGTGCACCAATGAAAACAGCTATAGCACCAATTACTAGGTTTTTTGTTAACACTACTCCACCTAGGAAAAAGGAAAAAACAATTCCCCAAAGAGAATAAGTGATGTTTAATGCCATTCCACGAGCTACACCAATACTACTATTAGCCTTATACCAAGATAAGAAAGATATAGCTGCCGCTAAAGCCGCCATAGCAACAACCACCAAAGTACTAGGAGTTGCTAAAAGTTCACCATACATTCTAAATCCTGCTACTAAAGGTAAAACAACTAAAGTAAATATAATACCAGATGTTGCTTGACGAATATTAATAGCTACATTTGGATCTACCATAGACATTCCAAAAGCAGATAATACCCCTTCAGCTCCCCAACCAAAAGCTGCAATAATAGCACATATTATACCAAGATAAAAATTAGGTGAGTTACCTTCAGGTGGCACATAACCAATAAGAATAGCACCAGCAACACATATAAGCATTCCAAAAGCTACACGTGGGCTAATTTTTTGTTTTAAGAATATACGACCTAAAATAGCACCAACTACTGGACATAAAGCTGAAATAGGAATAGCATAAGCAGGACCTGCAAATTGTATAGCTAATAAATATGCTCCATTAGCAATAGGTCCACCAAGTACAGCTGCCATACATACCATAAATCCTGGGAAAGTTTTAAAACTACGTCCTATTTCCCTAAAGTTTCCTTTGAATATATTATAGATTAATAGCCATATAGCTGCCATACCATCATTCATAGCTGCACCTACTAATGGAGCTACAAATACACTAGCACCTGATGTAAAAGGAGCCATAGTTAAAGCCAAGCCTATTATAACACCATTAATTGCGAAAGTAATACCAGAAAGTAAGCCTTGGGCTACACCTTGTCTAGAAAACTTTGCATCCATTTGCTTTTTAATTTCAAGGGCTGAGGCATTGTTCATCTCTGCCATATCATTTCCTCCTTAATATATATTTACAAAGTTCAACCTGTGTCATAAAATTTGAAGAATACTTAAAATTAGACTTATATTCTATAATTTCCTTTTGAAATAAATATTCTTTATCATAGCACAGGTAAAATATTAATTTTATCTAGAAGGTTTCACTTTTAAAATGAAACCTTCTAGAACTTTATTTTTATTTATTAGAAACTATCAATCATTGTACGACTGATAATTTCATCTTGAACTTCTTTACAAAGCTCTACAAAGTAAGCACTATATCCTGCAACACGAATAATAAGATCACGATATTTTTCTGGTTCTCTTTGAGCCGCTCTAAGAGTTTCATCATCCACATAGCTAAATTGCATTTGTCCATTTCCAAGAAGGGAAGCAGTACGTAATAATGTAATTAATCCTTGTTCTCCTTCTGGTGTTTCAAGAATACCTTCTAATAGCTTAAAGTTGTGAACCATTCCAATATTCATAGCTTCAACATTCATCTTGCTAACAGACTTAATAATAGCCGTAGGTCCAAACTTGTCCGCACCTTGGGTTGGACTTATACCATCTGAAAGTGGAGTCCATGCTAAACGACCATTTGGTGTTGCACCAGTTAATTCTCCAATTGGAGTATTGTTGGAAATTGATAAAGTTCCATGACTGAAAGTAGAATATAGCATATTGTAGTTTCTATGAAGTTTTTCTGTCCAATCTACTATATCAGCTGCTATAAGATCTGCGTAATCGTCATCATTTCCATATTTAGGAGCATTTAGACAATCACGTCTTATATGTTCATATCCTTCAAAGTTAGCATCTAACGCTCTTCTGATTTCTTCTAAAGTATATTTCTTATCATCATAAACTAGTTTTTTGATAGCAGCCATAGAGTCAGCATAAGTAGCTAATCCTGACCAAATTAAACCAGGACCATGGTTAACCATAGCTCCTCCATGAGTAACATCAGTACCAGATTCCATACATCCTTCTACTAAAAGGGACATTAATGGCTTTGGTGCATAATCTCTGTGTACTCTTTGGCTGATAACTGTACCAACAGCTGATAATTCAGTAATATGCTTTATTTGTTCCTTAACTGCTGCTTCAAACTCTTCATAAGTTCTAAATTCTCTTAAATCCCCTGTATCTAAACCTTGTTTAGTTCCATGCCATTTCATAACACCACGGTTTAATACGAATTCTATAGCAATTGGCCATTGAGTATAACCAGTAGAAGTCCATTGATAAATACGTCCTGATTTTTGTGGCTCAACACAACCCATCATACAGTAATCTCTTGCATCCTCTATATCAAACCCTTTTCTTAACATCATCTTGATATGAGAATCATCAAAGTGACAAGCAGGGAAACCTAATCCTGCCTTTACAACATCTACAATCTTCTTCAAGTATTTTTGAGGTGATTGGTTATGAATACGACAAGCTAATGAAGGTTGATAAACTTTTACACGTCTTACTGCATCCATGATTAAATAAGTTAAATCATTTGTTGCATCGCCGCCTGAACGTTTTTGTCCACCTATTGTTAAGTTTACAAATGGTTGATAACCAGCAAAGAATTTAGCTCCACCTTCGCTTGATAACCACATCATTTCTGAACATTTGATTAAGAAACATCCCATTAATTCAAAAGCTTCTTCTTCAGTAATATCTCCAGATCTCATGCTAGCTTCATAGAACGGATATATATATTGATCAAAACGTCCAAGGGAAAGACCTGTTTGGTTTTCTTCAATTACAAATAAGGATTCAAGAGTCCATACAGATTGTAAAGCTTCTTGGAAAGTCCTTGGTGGATTAGCTGGAACGTATGCATTAACTTCTGCAATTTTCTTTAATTCAGCTTTTCTCCTTGGATCATATTCCTTCATGGACAATTCTAATGCATAATTAGATAATCTCTTAGCATAAGTTAATACTCCTTCACAAGTCTCAATAGCAGCTTTGTAGAAATAAATTTTATCTATATCTTCTGGATTTTCCATAGATAGTTTAGATAAATTTTCTTCTGCTTCAGCTTTAATACCATTGATTCCTTTAGTAACCAAGATAACATCATATCCTGGACAAGTATCTCCGCCACCATTAATTTGATGGTAGGAAAGATCACTTACAAATGCTTCACCAGAAAATTCCCAAAGTCCAGCTTGACGATATTGCGTTTCACAAATCTCATCTATTGAACGTCCTTCCCAGAATGGGAATATTTCTTCTCTCATAACTCTTTTATCTTCTTCACTTATTATGAAAGGATCTTGAGGACGAGTGGCTATAGTGTCTAATTCATCTTTAACCCAACGCCAAGCAATATCTGGAGAAAATGCACCAGCTCTCGGTTTTCCACAAGGATGTCCAACAATTAACTCATCGTCTTGGATCAACAATGGTGCTTCTTCACAAGCTTTTCTAAAAGCCATAGCTCTTAATAAAATAGGTGGCATTCCTGGATTATTCTTTGTAACTTCAGTAAACGCCTTGGCTCTTCCAATATAAAAACTTGGTTTTGCTTTTAAATATTCATCTTTTAGTTTTTGGAGTCTTGGTGGAAGATCGGATCTATCTTTCTTGCTGTCATTACCATGGCTTAAGAATTCTCCAACTCCGTATTCTTTTTGAATACCATTAAATAATTTAATGGAAATTGATGGTGCATCTGCCCCAAGATTCTTTGATGTTTCTAAACATATATTTGATAGATCATTTATAGCAACTTTTCCATCTCCTATTTGTCCTCCCATACAAAGATGTTGGAACATAGGATATCCTGCAAAACTTCCTATTAAACTTGCTTCACTAATTTCTACAAGTTTAATCCAAAGACATTCTACGATTTCATAAACTTCTGCCTTTGTAATTCTACCTGATCTTAAATCAGATTCATAATAAGGATATAGATATTTATCAAATCCTCCTGGTGAAACAGAACAATTTCCGGACTCTATTTGTAAAATTAATTGGAAGAAATAAAAAGCTTGACATGCTTCTTTAAAAGTTTCTGCTGGATATGCAGGAACCTTTTCACAGATTTGTGCAATTTCAAAAAGCTCTTTTCTTCTATAAGGATTTTCTTCATTAACTGCTAAACTATAAGCCTTATCTGCAAATCTTTTAGCAAACCCAATAGTAGCATCACATGCAATTATAGCTGATTCCCAGAAACTTGCTTTTTCTGCATCATCTCTATTTTTAGGAACTCCAATTTCTTCTAGCTTTTTAAGTACCTCTTTTTTAATGTTTACAAATCCTCTAGTTAAAACTATATTGTAGTTTGGTGAATAACATTTTGTTTCTGAGCTTATTGCTTCATCTAAGATAAAGGAATATATAGATGAACTATTTTGTTTCCCATCATAAGAAGACTCAGGAAACATAAGAGAATATCTAGGTTTTTTAGCTTGATTTCCTACAATCAATTCATCTTTTCCTATACAAACTGTCATTTCTTCTAATAATTTCTTTAACACCTTAGCTCTTTTTAATACTGCAGGGTCAGCTGCAAAATCTTCATACGCCTTTGTAACAATTTCTGCTCTCTCAGTACAGATTCCAGTGTCATTTGCGAAAAATCTTTGTTTTAAAACATTTCCTCTAGGTGAAATCCTTGTGTCAAACATCTATCTATCCTCTCCTTCTCATTTCCCTTGAAAAGTATCCCTATAAATTCTCTTAACTTCTTCTCTTGACGGTTGCCTTGGGTTTGTTATTGTACAACTATCATTAAGAGCCAATGTTGTCAAATTGTCTATTTGTCTTTCAAATGCCTCATTCTCTATGTTTACATCACATATCCCATTTGGCATATTCATTTTTTCTTTCAGCACTCTAATTGCTGCAATTAAATTTCTAGTTCCTTCAGCCGGTGTACTGCTTGGAAGGTGTAATAGCTCTGCTAAATATGCATACTTCTTAGCAGCTACATTTTTTGCACCACCTTCTAAGTCTGCATTATAAGCTACAACATAAGGAAGTAATAATGCGTTAGCCCTTCCATGAGGAATGTGGAAAATTCCACCTAATGCATGGGCAAGGCTATGATTAATCCCAAGTGATGCATTTGTGAAAGCCATTCCCGCCATACATGAAGCATTGTGCATCTTTTCTCTAGCTTCTTTATTTGAGCCATCTCTATATGCATCTAGCAGATAATCAAAAACAATTTTTATCGTTTTTTCAGCCAATGCATCAGTAAAATCGCTTGCATCAGTTGAAACATAAGCCTCTAATGCATGGCATAATACATCTATTCCTGTATCTGCTGTAATCTTTGAAGGTACAGATTCAACAAAAATTGGATCTAGAATTGCTATATCAGGAATCATCCATTCGTCTACAAGAGCAAGTTTTTCTTCTCCTATCTTAATGACTGAAAAAGAAGTTACTTCAGATCCAGTTCCACTAGTTGATGGAATAGCTATAAAAGTCGGTTTTTTAAACTCTTCTCCTTTAGAACTTTTCATCTTCCAGAAAGCATATAGTATTCCTTTAGTTGTATCTATAACCGATCCTCCACCTAAAGCTATAACAATATCCGGGAAGTCTTCTGACATTTTTCTCATACCATCTACTATCATCTTAATATTAGGATCTGGTTGTATATCTGAAAAGACTTGACTCCTAATTCCCTTTTCTCCTAGGATTTTAATTACGCTATCAGAAAATCCTAGTTGCTCCATTACTCCGTCTGTCACAATTAGGGCTCTATTTCCTTCTATTTCTTTCAAATAATCTATCGAATCTCTGTTAAAATAAATCGTTGGTTTTATTGAAAATTGTTGCATTTGCTGTTTTCACCGCCCTTAATTATCAACTTGTATTTGCTCAACAATAGCTATAATTGACATATTATCCTGATATATATCCTTTTTTTCATTGTTAGAGCATTCACCTACTAAAACAATATCACCTTGACCAGCACCTACTCTGTCAACTGCAACATATGTGACGCCTTCTTTTACATTTTTATATTCATCTATTTCTGTAACTAAAAGAAGTTTTGCTCCCATTAATTCAACGGTTTTTTGGTTGGAAATAATCCTTCCTGTCACTTTTGCTAAAATCATTTTATTCCTCCTAAAATCACTTTAAACATTAGTTGTTTAATTGAGCAATTACTTCCTTTAATAAACGTGCTATTTGTTCTTCGCTTATTTCTTCTTTCTTTTCATTACAAGTATTATTATCTGCACATGGTCTAGTAAATCTTGTATCTGGTTCTGTAAACCTTGTATCTCCTATTGTGAACCTTGTATCTGGCTCTGAGAATCTCGTATCTGCTATTGAAAATCTTGTATCAATCGTATTGTCTGATGGTCTTAAATCTTCCAATTCTTTTACTCCATATACAGTTCTTCTTATATTTATAAGATTCATAGGTCCAATATTATCTGAAGTTGAACTTCCTCCAATGGCTCCACAACCTAATGTAAGTGCTGGAACTAAGCCTGTAGTTGCACCTATACCACCTAAAGCTCCTGGAGTATTAACTAACAATCTTGATACAGGTTTCTTTAATGCAAATTCTCTTATTATTTCTTCATTATTAGAATGGATTATGAGAGTATGTCCCGCACCTTCGTTATTTAATATTTCTATACATCTTTCACAAGCTTTTTCCCAAGTAGATTCACAGTAAAAAGCTAATATTGGTGCAAGTTTTTCTCTTGAATATGGATATTGATATCCTACTCTTGTTTCTTCTGCTATTAACACTCTAGTACCTTGTGGTACATTTAAGTTTGCTAATTCTGCTATAGCTTCAACACTTTTACCTACGATTTGCGGATTCATAGTTCCATTAGCTCTCATAATAAACTTTTCAAGTTTTGCTGCTTCTTCTCTACTTAAGAAATAAGCTCCCTGTCTTCTAAGCTCTTCTACTGCTCTATCTCTCATACACTCTTCCACTACTATAGATTGTTCTGAAGCACATATAGTACCGTTATCAAAAGTTTTACTATCAAGTATTCTCTTAACCGCTAGCTTTATATCTGCTGATTTTTCTATAAAAGCTGGTCCATTTCCTGGTCCAACACCTATGGCTGGAGTTCCTGAACTGTAAGCTGCCTTAACCATAGCTGAACCACCAGTAGCTAATATAAGAGAAACATCATTATGTTTCATAAGTTCATTAGTTCCTTCCATAGTAAGAAGTGTCATACTTCCTATAACACCTTCTGGTGCACCAGCTGAAACAGCAGCTGAAGATATAATTTTAACTGTTTCTAATATACAGTTCTTAGCACTTGGATGTGGTGAAAATATTATGGCATTTCCTGATTTTATAGCAATCATAGCCTTATATATAGCTGTAGAAGTAGGATTAGTCGAAGGAATAAGTCCTGCTATAACCCCTACAGGTACTGCTACTTCTATAACTTTTCTTTCTTTATCTTCATTTATTATTCCTACAGTTTTCATATCCTTTATATGGTCATATACAACTTGACTAGCAAAAGTATTTTTTACAATCTTATCTTGCCATCTTCCAAATCCTGTTTCTTCTTGAGCCATTCTAGCTAATCTTTCTGCATGCTGAACTCCTGCATCCGCTATAGCCTTAACTATTCTATCTATTTCAACTTGACTCATTCCAGCCAATTTTTTTTGTGCTTCTTTTGCTTTTCTTATTAGTTCTCTAACTTCTTGAATTGACTGTAGATCAATATCTAAATTTCCCATTAGCCTAACCTCTTTTCTATTCGTAAATGATATATTTAAAACGTTGGAACTCCTAATGATATTGGCTTCTGTCCCATAGATTTCAGTACATTCAATCCAACTTCTTTGGCCGCTATTACAGATTGTCTAACAGCTCCTGAATCTCCAATTACGGTAACAGCTATCTGATTTGAGTATCCTGATGAATTTACATCTAAATAACTAACAACATCAACACTTGCAGTCTTAAGAGCTGTATCAGCCATAACAAGTCCTACTGCTGCTGGTGCTCCAATTACAATACCAAAGGATTTCCCAACACTTGCACCATATGCTGCTTCTAAAGCTAAACTTGCTCTTGCAGTATAGTGTAATTCAATATGCCCAGCATCACATGTAAAAATATCTCCCATATGATTTTCAACTGACTTCAACATAACTTCTACTGCACGACGTGCATCAGATACATCATGAGATGCAAAAATAACAGTTGCTCCTCTTCCTGCTCCGCCTTTCATATCACGTGGAAATTGGATGGATGCAATTTCTGTATTTGTAGCTTTTACTGCATCATCCGCTGCCCAAATATGAGAAGCTCCACCTATTCTTGAGCTTACAAATCCAACTGAACGATATTTTGGATCAAGTCCTATCTGCTTTCTTAATTGTGAATCCAGATTAGCAATTACTAGACCAACCGTATCACCTACTGTACTTCCTACAAACTCTGTAATAGGGGTGATTTTTTCTTGGCTTCCTCCATTAATAACCTTTTCTAAAATTTCTGGGTTCATCTTTTATTACACACCTTTCTTATTTCTTAATTATTCAGCACTTGGTTGTCCTAAATTATGTTGAGCTAATATCTTTTCAATGTCAGTGTGAGGACGTGCTATTACATGCGCTGTTATAATTTCTCCTACATTTCTACCAGCTGAGACACCTGCATCTACAGCAGCTTTAACTGCTCCTACGTCTCCACGAACCATTACTGTAACCATTCCAGATCCAATGTTTTCATATCCTATTAATAAAACGTTTGCTGCTTTAACCATAGCGTCTGCTGCCTCTATTGATGTTACTAAACCTTTTGTCTCAATCATTCCTAATGCTTCTTGTCCCATTATAATAACCTCCCTAGTTTTATTCATTATTTGTGATGCACTAATATTGATTTCATACATAAAACCTTGTTTTGTTTTTCTTTTATTACTAAACATTGTACTGAGTTAATATATTGTCTATATCGGTATGAGGACGTGCTATTACTTGTGTTGATACTATTTGTCCTATTTTTTGAGCCGCTGCAATACCTGCATCTACAGCAGCTTTAACTGCTCCTACATCTCCACGAACCAACACTGTAATTAGTCCAGAACCAACATTTTCATAGCCTATTAACAAAACATTTGCCGCTTTAGCCATAGCATCTGCTGCTTCTATTGCTGTTACTAAGCCAACGGTTTCAATCATTCCTAATGCTTCTTGCCTCACAATAGTACCTCCTTGAGTTTTTATTGATTTTATAATAAGTGTGTTTCTATTGCGGATATTCTTTCTTGCATTTTCTCAACTTCAGTATGAGGACGTGCTATTACATGTGTTGATACTACTTCTCCTACATTTCTGGCAGCTGAAACACCCGCATCTACAGCAGCTTTAACTGCACCTACATCACCACGAACCATTACTGTAACTAATCCAGAACCTATTTTTTCATAGCCTACCAATAAAACATTAGCTGCTTTAACCATAGCATCCGCTGCCTCTATTGCCGCTATCAAGCCTCTCGTTTCTATCATTCCTAATGCTTCACCCACAGTAACTACCTCCTTTAATTTTGTCAATTAATTACTATGTTTTACTATTAATTTTATAGTAATTGTTATTGCTCATCTTTTACTTTAAATATTAGTTCTTGTAAAATAATGATTCTTTCTTCACAAAATCCTGTATTTTTTTTGACATTTTAGTACTATTGAGAGTATTTTAAAAATTTTTAAGTGCAAAAAACGACATAAAATGAATATAGTTGACATAATTTTAGTCATATATTATACTGAAATTGTCGAAATTCTAGAATAAGAAATAGAAATCATCATAGAAATATATTTGTTTCTATAAGGAGGTACCTAACATGTTAAAAAAAATATCCTTAGGTCAAAAATTAGCTCTCTGTGCATGTATAGTCCTTTTGTTGGCTTTTGTCCTCCTTAACACGAGTACATTAAGAAAAACTTATACGTATAGTCGTGAACAGGCTAAAACCATAGCATCCTTCACTTCGAGATATAATGCAGAAAAAATTGAGAGAAACTTTGAGAAAGTTGCAACTATAGCAAAAGATTTTGCTATTCAAATGGAAACCATGGTTGAAGAAGGTAATCCTTCTAGAGAAATGGTAATGGCTACTATGAAAAATTCTTTGGAATTGCATAAGGACCTTTTTGGAATCGCTATAACCTATGAACCAAATGAATTTGATGGAAAAGATATAGAGTACATTAATAAGGAAGGCAATGATTCTAAGGGTCAATTCATGCCCTATATAAATCGTGGAAATAAGGACAGTTTTGTTACAGAACTTTGTATTTATGATTATTATACAGAGGAACAAATGGAATGGTATAATATCCCAAAAAATACAAAAAAAACATTTTTAACTGAGCCTACAGCTTATCTTGTTCAAGGAAAAAATACTACTATGGCTTCTGTAGCTGTACCTATTATTAGAGATGAAAAATTTGTTGGAGTTGTAAGTATAGATACTTCTTTAGATTATTTACAAACTGAAGTTGAGAAAGTAAAGCCTATGGGTGGATTTGCAGAAATAGTATCTACGGAAGGAACCTATGTTGCAAATGGGCTAGATCCTACAAAAGTTATGAAAGATGTTTCAAAAGAAGAAGAGTGGAATTCCTTATTAAAAAGAACTTCTGTTGGAGAAGAATTTACTGAATTTGGATTTTCCTCTATTACAGGAGAAAAAGTACTAAGAGTTTTCAGCACTATAAACATTAAAGGTACAGATCAATATTGGACTTATGTAAGCGTCATACCTTTTAGCAACATTTTCGCAGAGTATAATTTTTCATATAAAAGAATGTTAGTCATTGGCTTAGCACTTTTTTTATTTATCATATATATTAATTATTCCATTATCTCAAAAGATTTATAGATTTTTATAATCTATTTCTTTTATGTTGAAAAGGGGTTGTATGATATATGCCATATATTGAAGAGCTAAAAAATATATCATCTATTGGTATCATTAAGTTAAATAACGAGGAAGAGGTCTTATGTATGAATAGTCTTGCAGAAGAAATACTAAGGCTTAATTCCCATGTAAACAACAGGAATCTTAAGGAGTTAGCTCCTTTATTATATGAAGGAAGTGAACTGAAAACAGAAATAAAAGTAGGTGGAAAACATTTAATTTTAGAAAGACATAATTGTTACAAATACTCATTAATACTTATCTTTAACATAACCAGTGTGAAAACATGTTCTTCAACAAATATAGATAGAATTATGAAAACAAATGGCACTTATTATAGTTTTAAAAGTATCATTGGCAATAATAAGGATTTTAGAAGATCTATTGATTTTGCACGTAAAATAGCACGTAATAATTCTTCAGTCCTAATTTTAGGGGAAACAGGAACTGGAAAGGAGCTTTTTGCTCAAAGTATTCATAACGCAAGTAATTTTTCAGATGGTCCTTTTATAGCAGTTAATTGTGCTGCTATTCCAGATACATTATTAGAAAGTGTTCTCTTTGGTACTGTAAAAGGAGCATTTACTGGAGCAAAAGACAATGAAGGGTTAATTAGCCAAGCAGATAATGGCACTATATTTCTAGATGAAATCAACTCAATGAATTTAAATGCTCAGGCTAAATTGCTACGCTTCCTTCAGGATAGAAACATTAGAAGTGTGGGAGACAATAAACAGCGGAAAATATCTTGTAGAGTTATTAGTGCTGTAAATAGAGATATTGAACAGGAGATTAAATCGAATAAGTTACGAGAAGATTTATACTATCGGTTGGCAACAGTAACATTGCATATTCCCCCACTTACACAACGTAAAGATGATATTCCTTTGTTAGTAAAATCTTTTATTAAAAAATATAGAGATCAATTTAATACTAATATTGAGAAATTAGATGATGATCTTTTAAATTTATTTATGGAGTATAATTGGCCTGGCAATGTTAGGGAGCTGGAACATGTCATCGAAAGTGCTATGAACATGGTAGAACCAAGTGAGAAAACATTAAAACGAATACACCTATCCACACATTTGCTTCAAAAGTTCTTAACGATAAACACTTCTGATAATAGGGAAGAATCTCCAGAAAGTTACTCTTCACAAAAACATTTAAATGAAATTTTAGACGAAGTGGAAAGACAGGTAATTATTGAACGGCTAGAAAAATATGAAGGTAACATTACTCAAGCAGCTAAAGACCTTGGAATATTTAGACAAGCCCTTCAATACAGGATAAAAAAACATGAAATTGAATATCAAGAGCCATAAGCAAGCTATTCCTTTGTGAATATTATTATGTTCTAGTAAAAACTAATAATAAAAGATGATAGCTTGTTTATTTTTTATTTAAGAGGCAATTTAAAAATGCATGCAATATATAATTGCATAAATGAAATATACGTAAGTAAAATGGGGCTTTAACAGATAACGACACATATTGATAAAATAATAGCAATATCTTTTTAAAAATATTAAGTGCAACAATATTTTGCATTTAATATTTTTAATTATTTCTATAAATAAGAAACATCTGAATCCCAGCCATTTCAATGCTTATAAATAATTGTTTAAATAATAACACTTGGCACAGAATTTGCAATACATAATAATTGAAATATAGTAATCACTATGAAATGAAATACGTTTAAGGAGTAGATGTCATGATTAATCAAGAGAATTTAACTCTATGGGACTTAATTGATTTAGAAGTATTGGCAAATTCACAAAAAAAGATAGCAAACTTATCAAGCTTTCCCATATTCACTGCTGCTCCTGATGGAAATGCTTTTGGAGAAATGATGAATTGTACGCCTTTTTGTCAATTAATTCGTTCTTCTGCTAAAGGTGCATTTCTATGTCAAAAATCAGAATCTATGATTAGTAAAGTTTCTTTTAAGAAGGGACAATGTCAAGTTCACGATTGTCATATGGGCTTAAAAAATTGTGCAGTTCCCATTGTCATTGATGGACTTTTCTTAGGTTCTGTTCTTGGAGGGCAATTTTTTGTTGAAGGAGAAGAATATAAAAAATATCAATTTAACATAGAAAAACTTTCTAAAGAATTTAATATATCAAAGGATGAACTAAAAGATGCTATTTCAAAGATTCCTGTAGTGCCAGAAAAATATGTTTTTGATTGTTTAGAGTACTGCGAATTTCTAGCCGATTATATTACTGAAATTGGTATGAGAAATGTTACAAAGAAAAAGTTATTGAATCAAATTGAGAAAAATCTAGAATTTCAAAAAAAAGCTAAAATGGCTGAATTAAAAACTCTTGAGGCTCAAATTAATCCACATTTTCTTTTTAATACTTTAAATTCTATTGCTAGAATGGCTTTTTTTGAAGATTCGCCTAATACCGAAGAAATGATTTACTGTTTATCCGATCTACTAAGATATAATCTAAAGGAAATTGAAGAATTTCCTACTATAAATAGTGAACTGCAAAATATTGAAAGATATTTATTTATTCAAAATATACGATATAAGGATCGACTAAAATATTATATTGATGTTCCCGAAGAACTTTTAAGTTATAGAATTCCATCAATGATTTTACAACCTATTGTAGAGAATGCCATTGTCCATGGTCTTGAACCAAAGGCTGAGGGAGGAATCATATATATTTCATCTGAAATCAAAAAGGAAAAAATAATTATTATGATTAAGGATACAGGTGTAGGCATTCCTTCAAAAAAACTTAATTATCTTTTAACTAATCCTGAAGAATCTATGGGACTGGGCGTTAAAAATTCCCATAACCGTTTAAATACCTACTTTGGTCCCGATTATGGTTTAAGAATTTCTAGTGTGGAAAATGTAGAAACAATAGTGGAAATTCATTTTCCCTGTTTTAAAGAATTATCACCGATACCAAAGTTTATAAATTAAATTATCAATTATTTAAAAGAAAGGACTGAATTCAATATGTATAGTCTTATGATTGTTGAAGATGAACCTATGGAAAGACAAGCCTTACGTAAGATTATCTCTAAAGAATTTAAAGATGAAATCAAGATACTTGATGATGCAAAAAATGGTGCTGAAGCAATCATAAAAGCTCAGCACAATAAACCAGACATTATATTGATGGACATTGGGCTTCCAGAAGTAAACGGTATTGAAGCCCAATCTGAAATTATTTCGTTTTTACCAACAGTACAAACAATAATTATTACCGCTTACTCAGATTTTTCCTATGCCCAAAAGGCACTAAAGTTTAAAGCAAAAGATTATCTATTAAAGCCTGCAAAAACCATAAATTTAAAAACATCTATTAATAGAATTATTAAAGATCTAAATAATACATCACCGATTGAGCATTCTTTTACTTTAAAGGAAGCAGAATCGGATACAATAAAAAAGGCTCTTTCTTATATGAATGTTAATTTTAGGGATAAAATTGATCTTCAATCTATTTCTAACCATATACACTTAAATGCTCAGTATTTTAGCCGTGTATTTAAAAAAGAAACTGGTATTAGCTATATAGATTATTTAAATTCATTAAGAGTCAATTATGCCTGTAAAATGTTATCTTCTACCTCTTATCCAGTTTATCGAGTAGCTGTAGAGGCAGGGTTTACAGATCCATCTTATTTCAGTAGAGTATTTACAAAATATATTCAACATACTCCAACTGAATACCGTAGAAAATACTCTAGTAGTTCTAAATATAAATAATATTTTATCTTAAAAAAGTTAACAAGTTTATATTTTGTTAACTTTTTTTATATTAGTTTATACACTCTACTGTTTGTTTTTCTATACCTCTATTACCTTTACCCTATTTTGACTTATATATTCTTTAGCTAAATCCGTTAGTCTAGAATTTTTAGAAAGATATATTGTACCTTTCCCTGATATATCCCCATATGTGATGAAACTATCTATATTCTTTTCATCAATTATATTTACATCTGTATGCTCCTTTGAACACTCAGTACTCTTAATATCCTTTTCTTGTATTTCCTTGTTCTTAATACCTTTATATAGGTATTTATTTACTTCTATTTCAAAATCATATACTGAAACAAAACTCATTCCTAACTTTTCTGCCTTGGATTTGTGATCAAATAGCATTTTATTATATGCTTCGTTAGTATTTAACCTCATTAATTTAGCAAATTCAGTTTCAGGATTCCAACTAGCATCTATAGCAATTGCAGGTTTTCCCATCATCAGGGCTAATTGAATAGCTGTAGTCGTTTCATTATCAGCAATACCGACAGATATTTTAGCTAATGTATTTCGTGTTAATAAAGGTATAATCACACATTCTGCCTTTTTTATTGATTCATATATTTGTTTATCCCCTTCTATCTTTTCTCCAATTTTTCTCCATTCTTTTATTTCTTCTATTTTCAAGGCATTTTCAGAAATTATATATTCATATTTAACATTATCATATTGCATAAGTATTTCGAGAATTTCATTAGAATATGATGTACCTCCTGTTAATATAACCAAAGCTTTTTTCTCATAATAATCACATAACAGTTTCTCTATTATTTGTTTTAGCTTATGCTCATCCACTGAAACATCCCCTTTTTACTACAGATTCAAAGTGCTTATCATGACAGTATCTTTTGATGATAAATCTGCTGCATTTGCTTCATCGGTATCTACATGAAATTCTAGGCTGTACTTAGGACTTACTCGTACAATTACATCTCCAAATATAGTCTTTCTCTCTCCAGAAGTAATCACATTGACGTTTTGACCATTGATTACATTAAATGCTTTTGCATCTTCTGGGGTCATGTGTATATGCCTCTTCGCAACTATTACTTTTTCTTTTAGAAAAACACTTCCTTTAGGACCAATAACACAAATATCTCCTGATCCTTTTAGATCACCAGATTCTCTCACTGGAGATTTAACTCCCAATGTAAAACTATCTGTTTTGGAGATTTCAAGCTGACTTTCTTCACGAACTGGACCTAAAACACGAACATTAGATAAACTTCCTTTAGGTCCTGCAATGCAAACTACTTCCTTTGCAGCAAACTGTCCTGGTTGTTTTAGCTCTTTTAATTCATTTAATTGATAATTTTCTCCAAAAAGTATCTCTAAATCTTTTTTACTTAAATGAATATGACGATTTGAAACACCTACAGGTATCTCCTTTTTTTCTGGATTAACTTCTAGATGTTCTCTAATAAGATTTGCTATCTTTATTGCTAATTCTTGATTGTTTATTTCCATATATTCCTATCCTTTCAAAAACTTACTAACTAAATTATAAAAATTTATGATATTCTATTTATCTGATTTCTTTTTGTTCTTAGAATTATCTTCTTGTTTTTCTGATTTCTTCTCAGTTTCATCTTCGGAAATAGAAGCCGCTTTTTCTTCAGTAGTTTTTTCTACTTTTGCCGATTTTTCCTGTTTTTCAGACTTTTCTTCTTTCACTTCTTTTACTGCTTTTTTCTCTTTCGTTGGCTTTTCTTCTTTTACTTCTTTTGCTACTTCTTTTAGCTTTTCTTCCTTTTTCACTTCTTGTGCTTTTTCTACTTCTTCTTTTTGAAATGTTTTTGGTATAGAATTATCTGGACGTGCTATTACGTGTACAGATACTACTTCACCTATATTCTTCGCAGCAGCAGCACCTGAATCCACGGCGGCTTTAACTGCACCTACATCTCCACGAACCATTACAGTAACCAATCCATGACCAATCTTTTCATAGCCCATCAACGAAACATTTGCAGATTTAAGCATAGCATCTGCTGCTTCAATTGCCGCTACTAAGCCTTTTGTTTCAATCATCCCTAATGCATCTTGACTCAACAATATTACCTCCTTCTACAAATTGTTTTATTGTACGATTAATACACTTTTATTTTATCCTAAAACCGCCCTATAATCTGACAAAAATACAGAGTACTTCTTGTATAAAATATATTTGTTTCATAAAATTAATGGTATTTTCTTGACATTTATGGACTATTCGTATTGTTAGTTAAAATAAAGAGAAAATATATAAACATAAAATATCCCTCATATAAAAATTGAGGGATATTTTATGACTGTTTAAATTCTAGTTTTCCAAGTTAAAAGCATTGTTTTCCTGATTATCAGCTTCTACATTCATTAAAATATTTTTCTTCACTTTCTTGTATATAATAAACCCTATAGTATCAGCAAGACCCCATCCTATAGGAATAGACCACCATATTCCTCGTTGAGCTATCTGCGGGATACTTGAAAGTATATATGCCATTAATACTCTAGTACCTAAAGAAATTATTGTAAGAATTAGGGATACATTTAATTCTCCAATCCCTCTAAAAAATCCATAGAACATAAATAAAAATCCTATTAATATATAAAATATAGATATTATAGATAGATATTCTACTCCTAGTTTTATTACATTTATTTCATCTGCATTTACAAATATTCTCATTAGATTATTTGAATTTATAAAAATCAATACTGATAATATTATGCAAAATATTATTATAGTTCGAGAAGCAGATTTTACTCCTTCCAATATTCTGTCCTTCTTCTTAGCTCCTTTATTCTGAGCAACATAAGTAGAAAATGCGTTTCCGAAGTCTTGAACAGGTAAATATGCTATAGAATCTATCTTACCAGCAGCAGTAAATGCCGCAATAGTATCTGGTCCAAAGGTATTCACAATACCTTGAACACATACCATGCCGAATGTCATTATAGACTGCTGAATAGATGTAAGAAAACTAAACTTACCTACGGTAAACGCTATTTCTCTATCAAAAATCATATCTTCACGAGTTAACCTGATAAATGGTATCTTTACAAATGCATAGATTAAGCATAAAATCGAAGAAACAGCTTGAGCTATAATTGTAGCAAGAGCTACTCCAAATACACCCATTTTATATACTATAACAAAAACTAAGTCCAGCACAATATTAATAGTAGCAGCAAGTATTAGGAAATACAAAGGTGTTTTTGAATCACCTATAGACCTTAATAAAGCTGAGCAAACATTATAAAGATAAACAAATATAAGTCCTGCAAAGATAACCTGTAAATATATTTGAGAATCTTTAAATATGCTTTTAGGTGTATTTATAAGTAGTAACATTCTTTCAGTATTTAATACTAAAACAATTGATAATAAAACTGTAAAAACACCTATTGATAAAAATGAAAAAAATATTGTCCTTCTAAGATTAGAGTAGTTTTTCTCACCAAAATAATATGAATATACTACTGAAGCTCCCATACATAATCCAATTATTACAAAAGAAAAAAAGTTCATAAGCATAAATGATGATCCCACTGCTGCCAATGCATCTTTACCTATAAACCTTCCAACTACAACAGAATCTACAATATTATATAATTGTTGAAATAAGTTTCCAATCAACATGGGAAATGTAAACTTTAATATAGTCTTAGATGGATTTCCCTTTGTCATATCAGTTACCATAAATATTCCTCCTCTATGCCTATCTATTGTAGTCTAACATGAATAAATGTATAATTAAAATATCAATATATTATAGAATGTATATAATATTTTATATAGGAGAATGAGCTATGGATATGAAACAGCTTTTATATTTTGTTACTGTAGTAAATGAAGGAAATATTACGGCTGCAGCAAAAAAACTACATATTGCACAACCTGCCCTTAGTAATCACATTAAAAATCTTGAAGAAGATTTAAATGTCAAATTATTTCATAGAGGTCCAAGAAAAATAACTCTTACGGATGCAGGAGAAATTCTTTTTACTAAAGCAAATAATATTCTTGAATTAAAACATTCTATTAGAAAAGAATTAGAAGATAATAAAAGTGGTTTTAAGGGAACGTTAAAGATTGGTACCATATCAGCAATAGACGCCGATCTATTGGAAAACAACTTTTTAAAGTTTCATAAGAAATATAATAAAATTAAATATGAACTCTACGAAGGTATTACTCCTGAAATTATAGATCTATTATTTTCAAGAGTAATTGAAATTGGAATAGTAAGAACACCTTTTGATAAATCAGGTCTTAACACTACTTATCTAAAAATTGAACCAATGATAGCAGCATATCAAAATGATGATACTTTAGATAAGTTAGGAGATAGTATTTCAATAAAGGATCTTAATAAGAAACCCCTTATTATTTATCGCAGATTCGAGCATATAATAATTTCAGCATTTCAAAAATCTGAAGTAAATCCCTATATTTTCTGTATAAATGATGACTCTAGAACTTCTCTTCTATGGGCAAATGCTGGTTTAGGTGTTGCTATTGTTCCAATATCTTCTAAAAATCTTGTACTTGCAAATAATTTAAAATTTAAAATTATTGATGACGAGTCTTTGTTTACTCAAGTTGCAATAATAACTCTTGAAAATAGTAATCTATCTACTGTAGCAGTCAATTTTTTAAGAGAAGTTACTGAAGAATAAATAATATGGCAGTTAGTAAAATCTAACTGCCATATTATTTATTTTAATTATGCTCCTAAGAACATTTTCATATCATCTTCAACGTTTGAGATTGTTCCAATTCCAAAGGTCTCTACTAATACCTTAGCTACATTTGGTGATAGGAATGCTGGTAGTGTAGGTCCTAAGTGAATATTTTTTACTCCAAGGTGTAAAAGTGCCAACAATACTATTACAGCTTTTTGTTCGTACCATGCAATATTGTATGCAATTGGTAATTCGTTTATATCATTTAATTCAAAGATTTCTTTTAACTTAAGTGCTATTACTGCCAATGAGTAGGAATCATTACATTGTCCTGCATCTAATACTCTTGGAATTCCACCTATATCTCCAAGACTTAATTTATTGTATTTATATTTTGCACATCCTGCTGTTAATATAACTGTATCTTTAGGAAGTTTTGAAGCGAATTCTGTATAGTAATCTCTACTCTTCATTCTTCCATCACAGCCAGCCATTACAAAGAATTTCTTTATAGCTCCTGTTTTAACTGCTTCTACAACCTTGTCTGCTAAAGCAAATACTTGAGCATGAGCAAATCCACCAACGATTTTTCCTGTTTCAATTTCTATAGGTCCTGGTAATTTCTTCGCATGTTCTATTATTTGTGAGAAATCTTTAGATTGTCCATTTACTCTATCAGGGATATGCTTAAATCCTGGATATCCAGAAGAACCTGTAGTATATACTCTATCAGAGTAGGATGCACTTGGAGGAACTATACAGTTAGTAGTAAATAGTATTGGTCCGTTGAATTTTTCGAATTCTTCTCTTTGTTTCCACCATGCATTTCCATAATTTCCTACAAAGTTATCATATTTTTTAAATGCTGGATAATAGTGAGCTGGTAGCATCTCTCCATGAGTATAAACATCTACACCAGTTCCCTTTGTTTGCTCTAGTAATTCTTCTAAGTCTTTTAAATCATGGCCTGAAATTAATATAGCTGGATTATTTCTAACGCCTATATTTACTTCTGTTATTTCTGGGTTTCCATAAGCAGATGTATTAGCCTTATCAAGTAATGCCATAGTATCTACACCATATTTACCAGTTTCTAAAGTTAATGCTACTAGTTCATCAGCAGTCAAACTATTATCTAATGTAGCCGCCAGTGCTTTTCTTATAAATTTAGAAATTTCTTCATCTTCATATCCTAAATTCATAGCGTGTTCCGCATAAGCTGCCATTCCTTTAACGCCATAAGTAATCAGTTCTCTCAAGGAACGAACATCTTCATTTTCTGTTGCCAATACTCCTACTAATGGACTGTTTGCCTTTAATTCTATGTCATCATCTGAATTAATATTCCATGTAGCAGCATCGTGTAGATCATCTAAAGAAACTCCTTTTTCTCTTAAATTTCCTTTTAATTCTTCTCTTAATTTAAGGGCTTCTTTAATCTTTTCAATAAATCTATCCTTATCAAAATTTGCATTTGTTATTGTCATAAATAGTCCTTCAATTAAAAACCTATCTAAATTCGGCATCTTTAAACCTATTTCATCAGCTTTTAATCCTAAAATTGATATTCCTTTTAAAGTATATATCATTAAATCTTGTAAGTGGGCAACATCTGATGTCTTTCCGCAAACTCCCATCTTAGTACAGCCTTTACCTTGTGCTGTTTCTTGACATTGATAACAAAACATACTCATTTCCATACCTCCTATTTATTTACTCTTTGTAAATACAATATTACTATATCTTCTATAGAGTTTCGGTAACATAGGTTACCGATATAATATTTTTTAATAATCTTTTCCTGCTGCCATTACATTATTAGGATCAAAAGCATGACAAGGAGTTACTCCGTATACCATACTACATTTTGGACATTTTCCTTCATGATTTTCCATTTCAAATTCTTCACCACATTCAACACATTTAATAATTAAAGGCAGTATCATTGGCTGGGTGTCAAATCCCATCATCCTTATTTTATCTACTACCTGTTTTCCATTTTCAAAGACTCCTGAACATCCTTCATGCATAATTATTCCTCCTTAACTTAAAATGTCTTTCTTAGGGTTTCTCCTGCTCTTAAACTATTTCTCATACCTTGCACAAGGTTGTCTATCTTTTCTAGTTCAATTAAAAGTTCTTTTTCCTCCTCATTGGTTTCTAAAACTTTACTAATGCCACCATTCTTAATTACCATTCTTTTGTCTGCAATTAATGCTAAAGTAGGATCGTGAGTAGCCATTAAAACAATTTTCTCCTTACTTACTAATAGTTCCAACGCTTTTTTTCTATCTATCCCTGCATTTTCTATTTCATCTATCAGCACTATAGGAGACGAACTTAAGATAGCAGTATCTGCAATCATTAAAGCCCTAGATTGTCCACCACTTAAGCTAGTAATAGGCGTGTTTAAGTCAAATTTTTCTCCTGCTAGATTATTGGAAGCTTCTATTATTTTTTCTATTACTCCTTCTACATCTTCTACTAATCTACTAGCTGCATGAAGTTCTAAAAATTCTCTAACGGTTAAATCCATTACAAAGTTCATATTCTGTGAAAGCTGTGCCACTAACTTATTATTTGATGAAAACCTCCATTTTTTATCAGGAACTTCTCCATTTATTAAAATACTTCTTCCTGTCGGTGTATCCCCTTGAGCCGCCCATTCTATGTCTGCTAAAAGTCTAGATTTCCCTGATCCTGTAGGTCCAACTATAGAAATGATTTCAGATCTATTTATAGTTATTTCTTTAAACCCTTCTTTATTTCCACTTTTATCAGTACCAGCTATTATAGTTAAGGATTCTATACCACTTTCTTCTTTGATTCCTAAAAAGGCTGCCATTTGAGTAATATACTCAATAAGACCTTCCATTAACTTCTCCTTATCAATAGCCCAGTCTTCAATATCTTCTTCAGAAAAATGATTCAAATATTCTGTGAAAGTATATTCTTTAAAATTATCTATATCCAATTTATTTTCTATAAAATAATTAATTACAAAGGGATACTTTTCTTCTAATTCTCTTATGGTTAATTTATTTAATATATCTTTATTGTTCATCTTCATCACCTAATTTCATTTTTCTTACATTTCCCATTTGATAAGCTTCTCCTATTCTAGTTTCTCCTAGGCAATAGGAACATAATGCTGAAGGCATTGGGAATTTTAATTCCATCCCTTGAACAGTTTCAACGTTTAAGTTCTCATCATATAAAATAGTGCTTAGTTCATAAGCTCCCTGTCCTGTAAGTCCATTTATATGCATTGTCATTGCCTTGGGATTTACAGAGTTTACTTTAGAAGCAAAGACCTCTCTTTCTGCTTGAGAAACTATATCTCCTTTAGTAATCACTACAATATCTGCTGATTTTAACATAGGTCCAATCTTCTTAGGCGTATTTATACCACTTAAATTGTCTATAACGCAAACTCCTGTTATGTTTTTAATATAAGGTGAACATCTATTACAAAGACCTGCACTTTCCGTTATCAATATATCTAAACCTATTTTCCTTCCCCATTGTACTACCTCTTCTATATTACTTACAAAAAAGTGATCGGGACATAATGCTCCTGATAAACCTTTTTTTACAGGTATTCCTGCTTTTTCATATAAAATATCATCATCTGTATGAAGGCAGTCAAATTTAACTACTCCCACAGAAATCTTTCTTTGCTTTAATGCCTCTATAGTTTTAAGTATAATTGAGGTCTTCCCCGAAGAAGGAGGACCAGAAAAAGTTATTAAGTTCATTTATTAACCCTCCTAAATAGACTCATTAAACAATCGTTCACATTCTTTAATTAAATTACCTATATCATTACTATTTATATAATCCCAACCTAACCACATAAATTTTTTCTCTTTATCAAGATTATTATTTACATCTGGATTAGTACTTGGAAATCGTCCATTATGAGATAGGATCTCTCCTACTTCTTTAGAAGCAAAAAAGTCTACAAAAGGTTTTGTCTTATCCTTCTTACTCTTTTTAGTTAGCAGGAATATAGGACTTATAATTGCTCCATCTGAAGGCCAGACTGCTGTCATTGGTCCATTTTCTTTTACCATTTTAGTAAAGAAATAAGGCATTATTGTTATAGCTGGTCTATCCACTCTCTTCATATGAGATTTCACCATTTCAGAAGGATGCATACTTTTAAGTAAGCTTTTACCTAGTCTTTTAATGCCATCTTCTCCATGGTTCTTATATATATTTAATAAAATAGCATTGAATAAATCAAAATCACTAATAGGCAAACTTACTCTATTTTCAAACTCAGGTTTTAAAATATCCTCCCAACTTCTTGGCATCTCACTATCCTTTAATTCTTCTTTATTTATAAGAAATACTGCTGGTACTACTCCTATAATAGAATATTGACTGTCTGGATCCCTAAGGTTTATTTCTTTATTCTGAAAATCTCTATTTAGTTCTTGAAAGTTTGTTATATCCTCAAAAACACCTTTAGATTTAAACTTTCCCATCAACTTTTTATCAAAAAATAGATCAAAACCAGCAGATATAAATATATCTGATAAGCAGTCTTCATTTTCTGCCTTTTCTACAGCATTTTTAATCCAGTCAATTCCGCTAGAAGCAGCCTTTAATTCATAATCTACAGTAAAATCAAATTTATCTTGTTCTTCTTCCATCCATTTGTTAAAGTTCTCCATTAAAGGGATTCTAACAGGACAAGGTAGTACTCCGTCTATTCTAATATCTGCAGCTTTACTCCTTTTTAATGTTGAAAGAGACTCATCAGTTAAACTTCTATTTTCTTTTATTACTTCTATTAGTTTATTTATAAATAAATCTGTATTTATTTTTTTACTCATTAAGGCCATTTCTAAAGAAAGTGTCTTTCCTAAAGTTCTTCTCATTTCTTCATTTTTCATTTGTTCAAATCCGCTGGAAACAAATATATCTAAAGTCTCTGGATATTTTTTAGTTATATCATATAGGGAATCCTTTATATTAAAATATGTGTTCACTCTTATTCCTCCTTAAATACCATATCTTCAATTGATATTTTAGTACTTTTGAATTAAAATTTCCGTAACAATGGTTACCAAATGTCTAATAATTTTTTCAATTAAAAAACACCTAAAAATTGTATTAGGTGTTTTTTAATCTATAAACTATATATTTTTATTAAACTCTATGCTGCAAACTGGCTATTATAAAGATCTGCATAAAAACCACCTTGTCTCATAAGTTCGTCATGATTTCCTTTTTCTATAATACTTCCCTCATTCATAACCAATATTAAATCGGCATTACGAATAGTTGACAATCTATGGGCAATGACAAAGCTGGTTCTTCCTTTCATAAGTTCATTCATAGCTCTTTGAATAAGAAGTTCTGTTCTAGTATCTACACTACTGGTTGCCTCATCAAGAATCAAAATTTTAGGATCAGCAAGTAATGCACGAGCAATGGTTAAAAGTTGTTTTTGTCCTTGAGAAATATTAGAAGCTTCTTCATTTAAGATTGTATTATATCCATCTGGAAGAGTTCTAATAAAGTGATCTGCTTGAGCAGCCTTTGCTGCCTGAACAATTTCTTCATCAGTAGCTCCTTTTCTACCATAAGCAATATTATCTTTTATAGTTCCATTGAATAACCAAGTATCTTGAAGAACCATACCGAAGATGTTTCTCAAATCTCCTCGCCTTAGTTCTCTAATATCAACGCCATCAATTGTAATTGCTCCATCATCTATTTCATAAAATCTCATTAATAAGTTAACAAGAGTAGTCTTACCTGCTCCTGTTGGTCCTACAATAGCTATAGTTTCTCCTGGTTTTACATCTATATTCATATCCTTAATTAAAGTAACGTCTTTCTTATAACCAAAATCAACTTTATCAAATTTTACTCTACCTTTAGGTTCCTCTATTACTTTGGCATTATGAGGGTCAGGAATCTCTTCTGTTTCATCTAAAAGCTCGAATACTCTTTCTGCTGAAGCAATGGTAGATTGAATAACATTAGCAATGTCTGCTGTCTGCACTATTGGCTGAGTAAACTGCCTTGAATATTGAATAAAAGCTTGAACATCTCCTATAGTTATTCTTCTTTTAGTAACAAATATTCCTCCAACAACACATACAAATATATAGCCAATGTTGTTGATAAAACTCATTAATGGCATTATAACACCAGAAATAAATTGAGCCTTCCAGCTTGAATCATATAGCTGCTCATTTATCTTATTAAATTTATCTATAGATCTATTTTCATGCCCAAAAGCTTTTACTATTTCATGCCCTGTGTACATTTCTTCTATATGACCATTAAGTTCTCCTAAAGAAGATTGCTGACCTTTAAAATATTTCTGTGAGCGGGAAGCTACTGATTTTGTTACAAGAACACTAAGAGGTATTGTAACAAAACATATTAAAGTCATTACTGGACTAATAGATAACATCATAATAATTATACCAACTAAAGTTACTACCGCCGAGATAAGCTGAGTAATGCTTTGTTGTAAAGTCGAACTAATATTATCAACATCATTAGTAACGCGGCTTAAAATCTCTCCAGTAGTATGGGAATCAAAGAATTTAAGGGGTAGCCTAGAAAGCTTGTCGTTTACGTCTTTTCTTAAAACATAAACTATTTTCTGGGAAATACCTGCCATAATAAATTGCTGTATATATGCAAATATAGCACTAATAACATAAAGTCCAGCCAAAATAATTAGTATATAACCTATATATTCAAAATCAACTTTTGCTCCAGGTACACCTTGAAATTTCATCATCATACCTTCTAAAAGTTTTGTAGTTGCCTTTCCCATAACCCTAGGACTAAGGATACTAAAGATTGTACTAAGAACAGCAGTTAGAAATACAGTAAATATTTTAAACTTATGTGGTGCTAAATATTTAAGAAGCCTTCTTAAGGTTCCCTTAAAATCCTTTGCTTTTTCTACAGGCATAGACATACGGGGACCTCCATGTCTTGGTCCTCCTGATCTATTTTTAGTTCTCCGTTCTTCACTCATGCTATTTCCTCCTCTGACAGCTGTGAAGATACTATTTCACTATATACTTCACAGGTATTTAAAAGGTCTTCATGTTTCCCAATACCTACAATTTTTCCTTCATCTAAAACTATAATCCTATCTGCATCCATAACTGTACTAACTCTTTGTGCAACTATTATTACTGTGGAACTTATAGTTTCATCTTTAAGGGCTTCTCTAAGTTTAGCATCTGTTTTAAAATCAAGAGCTGAAAAACTATCATCAAATATATAAATTTCTGGTTTTCTAACTAAAGCACGAGCAATGGAAAGTCTCTGTTTCTGTCCTCCTGAAACATTAGTACCTCCTTGGGCTATATAGGAATCAAAACCATCCTTCATATTGGAAATAAATTCTGTAGCTTGAGCTACTTCAGCTGCATGTTTAACTTCCTCATCTGTAGCATCTTCTTTACCATATCTAATATTTTCCGAAATAGTTCCTGTAAATAAAACTGCCTTTTGAGGAACAAATCCAATTTTTGCTCTTAAAGTTTTCTGACTAATTTCACGAATATCAGTATTGTTTACTAATATACTACCACTGTCAATATCATAGAATCTAGGGATAAGACTTATTAATGAAGTTTTACCAGATCCTGTACCGCCAATTATTGCAGTAGTTTCGCCTGGCCCTGCACTAAAAGAAATATTACTTAAAGCTGGTTTTTCTGCACCAGGATAACTAAAAGTAACATCCTTAAATTCTATAAATCCTCTCTTTTCACTAGCTTCCTTTGTTTTTTCTTTATCATTAATTTCTGGAATAATTTCCAGTACTTCATTAACTCTTGTTGCAGAAGCTGAAGCTCGAGGTATCATAATAAACATCATAGAAACCATAATTAGAGAAAACATTATTTGCATAACGTATTGAATAAATGCCATTAAATCTCCTACCTGCATAGTCCCCATATCAATTTGTTTACTGCCATACCAAACAACAGCAATAGTTGTAAAGTTAAGAACAATATTCATAAGGGGCATTAATATAGCCATTATCCGGCCTACTTTAATTGCTGTATCTGTAAGATCCTTATTTGATTCATTAAATCGTTTCTTTTCATGATCAATACGGTCAAAAGCACGTATTACTCTAATTCCTGTAAGTTCTTCACGTAAAACGAGGTTTACTCTATCTATTTTCTCTTGAATTAGTTTAAATAAAGGAAATCCTTTTTTAGCAACAATAGATATAGCTAATATTAATATAGGTATTACGAATACAATTATCATTGATAATTGTCTATTCTTTGATACCGCCATGATAATACCACCAATACACATCATCGGTGCTCTAACCATCATCCTAAGCATCATTACCATTACTTGCTGGACTTGAGTAATATCATTAGTAGTTCTAGTAATTAGTGAAGAAGTACCTATTTTATCAAATTCATTAAGAGAAAAACCTTCAACATGAGAAAATATCTTTTGACGAAGATCTTTACCAAAACCCATAGCTGTTTTGGATGATAAAAGACTAGCAAATACTATACTGATAGCGGAAAAAGCTGCAACTATAAGCATGATCCCGCCTATTTTCAGAATATAATTTGTATCACCTTTAACAATTCCATTGTTAACAATATCTGACATTAAATTAGGTAAATACAACTCGGATAAAGCGTTAAAAAAGGTAAGTATTAAAACACCAGCAACATATTTTTTATAGGGTTTTAAATACTTAAAAAGTTTAATCATAAATTATCATCTCCAATTCCTTAAATATACTATTTATTTTTCACCATTTAAATACTTGGTTGTTTATCATTTGCTGTAAGGAGATTATTTTTCATTTGCATTAACAATCTTCTAAGAATTACCTTTTCTTCTACTGTAAAGTTTCCAAAACACTCTTCTTCAACGTTCTTCATTATTTTATTTACTTTCTCATATACTTCCTTTCCCTGTTCAGTAATATAAACTCTAGATACTCTTTGATCTTCTGCATCCTGTCTACGTTCTACTAAATTTGCTTTCTCCATTCTTTTTAGCATTACGGTTATAGTGGCAGGTTTTAAATTCAATTTATTAGCCAGCTCCTTTTGGCTCTGACCATCTTCCTTACTTAAAACAAAAAGCATGGGTGGCTGTCCTGGATAAACTCCTACTTCATCAAGAAGTACATGAGTGCAATAATAATGAAGCCTCAGTATTTCTAAAAATATATGATATAAAGAATCTTTGTCTACACAATCCATATTTATCCTCCTATTTAGTTAGTCGTCTAAACATATAGACTATTTTAACATCAAGATATACCATAGTCAATATTTAATTATCTATATAATAAATTTATTTTACTTAAGTTAGCCTACTAACTACTATTATAAAAAAGGCTTCTATTGAAACATTGGTACATTGAAGAAGCCTTTTTTGAAACCCATTACGTAAAGTTTAAATTAAGGAAAAACAGGACTTTCCTATGGGTTATAAAAAAATCAATAGAAATATATTTCTATTGATTTTTTACTCACTTTTATTCTTGTAAATCTTCTGCATAATAAGAGCTTCTAACTAATGGTGCTGAAGCTACTCTCTTAAAGCCCATGGCTAGGGCAACATCCTTATAATAATCAAACTTCTCTGGTGTTATGTATTCTACTACCTTTATATGCTTTGTAGTAGGTTGAAGATATTGACCTAAAGTTAGCATATCACAGTTTACTTCCAAAAGTCTCTTCATTACATTGATTACTTGTTCTTCTGTTTCTCCCAATCCAAGCATAATTCCCGATTTAGTTTTCATATTTGGTTTTCTTATCTTTACGTACTCTAATAGCTCAATAGACCTTTCAAAGACTGCCATAGGCCTAACCTTCTTGTAGAGTTCAGGTACAGTTTCTACATTATGATTTAATATGTTTGGTTCTGAATCTATTATTAGATCTAAAAGTTTTTTATTTCCTTGCATATCAGGTATAAGAAGTTCTATGGATACCTTCGGTGCAGCTTTTCTTATTTCTTCTACTACTTTTACAAACTGCATTGCCCCTTGGTCAGGAAGATCATCCCTTGTTACAGAGGTTATTACAGCATGTCTTAATCCCAGTTTTGCTACGGCCTTTGCAACATTTTCAGGTTCTTTAGGATTTACTTCGTCAGGTACACCTCTTATCACATTACAAAATGTACAGTTTCTTGTACAATTTCTACCAAGTATCATAAAAGTTGCCGTTCCCCTTTTATAACATTCCATTCTATTTGGACAATTTGCTTCATCACACACAGTATTTAACGAAAGATCAGAAATCAATGATTCTACTTTATTTGTCTGGATTCCACTTTGCATTCTTATCTTTATCCAATCTGGTTTTTTCATTTATATTCTCCCCCTATAAATTTGTATTATATATGTCCATCAAGCCTTGCATAAACTCAGTTTTTGAAAGGCCCTTAATATATCTATCTATATTTATTTCTTTAATGGCAAATTCAATATCCTCAATATTATGTTTTATTCCTATTAGTTTAAGCTCTAAATCGTTGATATTCTTCTCTCCAAAGAAATCTCCATAAATAGATATATCCTTAATTACACCATTTTCTATATTTAAACTATACTCCACTACACCACAAGGATATTTAACAATGTTTTCACAAGTATATACCGGAGATTCTCCATAATTCCATTCCCAGGCTTCAAATCTTTCCTTCATTATTTTCTCGATTTTCTCAATATCCCTACGATTAAATGTATATATTTTTTCAATGTTATTTGATTTAATTATATAGTTCTTCAAATACTCTCTAAATTCTAGCAAGTCCATCTTTGTCTCCATATATGGAAGAATATTTGTAACTCTTGAACTTACAGACTTGACACTCTTGTCCTTAAATTTCACAGCTTTACTCTTTAATGCTTGGGAAAGCTTTGTCATATCGCAATCATACAGGATGGTTCCATGATGAAGCAGCTTATTCTTTTGAAAATATTGAGCATTTCCTGAAAACTTCTTACCATCTATTGTAATATCATTTCTTCCATTAAATGTTGCATCTATACCTAAGGATTTAAGCGCATGTATAACTGGTAAAGCAAATTTCTCAAAACCATTTTTAATACATTGATTAGAAGTATTTCTAAAAGTTATAAATGTAAAATTCATATTACCTAAGTCGTTGAATACTGTCCCCCCACCTGAAAGTCTTCTTACCACATCTATATTATTAGCTTTTACGTAATCCAAGTTTATTTCTGATATTGTGTTTTGATTTCTTCCTATTAATATGGATGGTCTATTAATCCAAAGCATGGATATTTCTTCATTAAATTCATTAATTAAATATTCTTCTGCAGCATGATTGAAAAATGGATTGTTGCTATTATTAATTACATATATCATTTCTTTTACCTCCCGTGATATATCGTTTTATCCTGTTATATCTTTATTTACTTTTACTTAGTATAGTGCAAATGTTTATAATATCCTCTGATGAAAAAGTTTTTTGGAACTTCTTTTTTACCTTTTTAAAATAGGAGAATCTGACCATAGAATGACTTTCTATCTCTTTTATATACCCTCTGCTGAATCTCTTCTTATTCTTAGATACAGCCTCAAATATCATAATAATAGAACAAGCATGTATAACTTTTTTTAACTTAAGAGCGTCTTCCAATAAAAAAGTGGTTTCATTATGAAAAAAATTATCAATAAAGTTCATTAACTTACTTACAATTTTATCTAAGAAATACTTATCTCCTAACTGAGAAAATAAAGTCATATGACTATTTTTTAAATCTTCCTCTATATCCTGTAAATCATCTATTATTTGAAGAAACACACCATATCCAAACATAAAATCAGCTTCTTCTTCTTCCAAATCACCTCTAACAAGATAAGCATCCGCTAAAACAGAAGTACCACCTTTCTCAAAAGTAATCCCTATAATATCTTTTTCATAGGGAATGGTTTTTTCTTTTTGCTGTATAAGACTTTGCTCTTGGGCTTTATGAATAGCTAAAAGACTATAAAATACCTTTGGATAGATGACTCTTGAAAATTCCCCTTCTATTTTTTTAACAAGACTGTATATATGTTCTTCGTTAATATTTGAAGGATTTTTTTCTTCCCCTAACAACCACTTTCTAAATTTATTGTTAAATTCCACCTTTTCTTTCAATGAAATATTAGGGTCATCTAAATAATTATCACTATATGGGTATAGCATGCTATACGAAAATATTGAAGGCGTTAATTGAACTTTCATGTTATACAATATTTGTATACTATTCATAATCCACACATTTCTAATAGCTTGAAATGTATCATATATATCCATTTTAGGGTCAAATTCTTTTACTTCTTTTATAAATTCTTCGGTAATTTTTGCATATCCATTTTCAATAAAAAAGTCGATAATACTGTCTTCATAGCCTGAAATATTAAACTCTAGATCCTTTATTAAACTAAATACTTCTTTTCTCCAATTCTCTTCTTTCTCTTTACCTTTAGGTATTTGCTGTAAAGTTTTAAAAAGACCTTTTCTAAATCTTTCTATTTTCTTTTCATTTCTTAGTTTATCAGAAAAACTAACTTTTTCTTGTAACTTAGGAAATTCGGGTTTTGTATTCCACCAGAAAGATAAGTGTTTAACCTTTAAATCTTCAAACAATTTATCTATACCTTCCATTAATATATCACCAGCCATTAATATATTTCTACTAATTTTCTATAATAACATTCATAAACTGGCTTTTATACAAACGATAATAAGCTCCTCTTTTGATCATCAGTTCATTATGACTGCCGCTTTCCACTATCTTACCTCCATCAATTACCATAATTATATCTGCATCTTTAATAGTACTAAGTCTATGGGCAATTATAAAAGTCGTTCGATTTTTCATAAGTTTAACCATAGCCTCTTGTATTTTAAATTCTGTTCTTGTATCAACACTAGATGTAGCTTCATCCAATATGAGTATAGATGGATTAGCTAAAATAGCTCTAGAAATAGCTAAAAGTTGTCTTTCACCTTGACTTAAATTTAATCCCCCTTCTCCAAGTACAGTATCATATCCTTTTGGCATCTTTTTAATAAATTCATCTGCTCTAGCCATTGTTGCAGCCCTTTCTATCTCTTCATCAGAGGCTTCTAATCTGCCATACCTAATGTTTTCTTTTACAGTACCAGAAAAAAGATAAGTATCTTGTAAAACCATTCCAAAACACTTTCTTAAACTGTCTCTCGAATATTCTCTTATATCTTTTCCGTCTATTAGGATTTCTCCTTCTGTTATTTCGTAAAATCTTGTAAGTAAATTGACAATAGTCGTTTTCCCTGCTCCTGTTGGTCCTACTAAGGCAATATTGCTTCCTGCTTCTACCTTAAAACTTATATGTTCCAAAATAGGAAAATCAGGATTATAGCCAAAAGTAACTTTATTAAAGACAACTTCTCCTTTTACATTTTCTAATTCTCTAGCATCTTTTAAATCTTCTATTTCTTCCTCTTCGTCCAAGATTTCAAATACCCTTTCCGCTCCTGCTAATCCTGATTGGATGGTATTAAAAGTATTAGCTAACTCATTTAATGGTCTTGAAAATTGTCTTGAATAACTTAAAAAACTGGCTATTACTCCTACAGTAATCATATCCTTTACAGCCAAAATTCCACCTAACACTGCAACTACTCCAAACCCTATATTGTTAATTACATTCATTAAAGGCATTATATATCCAGACCATATTTGTGCCTTTATACCAACCTCGCATAAACCTGAATTTATATCATGGAATTTTTCAATTACCTTATCTTCATTATTAAAAGCTTTCACTACTTGAATACCCGATATGGATTCTTCAATATGACCATTTAGATTACCAAGAATACTTTGTTGTTCCTTAAATAATACCTTAGTTCTTTTAGCTACGTTCCTTGTCATTAATAAAACCATAGGTATAGTTACCATACTAGCAATGGTAAGTATTCTACTTAATATAAGCATCATAATAAAGGAACCTAAAATATTAATGGCACTCGACATAAGCTGTACAGTAGATTGAGATATGGTAGTGCTTACATTATCTATATCATTGGACAATCTACTCATTATTTCCCCATGGGTATGAACATCGAAAAAAGATATAGGTAAATTTTGAAGCTTAGCAAAAAGAGTTTCTCGTAAATTAAAGACTATTCTTTGGGATATTCCAGCCATAATCCAGTCTTGTAAAAAGCTCATAAGACTATCCATTATATAAACAACAGTAAGAATTCCAATAATTATTCCCAATCCTTTAAAATTCACAGCCATTTTACCAAGATACATAGTATCAATGGCTTTTCCAATAAAATAGGGTACCAATAACCCCAACCCAGAACTTATTAATATTAATAAAAAAACTATGAATAATAATTTCTTCTCACTTCTAAAGTAAGACCATAATCTATTTAGAGTTTCTTTAAGATTTTTTGGTTTTATAACAGGCATTACACTTCTAGGGCCTCTTAAACCACTAATGCCAGTTACTCCTTTATTGCCAGATTGTCTGGGTTCCATTTTTAAGCTCCTCCCTTCCTATCTGAGAATAAAATATATCTTGATAGATTTCACATTCTTTCATAAGTTCTTTATGATTTCCCATGCCTACTATAGATCCTTTATCCAATACCAATATCTTATCTGCCTCCATGACAGATGTAATACGTTGAGCAATCAATATAAATGTAGTATCTTTTAAATATTCTTTTAACCCTTTCCTTATTTTTCCTTCTGTAACTACGTCTACAGCACTGGTGCTATCATCAAATATAAGTATTTTAGGTTTCCTTATCAAAGCTCTGGCAATAGAAATTCTCTGTTTTTGTCCTCCAGATAAGTTTACTCCACCTTGCCCTAATTCGGTATTATATCCTTCTTGAAAAGACAATATAAAATCATGGGCTTGAGATATTTTTGCGACTCTTTCTACATCGTCTAAACTAGCCTCGTCATTTCCCCATTTTATATTTTCTAGAATTGTACCTGTAAATAAAAGGACTTTCTGAGGAACCATAGCTATTATCTCTCTCAATTTTTTTGAATCTAAATCTTTTATATTAATTCCATCAATTTTTATAGAACCTTCCGTTACATCGTAAAAACGTGGTATTAAGTTGATAAGAGTCGTCTTTCCAGCTCCTGTGGAACCAATGATAGCCAAAGTTTCTCCTGGTTTACATGAAAAACTTATATCTTTAAGAATTGGTTTATCTTTATTAAAATAAGAAAAAGATACATTTTCAAAATCTATTCTTCCCTCAACGTTTTCTAATTTTATAGGAAATTCTTTTAGTTGTAAATTATTTTCTTCTAAGAAAACTTCTCCTATACGCTCTGCAGAAGCTCTTGCTCTAATAAACATTGTGAATACCCTGGATAATATCATTAAAGAAAAAAGAATCTGAGTCATATAATTGGTAAAAGCAATAACTTGACCAACTTGTATATCTCCACTATTTACCTTATATCCGCCAAACCATAAAATCAATACTATACCTATATTTACTATAAAAGATATCCCAGGATTAAAAATTGCCATAGTTCTCGCACCTTTAATGGATACTTCGGTTAATTCATTATTTACTTTTTCAAAGCGATCTATCTCATAATCAAATCGATTAAAAGCCTTCACAACCCTTATGCCCGCTAAATACTCTCTAATTACACCATTTACTTCATCCAATGCTCTTTGTATTTTAGTAAAAATAGGGTAGCTTACTTTCATGTTTATAAATATTAAAATTCCGATTATAGGGATTACCCCTATGAGTATTAAGGCCATCCTCGGATTAATAATAGTAGCCATGATAATACTTCCAATACATAGAATTGGAGCTTTAACAAAAATTCTCATCATCCCATGGGCAAAGTTTTGTACTTGGTTTACATCATTAGTTAATCTAGTTATGAGAGAAGCATCCTGAAATAAGTTAATATTGTCAAAAGAAAGGCTTTGTATCTTTTTATAAAGATCTTCTCGAAGTTCACTACCAAACTTTTGAGAAACCCTACTTGATACTATATTCCTTGCTATAGCGAAAGTAGCCCCTATTGCTGTAATTAAAAGCATCATACTGCCTAGACGTAGAACATAGTCTATGTCTCTTCCTTTTACTCCTTTATCTACTATACGTGACATTATAGTTGGCTGTAGAAGATCACATGTAGCTTCAACCGTTAAAAATACAAAAGCCAATATATATTGTTTCCAGTATTTTTTCATATACTTTTTTAAATAGCCCATATAAATTCAACTCCTACTCCAAATAATTACAAGAACTTTATGTTTCTTTATATATTTACTTTATGTCTTAGTTCTCCAATTATATTATTTTCCCCTTTATAAATTTTCAATTTAATATCCTAGTTGCTTTCCAACTATAATTATCTTTATCCTTCCTTTAATAAACTGTCCTTTAATTACAACAAAGTCATTACATATTCGATTTGGACTACTACAGTCTACACAATAGCCTACTTTAGTACAGGGTGTATCTTTATTTAATCTTTTGGCATCAATAGGTGCAGCATAGCTTCTTACTCTTCTTTCTGCTTCTTCTATATCTTTTACAACTTTATTTATTCCAGCTACTATAATAACTTGTTTAGGACCATATATCATAGGGGCTACTCTGCTTCCATTTCCATCTATATTATATAATTCACCTTTTTCTGTTATTGCATTGGTACTAGAAATAAAAGTATCAGCAGAGAAGTTTTTAATATATATCTCTCTTTTCTCTTCTTTTGTGATTCCTTCTTCATATTTATCTAAAAAAACAAACTCGCCTTCCCTAAGAAAATCAATAACCCCCGTTTCAAAAAGAGTCATGGAATCTCCTACTCCTACTATGGAATTTGCAGGGATAAATTCCTTTAATTTTTCCATTAACTCCTCTTCATCCTTAACATAATAACCTTCCATATTACCATTATTTAAATTATTAATAGTTCTCTGAACTTGCTTTTCAATATACCATGAAACATTTTTATCCACTTTCATTCCTCCATTCAAATAAGAAAATCTCCTTATAAACCATTATATTATTATAATCCCATATATACAAAGATAAAATCACACATCATTATTATTCTCCTTTTTTTAAGATAATTTGACGAATTTTGTATTTTGGTGTATTAATATTATATAATGGACAAGTATGGATATCTCCATAAATAATTTTAAGGGATGTGAAAACATGAATAAAAAGCTTATTAGAATTATGGCCTTAGGAGTAATAGCAATAGGTATTTTTTGGTCAATTAAAAATATTGCTGTAAATTTATTAAATGGAACTATATGGGCTGAATCTGTGAAAAAAGTAGAGGATACTCCTGTAAATAATGTAGAAAATGTAAAAACAGATGTAAAAGTTGATTATTTAAAAGATACTACATATACAGACAAAGATGGAAAAGTTGTAATAAAAAATACAGATGATATCTTGGTTTTAGTAAATAAAGAAAGAAATCTTCCTTCCGATTATAAACCAAAAGATTTAGTAGTTCCTAATGTAAGATTTTCTTTTGACGAAAAAATAGAAAAAAGACATATGAGAGAAGAAGCTGCAAAGGCATTGGAAGAATTATTTAATCATGCAGAAGAAGATGGAATTATGTTATATGCTGTATCGGGATATAGATCCTATAAAACACAAAAGATGTTGTTTGACAATAAAGTAAAAAAAGTAGGAATTGAAGAAGCTAATAAATTAGTAGCAGCCCCAGGTCAAAGTGAACATCAGACAGGTCTTGCTATAGATGTATCTTGTAAGGAAACGAATTTTGCTTTAGAGGAAAACTTTGGACAAACTGTTGAAGGAAAATGGTTAAAGAATAATGCTCATAAATTTGGATTTATAATACGTTATCCAAAAGAATACGTAAGCATAACAGGCTACAGTTATGAACCTTGGCATATTAGATATGTGGGAAAAGAAGTAGCAACAGAAATCTTTGAAAAAAATATTACTTTAGAAGAATTTCTAGGAGATAAATAATATATTATTTTATGAGTGTTTATATGATTTAACTTGTCCTATAAAATAATATAAATCTTTAAATAATTATAAAAATTTATATTGACACATTATATTAACCCTGATACAATTAAAACAATTTAATAAATGTCTTATCAAGAGCGGTGGAGGGAAAGGCCCTATGAAACCCAGCAACCAGCATACTTTTTATATATGCCCGGTGCTAAATCCTGCAGCATATGCTGAAAGATAAGGAAAAGATTACAAAACCTCTTTCAGCAAGAGGTTTTTTTATTTAATAAATATCTTATCAAGAGAGGCGGAGGGAAAGGCCCTATGAAACCTCGGCAACCTTCAAATTAAATGAATTTGAAAAGGTGCCAATTCCTACCTATGGTTGAACCGACCTAAGGGCAGATGAGAGAATACGTATGTATTACATGAATACAACCTTCTTTCATCATAACTATATGGAGAAAGGAGGTTGTATTTTTTTATAAGCTGATTTCCATACATGATTTTAAAAAATAAAAATGAAAGGAAGATGTTTATATGACTATAGAAAATTTAAAGTTTGATACATTACAAGTACATGCAGGTCAAGAACCTGATATTAACACAGGAGCAAGGGCAGTTCCTATATACCAAACTACATCATACGTTTTTAATAGTGTTGAACATGGTGCAAACCTATTTTCTTTAAAAGAGGAAGGAAATATTTATACTAGAATTATGAACCCTACTTCAGATGTCTTTGAACAAAGAGTAGCAGCCCTCGAAGGAGGTATTGGAGCTCTTGCCGTAGCTTCAGGATCAGCTGCTATTACTTATTCAATAATAAATATAGCAGGAACAGGAGATGAGATTGTTTCATCAAGTACATTATATGGAGGTACTTATAATCTTTTCTCCAATACACTTCCTAAACTAGGCATAAGGACTATTTTTGTAGACTCTGATGATCCAGAGAACTTTAGAGAAGCTATAAGTGATAAAACCAAAGCTATTTATATTGAAACTATAGGTAATCCAGGAATAAATTTGATTGATATTGAAGCCGTAGCTAATATTGCCCACGAAAATGGAATTCCATTAATTGTAGATAATACTTTTGGAACACCATACCTTATTAAACCCATAGAATTTGGTGCAGATATAGTAGTCCATTCTGCTACAAAGTTTATAGGTGGTCATGGGACTTCAATAGGAGGGGTAATAGTAGATTCGGGTAAGTTTAATTGGGAAGGAAACAATAGGTTTCCGGACTTTAATAAATCAGACCCTAGCTATCATGGTCTTATTTATTCTAGAGATATAGGAGCCGCAGCTTATATTACAAAAATGAGAGTGCAGCTTTTAAGAGATACCGGTGCTGCTCTTAGCCCCTTTAATTCATTTCTATTTCTTCAAGGACTTGAAACTCTTTCTCTAAGAATAGAAAAACATGTATCAAATGCAAAAAAAATCTCTGAATTCCTTCAAAGACACCCTTTTGTATCTTGGGTAAACTATCCAAGCTTAAAGGGAAATAAATATTATGATTTAGCACAAAAATATTTTCCCAAAGGGGCAGGTTCTATATTTACCTTTGGAATAAAAGGTGGAATAGAAGAAGGTAAAAAATTTATTGAGAATCTAGAAATCTTCTCTCACCTTGCTAATGTTGCAGATGCTAAGTCTTTAGTTATACATCCAGCTAGTACCACGCATGCTCAATTAACAGAAGAAGAGCAGAAATTAGCAGGAGTCACTCCTGACATGATAAGACTATCTATTGGAATTGAAGATGTTGATGATTTAATCTATGATATTGAACAGGCAATCACAAAGGCAGTATCCAAAGTTTCAGTTTAGTAAAATACTTTTATTTTTATTAAATATAGGAAGTTCATATATTAGTAATTTATTAAGGAGGTAAGAGATGCATATTAAAGAACTGTTTGAAGAGAAAGAAGTAGTTTTTTCTTTCGAAATCTTTCCTCCAAAGGTTACTTCATCAATAGAAACTATTTATGATACTTTGGAGTCCTTGAAAGATTTAAAACCAGATTATATTAGTGTAACATATGGAGCAGGAGGAAATATTAGTGACAATAGAACCTGTGAAATATCCTCCCTTATTAAAAATAAATATAATATTGAACCATTAGCTCATTTAACTTGTATAAATTCTAATAAAAAAACTATTAATAATATTTTAGAAAGGCTAAATGAACAGGGTATAGAAAACATATTGGCTCTTAGAGGAGACATACCAAGAAAAAGTTCTACTATAGGAGACTTTAACAATGCCCATGAACTTATCGAACATATAAATAAAAAAGACAATTTTGGAATAGCAGCTGCTTGCTATCCAGAAGGACATATTGATAGCAGCAGTTTAAAACAAGATATTGAAGCTTTAAAAATGAAGATAGAAGCAGGGGCAGACTATTTAATTTCACAATTATTTTTTGATAACAATTATTTTTACAACCTTCTAAATCTTATGGAACAAAAAGGGTTAAACATACCTATTCAAGCTGGTATAATGCCTGTAACAAATAAGAAACAGATTGAAAGGATAGTTTCTCTTTGTGGAGCTACTGTTCCACCAAAATTTATAAAGATAATGAATAAATATGAACATGATAAAGAAGCACTAAGGGAAGCAGGCATAGCTTATGCATTAGAGCAAATAATAGACTTAGTATCTTCAGAAGTAAAGGGAATTCATCTTTATACTATGAATAATCCTTATATAGCCAGGAAGATAAGTAACAATATAAGCTACGTATTAAGCTCTGTAAATAGAAAAAAGTCAATTTAATATGTTAAAGATTCAATATTAATTAGTTAAAGTAGGTTAAATCTACTGTATAAATATTTCAGGTTTAGTCTTAATATTACGAGGTGAATAATGAACTATGTTATATATTAATAAAAAAGAAGTATTAAGATATTTAGGCTATAAAAATCAAATATTAGATCAAACTACGAAAATTTTAATAGAAGAATGTATAGATGAAATTAGACATTTGGTTTCAAAAAGATATATCTATAGGATTCTTGATATATCCAGGAAAGAAAGTAAAATAATCCTAAGCCAATACATTTTAGAATTGGAAGGGAAAGATATTAATAGGCATTTAGAAGGAGCAGAAAGTTGTGTTTTAATGGCAGTAACTCTAGGAAATTATGTAGATACTAGAATAAGATATTATGAAAAATTTGATATGACTAAGGCATTAATACTAGATGCTTGCGCTACTACAGCTGTAGAACAAGTCTGTGATGAAGCTTGTGAGGAAATAGAATCTAAAGTGAATCAGCAGGGTAAAAAACTAACACCTAGATATAGTCCTGGCTATGGAGATCTACCTATAGAAATACAACAGAAATTTATATCTATTCTAGAAGCAGATAAAACTATAGGACTTACTACTTCATCTCATAATATTTTAATACCAAGAAAATCTGTTACAGCAATAATGGGAATTGTAGATGAAAATCAAAAAATAGAAAAAAGAACTTGTTTAAATTGTAATAAATTTTCTGATTGCATTGCTAGGAAAGAAGGTGTTTCATGTGGAAATTAAAACCTACTTAGAAAGAAATGTCCTAATTTTTGATGGTGCTATGGGGACTATGCTTCAAAATATGGGATTAAAATTAGGTGAACTTCCTGAAATTTTAAATATAATATCACCAGAAAAAATAATAGAAATTCATAAAAAATACATTGATGCAGGTGCAAAAGTTATTACTACAAATACTTTTGGTGCTAATGAAATAAAACTTAAAAACAGTAATTTCACTGTAGAGGAAATCATTGATGCAGGATTAAAAAATGCCAAGGAAGCTATTAAAGATAAAAATTGTTTTATAGCTTTAGATATAGGACCTATTGGTGAATTATTAGAACCTATGGGAACTTTATCCTTTGAAAAAGCCTATGAGATTTTTAAAAGACAAATCATTCAAGGAGTAAAAAGTGAAGCTGATTTAATATTAATAGAAACAATGACAGATTTATATGAAGCAAAAGCTGCTGTACTTGCAGCTAAGGAAAATTCAAATCTACCTGTATTTTGCACCATGAGCTTTGAGGAAAATAAAAGAACATTTACAGGCTGTAGTGCTGCTTCTATGGTTATGGTTTTGCAAGGATTAGGAGTAGATGCTCTTGGAGTAAATTGTTCACTAGGACCTAAAGAGCTAGAGTCTATTATAGATGAAGTATTAGAAATAGCTAAAATTCCAGTAATGGTACAGCCAAATGCAGGATTGCCTAGACTCTGTAATGGAAATACTATATTTGATTTTTCTCCTGAAGAATTTGGAGATTATGGACAAAAATTTGTAAAGAAGGGAATTAAAATAATTGGAGGATGTTGTGGCACTACTGATGCTCATATAAAAAGCTTAGTTAAAAATCTAGAAAACATACAGGTAAAGAATTTAAATTATAAATCTATACGCGGCATTTGTACTCCTACTAGAACAGTATTTATTGATGAAGTAAAAGTAATAGGTGAGAGAATCAATCCAACAGGTAAAAAATTATTTAAAGAGGCTTTAAAAAATGGAAATATGGATTATATATTAAGAGAAGCCATAGCTCAAGTAGAAGCTGGAGCAGATATATTAGATATAAATGTAGGTTTACCAGAAATAAACGAAGAAGAAATGATGATTAAAGTTATAAAGGAAATTCAATCCATATTAGATGTCCCTCTTCAAATAGATTCTAATGATCCTAAAGTTATAGAAAGTGGTTTGAGAGTTTATAACGGCAAGGCTATAGTAAACTCAGTAAATGGAGAGGATAAGCATCTAGAACAGATTTTACCCCTAGTAAAAAAATACGGAGGGGCAATTGTAGGCTTAACTTTAGATGATAAAGGTATACCTTCCAATGCAGAAGAAAGATTTAAAATAGCAGAAAAAATAGTTAATACGGCACAACAATATGGCATAGATAAATCGGATATTTATATAGATTGTTTAACATTAACAGCAGCTGCTCAACAAGAAAATGTGAAAGAAACTTTAAAAGCCATCTTAATGGTAAAGGAAAATTTAAATGTAAAAACTGTACTAGGCGTATCTAATGTATCTTTTGGGTTGCCAAATAGAGGTTTATTAAATAGAACTTTTCTAGCTGCTAGTCTTGCTGCGGGACTTGATTTACCTATAATCAACCCTATTGATCAGGATATGATGGATACAATAAAAGCATCTAAGGTTTTATTAAACACAGATAAAGGAGCTACAGACTACTTAAAGTCTTATAATAATAAAGACTATAAAATCCCTAAAGTTGAAGAATTTAAAAAAGAAAGTTTATCCAATATAATAGAAAAGGGATTAAGAGAAGAAGCTAAAGATGCTACTATAAAATTGTTAGAACAAAAAGACCCTTTACTCATTGTTAATCAAGATATAGTATCTGCTTTAGACTTAGTAGGAGAAAAATATGAGAAAGGATATATATTTCTTCCTCAACTAATACAATCAGCAGAAACAGTAAAGGAATCCTTAGAAGTTATAAAAAATAGATTAAGTAAAGATTCATTCTCCCAAATTTCTAAAGGCAAAATAATACTAGCTACAGTAAAAGGAGATATTCATGATATTGGTAAGAATATAGTTAAAGTGTTACTTGAGAACTATGGATTTCAAGTCATTGACTTGGGAAAAGATGTTCCAAAAGAAAAAATAGTAGAAGAAGCTATTAAACATAATGTTAAGTTAATAGGACTTAGTTCCTTGATGACTACTACAGTAAAAAATATGGAGGAAACAATAAAAGCCTTGAAAGAAGTTAATTCCAACTTTGAAGTTATGGTAGGGGGAGCTGTATTAAACAAAGATTATGCTGATATGATTTGTGCAGACTATTATGCTAGAGATGCAAAAGAGGCAGTTACCATTGCAAAAAAAATCTTTGGATAAGTTTTTCAAAAAATTAAAATTATTGCCAAGGTTATTCTAATATATTAGAATAACCTTGGCAAATTTAAAGTCTATTAGATTCTTTATTCTTCGTTAACCTCTATAGAAAGTCCTTTAATATGGGCTTTATTCATCATTTTATCCTTTTTTCTATCTTCTTTATTTTTAAAGATAACATTTAAATCATAATCTTCAGGATAAAGTTCATCTTTCTTAATATGAAGAGATAAGCGTTTCCTATTTACTTTAATCTTCTTTTTCATAACCATTACACCATATTCACCTTTAGAGTTTTCTTCTTCACAAATTATTCCAGTTCTATTCATAAAGCTTACAAATACACTATCTCCTATATTGAAATTATCCTTATGCTCTGCTTTTTTATTAGCCTTCTTTTTATTTTCAGCTATTTCTACTTTCTTAATTTGCTCTTTATGGTTTTCAATTTCCTCTTGATTTTCGACTATAGTTTCATATTGTTTTTCATATTCTGAATAATCCTTTTCTTCCTTATAAGTTACTGTATGCGCTCTTTTGATTAACCTTTTATCCATACCAAGTCTTAAGGCAATAAAGAATGCATTACTGTCTCCAGCTTTCCCTATATTAAGCTTATATAAGGGCTTCAAAGTATTGATATCAAATTCCATAGAGCCATTTATAAAGCCTTCCCTGTTTTGAGCAAATTCCTTTATTTCACTATAATGAGTTGTAGCACATATTGTTGCACCTTTATTATATAATTCTTCCAAAACTGCCACAGCTATACCCATGCCTTCTCCAGGATCAGTGCCTGAACCTAACTCATCTACAATAACTAGAGTATGTTTGTCTGCACAATTTAAGATATTGATTATATTTTTAATATGGGATGAAAAGGTACTCAAACTTTGTTCTATACTCTGACCATCACCAATATCTACTAATATATCTGCAAATATGCCTATTTCACTTCCTTTATCCACAGGTATATGAAGTCCAGACTGAGCCATCATAGTTAGTAGACCTACTGTTTTTAAGGCAACAGTTTTTCCTCCTGTATTTGGTCCAGTTATAACTACCCCTCTATACTCTTTGCCAATTTCAAAATTCAAAGGCACTGCTGATTTTCCAATTAGAGGGTGCCTTCCATTTTTTATATTGGTGTAATTCTCTGTGTTAAGGCTTACTTCTCTACCTTCTATAGCCTTACTGTACTTTCCTTTAGCGAAGATAAAATCATAGTTGCTCATTACTTCAATATTGATACTTAATTCTTTTTCCTTATCATATATTAAATTTGTCAAGGAAGATAAAATTCTATATACTTCCTTCTCTTCCTCAAACTTATTAATCTCTAGCTCATCTTGTAATTTTTTAACCTCTGCTGGTTCAATAAAAACTGTTGATCCACTCTGAGATTTATCATGGATACTTCCATCTATGTTCCTTCTATGCTCACTTTTAATAGGAATTACATATCTGCCATTTCTCTGACTTACTAAAGAATCTTGAATATATGATGAATATTTTCCATTTTTCAATATATTGTCTAATTTATTTCTTATTTTATCTTCTAAGATCAAGATTTTTCTCCTAGTTTTATAAAGACTAGAACTGGCCCTATCGTCTACTCTTCCTCTTACAATACATTTATCAATTTCCTCTACTACTTCATTTAATTCAAAACAAGAAAATGCATATAAGCTTACAGTCGGTGCAATATACTCTTTATCCTTCATAAACCTTTTTAATCTTCTTATATCTTTTAACAATCCTGAGATTAATTCTAAATCCTCTGGAGAAAAAATCATACCTTTCTTAATTTTTTCCGTTATAGATTTCATTCCTAATAAACCATGAATAGGAATACTTGCACTTTTATCTACAATAGCTCTAGCTTCAGTGGTTTCCTTTATAGATATTTCAATGCTTTCTTTATCTACTAAAGGTTCTAATCTATCTATACGTTCTTTAGCTATATCTGATAAAGCATATTCTTTTAATATTTCTTTGATTTTATTATATCCTAATAGTTCTACAGTTTTATTATTCAATTTTATTTCCTCCATCTTTTTATTTTTAAAAACTGTAGAGGGCTTTAAGGCTAATAACTTAGCAAAAATACAATTTTAATATATAGTTTTAATTTATTCAAAAAATAAAAAGCCATAAGGAAACAAAGCTCACTTATGGCTTAAAAGTCAATTAAATAATCCCATCATATATCTATCCTAATATATAGTATTAGCATATATTATCTTTATAGGCTTTTCTATAAATAGGCATAAAAATACTGTGCTAAAGCACAGCTTACTATTTCTCTATATAAGGGAATGTGAACCGTGTTTTTACTAAGTATATAAGCCCTAAAAAACCCACTACAAATAAACCTATATAATAGGCGTGAAATTTTTAAGACTCATTTATTAAATTACTTAGTTAAAAACGGACTCTATCACAAAAGCACTCCCCTTCATTGTATGTCTACTTATTATTATACTACTTTTCATATATTATACAATAGTATTTTATAAAATATAGTTTTCAATCATAAACTTAAAAAATCCTGCATAAGATGGATAGTGAAATCTCAAAAATTATAAAAATTATAATTAGAAATTTAAGACAAGCTCTATAACAATTTTAACAATGGAAGAGGGTGATTATTGACAAACAATTTTATGGTTAATTAATATTCTAAATATTAATTTACTGCTTGGAGGTAGGATAATGTATTTTAATGAACATAAGTTAGAAGTTATAAAAGAACTCATGACTGACGAAAATCAAGGATTAAGTCAGAAGGAAGTAAAAATAAGACAGGAAAAGTATGGTCCAAATGAATTTTCAAAAGGTAAAACGGGCTCTCCATGGGAAGGTCTATTTGATCCTATGATGATTATTCTCTTAGTTTCAGCTACTATCAGCCTATTGATCGGTGAATATGGAGATGCAATTGGTATAATATTAGCTATAATATTGGGTACCACTATAGGACTTGTAACTGAAGATCGATCTAAGAAAGCTGCCGAAGCATTGTCTAAAATGGCAGAAAATATTTCTGTTAAGTGTATACGAGATGGTGAAATAACTCTTGTACCCAAAAACGATCTAGTTCCTGGGGACATTGTTTTACTTGAAACAGGTGACATGGTTCCAGCAGACGGCAGGTTATTAGAATCTATAGAATTAAAAGTACGAGAAGATATATTGACTGGGGAATCAGATGATGTAGATAAATGTGCAGATAAGATAGTTCCAATAAAAACAATTGATTCAAATGGAAATATAATAATTCAAGAACCTATACCAGCAAAACAAATTAATATGGTTTTTGGAGGTACTTTTATAGCTTATGGTAGAGGTAAAATAGTAGTAACATCTATTGGGGATTCTACTCAAATGGGTAAAATTTCTCAAAGTCTATATGATAGTGACAACAATCAAACACCATTACAAATTAAGCTGGCCCACTTAGGACAGAATATAGCTAAAATATCTAGTTCTGTAGCAGGTCTATTGTTGATATTTATGATTATTAAAATGATATTACAAAAATCTCTGCATATAGATACTTCGGGTATAATCCCATTCTTAAATTCAATTGAACCAATTAAAAGTGCTTTCGTTGTTTGTGTAGCTCTTATGGTAGCAGCAGTCCCAGAAGGACTTCCAACAATGGTAAACATGACTCTTGGAATTACAATGCAGAAAATGGCGAAAATAAATGCATTGGTTACAAAGAAAGAGGCTTGTGAGACTATAGGTTCAGTTTCAGTTATTTGCTCTGATAAAACAGGAACTTTAACTGAAAACAAAATGACTGTAGAAACTGTATTTATGAATGGAGAATTTATGAAGAAATATGATTCAAACGAAAGTTATTTCATAGATAACTGTATTATAAATTCAACAGCAGATATAGCTTATGAAAATGACCAATGGCATTATATGGGCAGTGCTACTGAATGTGCTTTATTGGTCTACTTAAAAGACAAAGAATACTACAAGTATCGTCAGAGTAAAAATATAATGCACCAGATTCCCTTTACTTCAAAAACAAAGAGAATGGATACAGTTATTAAAGACGGCGAGGACTATATCCTTTTATCCAAAGGAGCACCGGAAATTATCTTAAATTCTTGTGGTTACGAATATATTAATGGGCAGGTTATGAAACTTACCTATGAAAGAAAAGAATTTATTATTGAACAAATAAAGAATCTTCAAATTCACGCTATGAGAGTATTAGGATTTGCTTATAAGAAAATAAATGCGATTTCTAAAGAAGCAGCTATAACTGTTGATGATAGTATAAAAACGACAGCCACAAATAATAGTGATCTTGAAAAGAACTTAGTATTTACAGGCTTTGTAGGCATTAAAGATCCTCTAAGACCCGATGTAAAGTCTTCTATTGATACTGCTAAAAAAGCTGGCGTTACTACTAAGATGCTAACTGGTGATAATATTAATACTGCTGTAGCTATAGGAAATGAACTGGGATTATTAGATAATAACAGCAGAGCTGTAGAATCAAGCTATATAGATACTCTTTCTTTTAAGGCATTAAAAGAGGAAATAAACACTATATCTATTGTAGCTAGATCAACACCAGAAACTAAAATGCGAATAGTCCAAGCTCTTCAAGATAATGGAGAAGTTGTTGCTGTTACTGGTGATGGTATAAATGATGCTCCTGCATTAGCAAAAGCTGATGTTGGAATAGCCATGGGAATAGCTGGTACAGAAGTGGCTAAAAAGGCTGCCAGTATAATCTTAACAGACGATAGTTTTAGCACTATAGTAAAAGGAATTCAATGGGGTAGAGGAATATATGAAAACTTTCAAAGGTTTGTTCAGTTTCAAATTACCGTTAATGTTGTGGCTTTTTTTATAGCAATATTATCGCAAATAACGGGACACGAAATGCCTTTTACTACTATACAGCTGTTATGGGTGAATATAATAATGGATGGTCCACCAGCATTATCTCTGGGTTTAGAACCTGTTAGAGAAAATGTATTGAAAAGAAAACCTATTAAGAAAGATGATAGCATAATAACAAAAACAATGTTTAAATCAATAATTTTTAACGCCACCTTTATTACCTTATTGTTGGTAGTACAAATGTTTTTTAATCCATTAGGAGTAGCTCTTCCTACTGCTAATAGAGGTCCTAGGTTTATACCCAATGAGATGGAAACATCATTATTTGCTTTATTTGCCTTTAGCTCATTATTTAATGCCTTTAACTGTAGAGAATTCGGATTAAAAAGTATAATTCCTAATTTTACAAAGAATAGTATTGCTTTAAAAGTTATATTAGCCACTGGATGTGCTCAAATAATTTTAATGGAATTATACAATAATTTCTTCAATACAGTACATTTAAGCTTTATCCTCTGGATAAAAATTATATTTATGGCTTCTTCTGTTATTTGGGTTAATGAAATTATAAAATTCATAGGAAGATTTATTGTATCGGAAAAATCTATGAAGGAAAAAAATCCCACATATTAAAAATATGTGGGATTCTCTCTAATCTTCTAGCATTAATCTTTCCAGTTCTAATGGTTCTATATATTTACCGTCCTTATAAGCTCTCATGTTACCACCAGAAATTTCATCTATTAAGGCTATATGTTTATCTTCTCCTATTCTTCCAAATTCAAATTTAATATCATACAGCTCCATACCTTTTTTAGCTAATTCCTCTTTTACTACATTTCCAATTTTTTTAGTAAGATCCTTTAATATTCTATATTCATCCTTTGAGAGTATCCCTAACATATCTAAAGCATCTTCTGTTATAGGCGGATCTTGGCGTTCATCATCTTTTAAAGTAATTTCTACAAAAGCATCCAAAGGTTGCCCTTCCTCTGCATACATTCCATATCTACGTAAAAAACTTCCTACTGCTCTATAACGGCAAATTACTTCTACTCCATTACCAAACATTGTAGCTGGTTTTACTATCATAGTAGCATCATTTATATTGGCGCTTACATAGTGAGTAGGTATACCCATACTGTTTAATTTTTCAAAAAAGAATTTAGTTAAAGAAAGACCTGCCTTTCCTACACCTTCTATAGTTAATCCTACAGTATTTGCTCCTGGATCAAATACACCATTTTCTCCTGTTACATCATCTTTAAATTTAAGTAAATAGTTGCCGTTCTCCATAGCATAAACATCTTTTGTTTTACCTTTATAGACTAGATTCATAATATTAGCTCCTTTGTATAAAGTTTTTTCTATCTAATAATATATATTTTCCAAAGAAAATTATCAAGAAATTCTTTTTTAATAAATTATTTCATCTACTATGTTCAATAGTGTTTAATAATGGTTTACCTATGATTATATCTACTCCCGCCATCTTAACTAATTCTACTGGAATTTTATACCACCTGCCTTTAAAACTTCTTTCCAATCGTCTAATATATGCTGTCCCTCTGTCAACACTCTCTTACTTACCTCTGTAGGTAATTTATATTTCTAACAATTTATTAACTTCTGATTCTAGCAATTTTTGCTCTTTTTGCATTTGACTCAAGTTTCTCTTTAAATCAGATAATATAAGCTCTACTTTATTATATGCATTATTTACATTTGATATAGATTCATTTATTTTGGATTGAATAAACCAATCAGCAAAAAGTCCATCAAAGAAAAAATCAGCAAACTTCGCAAAAGAACCAATATTGACTTTTATTTCAGTAAACTCGTTTACATCTAATAATTCTTTTTCGAATGTCTTTAAATAATGTTGAACATCGTACGAAAGCCTGTTTGCATCATTTATTTTTGAATGCTTCATAATATCTGAGAAAAAGTCTCCTCCAAGCATATCCCATACGCCCCAATTTTTTGCTGAATTAAGTGGCTTCTTCATCTCCATTAATGCATCAGTTACATTATTACCAGCATTTATGGCCTCTCTAACTTCTTTAATATCTAGTTTTAATTCATTTATCTTATCTAAGGAATCACGAAGTTTTCTACCTATTTCAGTATCTTCATTGATCATTGTTTCTTGCTTTGTCTTTATAACTTTTTGGTATTCTTCCTTTACTCCTGAGTAATTCATTAATTCTTTGTCACAAATTCCAATTTGATTTTCTAGCTCTTTTATAGCTAAAACACATTCATCATATTGCATTTTAGCAGCTAAGTACTCTTTTCTTTCTTTATCTAACTTATCTTCTTTCTTGCCAATAATATTTAGAAAAAAGGAACTCAAACTCATACTTTCAAGCTTTAGTACATCCTTTTCTTCTTTTTGCAATATCTTTCTTAGAGATTCTAAATTCTGTTTTTTCTTATTTAGCTCTTCAGTAGCAATAGACCTTAATGACTCTAGTTTTTCCTTAGATCTAAGGCTTTCTTTAAGATAATAAATTTCTTCATTAATTTCTCTATACACTTTGTACATCACCCCTAGTTATTATTACTTTATTTGATTATACCATAAACAGCAGTCCTAAATCTGATGGTCTAGGACTAGATTTATAGGCTATTCAACTTATTTATTATTATCTCTATGTTCTTTTCATCTAATAAATCAATCTTTTCATCTAAATATAAAATTTCATTATTTTAGAAAAAATTACCATATCGTTGGCAAAATTATAACATTTTGATTTCCTATAATACTTATGATATAATAACTGGATGTTTTATAAATTTTAAGTAAGGGATGGAAGGTAAATTGATTAGTGTAAATAATGTAAGTTTAAGGTATGGATCTCAAAAATTATTTGATGATGTAAACTTAATGTTTACCCCTGGTAATTGTTATGGTGTAATTGGAGCTAATGGTGCTGGGAAGAGTACCTTCTTAAAGATTTTATCTGGTGAAATCGAGCCAAATACTGGGGATGTTTCTATTGATAAAAAAATTCGTATGTCAGTCTTGAAACAAGATCACTATGAATACGATGAGTACCAAGTAATTCAAACTGTTATTATGGGCAATAAAAGACTATACGAAATAATGATAGAAAAAGATCTAATATATGCGAAAGAAGATTTTTCTGATGAAGATGGAATAAAAGCCTCGGAATTAGAAGCAGAGTTTGCAGAAATGGACGGATGGAGTGCTGAGTCAGAAGCTTCTTCTTTATTACAAGGCTTAGGTATAGGTACTGAACTTCATGATAAGAAGGTAGCTGATTTAACTGGTAATGAAAAGGTAAAAGTACTGCTAGCTCAAGCTTTATTTGGTAAACCTGGCATACTTATACTCGATGAGCCTACTAACCATCTTGATGTAAAAGCTGTTAGGTGGTTACAGGAATTTTTAGGAGATTTTGAGGGTACTGTTATAGTAGTATCCCATGATAGACATTTTCTAAATGAAGTATGTACTCATATGGTAGATATTGACTTTGGTAAAATTAAAATGGTTGTTGGAAACTATGATTTCTGGTACGAATCAAGCCAATTAGCTCTTCAAATGATGAAAGACCAAAACAAGAAAAAGGAAGATAAGATTAAAGAATTACAAGACTTTATAGCTAAGTTTAGTGCCAATGCATCCAAGTCTAAACAAGCAACTTCTCGTAAAAAGTTACTGGATAAAATAACTTTAGATGATATTATACCTTCTACAAGGAGATATCCTTTTGTTAGCTTCAATATAGAAAGAGAAGTTGGTAATGAAATTCTAACAGTAGAGGATATTTCTAAGACAGTAGATGGTGTAAAGGTATTAGATAATGTAAGTTTTAGAGTTAATAAAGGGGACAAGATTGCTTTTATTGGAGAAGAAACAGGAATTACCACTTTATTTAAAATTTTAACAGGTGAAATGGAACCTGATAACGGCAGCTATAAATGGGGTCTTACAATCACTAAGTCATATTTTCCAAAAGACAATTCTGAGTTTTTCAATGATGTAGATTTAAGTCTTATAGATTGGCTACGTCAATTTTCAGTAGAACAGTCTGAAATATATTTACGTGGATTTTTAGGTAGAATGTTATTCTCTGGAGATGAGGCTTTGAAAAAAGCTAAAGTTTTATCTGGTGGAGAAAAAGTTCGTTGTATGCTATCTAAGATGATGTTGAATAATTCTAACGTTCTTATACTGGACCAGCCTACCAACCATTTAGACCTTGAGTCTATAACTTCCGTGAATAATGGTCTAAGAGATTTTAAGGGCAATGTTTTATTCACTTCTCACGATCATCAATTTATTCAAACTATAGCAAATAGAATTATCGAAATAAAACCAGATGGCTACAATGATAGAGTCATGACATATGAAGAGTATATAGAAAAGTTTTATTAAAAAAATACCATGAAACAAATGTAATAGGTCATAAGAAATACAATTAACAACAAAAGGGTATAGCATTAATGCTATACCCTTTTGTCAACAATCTGAGGGGTTACCATTCTGGTAACCGCTATCTGTTTACACTTTATTGAGCAAGATTATTTTGAACTAAATCACTGAAATATAAAGCATTGTTATTATCTACTTTAGGCATATTAACAATTATATCTTTGTTAATATTATAAATCTTTGTATTGAAGTTTATTTCTATATTTAATACAGGAGTTTCTTGTTCTACTGCATCACTTTCTACTATATCACTATTTTTAAAAGCTTTTTCTATAGCTCCTAAATCAATACTTAAATCCATTTTACCAGCTTCATGAGCAATGTATCCGTCACTATTAATACCATACTCAATAACTAATCCCTTATCTCCTAGAATCTTCACATCCTCAAATTTATCCATAAATTCATTAAATTGTTTTTTAATTTGTGGAAGATCTTGTTGGAATTTATCTAGGTTTTGACTCAATTCTTGTTTCTCCTCATCTGTTCCATCTATAGCACCCATTACTCCATTAAAATACTCTTTAATAAAGTTTATAGTATTTTCATCTTCCAGATAACTATTTCCTGCATATCTAACAAGCTTTTTAAAGGATGCATCATCTAATTTAACTTCATAAATAGATAAGGATCTTCCATTAACAGTTCTTGTACCTTTGAAAGCACCTACTTCAAATCCAGGATCAAATTTTGTATAGTAATCTTTTAATAAATTCATTAGCTTAGGTTGAATTTCTTTACTAAAATCAGTTAATTTATCAAGATTAACTCCTTCTTTTCCTGTATTCATCATTTCCGCGAAGTCATAAACTATGAACTCTTTGTTTTCACCTTCTGGAGCCATTGTACTCATCATAGCAGATGGTAATTTTATGATTTCTACTAGCTTAGGTGTATCGGTAGACATATCTGCCTCAACCCAAACTTGCATATCCATCTTCATGTCACCTAAATTAAAATCTGTATTTACATAAGATTTAGCTATTGTTTTTTCTTCATTTTGCACTGTTCTTTGATACATCTTAAACTCTGAATTATTTAGCATCTTGCTTATTTCCTCAATAGTTTGTTGCTGTTCTGCTGGGAAATTCTTAGCCTCTACCTTAAATGTAAGATTTGTATCACTTTCCATTGACATTATGTCTTGAGATTTTTTAAAAGCATTATAAAGCTTTATCTCACTGTTAGTACAACCAGTAAAGGCCATTGATAATGCTAGTATTAATGCTAAAATCGATACTTTTTTCATATTCCTACCTCCTAATTCGTTTATTATTACCATTGTACTTTATATATTATATACCATAAATAGACTAGAAACAAATTAGAAATAAAAATTATTTTTGGGACTTTTTCCCTATTTCTGCATTATCTTAAATTACTAAATTCTACTTCTATTTTCTTTTCTTCTCCATCCCTTATAATTTCTAATGTAGCTTTATCTCCTTGACTATATTTATAAAGGGTTTTCTTTAATTGATTCATATTTTCAACCTTTTGGTCATCAATTTTTACTATTACATCTCCACTTCTTAAACCAGCCTTACTAGCAGGTGAATCAGCAGCTACTTCAATAACTATTACTCCATTGTCTATACTTAAATCAATTCCTAATTGTCTTTCATAAACATTTACTTCAACTCCTGTTATTCCTATAAATACTGTCTTATAAGTACCTTCTTTAATTACCTGCTGAATAATAGGTTTTACTATATTTATAGGTATAGAGAATCCTAATCCTTCACCTGTCTTTATTTTAGCTGTATTTATACCAATTACGTCTCCTTTGCTATTTAGAAGGGGTCCCCCACTATTTCCAGGATTTATAGAAGCATCTGTTTGAATTAAGTCTTCAATTATATTATTTTCATCTACTCTAATAGACCTATGAAGCCCACTAATAATCCCTGAAGTTACTGTTCTCTGAAATTCTAAACCTAATGGATTTCCTATGGCTACTGCAATTTCTCCTACTTCTAGTTTATCAGAATCTCCTAATGTGGCTACAGGTAATCCTGTTTCTTCTACTTTCACTATTGCTAAGTCTAAAGCCGCATCGTTCCATAACACTTTTCCTGGCTTTTTATCTCCATTTTCAAACAACACTGTTATTTCTTTTGCATTTCCATCTCCAACAACATGAGAGTTTGTTAGTATATATCCATTACTATCTACTATTACTCCAGATCCTACTCCTTCTACTTCTCTTTCAGCAAAAGCATATCTTTGAATTTCTATTGTAGTTATTCCTACTACACTACTCATAGCTTTTTTAGCTACTGCTGATACAGTATTTATATCATCTCCTGTTGTAATATTCATGGTTTGAGAAGTTTGATACTGCTGTTCATTAGGTGAAGGTAATATGCTGCCATACAGATACTTTGGTCCTACGTAAGCTGATATTAAACCACCAATAATAGAAGCTATTAAAGCTACTGCAAGATAGGACATTAAATTCCCTTTCTTTAAAAACTTCTTTTTCTTTGGTTTATCCTTTTTAATAGCCTCCTCCTTAATCGTGTCTTCTTTACTGGTATCTTCATCACTTTCATAAATCGTATACTCTAAGGTTTCTATTATATTATCTTTTTCAATATTATTTCTTTCTTCATCCATGTTCAAAACCTCCTTTAATTATTTTCTATACCTATACTTTAATAAACAATTGTAAAAAGAGTATGGATAGATTGTGTTTTTGTTGTGAAATTATGTTTTCTAAATTTCACAATTTCCCATAAAGTTTTCATCATAATGCCATAATTTTATTGCATACTAGTAATGGGTAGATATTTTTTTAAAGCTAATAAGCTTTAAAGGACGTGATGAAACATCACGTCCATTTTGTTATAATATAAATAGTATTTATTATAATAGAGGAGGTTTAAGCATGTCCTTTCAAATTTATTTAGTGGAAGATGACAGTAATTTAAATTTAGTTTTAACTTCCTATTTACAAAAAGAAGGATGGAAAGTTTCCTCTTTCTTAAGAGGAGAAGAGGCAAAAAAAGCAATTAATAATCCTCCCGATTTATGGATATTGGATATTATGCTTCCAGATATAGATGGATATCATCTTCTTCAAGAAATAAAATTAACTTCTCCAAAGGTTCCTGTAATTTTTATTTCTGCTAGAGATGCTGATATAGATAGAGTTGTTGGATTAGAACTAGGTGGAGATGATTATTTACCTAAACCTTTCCTTCCTAGAGAATTAGTTATTAGAACTCGTAATCTTTTAGAACGTATTTATGGAACGGACTTAGAGATTCAGACTATTCCACCTTACAATATCAACGAAAAAAGCAGAATAGTTAAACTAGAAAATGAAATTATTGATCTTACATCAAAAGAATTCGATCTTTTAATTCATTTTGCAAAAAATCAAGGAATCGCTCTTTCAAGAGAGCAAATCCTTACTTGTATTTGGGGAGATGATTACTTTGGATCTGATCGTGTAGTTGATGATTTAGTGAGACGTTTACGAAAAAAAATGCCCCTTCTAAATCTTGAAACCATTTATGGGTATGGATACAGGATGATAGAATCATGAAAAATTCTCCATTATCAGTCCAAATTTGGTCAGTATTTGCTGTAATTACCTTATGTATATCTATATTATTGTCAATTATACTTCCATTGACTTTAAGAGACTTTTTTACTAATGAAATCTATGCTACTATTGAAAATTCTCAAAACCTGATATTTAACCAATTTGATAGCGAAATATATAGAGATTTTATTGAGTCAGAAATATTTGGTAAGAAAAGTCAAAAACTTGAAAACGCCCGTACAGTTAATCATTTTCTAATATATGACCAAAATCAAGTAATACTTTCTTCACCTCTTTCTATGGAGTTTCTGAATAAAGTAAAAAGTGAAATAGGAGAACAAAAAAAGATTAGCCAACAGTATAGTGGTGAAATAGATAATGAAAAAATATTTTATGTTATAACAAAAGGAAGGGCACTAGGAAAAGATGTTTTTCTAGTTTCTTATATGGGCGATTCTTATAGAGAAGACTTAGTTCAAACCTTATTTAGGAAATTAGCACTAATTATGACTTTAGTTTTCCTCTTTAGTTGGATACCTGCTATAGGGCTAGCGAAATATTTATCTAATCCATTGGTCAGTTTAGAAAAGCGTGTTAAAAAACTTGCTGATCATGAATGGAATGAGCCTGTACAGCTTGATAGAAAAGATGAAATAGGAAAACTAGGTCAATCAATAGAACAGTTGAGAAATCAACTAATTCATCAAGATGAGATTCAGCAGTCTTTCTTACAACATGTATCTCATGAGTTAAAAACTCCCGTTATGGTTATTCGTAGTTATGCACAAGCAATTATAGATGGAATATATCCAAAAGGAAATTTAGATTGTTCTGTACAGGTAATAGATGAAGAAGCTGAAAGATTAGAAAAACAGATACGAAACTTACTTTATCTAACCAAACTCGACTATTTATCTAACCATGAGCTTTCTAGAGAAAATTTTTCTATAGATGATCTAATTAGAAATGTAGTCGAAAGACTGTCTTGGCAAAAAAGCCAATTAAAATGGTCTTTAGATTTATCTCCTGTAAATGTTAATGGTGATATGGAACAATGGAGAGTAGTTTTAGAAAATCTATTAGATAACCAAATCCGCTATGCCAACAGTCACATTCTTGTAGAATTGAAACAAGAAAAAGATAATAAGGCTTTCCTTAAGATTTGGAATGATGGTCCACCTATTGAGCAAGAAATTATAGAAACCTTATTTAATAAATTTAACAAAGGCTATAAAGGGGAGTTTGGTCTAGGTTTAGCCATTGTTCAGAGAATTGTAACATTACACGGTTCTAAAATTTGGGCTAAAAATGAAGACGAAGGTGTATCTTTCTATATAGAAATTCATGTTTAACAAAAATTGTATGGTAATTCTATAGAATTATCATACAATTTTTTATTCTAGTTTCTAAGAGTTGCCTTTATTCGATTTTCATTTAAAATTACTTTTAATGCATCAATAATAGATTTCGTGACTATATCAGCATAGGCAAGAAGTTTTCCAGAGGTTCCTTCTCCTTCAATTACGGCAATAGCTAAAACAGACTCTTTAAACATAGGTATATCATTAAAGCCATTACCTATACATACGGTTTTCTCTCCACCTAATTTATTTACTATATCCTTTTTAGATTCTCCTGCATTTTCTTTTGGAAAAGTCATCACTGTTACACCTATATCTCTACACTCTCTTTCTACAGTTCCATAAGTGTCTGCTGTTAATATATATATGTTTGCCTGTTTTTTTAGCTCTAATAATAGATCCTTAACACCTTCTAATATTTTTCCATCAACTGCTATAGTCCCATTATAATCAAATACTATATTTTCTATTTCTACTGTTTCTCTTCCTGGTATATCATACATTAGCATAAATCCATCTCCCATATAAAAATTATCCATATATTCCTTCTATATATTCTTTTGTTCTTTTATCTTTAGGATTGTTAAACATCTCTTTAGTTTCTCCAAACTCTACTAATTCTCCATCTAACATAAATGCTGTATAATCGGATATTCTTTTAGCTTGAGATAAGTTATGAGTTACTATAATTATGGTATAATCTTTGGAAAAATTTAAGAGCATCTCTTCTATATTTGCTGTATTTTTAATATCTAAGGCAGAACAAGGTTCATCTAATAATAATATTTCTGGGTCTACTGTAAGGGCTCTAGCTATGCAAAGTCTTTGTTGTTGCCCTCCTGAAAGTTTCATAGCCGACATATTCAAATCTTCATGGGTTTCATGAAAAAGGCCTGCCATTTTAAGGGTTTTGTCTACTATAGAGTCCAATTCTTTTTTATCCTTTATGCCGTAATATCTTGGAGCATAAGTTAAGTTTTTATATATTGAAAAAGGAAAAGGTGCTGGTTTTTGAAATACTATGCCTATTTTTTTCCTTATATCGTCTTTTCTATAGGACAATATATTTTTATCTTCAAATAATATTTCTCCTGTAAAATTACCTCCATTTTCTTCTATCATAAGATTTAAAGTTGTAAGAAAAGTGGACTTTCCACAACCTGATGGACCTATTATAGATGTTATCTTGTTCTTCTTTATATTTATTGATAAATCCTTCAATATTTTTTTATCCCCATATCCAACTGATAAATCCTTTATTTTAAGTATATCCATCTAATTATGCTCCTTTCTCTTCATACCTAGCAGCATTGAAATAAAATTTATTATAAGCAAAATTACTATAAGAATAAGAGCTGTTCCATAAGACTTTTCAAGAGATATTCCTTCTCCAGTTAATATGTATAAATGGAATGGGAGTGCCATAACCGGAGAAGATAGAGACCTAGGGACTGGAGCAAATATAACAGCTGCTGTTAATACAATAGGTGCAGCAGCTCCCATTGCAAAACCTCCAGCTAAAGTTATTGTAGATATTATATCTGATTTACATAGAGGTAAAATAAGTTTAAAAATTGTATAAACCTTAGATACTCCAAGAGCATAAGATGATTCTATTATAGACTTGTCTACCTCTCTTAAAATTTTTTCTACCCTTACTTGAATATAAGGAAATATCATAATACCTAAAGTTATACCTCCAGATAGTAAAGATCTCCCTAGTTTTAAATACATTACTAATAAAGTATATCCAAACAAACCTAATACTATGGAAGGAACCCCTGCCATACATTGTATTATTAAATGAACTATATTTTCTATTTTCTTAACATTACAATAAAATACCGTATATATAGCTGTTGAAATAGCTAGTATAGAAGCAAATATACAGGCTATAACCATAAGCAGAAGACTTCCAATTATAGCGGGAAATACTCCTCCTTCAGATCCTAAGGGCATCCCTTTTGGATTGCCAAATATAAATTCTAAATTAATAGAATCAAAGCCATTCTTGAATATATATCCAAAAATATAAACGACTATAATGAACAAAACTAATGTACTCATAGTAAGCCATATTTTAAAAATAGAATCTTTTATTTTTTCACTCATATTTACCAGTCCTTATATATTTTTTAAACATCTATGCTCTTTCTGATAAAGTATAATATTATATTTATTAAAAGCAGTATTATCATAAGTATAAAGCCTGAAGCAAAAAGACCATGATAATGTAAACTTCCTACTTCTGCCATACCCATTTCCAAAGCTATAAGAGAAGGAATAGTTTGACATTTCTTAAGGAGCTTAGGCATTATAGGAGCATTTCCTATAACCATCATAACTGCCATAGTCTCTCCCATTCCTCTACCTAAAGCCAAAACCACACCTGCCAGAATAGCTCGCCTACTTTCAGGTATTACTATTTTTCTTATCATATAGCTCTTAGATACACCTAATGCACTAGAATATTGATAATACTCTTTATATACCTTTTCCATTGATTCACTACAAGTAGATATAATATAAGGAAGTATCATTATTGAAATTAAGATTCCGCCTGCTAGCACTGATTCTCCTGAAGGAAAAGAAAATCTAACCTCAAAAAATTTTACTAATACTAACAAACCTATAAAACCATATACTACAGAAGGTATTCCTGCTAATATATCTATAATTCCTCTTACGTATCTCTTGAACCTCTCCCCTGTATAATTAGATAATACAATAGCACTGCCAACCCCTATTGGTAATGCTATTAGAATCCCTATTAAAGATACATATATAGTTCCTAAAATAATTGGAAATATTGATAGTTTATTAGGGTCACCTAGCGGATTCCAGGTCCTACCAGTAATGAATTTTAGTATAGGAACTTCTCTAAAGAAAATAAAGCTTTCCTTAAATATAAATATAACTATAAAAATAAGAATTAGTAGGGAAAATAAGGTCAGTAGTTTAATTACCGTACTAAATATTTTTTCTCCTATGTTTTTCACACAATCACCTCAAAAAAATTCAGAGGTATATCCTCTGAATTTAGTTTGCTGGCACGAAGCCCATCTTTTCAATAATTTCGGACCCTTTACTAGATGTAACCATATCCATGAACGCTTGTTGCCCTGGATTAAGTTCACCATTTTTAACTACTATAAGAGGTCTAGATATTTTATATGAACCATCTACTATGTTTTCTTTTGTTGGTTCAACTCCATCAACTTTTAAAGGAACAAGTTTACCTAGATTTTGATTAACCATACCAAAAGAAGCATAGCCTATAGCATCCTTATTTTCTATTACTTTAGTAACTAATGCACCCATTGAAGGAGCTTGTATAGCATCTTCTCTAACTGATGTATCACCCATCACACTTTTTTGGAATACTTCGTGAGCTCCACCACCTAAATCTCTAATAACTACTACTATTTCATTATGTGGAAGACTACTGTCTACATCATCCCAGTATTTATATTCTCCTGAAAATATCTTCTTTACTTCTTCTGTACTTAAATCATCTTTTATTTTAGTTAGAGGATTTTCTGGATTTATAGAAATAGTTAAGGCATCTATACCAAGTAAAAATTCCTTAGCATTCCCTATCTTTTCTTTTTCTTCATCTTTAATTCCTCTTGCTAACATACCAAAGTCACTGGTTCCATCAAGAACTGCTTTAACTCCAGCACCAGATCCTCCGGCTGAAACATATATAGCTATATTTTCACTTGGAAAACTTGAATCAACTTTATCCCAAGTAGTAAATTCCTCTATAAAATCAGTAGCTATAGCTGATATTACAGGTGCTAATGTAGATGAACCGTTGAAGGTCATTTGAGCTTTAAATTCTTCTGTTTCTTTTCCTGTATTCTCATTAACATTGTTCTCTGGTTGTCCATTTACTGTAGTTTCTGGATCTTGCTTTGAACATCCAGTTAAAGCTAGTCCAAATATTAATAAAATACATAGAAATAAGCTAATATGTTTTTTCATTGTTTTTCCTCCTTATATGTAATTTATCATTACATATCAAATTGTATTATTTCTATCAATCTATTTCCAATTAATATTTTTTATTTGCATTTAGTTTGTTATTAATTTTATCTATATGTAAAAAGTAAAATGAGTCAACAACAAAGTGAACTGACCCATGTCAAGTAGACAGATAATTTAATTAAAATATTATACACATATAGATGCATGGTTTCGATATTCTAAAGGAGCCATGCATCCTAGTCTTTTTTGAAATCTTTTTTCA
>NZ_JAHLPM010000011.1 GCF_018917865.1 Tissierella simiarum
GGGGTAGCTTGGAAAGTTAAAGCGGTTGGCGGACTGTATTCAGCGTGTCTTTAGACACTTGCAAGTAACATGCCCTTATAGGGCTGAGCAAACCACCCGTTTGACGGGTGGTTATGATTGACAAAAATATAAAACGATATTTAAATTTATTTAACGTTAGAATTATTTTAATGTCAAATAAATTTTAAGAGGTGTTTTTATGGAAACTAGGTTAAGTAAAAAATCCCAAGTAAAAGAATTAATTCGGTACAAAGAATATATGAAACTTCTTATATCCGATACTATCTAATAAAAGTTTTTTAAAAAACTAAAATAAGGTATAATAAGGACAGAGGTGATTTTTTTGGAGAAAGAAAAAACATTGAGTACTGAAGAAGAGATTAAAATCTTCTCTGATCCTTATAGAATAAGGATATTAACTACATTTAAGAATCTAGGCAAACCAGCAACAGTTAAAGAAATTGCTGATTTAATGAAAGAAGTGCCTTCAAAAGTTCACTACCATGTAAAAAAATTGGAGTCTATAGATGTACTTAAATTAATTTATACAAGAGAGATAAATGGGATAATAGCTAAATACTATGAGCCAACAGCAGAATCTTTTGCAATTGGAACTGAATTGGATAATTCACCTATAGATGATGTTATTAAAGATGAGATAAGAAAGCTAATAGTGAACTTATATGATGAGAGTAAGAATATTATTTTAGACTATTTGTCCGAACGTGGAGATAATATAAAAAGTAAAGAAAGGTCTTCGATAGTTTCTAAAAGTGTATATTTAACAGAGGAAGAATTTAAGGAGTTTAATCAAATTTTAGAGGAATTTTACTATAAACATAGAGAAAAAAAACTAGATGGTAAGAAATATCATTTATTTAATACTATATTTTATATAGATGATACCGTGGAATAAAATTGATATTATAGCTGAAACAACTTTTATAAAAGTTGTCATGTAGGAAAAGGAAGGGCTGGAGTATTGAAGAAAATAAATATTGTTGAATGTAAAGATTATGATTATCAAGAAGTCATTAAATCAGTTTATAAGTGCTTAGATAATATTGAAAGTTTGAAAACTATAAAGAAACATAGTAAAGTTTTGGTAAAAACCAATTTGCTTAAAAAGAATAGACCAGAAGACGGAGTCACAACACATCCATATATTGTTGAAGGTGTTGTTAAATATTTGCAGGATATGGGATGTGCTGTAGTTATTGGAGACAGCCCAGGTGGACCTTTCAATGATAAAATTTTAGAAGGGATATATGAGACGACAGGTATGTTAGATATTCAAAAAAGAACTAACTGTCAACTAAATTATGATACTTCTGTAAAAGAAATATTTAATGAAGAAGCATTAATTTTAAAAAATATGAAGATTGTAAAAGCATTTGACGATGTGGATTACATAATATCTTGTGCTAAGCTAAAAACTCATGCAATGATGTCATATACAGGAGCAGTTAAAAACCTATTTGGTGTAATTCCAGGTGTTACTAAGGCAGAATACCATTTTAAAATGAATGATTTAAATCATTTTGCTAATGTATTAATTGATATTTGCCAATATGTTAAACCTGTTTTTTCAATAATAGATGCTATAGATTGTATGGAAGGGGATGGACCATCTTCAGGAGATATACGTCGAGTAGGTCTAATTATGGCTGGAGAAAATCCCTATTTGTTAGATTTTATTGCTACAAAGATTGTTGGAATAGATCCATTTATAGTTCCAACTATTACGGAATCTTTAAACAGAGGATTATTCGAGGAAGATTTGAAGAACAATGTAATAGATGGAGTAGATATTAGCTCATTAAATATAAAACCTTTTAAATTACCTCAATCTTCTAATATAAATTTTGTTGGGGGAAAAGTTCCAAAATTTGTTGAAAATTTTATAATAGATAGTTTGAGACCAATTCCGATAATAAGATACGACCAATGTATTTCCTGTGGTATATGTGCTAGAAACTGTCCTGCAAAAATTATTGATATGAAAAGTGGTAAACCAATTATAAATACGAAAAAATGTATAAGATGTTTCTGCTGCCATGAATTATGCCCTAAAAAAGCAGTGGATATAAAAAAACATCCTGTACATAGAGTTATATTTAGAGACTAGCTATAAAATAGATAATGATCAAAAAGAAACAAGTACTTCAAAAATACTTGTTTTTTTAGTTTTAAGATTATGTAATTATATTAAGTAGAAATATCTAAATAAGAAGGGAGTGATCATTAAATTTTTTATTTCTTTATAAAAAACAAGAATATTTAAAAATATAAAAGGAATCAGAGAAAGAATATAGAATATCCATAGTATTGATGAATACAGATATGGAGGACTAATTATGATAAATATCATTGATACTTTTCAAGAATTTAGGGAGTGTTTTGAAGATAAATTAGATTTATCTATAGATGATAAGATTCGGATATGGCAGGATTGCTATATCTCAAAGTATCCTGAATTGGAAAGGAAGTGTAAAGCTTATTATGAAGAATACGATTATAGCTGGAAGAGTGTTGCTAATGAACTAGTGTTTAAAAGAACTAAGGATGATTTCAATAAAATGATTAAAGCCCATGAAAATATTTTAGAAATAATAGAAGAAGTAAATTTAAATGCTAAAGAAGTATTTAATTTAGACTTACAAAGTAAGGAGTCAATACGTCTTAATATTCTAAAAGAAATTGAAAATCATAGTATGTTTCCTAATAACAAACGATTTATTATATGTAAAAAGAAAGATCTACAGCCAATAGGAGAAATAAATTATTGTGATTGGGATTCAAGGAATCAAAAATGTGAGTTTGGAATAAAAATATGTGAAGTAGTTGAACAAGGAAAGGGTTATGGAAAGGATGCATTATACCATTTTATTGATTTTATATTTAGGTTTTTAAATCTTAATAAAATAGAATTAATGACGATGATTGATAATGAAAGATCACAAAATCTATATAAAAAATTAGGATTTAAAGAAATCGGAGTAATTAGGAATGGATATTTTGATAGTAGAACTGGTACATTTCAAGATGTATTATACATGGATATACTAAAGTATGAATGGGATGAAATAAAAAATAGTGTATCAATATAATGAAAAATTTAAAATTAAAGGAGTAACTTGATAGAATTTATGAAGAACATGTTTTATATCAATTAATAATGTATTTAAGGTGTGATATAAAGAAAATCTAAAGTATTAATATTTTAGAGAGATTAATCTTAGGGGGGAATAATATGGAGTATAGGATAGCAAACAAGCAAGATATATCTCAACTAGTAGAGATGAGGTGGAACTTTAAAATGGAAAATAAAGAGGAATATAATATTTGTGATAAACAGGAGTTTATAAACGAATGTGAAAGTTTTTTTAAGAAAGGGTTAGAAGAAGGAAATTGGACACATTGGATAGCGGTTGATAAAGGAGATATTGTTTCACATATTTCTATTAGTCATATTAGAAAAATACCTAAGCCTAGCCGACTTCATGATGAATATGGATACGTAACTAATGTTTATACAAAACCATCATATAGGGGGAACGGTATAGGATCGGAACTTATGGATAGAGTCAATAAATGGGCTGAAGAAAAAGATTTTGAGATATTAATAGTTTGGCCAAGTAAAAAAGCTATACCATTTTATAAAAGAAAAGGTTTTAGTAATCAAAATGAGATAATGGAAAAAGTACTAAGAATTGATATTTAAGAACATTATATTTTAAATTGTTAATGTATAATGTATGATTTATTTCATAATATCTTTGACATTCAACTCTTTTCTAGCATAGTATATATGGAAAATATATATTAAAAAGAAAGGTGGTTATTATGAACGATAATTATGGAATACAACAAAGATGTCCTTCTGGAAGTTTTCAATATACAATAAGAGCAGGAGATACTCTGTTTGCACTTAGCCAAAGATTTAATGTAAGTGTACAGGCGATTATGAATGTCAATCCAGGAATAGATCCAAATAGGTTACAAATAGGTCAAATAATATGTATACCAAGTATGGCACCTCCAGTACCTTCATGTCCAAATGGATTTCTTTATACAATAAGAGCAGGAGACACTTTATTTGAACTTAGTCAAAGATTTAATGTAAGTGTGCAGGCAATTATAAATGCTAATCCAGGAATAGATCCAAATAGGTTACAAATAGGTCAAGTAATATGTATACCAAGTATGGCACCTCCAGTACCTCCATGTCCAAATGGATTTCTCTATACAATAAGAGCAGGAGATACTTTATTTGAACTTAGTCAAAGATTTAATGTAAGTGTACAGGCGATTATAAATGCCAACCCAGGAATAGATCCAAATAGACTACAAATAGGTCAAGTAATATGTATACCAATGGTAACATTTCCAGTACCTCCATGTCCAAGTGGATTCCTTTATACAATAAGAGCAGGAGATACTTTATTTGCACTTAGTCAAAGATTTAATGTAAGTGTGCAGGCAATTATAAATGCCAACCCAGGAATAGATCCAAATAGACTACAAATAGGTCAAATAATATGTATACCAGTTTAATACTATAGTTCAAATAATATATGCTAAGAGTAATATATTCAATGATAAGTCTATAGATAAAAATGAGAAGCCCAATAATCTGGGCTTTTCATTTTTATAAAAAGAAAAAGAACTTAAATAAATATATAGTTAAAAGATATATTAAATAGTTAAAGACATAAATAGAAATATTTGGTATAATATAATTGCTAACGAGCATAGGGGTATTAAATGCGACTTTCAATATAATCCTTCCCTTCTGTCCCTAAACATGGGTAGAAAGAGGTTAATGATAAAAGAAGTACAGAAGAGGAGGATTGATAATATTAGTGAGAATTTAATTACTATTTTGGCTGTTGTATCAATTACGGCAATTACTATAGTGTCCTTTGTAGCCTTAGTATCGCTAATGATATATTTTACAGAGAAAAAAATTATAGCAGGATTTAAGTCAAAAACAGAGATTAAAGATTTAAAATCAGAGTCTAATATAAGAATTGAAGCTATAAAAGAAGAAAAAGAAAAACAGTAGGTTTGTTTTGGCGAACACCTACTGTTTGCATAAAAGTCGTATTTAGATAAACTTCAGAATTATGACTCTTTCTACCCTTATTATATCATGTTTTTAGAAAAATAAACATATTAAGAATTTAAATATAATTAATTTAAGGGAAGTGTATAATCTATGAAAGTATTTTATGTTGCAATAGGATCTATTATAGTTATGACTTTAGCAGGAATATCTAGTATAAAAATACTTACAGGATTTAGTAAGAGAGAAAAAAGAATATAAGATTAAATTTTTGTAGCGTAAATATATGCTAATAAGATTATAAACGAAAAGATAGCTATTTAAGCTATCTTTTCGTTTATAGAAAACATTATTTAGAAGTTTAATAGTTTAGTTACATATTAATTTTAGTTATAATAAAATTTAAAAGAATATTAAATTTGAAGTACCAATAAAGAAATAATGCGTTTTTACTGTTATAATAATGGTATAGAGAATTATGTATTTGTTGACAATGTGGAATTAATATATGTTATGGTTATTTAATAATAGATCGTCATATTAATTTCGAAAGTGAAAGTTCTTACATATCAATACTGGTTGAGAAAGATTAAAGAATCAAGATAAAAAAGACCTGCGAGGTGATGAAATGGAAAATATTATTTTGAAAATAAAAAAATTATTAAGTTTAGGTGAAAGCAATAATAAAAATGAAGCAGAAGTGGCATTGTTAAAAGCCCAAGAGCTATTAGTTAAACATAAGTTATCTTTAAAAGAAATAGAAGAAAATGAGACAGAAAATCTAAAAGTAATTAAGAAAAAAACCAATGTCACTTTCAGAACTGGTAAATGGAAAGGAATACTTGCTGGTTTAATAGCAGATAATTTTAATTGCTATTGCTATTATAATACAAGATATTCTCATAGAATAGTGTTTTTAGGAAAAGAAGAAGATGTTAGTATATGTGAATTACTTTTAACGTATGCAATAGATACTATAGAAAGTACTTGTAAAAGATTAGCTTATAAATATTCTAAGAATGGTTATAGTGTAAAAGGACTGACGAATGATTATGCCTTAGGATTTATAGATGGATTATACAAACAATTTGAAAGACAAAAAAGAGAAAATCAAGAATGGGGAATAATGCTTGTGAAAGATAAAGAAGTGCAGGAAGAATATGATAATATTAATTTTGATCGTGTTATCAATTCAGATATTAAGGTACAAGGATTTTCAGAACTATATGTTGAAGGTTTAGAAGATGGAGAGAACTTTAAAATAAATAATCGAGTTGAAGGTAAGGAAGAACAACAAATTCCAATGTCTAATTAAAAGCATAGTTTTTATAGATGTATAACTGTGAAAACATAATAATTAATTTCTATTAATTTACATATACGAAAAGTAATATTATAAAAATTTTAAAAATTATTTTCTAAGAGTAGATAGTATTAGTTTAACTATCTACTCTTTTTATAAATATAGTGAGAAAGAAATGTAAGATAATAATAAACATTATTCAAAAAATGGAATTTAAGGTTTGTTTATTTTGAATAAAATAAAAATAATGGTATAATAATGTAAGATATTGTTATGGATATAAGAAGTATAAAATTTGGTTTTATGGATGTAATACTATTAAAGATATCTTATTATATAAACCTAAAATTAAAGACTAATCATATAATGGATAGATTACGCCACATCCAATTCTCAATCCAGAGTTTCCTGCTGGTTGTGTTCTATAATCATCTGGATTAAGGTGTATAATTACAGATTTATCTACAACATCTACTGGTTTGAACTTATCAGTAAAGAAATTCATTCTAGCGTATCCATTATTTGAGAACAGTACTGGGAAATCCCCTGCATGATTACCATGAGGTTGATTAGTTGGATTCCAATGTTCTCCAGCGGATTCAAAAGGATTATTATAATTCGTTATTTCACAGACTCCATTTTCATGGATGTGAAAACCGAAGGGACCTATAGGTTGGATATTTTCATTACCAGGTTGATATAAAGGTAACCCCCAAACTTCTACATATACTTCAGTTCCTCCTTCTACGTCTACAAACCAGATATTACCTTGTAGATCGGGAACTATATTGCCACCTGAAATTTTTGCATAGGCATCTAACCTTGGAAAATTGTTCATATAAAATCCTCCTTTCAACAATATAATATGCAGTTCTTTAAGTAAATGATATATGTTGTTTGGAAGGATTAATAAAACATAAGGAGTGTTTTTATGGAAAAGTATATTTTAAATAGAGAAGAGGTAGTTTTACTAATTATTGATATTCAAGAAAGATTGGTATCAGCTATGAAGTATGGAAAACAGGTTATAGAAAAAACTAGTATGCTTTTATCTGCAGCAGAAGAAATGAATATACCTATATTAGCAACAGAACAATATCCAAAGGGGTTAGGAAAAACTGTTGTAGAATTAGATGGAAGACTTGATAAAGCTAGAATTTTTGAAAAAAATAGTTTCACTGCTTATACAGAAGAAATTAAAATTGCTTTAGAGGAAACTAAAAGAAAAAAAGTTATTATAACTGGTATGGAAACTCATGTATGTGTTTTTCAAACAGTTAGAGACTTACTTGCTGATGGATATCAAGTGTTTATTTTAAATGATGGTGTTTGCTCAAGAACCAAGAATAATCATTTAAATGGACTTTCCTTAATGCAATCCATGGGAGCAGTTATAACTAATACAGAAAGTGTATTATTTGATTTACTTAAAATATCGGGAACTCCAGAATTTAAAGTTTTATCAAAGCTAATAAAATAAATATAATATTCAATTTCCAGAAATTGGAGGAATTGAAATATAGTATTAAAGAAGGTGTTATTTGTGGGAAAAATTAAACCAGCTTTAGTTCTTGAAGGTGGAGGTATGAGAGGTGCTTATACATCTGGAATTTTAGAGGCATTCATGGAGGAAAATATTGATTTTTCATATATTATTGGAGTATCAGCAGGAGCTAGCAATGGAGCTAGTTTTATATCTAAACAAAAAGGTAGAAATAAGAAGGTTTTTGTAGACTATGTATCTCATAAGGAATATTCAGGATTTAAACATTGGATTAGAGAAAAAAGCTATTTTAATATGAAATTCTTATTTGACACTTTACCAAATGAGCTGCTTCCTTTTGATTATGATAACTTTTTTAGTTCTGAAACTATTTTTAAGATTTGTACAACTAATGGGGAAACAGGTAAACCAGAATATTTTGATAAAAGAGACATTAAAGATAAGCCAATGTCTAATTTAATTTTACAAGCTTCTAGTAGCTTACCAATTATTTCAATGCCTGTAGAGATTAATGGTATCAAGTATTTTGATGGAGGAATTGTAGATTCTATACCAATAAAGAAATCTATAGAAGATGGAAATAAATATAATGTAATAATACTTACTAGGAATAAGGATTACAGAAAAGGGAAGCAAAAATTAGGATTTTATTTTAGAAGCCATTTAAAAAAATATCCGAAAGTATTAGAAGCCATTGAGAAAAGACATATTGTATACAATCATACTTTAGATGAGATTGAAAGATTGGAAAAGGAAGGTCTTATATACATTTTTAGACCTATAGCTACTATTAATGTAGGGAGAATGGAAAAAGACTCAGAGAAACTGTTAGATTTATATAATCAAGGATATAAAGAAGCTATGGAACAGATGGATGATTTCAGAAAGTGGATAGCAACTATTTCTAATGAATAAAAAAGAATACCTCCTTTCTTAAAGCCATATATATTAATATGATGCTTTAGGAAAGGAGTTTTTTCGTGAAGATCAATTTAGATGGAATTAGATTACTAGGAGAAACCCTAGAGAAAGATAATTTTGAAGAAGAAGAGTTCTATCAATTAATGAAGACTAAAGCAATGAAAGGTTTTATTGAGCATGAAAAAATTTTTAATAAGAAAGTTAATAAAATAATTATAAAGGAAGAAATAATAAATACTATTAAGGTAAAGGGATATAAAGATAAGTTTGAATTTCATATAATAAAAGAAAATATTGAGCAGTTAAAGGAAGATTTAAATTATATAGAAAATAATGAGTATATTATTGTTCATGAAGCTCTTAAAAGAGTTTACAATATTGTACCCAAGCATACAAAGATAAATCCTAATATCTATCTTTATGGAGGAGGAATAGATGGAGGATTTACTATTTATAGAAAAAAAGTCTATATTAATTACATAAAGTATATTGGAGATAAAGAAGAATTTATTAAAGTTCTTAGTCATGAACTATTTCATTGTAGGAAGCTACCTTTAAAAAGTAAATCAAAAACATTTTTTATTTATGATTTCAATTTAGAAAAATTTATGTATGAAATTATAGGAAAAGCCCTAGAAGAGGGAATTGCTTCTTTAATACAACATGGACACTATTTTAAAAAAGATGATCCAGTAGGGATGTTGACTAATAGAAATTTAGTTTTAGCAGCTGAAGAATTTAATCGCTTAAATGATATTCTTATAACTATAAAATATGGAAGACCAGATTATTATAATATAAAGGTGTTAAACATATATGTAATAGGCTATTATATAGTAAATTTGTTATATCGTCATTATGGTAAAGAAATATTATTGCCATGGATTGTTAATTATGATTATAAAGAATTAATAAAAGCTTATATAGAAATAAATAGAGCTAATAATATGTCATCTGGATTTAGTGATGAAATTGAAAAATGGATAATTTCACTATAGATTTTTCTATATATTATCTTATTAAAGTTTCTAAATAAACTACTAAAAGTGTAAATGATGCACTGATTTTTTCTATTTGCATATTCTATTATAATAAGCAAATAAAGGAGTGGTTGATATGGAAACTAGAATATTTCCTATTTTAGTAAATACAGCTAAATTAGAAATGGAAAGACTAGTAGTATACTATCCCAAAATAGGTGGACTGCCTAATATAGAAATTCAAAATAAAATTAATAATACCATATTAAATAATGTTTATGACCAAATAATTCAACAGGGATATTATGAAAATCCTGAAACAGAAATAACTGGACTATGGGAACTTAAGAATAATGATAAGGGGATTTTAAGTCTTACTTTAATTAATTATTCTTATTCTGGTGGTGCCCATGGAAATACTATAGTTAAAGCTTTGACTTTTAATATAGAAACTGGAAGTACTTATCAACTCTCAGATTTATTCAAGCCTGGTGCTAATTATATTAAAGTTTTATCAGAAGAAGTTGAAGATCAAATTGAAGAAAGAGATATCCCAACATTAGAAAAGTTCACTTCGATTAAACCGAATCAAGATTTTTATATAGCAGATTTGTGTTTAGTTATTTTCTTTCAAGTTTATGAAATAACTCCATATGTAGTAGGAATACCTTATTTCCCAATTTCAATTTATGAAATTGAAGATATTATAGATGAAAAAGGACCCTTAGGAAGGATGTTATCGTAAAAATCTAGAGAAATCTAGGTTTTTTTATTTAAAATTATTTTAAAAGAATAATGTTTAAATTATAGGGTATATAAAAAATAAAATGAAAAATATTTTCAAAATACTTATATTGATATTGAAAAATATTTTCAATATGATATTATTGTATATAGAATAGTTAAATTTTGCTAAAAGGAGGATGTATATGGAACTAGGTAGTCTTATTACAGAACAAATAAATGAAAATACTAAAAATATTGATAGAGCCACAACTTTAGAGATGGTAAGAATGATTAATGATGAAGATAAGAAAGTTGCTTATGCTGTTGAAAAAGAGCTAGAGAATATAAGTAGTGCAATAGATATAATCGCTAAAAAGATAGAAGAAGGTGGAAGGTTAATCTATATGGGGGCTGGAACAAGTGGAAGATTGGGAATCTTGGATGCATCTGAATGTCCCCCAACTTATGGTGTAAATCCAGAATTAGTTCAAGGATTAATAGCAGGTGGACATACTGCAATGTTTAAAGCTGTTGAAGGATCAGAGGATAGCAAAGAGTTGGGGATAGAAGATTTAAAAATCATAAATCTTAATTCTAGGGATGTTTTAGTAGGCATAGCTGCTAGTGGAAGAACTCCTTATGTAATTGGAGGGTTAACTCATGCTGATAAAATAGGTTGTCCTACTATAAGTATAACCTGTAATCCAAATTCAGAAATGTCCAAGCTTTCTAAGTTGTCAATAAGTCCAATAGTAGGACCAGAAGTAGTATCTGGGTCTACTAGAATGAAAGCTGGTACAGCTCAAAAGATGGTATTAAATATGTTATCAACAGGTGTGATGATAAAACTAGGAAAGGTATATGGCAATTTAATGGTTGATGTTCAAACCAATAATATTAAACTTATAGAGAGAGCAAAAAGTATAATAATGCAAGCCACAGATGTATCAAGAAAAGTAGCAGAAGAATATCTAGATATAGCAGAAAATGATGTAAAACTAGCAATTTTAATGATTATTACAAATGTTTCTAAGGAGGTGGGGATAGAATTATTAGAGAAACATAAAGGTTATTTAGCAAAAGCCATCGATGATGCAAAATAAATATAAGGAGGAATGGGAAATGAGCGACAAAATAAAAGATATTGCTAATAGTATTTTACAAAATGTTGGTGGTGAAGAAAATATTAAAAGTTTTGAAAACTGCATGACAAGAGTAAGACTTATATTAAAGGACAATTCAAAGCTTGATAAGAAAAGTCTTGAAAAAGTTGAAGGGATAATGGGAGTTGTAGAATCTGGAAAACAAATTCAAGTTATTGTAGGACCAAGTGTTGCTACCAAAGTTTCAGATTATATTAGAGAAAATACTAAGTTAAATGTAAAAGATGCCCCAGAGTTTGGTCAAGCTGATGAAGTAAAAGCTCAAGTTAAATCAAAATATAAGGCACCATTAAGTGATACCTTTAAGAAGATAGCAGATATATTTATACCTTTAATACCAGCATTTATTGGTTCAGGACTTATAATGGGAATTAACAATATTTTAGTATCCAAAGAGATAGTAAAAAATCCAAATATAACTGGACTATTAGGAGTTTTCGCTGGAGCTGTATTTGGATATATGGCAATAATGGTTGGTATGAATGCTGCTAGAGTTTTTGGCGGTTCTCCAGCAATTGGGGGGTTAATGGCTGGTATTACAATATCACCTGGACTAGCTAATGTTGAATTGTTTGGAAAAGCTTTATTACCAGGACGTGGAGGTATTATAGCAGTACTTTTAGTAGTTTGGTTTTCATCTTTAATCGAAAGAAAACTAAGAAAAGTTATACCAGAAACATTAGAACTAATATTTACTCCTTTATTAACTGTATTGATATCTGGGTTTGCAGCTGTTTTAATACTACAGCCTATAGGCGGAACAATTTCTGATGCTATAGGTGCAGCGGTTACAACTGCAGTAGAAGGTGGAGGTCCTATTGTAGGAGCTATTTTAGGAGGAACTTTCCTACCACTAGTAATGACTGGTTTACATCAAGGATTAACTCCTATTCATGCTGATTTATTGTTAAAAAGTGGTGTTAATACATTATTACCAATCCTTGCTATGGCAGGAGCAGGACAAGTTGGTGCAAGTATAGCCGTTTATGTTAAAACAAAGAATCAAAGGTTGAAGAAAACGGTTGCCAGTGCATTGCCCGTTGGAATACTTGGTATTGGTGAACCATTGATCTATGGAGTTACCTTGCCGTTAGGCAAACCTTTTATTGGAGCTTGTATAGGTGGAGCTGTAGGTGGCGGAATTATAGCAGCTTTTAAAGTCGGTGCTATAAACATGGGATTATCAGGTCTGCCACTGGCTACTTTAATTCAATCTAATCAAGTAATATATTATCTATTAGGTATATTGGGAGCATATGTTGGCGGATTTATAGCAACTTATCTTATTGGATTTAATGATCCTATTGAATAAAAAATAAACAATAAAACAATACAAGGTAGGACATCCTACCTTGTATTCATATTAAAAGATTTAGGAGGGACAACTATGATTGGAGTTTCAATTTATCCAGGTATGGATAGTTCTATAGAAGAAATATTAGATTATATGAATAAAGCTTACTCTTTAGGTATAAAAACCTTATTTACTTCTGCTCATATTCCAGAAGTAAAGGAGAATTTTCTTAAAGATTTTAAGAAAGTTTTAGAAGAAAGTTCGAGGTTGGGTTTTACTTCTATTGTAGATATATCTAAGAACTACTTTGATGAATTAGATATGAGAAAGTATAAAATTGATTATTTAAGATTAGACTTTGGATTTACCATTGAAGAAACAGCTAAAATATCTAAAGAATATGACTTCGGTATTTCAGTCAATGCTACAACACTAACAGAAGAAGAAATAAGTGAATTTATTAAGTACGGAGGAAATGTAGAGAAGATAAATGCATGCCACAATTATTATCCAAGAAAAGACACTGGAGTTTCAGAAGAACTTTTTATTGAAAAAAATAAATTCTTAAAGAAGTTTGGAGTAAAAACTCTAGCTTTTGTTCCATCTCAATATAGAAGAAGGGGTCCGATGTACGAAGGATTGCCGACATTAGAAAAACACAGATATTTGAACTCGATGATTTCAGCTCAACATCTAATGAATCTAGGGATAGATTATGTTATAGTTGGAGATGAAATGGCTTCTGATGAAGAACTAAAAAACCTTTCAGCTTTAAAGAAAGATACCATCTTATTACCTATTAAATTGCTTAACAACTTAACAGAAGTAGAATTAGATTTAATAAATAGATCTCATACTAATAGAATGGATCCTGGTGAATATGTAATTAGGTCACAAGAATCTCGACTAATTAAAAAAGGAAAAATTATTCAAAATAATATTGTTAATCGAAGAAAATATTACTTAACTATTGATAATGAATTATATGGAAGATATGAAGGAGAATTGCAGATCTTAAAGAAAGACTTTGAGGCAGACAATAGAGTAAATGTTATTGGGGACTGTTCAGAAGGTAGTATATTAATAGATAATTTAAAACCAGGGGATAAATTTAAGTTTCATATATTGGAGGATTAGTAATGGATATATTTCTAAAACTACACGAGATGGAAGAACAATTAACAAAATCAGAACAAAAGATTTCGCAATGTATTTTAGATAACTCTGAGGAAATATATAATTATTCAATAAAAGAATTTGCAAAAGAATGTAATACAAGTCCAGCAAGTATAGTTAGGTTTTGTCATAAATTAGGTTATGATGGTTTTCAAGAGTTTAAAATAAACCTAATTAAAAATGTAACTAATTCACAGTATAAGGAAAACAACATCTATGAAGATGTATCTGTAGAAGATGATATTGAGGATATTATCAATAAAATAACTATGATAAATATAAAATCTATAGAAAATACAAAAACACTACTAGATAGAAAACAGTTAGAAAAAGCTATAAACTCTTTAGATGAAGCTAAAAATATATATTTATTTGGAGTAGGGGCATCAGGATTAGTAGCTATGGATTTTCAACATAAGTTAATGAGAATCAATAAAAAAGCTTTTATGTATTTAGATAGTCATAGTCAGCTAGCTTCGGCAGTAAATATAGAAAAGGGGGATGTAGCTGTAGGGATTTCTCATAGTGGGAAAACTTTAGAAGTATTGAAAGCTATCATGGCAGCAAAAGAAAAAGGAGCAAGAACTATTTCTATAACTAAATATGGAAATAATCCTGTAAGTAGTGCAGCAGACATGAAACTTTGGGTTGGAGATATAGAGAAAAATTTAAGAATTGGAGCCATTGCTTCTCGTATAGCACAGTTGACTTTAATCGATATATTATTAATTGGCTTATCCAAAAAGAACTTTGAAGTTGTTTCTAAAATTCGTATGGATTCTAGTTTAATAGTAAAGGATCTAAAAGTAAAGTAAATCAGCTTATAAAAAAAGTTCATATATTCTATAAATAATATAAGTAAATATGGAGTGATGATATGGAATATATTATTGGGATTGACGGAGGTGGAACTAAGACCAAAGGCTATATATCAGATAGTAGTGGTAATATATTAGGCAGTGCTTTTAGTGACACATCTAATTATTTATCAGCTGGAATAGATAAGGCTGAAGATTCCTTAAATTGTGTGATTACAAAGCTCTGTGAAAAACAGAATATAGAAAAAAATCAAATTGGACTAATATCCTTGGGATTAGCTGGAGCAGGTAGAGAGAAAAGTGAAAGTATTATAAGAGATATGATAAAAAATATTGGGATAAATGGAGAAGTTATATTAAACAACGATGCTTATATAGCACTTGTAGGAGCCCATGGGAAAGAGGAAGGGATTATAACCATTAGTGGAACAGGTTCCATATCTCTAGGATCTGATGGAGCAGGAAATTTAATTAGAGCTGGTGGTTGGGGACATATATTAGGAGATGAAGGTAGTGGATATTATTTTGCTAGAGAAGGTCTTATAGCTGTATTAAAACATGAAGATGGTAGAGGGAATAAAACTGTTATTAAAGAGAAAGTGTTTAATTATTTAAGCATAAAAAAGATAGATAGTTTAATAGAATATGTTTACAATAATTTGACTATGAAAAATCTTATCTCTGATCTATCTCCATTAATAATTGAATCGGCAGAAGAAGGGGATATAGTAGCTAATATCATAATAGATAAAGGCTTAGATGAATTAATAGTCATGACATCAACTATTAGGAGTAAATTGAGTGAGACAAAAGATGTAGCATTGGCAGGAGGAGTATTCGAAAAGTCTCAATTAGTTAAATCTAAGTTTATAGAAAGGTTACAGTTAAAAGATCCTTCTTTACAAGTAATAGATAATAAGTATGACAATTCTGTTGGCTCTCTTATAGTTGGTTGGAAAAAAAGGAAGATAAATTATAATGATAAAAAAATATCTGAACAAATTAAAAGAGTCTTAGAATATAAATAATTTCTAATATAAATTATTTATAGAATACTTTAAAAAGGGGGTGTTGGAATATGATGAAAATTATAATGGTGTGCTCTGGTGGCATGTCTAGCTCTATAGTTGTAAATACAATTAAAAAAGAAGCAGAAAAAGAAGGGATAGACATAGAGATCAAGGCAGTAGGAACAGGGGAATTTGCAGATAAGATAAAGGATGGATGGGATTTAGTCTTAGTAGCTCCTCAAGTACGCCATAGACTAGATAGCTTTGAAGAACAAGCAAAAGCGGCAGGTATACCTATAGAGGTTATACCACCTCAGAGTTATAGTCCACTTGGAGGGACAAAGTTAATAACGCAGGTCAAAAAATACTTATAAGGGGGAAGTATATTGACTAAGTTTTTACAGTGGGTTGAAAAAGTATTAATGCCGCCAATGGCAAAATTGTCAGAACAAAGACATTTAAGGGCAATTCGTGACGGTATAGTTTCTACTTTACCATTGATAATCGTTGGTAGTTTTTTCCTTATATTTAGTAATCCACCAATACCAAAATTGGCTGCTAAAATGAGTACTGAATTAGCTGGAAAAATAGCTATACCCGTTAGAATAACTGTAGGATTAATGTCTCTGTATGCATCATATGGAATAGGATATAGTCTATCTAAGTCTTATAAATTAGATGGTGTTTCAGGGGGAATTCTTTCATTAACTGCATTTATAATGACTACTATACCGCTTAATATAGATGGAATTGGCTGGACGTTACCAATGGGGAATCTTGGTGGAGCGGGAATGTTTGTTGCAATTTTAATGGCTATATTTGCTGTAGAAATTATGAGGATATTACAAACTAGGAATATAAGTATAAGAATGCCAGAAGGAGTACCAGATTCAGTTGCAAGGTCTTTTGAAGCATTGATACCAGCAGCAGTAGTAATAACTATTATATGGGCTGTGAGAGTAATGATTGGATTTGATATTCAAGCTTTTATTATGAATATATTTAAGCCATTGGTAAGAGCAGGAAATACATTGCCAGGAATACTAATACCAATTCTTTTAATTACTTTACTGTGGGCTACGGGAATTCATGGTGTTTCAATAGTGGGCTCAATTGCAAGACCAATATGGTTGACATTATCAGATGAAAACATGATGGCTATAGCAGATGGAGCAAAAATTTTACCAAATATTGCACCAGAGCCATTCTTTCAATGGTTTATATGGATTGGAGGTTCTGGAGCTACCTTAGCACTAGTTATACTTTTCTTAACTTCTAAATCCAAATACTTGAAACAATTAGGAAGAACTTCTATTTTACCAAGTATATGTAATATTAATGAACCTGTTATATTTGGAGCACCTATAGTGCTAAATCCACTATTAGGTATCCCATTTATAATTGGCCCAATGATAACGGGAGTAGTGACCTATTTTGCTATGTACTTTAATATGGTCGCTAGGCCAGCTACTTTGCCACCGTGGACATTACCAGCACCAATAGGAGCATATTTAGCAACAAATGGAGATTGGAAAGCAGCTGTTCTTGTCATAATTAATATAATAATAATGATAGCAATATACTATCCTTTCTTTAAAGCTTATGAGAAGCAATTGTTAGCTGAAGAAGGTAAAATAGAAGAAGAATTAAGCTAAAGAAGGGCACCAGTTAAACTGGTGCTTTTCTAATATAATTGAAGGGGATGAAAATATGAAGAATTTAGAAGAAATAGTATTTTCAATAATAATTCACGGAGGTAATGCTAGAGCTAAGGCTTATGAAGCATTAAAAGCGGCAGAAGAAGGCGACTTTAAAACAGCAGAAAAATTAATTTTAGAAGCTGATGAAGAAATAGGCAATGCTCATAGAATACAGACGGATATTATACAGAAAGAAGCAGGTGGAGAAAAAGTAGAATTATCTGTACTATTTGTTCATGCTCAAGATCATTTAATGACTGCTATATCAGAAAAAGGACTAATAGAGAACATGATAAGACTATATAAAAGAGTTAATGAGCTAGAAAAATGGATATAATTTTGTAATTACTTAACTTAGGGTAAGAGAACCTAAAGTTAGAATTCAATATAACTATAAAACATATCAGCTTTTTAATTAAATTAATATTATACAAGCTGGTATGTTTTTATATTTTGTATATTTATTTTATGATATACTTTGGAATAGAAGTATTTTTAGGGGGGATAGGGTATGATTAAGTTTATCCATACTGGAGATATTCATTTAGGTCTTCAATTTAAGAATGTTTCTTTTAATAAAGAGAAGGCTAAAGAAAGAAGAATAGAACTTTGGACTACCTTTGAAAGGATAGTTTCTAGAGCTAAAGAAAATATGGTTGATTTTTTACTAATAGCAGGAGATTTATTTGAAGAGAGTTATTTTACTCTGGGAGATATGAAAAGAGTAAGGGATACCTTTAAAGAGGCTGAAAAGGTTAATATAATAATATCTGCAGGAAATCATGATTATATAGGAGAAAAATCTCTTTATAATAAAATAGATTGGTCTGAGAATGTGACTATATTCAATGGAAATGGAATCGAAATAAAAGAATTTCCTAAATTGAATACAAATATATACGGATATAGCTGGAGTAGAACGGAAATGAAAGAAAATAAGTTGTTCCATAATTTTACAGAAGTTGATAAAGAAAGAACTAATATATTAGTTTTACATGGAGATATTAGTATCAATTCTTCCTATTTACCTCTAAATATACAAGAGTTAAATAAATTAAATCTGGATTATATAGCACTTGGTCATATACATAAACCACAAATAATTTCCGATAAGATAGCTTATAGTGGTTGTCCTGAACCTTTAGACTTTGGAGAAATAGGAGAGAGAGGGATTATAGAAGGAATGGTTAAGGATAATAAGACCATCTTTGAATTTATACCTTTTAGTAAGAGAATTTTTATTAATGAAGAAATCATCTTAAAGGAGGATATGGGATATCCTCAAATTATTAATAAAATAAAAAATATAGATAAAGGAAATAAAGATAGAGACTTCTATAGAATTATACTTAAAGGATTTATTGATAAGGATGTCAATTTTAAAAGTCTTACTAAAGATTTAGAGCCTTATTTTTATCATATAGAAATAAAGGATAATACTATATTAGATTATGATTTTGATATGTTAGAAAGGGACAATCAAGACAATATAATAGGACAATTTATTAAAACAATGAGGAGTAAAGGCTTAGAGGATTCCATAGTTAAGGAATCCCTATATATAGGATTGGAAGCCCTGTTAAAAGGGAGGGGGGAAATGTGATCTTAAAAGAACTAAATTTAATATCTTTTGGAAAGTTTGAAAATAAAGTAGTAAATCTAGAAAAGGGAGTAAATATTATATATGGAGAAAATGAATCTGGAAAGACTACTATACACAACTTCATAAACGGAATGTTTTATGGATTTTTAAAGCCTTATGTTAAAAGGACTATATATTTAGAAGAACATAGTAGATATAACCCTTGGAATAGTAATAGATATGGAGGAATTATAACCTTTGATTATGAGGATAAAGCATATAGAATAGAAAGGGAATTTACTAAAGACAAGGAACTTACTAAAGTTTTAGATGAAGTTACTGGAGAGGATATTACATATAGAATTAATAATGGAGAAAACGGAAAAGTTCTTCAACCAGGAATTCACTTTTTTGGTTTTAATAATACTGTATTTACTAACACAATTTCCATAAAACAACTAGGAACAGAAACTGAGGTTACATTAGCCAATGAAGTGAGAGATAAAATTATTAATGTGACGACTACTCTAGATGATAATATTTCAGTAGATAAAGCAATAAATGATTTAAATAATGAACTAAAAGAAATTGGATCTGAGAAAGCTAATAATAAACCTTATGCCATGAATCTACATAATTTAGAGAAATTAATGAATGAGAAGGCAGATATATTAAATTATAGGGAAAAATATGAAGAACTGTTGGAAGAAAGTTTTAAATTAAATAATCTTCTAGATAAGGAAGAAATAAAACTAAAGGAATTAAAGGGAAAATTACATAAATTTGAAACACTAGAAAAGATAAAGATTTATAATGAAGCTATAGAGTTAACTAATAATATTAATGAAACTGAAAGAAAACTATTAGATTTAAAACCTTACTCTAATCTATCTTTTGATGATTTTTCAGAGGTAATTATTATAAAAAATAGGCTAGAGCCTATTGATGGCGGAATAGATGAGTGTAATAAAGAGATAGAAAATATTGATATTAGATTGACTACTATGGATAGGGATAAAGTATACAATGAAAAATTAAATAACTATGAAGAAATTAGAGTAGATTATCATAATTATGAAGAATTAGAAGAAGAGAAGAATAAACTTCTTTATAACAAAGAAGAAAACCAATTGGAATTTTTAAAAAGAGACTATGAAAGCAATAAAAGTAAACTAAAAAAGATCTATATGGGTCTAAGTATATTTTGTATATTTACATTAGGATTTTTATTTTTAGGAATTATAAATAAGTATTTATCTTTATTATTAATACCTGCGATAGTTTCAATAACTTATTTTATCAATTGTTCTAAAAAAGTTAAAGATATTATTGGGAAAATAAGAGATGAGATTTACACCATGGAAACTAAAGAAATCGAAAGAAATAGCAAAATAAAGGAAGTTGATATTTTATTAGAAAACTTATTTAATAAATATAAAGTGCATTCTAAACTTGAAATTAAAAAGTTATATGAAACATTACAAATGGAAGTATATATAGAAAATAATAATATTAAAATAAATAAAGAATTAAAGGATAAGAAGAAAGACTTATTACAAAAAAAAGAGAACTTAGAAATGGAAAAAAATAAGGCTTTAGTAAAGCTTGATAATATTCTTAAAGTTAATAATTCTACAAGTCTAGAAGAATTTAAAAAGGGATTGAATAAGAAAAATCTTTATGAGGATTGTAAAAAAGATAAGGATATAAAAATACAGTTATTAGATAAGATATTGGGTAACTATACAATAGATGATCTTAGAAGTCAGCTATCCAATGTTAAACAAGAATTTTCTTATGAATTAGATGATATAGACAAAAATAAATTAGAAACATTAATAAATACTTCTATAGAAAATACCTCGAATTTAAAAATTAAGATTAAGGGAGTAGAGGAAAATCTTAATTTTTTAAGTTTGAAGATGAATAGGTTAGTTGAAGTTGATGAAGAGATCCAAAGAGCAGAAAATATCAAACTTCAATATGATAATAAAAAACAGTCTATAGAATTAGCCATAAAAACTATAGAAACTCTCTCAAAAGATATTCATAGTCAATTTGCTCCAGCTATAAATAGAAAAGTAGGAGAAACTATTAAGAAAATATCTGGAGGAAAATATGAAAATGTTAAAATAAATAGTAAGCTAGGTATAGGAGTAGAAAACCCTATTACCAAGGAAATAATGGATATAGACAGCTTAAGTGGAGGAACTATTGATCAACTGTATTTTTCCCTTAGATTTGGTATAATTAGTTCTATGAAGGGAGATAGTTTTCCATTAATATTAGATGATTGTTTTATCCAGTATGATGATAATAGACTTACTAATATTTTGAAGTTTTTATGTGAAATAAGTAGGGAGAGACAAATAATATTGTTTACCTGCCATAATAGAGAAAAGGAAGTATTGAAGAAATTAGATGTAAAATTTAACTCAATTATCTTATGTTAAAGAAATACATGAAGGCTTTAATTATCTGAAATACACACTTTTATATTAAAGTTCAAGATTAACATTAACTGAGGTGAATAAATGATTTATGGAATTGCGGATTTACATTTAGACTATTCGAAAGAAAAACCTATGGATATATTTGGGGGTAAATGGATTAATCATGAAGAAAAAATATTTGATAATTGGATAAGACTTATTAAAGATGAAGATTTAGTTTTACTGCCAGGAGATATATCTTGGGCTTTGAGACTTGAAGGTGCTTATAATGATTTACAAAGAATAGATAAGTTACCTGGAAAGAAAATAATCCTTAAAGGAAATCATGATTATTGGTGGCAAGGATTAAAAAAACTAAATGGATTAAACTTAAAAACCATATTTTTCCTTCAAAATAATAGCTATATATATTATAATACAGCTATTGTAGGAACAAGGGGATGGATTCCTAAAGATAGTGAAGACTTTGATGATCAAGATAAGAAGATTTACTTTAGAGAGTTAAATAGACTTCAATTATCTTTAGAATCTGTAAAAGGAAATGTAGATAAGATAATAGCAATAATGCATTATCCTCCTTTTAATATAGACTTGACTACAAATGAATTTGTATCTTTAATGAAGGAATACAATGTAGAAATCTGTTTATATGGTCATTTACATTCTGAAGGCCATAGGTATGCAGTAGAAGGAAACATAGAAGGAATTGATTTTTATTGTATTTCAAGTGATTATATTGATTTTATTCCAAAAAAAATAGTATAAGGGGGAATACCAATGAAGATTTTGGTAGAAAAAGATTATGATATGATGAGCAAGGCTGCAGGCCAAATAATTAAAGAGGAAATAGCAAAAAAACCCAATATTGTATTGGGACTGGCTACTGGCAGTACTCCTGAAGGAATGTATAAGGAACTAATCAGAATGCATAAGGAAGAAGAATTAGATTTTTCTAAGGTTGTTACCTTTAATCTAGATGAATATGTAGGATTAGATGGAGATCATCCTAATAGCTATAGATATTTTATGAATGATATATTTTTTAATCATATAAACATAAATATAAAGAATACTCATGTTCCTAATGGGAAGGCAGAAGATTTAGGGCAATATTGTAAGACATATGATGAAATAATTCAAGAGGCTGGTGGAGTAGATATACAAATATTAGGTATTGGTGAAAATGGACATGTTGCTTTTAATGAACCTGATGAAGCTTTATCTGTAGGAACTAGTATAGTGAAATTAACAGAGTCTACAATTCAGGCTAATTCTAGATTTTTTGATTCTATTGAAGATGTTCCAAAAACTGCTATAACTATGGGCATCGGAAGTATATTAAAAGCTAAGAAAATTATTTTATTGGCCAATGGCAAAAATAAAGCTAAAGCTATTAAAGAATTATTAAAAGGAGATAAGGTTTCTACACAAATGCCGGCTTCTTTCTTACTACTTCATCCTGATGTTACTATAATAGTTGATGAGGACGCTTATAAAGGTTAATGGGGGGAGATTATGTGAAAACTTTAATTAAAAATGTCAATGTAGTGACTCCTTATGAAATATTATACGGTTTTGCTGTAGCTTTAGATAATAGTAAAATAGTTAATATTGATAAAGAAGATCAATTTAATGAAGAAAATTTTAATAAAGTTATTGAAGGTAAGGGAAACTTCCTTTCGCCCGGATTTATAGATATTCATAATCATGGGAATTCAGGGTATGACATTATGGATAGTACAGAAGAAGCTTTAGATGCTATTTCAGACTTTCATTTAAAAAACGGAGTTACATCTTATTTAGGTACAGTTATAACTTCATCCTATGAAGACATGATAGAGGCTATGAAAAATATTGTTAATTATAAAAATAAAGAAGATAAAGCCCAGATAATAGGAATCCATTTAGAGGGACCTTTTTTTAATATAGATAAAAAAGGCGCTCAACCAGCAAAACATATTAAAAGTCCTAATTTGGAAGAAATAGAAAACATATTAAAAGTAGCAAAGGATAAGCTTAAAATGGTCTCTTTAGCACCAGAATTAGAAGGTGCATTAGATATAATTAACTTTTTAAAGAATAATGATGTAACTGTAGCCATGGCTCATACTAATGCTACTTATGAAGATTCTAAAAAAGGTATAGCTCATGGAATTACAGTTGCTACTCATTTATATAATGGAATGAGAAGTTTTTCTCATAGAGAACCTGGTGTAATAGGAGCTTCCTTGACAGACGATAGAGTGTATTGTGAAATAATTTATGATAGAATCCATTTACATGATGCAGCTGTTGAAATTGCTATTAAAATGAAAGGGCAAGATAAAATAGTTCTAGTATCTGATGCCATGAGGGCTACTGGTTTAGCTGATGGAAATTATGAGTTAGGTGGACAGAAGGTAATAGTGAAAAAAGGAGCAGCTAGGTTAGAAAGTGGAAATTTAGCAGGTTCTACATTAAATTTAAGAAAAGCTGTATATAACATGGTTAGCAAATTAAATATACCAATTCATGAGGCAGTTAGAATGGCTTCTTTGTCTCCAGCTAAGGCTATTAAAGTAGATAACTATAAAGGCAGTATAGAAATAGGTAAAGATGGTGATTTAATTATCTTTGACAAAGATATAAATATAAATACCATCTTAGTTGGAGGAAATGTAGCATGGGAAAGGAACTAGAGGTTAAAGTATTAAATTTAGATCTTAAAGAAATGGAAGAAAAGATAAAAAAAGCTGGAGGAACTTTAATTAGTGAAGAACTTCAAGTAAATACATTAATAGACTCTAAGGAAAAATATATTGAAAACAATTTAAATAGCTATTTAAGAATACGTGAAACAAAAAATAAAACAACTGATGAAGTTAAAGTAACCTTAACCTTAAAGAAGAACATGGATAGAGAAGGAATTAGAGAAAACATTGAGACAGATACTGATATATCTAATAAAGAAGCTATGTTGGAAGTTCTTAAAGCTTTAGGTTATGAAATCGTTCAAAAAGGCTTTAAAGAAAGAACTTCTTATAAATTAGAGAATATTAGATTTGATTTAGATAAATGGGATGAGAAAACTTATCCTTATCCATATATGGAGATAGAAGTAGAGAAAGAAGAGGATCTAGAAAAAGCCATAAAGCTTTTGAATATACCTAGAGAAAACATCTCCACTAAATCCATAGTTGAATTAAGAAATGAATTGAACCTACTATTTTAAAATAGTAGGTTCAATTCATTGTAACAAAAACTAGCTTAATTGAACAACATAGAATAGATTTAATTGTTTTAGGGGGATTCTATGTTGTAGACTCTCCAATATCATTGCTGTTCTATTACTTATTTTATTTTGTGGTTGTTAAGTACAGTAGAACCCCTGCTGTATTTTTCTTTTAAAAGAAGGAAAAAAGCTTTGAGTGTCGAAATAATATAAACAAGTGAATAAGAAATAGATATTTACTGATATTTGTGTTGACAAAAACGTAAAAGGTCGTTAAAATTTATTTAACGTTAAAATAATTTTAAAGGAGGGGTTTGCTTGTTAAGTAATAAAGTGATAGAAAATGTTCTTTATGCAGCTTTATCAAAAGGGGGAGATTTTGCAGAGATTTTTGTTGAAGATAAATATAATACTAATATGAAGCTAGTAGGAGGATTATTAGAAACTAGCATTTCAGGAAGAGACTTTGGAGTTGGTATTAGAATATTTGATAAATTAAATAGTATATACGCTTATACCAATGATTCTTCAGAGGAAAATTTAATAAAGGTGGCTAAAGAAGCTGCTGCTGCTTTACAATCATCAAAAATAGATTTAACTCTTAATTTCATAAAAAATGAATCTAGAAATCTTAGCCCAGTTAAGCTTTTACCTAGAACCATTACTAAAAAAGATAAATTGGATTTAATGAAAAAAGGTTATGAAAGTGCTAAAAATTATGATCCAGTTATTTCTCAAGTTAGTGTAAACTATCTAGATGAAGAACAGAATATCTTGATTGCTAATACTGAAGGATTATTAGCAGATGATAAAAGAGTGAGAACAAGAATAGCGGTCAGTTCTGTGGCTTCTAAAGATGGTGAAATGCAACAAGGATATCATGCACCAGGTGCTTCTATGGGTTTTGAATTCTTTGATAAAATAAATATTGAAGAGGTAGGTAAAGAAGCTTCAAGAATAGCTAAAACTATGGTTTATGCCGAACATTGCCCTAGTGGAGTTATGCCAGTTATTATAGACAATGAATTTGGTGGAGTATTATTCCATGAAGCTTGTGGTCATGGACTTGAAGCAACTTCTGTGGCTAAGGGAACATCTGTGTTTTGTGATAAGTTAGAACAAATGGTAGCATCTCCTTTAGTTACTGCTATTGATGATGGAACCATACCTAATGAATGGGGAACATTGAACATAGATGATGAAGGTACACCAACTCAGAGAAATGTTCTTATTGAAAATGGAATATTGAAAAGTTATTTAATAGATAAATTGAATGGTAGAAGAATGGGAATGGATTCTACAGGTTCATCTAGAAGGCAGTCCTATAAATTTGCACCTACATCTAGAATGAATAATACTTATATAGCTGCAGGGGAATCTACTTTAAAAGAGATGATATCTAATACAGAGAAAGGATTATATGCAAAAAAATTAGGCGGCGGTAGCGTGAATACTTCTACTGGAGATTTTAATTTTGCTGTTATGGAAGGATATTTAGTTGAAAATGGGAAAGTATTAAAGCCTGTAAGAGGAGCAACTTTAATAGGAAATGGAATAAAGGTGCTTGAACTTATAGATATGGTAGGAAACGATTTGGAAATGGGACAAGGGATGTGTGGTTCTATTAGTGGATCAGTTCCTGTTAATGTTGGTCAACCATCTATAAGAGTTAAATCCTTAACAGTAGGCGGAAGAAAGGGGGATGAATAATATGGATTACAAGAAATTGGCTAATGATATATTTGAGCAAGGTAAAGATAAAATGGAAGAAATGGAGATTTTTATTCAAAAATCTAAAGGTATCGAAATAAAAGTTTTTAATGGAGAAATAGACAAATATAGTATTTCCGAAAGTGGAGGTTTATCCTTAAGAGGAATTTCTAATGAAAAAATGGGGTATGCCTATACAGAAAAAATTGATGAAAGCTCTATAGATATGTTAATAGATGAAGCTTTTGAAAATGGAAAATATATAGATTCTCTGGATAAAGAGAATATTTTTGCAGGATCTGATAAATATGAAGAAGTAGATAATTATAATGAAGGCTTAAATAATGTGGCTCTAGAGGACAAAATTGAATTTGTTAAAAATTTAGAGAAAGAAGCTTTAGCTATTGATAATAAAGTTTTTGCTGTTGAAGACTGTGTATATGAGGATTTTGAAAGAAATAGATATTTAATAAATACAAAAGGAGTAGATTTATCGGATAAATCTAATGGTGCATTTTCATATATTTCAGTTATTGCTAAAGAAGGAGAAGATACTAAAACTGGATTAAGTTATAGAATATCCAATGATTTCTCTAAATTCAATTATAAAGAAATGGCAAAGGAAGCAGTAGAAGAAGCTATATCTTTGTTAGGAGCTACTTCTATTAAATCGAACAATTACCCAGTAGTATTTAAAAATCAAATATTCGCAGAGATCATTGGTGCTTTTATTCCTGTATTCTCAGCGGAAGAGGTTCAAAAAGGTTTATCTTTATTGAAAGATAAGATAGGAACTAAATTGGCTAATGAAAAATTGAGTATTGTAGATGATCCTTTCTTAAAAGGAGGATTTGCAACTAAAGCTTTTGATGATGAAGGAACTAAAACTCAGTATAAAAAGATTATAGATAATGGAGTATTAAATACTTATCTACACAATTGGAAAACAGCAGAAAAAGATGGAATTGAGTCTACCGGAAATGGTTGTAGAACATCTTATAAATCCTCATTATCCATATTTCCAACCAACCTATATGTAGAAAAAGGTGATAAAACTTTTGATGAATTAATAGGCAGCATAGATAATGGATTATATATTATTAATGTAGCAGGATTACATTCTGGATTAAATACTGTATCAGGTGATTACTCTCTATCCGCTTACGGATATGAAATAGAAAATGGTAAAATTAAAAGGCCTGTGAATCAAATAACTATAGCAGGTAACTTGTATGAAACATTGATGAATATTGAAGAGATAGGAAATGATTTAAGTTTTACCACAGCCATGGGAGGGGCTTTTGTAGGATCACCTTCAGTTAAAATAAAGTCAATATCGGTTGCAGGAGAATAATTAAAAGGGTAGACTAGTCTACCCTTTCTTTATCATCAAATAAGAACTTAAAGGAATATATTCCTGCCAAGCCAACCAAACCATATACTATTCTACTTAGAGCAGAGGCTGATCCTCCAAACAATGTAGCCACTAAATCAAATCGAAATAAGGAGATTAGTCCCCAGTTCAGGGCTCCAATAATTACAAGTATTAAAGCTAATGTATCCATTAAATCACTCCTTAAACTTTTCTTATAGATATTATTCCATAGTTTTAAATTAATATTCAAATTCTAGTAACCATAAATAACTCTGTATCATAATATGAATTGAGGAATAAATTATGAGGAGGTTATTGGAATGACGGAAGAACTTAATCTAGTTACAACGAAAGGAAGAGGATTTTTCGATTCTTTTGGTGGAGAAGATTCACTTCTGTTCTTTTTTTTAATATTAGTAGTATTCTTCTGTAATTGTGGAATGTTTGATGCAGGAGATGATTCACTACTATTTTTCTTCCTTCTTTTAGTGTTACTTTTCTGTAACTGTTAATCTTACCTATTACTTAAAATCCCGTATAGTACGGGATTTTTTTCGTTAATAGAGGAATAATAAATATGTAAAATTAGAAAAGGAGGCAAAAAGTTGAAAAAGAATTGTTATTTTTTATTTTTAATAGTATGTATAATATTTATTGTTTCTTGTTCACCTAAAACTATTAACAGGGGAGATAATAGAAATAAGATTGTAGAAGAGGAAAAACAATTAAATAAAGATGTACGCTACGACGAAAATTATTTAGAATCAAACATTAACGATATTAATATAAGGGAAGATGAAGATATAACAGAAAGTGCAATAAAGAGAGGTAGTATTGACTACTTGTTATCTTCGAACCAAGATACAATGAAAAATTCTAACTTAGGTATAAGTTTAGCTAATGTTCTTGTAACTAAAACATTTAATTTAGAGAAAAAGAGAAATTTTGATATAGATCTAATGTATAATAAGTATTTAATGCCAAATGATTATATTGTAATAACCGAGGAAAAAACAAATATATATAATAGTCCAATGGAAGAAAGAACTGTTTTAAGTGAAGCATATCTTTATGAAAAGATAAAGGTAATTAATGAATTGGAAGGAAGTCAGATCAATGAAAAAAATATGAATAAATGGTACTCTATAGCTTGGACTAACAAAAATGGAGAATTGTCCTATGGGTTTATTCCTGAAAATGTGGGGTTGCTTCGGACATTTAGGTTTGATAAAATGTATGATTCTATTATAGAATTTGAAAAACAATTAAAAAATAGTAGATATGGATATGTATCTAACTATAAGAACATAAACGGAGCTCCTCCGTTAATCAATAATAAAAACACAGATAAATTCGGTATTAATGCTTATCAAAGTGCTCCTTTATATTATAATTTAAAGGACATGAAAGAAATGAGGTATGTACCTGATGGTATGATAGTATTCATTTTAGATGAATCTAATGAATACTTTAAAGTAAAGATAATGGACTATGAAGGCGAATATTGGATACCTAAAAAATATGTATCTCTTGAAAACAATTTAAATGTTTTATTAAAGGCAGTCGTTGTAGATATTAACAATCAAAATGAAGGAGTATTTGAAAAAAGAGGAGATAGATGGACTTTGGTCTCTTATGGATTAGCTACTACGGGTGTTCAGGGGACATATACTTTCGAAACTCCTGTAGGAAAATTTAAGGTATTAGAAAAGAAAGATAGATTTTATTATTTAAATGATATCACTAAAGAAATTGCTGGGTATGCTCCTTATGGTATTAGATTTGCTCAAGGAGCTTATATACATGGAGTTCCTGTTGAATATATTAAAAGTGATGGAGAAAACATTGATCCAGGACATAAAGAATTCTTATTTACAATTGGAACTGTTCCCAGATCCCATAAATGTGTAAGAAACTATACAAGTCATGCTAAGTATCTATATGATTGGGTAGATACAAACAATACAGGGGTAATAGTTTTTAAGTAATATATGTTTTGAAAATAATAATTTTATGGTACAATATGTAAAAGTAGATAAAAGGGGGAATTTCTATTTTTATACTATTGAAATTATTATTAATGGTTATTTTCTATTGTGTTATTATTTACATTCCAAAAGGAATATATTTTTTCATTACAGTAGGCACATTAATCATATTAGAAATAGCATCATGTATGTATTTAAATAAAAAGAATAAGGTTATGAAGGAAATACAACTGGGGATACAAGAAGTAGCAGAGGGAAACTTATCAAAAAAGTTTAAATCAAATTACAAGAAATATGATAAAATAACTAAAAATCTAAATATAATATTACATAACTACAGAGAGGCACTATCACAAATCACCTATTCTTCACATCAAATTTCCGGAATAACTAAAGATGTAGCTTTATCTACTGAAGGAACAAATCGAGCAATTAACCAAGTTGCTAAAGGAATAGAAAATATAGCTTTGGGAGCAGAAGAACAAGAACATAAATTGATGGAATTATTATCAATGAGTAGTAATTTAGAAAGTATTTCTCAAGAGACCACTTCCGAAAATAAAAATGCTTATGCACAGTGGAGTCAAACAAACCAATCATTTATAAACACGAAAGCAGATTTAGAAAGATTGATTTCAAATATGAATCATAGGGTGTCTAAAAATGAGAAGCTAATTAAACAAACTGAGATTATCTCCAATAATATTGAAGAAATAAACAAAATTGTTGATATGGTAAAAGGAATATCTGCGCAAACTAATCTTCTAGCATTAAATGCTGCAATTGAATCTGCAAGGGCAGGGGAATACGGTAAAGGATTTTCAGTAGTAGCAGATGAAGTTAGAAAATTAGCAGAAATGTCAGCTCAAGCTACTGATAAAATAAATTCCATGATTAAAGAATTTGGACAAGATATAGAAGATCTTCTTTTAAATCTTCAAGATAGTATAGCAAAGGAGCAAGATGATTCTGAATTTATACGGACAACCCAAAACTCTTTTGAAGAAACTAATAATTCTTTAAATGCTGTTAATGATGTAATTAAGAGAATTGATGAAAAAATGGAATTACAATCAAAGGAAATAGTTAAAATTATTTATAATTTAAAAACAATATCTAAAATTGCTGAAGAAGCTGCTTCTGGGACTCAAGAAATATCAGCTTCTATAGAAGAACAAACAGCCATTATAGATGAAATAGATAACAATGCTCAATATCTAGATACCATGAGTAAACAACTTGATACTATTATTACACATCATTCAAAGATTACCATGGATCAAAATACACTAAATAAAATAATTGAGAAAAATGTTGAAATTTTAAATGATATAAGAAAAGAAAAAGATATAAGAACTTTTAATAAAGGTAAACATATACATATATATCAGAATATGATAAAGAGAAATCCTAAGATTAGCTCAATATATTTATATGATATAAAAGGAAGATTGGTGTCTGCCAGTGAAAATATTGAAGATATAGATGTAACAAATAGACCTTGGTTTGTAGAAGCATTAAAAGATGATATATATATTTCAGATTTTTATATTAGTATTGATACTAATAGTTTTTGTTTGACTATTTCAGCACAAATAAGAGATATAAATGATGACTTAAATGGAGTTATAGGTATTGATATTGAAATAGAAAGCTGATATTATAGCAAATATAATTATAGGGTAGGTGACACTTATGTTTAGTCCATTTGATGACTTCATGTTTTCAGCTATTCCAATCTTTGGTTCTATCATTTTTGTAATAGTTATTGTTGGATTTATAGTAACTATTTTTAAATCAATAAAACAGTGGAATTATAATAACGCTCAGCCTGTTCTTAGTGTTGAGGCAAAAGTAGTAGGGAAAAGAGCAGATGTATCAAGGCATCATCATAACAATGATGGTCATATGCATAGTCATACATCTACAACATACTATGTTACTTTTGAAGTAGAAAGTAAAGATAGAATAGAATTTAAAGTTTCTAGTAAAGAATATGGATTATTAGCTGAAAACGATATGGGAAAATTAACTTTTCAGGGTACTAGATATCTTGAATTTGAAAGAGTTAAGTAGGATAAAATAATATAAATAGATTTTATTTAAAATTAATGACGCTCTAAGAGTAAGAACTCTGGAGCGTCATTAATTTTAAAGTAGAAATATAAAAAAATTTATAAAAAAATATTTAAATAGTATAGCACATTTAAATATTTATGTTATAATATATATAAACAAATAGCAATTAGGAGGTTACATTGATGAGTGAATTCAAATACATTAAATGGTTTAACGAAATAGATAAAAATGACATACCAGTAGTTGGAGGTAAGGGAGCTAACTTAGGTGAACTTACACAAAAAGGACTAGATGTTCCACCAGGATTTTGTATTACAGCAGGAGCTTACATTCATTTCATTGATTATGCAGGACTAGATGATACTATAAAAGAATTAGTCATAGGACTAGATGAAGAAAATTCCATAGAACTTCAAAATACAAGTTCTCAAATACAAGATAGAATTAATAAAGCTGAAATTCCAGAAGATTTAAAACTAGAAATCATAAAAGCTTATAAAGAGTTTAGCAACAAAGTAAATCTAGAAAATCCTGAAGTAGCTGTAAGAAGCTCTGCAACAGCAGAAGATTTACCAGAAGCCTCCTTTGCAGGGCAACAAGATACTTATCTACACATAAGTGGAGAAGAAGAACTAATCAACTATGTTAGAAGATGTTGGGCTTCCCTTTGGACAGCAAGAGCAATTTATTACAGAGAGAAGCAAAACTTTGATCACTTTGATGTATCTTTAAGCGTAGTAATTCAGAAGATGGTTAATAGTGAAAAATCAGGAGTAATGTTTACTGCTAACCCTGTAAATAACAATACTGATGAAATGATGATAAATGCTAGCTGGGGATTAGGAGAAGCAGTAGTATCCGGGACAGTAACACCAGATGAATATATTATAAGTAAAGGCAAGAAAGAAATCATAGAAAAACATATTGCAGAGAAAATCTTAATGATAGTAAAAAAAGATAATGGAGTTGGAACGGCTGAAATTAATGTAGGAGATTATATAGGTTTTGATAGCATTAATAAGCAATGTTTATCGGATGAAGAAATAATGAAGTTAGCCAATTATGGTTTAAAAATAGAAGAGATGTATGGAAGTCATCAAGATATAGAATGGGGATTTGATAAAGATACTAAGGAACTTTATATACTTCAGTCAAGACCAATAACAACTATAAAAGGAGAAAATAAAATGAGTGAAACAAAAGAACAGAAAGAATTAAAAATGCTTGTCAAAGGATTACCAGCTTCCCCTGGAATAGGTAGTGGAAAGGTTAAGAATATAAAAGATATTTCTGAAATTTCAAGGGTAGAAGATGGGGATATTTTAGTAACAGTAATGACTAATCCAGATATGGTACCAGCTATGAGAAGAGCTTGTGCTGTAGTTACCGACGAAGGTGGAAGAACTTGTCATGCTGCTATAGTTTCTAGAGAACTTGGGATTCCTTGTATAGTTGGTGCAAAATCAGCAAGTGAAGTGTTAACAGAAGGCATGGATATAACTGTTGATGCAACAAGAGGAGTAGTTTATGAAGGAATAGTAATGAAGGAAGAAAAGAAGGACTCAAAAGAAAGTGCTGCTAATAGTAGTGGAATAGCTTTCAGTGAAGAAATGTTACATCAATTAGCACCAATAACAGCAACTAAGATATATATGAATCTAGGAGAGCCTTCATTAATAGGAAGATATAAGCATTTACCTTTAGATGGAATTGGTTTAATGAGAACAGAATTTATTTTTACAAATATGATTGGTGCTCATCCAATGTATTTAGTGAAGACAGGTCAAGGGCAACTTTTAATAGATAAAATGGCTGAGGGAATAATGCTAGTGGCTCAGGAGATTTATCCAAGACCAGTTGTAGTAAGATTATCTGACTTTAGAACAAACGAATTTAGAGGACTAAAGGGCGGAGACGAAGTAGAGCCAATAGAAGCAAATCCGATGATTGGCTGGAGAGGGGTATCTAGATATATTTCTCCTGAATATGAAGAAGGTTTTAGATTAGAATGTAGAGCTATGAAGAAGGTAAGGGAAGAGTATGGATTAACAAATGTTTATGCAATGTTACCTTTCGTAAGAACTACTTGGGAATTAAAGAAAGTTAAAGAGATAATGGCAGAAGAAGGTCTAGTTCAGGATAAAAGCTTTAAAATTTGGATAATGGCAGAAGTACCATCTGTAGTATTTGAAGCAGAAGAGTTTGCTCAAATGGTAGATGGATTTAGTATAGGAAGTAATGACTTAACTCAACTTGTAATGGGTGCTGACAGAGATTCTGGTATATTAAATAATATGGGATATTTTGATGAAAGAAATGAAGCTGTAAAAAGAGCTATATCTATCCTTATAAAAGCAGCTCATAAATATGGAAAAACAATATCCATCTGTGGTCAAGGACCATCTCAATATCCAGAATTTGCAGAGTTCCTAGTACAAGAAGGCATTGATAGTATGAGTGTAAATCCAGATACAGTAGCTTATACAAGAAGATTAGTTGCTGCAGTAGAACAAAGAATGATATTAAATAAGATTAGAGAAAACAAATAAATATAGAATAAATTATTTTAAAAAGATACTGCTAAAAAGGCAGTATCTTTTTTTATGGAAATTTAAAGACTGTTGGAAAAAGTTGTTTTTATAAAACTTTTAAAATTTTTTATCGTTATGCTATATTTCCTCTTTCGGCAAAATTTTCTTTACGTCTAATATATAATTAAGCTAGAATACTAAAAATATCCAGTAATCCCATCTAAATATATTTTCTCATTTCAAATTTAACTTCTAAATATCTAATGTTTTTGTTAAAATTTCTAAGAATTTGTTTAGTTTATGTAGTAAAAGTATTTACTAGAATTCCATAAAATGGGTTTACACTTTAACTCTTTTTACATCTTTATTAAGTAAATAAATATGATTTCAGAGGAGGTTAGATAGGTGTATGGAAATTGTATATTTGACTCCGTTAAAGAAATCCAAACTAGAGGAAAGAATTATAAATATGCTATGATACAGCTCATAGAACAATTTGAACCTCTTATCAAAAAATACTCAAATCTACTAAGCTATGAAGATAGTCAATCTGAACTAACTCTAGCTTTCATTGAAACAATCTATAAAATTCCCACATATAATGCCAGATTTAAGCAGGATAAATATATCATAAGTTATATAAATAAATCTATTAAAAATACTTATATATCATTATCCAAAAATAGAAACAAAAAATATTATTATGAATCCCCTATTAATTTAGATATAACAGAAGCTTCTTACCAACTAAATATAGAAGACAAGCTGTTTGTAAATGAACTATTAGCATTACTTACAGAAAAGGAAAAGGAAATAATTATTCTAAAATATTTTAAAGAGTATAGCGATATGGAAATCTCTAAAAAGTTTGGAATTTCAAGACAAGCAGTCAATAAGACAAAAAACAGAGCTATTCAAAAAATGAAAAAGTGTACGCTTGTAAGTTAGGAGGTGTTGAATTGGAAAACGAATTAATAAAATTAGCAGCATCTCAAGGAATTTGGGCAACCCTTAGTATTTTTTTAATATTTTATATTTTGAAAGCACAAAAAGATAGGGCTGCACAACAAGCTCAAACAGAGAAAAGCTATCAAGATTTAATAGAAGAGTTAACTAAAAAATTCAATATTATTGGAGATGTAGATAGAAATGTCAAAAGTATAAAAAATAATCTAGAAAAACTAAAAAATAAAAAAGAATAATAGGTTGACATATTAGAGCCAAAAACATCTTTATTATACGAATACAAAAATAACCGGTTATTTTGTAGAAAAATAGAAGAGGAGAGGATATTGTGAGTTACAAAAATAAAGTTTCTGATTATGGGGTTTATGAAAGAATTCATCGTGATATGATGTTTTCAAAAAAAGAAATAGGAGATATGGGTAAAAGTGTCAGAGATATGAAGCGAGACCTAAGAGATAGAAATAGAGATGGTGCTTCTAGAGGCCTTAGTAATTTTCTTTTAACAGCATTTGGATTCTCACCTACAACAGGTACATTAGCCGGAGTGATTAGTGTACTAATGGATATTCTTTTTGATGATAATTCTACAATAGCATTATATGAGAACTTATCAGAAACTCATGAAAGATTGTTCGATGTTTATACTCTGATGGATGAGAGGGAATATATACATTGTAGAGCTGACATAGCAGTATTAGTAGTAGATGGTGTTGAAACACCTTTTGGTTTTAGAGAAACTGGTTTTGAAACTAAAAGTGGTCGATGGATATTAGCAGAATAATAAATGGTAGATAAGATAGTTAAAGGCTTGTTGCAAAAAAATTTAATAAAATAGTTCAAAGAATCATAAGAAACACTCTTTTCTAGTTAGCTAGAAAAGAGTGTTTTACATAATAAATCAATTAAAATAATTCTACATCCTATTTCCATTTCTATCTAAATAAAAATATTTTTCATCTTTAGCTACAGGAATCCAACCTTCAGAAAATTGTCCAATATGATCATAAATAGGTTCTAGTACTATATTATAATTATCGTCTATAAGACCATATTTCTCATTCTCTTTAAACATATAGGCATTTAGACCTATTGATTTAATTAGAGGTAATGTAATTGAACCGTTAGCTTCAAAAGAAGGTAATTTCTTTATTTTATTACCTGCCTTGTCAGCTAAGAACCAGCTTTTATCAATCCGTAAAAGAAAATATCCTCTTTTGTCATAATGAATATAATCATAATTAGGTTTAATAATCATTTGTCCATCTTTATTTATAGCTCCAAACCTTTTATCTTTCTTTATAATGGCAAAATCAGAATAGAAATGAATATAATTATCATATTTAAAGGGAATTATAACACTTCCTTTTATGTCAATAAGACCATAGTTTCCTGAAGTATATTTGTCTTCATATAATTTTGCGATTATATATTTATTTTCAGAGTAAGTTAATTTACTGTATAAAGGTTCAATAACAACTTTTCCATTTCTATCTATACATCCAAATCTTTTATTGTCAAAGTCTACTATAGCTAAGTCATTAGTAAATGGTTTTGTAAAAGTGTATTTATGAGGAATGACTAAATCTCCATAGGTATTTATAAATCCCCATTTTCCGTTAAACTTTACTGCTGCTAATCCTTCACTAAAATTATCAGCATCTTCATATTGGATTTTTACTATTTCTACTCCATTTCTATTAATAAATCCGAACTTTTGTTCATTTTCCACCATAAGTGGCATATTAGTATTACTATATTTAATGTCTGTATATTTATGTTCTACTATAGTTTCTCCTAGTAAATTTAATATACCATATTTTCCATTTAAATCAGCTATTATCATATTGTCGTTGGTAAAAATTCTTAAGCTATTATATATAGGTTCAATATATACCTGATTAAATAAATCTATATAACCTTCTTTATCATCTTTTACTGTTATAAATCTATCCCTATCCACATATCTAAGTTCGTCATAGATAGGTTCTATTAAAAAAATTCCGTTTCTTTTATCTACGTATCCATATTTATAGTTTTTCTTTATTACAGTATAGTTGGAGTTATCATTTTTTATTGAATAATCATCTATATCATCAAATGTAGGATTTATAAGATATTCACCTTTTGCATTTATAACTCCCCAAAGTTCTTCTACTTTTACCCATGCCTTTCCATTATTAAAATTATTAGCTAGGTCAAAGGAAGGTTTAATTATAAAATCTCCTTTAGTATTAATATATCCATATTTACCATTAACTTTAACTGCTGCTAACCCTTCTGAAAATTCTTTGGCATCTTCATACTCTTTTATAGACTTATCACAGGAGACTAGACATATTAGGGTAATAGAAATTAATAACATGTAGAAAAGTTTTTTCATAGAATCACTCCTTAAAGATTTAAATATAGAAAAATGAACAGATGATTTATTCTTCTTCCTTATACTAAGGTTTATCAAAGGTAGTTTTAATAACTGCATAAGAAATATTGAATGGAAGCACTGAAGCTTTAATGTGATAATTTTGATATATAAATGATGTTATCAATAATATGTATGCACCTATAGTAGTATATTTAAATGGTTTTGAGTAGATTCTTTCTTCATCATCCAGTATAGTAGATATTCCTAAATATAAATTGTATAAATATATTAGTATGATAAATATAGTTAATGGAGTATGAGTGAAAGTTATTATTTCTTTAGAATTTATAGCTTTGTACATAATGTTAGTAGTTTCTACGTCTTTGTTAGTAAAAAATATTGATAAAATATAGAGCATAAAAAATAGACTTTGAATTATAAGAAATGATCTTTTATCTTTTATAGACACATTCTTACCTCCTATTTTACAGTATAACATTTATTATATTTATATTCTAAATATCCTTTCAATCACAGGAGAATAAAATATAAATAAATTTTTTTCATACAATAATATCCCTTTACCATATTATAACATTGAAGAAAGTGGAAAACAAATATTTTGCATTAAATCCATATATATGCAATAAAGTGTTAGAAATTATATATCCTAATGAATTTAGCATAATATATAATCAACATAGAAAAAGCAGAAGTCCTTATTATTACTAGCAGAAAAGGACATAGATATGAAAAATTAGAAGGTTTTTTCTTAGCATTTTTATATATCTAATTCTAAATTACCATTTTGATGTGGCAAATAGTTTTACAATTCTGATATTTAAAGATATCGTTTTCACGAGTATAATAATTATAAAGTATTAATTATCGATAATTAATTATATCAAAAAACTCTTAAGGTTTTAATTAGTCTGTTATCATGAAAAATTAATAATTGGAGTGATACTATTATGAAAGAAAAGTTACAGTCATTTGCAGGGGCTATGATGGTACCCATCATATTACTTGTTTTAGTTGGTTTTTATGTAAGTATTGCTAGTTCATTTACAAGTTATATTTTAGCGGAAGGTACATTTTTACACACATTGTTTTCTGTTATTGCTAGTATAGGTTTTATGATTATGAGATACTTGCCATTTTGGTTTGCAGTTGGTATTTCCTTTGCATTGGCAAAGAAAGAAAAAGGTTGGGCTGCCTTTGGTGGACTTGTAATGTTTATGTGTTTTAATACTGTAATTAGTACTTATGCAGGTGCTCATGGTTGGAATGCAGACACAACAACAATTGATCATTTAGTTAATAATTTAGGATGGACAATGGAAAAGGCTCAAAACTATAATTCATTGTGGAAGGATATTGCTGGAGTTTTTACTTTTGATATGGGTATTTTTAGCGGAATATTAACAGGTATTGTTACCTCAGCTATTCATAATAAATGGTATAATAAAGAGCTTCCAAATGTATTTTCATTTTTTAGTGGCCCTAGATATGTAATTATAATAATTACTTTGTTTTCTATTCCTTTAGGGATTGCGACCTATTATGTTTGGCCAGTAATTGCTACTGGATTGCAAAGTATTACTAAATTAATTACAACTTCAGGATTGTTTGGAACATTTATTTTTGGTGCGGCAGATAAAGCATTATTGCCATTTGGAATTCACCACTTAATAGCTTTTCCTATTGAATATACACGTGTTGGTGGAGTAATGGAAATTGGAGGTATTTTATATGAAGGGGTAAGGAATATTATTATTGGACAGGCTGGTTCATTAGAAGCAACTGGTTATATAGTTCGTAATTTTACAACAGGAAGGATCTTATTCCAATTTGGTGGACTTCCAGGAGCAGCAGCAGCAATTTATGCAACGGCTAAACCAGAAAATCGAAAAAGAGTAGCTTCTATTGTTATTCCAGCAGCATTGACTGCAATATTTGTTGGTATTACTGAGCCTATAGAATATACATTTTTATTTGTAAACCCATTACTATACTATTTAATTCATGTACCTTTATCAGGACTGGCATATGTATTAACTGAAATTACAAAAGTTTCTATTAATGGACACGCATTGTTTTTCATGATACCAAATTTATTCCAATTGCATAAAGTACATGCTATGTCGTTAATATTATTAATACCAGCTTATTTTTTAATTTACTTTTTCTTATTTAAATGGGCAATTCTTAAATTTAACATCCTTACTCCAGGTAGAAAGGATAATAGTGGAAACATTAAATTATATTCTAAAAGTGATTACAAAGAAAAGCAATCTGATAATAAAGAAAAATCCAGCAACCTAGCATACAGTATTATCGAACATCTTGGTGGAAGTGATAATATTGAAAGTGTAGGTAACTGTGCAACTCGTTTAAGAGTTACGGTTAAAGATGAATCTTTGGTTTCGGAAAATTCAATTTGGATTGAGGACTTAGAGGCTCAGGGAGTTGTAAGAAACAATAAAGCATTTCAAATTATATACGGACCAAGAGTAATTTCTATAGCTACAGCTGTTAAAGACATATTAAATATTAATTAAAGTAATGATAGGAGGCATTCTTTTTAGAAGCCTCTTATGTGTTTATATAAAATTTTACTTTTATTACGAGGTGAGATTAGTGACAGTTGATATTATAAAGGAACGGTTGCAATTTTATAAAGATGATATTAAAAGAGATCTTAGTCAATTAATTGCTATTAATTCAGAAAGAGATTTAACAACGAAGCAAGACAATGCTCCTTTTGGTATAGGTATTAGAAAATGTTTTGATAAGATGATTGAGTTTGCAGAAAGAGAAGGATTTATTGTAGAAGATTTTAATGGTTATGCAATGCATATTGAATATGGAGAAGGATCAGAAATTTTAGGTATATTAGGTCATTTAGATATTGTTGAGGTTGGGGATATAGAAAAGTGGAATCATAATCCTTTTGATCTAGTTGAAATAAATGGATTTTGGTACGGGCGAGGTGTAAATGACAATAAAGGACCTATGATTGGCTGTTTATATCTATTAAAGGTTTTAAAAGAATTAAACTATCATCCTAGAAAAAGAATAAGACTGATTATTGGAGGAGCAGAAGAAACTACTTGGGAATGTATGACATATTATTTTAATCATAATGAGATGCCAATCTATGGATTTTCACCAGATGGAGATTTCCCAATTATTAATTGTGAAAAGGGAATAGGATATTATTGTTATAATAGTAAAGAAAGATCAGCTAACGATGGGCTCTTTAACATTGTTTCAATTAAGTCAAGTAAAGATATCACCAAAGTATGTGATTATCTTATTGTGAATGTTCAAACTCAATTTCCAGAGAAGTTAGCTTGCTTGTGTTTTTCCTCTAATACCAAAATTGATTACGATAATAATATGGTAATATTCATCTATGAAGGTATATCAGCTAGGGGTAGAAATCCTAACAAAGGAGAAAATGCGATTTTTAAATTTGTAAAAGATTTCAAGATAATAGAAAAATTAGATACTCGTTCTAAAAAGTTAATTAAATTCTTGGACAAATATTTTGTTGATTCTTTATATGGGGAAAAGCTTGGATTGTTTTATGAGGATGAGGAAACAGGATGTACTACAAGCAATCTTTCTTACCTGTTATTGGAAGAAGATAATTATGTAATTTCCTTTGACTATAGATATCCTAAAGGTGTAGACCACGATAAAATAGTTAATATACTCAAAGAAATAGGTAATGAAAATAAATTGGAATTGGTGGTTATAAAAGAGATGCCTTTACTTTACGTATCACCAGATAGTCAATTAATAATTGCCTTAAAAACAGCTTATAAAGCTGTTACTGGAGACATACCTCAGCTATTTTCAAAAGGAGCAGCAAGTTATGCAAGAGCATTGAAACAAGCTGTTGCTTTTGGACCTACTTTTCCTTTAGATACAACTAACTCTCATAGACCAAATGAGTGTATTAATATAGAAAATCTTATGAAGGCACTTCTCATATATAGTGAGGTTATAAAATTACTGACCTAATATTATACTAAATAAGTAAATCTCTAGTTAATATTAGCTTAAATCCTTGTTTCTAAGAATTTTAAAGGCTTTACTACCACTAGATTATAAGGGGTGATACTATGAACATCAGAATTTTAGAAATTATAAAGATTTTAATTAATGATAATGATATTAAAACGGTAGGATATGTGGCTGATAAACTAGATGTTTCAAATAAAACTGTTAGAAACGATTTGAAGAAAGTAGAAAAGATATTATCTGAAAATGATTTAAGACTTATTAAAAAAACAGGCGTTGGTATTTATATTGAAGGCGATGAAAAAGCAAAACTTAAGATGATTTCTAATATAAAGTCCTATAAACAAGTAAGCAAACAATATACATCTAGTGATAGACAGTTATATATACTTAATCAATTGTTGGCTGATAATAAAAAGATAACAACTGGTAGTTTGCAAAATGAGCTTTTCATTAGTAGACCTTCAGTTTATAAGGATTTAGAAAATGTGAAAAAGTGGTTAGAAGAAAGAGATATAAACCTTCTATATGATAAGAATAAAGGTTTTACCCTTGAAGCTGGAGAGAAAAGAATAAGAAAAGCCATGTTTGATCTTTTCCTTTTAAGCAAGGATTATGATGAAGTTTTTGATATGATCGAGAAAGTAAATAATTGTGATGATCTTAATTATGCCTCAATTAATTTTTTCTCCTATTATCAAAAAGAAGATATATTAGGAGTAGATTACGAAAAAGTAAAGAATATTATTTTGATTCTTGAAGATGAGTTTAATATTAAGTTTACACCTGCTGATTTTACAACATTGGCTATTAAATACTCTATAGCCTTTTCTAGAATGATAGATGGTAAATTTGTGGATATGAAGGAGTCTACTTTAAAGAATCTTAAAGAATTTAAAAAATATGAAAAGATGATTGAAATCATAAAAAAAATTGAAGAAGAATTTAATATAGAGATTCCTATGGAAGAAGTAGGATATTTATTTGGTATTACTATTGTAGCTAAAACCCATTTTGATGATGTAGATTGGAACATAAATGAAGAAATGCTGACCATAAATAAAATTGTTGCTCAAGAAATTATTGAGTTAGCAAAAGAGAGCTATTATATTTCTGAAGAAACTACTTTTTATAATGGTCTGATTCATCATCTAAAATCTGTTACAAATAAAATTAAATATGGTTTAGATTTTCAGAACAATTTAGTTGATGAAATTAGAAATAACTATCCTGATTCATTTGAAATTGCTTTAAAGAGTAAACCTATTTTTGAAGATTATTATAATTATGAGATTCCAATAGAAGAGATAGGTTATATTGCTTTGCATATTGCCGCTGCCATAGAACGAAGTAAAAAGCCTCTTTTGACTTATGTAGTCTATCACTCCAATTATAGCGAGGTTAAACTCATGATAGAAATTCTAAAAAATAATTTCAATCAGATTGCTATACAAAAAGTAATACCAATTTCTATGATTGATGACATTAACCAATGTGAAATTGATTTAATTATTACAACGCAAAAACTAGAAAAAGAATTAGATAATAATATAGTAGTGTTGCCAACTATATTGGTATATGAAAATATGCAGAAATTTACTAAAATACTTAGGGATGTATACGAGACAGAAAACGATAAGAGGTTAAAAAAGTTCCATAACTAGTGGCAAATAGATTTACACCAGAAAAATAGTTATTATGATAAACTAAAGATGTATAAAAAAAGAAGGAGTGATTTTATGAAGCATATAAAAATTGCGGCTGGATTAGCTCATGTTAATTATGGAAATATTGCAGGAGTAGTAAAAGAAGCTGTAGATGCTGGTGCGGATTATATCCATTCTGATGCTGCAGATATGCATGATTTAAAAAATCTACAATTGATGGGCGGACATCAAATAATAGATGGTATTAGACCAGTTACAGATAAAATGATTGAATGCCATTTTTATACAGAAACTTGTGATAGATTGTTTATTGAGAAACTTGCAGATGTAGGAACTGATATGTTAATTTTACCGGCAGAAAATTTTATTGGTGCACCCTTAGCCTATATTATAAATTATTGTCGTGAGTTTGGAATGAGAATAGGGCTAACAATAGGCTGCTATACACCTTTATCTTTTGTGGAAGAATCTATCTACGATATTGATAGACTACATTTAGTTATTCATGGTGTAGATGAAACTGATGGTAAAGATAATTGGGGATGGCGTAAAAGCTCTCTTGACTTAATAAAAAGAGCTAGGAAATTAATTAATGAAAAGAATCCAAAATGTGAGTTAGCAATAGATGGTGGTATGAGACATAATAATATGGAACAGTTAATTGCATGTAATCCTGATGTAGTAGTTCTTTCATCAGCTATATTTAAATATCCAGAAGGTATTGCTGCAGGAGTAAAGGCTTGTAGAGAAGCTATAGATGCTGCGGCTATAAAATATGATTTAAAATAATTGAAAATAAAGAAGCTAGAAGAAATATTTATTTCTTCTAGCTTCTTTATATATAAGTTTAATTGTTAACTGACTGCCACAATTTTGTGGTGAAACTTTTTTCTGCAATAAATTACTATTCATAATAAACTATTATATAGAAGATTAAAAATAAAGGTTTCTATCGAAGTGTTCAATAGATAACCATTCAATGTATTTAAATTTTAGCATTAAATAAACTTGTACTTATCAGAATATTATAAAAAATTTCACGCTAACAATATTTAAGGGGGTGACTAATGAATGCTTAAAAAGTTTTTTAATAAAAAAGAAGAGTTATCTTGGATAGTACCTTTAACTGGAACTCTAAAACCGATTACTGAGATGCCTGATCCCGTTTTTTCACAAAAGATGATAGGAGATGGTTTTTGTATAGAGCCTACTATAGGTAAAGTATATTCCCCTATAAAAGGAGAGATAGTTTCAATTTTTCCTACGAAGCATGCCATTGGAATCAGAGAAGATAATGGTTATGAGATATTGATACATTTTGGAATTGATACTGTAAATCTTAACGGAGAAGGTTTCAATCTCTATGTGAATATAGGAGATAAGATAGATGCAGGAGATTTATTACTTGATATTGATACTGATAGTATAAAGAATAAAGTACCATCTTTGACTACAGCAGTTATCATTACTAATTTAAATGGAAAAAATATTAGATTATCAAAACTTGGAGAAGTAAAGCAAGGTGAAACAATTATTTTAAATATATATTAATACTGTTTTGAAAGGAGAATATTTATGAAATTTATGACAGCAGAACCATTTAGAATAAAAATGGTTGAACCAATTAAAAAAACTACAAAGGAGCAAAGACAAGAATGGCTTAAAGAAGCTAGTTATAATGCTTTTAAGCTTAAAGCAGAAAATGTTTATATTGACTGTTTAACAGATAGTGGAACATCAGCTATGAGTTGTAATCAGTGGTCAGTATTAATGCTAGGAGATGAATCCTATGCAGGATGTAAGAGTTTTTATAAACTAGAAGAGTCTGTTCAAGATATTTTTGGAATGCCTTATGTACAACCGACTCATCAAGGAAGAGCGGCAGATTATATTATGGCAAAAATTTATGCAAAAGAAGGTAAATATGCTATTGGAAATATGCATTTTGATACATTTAGAGGAAATGCAGAAGTTTTAGGTGCCTTAGCAGTTGACTATGTTATTGATGAAGGAAAAGATACAGCCAGTGCTGCTCATCCTTTCAAAGGAAACATTGATATTAATAAAATGCAAAGGTTAATAGATGAAAAAGGTGCAGAAAATATATCCGTTGTTATTATAACTGTTACTTGTAATAACAATGGGGGACAACCTGTTTCAATGAAGAATATAAAAGAAGTAAGTGAACTTGCAGGAAAATATAATATTCCAGTAGTAATAGATAGTGCAAGACTTGCAGAAAATGCATATTTCATTCAACAGAGAGAAGAAGGTTATAAAGATAAATCAATAAAGGAAATAACCAAAGAAATGTTCTCGTATTGTGAGACAGCTACAATGAGTTCAAAGAAAGATGGACTTGTAAACATAGGTGGACTTTTTGTAACAAGAAATAAAGATGTTTTTAATATGGCTAATCAGTTAGCTATAGTCCATGAAGGATTCATAACGTATGGTGGTATGTCAGGAAGAGATATGGAAGCACTTGCTGTTGGATTACAAGAAGCTTGTGATGAACAATACCTTGAATATCGTATAAATCAAGTAAAATATTTAGGAGATAGACTAAAAGAACAGGGTATTCCAATCATTGAGCCAACAGGAGGACATGGAGTTTATGTAGATGGCAGAAGGTTTTTCCCTCACATTCCTCAACATGAATTTCCTTCACAAAGACTTGTATGTGCACTATATGAAGAAGCAGGGGTTCGTGCAGTTGAATTAGGAGCTTGTGCATTTGGGTCCAAGGATAAGGAAACAGGTGAACCTATATGGCCTGAATTAGAAACTATGAGAATATCCATTTCTAGAAGAGTTTATACCAATAATCATATGGATGTTATTGCAAATGCTCTTGGGGAAATTTATAAAAATAGGGATCAATATAAAGGAATGAAACTTGTATATGAAGGACCAATTACATCTTTAAGACATTTTACAGCTGGGTTTGAATTAATATAATAACATTAGAGCTTTTTAATAAAAAACTTTTAAGCTTCAGTAATAGCATACCAACTTATGAGAATTAGGTTTTTCTATATTTAATCAAGAGGTGAGAGAAATTAAATAATTTTCTCACCTCTATTATTTTTTATTAAAGATAGTTTTAATCAATTTATTATAGTATAAATAACTATACTATTGATTATTATTTGCAAAATACTAGGTCAATTATATGACCTAGTATTTTTTAAAACAATCATTTATAGCCGTTATTAGGGGCGTTATTAGACTGTTATCTATCTAAAGTTTTTTGAATTTAGAATAATTTTTTGTAAATCTTCTTTATTTCCAAATGGCAATAAATTTAAAATCGGACAGTTAATAATGCTATTAAATTGTTCATCATTTACATTGTAATCATCAAATCTATAATAAAGCCTTATATCCTTAAGAAACTGCTTAATAATATGACTTAATTTAGCAGAAGCCTCTTCATCTGGTACTGTTTCTAGTGATTCATCAAATATTCTAGCAACGTTGGCAAATTTAATAATATTTACATTATGCTGTTGATGTAGGAATTCTGGAAATATAAGAGCCAGTGCTTCACCGTGATTAATATCTGTGATACCACCGATAATTTCACTTAGTGGATGAGGTGCAGCAGCACCAGCATTTGATAAAGCAATGCCTGCTAAAGTTTGGGCATATAGTAATTGTTTTCTGTATTCAATATTTTCTAAATTTCTTACTGACTTTATTAAATAATTTTTTATAGATTTTATTGCTTCAATAGATGCCAATTCACTAAAAGGAGAAGCTAGAGGATTTATATAGCTTTCAAAGGCATGAGCAAAAGCATCAAATCCAGTTGAGGCAGTTAGAGTCTTAGGTAAAGTCAATAATAAATTTGGATCTAAAATAGCGGTATCAGCATGATTTAAGGGGTGGAAAATTGTGTATTTCTCCTTTTCCATAGAAATAACTGCTGCTTGTGTCACCTCTGAACCTGTACCTGCAGTAGTAGGTATAGCAATGTGTGGAATATATTTATTAGATAGAGGCATGTAATTATCATGTGGATTACAATAGGTTTTAAATATATAACTCCAATCAATTTCTTCAAATTCATTAAGTAGACAAATAGTTTTACCGGTATCTATAGTAGAGCCTCCACCGACAGTTATGATAAAATCTATATGATTTTTTTGAACCAATTTAATTCCCTTTTCTATAATTTCCGTAGTAGGATTTGGAATTACTTCATCGAAGTGAATCACCTCTAAATCATTTTTGACTAGGATATCTTTTATTTCTGAATAAAGATTGCCACGGGGAGGCTTATTTTCAGTTGTTATTAATAAACATTTTTTACCATATGATTTAGCAATATGATTTAATGCTTTTATTTTTCCTACTCCAAAGTATAATTTTGTTGGAATATTAAAACTTATATTCATACTAACTCCTCTCCTTTACCTTTGTTTTTTTAAGTATTCTTTTATAGCTGTTACAACTAAATCATGATCTTCTTCTGGTGTTAGACCTGCTACCGTAATGGCACCAATAATGCCTGTGTTTCTTACAATAATAGGAACTGATCCACCAGTAGCTGAGTATTTCTCATTTGGTAATCCATATTTATTAAAAAGATTTGTATCATCCTTTGTAAGCTTCGTTGCTATATATATGGAGCTGGTAAAAAAGTGCTGTACAACGTTTCTTTTACGGATAATCCATAAATCTTTGTCAGGAGTTGCTCCATCAAAGGAAAAATGAAACAATTGATGATTGAATCTACTTATATCAATAGCTATTGTATAGCTATTATTTCTAGCAATATTTATTATGTAATTACCGATGTATAGTGCGGTTTCGCTATTAAATTTATCAAATATTAGTGTCTCTAATTCCTGTTCATATCTTTGCAAAAGCATATCTATATTCATGATTTCTACCATCCTTGTATTTTTGTTAAATTATATCATAGTTTAAAGTTTCTAATTTATAAATATATTTCTATAATGATATAGTAAAAAGTTAACATAGTTAATAAACTGGATAGGATACAAGATAATATGAGAATTTAATTAAGTCTTAATCAATGTAAAACTATTACCAGATTGATTTGGAAATAATTGATATATTGAAAAAATTGAATCATGCTATTTAGAAATATATAATTATTAAAGAAAGCTTTTAATTTATAACTAGCCAAATTTCTAGCTGAAGGTTCTAATTCAATTTTAGGAGAGATGATATGAAAAATTGTATAGTTGCTCAATCTGGAGGTCCTACATCTGTAATAAACTCTAGTGTTGTTGGCGTTGTAATAGGAAATAAAGAGATAAAACATTATGACAATGTCTATGGAGGTATTAACGGTATTGAAGGAATTTTACAGAATAGAATTATTAATTTATCTGAGTTAACAGATGAGGATCTAGAATTATTAAAATATACTCCTTCATCTGCATTAGGGTCTTGCAGATATAGAATGAAGGATTTCACTATAAGTGATCAAGAGTATTTAAAGTTCTTTCAAATATTAGATGAATTAGATATTCAAACTTTTTTCTATATTGGTGGCAATGATTCAATGGATACAGTGAGTAAGCTAAGTAAATATGCTGAACTAAAGGGAATTGACAAGCAAATCATTGGAATCCCAAAGACAATTGATAATGATCTACTTTATACTGACCATACTCCAGGTTATGGTAGTGCTGCAAAATACATTGCTACAGCTACATTGGAAACTTACTTAGATTCCAGTGTATACTCTAATAATGGAATTTTTATTTTAGAGGTCATGGGAAGAAGCGCAGGATGGCTAGCGGCTAGTGCCGTTCTTGCTGAAATAAATGGACAACCTGTTGTTGATTTCATATATTTGCCAGAGGGAAAATTTTCAAAAGAACAGTTTTTAAATGAAGTAAACGATAAATTTCAAAAGAAGAATAAAGTTTATATTGTAGTTTCAGAGGGGTTAAAAGATGAGACTGGAGAATATTTGTTTAATACAGCTAATTCTAATATACATGATGGATTTTCCCACGTTCAATTAGGAGGAGTTGGAAAATATTTAGAAAGACTAATTGTAGAGAATAGAATAACTTCAAGAGTTAAAACTTTAGAGCTTGGAGTTACCCAACGTTGTGCTATGCATTTAGCATCTATGACTGATATAGAAGAAGCATATTTGGTAGGTAAAGATGCTCTAAAATGTTCTGTTCAAGGATATACAGGATTTATGGTAGGGATTAGGAGACTACAAAATAATCCTTATAGAATTGAAACCTATAAAGTTGAAGCCTCTAAAGTAGCAAACAATATAAAATATTTTCCGAAACAATGGATTACACCAGAGGGTAATAATATAACGCCAGAGGCAGTAGAATATATATCTCCTTTAATTATGGGAGAGCCTAATTTACTTATCAAAAAAGGATTACCTAAATATATGGATCTAAAAGTCAAATAAAGATTTAATCAACAATTTTGCCAAAGTTATTTTATAGCTTTGGCAAAATTCATTTTTCATTATAGATATTTTTTAATCTTAACATGAAAAAGCATCGAACTTAGATTTTTATATATCCCTATAATTAATTATATTACAAAAATCATGGGAAATTATGGGTGTATGGAAGTGTATATTAAATTATGTATATAGTTTATTGGCAATTTTGTAAATTGGGTAATATAATAATATAAAATAGTTGGAGGAATAAAATGAAGAAGGTAATAGATTTAAATAAAACTGTTCATGAATTATTTAAAGAAAATCCAGAAATAATTGAGATATTAAAAGAAGTAGGCTTTGATCAAATTGCAAATTCAAATATGATAAATACTGTAGGAAAGTTTATGACTGTTAAGAAAGGTGCAAGTATGAAAGGGATAAACTTAGAAAAGATAAAAACATTTTTAATAGAAAAAGGATATGAAATTAGAGAATAGGAGGAAGAATAATGTGTGGAAGATATGCATTAGAGGTAGATATAAATTTTTTAATAGAAAGATATCACACTATTATTAATGAAAAAAATTTTTTGCAGAAAGAAGAAGTTTTTCCTACCGATTTAACTTTAATCGTTAGAGAAAACAAAGGAAGGGAATTATCTTTGATGAAGTGGGGATTTATGCCTGGTTTTGTTACAAGACCTATAATCAATGGGAGAAGTGAAACGATAGATAGTAAGCCTACTTTCAAAATTCCTTTTTTATATAAGAGATGTGTTATTCCAGCTACTAGCTTTTATGAGTGGGAAAAGGTAGGAGATAAAAAAGTAAAGAGAAAAATTTTTATAGAAAATGAAAAGGTATTTTCTATGGCTGGTTTATATAACACATTCAAGGATAAGGAAGGAAAGGAATATGAAGCTTTTACTATAATAACTACTGAAGCTAATGGCACTATAAAAAGGATTCATCATAGAATGCCTGTTATTCTTCCTAAAGATAAAGAAGATGAATGGTTAAGAATGGATAATAAGGATTTGTTGACTCTGAAAGAAATGTTATATCCGTCAAAAGAAAGATTAATAATAGAATAATAAAGACTTGTTCCTTAGTGAATAAGTCTTTTACTTTATATAAATGTATTTTAAAATATTTCATGTTAGATTAGCAACTTTACTAGTTTTTTGTGAAAAGTTTACTTGAAGTTATCCTAAGCTTAATAGAAAAATAAAATAAATATTGATATATAAGCCTATTTGTTATATTATATATATAACAAATATAATAAGGAGGTTAAAAACTTGCTAAAATTAAAAAATATATCCAAAACTTATAGTAAAGGAACAATAAAAGCTGTAGATAATATAGATTTAGACATAAAGTCAGGAGAGATATTTGGTTTTCTAGGACCAAATGGTGCTGGAAAGACTACTACAATAAAAATGATAGTAGGTCTTCTAAAACCTGACACTGGGCAAGTGTTTATTGATAACATAGATGTTTGGAAAAATTCTTTAGAAGCTAAAGCTAAGATTAGTTATGTTCCAGATAATCCTGAAATATATGATAAGTTAAAGGGCATAGAATATTTAAATTTTATATCAGATATGTATGGAGTACCTAAGAATGTTAGAGAAGAAAAGATGAACTATTATTCAGAAATGTTCAATATAAAAGAGGCTTTAGGGGATATTATAGGCAGTTATTCCCATGGAATGAAACAAAAATTGGTTTTAACCTCTGCATTAATTCATGATCCTCAATTGTTTATTCTTGATGAGCCTATGGTAGGACTAGACCCTAAATCTGCCTTTCAGTTAAAAGAGATAATGAGAAAAAGATGTGATGAAGGAAAAACTGTATTTTTCTCTACCCATGTTTTAGAAGTAGCAGAGAAATTATGTGATAGAATTGCTATTATAAATAAAGGTAAGATTATAGCTATGGGAACTATGGAAGAATTGAGAAGTCATGCAGAGGAAAGAGAGTCTTTAGAAAATATATTCTTGGGGTTGACGGAATAATGGAAAAAGTAATTTCTTTAATTAAAACTGACTTTAATATTACCTTTGGCTTATCTTCCATCGTTTATAGTTTCAAAAATAAAAAGAATAGATGGCAGATGATTTTAATCGGTTTTGCTTTTCTATCACTTATTCCAACTTACTTTATGTTAATAAGTGGATTAGTTAAAATATATGATGCATATAGACAAATTGGTCAGCAATCCATGTTTTTATTAAATGGATTTCTAGCTTCACAAATGTTAGTATTTTTATTTGGTCTTTTATATGTTATGTCCAAGTATTATTTTTCTAATGATTTAAACCAATTAGTTCCATTACCAATCAAGCCTAGTTATATAGTAGGTTCAAAATTTGTAACTTTAATGTTTAGTGAGTATCTAACATCTCTTCCAATCATACTTCCTTTTATAATTATATATGGAATAAAGGGAAGTGAGGGAATAGTATATTGGATTTACTCCTTGTTATTAACACTTACTTTACCAGCACTCCCTTTAGTTTTAGCTTCTATTTTAGTGATGATATTTATGAGATATACAAACGTTAAAGGAAAAAAGGATTTAATTAGAATTGTAGGAGCCGTTTTATTTCTAATAATTTTATTCTTTTTTCAATTTAAGATTCAATCTATTGCTCAAAAAGCATTAATGAAAGGAGATAACTTTTTCTTCGATTTAGTAAGAGATTCAAATCTTCTGGTAAAAAAGTTAGGATTAGCTTTTCCACCTAGTATGTGGGGATCTTTAGCCTTAAGTAATTATAGCAGCATAAAAGGATTTTTATATCTTTTATTATTTATAGGTATAGCAGTAGGTGGATTGATTTTAATGTTATTTTTAAGTGAAAAGTTATTTTATGATGGATTAATAGGAAATATTGAGGTTTCTGCTGCAAAAGGTAAGGGTAGCAGGAAAGTAGATTTAAATAAATCTACTAAGGAAGCTAATCCTTCCATTGCAATAGCTTTAAAAGAAATAAAGATGCTTTTTAGAACTCCTATTTATTTAATAAATTCTATTGGAGGAGTAATTATTGTTCCTATTATTTTAGTAATGTCTACTTTTGTTAATGGTGAAGAATCCATGGAGCCTATAAGGCTAATATTAGAAGGAAAACCCTATTTAATTACCTTATTTGGAATTGGATTAATAATTGCTTTAGGAATGTTAAGTTCTATTGGTTGTACTACTTTTTCTAGAGAAGGAAAAAACTTCTGGATACAAAGAACCTTACCTATAAAAGTAGAAGATCAAATATATGGAAGAGTTATGGCTTCATTGATTATTCAATTAATGGGTTTGGTGGTTTTATTAGTCAGCATGTCTTTTATAACTAATATTGGTTTATCATCTATATTTTGGATTAGTTTGTTAGGTTTATTAGGTAGTATTCCTATGACTCAACTTGGAATGACCATAGATATTTTAAGACCATTACTTGATTGGGATAATCCTCAAGTAGCTATGAAGCAAAACCTTAATGTATTGATTGGAATGGGAATAGGTATTCTTTATGAAGGAGGAATAGTACTATTAGTTATTTTCTTAGTGAAAAATAACATAGGAATTAATTTAATATATGGTTTGTTAGTGTTAATATTTATTTTATTTAGCTATTGCTTATTTATTTTATTGAAAAAGTTAATAAATAAACAATTTCAACTGCTATAGAAGATAAAAGAGACAAAATATTTAATTGTTTTGTCTCTTTTTTATTATTGTAAATTTTGACAAAAAATTAACTACTCTTTTATTGAGTTCAAATTTATTATATAATAAACTATAATATAGGGTTGGGGGGTATGTTTATGAAGAAAAAAGAAATATTGAGGGTCAGTATTTTAACCCTTAGCCTTTTATTTCTAATAGTAGGAAAACTTAGAGGAGAAATAGCCACAGTTCTCGTTAAAGCTATTAACATATGTTTGGAGTGTGTTGGAATTGGGTAGATTAAATAGAAAACTGGTTCAAGTTATAACGGCTGTTGGAACTAATAGTTATATAAGTGGTTTTTTAAATGGAACTATATATAAAGGGAAACTTAAAAAGTTCTGTGTTCCTGGGCTTAATTGCTATTCTTGTCCTGGAGCTCTAGGTGCCTGTCCTATAGGAAGTCTACAGGCTGTTATAGGTTCAGCTAATTACTATTTATCTTACTATGTGTTAGGAACTATTGCTTTATTTGGCTCTTTAATGGGACGTTTAGTATGTGGATGGCTTTGTCCTTTTGGACTTATACAGGAGCTAATCCATAAAATTCCTTCTAAAAAGATTAGAATAAGTGGGAAAAATCCTTTGAAATACTTAAAGTATATAATACTAATTTCATTTGTAATACTTATGCCAATGCTTATAGTTAACAAATTAGGTATGGGGGATCCTTATTTCTGTAAATATATTTGTCCTGCAGGTACTTTAGAAGCAGGAATTCCATTAGTACTGATGAATCCATCTCTAAAACAAGCAATAGGTATAATTTTCTCATGGAAAGTATTTTTACTTCTAGTAACTATAGTAGGATCTATATTGATAGCCAGACCATTCTGTAGATTTATTTGCCCTTTAGGTGCCATATACGGTTTGTTTAATCCAGTATCTTTTTATAGATTAGAAGTATCCAATGAAAAATGCATAAGGTGTAACAAATGTACTAAAACTTGTCCTGTATCTGTGGAAACTTATAAAACGCCTAATAGTCCCGAATGTATAAGATGTGGTGAGTGTATAAAAGCGTGTCCTACTAAGGCTATATCCAGTAAATTTGGTTTAAAAGAAGGAGAAGGAACTGGAGGAATAAAGGTTGAAAAAAATAATTAGCAGAGTAATTGATATTATTCTTATTCTATTAATAATCTACCTTTCTTTTAGGTTGTTACAAAAAAAGGGGATTATAGAAAGTAAGTTAGATAAGATTGATAAAATACCTGCTTTTAAAGTAGAAGATGTTTATGACAATGAAATAACGGAGAAAATATTCAAGGAATATGACTTTACCATAGTAAATATATGGTCTCCCTTTTGTGGAGCATGTTTAGAAGAGTTAGCAGCATTAAAAGAACTAGAACCCTATATTGAAGAGAACAATGGAAGTATTTTAGGAATAGTTATAAATTCTAAAAAGGAAAGAGCATTAAAGACTATAGAAGATTTACAATTAGAATTTATTAATGTTATTCCAAATAAAAAATTTTATAAAGATTTTGTTAAAGGAGTATTAAATACTCCTACTACTTTATTTGTAGATAAGGATGGAAATATACTTAAAAAGTCAACAGGTAGTTATGGTAAAGAAGGAGATATAAAATATATTAAAAAAGTAATAGAGAAGCTAAAATTTTAAGAGGTGAAGAGATGAATAAAAATATAAGGTTTTTAATGGTAGCTATTTTAGTTATGACATTGGCTATAACGGGTTGTACTTCAAAAAAGAATAGTGAAGATCTAGATACGTCTAAAAATGATGACCTTGTTATAGAAAATGAAGGAAATACAGAAGAAGTTCTTGAAGTTAAATTGCCTGAATTTAACTTAAAAGACGTAGAAGGCAATGAAGTGTCTAGTGAAATATTTAATGATTATGAGATGACTATTGTTAGCTTTTGGCAAAGTACTTGTGGTCCCTGTATGGAAGAATTGGAAGCTTTAAATGTAATATATGATGAATACAAAGATAAGGGTGTAAATGTTGTAGGGATAGCATTAGATGATGTGGAGACTATGGGAGATAAAGGTGTAAAAAAAGTTATCGAAATATTGGATCTAAAGTTTACTAATGTTATAGCTGATGAAGAATATGCTATCCAGCTAATGGATTATATAACAGGAACACCGACAGCTTTTATGGTGGGTAAAAATGGTGAGCTTTTAATGGATCCAAAGGTAGGTTCAGTAGGTAAGGATAACGATATAGAGGAGTTTAAAAAAATAGTTGAAGAAATAATTCAAAAATAATAAATCAGACTATAAAAATATATAAAGATAAAAAGTCCTAATTTTTTATAAAAAATTAGGACTTTTTTAATTGTTTTAAAAAGAAGGTATATTTTTTAAATGAATCGCAAGATATCTAAAGGGAGAATTTTGCCAGTATACTATACTTATATAATAGAAGTGATAACCATTATCAATAAAAATATTAAGGGGGGAGATATTATGGAGCTATCAAGTTGTAAAAGACACTGTACTTATGAAGTTCAAGAGTTACCTAGTCTACATTTATTAAAAGTATTAGGACTAAGAGAAGGAATAAATTTAAAAGTACAGAGTAAACAGCCTTTAGGAGGACCAATAGTAGTTAAGATTGGTAATAGAAGTATAGCTATAGCAAAATCATTGGCTAAAGATATTATTGTTAAAGGGGGAAGCTAGAAATGAGCTGCCATGGCAGTGGTAATCAAAGTGTAGCAGTAGATAATAAAATAAAAATCTTGTTAATGGGTAATCCAAATGTAGGTAAGAGTGTTATATTTTCTAAATTAACGGGAGTCCATGTTGAAAGTTCTAATTATACGGGTACTACTGTTGATTATACGCTGGGAGAAATTAATTTTAAAGATAGAGAAGGGGTAATGATTGATGTTCCCGGCACCTATTCTTTAGAAGCTAGCTCTGAAGCAGAAGAAGTGGCAGTAGCATTATTAGAAGAAGGAGCAGATGCAGTTATTTGTGTATTAGATGCAACTCATTTAGATAGGAATTTGGATTTGGCTTTCAAGTTAAAAGAACATTCAATACCTATTATATATTGTTTAAACTTAATGGATGTTGCTGAAAGACAAGGAATTACAATTGATACAGAAAAACTTTCTAAAGAGTTGGATGGACCAGTTATTTCTACTGTAGCTATTAAAAATATTGGGTTACAAGATTTATTGAAAAAATCTATAGAACTAGCTGGTACAGCAAGAACTCCAGAACCTGAATTAGATGATAAAGATAGATGGAATAAGATAAATAAAATAGTAGACAAAGTTCAATCTAAAGTAGAAAAAGAGCCTACTTTTATTGAAAAACTGGAGAATTGGACTATTCAACCTTGGCCAGGTATACCTATTGCTTTTTTAGTTTTAATTATCTCATTAGGTGTAGTGGTTGGCGGTGGTAAGGGATTAAGATCTTTGGTGCTTTTGCCTCTTGTTAAAAAAGTTATTGTTCCCTTGTTTACTACTATAGTTTCTATGATTGTACCAGCAGGACTACTAAGGAATTTACTTGTAGGAGAATTTGGAATATTGATAATTGGAATAGAGTGGCCATTTGCTTTGATACTTCCCTATGTATTGTTGTTCTATATTGTATTTTCTTTCTTAGAAGATAGCGGATATTTACCTAGACTGGGAGTTCTAGCAGATGGCTTACTTAAACGAATAGGTATACAAGGTGGTAATATTATTCCTATTATGATGGGGTATGGATGTGCTGTTCCTGCTATTTTAGGAACTAGGGCTGCCACTACTTATAAAGAGAGACTTATGGTAGCGGCATTAGTATCTTTTGCAATACCTTGTGCTTCTCAAAGTGGTGCATTTATAGCACTGTTAGGAGATCGTTCTATTGCTGCATTAGTATTAATGTATTTAATTTCTTTTCTAGTAATAGTCATGGTAGGAATAGTAATGAATAGAGTTATACCAGGAAAAAGTCAGCCAATGTTATTAGAGATACCAAATTTGTTGATGCCTGATAAAAGTGCTTTTAAGAAAAAACTTAAGATTAGGATGAAACATTTTTTATTGGAAGCAGAGGTTCCTATGATGTTGGGGATTCTTTTAGCAGCAATTGTTGCAGAAACTGGAATCTTAGATAAGTTTAGTATATGGCTTGGACCTTTAGTTGAAGGCTGGCTAGGATTGCCTAAAGAAGCTAGTTTATCTTTATTATTAGGAATAATAAGAAGAGAATTAGCCGTATTACCCTTATTAGAGCTTAATTTAAATACCTTACAATTATTAGTTGGCTCTGTAGTAGCATTATTCTATTTGCCATGTTTATCCGTCTTTGCTGTTTTAGCTAAAGAATTTTCATTAAAGACAGCAATTGCTATAGGAATTGCTACGACAGTTTCTGCTTTTGTGTTTGCAGGGTTAATTAACCAAATTGGAAGACTTATATTGGCTATAGTTTAAAAGGTGATAGACTATGATAACTAGTTGGACAAAGTGGATGGAAAAAAAGATTTCAAATTCAAATTTTCTAATAGGATTGTATGAAAACTATTATAGAAAAATTGTAAAGGATGAAGTTAAGTTAGCTGAAATGACCAATAAGGATAAGGTATTATGTATTGGAGGAGGTTCCATTCCTTGTACAGCCTTGCAGATAGCAAACTTAACTGGAGCAGAAGTTCATGTAATAGATATTGATAGAAAGGCAGTGAATAATGCTAAAAATATAATAAGAAAGATGGGATTGGGAAATAAGATATATGTCACAGAAGCAAAAGGTGAAGATATAGATGTTGGCTCTTATAATGTTATTCACATAGCATTACAAGTTACTCCAAAAGAAAGAGTTGTAGAGCATATTTGGAGTAAATCTACAGAAGGAACTAGGATAGTAGTTCGGTTACCTAAAAAAAGTTTAAAATGTTTCTATTCGAACTTATCTGATGAGTTTCTTAGCCAAAGGAAACCTTCTATTGAAGGTTGTTGTTTGCAAAATAGATGTAATACGATGAAAGAAATCTTACTCATGGTAAAAGGTAAGGAGGATACTATTTATGAAGAAATACCTACTGTACCTTTTAGGGGGAATAGGATTAGTACTCATAGTTCTATACTCTGATTGGAAGGCTGTCTGGACATATACTAAGTCAATATCTATAGAAATGTTTTTATTAGCACTAATTTTACAACTCCTTACGATTATATTAATAACTATACAATGGAAATTTATGATTTTGTGGATAGATAAGGAGTGTAGTTTTATAAATGTATTCAGAGTTAATATGAAAGGAAATTTTGTTGATGCTATTACGCCTGGAGTTAAAATGGGTGGAGAATTAGCAAGAGCTTATGAAATACATAATAGATTAAAATTAAACTTAAGTGAAGCAGCGGTAGTAGTTGGTTTACAAAAAACTGTTAGCCTTTTAAGTTTCTTATTCCTAACAGTAATAAGCTTAGTATGGTTCTTTATTAATATGGAAAATCAACATAAAGTTTATTTTAATGTTTTTTTTATAGGAGTACTTATTTTAACTCTAAGTCTATTAGCTTTAATATTAGTATGCATTAAGCCTAACTTTGTTAAAAAAATATTGAGCAAACTTCCTTTTAATATAAAAATTAAAAATAAATTAGAAAAATTTTTTAAAGAGTATAATTTAGCACTAAATAAGTTGCTAATAAAGAAAGATAAATTCTTGTATCAAATGTTGTTAGGTATGTTCATATGGCTATTATTTGCTTTTAAAATGGGTTTAGTGGTAAAAGGATTTAACATAAAGATTGGATTTATTTCAATAGCAGCAATAACCTACTTAACATATATAGTCGGGATGATACCTTTATTACCTGGAAGTATAGGAAGTTTTGAAAGTACTATGGTTAGTCTTCTAGCTATTAAAGGAGTTCCAATAGAGCAAGGTATCGCCATTTCTGTTATATTTAGATTTATAACTTTTTGGTTTGAGTTTTGGATTAGTTTAATTGTATTAAGCATAGATAGATTAATTGTGAATTTTATAAAGGGTGGTAAATATGCTGGAGGCAAGACCTAATAAGTACCAGAAATACTATGTATTACCTACTTTAATTACTTATTCTAATATGATGTTGGGGGCAACAGCTATTTTAATTATCAATAATAGATCTTTAAAAGAGTTAAGAGTATCCTGTATATTAGTGTTATTAGCTGCAATTACAGACAAGTTGGATGGATTTGTAGCTAGAAGGCTTAATATGACTAGTGACTTTGGTAAACAATTAGATTCCTTATGCGATTTAGTGTCCTTTGGGTTAGCTCCTGTAATCATTGGATGGAATATGGGCATTAACCTTTTAGGTTCAATAGGTATAGTGACATCTTTAATATTTATAGGAGCAGGAATCTTTAGGCTGGCTAGATTCAATGTTACAAAAGATGATACCTATATTATAGGATTGCCTATAACTATGTCAGGAGCTATAATGACTATAAAGTATATTATGGACTATAACTATAAGCTAAAAGGCAATATCTTTGCAATAGCGCCTTATGACAATATTATACTGATGGCTATATTATCCTTATTAATGATAAGTAATTTTAAAATTAAAAAACCTAAATTATTAAATAAAAGTTCCTAAATCAAAAAGATTTGGGAACTTTTTGTGTTAAGGGAATATCATTATATATAGGGATAAATTTAGAGGAGGTATAATAAATGTATAAAGATATTGACAAAGAAGAGTTGACACTTATGGGATTATTTAGTACTAGTTGGGAAATATATAAAAAATGTTTTAAGCATATATTTCTTATAATTTTACTTTATTTGCCCTTATATATAGTTATGGATTATTTAGGTATTAATTTTAATAGTTTTAGGACTAGGAATAGTCCGCTAAATATTATTACAATTATTAGCGGGATTATAACAGTATTTATAAATGTAGGGATTATTTTTATAGTAAAAGAAAGACTAATTGATTTTCACAATGAAGATATTAACATAGGATATATTCTTAAAGAATCTCTATCTAAATGGTGGGATGTGCTAATAACAGAATTACTTAGTGGATTGATAATAATAGGGATGACTTTGTTACTTATTGTACCCGGTATTATATGGTCTATTTATTATATTTTTAGTTTGCAAGTAGTTGTAATAAAAGATTTAAGAGGAAAAGAAGCCTTAGATTTTAGTAAGGAAATGGTGTCAGGAAGATGGTGGAAGGTATTTGGAACTATATTTTTATTTAACTTAATTTTAGGAGGAATTAGTTTTTGTTTATTTAAATTTCAGACCTATTATTTTGGTCAGTTAAGTATTATCACTGAAATTATAGTAGATATTATTGGAGCTATTTCTACAGTATTAATAACTATATTCTTTATGAATCTAGACTTTAATGATCATAATTCTGCTGAATATAAATTAGAGGAATACATTGAAATAGATGAGGAAAGTATTTAATCGGAGTAAATAAAAAAATTATGGCACAAAATTTTGTGCCATAATTTTTTATATAAGTCTTGAATAATATTCAACGACTAATTGATCATCAATTTCTATAGGTATCTGGTCTCTTTCAGGATATTGTATTAGGGTACCAGAAAAGTTATTTTCATCTTTATACAAGTAGGGATATTTTATTAATATACTAGAAAGAAAGTTTTCTCTAAATATTTCTACATTTCTAGATTTCTCTTTTAACGAAATAACATCTCCTACATTTACTCTATAAGAAGGAATATCTATTTTTTTGCCATTTACTAGTATATGACCGTGAACAACCATTTGCCTTCCTTGCCTTATAGAAGAAGCAAAACCTAACCTATAAACTAAATTATCTAACCGTATTTCTAAAGTTTTAATCAAAACATGACCCGTTTGTTCTTTAGACTTCTTTGCTTCTTTAACGTATTTTTCAAATTGCTTTTCCATTACACCATAATAGGCTCTTAGTCTTTGTTTTTCTAGTAACTGCATTCCATAACTAGATAGTTTTTTATCAGCTCTAGAAGTCGTTTTATTGGCTCTATTCATGGCTTTAGGATGGCCACATACATTTAATCCTAATCTTCTAGATTGTTTAAATCTAGGTCCTTTCATATTAGCTATAATTATCATCTCCATAAATATATTTGCCGCGATAATTTAAAGCCAATTTAAGTATAGCATATTAGTAATAAAATGTAAATGATAATTATTATCATTTACATTTTATTACTTTCACTATTTACTCTTTATTAATCCCACTTGTTTATCGTAAGCTTTCTGCTCTTTTTCTTATTTTCATATCTTCTTCGTCTATAGGGTCGTTTAAGACTATATTATGAGGTATAGTTTTACCATTTTCGTCAACAAAGACAAAGGTAATAAAACCATCAGATAATATTTCTTCAGAATTATTTTTAGTTATTTTTCCATATACCATAAAACTCGATTTACCTGCCTTAGCTATTCTAGATTCTAAATTTATAATATCTCCTTTATTACCGGGTGTTTTAAAGGTTAATCCATGAACATTTACGCACACAATATTTTCTGGTTTTTCTGTGGCTTTAGCACCACATATAAAACATGACTCTATAAACCATTCTGCCATTCTTCCTGCAAACAAAGTACCATGATGATTTAAATCTTCTGACTTTACTAATCTAGATACTTTTATTGTTTCCAATTAAATTTCCCCCTTTGCTTTCATTGTCACAAATTCATTATAACAGTATATTAATTTAATACAATACTAAACTCTTTTAGTTTCCCATACTCCTCTTTTATATTCTATAGATACAATTAAAAATTCTACAACTTCGGCAGCTACATAGCTAAACCAAATGATGATTATAGGTAAATGAAATACTCTAGTTGAAAAGTAGAGAATAGGTACTTGGATTGCCCAGCGAGATAATATACTAGCTATAAGAAAGGGGATATTATGACCTGAACCAGTAAAAACTGTACCCAATCCCATTGAAATTCCAGCTAGAATTAGAGCCGGAGTCAATACCCTAACCATAGTGTTGCCTATTAAAATAACATCTGGATCATTTATGAAAATTTTCATAATTTGTTCAGGAAAAATTATAGCAAAGAGTGTGAGTACGCCCATCATTATTACATTAATAAGAGAAGAAAATCTGGCTGTTTCTTTGGCTCTATCTATATCATTGGCACCTAAAGCTTGACCAACGATAGTACTAGCTCCCATGTTTATACCCATTAAAGGCATAAAGGCAAAGTTGAATATTCTTCCACCAATACCCATAGCTGCTACTACATTGGTTCCATATAAGGAAATAAATTTTAATGTAACTACACTCGATAAGTTTCTCATCAACATTTCTATCCCTGTGGGCAGTCCAATTGTTAGCAGTTTTTTATCTATCTCCCAATCAAGTTGGAACAATCCTTTTATAGTTATTTTCAATTTTTCATTTCCTTTTAATAGCACATAAAATCCTAGTATAAAAGATATAACTATAGAGATTACAGTAGCTAAAGCAGCACCAAATACGCCCATATTTAATCCTGGGATATTAGTACCAGGTATTTTATCAAACATGAATATTGGATCTAGTATTATATTAGCAACAGAAGAAATTATCATAATTTTCATAGGAGTTTTAGCATCACCTAAACATCTCAGTGCGGTGTTTACTGAATATGATGAAAACATAATAGGTAGAAAAAACATTCTAATGTATCCGTAGTCTAAAGCTGCCTTTAAAACTTCAGGATCATCAGTAAAGAAATTTAACAAAGGTTTTAATAAAACAGAAAAGATAATAGCAGTAATAACGGCAACCAATCCTTTAAAGGCTAGAGTTTGCTCAACAATTTTCCTTGATCTATCTACATCGTTTTTTCCATAGCTCTGGGTTATCAAAGAAATAGAACTTGTGCCAATAACATCGTTAAGAATATTAACTAGCCAGAAAACTGTAGAAAATATTGTAACACCAGCTACTGCTGAAGAAGATATTCTACCGACCCAGATCATGTCTACCATATCATAAACAGCTTGCAAAACAAATCCCAACATAGTCGGTATAGACATTTTAAGTAAATTTTTTTTAAAATTGCCTGTTAATAATTCATTGTTATGATCCATATAAAATCCAATTCCTCCTTTGAATTAATTAGATTTTCTAAATTAATATATAGATATATTAATCTATTTTTAGCAATATATCAATGAATATAATGAATATGACAAAAAAGTTGTAAAATATTATCATTTGCAAATAATCAAAATTATTAGTAAAATATAAAATATATATAAAATTCAAAAAATGATATAAAAGTAATCTCATAAAAAATATTTTAAGATTACTTTTAGTAGGGATAAGTTAATATCCTATTTTAATGCATTTGGTGAAAAGGTTTTCACACATAATCTAAGGAGGGAGTTATATGAACTTTAAAGAAGAGAAACGACAGCCCTATCTGTATGAGGCACTTTTATCTTTTGGATTTTTAATTGCCATAATGGCAGCTAGTATTTCTATTTATGGTGCAGATCCACACATTCCAATGTTAGTAGGAACGATGTTTGCGGCAGTTATTGCTATGAAAATTGGCTATAGTTGGGATGAAATCCAAAAATCCATGTTTGATGGCATTTATCAAGCTTTACAAGCAATCATTATTCTTGCGATTATAGGTGTGCTAATTGGTACATGGATTTTAGCTGGTGTTGTACCAAGTATGATTTATTATGGTTTGGGCATATTACGGCCTAGTATATTTTTAGTAGCTACAGTTATAATTTGCTCAATTACATCTTTAGCCACAGGTACTAGTTGGGGTACAGCAGGAACTATTGGTATAGCTCTTATGGGAATTGCCAAAGGTCTAGGAGTTCCAGCACCTATAGCTGCTGGAGCCATAATATCAGGAGCTTATTTTGGTGATAAGTTATCGCCTTTATCTGATACAACAAATTTAGCACCAGCAGTTGCTGGAACAGATGTTTTTACTCATATAAAATTCATGCTTCCAAATACAATAATAACTTACGGAATTACATTAGTCCTATTCTTATTTATTGGTTTTAGATTTAAAGGGGTGGCTGCCGATTTATCTTCTATTGAAGCAATAAGAGATGGAATAGCTTCATCTTTTAGAGTTTCTCCATTATTACTGATACCACCTTTAGCCGTTATTATTTCTATAGCTTTTAAAGTTCCAGCAATACCTGGAATAGCTATTGGTATTCTATTAGGTGCTATTGAGGCTATGATTTTTCAAGGAGCTACTTTGGGTCATTTGTTAGAAGCAAGTTATAATGGTTTTATAAGTCAGACAGGATTAGAAATGATAGATGAACTTCTAACAGCAGGTGGACTAACTAGAATGATGCCTTCCATATCTCTAACTATAATTGCTATGATGTTTGGAGGCATTATGGAAAAAACAGGTCAATTAGAAGTAATAGTGAATACTATATTAAAGAAAGTTAAAAGTGCGACAGGTCTTATTACAACAACTATATTAACCTGTATATTTAGTAATATGACTATGCCAGAGCAATATATTTCTATAGTAGTTCCAGGCAGAATGTATGCTTCTGCCTATAAGGAACAAGGACTTCATCCAAGAACCTTATCAAATGCTTTGGAGTCTTCAGGGACTTTAACATCAGCGTTGATACCGTGGAATACTTGTGGTGCCTTTATGAAAGGTATTTTAGGCGTATCAGCTTTACAATATGGAAAGTGGGCATTTTTTAATTATCTCACTCCTATAGTTGTTATACTATTAAGTTTTATAGGTCTTACCGTATCTAAACTAGATAAGGAAAATACAGTTGAAATATCATAACAAAAAATCCTCTTATAAAACTTTATAAGAGGATTTTTTATTTCGTATTTATATTTATAGTGGTATAGTAATAGATATAGATAAAAAAAGGGAGGTATTTAAATGAAAATATTTATAAGTGCTGACATAGAAGGTGTTACTGGTGTAACTCATTGGGATGAAACTGAGAAGAATGAAAGCGATTATAGAGATTTTGCTCATCAAATGACTCTAGAAGTTAAGGCTGCTTGTGAAGGTGCGATTAATGCAGGGGTTAATGAAATCTGGATAAAAGATGCTCATGATAGTGGTCGAAATATTGACCATAACTTGCTTCCCAAAAATACTAAATTAGTTAGAGGATGGAGTGGTGGCTTATATTCTATGGTTCAAGAATTAGATTCTTCTTTTGATGCTTTATTATATGTTGGATACCATTCAGCAGCAGGAACCAATACTAATCCACTGTCTCACACTATGAATACCACTTTAGATTACATAAAATTAAATGGAAGATATGCAAGTGAATTTTTAATTCATTCATATATTGCAGCGTATTTAGGAGTTCCAGTAGTATTTCTGTGTGGAGATTTGGGACTATGTAATGAAGTTAAGAACATAAACGAAAACATAGTAACTATCCCCGTAAAAGAAGGTATAGGAAATTCAACAATAAGTATTCACCCGCAATTATCTTTAGAGTTGATAAAAAATGGAGTAGAAGAAAGTTTAAGTAAAAAACTATCAGAATGTAAACTTGAATTACCGGAAATCTTTGAATTAGAGATAAAGTATAATGAACATGCTAATGCTCTTAGAAAGTCAAACTATCCAGGAGCAGAATTAATAGATTCAAAAGTAGTTAAGTTTACTCATAATGATTATATGGAAGTAGTTAGAGCTATGAAGTTTTTATTATAATCCTGTGTAGTAGTGTAAGTATATTATATCTATGGCTAGAATTAACAGTTAATGCAAACGAGGCAGTAAGAAATAGATTTTTTAGCCCAGTATATTTAATACAATATGATTTATATTTTTAAAGGAGTGGCAACAAGGATTTCTGTCTTTGTTGCCAAGCTTATGGTGCTAGTAATTATAAAAATTAAAAAGAATTACAGAATAAAATTTGCAAGTATCTAGATTAATTTAAAATAGACAATGTTATTGTCTGGAATTAATATCCAGTTATCGATTTTAAAATAAGGGTATAGGTTACTAGAGGTGATTATATGGGAGGATTAAAAGCTTTATTTCACATAGATGAAATAGAAAAGTGGGATTTATTGCTAGCTAATGTAAAAAATTTGTTAGAGTCTACTGACGATCAAGCCATAATAGAAGTTGTCGCCAATTCAAAAGGGGTCTTAGGTCTTAAAAAAGATTTCAAACTAGACTATATTATAGAGAAACAATATAATAGGGGAGTAAGGTTTGTAGTATGCAATAATTCATTAAAAAATATTGGAATATCAAAAGACGAAATACTGCCTATAGTAGAAATAATAGAAGCAGGAGTGAAAGAAATAATTGAGAAACAACAAGAAGGTTATGGATACATTAAGCCTTAATTTATAATAGGAGTTGATATATTGGAGGATATTTGTATAGCGAGAGAAATACTAGAGAAGGAAGATTTGGCTTTAGTTGTAGTTAGAGAAGGAGAAGTAATATATAAGAGTAAGGATAAGGGAATAAAGCCAATGTACATAATGGCTGTGGAAATGAAGGACAAGGGTAAAGGAGCATCTATTGCCGATAAGGTAGTAGGAAAGGGAGCTGCTCTTTTATGTAAATATATTGGAATAGTAAATGTCTATGGTAAACTTATATCTGAGGGGGGAATAAAGGTTTTAGAGGAAAGTAAAATTCCTTTTATAAGTGACAAAACTTGTTCTTATATAAAAAATAAGGATAAAACAGATCTTTGTCCTATTGAAAAGATGGCTATTAATCTAGATGATCCTAATTTGTTTTTAGAAAGGCTTGCAGATTTTTTTAAATCTATTAAGTAAGATATTAAAGGGGGAAAATTAATGGTAGAAAGAAATAATACAAAAAAACTAGTTATTGCAGGAGTACTTTTAGCTATGGGAATACTAATTCCTATGATATTTCATACCTTAGGAATAGCAGGAACCATATTTTTACCAATGCATATTCCAGTACTAATAGGAGGATTTTTGCTACCGCCATATTTAGCTTTACTTTTAGGACTTATAACACCTTTATTAAATAGTTTTTTAACAGGAATGCCGCCTTTATTTCCAATGGCAATTATTATGACTTTTGAATTAGCATTTTATGGATTAATAGCTTCATTAATGTATAGAAAATTTCACTTACCTTCATTATTATCACTAATAATTTCTATGATAGTAGGAAGAGTTGTTGCTGGAATAGTTGTTTTTATTTTGGTTTCTTTTTTAGGGATAGAAATGAATCCTATAATGTTTGTAAAGGGAGGAATCCTAACTGGCTTTCCTGGAATTGTTATTCAGCTAATATTAATACCATCTTTAATTTATGGAATAGTAAGATATACTACGATAAACTTTGATTAGGCGATTTATATCGCCTTTTTCTATACTAAAAAATAAGGTTATTATGATATACTAATAATAGAATATTTTATAGGAGGAATATTATGAATTTACTAATAAAAAATGTAACTTTAGTTCCAATGGATAAAAAGAATGATATTTTAGAAAACACTAATATATATATCTTAAATAATAAAATAGAACATATAGGGTATTTAAGAGGAGATTTAAAGGTAGATAGAATAATAGACGGCAAAGGCATGGTAGCGATGCCTGGTTTAATAAATTCCCATACTCATATAGGTATGTCTTTACTTAGAAATTTTGCTGATGATTTACCCCTTCATGAATGGTTAACACAAAAAATATGGCCTATAGAAGCTAAACTAACGGAAGAAGACGTATATTGGGGATCATTACTTAGTATGGTAGAAATGATCCAATCTGGAACTACAGCATTTTGTGATATGTATTTTTTTATGGATCAAGTAGGAAAGGGATTAGAGGAAGCTGGAATTAGGGGAGTTTTAACAAGAGGGTTAATTGAAGAAGAAGGAAAAAGTATTATTAAATTAAATGAAACTAGGGAACTTTATAGAAATTGGAATGGAAAAGGAAATGGAAGGATTAAAGTAATGGTTGCACCTCATGCACCATATACATGTAGTCCCGATTTTATAATGAAAAGCTGTGCTTTAGCTAAAGAGCTAAATACTGGAATCCACATTCATCTGTCTGAAACTAAAAGGGAAGTTGAAGATAGCTTCAAACAACATGGAAAATCTCCGATTAAACATGTATATGATTTAGGTGTATTTGAAATTCCCACTATTGCAGCTCACTGTGTACATGTAGATGATAATGATATTGAGATATTGAAGGAAAACAATGTAAGTGTTGTTAATAACCCTGGAAGTAATTTAAAACTTGCTAGTGGGTTTGCACCTGTAGATAAGATGATTAAAAAGGGAGTTAATGTAGCATTAGGAACTGATGGATCTTCTAGTAATAACAATTTGAATATGTTTGAAGAAATAAATTTAGCAGCCATAGTAAATAAAGCAGTAAATATGGATGCAGTATCTATTCCTGCAAAAACAGCAGTAGAAATGGCTACCATAAATGGTGCTAAAGCTTTACTTTGGAGTGAAGAAATAGGATCTATTGAAGTAGGTAAAAAAGCAGATTTAATATTAATCGACATAGATAAGCCTCATTTATATCCGCATCACAACATTATTTCTTCCTTGGCATATTCTGTACAAGGCTCTGATGTAGATACGGTTATAGTAGATGGTAAAATAATAATGGAGAATAGAGAAATTAAAACTCTAGATGTAGAAAAGATAAAATATAATGTAGGAAAGGTGGCTAAAAATTTAATAAATAGATAGGGGGAAGTTTGGTGAAGATTAAAACTTTAGAGTTTATAGATGAAAAGTTATATTTAATAGACCAAAGGAAACTACCCGAGAAAGTAGAAATATTCTTATGTGAAACTTATAAAGATGTAGATTTTGCTATAAAAGATATGGTGGTAAGAGGAGCACCAGCTATAGGGGTTAGTGGAGTCTATGGTGTAGTATTAGGGGCTAAGGAATTTAAACATTTAGATAAAGAAACTTTTTTAGATAAAATGGAAGTAGTTTTAAATATACTAAATAAATCTAGACCTACGGCTGTTAATCTAATGTGGGGTATTACTAAGATGAAAGAACTTATAGAAAAAAATAAGGAAAAATCTACAGAAGAAATATATGTTTTGCTAAAAGAAGAAGGCGACAGAATCAAGGAAGAGGATATTGATATAAATAGAAAAATGGCAAGGTATGGAAATACCTTAGTACCAGAAGAGGCTATTATTCTTACACATTGTAATGCAGGAGCTTTAGCTACTGTTGATTATGGTACCGCTTTAGGAGTTATTAGAGAAGCACATTATTCAAATAAAAATATATTTGTATATGCTGATGAAACAAGACCAAGACTTCAAGGCGGTAAATTAACTAGTTGGGAATTGTTGCAAGAGGGCATACCTTCAAAGGTTATCTCAGATAGTGCAGCAGCAACTTTAATAAGAGATAAAAAGATAGACCTAATATTAGTAGGTGCTGATAGGATAGCCACTAATGGAGATACAGCTAATAAGATTGGGACTTTTATGCTTTCAGTCGTTGCAAAAACTTATAATGTGCCTTTTTATATAGTAGCTCCTACTTCTACCATTGATTTTAATATTGAAACTGGAAAAGATATTGTAATAGAAGAAAGAAATTCAGAAGAAATTACATATATAGAAGGCATAAGAGTAATGCCTGAAGGAGTTCAAGTATATAATCCTGCTTTTGATGTAACTCCTGAGGAAAATATTACAGCCATTATTACAGAAAAAGGCATTATTAGGCCACCTTTTAAAGAGAATATATTAAAGTTAAAATAAAAAAGTATGATTGATATCTTATTTATAAAGGGGGATAAATATGCAAAAGGCTATAATTGGTGGAACAGGAATGTATGATATAGGGGAGGACAGCTATACCAGTAAGATAGCTACTAAATATGGAGAAGTAGAAGTAGATATAATTAGTATTCAGGGAGAAAAAATAGCATTTTTACCTCGACATGGAAGAGAACATTCGGTACCGCCGCATTTAATAAACTATAGAGCTAATATGATGGCTTTAAAAGATATAGGAGTTAAATATATTTATTCAACTGTTGCGGTAGGATCCATGAATGAAAATTTTGTTCCTGGAGATGTAGTAATAATAAAAGACTTCATAGATTTTACAAAGAATAGACCTGTTACTTTTTATGAAGGTGGAGAAGAAGGAGTTATACATGTAGATATGACAGAGCCTTATTGCAGGAATTTAAATAATTTATTCATAGAAGAATCTAAAGACAGCATATTTATTAAAGGTGATGGAGTATATGTTTGTACAGAAGGGCCTAGGTTTGAGACATCTAGTGAAATAAAGATGTATAGAAAGATAGGTGGAGATGTTGTAGGAATGACTAATGTGCCAGAAGTTATTCTAGCTAAAGAGCTAGGTATGTGCTATTCTGCAATAGGGATAGTAACTAATTGGTGTACTGGTATAGAAACTTCGAAATTTACTATTCATGATATCACAGGTTCTGTAGAGAAGAATAAGAAAGAAATAACACAGATATTTATAAAAGTATTTATGAAAGAATTAGATCAGAACAAGTGTAGATGTAAGGATTCTTTAATAAAGTTATAGAAAACGCACCTCCAGCTTCTACTTGAATATTATAAATAGTAGAAAAGGTTGGAGGTGTTTTTATGGATTATGACTGTAGCAATTATTATGATCAAAGTTATTATATGAGCTTGATACCAAGGCTAGAAGAATATATAAATGATGAGTTAAATGATAGTAATTATTATAAAGAGTTAGCAAAACTAGCTCCAACTCCTTGGGCAAGAGATATAATTAGTCAATTTAGTATAGATGAAGCTGACCATGCAGAGAGACTTCAAGAGATGTATATGTGTATTACTGGAGTGAGTTATATTCCAAAACCTTTAAATCCTGTTATGATAAAAGACTATGAAAAAGGGTTAAAGATAAGATCCCTGCCAGAAACTAAAGATTTTAGAAAATATGGAGAAGAATACTTAATGGCATACAACAAATATTTTAAAGATAGTTTTTTTAGGATGAGTCAAATTGAAGGAAGTCACGCAATGCTTATTCCAATTTTGTTAGAAGAAGAATAAAAAAGCATGAGAAATCATGCTTTTTTATAGTTCATAGGGAAATAAAAATTTCCCTAGTGCAGACTTGATATTAAAGAATTTCAACAAAGGCTTCTCTAATTTTAGATATTTAAATAGAAGCCTTTGTTATTACTTGTTATTGTATAAACTTTAAACTTTGTTGAACTATTGTTGCATATTGTTTCTCTACCCATATAATTAAGTAGTTAAACTCTGTATCATTAATCTTAATTGGCTTTGGATATTTAATGATTAAACCTGCTTGGTTATCCATTTCTATTCTTTGATCTTCTGATGGTATTGTAATATAACCCTCTTGACCATCTACTTTGATACTACTTATATTAGGCTTACTTCCATATTGTAGAATAGGTTGATAAGCTTCTTCTTTACAAACATCAATTAGAGAAGAATCACTGTCTATTGCTGAAACGGAAAAATAACCACTAGGGCCTTCATAATAATTTTCTCTTACCATACTCCAATCTGATGGATATAGAAATTCTACTTTAAACAATTCACTTTGGAAAGTAGCCCAGTAATTAGGGATACATATTTTTTGACCTACTTGTAGATTATAAGGATCTACTGTAGGGTTGGCTTTTAAAAGATCATTTAAAGGAATCCTATGTTTCTTTGAAATTTGATAGAGTGTATCACCCTTTTGAATTGTATAAGGAGTACTACCTGGTGGGCATTCTTCCTTAGGTCCAATAGGAATACATATTACTTTGCCGATTATTAGCATATTAGGATTAATACCTGAGTTTGCTTCAATTATTGATTCTATCGATACATTGTATTGTTGAGCCAATTTGTATAAGGTGTCTCCAGATTTTATAATGTGATAATTACCGCCAGGACAGGGGGTATGAACTGATTCAGTAGGAATATACATTTTTTCACCTACAATTAAATAGTCTGGATTCATATAAGGGTTATATTGAATAATTTTATCTACAGTTGTATTAAACTCCATAGCCAGTTTATATAGAGTGTCTCCTGCCTTGATAACATAAGGCATGGTTCCTTGGGGACGATTATAGCTATTCATAATATCCTCCTTTCTAAACAGTATAATACAGTATATTTAATTTTAGGCAATTTGGTTCATAGATATATAGAAATTGATTATATTATTAATAAAATTGGTTATAATTTTTAAAAAGCTTGTAAAGGTGATAATAATGATTTCAAGAAACATAGATGAAAATAGAGCGCAGACTATAAAAGTTTTCAATAGCACTAGTGATTTAGTATTATATGAATTTGAAACTAATTCATGTAGCAGGATACTCATTGCTTATTTAGATGGATTAGTAGATAAATCTAGTTTAGATAGAGATTTAATAAAGCCGATGATGGAAAACTTTAGTTCGGTAGAATATATTAAAAATACAGTTTATATTTCAAGTGTTAACGAAATCTATTTTATTGAGGATATTGTAAAACCGCTAGTAAATGGTAGTGTAATATTATTTATTGACGAGTCTAATATTGCATATAGTATTGATCTAAGTCATTGGGAAAAGCGAACTTTGGAAGAGCCTAATTCAGAGGCTGTAGTAAGAGGACCAAAGGAAGGATTTATAGAAGATATAGCAACAAATAAAGTTTTAATAAGACGTAGAATTAGGAATAGCAAATTAGTTTTTGAAGATTATACTTTAGGAGTTGAAACTAATACTAGAATATCTTTAGTTTATATTATGGGAATAGTGAACGAGGAAGTATTAGAGGAATTAAGAAGTAGGATAGATAAGATTGATACAGATGCTATATTAGAAACTGGATATATAGAACAATTTATAGAAGACGAGCCTAAATCCATTATCAGTACCATAGGGAATAGCCAGAAGCCAGATGTTATAGCAGGAAAAATTCTAGAAGGAAGAATAGGAATTCTTTGTGATGGAACTCCTCATGTTTTGACTGTACCTAAACTATTTATTGAAGATACACAGACGGCAGAAGATTATTATCTTAGACCTGTTTATGCCACTTTTTTAAGAAGTATTAGGATATTTTCATTGTTTATGAGTATAGTATTACCTGGATTATACGTAGCATTACAGACCTATCATCAAGAAATGATACCAACACTTCTATTAATATCCATGGCTGGAGCTAGAGAAGGAGTACCGTTACCAGCAGTTTTAGAAGCATTGCTAATGACTTTAATGTTAGAACTAATAAAAGAGTCTGGAATAAGACTACCTCGAGCTGTAGGCTCAGCAGTAAGTATAGTAGGTGCATTAGTTTTAGGTCAAGCAGCAGTAGAAGCAGGGATTGTTAGTGCTCCAATGGTTATAATTACTGCTGTAACAGGAATAGCTGAATTTGCAATACCCTCCCTTACAGAAGCTATTATTATATATAGGATATTGATAATTATATTAGGCGGATTTATGGGACTATATGGTATAACCTGTGGCTTTGTAGTATTTATGATTCAGATTATGTCATTAAAGTCTTTTGGAGTATCCTATTTTTATCCTATAGCTCCCTATGAAAAACAAGGAATGAAAGATGTATTAATTAGATTCCCATTAAAACAATTGATCTATAGACCAAAATCATTGGCTAAAGGAAATGCTAGAAAGAAGAGGAATGAAAAGAAGTGAGTATTAATAGTAAAAAAGTATTATTAATAATCTTAATTATATTGATGTCAATATTTTTAACATCATGTTGGAATTCTAGAGAATTAAATACTTTAGGAATTGTTATAATGATTGGAATCGATACTGAAGATGACGAAATTCTTCTTACTGCTGAAATTATAAATCCAACATCTGCTGAAAGAGATATGAATGTACCAATGCAAAGCAGAGTTAGATATGTTCAAGGCACAGGGGATAGCATTTCTGATGCTATAAGAAACATAACTTTAAAGTTAGATAGGAGAATCTTTTTATCTCATAACAAAGTTTTTATTATAGGAGAAGAATTTGCTAAAAGAGGTATCGTGGATTTCCTAGACTTTTTACAGAGAAATAATGAGCATAGAGAAACCTCCTATTTTTTAGTTGCAAAAGACTCTAAAGCTTATGAGGTAATGGGAGTAAATGGAGGAGTAAATAATATTCCAGGTGGCTATTTATTAGAGCTAGTAGAAAATTATGAGCATAATGGAAAAACTAGAAGTCTTACTATGACTGAATTTTTTAAATACTACTATGATAAAAGTAATCAGCCAGTTTTAGGCGTTGTTAAAAGCGAAAAAAGAGCTGAAATTAATAAAGTTTCAAGTACTCCTAGTAATGTAGATTATTTTTTAAATGTAGAAGGAGGAGCAGTTTTTAATAAAGAAAAATTAATAGGGTATTATACAGGAAAAGAAATGATAGGGTTTAATATTATTGTAGATGAATTGAAGAGAGGAATAATTACATTTGATACTCCTAATGGATATATTGATCGTTTATCTACTACAATCCCACCTATTGAAGGCGATGTAAGTAGTACTAAAGCTAAGGAACATGGAGTCACATCGGTAGAAATTTTAAGTAGCAAGACTAAAAATAATATAGAAATAGTTGATGGGAAAGTACATTTTAAAATGAAAGTTGATATTAAAGGTGGATTAGCAGAAGAAACTGGAGATATAGAAATATCTAATAGGGAAGTTATAAAAGTAGTTGAAAAGGCTTGCTCTGAAGAAATAAAAAAACAAATAGAATTAGTTTTAAAAAAGGCTCAAAAAGAATTTAAACAAGATACATTTAGCATAGGAGCGTTATTTCATCGAAAATATCCTGAAGAGTGGAGAAAAATTTCTGATAACTGGAATAATATATTCTCTGAAATGGATTATACAATTGATGTAGAAACAAAGATAATTAGAATAGGATTAGTTAATACACCTAGTAACAGAATAAAGGGGAGATAAAAGTGAAGATAGAGAAAGTTTCATCAAGACAAGTTATATTTTTAATTATTGCATTTAGAATAGCTATTGCTTTTTCTTATTTACCTGCGATTAATGTACCACCAGGGAACCAAGATTCATGGATAGTACTAATAGTTTCATATTTATACAGTACTTTAGTTTGCAGCCCTTTACTATTTCTAGGAAACAGATTTAGTAATCTCACCTTAATTCAATATATGGAAAAGTTATTTGGAAAAGTAGTGGGAAAAATTATAGGACTCTTTTATACAATTTTCTTTATTTTAGGTGCTGTTTATTTTGTAAGTATTCTTTCTGAAATAGTGAGAATTACAATGTTAGCTGAAACACCTTATTGGATAATTACATTATTTATGATATTAACTTGCATGTATGTTGCCTCTAAAGGTGTTGAAGTTCTTGGAAGAGGAGCAGAATTCTTTGTTCCTATAATCATAAGTGTAATTATTGGTTTAGTAATATTAGGATTTAATAAATTAGATTTTAAAGTACTGCTGCCTATATATAAGGATTCCACATTTAGGCAAATTAACATTGGAGCCATAGATATTGCTTTTAAGTTTACAGATGTGCTGATATTATCTATGATTATTCCTAATCTAGAAAACAAAAAGGAAATAAATAAAATCTTTTTTAAATCTCTTTTTTATTCTCTATCTATTGTTATACTGGCAGTAGTTGTTAGTCAAACATCTTTAGGAATTGAGCAAGCAAAACATGCTAATTTTCCATTTTTCACCTTTACTAGATTAATAGATATATATAGAATTATTCAGAGAATAGAATCTATATATATTATGGTATGGATAATATCTAATGTTGGTAAAATTACTGGCTATTTATTTTTTGCTAGTTTATCCATTAGTCAAGTGTTGAATAAGAATAAGCCGAATACATTTATTATTTTAATATCTACTATAACATATATAATTTCATTATTTTTAATTAATAGGAGAACCGTATTAGGTGTAAAACAACCTATAGAAAATATTACATTAATTTTATCTGTTATTGCTATGTTTATAATTCCTTTAATAGCCTTGATTGTTTACTTCTTTAGAAGAAAAACTTTAAAGGATAAAGAGCCAATTAAAAATTAATACTCTATAGGCAATACAATAGTGAATTCTGTTCCTTTGTTATATTCACTTTGGACTTCGACTATACCATTATGAGCTTCAACTAGAGATTTCACTATTGATAAACCCAAACCTGTACCGCCAGTTTCTTTATTTCTAGAAATATCACTCCTATAGAATCTTTCAAAGATAAATGGTAAGTCCTCTTTTTTTATTCCTATACCATTGTCTTTTATTTTTATAACTACTTTTTCTTCATGTTTTTTTAATGATATAAAAACTATACCATTTTCTTTAAGATATTTTATAGAATTGGACAATAAGTTATATATTATTTGTCTAAATTTATCTTTATCCATAAAAATTTCTATATTCTCTTCTAATGAATAGTCAATGGAAAAGTTTTTCTCATTATATAATGGTATAAAAGCTATTATTATTTTTTCCAATTCAGCAGATATATTAAACTGTGTTTTTTTAGTGTTTATTTTTACTTCTTCTGCATTAAAGGAATTTTTAAGATCTTCAACTAAATCGGATAGTCTTTCTACTTCCTCCATTAATATGCTAAAATGCTTTTCAGAAGGTTCCCATACTCCATCTATAATAGCTTCTAGATGGCTTTTTAGTGTAGTTAATGGGGTTCGGAGCTCATGAGCAATATCTGTAGCATATCTTTTTCTTATATTTGCCTGACTTGCAAGAGTTTCTCCTAAAAAATTTATGGAATCTGATAATTCTAATATTTCCGTAGTGCTGGTATTAACTTTAGAACGGTATTCTAAATTCCCTTTTCTCATTTCGATTGCTGTATTTCTAATGTTTACAAGAGGATTAGTTAGACCTTTGGATAGCAAAATACTTATTCCAAAGCCAAGTATTATAGTTATTATGCCAGAAACCATAAAAGACTTAGTTAAAGTATTCTTAAAAATTAAAGCACTTTCTGTTAGATAAGAATTATCAATATATCCTATTATAAGAGTTCCAACAATGTTTTTACCATCTAATAAAGGAAAAGATCTTTCAAGATAATTTCCAGCAGAAATATTTTGCATCATTCTCATATGCCCATTATTCATCATTTTTCTATGCATACCCATATTCTGGCCTTTGCTTGAATGACATTGAGTCTGATTATTACTATCTTTAATCTCAATATAGACTCCTTCTAAAGAAGCATAGTTAGCAATATCTCTTTGAGATAGGGTATAGCTATTTTTTAAATATAAATCATTTATATCTTTTCTTATTTGTTCAAATCTATTTTCCCGTTCCTTGACCAAAAAACTTTCAAATTTTCTATTAATCATAGAATTAGAAATTAAGCTAATGATAAAGATTGAAAGAATTATGGAAAATATAAAACTCATTGTAAGTTTTTTAGATAATTTCATGGGGGTAACCTCCGAATATTAAATAACTATATAAAAATTATAACTAATTATAATGAAGGAATTATGAAAAAATAATTTTTAGTTTATTCTTCAATATTTCTTATTATACCATTATAATTAAAATATTGTTTTTATACTAAAGCCTAAAGAAAGTTTCTATAAATTAAAGGATTTTAATGATACCTATGGAATTAATATATAACATCAGACTAAAATTTATTATAAATACATTATAATGGGAGGCAAAATCTAAATCAAACAGAAAGAATAAAAGTATCAATTTTTACTTGATACTTTTAGAAGTTAATTTATTTATTTCTAAACTATTCTCAGAATAGCTAAAGTCATTAAGATTATTCCAGATAGCCAAGATATGTTAACTTTTGATTTCTCAACAAATTTTTCACCAACAAACAATCCTGCCAATACAGCAACCATATCCGTAATTAAAGATAATAATAATACTTGAGTGTAATTTATTTTACCTAAACTACTTCCAAAACCTACAGCTAATGAATCTAAAGAAAGGGCAACAGCAAGGTATAAAGCCTCTTTAGAACTTAGTTTTTTTGAATGGTCAATATCAGCTTTAGTTTCATCAACATATATATCTATTATAAATTGTAAATTGAATAATTTAAATTTGATTTTTTTATCTGAATTAGATTTTTTATCTAAGTAAGTTTTCACAATACTTTCAAATAAATAGTAAACTCCTAATAACATTAGAATTAAAAAACTGATTATTATAGTTACATTTTCTGGTATAATCTTCTTTACTATAGAACCAAAAAAAAGAGATATAGCAAGAAAAGAAGAACAGATAATATTAATTATAGTTACCGACATAAAAGGTATTTTTATTTTATTTGTTCCATAAGCAATACTGGCGACAAATGCATCTAAAGATAATGCAGATACTAATAATAGAGATTCTAACATCAATAACACTCCTTTGTACTATTTTAAAGTCTAAGTATAACTATTAATATATTATTAATATGCTTATTTAATAGTTCCAAAAAGTAAGTGCTAATTGAAGAGAGGAGAATTCTTTAAGAAAAGGGAGGAATATATGTTTAAAGATATTAAAGTTATATTTTTTGATATGGGAAATACATTATTACATTTTCATTATGGAAAATCAGATGAAGAAAAAGATGATATTGGATTAAGATTATTAGCAGATTATCTTAAAGAGTTTAATGAAGAGATAACTTTAAACGAAATAAAAAGTGATTTTTATGATAAATGGATGGAAATCATGCCTCTAAGAAAAAAGCTATTAATAGAGTTTCCAATAGATGATTACTTAAATGGATTTCTTCATAAATATAATGTTAAATTGAGTCATAGTGAGTGTATAAAAGCAATTAACTTGTTCTATACAGAGTATAAAAAACAATTATATTTTGAAAATGATATTGTGGAGATTTTAAGATGTATAAAGTTAAAAGGATATAAAATAGGAGTTATTTCAAATACTTGCTATTATGAAGAGGTGATTAAAGACTGTTTTAAAATAGCTAAGATAGATAATTTAATAGATTACTATACTTTTAGCTATTATTTAAGAATACTTAAGCCTAATAAAGAGATATTTAAAGTAGCACTAGGAAAAGCCAATGTTTGTCCACGAGAATCAATTATGGTAGGAGATAATATTGAAGCCGACATAAAACCTGCCTTAGAACTAGGAATAAATACTGTATGGTTTAATAAAAATAATATTGAAAACAAAACTAGAACTATTCCAGATATAGAAATAGCAAAGATTTCAGAGATATGTAATTACATATAGACACTTTAATAAGAATATAAATTAAGATGTTAAAGGGGGATACTATGCATAAATTTAATGATTTTGATTACTTAACAGATGGAGAAATAGACTTAATACTTGAAAAGAAGCTAGGAGCGGATGCGGCAAAGGGTTATGTTCAAGCGTATATATATAAAATTTGTTTGCATGATTCAAAAGAGAAGATAGGAATTATAGACATGAGAATTGGGCATAACGATAATACCAAGTATGTAGGTCATATTGGATATGAAATAGATGAGAAGTATAGAGGAAATAATTTTGCAGCAAAAGCATGTAGAATTATAAAGGAAGTGGCTTTAGGATATCAAATGTATAAAGTAATAATAACTTGTAATCCTGAGAATATCCCATCTAGAAAAACTTGTGAAAAAATTGGAGCTAAATTTATAGAAATATTAGATTTACCTCCAGATAATGAGATCTATTTGAGAGGAGAAAAGAAAAAGTGTGTATATGAATGGACACTGAATAATTAATAGACTATTTTATTTTTATCTTCATATTTCCTTCATATTTTAAAGATATAATGAATTTAGAAAATGAAAGGAGAGATATATATGAAGAAATTATTAGGAATTGGAGCTTTAGTGTTAAGTTTAGGAATTGGATCAATGTTTGTTTATGCTGATACGGATAAGCCATCATCAACAGTATTGCCTCAAAGTTCAGATGGAGTAATAGATAATAGAGAAAGCTGGTTTAAAGAAAAAATGGGCTGGAGAAAAGATCAAGTAAAACAAGCTTTAGAAGATGGATTAATAACAGAAGAGCAATCTAAAAAGTGGGAAGAACATTTTACTTATATGGAAAAGTTTCATAGTGAAAATGGATTTATGTCAGGGGGATGTCATGGAAATGGTATGATGAGAGGTAGTAGATGGAATAGATAATCCAAGGGCAGGTGGAGTAACTTTGTTTAAGTGGATAAAAAAGATGCTAGATAAAATTACTAAAGCTAATAATGAATCTTTTGGACAAGAAAAACTTGATTGCTGCCAATTAAGTAAAAAAGTTAGGAGAGATTAAAAAATTTCTCCTAACTTTTTTGTTAATATATCTAATATATAATTATATGATTCCAAACTTATATCCAGCCCCATAAACTGTTAAAACATATTTTGGTTTTTTAGGATTATCTTCAATTTTTTGTCTAATGTTTTTTATATAAGTATCTATTGTTCTATCAAAGCCCTCATATTGATGACCAAAAGAATTTTCTATAAGTTGCTCCCTTGAAAGAACCACACCAGGATTAGAAACAAGGGCTAATAATATTTTAAATTCATTAACAGTTAGATTAACACTTTTATTTTGTTTTCTTACAATCATTTTTTCTACTTCAATTTCTAAATCTCCATCATTAAATACTAAGTTTTCTGCTAAAGGACCGTAATCTCTATAACTTCTCCTAAGCAGAGCTTTTACTCTACTCGTTAGCTCTCTAGGACTAAAAGGCTTTATTACATAATCATCAGCACCAATAGACAAGCCTTGGACTCTATGGTCTTCATCAGCTTTAGCTGTAAGCATAATAATAGGAACATCGGACGTACTTCTTATATTAGTACAAACTTCTTCCCCAGATATTTTAGGAATCATTAAATCTAATATTATTAAATGAATGTTATTAGAGTGGAACAACTCTAAAGCTTTTTTTCCATCTTCAGCAGTAAACACATTAAATCCTTCTTTGGATAAATATGCTTCTATAACTTCTACAATATTTTTTTCATCTTCAACTATTAAAATATTTTTATGTTCCATATTATCACCTCTTAGAATATGATACCCAAAATATAATAAAATCTATGGAAATTTAATTGTATAAAAGAAATGTGAAGGAAATATGAAGATGAATTTTTAAATATATATAAATATTACAAAAAATATATAAATAAAATTGTTTATTTATATGAACAGTTATGTTATACTTGAATATAATAAATTTATAGAACAGTTAAATAATACTATTTATGAAAAGCTATGATTTGGTAAAGTAGATTATATAAGGTATCACAGAGATGATTCTAATTGGTGAGAGGAATCTATACAATATATATTTGAAGTGCACCAATGAGCTTTTGGTCGAAAATTTCAGTAGACTTAAACGGTAGTTCCCGTTACAGAACTAGAGTATGGAAGTACTTGATTTAAGGTAGGATTTTATCCTAAACAGAGTGGAACCGCGAAAGTAACCTTTTGCCTCTGTATATTTATATATACATGAGGTAAAGGGTTTTTTTATTTTATAAAATGGGAGGAATAAATAATGATATTAAATAACATTTATGAATCTATAGGCAAAACACCGATTATTAGAATAAATCATATTAAGGAAAGAGATATGGCAGAAATATTAGTTAAGATTGAGTCCTTTAATCCAGCAGGAAGTATAAAAGATAGAGCTAGTTTATATATGATTGAAGATGCTGAAAGAAACGGATTAATTAAAGAGGGAGGAACTATTATAGAGCCTACTAGTGGAAATACAGGAATTGCTTTATCTATGATTGGAGCAGCAAAAGGATATAAAGTGATAATAGTAATGCCAGATACTATGAGTATAGAAAGAAGAAGGCTTATGGAGGCCTATGGAGCAAAAGTTGTGTTAACAGAAGGAAAGTATGGTATGGCAGGTTCTGTAGAATTAGCTGAAAAACTTGCTAAGGAGAATGGATACTTTATGCCAAACCAATTTGGTAACAATAATAATGTAAAGGCTCACTATGAAACTACAGCAGTAGAAATATTAGAAGATGTTAATGGAGAAATAGATAGCTTTGTAGCAGGAGTTGGAACTGGAGGTACTATTACTGGAGTAGGTAGAAGATTAAAAGAAATAAAATCAGATACATTGATAGTTGCAGTACAACCATCAAAGTCTCCAGTACTATCTGGCGGAAAACCTAGCAGTCATGGAATACAAGGAATAGGGGCTAACTTTGTCCCAGATATTCTTGATAAAACTATAGTTGATGAAATAATTAGTATTGATGAAGAGAGTGCTTATTTACAGGCAAAAAATTTAGGAAAATATGAAGGAATACTTTGTGGAATCTCATCTGGAGCTAATTTAGCTGCCGCAATTATTATAGCTAAAAGATTAGGCAAAGGGAAAAGAGTAGTGACAGTTCTTCCAGATACGGGAGAAAGATATTTGTCTACAGATTTATTTATTGGAGAGTGATATTATGTTTAAGTTCTTAATAAAGGAAGGAAGAAATATATTAGAGAAGGATCCTGCAGCTAAGAACTTATTTGAGACTATTTTTTGCTATCCAAGTTTGAAGATTTTAATATATCATAAAATAGCCCATTGGTTATATAACAAAAAGAGATATACTTTATCTAGAATTATTTCTCAAAGAGGTAGAAGAAAGACTGGGATAGAAATTCACCCTGGTGCTAAAATAGGAAAAAAATTCTTTATTGATCATGGAATGGGTGTCGTAATAGGTGAAACTGCTGAAGTGGGAGACAATGTTCTTATATATCATGGAGTTACTTTAGGTGGTGTTGGAAATGAAACAAGTGCTAAACGGCATCCCACTATAGAAGACGATGTAATTATAGGAGCAGGAGCTAAAATATTAGGACCTATAACAATTGGAAAAGGAGCGAAGATTGGAGCTAATGCAGTGGTTTTAGAAGATGTACCAGCATATACTACAGCTGTAGGAATACCTGCAAGAATAGTTAAAAAGAAAGAAAATTATCTAATGTATGTAATATAGATATAAAACCTTCCGTCTATTTTGAGATGGAAGGTTTTATTGTATAATTAAATAATAATCAAAGAAAATAAAAGGGGATTGATATTATGAAAGCTAAAATACTAATCGGCAAAATGGCAAAACTTCATAATATATCTACTCAGACTTTAAGGTATTATGATAAAATTGGACTTTTGAAACCAGCTTATATAGAAGAAGATAATAACTATAGGTATTACGATATAGAGCAGTCAGCTCATCTTGATTCTATACTTTTCTTAAAAAGTTTAGGTATGTCTTTAGAAAACATAAAAGAATACTTTGATAACAGGAATTTGAATTATATGATTTCCATGCTAAGGGAAAAAGAAGATGATATTGAAAAAGAAATAGAATTACTTAAATTAAGGAAAAGAAGTATTAAGTCTAAAATAGATCTAATAGAAAAGTATAATAAAGAAAATGTGTTTGATAAATGTGAAATAAAAACTACTTCTCTTCGGCAAATAATATATCTACCTTTTGAACAGAATGGAAGTGTGTTAGATTTTGAATATAATTTAAAAGAATTAGATTCCTTAGTTGGAGATCAATTATCTTCGTTTAATAGTATGATTACTTGTATTGTTGGAATGGAAGATCTACTTAAAGGTAATTATAATCAATATAAGTATATTGGATTATTATTTCATCAAGATATTTTAAATAGCAATTTAAAAACTATACCTAAGGGTAAGTATGCAACTATAGTTTATAAAGGTAGTTATGATAAAGGAGAAGTTTACTATGATAAATTACTTCAATTTATAAAAAATGAAGGTCTTAAAGTCATAGGAGATAGTCTATTAATAACTATTACAGATGCCACTTTTACTGCATTTGAAAAAGAATATATAAACGAAATACAGATACCCGTTATATAAGATAAAAATCTATTGACCTTATAGTAACTATAACCCTTAAAATTGTTTCTAGTATGAAAAATTTTAGAAAGGATATGGTTACATGAAAAAGAAAATAGATTTATTGGAAGATAATATTTCTACCATATTTTTAAAGTATGCAGTACCAAGTATAGCTGGTATGTTGGGAACATCTCTCTATGTTTTAGCAGATACTATGTTTGTAGGAAGGGGCGTAGGAAGTGAAGGATTGGCAGCTTTAAATATTTCTATACCAATAATGAACTTGCTAACAGCTACTGGGCTCTTAACGGGGATAGGAGGTGCTGCTGCAATGTCCGTATCTATAGGGGAGAAAAAATATGATAAAGTTAATGATATCTTCACTCATGGAATGGTTTTAGCATTTATTTTAGGTCTAGTCTATACTATCTTTGGAATAGTTTTTATTGATAAAATCTGCTATTTTCTAGGTGCAACTAATGAAACTATTACATTGGTTAAAGATTATTCAAAAACAATTATTTCTGCCAGTTTATTTTTTGTGTTATTTAATTCTCTTAACATGTTTATACGAAATGATAATGCTCCAAGACTAGGTATGATAGCCATGTTATCTGGTGCAGTATTAAATGTATTTTTAGATTGGCTATTTATTTTTATATTTCACTGGGGCATGTGGGGGGCAGCTTTTGCTACAGCATTATCTCCTGTAGTGAGTTTAGTAGTTCTAATGCCACATTTTAAAAAAGGAAATACCGATTTAAAACTAGTAAAGAAGAAAGTAGATAATTTAATTTTAAAAAGAATAATTTTGAATGGGTTACCAAGCTTTATAATGGAATTATCTGTAGGTATAGTTATTTTTGCTTTTAATAATGTATTGATGAAGATTACTGGGGCAGTTGGTGTATCTGCTTACAGTATAATTGCAAATATATCTTTATTATGTTCTACAATATTTGTTGGAGTTGCAGAGGCCGTTCAGCCTGTAATTAGTATAAATTATGGTGCTGAAAAAATGGATAGAGTATATAAATCCTTAAAATATTCTCTTGTAACAGTAGCTGTTTTAGGGGTTGTGTTCTTTATAATAGGAAGATTATTTCCTGAGTTTTTGGTTTCGCTCTTTAATGAAGGGAATAAAGAATTATTAAATATTACTGTGCAAGGTATCCAGATTTACTTTTTCAGCTTTTTAGTTATGGGAGCAAACATTACCATGGCAGTTTACTTTCAATCTATAGAATATCCTAAGTTCTCAACTACTATTTCATTAGCCAGAGGTATGGTATTTATATTATTAGGTCTTAGTATACTTCCAAAACTTTTTGGACTAAAAGGTGTATGGTATACAGTACCATTTGCAGAGATAATCACATTTATAATTGCAATATTATGTTTTAAAAAGTCTAAAGATTATATAGAAGGCATTTCTGAAAGTGTTGTTTCTTAAAAAATAATTTAAATCAGACCTTCCATTTTTTATAAAAGTGGAAGGCTTTTTTATAGAAATATAGATTTTTATTCTAAAATATAATGGGTATAAAAAGCTTACTGAAACAATAAATATTTAAAATGAAGGGAGAGGAATTAATGAACAATCTATTTAACTTAAGTGGTAAAGTAGCTTTAATTACAGGGGCATCTAGTGGATTGGGAGTACAATTTGCAAAAGCTCTTGCAAATTATGGTGCAGACGTAATAATCATAGCAAGGAGATTAGAGAAACTAGAGAAAGTAAGTAAAGAGATTGAGACCTTAGGTAGGAGATGCCTCCCAATAAAATGTGATGTAACAAAAGAAGATGAAGTTGTAGCTGCTATAGAAAAGGCAATAAAAGAATTTGGGAAAATTGATATTCTAGTTAACAATGCAGGAGTAGGTGCTGGCACTCCAGCTGAAAGCCTTCCATTAGAAGAATGGAAAAATGTAATTGATGTAAATCTAAATTCTGTTTTCTTAGTAGCAAAAGAAGTAGGTAAACATATGATTGAAAATAAATATGGCCGAATTATAAATATCGCATCCATGTATGGAATCGTAGCTAATAATGCATTGTCAGTTTCACCTTATCATGCATCCAAAGCAGGAGTAGTTAATTTAACTAGAGCTTTGGCAGCAGAATGGGCTAAGTATGGAATTACTGTTAATGCAATTGGACCAGGGTTCTTTGAATCTGAGATGACAGACAATGCTTTAAAAGATGAGCAATTTTTAAGCTATATGAAAGTAACTACACCAATGAGAAGATATGGGAAAATGGGAGAGCTAGACGGCATTGTAGTTTATTTAGCATCAGATGCTTCAAGCTATACAACAGGGCAGACAATATGTGTCGATGGAGGTACTACTGCAGTATAATCAATATCTTAAATGGGCAAATACTTTTATTTGTATTTGTCCATTTTGCTTTTTGTAAGACTATTTATATAAGGAAGGATTTTCCTTGAAAATGTGGAATAGATAATATAAGAATTTAAAATATTTGACTTATATTGTAGTTTTATAGAAGGGAGAGTAGTATGGGAAGAGTTTCCAATGCATTAAAGATGTATATGCTTCTTCAAGAAAGAAAAATAATGACTGTTAAGGAAATCGCAGAAATATTAGAAGTAAGCAATAAAATGGTTTATGAATATAAGAAAGATCTATATGAAGCTGATATTTATATAGGTACTAAGCTAGGCAGAAACGGAGGCTATTATCTAGAAAATACTTTAAATTTAAAAGGAATCAATATTACAGAAGAAGAAGTAGAAGCACTAAAGATGGCAAATGAAGCAATAAAAAGTGGGAATTATCATTATGCAATTGAATTTGAAATTTTATCTAGTAAAATACTTAATGCTAAAAAGCATTTTGAAGAAATCCCTTATTATAACAAAGACATATTGAAACCTATTGAAATTAAAGAAAAAGAAAAACAAATATGGACTCACATCAATAAGGCAATTATTGAAGAGAATAAAATAAAAATTAATTATAGCTCCATAAATCACGATAAAAATCAACCTAATATAAAAACTAGAATTATTCATCCCTATGGAATCTTTGATTACGAGGGAGCAATCTATCTTTATGGCTACTGTGAATTAAGGAAGGATATTAGATTTTTTAAGTTTTCACGTATTAATAAATATGAAATACTAAAAGATAAATTTAAAATTAATATAAAATATGACTTAAAAGAAATAATTAATAAATCTTTTGGAATATATGATGACGAACCAATAGATTTAAAGCTTAAAATACATTATCCAATGAGTCAAATAGTAAAAGAAAGACAGTATTCTTTAAATCAGAATATAAGAGATATAGATGAAAATACCATATATTTTGAAGCAAAGCTTAAGGGTTATAGAGAAATAAAATCTTGGGTTATGAGTATGGGAAGCTTAGTGGAAGTAATCGAACCAGTGAAGCTTAAAGAAGATATATTAGAGGAAGTAAATAAAATTAGAAATTTATACGAATAAAAAAGTTTTAATTTTTATATAAACCTTACCAATGGTTTCAGCATTATATGATATGATTTCAGAAAGGAGGGGAGAGTATGAGATTTAATGTAGAACTGCTACTAGATAAAGAAGCTATACCGAAAGATAAGAATAGAATAATTCTTTCATTTTTTAAACATATTTATGAGTCCTATGATAAAAAGTATTATGATTCATTATATTTAAATGAAGAAAATAAAAGAAAAACCTTTACATTTTCTTTATACATGGCAAATTGTAAATTCACCAGAGAAGAAATAATTATTCCAGATAAAAAAATAATTTTAAATTTCTCAACAGCTGATATGAAAGACGGCATTTTCTTCTATAATGCTCTATTAAGCAACAAGGGGAAAAAATATGAGATTAAAGGTAATTCTCTAACTGTAAATAGGATAAATATAAATAAAGAAAAAGTAATAACTAATGATTATGCTGTCTATTCTTCTATGTCTCCAATAGTTGTTAGAGAACATAATGGAGATAATAATAAAACTTGGTATTATTCTTTAAGTGAAGAAAGAGGAGAAGAAGTTTTTTTAAAAAATCTTAAATATCAGCTACTAGATAATTTTGGAGAAGAAAGAAGATTAGATATTGAAGAAATAAAATTTCAAGTATTGAAGAACAAGGAAGTAAAAGTAAAAAATTATGGAATAGAAGTCTTATCAAATATATGTATGTTAAAGATTCAGGCTAAACCGTATATTTTAGATTATCTTTATAAATCAGGAATAGGTTCTAAGAGGAGTAGCGGGTTTGGAATGGTAGACTTAGTATAGGGGGTGATAAAATGGGGGAAAAGATAAGGATATATATGGAGGATTGGTTAAAGAATAGTGGATTAGTTGGATTTTATAATATCTTAAAATATGCAGAAGATGAAGTTATAATAAAAGAAAACTGTATAGAGGTTGAACCTGAGCATTTGATAGAATTTGAAAAAAAATATTTTAATTACTTTATAGATAAATACAAGGATATATTATCACTGAATAAAGTAATTTCATTTGAAGAATTTATATTATACCATGAAGAAAATAATTTTGAAGAATTTAACGAAAAAAGCCTTGAATTTACAAATAAATATATATCTGATGTAATAAAAAGGTATTTAAAATCACCTAGTTATAAATCGGCTTATGAATTAATAGAATCATCTATTGATATTTTAAGTTTAGAAAAGAAATTAAAGATTGTTAAGTTAAAAAGGAAACAGAATATAAAAGATATAATACCAGAAATACAAGATACATTCTATTTAATAAAACAAATAATTGAATATATGAAATCAGATAAATATAGAAAATATATAGGTGCAGTGAATGTTATGTATACTATTATTAATAATGGATGGAATAAAGGTTGCTTTTTCTATCCTCGAACTAAAGAAAAGGACATGTACCTCGATTACAAAGGACATTTTGTAAAACCTACAATAGAGTATATAGATGTAGATAAAAGCACATTTATATATGATTGTTTCTCCTGTGAGGGAAAAATGAATAATCTAGATAATAGCCTTAGTTTTTTAACTTCTATAGGATTTGATGTAAACAAAAAATCGTCCCATGTATGGGATTTTCAAAACGATATAGCTATTTGTCCTATTTGTAAACTAATATATTCATGTGTGCCAGCGGGAATTTCTTATCTTTATAATAAAGGAATATATATAAACGATAATTCAAGTATGAAAAATGCTATAGATATAAATAACAAAATATATATGGAAATTTTTAAACAAAATAGTGAAGATAAGAAGTTAACCTATAAAGCATTGGTAGAATCAATAAATGAGGAATATAACGATAAAATAAAATATGAATTAGCGGATATTCAGCTTATTAGATATGAGGATGAGAAATATAGATTTAATATATTGTCTAGAAAATCCTTACAAGTTATTAAAGATTCTAAGGACGATTTAAATAAATTGATTAATTGTGGATTTAAAGAGATTAATACTTATTTCAATGTTTATGAATTAGTTATAGATAGATTGTTGAATAGTCAAAATATGTTTACACTGGTTCAAAAGATGCTCCATTATAAATTATCACAACCGAAGGATTCTCATTACAATACATTTCATATAATTGTAATATTAAAGATTAATACAAAATTTTTAAGGGGGATAGGTTACATGAAAGATGTAGACAAAGATATAGTTAAAAGAGGAAATGCCTCTGGATATTATTTAAGAGAAAAGTATAAAGAGAAAGGTGCAGTAGACAAGTTAAGTGGTATATCATATAGATTGTTAAATGCATTAAAGACTAATAATACAGATAGTTTTATGGATACTATGTTGAATTGTTATCTATATGCAAAGTTACCAGTTCCTGAAGTATTTTTAGATGTTTTAAGAAGCGAGGAAGACTTTAAAACTATTGGATATGCATTTGTAGCTGGACTTATAGAAGGGAAAATAGATGATAAGAATGGGGGAAAAGTAAATGAAAAATAATTTAAAACCAAAAGGATTAGCTATGTCGATGATATTTGAAGCAGAAAGTGCAAACTATGGAGAAGGAGTAGGTAATGTAGCATCTTTGAAGAAACTAACTAGAGATAAAGGAGAACAATATACCTATATTTCAAGACAAGCAATTAGATACAATATATCTGAGCAGTTAGGAGAAGAATTAGCAACAGTAAAAGCAGAAGGTAGTGGGGAGAAAAAGGTTATTCAATTTTCAGAAGAAGCTACCATAAGAGATTATCCAGAAATAGATTTCTTTGGATATCTAAAAACTGCCAAAAATACGGGTGGAAAGAAGAGAACTGCAAAAGTAAGACTGTCCAATGCTATATCTTTAGAGACATTTAAAGGAGATTTAGACTTTTTAACAAATAAAGGTTTAGCAGATAGAATAGATGAAAATATGAATATAGCCCAATCTGAAATTCATAGATCATATTATAGATATACAATAGTTATGGATTTAGATCAAATAGGAGTAGATGAAGTATATTCTATTGAACTTGACGATGAAGAAAAAATAAGAAGGGTTAATAAATTGTTAGATACTATCGCCTTCTTATATAGGGATATTAGAGGTAGAAGAGAAGATTTTAAACCTTTGTTTGCTATAGGTGGAGTTTATAATATAAAGAATCCTATATTTGAAAATGTCCTAGATGTAAAAGACAATAGATTAGTAGTTAAACAAATTGAAGGAGTTATGTTTGATTCTATAAAAGAAGATACAAGCTGTGGATTAATTGAAGGTAAATTTAGTAATGATAATGAAATAAAAGAAAAGTTAAATGCATTAACTATGCCTGAATTTTTTAATGGGTTAAAAAGCAAGGTGAAAGATTATTATGAAGGAAAATAAAAAGGCAGTTAGGCTAAGATTATATCAGAATATGGTTAATTATAAGAAACCAACTAGTTTTCAACTTAAAGAGTCCTATCCACTACCACCATATTCCACAGTAATAGGCATGGTTCATAGCCTTTGTGATTATAAGGAATATAAGGAAATGGAAGTTAGTGTTCAGGGGAAATACCATTCTAAAGTAAATGATTTATATACTAGATATGAATTTAAAAATGGTATGAAGTTTGACCCAGCAAGGCATCAATTACAGGTAGGAGAATTTGGTATAAGTAGAGGTATTTCTACAGTAGAACTATTAGTTGATGTAGAACTATTAATCCATATTATTCCACAAGATCAAAGTTTAGTAGGAGAAATAGAAAAAGCTTTTCTTTATCCTAGAGAGTATCCTTCATTAGGTAGAAGAGAGGATATTGTAATTATTGAAGAAGTTAAAGTAGTAGATATTTTTGAAGAGGAGTTAGAAGAAGATATTGAATTAAGAGAAGATTTTACAGCATATATTCCACTAAATATCATAAAAAATGAATCAATTGTAGTAGATGGAGCAGAACCTGGAATAAAAAGTAGAGGAACAAGATATAGAGTTACAAAAGATTATGAACTTGTAAATTATGGAACAGTAAAATCCCCTAAAATATTTAGACAATGGAATAAGGTGGATGTATTGTATAGCTCAAGGATTACGGCTATTGGAGGCGAGACTATACTAAAAGATGTAGATAATAATATTATATTAAATGCTTAAAGCAGGAGTGTGAGAAAAGTTGAATAGTTATTTAGCTAAATCTAATCCTAGAGAAACTATTGTAGAACATACTGATAACTTAATAGATAATTATAATAAATTGAAGAAAATATATCCTAATCTCAATGTAGATTGGGATATATTATACCTATCATGTTTATACCATGACTTAGGAAAAATGAATAGAAAGTTTCAAGATAAAATAGAAAAAATAAAAATACATGAAGACGAAATACCTCACGGTATGTTAAGTTTAGCATTTTTAAATGCAAAAGAATTAGAAGAAAAAGGATATTCTAAACAACGTATAAGGTTGCTTGCTCAAGCAATAGCATATCATCACGATAGAGATTTTAATTTTGACAAGGAAATGCTAAAAAGAGAAATAGAGTTAATGAAACTAGAAATTGATGAGTTTAAATATAAAAGAATAAATAATATAGTTGTAAAAAAACTAAGTGCAAAATATTTCTCTATGAATAGAATTTATGAAGAACATGGAGAAAATGATGAGGGTGAGGGAGGTAATCTTTTCTTTAAGTATATAATGATAAAAGGATTACTTAATAGAATAGACTATGCAGCTAGCGGAGGTATTGATGTTGAAAAAGAAAATAATTTCTTACTAAAAAATTTAGAAGAAAATCTATTGGAAAATTTCAAAAGAAAAAATCCTAATGCTGAGTGGAATAAACTTCAGAAGTATATGATAGACCATAGAAATGATAATCTTATAATTACAGCTCAAACAGGTATGGGAAAAACAGAGGCAGGGCTTTTATGGATAGGAGATAACAAAGGATTTTTTACACTTCCACTTAAAACAGCTATAAATGCAATGTATAAAAGAATAACAGAAAAGATAGTCATTGATGATTATGAAAATAAAGTAGGACTTCTACACTCAGATATTAAAAGGGAATATTTAAGTAAAAAAGAAGAAATAGATTTCGACGAATATTATAATAAAACAAAGCAATTATCCTTACCTTTAACCGTATGTACAATGGATCAAATATTTGATTTTGTATATAGGTATAGGGGATTCGAGCCAAAGCTTGCTACCCTAGCATATTCTAAAGTAGTAATAGATGAGGTACAAATGTATGCACCGGATTTATTAGCATATCTAGTTGTTGGATTATCCTATATAGATAAAATAGGTGGAAAGTTTGCCATACTAACAGCAACTTTACCTCAGATATTTGTAGAACTATTAGAGAAAGAAAATGTGAAGTTTCTAAAACCTGAACCTTTTACCAATGAGAGAATAAGGCATAGTGTGAAGGTAAAACATGAAAAACTAAATTCTGAATTTGTAAAAGAGCTATATAGAGATAATAAGGTTTTAGTTATATGTAATACTGTAAAGGAAGCACAGAGAATTTATGAAGAGTTATCAGAAGATGAAGAGGTTACAAAGAATATAAATTTATTTCATAGTGGATTTATAAAATCTGATAGAAAGAAAAAGGAAAGATATATATTAAAATTTGGAGATAAGGAAAATCGTTGTAAGGGTATATGGATAACAACTCAAGTAGTAGAAGCATCTTTAGATATAGATCTTGATATTCTTGTTACAGAACTTTCGGACTTAAATGGTCTTTTTCAAAGATTAGGAAGGTGTTATAGAGATAGAGATTGGGATAAAGAAGGGTATAATTGCTATGTATTTGATGGTGGTAATTCTAAATGTAATGGAGTTGGAAAATTTATAGATGAATATATATTTGCTCTTTCTAAAGACGCTTTAAAGAATATAGATGGACCTATTACGGAAGATGAAAAGATAAATCTAATAGATGGCGTCTATACTATGGAAAAGCTAAAAGGGACAGATTACTATGATAAATTAATGGATGCCATAGAATATGTTAAGTTGATAGAATCCTATGAAAAATCAAGCTCTGAAATAAAGAAAATATTTAGGAATATAGAATCTAAAACAGTTATACCCAAACCTATTTATGAAAATAATGAAGTTGAAATAGAAAGATATATAGATATATTAAGGCAAGAATATAATAAAGAAATGACTCAAATAGAAAGAAAAAAATTAAAAGAAGAAAAATTAGAAGCAAGAATTAACTTAGATAACTTTACTTTAAGTATACCATTATATAGAGCAGAAAAGCATCTTTTACAAAAGAAAGATATTAATAAGTATGAATTTATAGAGATATTTGAATGCGATTACAATGATAACATCGGGATAATATATAAACCTAAAGATAATGGTAAGAAAGATACTATAAGCATTGAAGAAAGATTGTCTTAAGATAGGTGATAGAATGAAGAATGTAACAGGGGTAATGGTATACTACTATTTTGTATGTAAAAGAAAATTATGGTATTTTAAGAATGATGTAAATATGGAACACAATAGCCAATTGGTAGGAATGGGGAAATTAATAGATGAAAATTCTTATAGTAGAGAGAAAAAGAATATCTTAATAGATGAAACTATTAATGTTGATTTTTTAAAAGATTGGAAAATCATACATGAAGTAAAGAAGTCCAGAAAATTAGATGAGGCTGCTAAATGGCAACTTAAATATTATATTTGGGTTTTAAGAAATAAAGGAATTGAAATAGAAAAAGGTATATTAGATTATCCTTTACTAAGAAAACGGGAGGAGATATTTTTAACTACTTCTGATGAAGAAGAGTTAATGAAGGTTTTAGAACAAATTCAATATATTATCAATATGGACTTACCTCCTGTAGTTACCAATAAATCATTTTGCAAGAAATGTTCTTATTATGAACTATGTTATATATAGGGGGCAAAATATTGGGAGAGACTTTTTATATTTTAAAGGATGGAAATTTGAGAAGAAAAGATAATAACGTAGTTATTACAAGTATAGAAGGAGATGCAAAAAATCTAAAAGCTGAAGTAACTGATGAAATATATCTTTTTGGAGAAATTAGCATGAATACTAAGTTACTAAATTTTTTATCACAAAAAGGTATAATAATGCATGTGTTTAATTACTATGGATTTTATAGTGGGAGTTACTATCCTAGAGAGGCAAATATAAGTGGCTATCTTCTTGTACAGCAAGTCAGAAGCTACGATAATGAGAAAAGGAGATTACAACTTGCAAAAGAAATATTAAGAGCGGCTTCTTATAATATTTATAGAAATTTAAGATATTATAATGGAAGGGGAATAGATTTAAATATACCGATGATGGAGATACAGAGTCTTGCTAATAAACTAGACTTTGGAAATAGTATAAATGAAATTATGGGAGTAGAAGGTAATATAAGAAAGAAATACTATTCTACATGGAATGACATAATAAAGCAAGATATAGATTTTCAAAAAAGAGTAAAAAGGCCGCCAGATAACATGATTAATTCATTGATTTCATTTATTAACAGTTTAGTATATACAACAGTATTAAGTGAAATATATAAAACTCAATTGAATCCCACAATAAGTTACTTGCATGAACCTGGAACAAAGAGATTTTCTTTGTGCTTGGACATAGCAGAAATATTTAAGCCTTTAATTGGTGACAGAATGATATTTTCCATGTTAAATAAAAACCAGATAACAGAAGATGACTTTGAAAAAGAATCAAATTTTCTATATTTAAAAGAGACTGGAAAAAAGAAAATATTAATGGAGTACGATAAGAGACTTAATCAGACTATATCTCACAAAGAATTAGGAAGAGATGTGTCCTATAGATATCTTATAAGATTGGAATGTTATAAGATAATAAAAGATATTATTGGAGAAAAAGAGTATAATGGATTTAAAATTTGGTGGTGATATTAATCATGTATATAGTATTGATGTATGATATAATTATGGATGAAAGTGGTCCTAAAATACACAGGAATATTTTTAAGATATGTAAAAAATATTTGACTCATATTCAAAAATCTGTATTTGAAGGTAATTTAACAGAGTTGAATTTAATGAAGCTGAAGTCAGAATTGAATAGATATATTCGAAAAGATAAAGACTCTTTAATTATATTTAAAAGTAGAAATGAAAGGTGGTTAGAAAAAGAATTTATAGGATTAGTAGATGATAAAACATCTAATTTTTTTTAAGAATCTTTCTGTCGACCTGTAATAGTGCAAAAAACTATGGAGATAGACAATCCTGATAAAATACATATTTAGAGTATAAAATATAGAAGACTCATAGAAAGTTTTTATTAATTTAATTGATATAAATACTTGATAGACAGAAATGCATGGATAACACTAGATAAATCAATGCCTTCAAAGAAAAGCCTTTTAATAGAACTAAAGTAGAATGTAAAACATTTTCCCACCTCTTTTCTCATGTTTTACGTTCTTCTTTTAATAGAACTAAAGTAGAATGTAAAATTTCAAAGTATCGTTCTAGTAAGCTTTCGTCACTTTCTTTTAATAGAACTAAAGTAGAATGTAAAATTAGTTCAATGTTTGGATATACCGATTCAAAATGGTCTTTTAATAGAACTAAAGTAGAATGTAAAATTCTCAATATCTGAAATGAAAGAAATAGATAAACCTCTTTTAATAGAACTAAAGTAGAATGTAAAACATATATGGGAAAAGCAAAACCTTGTAACTCAAAAACTTTTAATAGAACTAAAGTAGAATGTAAAAACTCTTCTACCGTATAGTCACTAGGATTTTCCTTAACTTTTAATAGAACTAAAGTAGAATGTAAAAGCCCTAATAGCCGCTTGAGTGGCATTAAGGTCTATTACTTTTAATAGAACTAAAGTAGAATGTAAAAACGTTATCGCAATGTATACAAACATATAAAAGGATTACTTTTAATAGAACTAAAGTAGAATGTAAAATGGCAATAATTAAATCCTCCCCATGCTCTCCAGGTAACTTTTAATAGAACTAAAGTAGAATGTAAAATCGGATTATTATTATGATAGAGATTAGCAACATCATCTTTTAATAGAACTAAAGTAGAATGTAAAACTTTTTATATGCCCCAAGGCTAACCTCTAGAAATTCACTTTTAATAGAACTAAAGTAGAATGTAAAAGTTCTTCAGCTATCTCATTAAGTGTTTTTCCTTCTACTTTTAATAGAACTAAAGTAGAATGTAAAAAAGTATATCTGATGTCGTATTTCTTGCCTATTTTCACTTTTAATAGAACTAAAGTAGAATGTAAAAACAGCTCTTTCTATTATTTCTTTTTCATTTTCATTTCTTTTAATAGAACTAAAGTAGAATGTAAAAGGAGAAATGATATTATTGACTTCAAATGTAATAGATACTTTTAATAGAACTAAAGTAGAATGTAAAATTGTAAAGATGTTGTAACGCTGTCCCCGATGGGCTACTTTTAATAGAACTAAAGTAGAATGTAAAACTTTCTCCATAGAGATTTATTTTAAAATCAACAGGACTTTTAATAGAACTAAAGTAGAATGTAAAAGGAACAAGTGGAAATCCTAGTCATTATATAGAATGGCTTTTAATAGAACTAAAGTAGAATGTAAAACCAGTTCCCTTGCTTCTTCTTTTGTTAGTTCCCTATCCCTTTTAATAGAACTAAAGTAGAATGTAAAACAGGAAAACGATAGAAGAACAGGAACATTCTATTGCCTTTTAATAGAACTAAAGTAGAATGTAAAAGACAATATAATAACTACTTTGATATACCTTCATATGACTTTTAATAGAACTAAAGTAGAATGTAAAAATGCATTGTCGCAAGGAATAAAGAAAAAATGGCAAGCTTTTAATAGAACTAAAGTAGAATGTAAAATCTGTTACTTGTTTAGTGTTTATTTCGGTTTTAAAACTTTTAATAGAACTAAAGTAGAATGTAAAATTAAATATGAAGATGCCTCTGACACTCCTGTCATAGCTTTTAATAGAACTAAAGTAGAATGTAAAAATAGCTAAAAAATTGATAAAGAAATTTAGAGAGTTACTTTTAATAGAACTAAAGTAGAATGTAAAAGACTGAAAAAGCTGTTTAGTCTGCTCTGTTAAAGATTCTTTTAATAGAACTAAAGTAGAATGTAAAAGCTGCAACTGAAAAGGTCAGGAATGAATCTTTAGAGCTTTTAATAGAACTAAAGTAGAATGTAAAAGATTTAGAAGGTATTACTGGTTTACTTCAGAAGATACTTTTAATAGAACTAAAGTAGAATGTAAAAGGGATTAGTGGTAGTAATAAGCGAACGCATAGTATACTTTTAATAGAACTAAAGTAGAATGTAAAATGGCAAAACTGCGGGACCCTTCCACAAGTGAGACCCCTTTTAATAGAACTAAAGTAGAATGTAAAAGATCTCCTACAATCTTAAGCCCACTCTTAGAAACATCTTTTAATAGAACTAAAGTAGAATGTAAAATTTCATCACCACCTTTCATGATAAAAATAAAAGAACCTTTTAATAGAACTAAAGTAGAATGTAAAGCCATCTACATTAGCAGAATTAATTAATTATAAAAAACTTTTAATAGAACTAAAGTAGAATGTAAAGAAGGCAGAGTGGAGAAAAGAAACTAGTAGAATTTTACTTTTAATAGAACTAAAGTAGAATGTAAAGTTACTACTATCATCAATGTTCACTTTCAAAGATTGTCTTTTAATAGAACTAAAGTAGAATGTAAAGAAGACTGATAGTAGTAAAAGAATTCTCCCAGTACTCTTTTAATAGAACTAAAGTAGAATGTAAAGATAATTTTACATAAATATCTTGAAACATAATAATTACTTTTAATAGAACTAAAGTAGAATGTAAAGGATTATGACTATTGCAGGTTATGTGGAACTGCATTACTTTTAATAGAACTAAAGTAGAATGTAAAGACACTTGGGTTAAACGATTTTAAATCTATTAAATTCCTTTTAATAGAACTAAAGTAGAATGTAAAGATATTCTCAAGACTTCCAGTAATTCCAAGTGACCAACTTTTAATAGAACTAAAGTAGAATGTAAATTTACCAGTAGGTTACTCAAAGAGTATTTTTAATAGAACTAAAGTAGAGAATAAGTTACTATTTAAAACTTGAGATAAAACCTAATTTAAATTATATACATAAATTATTTTAGTTTATCGTTGGAAGAAAATATTATAGTATTAAGAAGAGCTTTGAAAAATATAGAATATAAAATCATAGAGGGACAAGTTGAAACATTAATGAATGCTATGAAGAAATATAATTGACGACTCCATTAACTATGGATCAAAATGATATGCTATACTGTTATCATATATATAAATAAGGATGATATACAATGAAATATATTGCTGCTAAAAACATAATTATTCCTAAGAAAGATCCTAGTAGGTGGTTTGGAATTAATTATAATATGAATATTTATCGAGGTTGTAGTCACAATTGCATTTATTGTGATTCTAGAAGTGAATGTTATCAAATTAATAATTTTAATGAAATTGTGGCCAAAGAAGATGCGTTATTAATAATAGAAAGAGAACTTAAATCTAAAAGGAAAACCGGTATAGTTGGAACAGGTGCTATGAGTGATCCATATAATCCGATGGAAAGGAAGCATAGGCTTACAAAAGGAGCTCTTGAACTAATAAATAAATATGGGTTTGGTATAAATATTATAACAAAAAGTGACCTTATAGTACGAGATATTGATTTACTGAGGAAGATAAATATACATTCACCAGTTTGTATTGGTATTACCATAACAGCTGCCAATGATGAATTATCATCAAAGATTGAACCAGATTCACCTAGATCATCTGAACGCTTTTTAGCCATAAAAGAGCTATCTGATCATAGAATATATACAGGTGTTTTAATGATGCCTATTTTACCATTTATATCAGATAGTGAAGAAAATATTATTTCCATAGTAAGAAAAGGAGTGGAGTGTGGAGCAAAGTTTATATATCCATGGTTTGGAGTAACATTACGTTTAGGACAAAGAGAATATTTTTATAATGAGTTAGATAAAGAATTTCCTGGAATTAAAGAGAGATATAAAAAGTCCTATGGCAATTCTTACGAATGTTTAAGTCATAATCATAAAAAATTATGGGAGCTTTTCATTAGGGAGTGTAATAACTATAGAATTGATTATAAAATGTCAGATATTATTAAAAATTATAAGCAAAATGTTCAAATTAAGCAAATGTCATTGTTCTAAATATTATAGAGTAATGAACCTTTCTATAAAATATACTTTCCATCATTCCTATATTAAATAAAGTTATCTCTTTAACTTATTAACATATTAGTATAATTAAACATTTATATGGCATAATTTTTACAAATTCTTATATATTATTGAAAATATAAAATGACATATTAATAAATTTATTTTATATTGAACAGATTTAGAAATTATCAAAACATTAGGGGGGACTATTATATGGTGAAAACTATTGGAATAATAGGAGCTATGGATTTAGAAATAGAACTGTTGAGAGACAATATGAAATTAATTAGTAAAGAAAATATAGCAGGATTTAATTATTGTATAGGGAGAATAGAGGGAAAAAATGTAATTTTAACTTGTTGTGGAGTTGGAAAAGTAAATGCTGCCTGTTGTACTCAAATATTAATTGATAGATTTAAAGTAGACTATATAATTAATAGTGGAATAGCAGGTGGACTACATAAAGAAGTAAAAATCTGTGATCTAGTAATATCGGATAACGTGACTTATCATGATGTGAGGAAAAATCAAATGAGAAGTTGTTTTCCTTTTAAGGAATATTTTGAAGGAGATAAATATTTGATAGATGTTGCCATAAAAGCTTGTGAAATTACTAAAAAGGAAAACTATCATGTAGGTAGGATAGTAAGTGGAGAGTATTTTGTTTCTGATAAAAATATAAAAAATAATATTATCGAAGAATATAATCCTCATTGTGTAGAAATGGAAGGAGCAGCTATAGGTCATGTTGCTTATCTTAATAAAATACCTTTTGTAGTAATACGAAGCATATCTGATAATGCAGACAATGATGCTAATATGGACTATGACACCTTTGAAAAGATATCAGCAGAAGTTTCCGCAAAATTAGTACTAAATATGATTGATATGATTTAATGCTTGTAAATAAAATACTTAAATATATTTTACTTGAAAAAATTAGACTTTGGTTAATAAGTAGATAGTAATGTATTATATTTAGAAAGGATAGGAACTTATGAGTATTTATATTGAATCAATGAAAGAAGAATATGCTAAAAAGATATTAAATTGGACCTATGATAAGCCTTATGAAATTTATAATATGGATAATGATGAAGAGAATATGGAAGAGCTACTTGATGGTTCATATTATGCAGTAGTAGATAAAAAAGAAAATCTTATAGGTTATTTTTGCTTTGGAGTATCAGCACAAGTTCCAGCTGGAAATGAATATGGTGTATATAATAACAAGGAATTTATAGATATAGGATTAGGCATGAGACCTGACTTATGTGGTAAAGGAAATGGATATGAATTTATTAAAAGTGGATTAGAATACGCTAATAAAGAACTTTTAGAGGATAAAATTAGATTAACGGTAGCTGAATTTAATACAAGAGCAATTTCTCTATATGAAAAAGCTGGCTTTAAGAGAGTAATGGAATTTTGGAGAAAGAATAAAGAAGGAGATTTTAAATTTATAATTATGGAATTATACCTACGGTAAGTATTTGAGAACTATTTTAATATAGATTATTTTCTATAGAGAAAAGGTAGGCGGTAATTTGGATAAAAAGTTAAATTTATATTTTTTCGGAGAAATTGGCACATATGATAAATATAATCCATCATATATTTGTAGTAAAAAATTTATACCTGAAATATTATATTTAATAGCATATAATGAACCCTTTTCAATAACTAAAAATGAAATAATTGAAAAATTAAAAATTGATAATGAAAAATTTGATGACTTAATTTTAAGCCTTAAAATAATAAATGCAATAGATATTAAAGAAAACAGATATAAAATAAATTTTCCAGTATTTTTAGAAAGAGATATTGATATATTAAATAAGCATTTAGTTGATATAGGTGCGATTATAGGAAAGAAAATTATTGAAATGAGTCAATTACTTAATGATAAAATATCTAATCTAGAAAATCATAATTACTTTAGTAAAGAAAGGCTGTTGTACCATATAATTTGTGATGATGTTTTTGATGATACAGCTTTTGATTTTTTAGCGGAAAGAAATATAATCTCTATTTCTAAAAGACAGCCAGGAAATAGAGATTATATCATTATTGGTTATGAAGATTGTGAAGAAGTTGAAGTTCATAGCAATAGGTTATTATGTAGCAGCAATAATTATAGTAGTAAAAACTTTACATTTAATAGTTTTGGTGACTCTGACGGAATAAGAAAAGATGTATACAGGTTTTTTAGAAAAACTCAGAAATCCCTTGAAACAGTAACTCCATTTCAAAATTTAAATTTATCTTATATTAAATTAGTGGATGATATAAATGATTTAATTATAGAAAAATGTGGAGAAATGATGTTGAAATGTTTTTCTAAGGAAATAAGTTATAATGATTTATCTAGAGAAGAACAAGATATAGTAGACTTTTTAAAGGAACTTAATTACTTAACTATAAACAAAGAAAGTCATATCATATCTTGTAATATTCCTGTATTTAAGAAGGAAGATGATAAAGTAATTAATGAAATATCCAATATTATTCTCAATCACATATTTGGAATAGTTAAATCTACTTTTGAAGAAGTTGAAAATAAAGCTACAGGTCTAACGTCTATAAGACATAAGGTTAGTATAAAAGAAATAGGTAACGAACTATGGCATCAAATCTTTGGTTTGACTAATGAATATTTAGCTAGAAAAGGATTTGTTCAGTTACCGGAGCATGTAAAGGGAGAAGGTAGATATTTAAGAAGTTTAAGAGTAAAATAATCGTATTCTACCTTTATTTTAATAAGGTAGAATACGATTAATGAAATCTTTTAGAGAATAAATCTTATGTCCATCTCTTCCAATTGTTGTATTTGAACATATTAAAGAGTTTAAAATTGATTCCTCAGTTGCTTCTGACACAGCTTTAAATATTTGGTCAATTTTATTTTCATTTATAACTTTAATATCTAAAATATCTTTTTCTTCATAATGTCTAATAATATTAGCTGTTGAAAAACCTATAACAATTTCTCCACTTCCGTTACCTGTAAAACTACCTGTTTTAGATATTCCAGAATACGCTCTTTTAATAACTCTTTTTAACTGTCTATATGATAAAGGAATATCAGTTGCAACTATTGTTATTATAGAGCCTTTCTCTTCAGTTTCTTTTGTGGATTTTATTATATCTTTTATCTTAGGACCAATATGCTGATTATGTAATATAAAATCATCCAATAAACCAAAATTAGATAGCACAAGAACTCCTAAATTGTAATTTTTATTATCTAAATTTATTACTCTAGAGGAAGATCCTATTCCACCTTTTAAGCCATAACATACCATACCAGTTCCTGCACCTACATTACCTTCTTCAAAGGTACAATCTGCATTTTTTATAGCTTCAAAAATATGCTTATCTTTAATGTGTAATCCTCTAATATCATTTAAGTAACCGTCATTACATTCACAGATAATAGGATTTACAGTTCCTGTTGTTTTACCTATATCTTCATTTGTGTTTAGCATATATTTTACTAAGGCTTCATAAGCTGTTCCAACACTTAATGTATTAGTAAGAATAATTGGAGTTTCTATAGTTCCTAGTTCTTCGATTTGTACTAAGCCTGTACTCTTTCCAAATCCATTGATTACATGACAGGCGCATATAAGTTTTTCTCTAAATAAGTTTTTATCATAAGGTAATATTGCAGTAACACCAGTTTTTATACTATCTTTATCAAGAGTAACATGACCTACTTTTACCCCTGGTACGTCAGTTAAAGAATTGTTTTTTCCTATGGGCATGTTTCCGATAGTAATACCATAATCTCTAATTTTCTTATTTACCACTAGGATATCCCACCTTTCGTAGATATATTGTTATTTAGATTATATATTATAAAAGAAATAAAAAGTATTAATAGTGAAATAAATTTTACTAAAGGAAAAGAAATATTCAATAAAATATATAAAAAACTAGAAGAAAAACTCTATCAATAATTTTAAGTAAAAAGGCTTTTAGTTGTAGCTTGAAAGTTAATCAGCCTTTAATCCAGCTCCGCATAAGGGTAAGATTACTTTGCCATTTATTCTATGACCGTATTTTTTGTAATAATCAAGAAATCCAGCAAAGGTAGCAGCTGTAGTAGGCTCTACATAAAATCCTTTTTCAGCTAAGTATTTTCTTGTCTTAAGAATCTTATTTTCTGGTGCAATAATAATTTCTCCATGTGTATCTCGAATAGCCTTCAATATTTGTTTCCCTCTCTTTGGCTCCGTAATGGCTATACCATCCGCTAAAGTTCCAGTATTAATAACTTTTTTTACAGTGGTTTCATCTGCATTAAAAGCTTTATATATTGGGGCACAACCTTCAGATTGAACAGCTATAATTCTAGGTATTTTGGGAATAAGATGTAATTCTAGTAGTTCTTTAAATCCATAGTATGAGCCTAGAAGCAAAGTTCCATTACCTACTGGTATTACTAAAGTATCTGGTATTTTGCCATTTAATTGCTCATAGATTTCATAGGCATAGGTTTTAGTGCCTTGATAAAAAAATGGATTATAAACATGACTTGCATAAAAACCTTCACCATGCTCCACTGCAGTTAAAGCAGCTTTAGCAGTATCTTCACGTGTTCCTTTAATTAGATGAACTTTTGCGCCATGTGATGATATTTGTTTGACTTTTTTTGAAGATGTATTTTCAGGTACATAAATATCACATTTAATACCTGCTCTATTTGCATATGCAGCTATAGAAGTGCCTGCATTACCACTACTGTCTTGAATAACTTTTTTCACTCCTAGTTCTTTTGCTTTCGAAACTAAAACTACAGCACCTCTATCCTTAAAGGATAAAGTTGGCATTAAATAGTCTACTTTAACTAATAAATTTGGATTTTTCTGTTCCAAAGAAATGATAGGACTTAAACCTTCTCCCATTGAAATATCTTTCCATGAACTAAAATTATCATCAAAAGGTAGTGCTTTTATATATCTAAATAAGCTCCATTCTTCCCTTAATATATTTTTATTTGAAAATTGAAAGTTAAACTTTTCAAGATCCAATAAACCTCCACATTCACAGCGGAATACTAGTGATTTAGGATCATGCTTTTTACCACATTCATGACATATATAGTTAATTGACATTTAATCACCTCTAATTAAATTATTTATCTTTACCATTACATTATCAGATAATTTAACATAATCTTCAATTTTTTATTTTAAAATTATAAATTTATAGTATAAGACTATAGATAATATAAGCTCCTATTTTCAAGAACCCCAAAAGTCAACTTGGTTTTATATGTATTATATTGTAAAATAAACTAAGGTAGTAGACTTATAACTGAAATTAGAGTATAGTTGTATCTTTTGGTGATTATTTATATTTTTTCAGTTGTATCAAAGGGAAGGGATGGACTATCTATGAAAAAACTGATTAGCATTGCTCTTATACTTGTTTTATGCATATCAATATCATTGACCACATTTGCAGCAGACGATAAAGGTGTGCTGCCGTCAGGTATCACTTATTCTAATATGGAATCGGTCATTGATACCTATGTTGAAGATTATAAGGGTACTACAGCTGCAGTATCTTTAGCAGTATTTACGGGTAATGATGTGTTAATGGAAAAGGCATATGGATATTCAGATATAGAAAATACAATTGCTAATGACAAGGACACGGTTTTCGAATGGGGTTCCTGCACTAAATTGCTAGTGTGGGCAAGTGTAATGCAGCTTGTGGAGAAGGATAAGATAGAACTCAACGAGGATATCCGCGCATATCTATCAAAGGGATTTTTCAAAAAACTTAAGTTTGATACTCCAATAACGATGCTTAATCTTATGAACTACAATGCCGGCTGGCAGGAAACGGTTATAGATCTGTTTATTGGGGACAAGAAAGATGTAAAGGAACTTGGGGAAGCATTACAGCTGATTGAACCAGATTAGATTCATAAGCCGGGCACGGTGGTTGCGTATTCCAATTAGGGCACTGCACTGGCAGGATATATCGTTGAATGCGTCAGTGGGCAATCTTTTAATGATTATGTGCATGAACACATTTTTGAGCCACTGGGCATGGAGCATACGGCTTTAAATGCTACACTTTCGGATAATGAATGGGTTGCCGAAAAGCGTGGGAAAGAAAAATGCTATACCACTAAGAATGAATCACTTGGAACCTGTCTGTATTATCTTTCGTTATATCCTGCGGGAATAGCAACAGGTACCATCAATGATTTTATAAAATTTGGGCAAGCATTCCTTACTGCCGAAGAAGAAAAATCACTATTGTTTGAAAAAAGAGAAACTTTAGACGAAATGATTTCGCCTTCCCTATTTTTGCCGATGGAATAACTGCTAGGAACTGTCATGGGTTTTGGACACATGAACTCGGTGTTTCTGTCTTATGGCACAACGGGGGGACAATTGGAAGTTTCTCATGGTTTGCATCTGATCCGGAATCTGGAACAGGTATCATAATTCTTACCAATCAGAGTGGAGAGGTGGTTTACAACTGTGGTCTTTTGCCGAAGGTTTTTGGGAAATATGAGGGCGGTACGGCTACAATGTCTGCAGAAGATATTTCGGGCATGTACATGTCATCGAGAACCTGCTTCAAAGGTTTTGCAAAGCCCTACAGCTTGGTTTCCTTCATGCGATTTGTTTCGGAAGGGTGAGGGCGAATATTATGTTCCCAAACTAATGACATCGTCACATCTATGGGCACAGACTCATATCTGCTGGATAAAGGTGGGCTGAAGCTGAAGCAGTTTATAATTTATCCGTCAACTGATGAAGATGGACATACAGTCTTGCAGTTACCGGCTTCGGACTATGTGGAAGTGAACGGTTATGGAGTAATAGCAAAATATACACTGTTGGTGTTATTCGCATTGGCAGCATTTTACGGATTTTGTGCACTAATTATCAGTTTCATTGGTTTCCTAAAACGCAAAAAGTCTCTTGGGATAATAGAGATATACCGTGCCATTGTAAATTCCTCTGTCATTATTACAGCAATGATGTTTGTTTACGTGTCGATAAAGTTGTTTTCTGGGTTGGCATTGCGTGAGGACGTTCTATGGAGTGTCATACTGAATGGGGTGCTTGCCATAGTTCCTATGGTCTACGCTGTCATCTTGGCTGCAAAGTGGAAAAAACTCGACTGTACAAGAAAGGAGAAGATAAAACTGATTGTGACTGGTGTCGCAGGTTTTATCATGACAATCAACGTCATTTTCTGGGAAGCATATAAATTTTGGTAATAGATTTTATTTTGACATTCATCCTTCGATAATGAGAATTTTGCGAAGGTTTAGGAGATGACAATCTATCAGAATTATGTTGATAACTTTTGTCTTTGAGTAATAGTCTGTATAAATTAATATTAGAATAATACTTTTAAATTGTTAAAATTTTGTGTAAAGTAAAGAAAGCTTCTTGGATTAATATCAAAATAAATATTAATCCAAGAGGATTTCTTTTATTATATACATAAGAACATCTGATAATGAAATTAAAATAGACATTGCTTATAAACAAAAGATACTATAGCTATTCAGGGTATAATAAGAAAAAACATATGAAAGGAGCGTGATAATATGCCAAATACAAATGTTGTACCTAATAGATTGATAAATGAGAAATCTCCTTATCTTCTACAACATGCCCATAATTCTATTAGTTGGTATCCTTGGGGTGGTGAAGCTTTTACTAAAGCAAAAACAGAAGATAATCCCTTGATAGGGAGAATTAGATACGTACACTGTGGCAGCAGATAAAATCCATGAGTACTTCCTTCAGAGGTATAAGGCACAACAGTTTATGAAGATTATAAATATACATATCATGCATAATACAGAAAGTGTTTATGCAAATTAGTATTCCCCAAACATTATTGATAAAAAAATAAACCTATAATACCTGTTAGAATAATAATCAATATTGGATTCATTTTATAATTTCTTAGTGAAAATAGAGAAATAATAAATACAATGATAGCAGTAATATTAAAGTTAACAGCTTTAACATTGAGTAATGGGGAGCCAAAAAAGGCAATCAAAACGATAGTAGATGCAGAAGCCGCAATAAGTCCAACAGAAATAGAATGTAGTCCTTTCAATATATCGGAAATGCTATCTATATCTTTATACTTTCTGAAAAATCTGTATAAAAGGATGGAAAGAATAAAGCCAGATAGAATACATCCTAATGTGGCCGCTATAGCTCCGAATATACCTGCAATTCGTATCCCAACAAAAGTTGAGGTGTTAACTGCTAATGGACCAGGGGTCATTTGAGAGATTGTAATAATATCAGTGAATTCTTGCAAAGTAAGCCAATGATGGAAATCAACTACTTGTTCCTGTATTAACGGTATTGTAGCATAACCGCCACCGATACTAAATAAACCAATCTGTAAAAAACTTACTAACAAAATAATGATATTTTTAGTCATATCTTGTCCCTCCTTTCCTGCTTTTCAAATAAGTTTGTACAAAGCATAGGAATGAGCAGAAAATAATAATTAAAACAACATTAATATTTAAAAAGAAACTAGCGAAGAATGAAGCAGGAACTATTAATGTTAACAACCAATTTTTTTCATCTAAAATTCCTTTGCTCATATCAATTACTAAATCCACGATAGTAGCGGCGACACCTGCCTCCATCCCTTTTAGTATTGAAGAAATAACTCTATTATCTCGAAATACACTATAGCAAGAAGATATAACAGATAAAATAAGCAAAGGAGGAAGAACTGTTCCGATACAACAAATGATTGCACCTATAAGTCCAGCAATACGATAACCTACTAATACAGAAATATTAACTGCAATCGCACCAGGTGTTGACTGCGAAATCGCTGCCATATCCAGTAGCTCCTGTTCACTAATCAACTTTAGATTATTTACGAAGTATTTCTGCATCATAGGTATAACAATGTATCCACCTCCAAAAGTAAATGCGCTTATAGAAAACATTATTCTAAACAGCGAAAAATAAAGTTTTAATTTATTAGATTTCATAATGATAAAATTCTCCTCTACATACAAATTATAAACCTTCTATATTATATCCTATAGAAATATCATAAGTAAAATAGTATAATGTTATAATAAACATAACTAATTAGTAATGTAAGGGAGAGATTCATGTGAATTTGAGGCATTTGCGTATTTTTAAAACTGTATGCGAAGAAGAGAGTATTACAAAGGCATCTGAAAAGCTGTTTATGACACAGCCAGCAGTTTCTCATGCAATCAATGAACTAGAATGCTATTTAGGCATTTGTTTATTTGATAGAATTTCAAGAAGGCTTTATTTAAATGAAACAGGCAAACTATTTCTAAGAAAAGCAATAAAGCTTTTAGATTTATATGATGACTTGGAACAAAACGCCAAAGAATTAGAAGACAATGCAACTATCAAAATTGGATCAAGCATAACCATTGCAAATTTTATTTTACCTAAAGCAATAGCAAAATTTGAAACGGTTTGCAAGAATACTCCCATCAAGGTTATAATTGACAATGCCAGAAATATTGAAAATATGCTACTTAACAATGAAATTGATTTAGGGTTGATTGAAGGAGTTATTTATAAGGAAGAGTTAATAAAAATCCCATTTTCAAACTATAGATTGGCAGTATTCTGTTCGCCTGAACATAAATTTGTGTCAGAAAAATCGATAGATGTTAATACGTTAATAAAGGAAAGATTATTGTTGAGAGAAGAAGGCAGTGCCATTCGTGATATTTTTGACAGTGCATTATTATTACATAATATAACTGTAAATCCAGAGTGGACAAGTGTAAATTCACAAGCTTTAATCTATGCGGTAAAGCAAAACTTAGGAATAAGTGTGTTGCCCAAAATATTAGTAGAAAAGGAACTTAGCAGTGAAGAGCTTTTTGAAGTAAAAGTAAATGATTTTGAATTAATCAGTGTAAATCATATTGTATTTCATAAAGATAAGATTCAAACTAAGAATTATAAAACGCTAATTGAACTAATCAAGAATAAAGCAAGGGATAAATAGATTACCTCTATTAAAAAAATCAAAAGAATTCATCTAAGATTACTATTAAATTAATTATAGTAATCTTTTTTATTTAGGGTATAATAACCTAAAATAACTTATGAAAGGAAGTGATAGTATGACTAACTCAAATAGAGTACCCAATAGATTGATAAATGAGAAATCTCCTTATCTTCTACAACATGCCCATAATCCTGTGGATTGGTATCCTTGGGGTGATGAAGCTTTTACTAAAGCAAAAACAGAAGATAAGCCAATATTCTTAAGTATAGGATATAGCACATGCCATTGGTGTCATGTAATGAATAGAGAGTCTTTTCAAGATGAAGAGGTTGCAAAGGTTTTAAATGAATACTTTGTACCTATCAAAGTGGATAGAGAAGAAAGACCAGATATAGATAAAGTCTATATGACTTTTGCAGAGGCTATGACTGGTAGTGGAGGTTGGCCTTTAAATGTATTAATTACAGCTGAAGGTAATCCGTTTTTTATAGGAACATATTTTCCTAAAAAAAGCAGAGATAGGCTAACGGGACTAATAGACTTGTTAGAGAAAACTCATAGACTTTGGAATAAAGATAAAGAAAAGATAAAAGAGGAGAGTAATTATATAGTAGAAGAAGTTAAAGATAGATATATGGATTATGCTGAAGGAGATATTGAGGAAGATATATATGATAAAACTAAAGAAGGCTTAAAAAGGATATTTGATAGACGTAATGGAGGATTCGGAAGATATCCTAAATTTCCTATGCCTCAGTACGTTTGGTTTTTGTTAGAATATGGACATAGAAAAGACGATAAAGAATCTATTGAAATAGCAACAATTACCTTAGATAAAATGTATAAAGGTGGCATATTTGATCATGTAGGATATGGATTTTGTAGGTATTCTGTAGATGAGAAGTGGCTAGTACCTCACTTTGAAAAAATGTTATATGATAATGCTCTATTATCTATAACTTATGCTAAAGCATATGAGACAACTAAAAACTTCTTATATAAAGAGATAGGAGAAAAAATATTTGAGTTTGTACTACGAGATATGACATCAGGAGAGGGCGGATTTTATTCAGCCTTAGATGCAGATTCAGAGGGGGAAGAAGGAAAATTTTATGTTTTTGATTACAAAGAGATTATAGATTTATTAGGTGAAGAATTAGGAAGCTTATATTGTAGATATTATGATATAAGTAAAAAAGGTAATTTTGAAGGTAAGAATATTCCTAATTTAATAAATCAAGATTTAGAAAACATGAGTAGTTCAGATAAGTCTAAATTAGATAGTATTAATCAAATGCTATTTAACTATAGAGAAAAGCGAGTCAAACCCCATAGAGATGAAAAAATATTGACTTCTTGGAATGGGCTTATGATAGGTGCTTTAGCTTATGGTGGAATAACTTTTGATAACAGGGTATATATTAATAGAGCAAAAAAAGCTGCAGACTTTATTATAGCCAATTGCATAGATAAAGAAGGACATTTATTATCTACTTATATAGATGGAAAATCTTATAACATTGGTTTTTTAGAGGATTATGCTTTCTTTATATATGGACTTCTTCAATTATTTGAATCTACAAAGGAAGATGTATATTTAAATATTGGAATAAAATTAACTGAAGATATGCTAAAGCTATTTTGGGATGAAAAAGAAGGAGGGTTATATTTTTACAGTAATATATCAGAACAGTTAATTTCAAAGCCAAAGGATTTCTATGATGGAGCTATACCATCAGGAAACTCTTTTGCTTTAATAAGTTTATTAAAGTTATATATGATTATTAAAGAAGAAAAGTATAGTGAAAGAGTTAGACAAATTCTGTATGCTGTTGGCGAAGATATAAATAATAATCCTCTTTCTCATATTTATTCAATTATAGCTTTAGGAAATTTATATTAGAAATGATGGAATATCTACAAAAGAATATATTTACAATTATGAAAACTAGGAAAAATCCTAGTTTTCATAATTTATTAACAAAAATAGATTTGTTTAATATATGTTTCTAAAAATCATGCATCAATTCATATTATATGGTATACTCCTTATAATTATATTGGTTAATAATATTTAATAAATTAAAATAACTTAGGAGGGATTAATTTGAATAAAGTAAGACGATTAAAGGAAAATTCAAAGATAGCAATTATTTCTCCATCAAATGGTCTTCCATTTTTGTTTCCAGAAAACTATGAGCTTGGAATTAAGAATTTAAAAGAAATATTCAATCTGGATATTGTAGAAATGCCTACTGCAAGAATGTCTCCTGAGGAGCTATATAAAAGCCCCGAAAAAAGAGCTAAGGATATTAATGAAGCTTTTAAAGACAATTCTATAGATGGAATTATTACTTCAATAGGAGGATATGAGTCTGTACGTATACTTGAATATTTGGATTTAGATTTGATTTTAAATAACCCAAAATTTATAATGGGATTTTCAGATGCAACTACTTTCCTATCTTATTTGAACTATAAAGGCATGATAACTTTTTATGGCCCATCAATTATGGCAGGATTTGCGCAATTGCAGCATTTACCTGTAGAAAGTATAGAACATATTAAATCAATAATGTTTGAAGAAAATTATCCCTATAAATATAATAGTTATCCCATGTATACAAATGGATATAAAGACTGGAATAACAAAGATACCATTGGAGAATGTACTGAATTTTGTTCTAATGAAGATGGCTATATGTTTCTTCAAGGAGATAAGATAACAGAAGGGTTATTATGGGGAGGATGTATTGAAGTATTGGAATTTTTGAAAGGAACAAAGTATTGGCCAGATGAGAAATTCTGGAATGATAAAATATTGTTTTTTGAAACATCAGAAGAAAAGCCATCACCTCAGAATGTAGGTTATATGCTAAGAAATTATGGAACTCAAGGAATCTTGAATAAAGTGAAAGGAATATTATTTGGGAGACCAAAAGACTATAATGAGGAAGAAAAGAATGAATTAAATAAAATTGTTTTCAATATAGTAAATTTTGAGTTTGGAGTTAAAGATGTTCCAATAATTATGAATGTAGATTCTGGACATACAGACCCTAAGATCATATTGCCTTTAGGCGGAAGAATGAAAATAGATTCTAGAAAGAGAGAGATCTACTTAATGGAAAGTCCTTTTATTTAAATATAAAAAGATAATTCTAGGGAGATGATAGGCATGGCTATAAGAAATATAGAACAACCTAATATTATTATAGTAGATAATGAGTTAAGATTAAGAAAAGCAAGAGAGGAAGAATGGAAAGTAGCATTGCCTTGGTATGAAAATTCAAAAGTATTATATTATTCAGAAGGCTTGATACAAGGAATATACGATATGGAAATTGTAAATAGAATGTATGGTTACTTAAGCAGTATAGGAGAGTTATATTTTATAGAAATCTTAGAAAAAGATACTTGGATACCTATAGGAGATATAACTTTATCAGAAAAAAATATGCCTATAATAATAGGTGATGAAAAATATTGGGGAAGAGGAATAGGTAAAAAATCAGTGCTAGCATTAATAGATAGGGCAAAATCCATTAAATTAGATAAGATTCAGATACCTACTATCTATAAATATAATGAAAGATCCAAGAACTTATTTATATCGATTGGATTTATAAAGGTTAAAGAAGATGAAGATAGTGAATCCTATGAACTAAAATTATAGTAATTATATATAGAAAAATTAATCTTATAGGGGGATGAAAAATGAAAATTAAAGGAATAAATCATATAACTTTTTCAGTATCAAATTTAGAAAAATCTATAGAGTTTTATAAAAATGTTTTTGATGCAAAATTACTAGTTAAAGGAGAAAGACTTGCTTATTTTGATTTACAAGGTATATGGCTTGCATTAAATGTCGAAAGTGATATTGAAAGGAATGAAATATATCAATCCTATACTCATATGAGCTTTTCAATAGACGAAGAGGATTATGAATTTGTGGTAGAAAAACTAAACAAATTAAATGTAAATATAAGAGAAGGTAGACCAAGATATAAGGAAGAAGGTAAATCAATATATTTTCGAGATCCCGATGGACACTTGTTCGAGTTTCATACAAAGACAAGAGAAGGTAGAATAAAATTTTATAAAGATAATAGAGAAGAATTAGAATTTTTTATATAAAAATTAGTTAAATATATTATTATGGTCACATGGAGTAAAATGATATCCACAGAGTATGAAATCTATAAGCATAATAGCTTATAGATTTCATACTATTTAAATTTAAAATATGGATAAAGGGAGAGAATATGGATATAACAGAAGGAGCTTTTGTAGTAATATTTAATGAGGAAAAGAGAATACTCCTTGTTAGGAGGAGAGATTTTCCTATTTGGGATTTACCAGGAGGAAGACTGGAGAAAAATGAAATTATTGAAGAATGTGCTATAAGAGAAACAGAAGAGGAGACAGGGTATATGGTTGTAGTTGAAAAGAAAACTGGAGAATATTACAGACCACAGTTTAGCGATAGACAACATATATTTATAGCTAAAATAGTGGATGGAAAACCAAGAGATAAAAGTGATGAAACATCAGCATTAAGATGGTTTTCAGTCAGTAATTTGCCTATATTAATGGTTCCTCATAGAAGAGAGCAGATAAAGGATTCTATTTCGCAAGAACATTTAGTAAAAAAGATACTAAATGAGTCTAGAATTATTTTATGGCTAAGGAAAATGAAGAACTGAAAAAGGAGATAATCATAATGAGAAGTGAAAAAGAAAAGATGTTAGCAGGAGAGCTATATGATGCTAGTGATGAGATCTTATCTAAAGAAAGGGAATATGCTAGAAGTGTGAGCTTTGAATTTAACAATTCAAGACCTAACGAAATTGAAAAAAGAAAAGAAATTTTAAAGAGGTTAATTAAATTAAAAGGAGATTTTCTTATAGAACCTCCATTTCATTTTGATTATGGATATAATATAGAAATTGGTGATAATTTTTTTGCTAATTTTGATTGTGTGATTCTTGATGTAAATAAAGTTAAAATTGGAGATAATGTTTTGCTAGGACCAAATGTACAGATTTATACGGCTACTCATCCGCTAGATCCTAAGGAAAGGATGGCTGGTAAAGAAGCAGCTAAACCTATAATAATAGGAAATAATGTATGGATTGGTGGAGGAACAGTCATATGTCCAGGAGTACGTATTGGAAATAATACAACAATTGGAGCAGGAAGTGTTGTTACTAAAGATATACCTAATAATGTGTTGGCAGTAGGTAATCCATGTAAAGTAATAAAAGAGGTTTAATAAATAGTGTTATAAAAGAACAGAATAGAATAGAAACATTGTAAAAAATGTGATTCTCTTGATATTACTCCCTTTAAGTGGATACGAATTTAAAAATAAATATTTCTAATTTTTATAGACTTTTAAAAGAAAAAATTAAAAATATAGGTCCTTCTTTATTGATGTAGAAATACTTTGACAGTTATAAAATAAAAGAGTATGATTATATGTAATAAATAGTTAATAAATTAACACAATATAACATCGCAGTAAGATAAAAGGAGGAATAGTATCGTGAAAGCTCTCATTTTCAAAGATATTAATCAAATTGAATTACAAGAAATAGAAAGACCTATACTTGAAAAAGAAACTGATGCAATAATTAGAATTACTATGACAACTATCTGCGGAAGCGATATTCATTTATACCATGGACATATGCCAACCACTCCAGGATATGCATTAGGACATGAGTATGTAGGTATTGTTGAAGAAGTTGGAGGAGCAGTGAAAAGTTTAAAAAAAGGTGATAGAGTAATTGGGCCAGCTGCTCCTTTTTGTGGATATTGCGAAAACTGTAAAAATGGTCATATAGCTCAATGTGTAAATGGAGGAGTACATGGTAGTGGAAAGGAATTTGGAAATATTCCAGGTACTCATGCAGAATTTTCACGAGTACCATTTGCTGATAATAACTTAATAAAAGTTCCTGAAAACCTTAAAGACGAACAGGTATTATTCGTAGGTGATGTATTGTCTACGGGATACTTTGGTGCAGAAAAATGCAGAATTCAGCCTGGAGATAATGTAGTTATATTTGGCGCTGGTCCCGTTGGATTATGTGCTGTACAAGCGGCAAAATTATTTAGTCCTAAAAATATAATTCTTGTAGGAAGAAAAAATCAGTTGAGGCTTGATATAGGGAAAAAACTAGGAGCAACACATATTATAAGAACTGATAAAGATGATTTATTTAAAAGTATATCTGAAATAACCAAAGGAAAAAGTGCAGATGCAGCTATTGAAGCCTCTGGATCAGAAATTGCACTTCAACAAGCAGTTAAATGTGTAGGAATTAGCGGCAGAGTTTCTCTAGTCGGGCTTTATTCAAAAAATATTGAATTGCCATTACCAGAAATATTTATGAAGAATATATCTATTGAAATGGGACTAGGATATTTAGGTCATATGCAGCGTTTACTTAATATGGTTGAGTCTGGCCAAATAGATATGACACCTTTAATTACTCATCACATGAAATTAGATGACATGGTTAAAGCTTATGATCTATTTGAAAATAATCAAAATGAAGTTGTAAAAATTGCAGTAACACCATAGAGTTTACAACTAAGGGTACTATTATAAATCCTCTATTTCCATTTTTAAATGGTAGTAGAGGATTTATAAATATTTTAATAAGATTATATACACTGATTATAAGACTCTTATTGACTTTAAGTTGATTATATGGTAATTTTATAATATAAATATTAACGGAAGGAGTGGTGTTGTATGATGAAGAAAATAAATAAATTAGAAAACAAAAAACTATATGATACTGCTTCTAGGGGAAAAATTTAGTATAGTTATTTAGTTATAAATTAATAACTTCTATTTATTGTGCCTTGGGTAGTATCAGATACAAATAATACCGAGGGGTTTTTTTATGCCCTAAATTAACCTATAGGAGGCAATAAATTGAAGAAAAGATTATGTGAATTGGGTTTAACGGATGATATAGCTAAAGAATTTGAAAATTTCTATGAAGATGGATACTTAGGTAGAGTTATTGCAGAATATAAAGGACTATATAGAGTAGCTACGGAAGAAGATGATATATTAGCTAAAGTATCAGGAAAAATCATAAATACTGCAATAGATAAAAGTTCATATCCAGCAGTTGGAGATTGGGTAGTGATAGATAGAATAAATAGAAATACTGGAAATGGAGTGATCCACGAAGTTTTAAATCGTAGGAGTGCAGTTTCAAGGAAAGTTGCTGGAAAGCAAATGGATCAGCAAATTATAGCTTCAAATATAGATACCATTTTTATTTGTATGTCAGCTAATAATGATTTTAATCTAAGAAGATTAGAAAGATATATAAGCATAGGGTGGAATAGTGGAGCAACTCCAGTAATTTTATTAACTAAAATAGATTTATGTGAGGATTTATATAGAATTGAAAGAGAAATTGAAGATATAGCTATAGGAATCGATATACTGTACGTAAGTTCCTTCACTGGAAAGGGAATTGAGGAAATTAATAAATATTTAATACCTGGTAAGACTATAGCCGTTATTGGTTCCTCTGGGGTAGGTAAGTCGACTTTAATAAATTTATTATTAGGTGAAGAAAGGCAGCAGGTAAATAACATTCGAGAAGATGATCATAAAGGTAAACATACAACTACTCATAGAGAACTAATTGTTTTAAAAGATAAAGGTATAATTATAGATACTCCAGGCATGAGAGAGATTCAATTTTTAGATGATGCAGACGGAATTGAAGATTCTTTTCACGAAATAATAGATATTGCTAAAGGATGTAAGTTTTCTAATTGTAAGCATGATAAAGAACCTGGATGTGCCGTAAAGGCTGCTATTGAAGCAGGAACTATTTCTAAAGAAAGATTACAAAGTTATAATAAATTGAAGCGAGAAGTAAGTTTTATGGAAAGAAAGGTAGATAGAAAAGCTAAAAGTGAATCAAAGAAACAATTGATTTTAAAAAATAAAAAGTTAAGAGAAAATAAAAAAAGATAAATTGAACATCTTCATTATTTAAGCTAAATAATGAAGATGTTTTTTATATTATATAATTACTTTTTTATTTATGAGAATAGCAGAATATAAAAAATGAAACTATAATTTGGAAAATTGATATTTAAATAGACAGCAAACCCAGTTTTTTGCAATAATTTATTTAAAGGTATATAATATATTTAATAGGTCATTTTAAATTGGACTACTTTTAAATTTGAAAAAAATTTATTTAATATATGAAGGAGTGTTAAGTATGAAAGTAGCCATTATTACTGACAAGCCAAGAGTAAAGTATTTACCTACAGAAGAAGCGTTAATGGAGGATAAACAAAAGTCAAAGACTGTAGACGATTTAAAAAGGGTCTTATCAAAGGAGTTTAAATGTATAGATTTAGTTCTAGATCACAATTTAATTGATAATATTAAAAGAGAGAGAGTTGATTTAGCATTTAATCTATGTAATGGAATTTTAGGCGAATCAAGGCTTTCTCAGCTGCCTGCAATCTTAGAGTATGCAGGTATACCCTATACTGGGTCTTCTCCTTTAGGACATGGGCTTGCTTATAATAAAATATTCTCATGTAAAATATTTAAAGAGTCAGGGATTCCTACACCAGAATTTACTTATGTATATACTTTAGATGATATAGATAAAATTAATCTAAAGTTTCCAATTTTAATTAAACCAAAAGATGAAGGTTCTAGTAGAGGAATACAAGAAGATAGTTTAGTCTTTGATGAAGGATCATTAGTGAGAAAAGTAAGAGAGGATCTAGAAATATATAATCCACCCATAATGCTGACTGAATATATTGAAGGTAGGGAGTTTACTGTTGGAGTTTTAGGAAATGGCAGTAATGTTTCAGTATTACCAATATTAGAAATAGACTTTTCTAATATACCCGATCATTTAAATAAATTTTACAGTTTTGAAGTAAAATTTAAATACGAAGATGAAACTATATATCATATACCTGCAAGATTAAAAGAAGCCACTAGAAAAAAAGTTGAAAATACTGCAATAAGAGCCTTTAAATCTTTAGGATTAAAGGATTATGCTAGAGTTGATATTAGATTAAAAGATGAAATTCCGTATGTTTTAGAAATTAATTCTTTACCAGGATTAGATAAAGATCATAGTGATATATGTAAAATGGCAAATGCTTCAGGTATTGGATATGAAGGGTTGATAATGAAGATAGTGAATAGTGCAATGAAAAGATATAATTAGTGTTTACAATATATTAAAATAGTGTATAATAGTTATAATTAAAATATGTAATTGCTTAGAGCAAGATTAGTAATCATAAAAAAGATCTAAAGCGAGTTAGGAGTGGTGAAAGCCTAGCGATACTGTTATGATGAATGGACTTGGGAGTATATATTCGAAATAAGTAGAGTATAGGGTTAATCACCCTTAAAGGATTGGAGCAGGCTTTTAAGCAAAAAGAGTGGTACCGCGGAATTTAACCTTTCGTCTCTTCATAGAGATGAAGGGTTTTTTATTTTATAGGAGGGATTATCATGGAAAGAAAAACTGTTTTTAGTGGAGTGCAGCCTTCAGGTGCTTTAACAATAGGAAATTATATAGGGGCTATAAAAAATTGGGTTGAGCTTCAAGAAGAATATGATTGCTATTATTGTATTGTTGATTTACATGCTATTACAGTACCTCAAGTACCAAAAGACTTAAGAAAAAATACATTGGATGTATTAGCTTTATATTTGGCTTGTGGAATGGATCCAGAAAAGAGTACTTTATTTATTCAATCTCATGTAAGTGCACATGTAGAACTTAGCTGGGTATTAAATACCATATCCTACATGGGGCAATTAAACAGAATGACTCAATTTAAGGAAAAATCTAGAAAAAGTGAAGAAAATTTAAATGCAGGATTATTTACCTATCCAGTATTAATGGCTTCTGACATATTGCTTTATCAAGCAGATTTAGTTCCAGTAGGAGAAGATCAGAAACAGCATTTAGAATTGGCTAGAGATCTAGCAGCTAGATTTAATAATAAATATAGTGAAACTTTCAAAGTACCAGAACCATTGATAAAAGAATTTGGGGCTAGAATAATGAGTCTTCAGAATCCAGACAGTAAAATGTCTAAATCTGACCCAGATGAAAACGGATATATTCTACTTTTAGACAATAAAGATGCTATAAGGAGAAAAATAAAAAGGGCTGTTACAGATTCTTTAGGAGAGGTTAGATATAACGATGAACAGTTAGGATTGAAAAATTTATTAAATATTTATAGCACATTCTCAAAGGAAGATATCACTACTATTGTTAATAGATATAAGGGAACAGGCTATGGTAAATTTAAAGAAGATTTAGCTGAAGTAGTAGTTGAAGGATTATCTCCTATCCATGAAAAATATGATTATTTAATAAAAAATAAAGACTATTTGGAGAAAGTATATAAGTCTGGAGCAGAGAAAGCCGAATATCAAGCTATGAAAACTTTAAGAAAAGTATATAAGAAAGTTGGCTTTATACCAAAATAGGATGCTATTTAGCATCCTATTTTGGTGTATGAAAGTTTATATTACAAAAATTTAAGTTAAAATTAAGATTGATTTAATTTAAAATTTAAGAAAAAGGTGTTATATTATTTATATACAAAAATGAAAGGGGAAAGCTATGGTATATAATTTAAGATATTTTTTTCGGGGAACGCCTGATAATTATGTTTTCCCTCAAGGAAGTTTAAATCATATATTGTTAATTTTTATTACCTTATTAGGAGTAGAGTTAATAATACATCATAGAAATAAACTTAAAGATTCTAAATGTGTTAGGGTGTTTAAAAAAGCTATGATTATTATTTTAAGTGTTCAACAGATAATATTATATTTATGGTATGGATTCTCAGGATATTTTACTATAAAAGAAAGTCTACCTTTATATAATTGTAGAATTGCAATTATTTTTACTATTTTAGCATTTATAACTGATAAAAAATTATTTAAAAATGTGGCTTGCTATTGGGGTATTACAGGATCTATATTAGCTTTAGCATTACCAGCAACAGATCCTTTTATATTTCCTCACTATACAATAGTATCTTTTTTTGTTGGTCATATGGTTATGCTATGGTCTGCTATATATTTATTAGTAGTAGAAGAATATAGAATTAGCAAAAAGAGTCTAGTATCTATATTATATTTCACCAATATATATCATATATGTATTTATATATTTAACTCAATAACTAAGTCGAATTATTGTTACCTAATGGAAGCTCCCTTTGCAAAAGAAGCTTTTATGAATATATCATCATTAATGTATAGCTTTTTTGCTTTCTTATCTTTTAATATATTTATGCTAATATTTTATTTAATTACTAAAACAATCTACAGAGTATTAGAAAAAGGCGAAGATTTAGCAAATTATGCTTAGACTTTCTCTTTCGGTGTTATACAGCGAAAGAGAAAGTTTTTTATTTTGCTTTTTTTCTTTTAGAGAAAGCTAGTATTCCTCCTAAGGCTATAGATAAAAAAGATGCCATTAGAACCCTATATTCTCCAGGAAGCATAAAAGTTATAGTGTGAGCTGGTATCCAAAAGAGAGGTACTGTTTTCAGTAGGACAAAACTTAAAAATCCATACCAATCAATGTGGTTAACTACATCAACAAGTTTGATTTTAAATATTCTATTTAATTGTCCTTGACCTAAGTCAATATATGTATCAGTTATTCTATGAAGTGCCATGAAAGTTGGACCAAATATTAAGTTCATTAAAGTGGAAGTAAAAAATGCTGTTATAAATTTGTTAGCAATTAGATTAGAGAAATTAGGAAGAAGACCTTTTTCCATAACACCCAACGTACCCATAGCAAAAACATCAAAGACTAGAGCAAAAGCCATACCTAAAAAACCCCATATTATAAATCGCCATAGAAACCCTACTGGTTTTCTATAGTATCCTAAGCTAATTCTTAGAGCTAAAATTTCTCCCATAGAAGCTAGGATTGCAACTTTGATAAAACCCATTAAATAGGGATGTGCTTTGGTTGCTGTCATAAAAAGATGATGGGTGGTAGGATAAGTTAAAAATAAAACTATAATGGCAAGACAAGCTAACCAAATAAAATCTTTCTTTTTCATAAAAAACCTCCTTATTTTATTAGTCAAAATCATTTTAACATATATAAAGTAGAATACAAATACTGATTTCAGTTATTTAATATGTTGACATTGTATAAATATAAGTATATACTAACACATAGAATTACTATGCATAGAATAGCTATGTGTGGAGGTGAAAATATGAAAATAAGTGGTGAACTATTAAAAGGAAGCACATCTACTTTAATTCTAAGTTTATTGGAAGAGAAATCTATGTATGGATATGAAATAATAAAAACCTTAGAAGAAAAATCTAATGGGATATTCAGCTTTAAGGAAGGTACTTTATATCCGTTACTTCATAGTTTAGAGTCTGATGGGTATCTAGAATCTTATTGGGATTTAGGAGAAAATAATAGAAAAAGAAAGTACTATTCTATTACCCAAAAAGGTAAAAAACAAATCCAGTATAAAAAAGAAGAATGGTCTGTGTTTTCAAAGACTGTAGATAAAGTATTGGGGGGGAATATATATGGATTTAATGAAAAATAAAAAAGTAAATGCATATATAGATGTGGTTTGTTCTCAAATAAAATTTAAAGATGTACATATGAATATTAAAGAAGAGTTGATGGACCATATTAACAATAATGTAATAGAAAATATTGATAAAGGTATTTCTTTAGAAGAATCTATAGATATGGGGATAAAACAAATGGGAGATCCTTATGATTTAGGAAGACAATTGAATAAGGTACATAAACCAAAACCAGAGTGGGGTATATTGGCTTTAACTTTTATCTTTATTTCTATAGGTATATTTGCTATCTATGCTATAAATAAAAATGGATTATTGGATAGTTATGGAAGCTATAATTTTATGAAACAATCTATAAAAATGTCTATAATTGGCACAGGTATAATAATATCACTATATTTTTTTGATTATAGAAAAATGAAATCTTTTTCAAAATATCTTTATATAGCAACAAGTATTTTACTTTATTTTAATAGGGATAGGATTGCTATTTTTAATATTACTACTGACTTGGCTTATCTAACGCCTTTTTCGTATGCTTTAGCTTTGTCAGGAATATTCTCTAGGAATAGATGGAATAAGAAAAATATTATTTCAAATCTAGTAATTTTATTTTTACCTATAATCTTAATTATAGGTTTTCAATCCCAAGCAGTAGCTTCATCTATAATTATGTATTTTATTATGGTTTCAGTTTTGATAATCATATCATCTGGAAATTTAAAATATATTCTAGGAAGTATTGGATGTGGCACTGCAATAGGATCTTTTTTAATAAGCAAAAATCTTTACAGGGTTAATAGGTTAACCATATTTTTAAACCCTTTAGAAGTTGGTTATATGAATACACTGATAAGAAAGTTAATAAGTTCAGCTGGGCTTTATGGCAATAATACTCAAATAGTTATTCCAGATGCTCATACAGATTTGATATTACCTTACATAATCTATGCCTTTGGATGGCTGGCTGGAATCTTCATAATAGCATTATCCATTATATTTTTCATTAGATTAATTAAAACTACAAAAAATATTAAAGACAACTATGGAAAATTATTAATGGCTACTTTTAGTTCCTTGTTTATTATCCAGTTTGCATATAATATATTTATGATTTTCGGGTTAGTACCATTAATAGGTTTATCAATGCCTTTTATAAGTTATGGAACTACATTAAATATAGTTAATATGATTATGATAGGTATAATATCTAGTGTATATAGAAGAAAGAATTTATCTATAAACTAAAAAATCTCCATTTAATCTTTTAAGTTTAATTACTGTTACTTAACGAAATCTCCCTTTGCTAAGAAAGCTTTTACAAGTACATCGGCATTGATTTATGGCCTTCTTGTTTTCTTATCCCTCAATATATTTATATTAATATTTTATTTGATTACTAAAACTATTTATAGAGTATTAGAGACAGACGAAAATTTGGCTAAATTTGCTTAATATATCATATCTAGTATAAATAAAATAAGTCAAGAACCATTAGGAATTCTTATCTTAATGGTTCTTATAATCTATAATCTGACTTTCTTTGTCCATTCAATTATCTGCTGAGTTGTTGTATTTATTTCGTTATTATAAAAAACTGCATTATAATTTCTATTTTGATGGTTATATAGAGGATCGTAATATTTTATCATTAACTCTTGAATTACTTCTCTATATTTTTGTTTGCTTATTAATTCTATATATTTATTAATATTTTTATTACCTAGATATTTTCTTAAAAAATTTAATGAAGATATGAGTTCGTTATCAGTTTCATGAACATAATCCTTCAGAAGATTGTCAATCCTTGTTTCCATACTAGCCTCAATTCTTAAATTTATTCCTTTATTCATAGAATTATATAGATAATTAGGTATTATGTTTCTTCCTATCTTTTTACTTTCACCTTCTATAAATACAAGATTTGTTTTTCTTGTTCTCAGGGATTCATATATAAGACTTTCAAACATTTTTTGAGTATTTTGCTTACCGAGTCCAACATTTCCAAGGAGGGATCCTCTATGATTAGCACAGTCTTCAAGATCAAGAACATCCACTCCTTTTTTTCTAAGAGATTTTAGAATATCAGTTTTACCCGTTCCAGTATTTCCATAAAGGACTATAAACAGTATTTCTTTAACTGTAGATGGAAGGTTTTCATTGATATATCTTCTATATCCTTTATACCCGCCATTAAGTTTAGTAGCATTTATCCCAAGAGATTTAAAAAGAGAAACTAAAGAACTACTTCTAAATCCTCCTCTAGCACAGAAAAATATAAGGTTATTGTATTGTTTGTCAAGAGAAGATACTTTATTATAAATATTTGGAAGCCGATTTGAAGCAGTTTCTATTCCAATTTTTTTTGCTTTCTCAACGCTCTCTTGGTTATAGATGGTTCCTATCAATTTTCTTTCTTCATCATTGAAAAGCGGAATATTAATAGCACCTGGAATAGTTTCAGAGTCATATTCACAAGGACTTCTAACATCTATTAAGGTATGACTTTCATTTATTCTGTTTTTACCTATATCCTCATAATTAATTATTTCAAACATGAAATTCCCTTCTTTTCTTTAAAATCTGTAAAGTTAAATATAAGCAATATATATTATATACCTTGAATTTAGTTAATAACAATGTAAAAAATGTAATTTTCTAAGTTATAATGATATAATAGTTCGTAAAAGCGTAAACTTATAAATTAAAAAATCTCCACTTAACCTATTAAAGGATTAAGTGGAGATTTTTATTATTTTATTTTCTCCATGGCTTTTTCAGCAAATTTTGTAGTAACTATTTTTTCATAATCTGCTCGTTTATCTAGTTCTCCTGCTAATTCCATAATATCCATCATATGATTCAAACCTTCCTCAGTTAAAATTAAATCTGGTTTCCAAGTATCTTGACTTCTATATCTATTAATTAAAGCCATTAAAACTTCTTTATCAGTGTCAGGGAATTGAGGTTTTACAGCTTCAGCTACTTCTTCTGTAGAGTGGTTTTGTACCCAGAGCATTCCTTTGTATATAGCGTTTGTAAATTTTTGAATTATTTCTGGATTTTCATCAATATATTTTTTAGTAGCTGAATAGCAGGTATAAGGGATATATCCTCCTTCTTTACCTATAGAAGCAACTACATAGCCTTTTCCTTCCTTTTCTAAAGTTGCAGCTACAGGTTCAAATAAAGTTACATAATCTCCTTCACCGCCTACAAACGCTCCAGCCATTACATCAAACTGAATATCTGTCCTAACTATAACATCTTCATTTAGTTTTAGGTTATGTTTTTTAAGTACATACTCTAAAGTCATTTCAGGCATTCCACCCTTTCTTCCTCCAATTATGGTTTTTCCCTCTAATTTATCAAAGGTAAAGTTATCATCTGGTTCTCTTCCTACTAAGAATGAGCCATCTCTTTGAGTTAGTTGAGCAAAATTTATTACATAATCTTCTTTTCCTTGGTTATAAACATAAATAGAGGCTTCTGGTCCCATAAATCCAATATCTGCTTCACCACTTAAAAGAGCAGTCATACATTTATCTGCACCTTTGCCGTTAATTAATTCAACTTTTAGACCTTCTTCTTCAAAGAAGCCTTGAGTTAGAGCCACATATTGAGGAGTATAAAACAGTGAGTGAGTAACTTCTATTAGTCTAACTTTTTTCAAATTATCTTTTTTGCATCCAGTTAAGCTTAAGCCTAGTAGTAAAATTAGAACTAAACTTAAAGAAATTATTTTAAAAAGCTTTGACATCCTATCCCTCCTTGTATAATATAAGTATTATAAAAGTCGTATCTATAGCTATAATATTCTGAGTAAAAATAATGGTTACTAAAAATATAAGTATTGAAGAGGGGTAATAGGATATGAATATACCAAATATATTAACGATTTTAAGAATATTTCTTATTCCAGTTTATCTTTATTTTTTCTATTCTTCCTTAGAAAATCGTATATTGTATGCAGGAATAATATTTATTATTGCAGGAATTTCGGACGTGTTAGATGGGCATATCGCTAGAAAATATAATAAAATAACTAAATTAGGCAGTGTATTAGATCCTTTTGCAGATAAAATGATGACTTTTGCAGTCCTAATTAGCTTTACGTCAGCAAAATTAATACCTAGTTGGATACTTATGGCTATAGGGTTAAAGGAAGTATTGATGATTCTAGGAGGATTTATTTTATATTTATTTAAAGGAAATCAGGTTTTACCTGCCAATAAATATGGAAAAGTTGCAACTCTATCTTTTTATGCAGCTACACTATCTGTAGTATTTAGAATGCCAAGTATTATTTCAAAATTATTGTTTTTTACTACAGTTATTTTAAATATAACTGCTTTTATAAATTATTTTATAATTTATCTATCTATGAGGAATAATACTATATAACTATATATTGACAAATAAAAAGTTTATATATATAATGAAACCAATAATTTTATATGATGTGATGATAAAGAGGAGTAAGTAAATACCCTATTCAGAGAAAAGATCCTTGGGTGAAAGATCTTTAGGCTATGTTTACTGAAGGTAGCTTTTGAACATTCAAGCTGAAATTAAGTAGGTTTGAACGGGTTTACCGTTATAATTTTTAAGAGCCATGGATATCCCGTGGAATTAAGGTGGTACCGCGAATATACCCTTCGTCCTTATATAGGATGAGGGGTTTTGATTTTTTTGATAATAATATAGAAGGAGGAATACATTAAATGTTAGAGAATTTATCAAAGACCTATAGTCCAAAAGACTTTGAAGATAGGTTGTATAAATATTGGAGTGATAACGGATATTTTAAAGCTCATGTAGATAAGAATAAAAAGCCTTATACCATAATGATGCCTCCACCAAATGTAACTGGAAGTCTTCACATGGGGCATGCCTTAAATAATACTATTCAAGATATCCTTATAAGGTGGAAAAGGATGGATGGCTATGAAGCACTATGGTTACCTGGAACAGACCATGCCAGTATATCTACAGAGGCAAAGGTTGTAGAGAAAATTAAGAGTGAGGGAAAATCTAAAGAAGAGTTAGGAAGAGAAGGATTTTTAGAAGAAGCTTGGGATTGGACTCATAAATATGGGGGCACTATAAAAAATCAGTTAAAGAAGTTAGGAGTATCTTGTGATTGGAGTAGAGATAGATTTACTTTAGATGAAGGATTAAGCAATGCAGTAGAAGAAGTATTTATAAAGCTTTATGAAAAGGGATTGATTTATAGAGGGGATAGAATAATTAATTGGTGTCCAAATTGTAGAACTGCTATATCCGATGCAGAAGTTGAACATGAGGATTCTGAAGGTCATATTTGGTATATTAGATACCCTATTAAAGATAGTAATGACTATATTGCCATAGCTACAACTAGACCAGAAACTATGTTAGGCGATTTAGCAATAGCAGTAAATCCTGAAGATAAAAGATATAAGGATTTAATAGGTAAAGTTGCTATTTTGCCATTAATGAATAGGGAAATCCCTATTATTGCTGATGAATATGTAGAAATGGAATTTGGTACAGGAGCAGTTAAGATAACTCCATCTCACGATCCTAATGATTTTGAAGTTGGAGCAAGACATGAACTAGGGCAATGTATAATAATGAGTGAAGATGGAAGTATTAACTCAGAAGGTGGAGAATACCAAGGATTAGAAAGATATGAAGCTAGGAAAAAAATTGTTGAGGACTTAGATAAACAAGGATATTTAATTGAAATAAAGGATCATCAAAATGCAGTTGGTCATTGTGAAAGATGTAATACAGTTGTAGAACCTCTTATTTCTAAACAATGGTTCGTGAAGATGGAGCCTTTAGCAAAGCCAGCCTTAGAAGCTTACCGTAAAGGAGAAGTAAATTTTATACCCGAAAGATTTGGCAAAATATATACTAACTGGCTAGAAAATATTAAAGATTGGTGTATTTCTAGACAGTTGTGGTGGGGACATAGATTACCTGTATATTACTGTGATGACTGCAATGAAATCATAGTATCAAGAACAAAACCAGAAAAATGCAATAAGTGCAGTAGCACTAATTTACATCAAGATACAGATACATTGGATACTTGGTTTTCTTCAGCATTATGGCCTTTTTCAACACTAGGATGGCCTGAGAAAACAGAGGATTTAGAGTATTTCTTTCCAACGGATGTACTTATTACTGGATATGATATTATATTCTTCTGGGTAGTAAGAATGGTGTTTTCAAGTATTGAGCAAATGGGAGAAGTACCATTTAAAGATGTATTTTTAACAGGACTGGTTAGAGATTCTCAAGGAAGAAAGATGAGTAAATCTTTAGGCAATGGTATAGATCCATTAGAAGTTATAGATGAATATGGAGCAGATGCTTTAAGATTTACCTTAGTGACTGGAAATACTCCAGGAAACGATATGAGATTCTATCTAGAAAGAGTAGAAGCAAATAGGAATTTTGCTAATAAATTATGGAATGCTACTAGGTTTGTATTGATGAATTTAGAGGAAGAAATAATAGAACACGAACTTAATTTAGAAAACCTAGAAGAAGAAGATAAATGGATACTATCCAGGTTAAATACAGTTATAAAAGATGTAACAGAAAATCTAGATAGATATGAAATTGGCATAGCAGCCCAAAAAATTTATGACTTTATTTGGGACGAATATTGTGATTGGTATATTGAAATGGTTAAATCAAGATTATATGGAGATGACAAGGAAAGTAAGGAAGTTGCAGAGAAAGTTTTATTAGCTGTATTAAAAGACATCTTAAAATTACTCCATCCTTTTATGCCATATATAACAGAAGAAATTTGGCAGCACCTTCCTAAAACTGAAAACCCATTAATTGTTAGCCAGTGGCCAAAATATAGAGATGACTTACATTTTCCTAAAGCTGAAACACGTATAGAATTTATAATGACAGGCATTAAAGGAATAAGAAATGCTAGAGCAGAAATGAATATTGTTCCTTCAAGAAAGTCCACAGTAATTTTTGTTACAGAAGATGAAGGAATTAAAGATATAATAAACTATGGGAAAAGATATTTTATTAACTTAGCAAGTGCTGAAAAAATTGAAATATTAGATAATAAGACTAATATTGGTGATGATAATATATCTGTTGTATTGAGTAAGTGTGAGATATTTTTACCTTTAAAAGACTTAATTGATTTTGATAAAGAAATAGAAAGATTAGAAAAGGAAAGAGAAAAGCTAGAGAGTGAACTTAAGAGAGTAAAAGGTAAATTGGCTAATAAAGGTTTTATTAGTAAAGCTCCTGAAAAGGTAGTAGCTGAAGAAAGAGAAAAGCAAAAAAAATATGAAGAGATGATGGAAAAAGTACTAGAGAGGCTTGAAAACATAAAATCTAATAGATAAAGTGGGGGATAAAATGAATTATCAAGAGGCTTTAGCATATATAAATGATAAAGAAAAATTCGGTTCTAGATTAGGTCTTCATTCTATTAGGAAGTTACTAGAATTATTAGGAAATCCTCATTTAAACTTAAAATATATACATGTTGGTGGAACTAATGGGAAGGGTTCCACCTCTTCCTATTTAGCTAATTCTTTAGAAGCAGCTGGATATAAGGTAGGTTTATTCACATCTCCTTATTTAGAAAGATTTAATGAACGAATTCAAATAAATGGACAAGATATATTTAATAAGGATTTAAGCAGAATTACTAGTCTTATAAAAGAAAAAGCGGATATAATGATAAAAGAAGGTTTAGAACATCCTACTACTTTTGAAATAGTGACAGCTATTGCTTTTGCTTATTTCCATGAACAAAAAACAGATTATGTAGTATTAGAAGTAGGCTTAGGAGGTAGGTATGATTCGACAAATATAATAGAATCTTCTTTAGCTTCAGTTATAACTACGATTGATTATGACCATGTAGATATTCTCGGAGATACTTTAGAAAAAATTGCATTTCAAAAAGCTGGTATTATAAAAGAAAATGGACTGGTAATTTCTTATCCACAAAAAGATGAGGCACTAAAGGTCTTAAAAGAAGTTGCGCAAAGTAAGAATGCAGACTTTCATACCTGTCCTTTAGAAAATATTAAAATTCATAAGCTATCTGAATTTGGTGGAACTTTTGATTTTAAATATGAGGATAATGTAATAAAAGATATAACTATATCTATGTTAGGAGAATATCAAGTATATAATGCTGCCTTGGCTGTTACCACGCTGCTAAAACTAAGAGATAAAGGCTTAGTAAAAATATGTGATGAAGAAATTAAAAAAGGCCTTAAAGAAACTAGATGGGCAGGTAGATTAGAAGTATTAAGAAGAAATCCTACTTTTCTTATTGATGGAGCACATAATGTTCAAGGTATTAATCAATTAGTAAAAGCTCTTGATATGTTTAAGTATGATAAATTAATTTTAGGAGTTGGAATATTAAAAGATAAGGATTCTGCTCATATGATAGAATTATTAGCTCCGAAGGCAGATGAAATAGTTATAACAGAAGTGAATATGCCCAGAAAACTTAAAGCTGAAGATTTAGCTAAAGAGATCAGGAAATATAATGATAACATATTCATTGAAAAAGATATTAGCAAAGCCGTAGATAAAACATATAAATTAGCTGGAGAAAATGATTTAATAGTATTTGGCGGTTCTTTGTATTTAATAGGAGAAGTTAGGACTTTAGTAAACCTTCTATAGCAATGCTATAGAAGGTTTAAATATATATCACCCCAAGATACCAAATTGCATAAATTAATATATATGGTAAATGGGGGTGAAGAATTGGTAATACAAGATAGAATAATAGTTGCAAATACTGGGGAAGATACTTTAACCCTAATAAATTCTAATGATCCATATAGAAAAGAAACAATTTCTCTTTATAATTTAATAAGTAAGGAAGGAAAGAAAACTTTTTTTTTAGAAAATTATCAATTAGGCCCCTGGGATTTAATGATTAACAAAGAGGGCCTAATATATAGCGTAAATGCTTATGATAATTCAGTTTTCAAGATCGATATGGATAATAGAACAATATTAGATTCAATTAAAGTGGGAAGGTTTCCTACTTGCATTAAAAGCTTTAATGACAATGTTTTTATTTCTAATAGTGATTCTAATTCAATTTCTGTAATTGATGAAAATGATTTTTCTTTAATGGAAAATATTCCAGTAGGAGAAAAACCTACAGATATTCAGATTGATAAAAACTATTATAAAGTATATGTAGCAAATAGCAATGGTTATAGTATAGATATCTTGGATTTAAAAAGAGAAAATGTAGAAACTATAAAATTAAATAAACATCCAGTAAAACTTGTTTTAGAAGAAGATAAAATATTTGTATTATGTTATGTGAACAATGGAGTAATAAATTATAGTAATTTGTCAGTAATAGAATTAGAAGGATATAAAACTGTATTAAGTATAGAATTAAAAGGCATATTTACCAACTTAATAAAAATAAGAGGAAAAGACATTTTTTATCTGTCAAATATAGAAGATGGTTGTCTTTATAAAATTGATTTATCCAATGAAAATAATATAAAGAGATTACATTTAGGTGGAATGCCAAATAATATGCATTGGGATGGAAAAAGCAAACTTTATATAACAAATATTTTAGATAGTCTTCTTACCATATTTGATACAAATAATCAAAAAATTTTAAATAATATTAAAGTAGGGAAGGAGCCTAATGGGCTACTTCTACTCTAATGGAGTAATTTTTTCATTTACTAATATATTAATAAAGTTTTGATAAATAAACTCCGTATTGTTTTTCCATGTATTACAGACCATTTCAGCTTGAGATATTGTAGCAACATTTAAATAGAGACTGAAAAGTGTTTCTTCATTTTCAACTAACTTTAAATTAACCACATAATGACTTTCACCTTTTTGGAAATATTCTGCTACAACTTGAGTTTCTTTTTTTTGTTCTTCTTCTTTTTTAAAAAATTCTTTGTCTAATTCTTCTTTGATTTTTACAGGAATTCTTTCTTCAAAGTAATTTAAAGTTATTTGGCCTTTGTTTAATATATGATATATTTCTATATCATCTTCTTTTATAAGTTCTACAAAATTAGATTCTATTAACTCACTTAAATATTGTTGAATTAAGAAATAATTCATGTAATTTTTTTCCAAAACAAATTCAGTAATTTGACTATTTGTTAAGGATTTATTAGACCTTTTAATTATATATAAAAGAAGTAGTTTATTTTGTGCTAATTCTTCAGTGTTTTCAATAAACATATTGTACACCTCTTTTTATGTATTAATTTATAATGCATGAGAAAGTAGAAACTTCTTTGCTATAAATAGACTTGGTTTTAAACTCATTAAGGTAAAGGCTTTCTTAGTTTAAAATGTTTTCACAAAAACCTTTATTATTAAATTATATCACATAAAATAAAATAGAGAAGTGGAATTCCACTTCTCTATATAAATACTATTTTCCAGCCATTTGGTTTTGGGCACTTTCTACTAATTTTTTTACCATGTATCCACCAACATATCCATTTTGTCTAGAAGTTAAGTTGCCCTTATCCATATTGTCATAGTTTGACATACCAAGTTCACTTGCTATTTCTAACTTTAATTGATCCAAAGCTGCTCTTGCTTCAGGAACAACTATTCTGTTATTATTAGCCATATAGAACCCTCCTTTTCAACAACTTCTATGTTGTTGTACTATTAATATAACCTTTCATAATAAAAATATTCTAGTAAAATTTGAAAATGAGTATATATAATGGAAATATGGTCAATAATTCTAATTTAATCTTAATTTGATTTTAGTTTTAAAAAATTTATAGTATAATGAACTTATAATATTAGCAAAGGATGAACAATATGAAATATAAAAAGAATTGTTTTTTAATTTTTATTTTAATGTTAACTTTAGCCACTGTAGCTTGCAGCACAGATAAACTTACTAGTGAGGAAACCCCTTCTTATACTAATGAAGAAGAACCCCAAAAAACTTTAGAAGAAAAAGAGCCAGTAGATCCAAAAGAGCTTATAGACTTATCTTTGAATCCAAATGAAGCTGGGGAAGTTATGATTATTATGTACCATAATATTGGAGAAGAAGAAGCAGAATGGCAAAGGACACCAGAAAATTTTAAAAAGGATTTAAAAATATTGTACGATAAAGGCTATAGACCTGTTACATTAAAGGACTATGTAACAAACAATATGGATATAGAAGCAGGATATACCCCTGTAGTACTTACTTTTGATGATGGAAATGAAAATAATTTTAGAATCATAAAAAATGATAAAGGAGAAGATATTATTGACCCGAAATCAGCTATTGGCTTGTTAGAGGATTTTAACAAAGAATATTCGGACTTTAAATCTACTGCTACCTTTTTTATATTTGGTACTAATCCTTTTAGACAAGAAGAATATGTTGATTATAAATTAAACTATTTAATAGAAAAAGGTTATGATATAGGAAATCATACTATAGACCATAGGAGTATGAAAAAAATGGATACTCCTAAAGATATACAAGAAGCTATTGGAAAACAAGTAGAAGTAATTAATAAAGTTTTACCACAATATGAGATAGACACTTATGCTCTTTGCTATGGAGAAAGACCAAAGAATAAAGAGCTAGAAACTTACTTACAAAAAGGAAAGTATAATGATACAATATATGAGAATATAGCCATCTTAAATGTGGGCTGGAATCCAGCACCATCACCTATCTCTAAAAAGTTTAATCCTTTATCGCTACCAAGGATTAGGGGAAGTCAGATGAAAGTAGATAATGTAGGATTATATAATTGGTTAGAATATTTTGATAAGAATCCTGAGAAAAAGTATATTAGTGATGGAAATAAGAATATAGTTACAGTTCCAAGTGGACTAGAAGATTCAATAGAAGAAGATAAGTTAAATGGGAAAGAATTATATATTTATAATGGAAAATAGCGTTTCGCTATTTTCTTTTTTTATACCTAAGTAATATAAATTAGATTTAGGAATAAATTATATTAATACAAAAAAGTAGGAGGCGATAATTTGAAGTGGATTTACAACAAACATAATGTTACTTTTAGATTAGTGATTATTGTTGGTATTCTATTAGTATCTTTAGTTTATGTTTCTTTTAAAACAAATGTAAATGTTGCAGAAGTATTTTCTCAAACTAAGGAATTACCTATATATAGTGTAGAAACGGAAGATAAAAAAATAGCTTTAAGCTTTGACGCAGCTTGGGGTGATGAATTTACTATGAATATTTTAGAAACATTGGATAAGTATGAAGTTAAAAGTACCTTCTTTTTAGTAGGATTTTGGGTAGATAAATATCCAGACCATGTAAAAGAAATAGCTAAAAGAGGTCATGATGTAGGTAATCATTCTACTAATCATCCATACATGACAAAATTAAGCAGAGAACAAATGAGTCAAGAAATTAATATTACGGGAAATAAAATAGAAAAACTAATAAACAAAAAGCCGATATTATTTAGACCTCCATTTGGAGATTATAACGATGATTTAGTTCAAGTTTGTAAAGAAAATGGATACTATACAATTCAATGGGATATAGACTCTTTAGATTGGAAAGAGTTAGGTGTTCAGCCTGTAGTAGATAGAGTAGTTAGAAATGCTAAAAATGGATCAATAGTTTTATTCCACAATAATGCTAAATATATTAAGGAATACTTGCCAATAATAATAGAAAGATTACAGAAAGATGGCTTTGAAATAGTACCTATCTCTGAATTGATTTATAAAGATAATTTTAAGATGGATAATACAGGTAGGCAAATCTTAATAAAGGACTAATATAAAAGATAGAGGGGATAAAATTGAAGATTCCAAAGATGATTTTTATTGGAGTTATAGAGAACAAAAGAGACAGAATTACTTTTAATTTGATAAAAGAAATTTTAAATAGGTCTAGTTATAAAAAATATCATCAGAATAAAAAAGGTAATATGGTTGTTTTCAATAAGGATAATAACCATATTGCCCTAATAGATATTAAACCAAGTTTAATCAATGATGTAGTAGAATTAGGAATTGAATTTAATATATTAGTTCATACTTTCTTAAATGAAGAAGACTATAAAAATAAATATTTAAAGGAATTATGTAAAGATGTCGAATATATTATGTTAAATTGCGATGAAGAACAATGGATTTCCTTATTAGATGAAAAAAGTAAAGGAATAGTAATAACCTATGGGTTTAGTAACAAAGCTACAATTAACCCTTCTAGTTATAATATTCACGAGTATATTGAAATGAACCTATGCTTGCAGAGGGATATAGTACCTATAGAAGGAGATATAATAGAACCTTTTGAGTTTCCTGTCATATTGAGTTCAAAGGACAAAACAGATATATATCCTGGATTAGCAGCCATTTCATGTAGTTTAGTTTTAGGCAATAATATATCTGAGAACAATTCTCCTTATTTTTTAGATGGCAAAAAGTAGAAATGTGTGCTAATGTAAATAAGGAATATTTGATTTTTATTTAACAATTTTTCTGAAATTTAGAAGGAATTTGTTGATAGGTGTCAAATAATAGATATATACAAATGAGAAACTATCTATATCTTTTATTTTATTTTTTATATCATAATATTATTATTAGAAGAATATTATAGATATAGATTCGGAAATACATAAGAATAAGGGGGAGATGTTAGGACATGGTTGATAAAATTATTGATACAAACATGGTGAAGGTAGTTGGTAAAGTGGCTAGTGATAAAAGTTTTAGCCATGAGATGTATGGGGAAGGATTTTATAGTTTTGACTTGGAAGTTCCTAGATTAAGTGATTCGGTAGATATATTACCTATTACCATATCGGAAAGACTTCTGGTTAATATGAACTTGTCCTTAGGACAATATGTGGTAGTAGAGGGACAACTTAGATCCTATAATAGATACGTTGAAAACAATAATAGATTGGTACTAACAATATTTGCTAGAGATATCTATGTATTGGATGAAAATGAATTATTAGAAATTCTAAGAAAACCTAATGAAATATACCTAGATGGGTATATATGTAAAAAACCTATTTATAGAACTACACCCTTCGGTAGGGAAATAACAGATTTGTTAATAGCTGTTAATAGACCTTATAACAAATCAGATTACATACCTTGTATTGCTTGGGGAAGAAATGCAAGGTTTTGTGAAAATTTATTAGTCGGAGATCATATTAGGCTATGGGGGAGAATTCAAAGTAGGGAGTATCAGAAAAAACTTCACTCTGGGGAAATAGAAACAAAAATTGCTTTTGAGGTTTCTGTATCTAAATTAGAATTTGTTGAAAACGATAATAATAGAATGGAAGTATTTGAACAGGAAGGATAAGATTGTTTTATGGATACAAAATTAATAATTAATGCTATAATATTGATTATATTAGTGAGCTTTCAATATACTTTAAATAAAATATTGATAGAGCTTAAGGATATTAAAGCAATACTCATGAAAAAAACTAATAATATTAGCAAAAGATGAAAGGAGAGAACAGGGTGGAAAGCAACAAAAGTGAAAGAACACTATTTAGCATTGAAGATATTAATAGTAGAGTTAAAGAACTTGGAGGACTAATAAGTAAAGATTATAAAGACAATAATTTAGTAGTAGTATCTTTGTTAAGAGGAAGTTTTATTTTTACCGCTGATTTAGTTAGAAAAATGACAATACCAGTAGAAATAGATTTCATGACTACTTCAAGCTATGGGCATGATGAAATTTCCACAGGAAATGTTAATATAATACATGACATAAGAAGTGATATTAAAGATAAAGACGTACTTATAGTTGATGATATTATGGACTCAGGCTATACTATGAAGAGAGTAGTTGAATATTTAAAGAGTAAAAAACCTAATTCAATTAAAATTTGTGTAATGCTGGATAAGCCTAGTAGAAGAAAAGTGGACTTATCTCCAGATTATGTCGGCTTTACTATTCCTGATGTTTTTATAGTTGGATATGGTCTTAATTATGGAGATTATTATAGAAACATACCTCATATATTTACTTTTGATTAATAAAAAAACCTACGGAAAAGCTCTGTAGGTTTTTTTACTTTATTAAATTTCTCATATTATATAGACCTGGTTCTTTACCTATTATAAAATCAACAGCCCTTAAAGCTCCTTGACCAAAGATCTGTTTAGATCCTGCACTATGCTTGATTTCTATGACTTCGTCTAAGCCAGAAAAAATTACAGAGTGCTCTCCTACAATGGTTCCACCACGAATAGAATGGATACCTATTTCATTATTAGATCTTTTTTTATGACTTAAATGCCTATCAAAAACATAGTCCATAGAATTCTCTAGTTCTTTATTAATAGTATCAGCAATTAAATATGCAGTACCACTAGGAGCATCAATTTTTTTATTGTGATGTTTTTCAATAATTTCAATATCAAAGTCATCTTTTAGCAATATGGCAGCTTTAGAAACTAAATCCAACAGAAGATTAACTCCTAAAGACATATTTGCAGTGTAAAAAATAGGAATCTCTTTACTTCCCTCGTTTAATAAATCTATTTCTTTTTCACCGTAGCCTGTAGTACCTATAACTAATGGAGTTTTGTTAGAAGTACAGTATTTAACTAAACTTTCTAGTGAAGATGGGTGAGAAAAGTCTATTATTACATCACATTTATTTTCTAACTCAAATACATTTTCATAAACTTCTAGCTCGCCTTTATAATTAGAAATATTTTTATCAATTCCAGCTACTAGTTCTATATTATCATTCTCCAAAATTAGCTTTTCAATTACTTGACCCATATGACCTAAGTATCCGTTAATAGCTGCTTTAATCATAGTTCTACCTCCCTATTTCCATCCCGTAGGAGATTAATTCATTAATAAGAGTATTCTTATTATTTTCTGTCATGGATGTAAGAGGCAATCTACAAGAACCTACTTCCATATTCATTAAGTTCATTGCTTCTTTTACAGGAATCGGATTAGTCTCAATAAATAAAGCATCTATTAAAGGTTTCATTTTTAATTGAAGTTGTAGTGCAGATGCGGTATTTCCTTCTAAATAATCTATAACCATATTATGGGTATCTTTAGGTAGAATATTAGCAACTACTGAAATTACACCAACACCACCTAAAGAAAGTAAAGGTATTACCATATCATCATTGCCAGAATAAATATAAAAATCATTATTGCATAAACGAGCAATTTCAGCAACTTGAGCAATATCACCACTAGCCTCTTTAACACCCTTTATATTTGGATGTTTAGAAAGCGTATAGATAGTTTTAGGTAATATATTTAACCCAGTTCTACTTGGAACATTATAGATTATTACTGGTATGTTAACAGAATCAGCTATTGCTTCATAATGCTCTATTAATCCTTTTTGGGTTGTTTTATTATAATAAGGAGTAACCACTAATAGACTGTCAGCACCAACTTCTTCAGCATATTTACTTAATTCAATGGAATGCCTTGTATTGTTACTACCTGTTCCTGCTATAACTGATATCCTCTTATTTACCTTTTCAACAGCAAATTTAATTGCTTCCTTTTGTTCTATATCACTCATTGTTGCTGATTCACCAGTGGTTCCACAGATTATTATAGCGTCTGTTCCTTCTTCAATATGCCATTCAATAAGTTCACCTAATTTTTCAAAATTAATCTTATCATCTTTAAAAGGTGTAACTATTGCAACACCAGAACCCTTAAACATTCTTCGACCTCCTTAGAAATACTTAATAAATAATTCAGCTATTTGGACAGTATTGGTAGCAGCTCCTTTTCTAATATTGTCACCTACTATCCAAATATTAAGACCATTTTCCACACTAAAATCTCTTCTAATCCTACCAATATAAACTTTATCCTTACCTTCAGCTAAAATAGGCATAGGGTACACGTTATTTTTTGGATCATCTAGAACATCAATACCTTCACTTTTATTAAAGAGTGTAAAAATATCTTCTATGTTGAAAGTATTTTTTAATTCAATATTAGCTGAAACACAATGACCATATTTAACAGGTACTCTTGCAGTTGTTGCCGTTATTTTAATTGAAGGATTATTTAATATTTTCTTAGTTTCGTTAATCATTTTCATTTCTTCTTTAGTATAACCGTTATCTAAGAAATCGTCTATATGAGGTATAATATTATAAGATATAGGATGCGGATATTTTTTAAAGTAGGGACAATCCTTACCCTTTTCCAGATCTTCTAAACCTCCCAATCCAGATCCAGAAACAGATTGATATGTTGAGAAGATTATTCTACTGATCCCATAAGCTTCTTCTAAAGGTTTTAAAGGAATTACTGATTGGATAGTGGAACAATTAGGATTAGATATTATACCTTCATGATTTAATATATCCTTTGGATTAACTTCTGGTACAATTAAAGGAACCCAAGGTTCCATACGCCATGTACTACTATTGTCAATAACCACAAGACCTTTTTCTTTTGCTATTGGTGCATATGTTTTACTTATAGCTCCGCCAGCTGAAAATAATGCTAAGTCTATTGGACGATTAAAAGAATCCTCATTAAGTTCCTCTACTATATAATCTTCTCCCTTAAACATAATTTTTTCTCCCTTGGATTTAGAGGAAGCAAAAAGATATAAGTTATCTACAGGAAAATTTCTTTCCTCTAGAATCTTTAATAAATTCCTTCCTACTAATCCAGTAGCACCTACAATTCCAAGATTAACTTTTTTCACATTATCACCTCGCTTAATATATTATATACTATTATATGAATATAGCATATAATATGTTAATATAAAGATATTTGATTAATAGGATAATAAAAGGATACAATTATATTATAAAGTAGAGTGAGGTGTTAATATTGGAATATACAAAAAAACCTTCAATTTTTCAGGTTAATTTATTATATTTAATATTAGGTTTTTTACTAATTTTTCTTGGCTCTTATGTTCAAGGAAGAGAAGTATATTCTGGACTTCTAATAACAGAGTATTTGATTATTTTGTTACCTAATCTATCATATTTAAAATTTAAAGGATGCTCTTTGAAAAAAATTTTAAAGCTTAACAAAATCAGTATGAAACAGTTACTAATAATTATTCTAATAGTTATCTTCACTTATCCTGTAGCAGTTTTCTTAAACCTAATAGTTATTACTATATTAAGTAGCTTTGGAGACATTATACCCAATTCTGTTCCAATTCCTAAGAATTCTTTACAGTATTTATTAGGTTTATTTGTGATTGCAATATCACCAGGCATATGTGAGGAAATAATGTTTAGAGGTACTATAATGAATGCTTATGATAAATTAGGAAAGAAGAAAAGTATTATCTATTCTGCCATTTTGTTTGGTTTATTTCATTTTAACCTTCAAAATCTTTTAGGACCTATATTTTTGGGCATTATATTTGGTATAATTGTTTATAAAACTGACTCAATATATTCATCAGTAATAGCTCATTTATTAAACAATACTATAGCATTAACTATTGGATATGCAACCACTAAAGCTCAGAATAATGTAAGTAATACTAATGTGGAGACATTAGGGATGTCTACTCAGGTACAATTATTAATAGCCTTAGTTTTTATAGGGGGAATTGCTCTTGTTTCAGGAATTATTCTTAAAATACTATTGAAAATATTACCTGAAACAGAAAATAGCATAGATTATGACGAAGATATTTTGTATGAAACGTATACAAAAGGAAAAAATAATCTGTTTGAATATTTGCCCATTATCATAATAATTATAGTTTTTATAGTGAGAAATGTTAAATATCTGTTTGTATAGGAATAAAAATCCTCTTTTTCCTCAATAATAGGAATAGGAGGGATAAACGTGACAAATAAAAATAAGAAAAGAAAACATAAAGAGGAGACCTTAGAAGATAAGTTAAAGTATGAAATTGCAGGAGAATTAGGTCTCATAGATAAAATAAATGAAGTAGGATGGGCGGGTTTAACGGCTAAAGAATCTGGAAGAATAGGTGGCTTAATTACAGTGAGAAAAAGGGAGATGAAAAGAAAGGATAAGAAATAGTTTCAAAGGGGGATAGGTTTATGAATAAAAGCTTAATAGAAAAAGCAGCTAGAATGATTAAAGATTCTGCGAAGGTAATGGTACTGACAGGAGCGGGGATATCAACAGAAAGTGGAATCCCCGATTTTAGAAGTCCTAACACTGGATTATGGGAGAATATAGATCCAATGGAAGCCCTATCTACAGCGGTACTATATAACGATCCAAACAAGTTTTATAAAGAAGGTTTTCAAATGCTGCTTTCCATGACTAATGCAGAGCCTAATAAAGGACATTTAGTATTGGCAGAAATGGAGCGATTGGGATATATCAAGGGAATAATAACTCAAAATATAGATAATTTACATCATAAGGCAGGTTCAAAATATATTCTAGAAGTTCATGGAAACACTAGAGAAGGAAGCTGTTTAGATTGTGGAGAAATTGTAGGATTAAATGTATTAGAAGGAAAGATTAATAAAGGGGAAATCCCACCTAAATGTGAAAAATGCGGAGGACTTCTTAGACCTAATGTTGTATTCTTTGGGGACATGCTACCAGAAGATTTTAATATAGCATGGGAAGAAATAGATGATTGTGATTTGCTAATAGTTATTGGATCAAGTCTTTCTGTATCTCCTGTAAATTATTTACCACAGAAAGCTAAAAAGCTGATTATAATAAACGTTGGACCTACTATGATGGATAATCATGGAGATATAGTTATACGAGAAAAGTCAGGAATGGTTTTAGAAGAAATTTTTAAGGAGTTGACAAAGAATTAAAAATGGACATATATAATAAGTTTGCAACATTATACGATGAATTAATGACAGATTTTGATTATGAAAACTGGTTTATTTATATAAAAAAGATTCTTGAAAAGTTTAACAAAAATCCTCATAAGGTTCTAGAAATGGCGTGTGGTACAGGAAATTTATCTTATTACTTAGCTAAAGAAGGTTATCAACTGACTTGCTTTGATTTTTCCTCTGATATGCTCACGATAGCTTATGATAAACTTTATAAGTTTAAAAATCTCAAGTTATTAAATCAAAATATGATAAACTTTAAAATTAACAATGTATTTGACTGTATCATATCAATTTGTGATAGCATAAATTATATTACTGATGAAAAAGATTTGTTAGATACATTTATAAATGTGAGAAACCATTTAGAAGAAGGTGGTATATTTATTTTCGACATTAATTCCTACTATAAATTAAAATATATAATAGGAAATAATACTTTTGTTGAAGATAGAGAAGATGTTTTTTATACTTGGCAAAATTATTTTGATGAAGAAAATAATATTTGTGAATTTTATCTTACATTTTTTATGAATGAAGATGGAGAAAATTACATTAGATTTGATGAAGAGCATAAAGAAAGGGCTTATGAAATAAATGAAGTGGTTGAATTATTAACGCAAGCAGGATTTAGAGAAATTGATTTTTTTGAAGGATTTTCTTTTAAAAAGCCATATTCTAAAAGTGAAAGGATAAATTTTATAGCAATAAAATAAAATATTAAAGTTTATAGAATATTTCCAAATAATTGAGGGAATATTATTTGACAAGGTCACATATTGTGTGATAGACTATGTTAAAGGTAGATGATACATAGGACTCATCTATTATTAAATTAGCTGTATTGGAGGAATGTTTTAAATGGTAAAAGGTACTGTGAAATGGTTCAATGCTACAAAAGGATACGGTTTTATATCAACTGAAGCTGGAGAAGACGTATTTGTACATTATTCAGCAATAACTTCAGATGGATTTAAGACTTTAGAAGAAGGACAACAAGTTGAATTTGAAATAGTTCAAGGAGAAAAAGGTCCTCAAGCTACTAACGTTGTAAAACTATAAAAACCTTATTCTCTTTTATATAGTTTTTGATAGTAGCAAATTAAGCCCCTCCATGAGGGGCTTTACTATTTTTAGCAAGGGTGATAGATATGGAAGATTATATAATCAGAGGGATAGATGAAAAGGGAACTATTCGTATATTTATAGCTTCAACAACTAACTTAGTGGAAGAAGCAAGAAAAATTCATAATACTTCTCCTACAGCTACAGCGGCTTTAGGAAGATCATTAACGGCTGCTGCCATGATGGGTGCAATGATGAAAAATGATAAGGATATATTAACTTTTAAAATATCAGGTGATGGTGCTTTAGGAAATATAGTAATAGTAGCTAACAACAAAGGCGGAGTAAAAGGATATGTTGATCATCCTTATGCTGATGTGCCTAGTAGAGAAGATGGAAAATTAGATGTAGGTACTCTAGTTGGTAGAAATGGAACTATTACTTCTATTATGGATTTAGGTTTAAAAGAACCTTATGTTGGTCAAGCGAGATTAGTATCTGGTGAAATTGCAGAAGATTTAGCTCATTTATACTCTTTATCTGAGCAGCAGCCTTCAGCTGTTAGTCTAGGAGTATTAGTAGATAGGGATATATCTGTTAGGGCAGCAGGTGGATATATAATACAATTGTTACCTGGCGTATCTGATGATGATATTACTAAAATAGAAACTACTTTAAGTAAAGTAATGCCTATTTCAACCTTAATTGATAAAGGGTTAGCACCTGAAGATATTATGGAAGAATTACTAGGTCAATTTAATATGGAAGTATTAGATAAAATAAGTGTTAAATATAATTGTGATTGTTCTAGAGAAAAAATAGAAGGTGTTATTATAAGTCTTGGGAAAAAAGAGATAGAGGATATAATTGAAGAGGATGGTAAGGCTGAGGTTGTATGCCATTTCTGCAATAAAAAATACCAATTTTCAAAAGAAAATCTAAAAAGTTTAATTAATAGTTGACAATTGGTCAATATTCATGTATACTAACAATTGTGATATCTAGCCCAGATAGCTCAGTCGGTAGAGCAGAGGACTGAAAATCCTCGTGTCGGTGGTTCGATTCCGCCTCTGGGCACCATGTAAGAGATGGCTGTAGATATTACGTTAAGTCAATGAAAATAGGGTATTAAGCGGAAGTGGCTCAGTGGTAGAGCATCGCCTTGCCAAGGCGAGGGTCGCGGGTTCGAATCCCGTCTTCCGCTCCAATAATATATTCCGCAGAAAATATCTGATAGTTCTTGGAAAGGACTTCGCATTATATGTGGCGGCATAGCCAAGTGGTAAGGCAGAGGTCTGCAAAACCTTTATTCCCCAGTTCAAATCTGGGTGCCGCCTCCAGAAAACCTTCTATGTAAATAGAAGGTTTAATTTTTTTGTAAAAGTGCGGTGATTGTTTTGGACAAAAATCCATTTATTCCTTTAAAAACTGCTGATTTAGTAATAGTTGATGGAAGAGTAGATGAAGAAATATTAAATAACTTAAAGAGATTAAATTTAAAAGTTATACAGACTATAAAATGTAAAGAAGTTGAAGATTCTATTTCTTATCATCCTGATATAGTAATACATCCAATAAATAATAATACATTATTAATTGCTCCCAATGTTTTTGATTATTATGAAGAAAAATTTCATGGCTTGGGTATAAAAATAATTAAAGGAGAAAAATTTTTACATAGGAGATATCCCGATGATATTGCATATAATGTAGGGAGACTCAAAGGAATTGCCATACATAATTTTAAATATACTGACGAAAAATTAAAGTATTATTTAGAAAGAGAAAATTTAAAATTAATAGATGTTAAACAAGGCTATAGTAAATGTTCTATGGCTATAGTAGGAGAAATGTCAGCTATAACTTCAGATTATCCGATTTATGAAAAATTAACATCTATTGGCTGTAAAGTTTTATTAATTCAGCCCGGACATATTTTATTAAAAGGACAAAATTATGGATTTATTGGTGGAACTACAGGAAACTTATCAGAAGACACTATTATTATTTCAGGATCATTATGCTCCCATCCTGAAGAGAAGAAGATATTAGATTTTATTAAAAAAAATAATAAAAAAGTCGTTTTTTTGTCAAAGAAAAAAATAGTAGATATTGGTACGATAATTAGTCTATATTGCCATTAGAGTAAGTCTTTAAGTGGTATATACATATGGTTAGAGCACATACTACTAACAGAAGGGAGTGATACAATGGAACCTATAAAAATCGGAATTAATAAGGATTTAGAAAAAGTAAAAGAAATAATAGATAGTTATTCTTTTGAAAGAAAATTGAATATAGAAGAAGAAAATTATAATGATAGAGATATATTCTCTTTTTCTATAGGCAAAAGAAAGACTTATGATGAATTAATTTTATACGATAATTTAGCTCATATAGTACAGGATATTATAATAAAAGTGTATGCAAAATATTTAATTGTCTATAGAGTAAATAAAATATGCACTGATTTTAATATTTCAGATAGAGAAGAAATAATTGTATACTCTCATAATATGCTTATGAATAAGAATTATTTTGTAAAAGAAAAACAATTTTTAAATGGAGAAATAGTTAATTATTTAATTGAAAATAGAACATTACTTGTTGATGGATATCTACGTTTTAGATTAAAAGATTTTAATTTTTTAATAGATAGAGCTATAGAAAAGAGTATTGAAGAGTTAACGGCAGAAAAAGAATATAAAGAGTTTATAAAAATATTACAGTATTTTATTGATATTCAAGAACCTAAATATGACTTAGTAAATGTAATATTATGTGACAATGATTATAGGCTTATGGATGAGAATAATAAAATTATAGAAAATGATTTTTTTAGTGATATTATAAATGAACTATCTTATGAGGGAATAAGTAAGGATGACTTACTTATCAGCTCATTAATAGTAATTGCACCAAAAAGACTGGTGGTCCATATAGATGAAAAGGATAAGGACAAAGAAATAGTAGAAGTACTTACAAATATATTTAAAGAAAGAATAAATTTTTGCTTGGGTTGCGATGTATGCAAAGTTAAGATTAAAATGAAAAAAGGAAAATAACAAGAAGTTGAATAGTCAGCTTCTTGTTTTCTGATAAATATAAATTATTTGAAAAATATTTTCTAAATGGTATTATAATAATAAAGATTACATATTTGGAGGGTTATTATGAGTGAAAATATTGTTAAGCCATCTATTCTTCCAGGTTTTATGGAATTGACACCATCAGATCAAATATTATTTAATAGAATGTTAGATATTATAAGAAAAAATTATGAGAAATTTGGATTTCTGCCAATAGATACTCCTATTATAGAAAAGTCAGAAGTGTTACTTGCTAAGGGAGGAGGAGAAACAGAAAAACAAATATATAGATTTGAAAAAGGGGATACTGATATGGCATTAAGGTTTGATTTAACAGTACCTTTAGCCAGATATGTAGCTCAACATTTTTCTGAATTAACTTTTCCTTTCAGAAGATATCAAATTGGAAAAGTTTATAGAGGAGAAAGAAACCAAAAAGGTAGATTTAGAGAATTTTACCAATGTGATATAGATATAATAGGGAATGGTACTTTAGATATAATAAACGACGCAGAAATACCTAGCATAATATATTCCACATTTAAAGATTTAGGTTTTGATTCTTTTACTATAAAAATAAACAATAGAAAAATATTAATGGGATTTTTCCAATGGTTAAATATAGACGATCTAACTTTAGTTTTAAGAGCTATTGATAAATTAGATAAAATTGGTGTTACTGGAGTTGAAAAAGAGCTTAAAAGTATAGGATTAGAGGAAGAAAATATAGAAAAGATAAAAGAATTTATAAAAATTAAAGGATCCAATGTAGAAATAATAGAAAGTCTAAAAATGCTAGAAATAAGAAATGAGATATTTGAAGAAGGTCTAAATGAATTAGCTTTGGTAAATAAATATATAAAACTTTTTGGCGTTCCAGAAGAAAATTATAAAATTGATTTAACTATAGCTAGAGGATTAGATTATTATACAGGAACTGTATATGAAACTTTTTTAAATGATTATCCTTCAATAGGTAGTATTTGTTCTGGAGGAAGATATGATAATTTAGCTACTTATTATACAAAGCAAAAATTACCAGGAGTAGGGATTTCTATAGGACTTACAAGACTTTTCTATCAATTAATGGAAGCAAATATAATAAAAGCTATGGAGAATTCACTAACTAAAGTATTGATAATTCCTATGGAAAACTATATAGAAAAAGCCGTAGAAGCAGCCACTATATTAAGAAAAGAAGGTATCAATACTCAAATATATATAGAAGATAGTAAAGTAGGGAAAAAGTTTAATTATGCAGATAAATTAAACATACCTTATGTAATCGTAATTGGACAAGAAGAGGTTGAAAGTAATAATTATTCCTTTAGAAACATGAGTACAGGAGAGCAAAGAATAATTGTTATGGAGGAAATATTATCCTGTTTAAAATAAGTTTTATTTGGTATAAATAAGTATAAATAAAGCCTTGACAAATAGTATTATAGAAGTTAGAATATATAATCAAATAAGTAAAATTAAATATTAAAGGCATAGAAGGGAAGAGTAAGTTATTATTTCCTTAAAGAGAGGGGAAACCTTGGCTGAAAATTTCCCCAAGTGAAAAATATCTGAAGACCACCCCTGAGCCGTATCTCAAGCTTTAGCGAAAGATATCCGCATATATAGCGTTATTTAAATTAAGAAGCAATTAGGGTGGAACCACGAACCTTTCGTCCCTACAATTTTTGTAGAGATGAAAGGTTTTTTTATATAGAAATATGAGGAGGGTTAATATGGAAAAGATTAAAATAACTTTACCAGACGGGGCTATAAGAGAATATGATAAAGGTGTAAGTGTATACGATATTACCAAAGATATATCAGAAGGTCTAGCGAGAGTTGCTCTTGGAGCAGTAGTAAATGGTGATATAAAAGGAATGCAAGAAACAGTAGAAGAAGATGCAACATTTAAAGTAGTAAAATTTGAAGACAAAGAGGGAAAATTAATATTTTGGCATACATCAGCCCATATAATGGCACTTGCAGTACAAAAATTATTCCCAGGAGTTAAATTTGCTATAGGACCTGCCATAGAAAATGGATTCTATTATGACTTTGATACAGAGCATAGATTTACTCCAGAAGATTTAGAAAAAATTGAGAAAGAAATGGCTAATATAGTTAAAGAAGGACATGTACTAAAAAGATTTATCATGTCAAGAGATGAAGCCTTAGAGTATTTTAAAGAACGTGAAGAACCTTATAAGATTGACTTAATAGAAAACTTACCTCCAAATGAAATAATTTCTTTCTATACTTTAGGAGAATTTACAGACCTTTGTGCTGGTCCACATCTTTATGATGTAAAGAAGGTAAAAGCAATCAAACTTCTAAGTATAGCAGGAGCTTACTGGCGTGGAGACGAAAAAAACAAGATGCTTCAAAGAATTTATGGAACAACTTATGAAAAGAAAAAAGATTTAGAAGAATATCTTAACAGATTAGAAGAAGCAAAGAAAAGAGATCATAGAAAATTAGGTAGAGAATTAGATTTATTTAGTATGCATGAAGAGGGTCCCGGTTTTCCTTTTTTCCATCCAAATGGTATGGTGTTGAGAAATATATTGGAGGATTTTTGGAAAAAAGAACATGTTAAAAGAGGTTATGGAGAAATAAAAACTCCACTAATATTAAACGAAGCATTATGGCATCAATCTGGTCACTGGGATCATTATAGAGAAAACATGTATTTTACAAATATTGATGATGGAGATTATGCTATAAAGCCAATGAACTGTCCTGGTTCTATTTTAGTATATAAATCAAAGATGTATAGCTATAGGGATTTTCCTTTAAGATTAGGAGAATTAGGATTAGTTCACAGACACGAGCTTTCAGGAGCCTTACATGGATTAATGAGAGTTAGAAGCTTTACTCAAGATGATGCTCATTTATATATGATTCCAAGCCAAGTAAAAGAAGAACTAATTAAAGTAATAGAATTAGCAGACTATATATATAGTGTATTTGGATTTAAATATCATGTAGAATTATCTACAAGGCCAGAAAACTCTATGGGTTCTGATGAGCAATGGGAATTAGCTACAAATAGTTTAAAAGAAGCTTTAGAGGAAAAAGGAATTAAATATATTTTAAATGAAGGCGATGGAGCTTTCTATGGACCAAAGATAGATTATCATCTTGAAGATGCTATAGGCAGGACTTGGCAATGTGGAACAATTCAACTTGATTTCCAAATGCCAGAAAGATTTGATTTAACTTATATAGATAAGGATAATGAAAAGAAACGTCCTGTTATGATTCATAGAACAATTTTGGGTAGTATGGAAAGATTTATGGGAATATTAATAGAACATTACGCAGGAAAGTTTCCAGTATGGCTTGCACCAATTCAGGTTACAATTCTTCCTATTTCTGATAAGTTTAATGATTATGCCTATGAATTAAAGAAAGAGATGAAAGAGAAAGGTCTTAGAATAAAAATAGATGATAGGGCAGAAAAGATTGGATATAAAATAAGAGAAGCTAGACTTCAAAGAATTCCTTATATGCTAATAGTAGGCGAAAAAGAAGTAGAAGAAAGACTTGTTTCTGTTAGAAAAAGAGATGAAGGAGATAAAGGTCAAATTAAAGTAGATGAGTTGATAGATGAAGTAATTAAAGAAATAGAGGAAAAGAGGTAGATAATGATATGATACTTCCAAAGTAGACAGTTTAATTAATTTAAAATAGACTATCTACTTGGAGGTATTTTTTATGGGAAGAAAACCAAAGTATAGTAAAGAAATAAAGATTAAAGCATGTAA